>NZ_AFEJ02000001.1:1200000-2400000 GCF_000238775.2 Acaryochloris sp. CCMEE 5410 | reverse complement strand
GATGTAGGTGACGATTTTGAAACTGCAAAATCGTCAATTGATGAAGTGCTTCACCATCAAAAGCGCGGGCATGGAACAGTTGAGTGAGTCGCTGATGGTGGTAGGTTTGATGCACAATATTTTGGCGAGGAATCGCTGCAATCTGACTCACAGTGTGCTGCGCTTGCAGCCGATTGACTGCTGCCGTTGCTGGAGGAACGATCCACTCGTTAAGTGTGAGGGTGGAAACAGCGACAATCAAGCTAAAACAAAGGGCGGGTCGGACGACACGGTAAACGCTTGTCCCACAAGCTTTAAGAGCTATGAACTCGTTCTTTCGGGCTAATTGGCTGTAGGTGAGTAAAGGGGCTAGGAGCATCGACATGGGTAGGGCGAGTACCATAAAGCGAGGGAGCTGTAACACCAAAACTTGTAATGCATCAGCACTGGATAAGGTCCCTTCTGTTAAACGCCGTAGGGTATCAAACAGAGCACCAATACTAAAGCTAATGGTTGTAAAGGCACCAAAGGCAAAGACCCAGGGCATCCAAAATGCTCGCAGAATAAAGCGATCTAAGCGAGAAATTCGGAGTTTTCTGAGTTTCCTAGACCGTTTAATCTGAGCCAGAGCCATGGGATTCGGATAGGACCTGGATACTAATTGTCTCAGAAGGGTTAGAGCCAGATGCACTTAGTTCTACCTCTAAAACATCGCTATAGAGACGCTCTAGTGCTTGTAATAGCGATTGTAAATGGGGGGTACTGGCGCCAGATGCATTATGCAGTTTGTCCGTTAGTCGGCGCAGTCGGCGCCAGGTGGTATAGAGTTTAGCCACCATATGCTCTAGTTGGGAGGCCTGGTTGACTAAGTCTGCGGTGATATTGAGACAGCCTAGCCGGAGTGCTTCCTCTAGACTGGATTCTAGATCAATGGATTGTTCGGTGAGGGCTTGAACATTGCCAAACGCCTCTAAATATTTGGCGAGTTGTTTGGCTTCGGCTGTGGCTTGTTTGAGGGTATCTAGATCGGGGCTAGCGGCAAGCTCAGATTGAATAGTATTCTGGTGGGCTTCTGGTAATTTTTCCAGTTCCTTAACGAGTGGCGCTACATGGCGAATGGGAATAGTTTGGTTGGCCGCCTTGGTTTTAATTTCAGCTGGAACCAAATCTGATGTCATAGTTGTCCACTCATCCGAGAGCTGTTGAACTTCTCGAGTGGTGATTCGCTCCCCTTGGCGGGCTGTTTCACTCACTAATTCTTGGATCTCGGGAGCAGACTGGGCTGTTTTAATGAAGGCTCGCTTACTAAAGTTATTGATGGAGTCAGGCTCTAAATGTCCGGCATCTAAGAGGGTATCAGCACTATTGGCCAATTCTATCCAGCTATAGGCTTGACTCTTGCTAATTTCGTTGTTTTGTAACCAGTTGAGAAAGCCACCACCTCGACCTTCGCCCGTATTTTTTTCGCGATCGCGAATTGCTCGCAAAATTCGACCTCGCCAAATATCAGTCTGTAAGTCAAACCGATCACAAACCTCCCAGGCTGCCCCAACCTGCTGCTGAAAATCAAATTCAGAGATATCTTCATCGTCTGGATCAGGGACTTGTAAGGTAAATTCTCCATTGCTGATGGGTGCGGATGTATCTTGCACATCCTCTGTTGTCGAGCGTTTGACCATAACCACCGTTACCTCGTTGCCGACCCATTATGCCATGGGTTATTCCTTGCCGTTCGGTCAGATTTCTCTTGCTGTAGAGGCTGTGAATGTTGATCTAAGAGTGTTGAACACTCAAGAATTGTGTTCTCACAATTTTGACTTGTGTTAAGAACCCCATAGAAGGATCACGAGATAGGGTGAATCCCTTCACAATGGAGATGACACCAGTAAAAATTGCGATCCAAAATAAAGGAGCCATGGGGTATGGCATATGTCGGTGAACTTGGTGTAGGCTCCACCATTTATCTCGAGAATCAAGATAGCCAAACAATCATTACTGCTGTTGCAGCCTCACTTGGCCAGCAGCAACAAACGAGTCACAGCTTCTCAACGGGACATTGGACCACCTCTCCAGAGCTATTTCGGAGTCTGCAAGGATATATTATCCGAATCGAGACCGCTCAAGAGACCTATGTTCTCTTAGTGCAAAATCATCAGATTCGCCCCATTGAAGCGATGCCTCCTCGGCATACCCTCGAAAGTGTACCGCTTCAACAAATTGTGCAAACTCCCACGCCTTCTATGCCCTCTATGCCGCCCTTACAGCCCTTGACCATGGGGAATATGGTGATGGGTATGCAACCTATGCAGATGCATATGGGAAATATGCATCTCAGTATGGGAACAACGACGACAGTGACTCAGGCATCACAGACTAATTTTTGTAGTCAATGTGGGATGGCTGTAGCTGCTACCGATCAATTCTGTGCCAATTGCGGTCATCGGCTTCATTAAGGCTTGCTGCATCCATTCCCATTAGCCCGTTGGGTTCTGAATGCCAAAGTAATCCTATTGTTCTGACAAGGGCAGCAATTCAGATCTCTCTCAAGAAAAAGCAGGAACTCCTTTGCTCATTGCAACTGATATTCACGTGTGTCTCCACCCCAAAGTGAGTCGTTTTCACATCATGATATGAAAACGACTTATTGATGCAGAAATTGAATGGCTTGCATGGATTTAATTAGACAGATTTGGTTTTTGAAATATAGAGAGTAATACAGGCCCTAACAACGAATGATGAGCATTACAGATCAGGCCAGCATTTGCTGCTAGTGTCTTGCGCTGCTGCGGACTATAAAAATACATCGGACCGCCCAAACCCGCAATATTGTGCTGAGTGCCTAATTCTAAGAAGGTTGTGTAATCGACTAAATGAAACTGACCACCGGGTTTGAGGACACGTCCAATTTCTAAGAATACCTGTTGTGGATCCGGATAATGTAAGAAGCTGATGGTACTAAAAGCAGCCCGGAATTGATTATCTGCAAAAGGCATGGCTTCACTAGCCCCTTGCACAAAAATTAAGCGAGGGCGGTGCCTGTTCCGTTGGCGAGCCTGCCGTAGCATTTCTGGGGATAGATCCAGTCCTGTTCCCTGTAATTGAGGGAATTGAGAAGCTAAGCGGTTGAGGAGCTTACCTGTACCACAACCGATATCTAGGACAGCAGCGGGTGAATCCTGAGGCAAATTGACATAGCTCAACAGACGTTGGTGAACGGCTTGATAAAACACCGTAGTGAACAACCAGTCGTAATTGGGAGCCCACTGATCGAATACTCGGGTTTTGGCGGCTAGAACATTCGCTGTCATTGTTTGATTAGGCTTTATCTATGGTCATACTAGCAAGGGCAATCGATGCACCGTTATTTTTTTAGGAAAGTCGGAGATAAAGGTTGACAGTTTGGGGAAGCAAACTGCTAAGATATTCGAGCCTGAAAAAATTACTGTCGCATTGGGGCGTCGCCAAGTGGTAAGGCACCTGGTTTTGGTCCAGGCATTCGGAGGTTCGAATCCTTCCGCCCCAGTTTGTTTGAAAACGCTAGCAGTTGAGGCAAAAGTGAGTACTTTGCCTGGGGAATGCTGACGGCATGATCACTCTAAAGCCATGAGCTTATCCTTACCCCAGACTTTAGCCCTTGATTTTGATGGTATTCTTTGCAATGGTTTGCGAGAATATTTCCTCACCACTTGGCGAGCTTATAGCAGAATTTGGCCGACTTCAACGTCAGAGCCTGCTTCAGAGTTAGCAGAACATTTCTATCACCTGCGCCCTGTGATTGAGACAGGTTGGGAAATGCCTGTCCTACTGCGCGCCATTTTGAAAGGGTTTTCTGAAGCACAGGTGTTAGCAGACTGGTACTCAATTCGTGATCGCATCGTTGCCGATGAAGATCTGGATCGAAAAAGCTTGGTCCAACAGGTCGATGGGGTGCGTGATCACTGGATTGCTTCAGATCTAGAGAACTGGTTGGCCTTACATGAGTTTTATCCTGGGGTGGTTTCTGTCCTCCAGACCCTCAGTCAAGACATTGAAGTCATTATTATCAGTACCAAAGAAAGTCGATTTATTTATACCTTGCTTCAAGATGCGGGTGTGAAGGTGTCTCGTGATCGCATCTATGGCAAAGACTGCCGTCGCCCCAAGTACGAGACCTTAAGATTGCTGATCCCAGAAGTGGCGGGACCCATCTGGTTTGTGGAAGATCGGATCGCTGCCCTAGAGGAGGTGAAAGAACAACCTGATTTGGCAGAGATTGGCTTGTTTCTAGGGACATGGGGATACAATACGGCGCGCGATCGCAAACGTGCCCAGCAGGATCAACGCATTCATGCCCTAGACCTAGAGCAGTTTTGCCACCCCTTAAGCCAATGGGTTACTGCGAGATAAAGAGAGCATTTCTAGGCAGGTATCAAGGCTAAGACAACACCGACCAGCCCTGCTAGGACCAGCACTAAACTGCTTAAAGATGCAAGAGCAAAGCCTGGCCCTCGTTTCTCGGCGGCCTGATAATATCCCCAAGCATAAAGAGCACGTCCAACCACCCAGAGTATGCCTAATCCCGATCCCCATAGCGGGTTGAGATACAAACAAAAGATCCATAGAGCCGGCAAGAAAAAAATTAGCTGCTCCAGCATATTTTGCTGGACTCGTAACACCCGCTCAAAATCAGGATTGCCAGACATTTGAGGGGCTGGAATGCCATATTTTGCTCGGGCACGCCCCACATTAATGGTGACCACAAAATATAGTAATAACGCAAGCAAGCTGACTAACGCTGGCCAAGGTGACATCAACAATACTCCTCTGTTTGATTAGGTTTAGGCAATTTGTAGGGTTTCAGATTCAGAATGGCGATAGGTTCGTCTTGGGAAGAAAAAAGACGCAATCTTGGCAAGGCCCATCCGGGTTAATCGCACATCGCAATAAAGCTGAATGTGCATTGTACTCGCAATTCTCATTGCCAATGCTACCCATTGTATTGATAGCGCTAAGAGCGGGCTGCACATACAAAGCAATATGGTGGAGTTGATAATGATTCGCTTGAAGTTGATAGCGATGTCGCCGTTCTAAGACTGTATACTGCTGGCCCGCCACTTCTAATTGCGCGCCAGGTTGGGGACTATCTGCTAAATAGAGATGGCCCAAGGACTGAGGCGGATGATAAAGGTGAATCTCAGTGAGAATATGGTGTGACTTCATACTCAGCTTCAGGCTGTATATTGATGTTACGTTACACGTTCTCTCACCGCGACTCAAGGGGAATACTAACCGCGACCTTGCCTATTTGCTTCATGATCTTGATAAGTAGACTAAAGGTCAACGATCACCCAGTACTTTAGCCATTCAAGGATAATAAAAGATGGTAGAGTAGCTAGTCCCTCTGCGTAGGTGGACGCTGTGTTCAATGAATTTTGTATGACTTGGATACTTAGAGCTAAAGCTTTCATATTGACCAAGGTCAAGATAGAAGCCAGTTTCCATAGTCTTGAAGGACTAGTTTAGGACCTCATCCTCGACAACGAGATAAAACCGCCATTGAGTGGCCTCATCGTTTGCTTCTGAGATCTGGATTGTCCCTTTGAAATGTGGATAACAAGGATCCTAAACGGTCTCTCTCTTTTGGGCATCCACAGGAATTCATCTGAATTCTCTACACTGAAGATAGGTCATGAGTTAGAGATCTGCTTTCTAGTGGTCCTAAAAGCTTGTAAGAGATTTTGGCTATGTTCCTTCTTCCAATACTTGCAAGGTAATGGAGATTCCGATTTATATAGTGGGCAGCAACCCAAGTTTTGAGGTGACGGGACCAGTTCTCGCCTAATCGTGTAAAGATTTAGGTTGCATTATTGGAGGTCATTTTCTATCATGCAAATGAAATTTAAAAATCCTTGATAAAGTATAAAATTAAGATCATTTCACGAAAAAATTTACAATTTCTTCAATTTTTGATTATGCTGAGGTGGATTCAAGAAGCTCTAACTTCTCTTTAGAATGGGCTTTAAGTTTAGACAAGTGGGTGGGAAAGATGAAATTATCCTTGTTTATAATCTTTACAAGCCTGTTTTAATGCTGAAGAAAACCTTCTGACTCAATCATTGTTAACCGATGCGCTTGCACCTCTTTAATATTGTCCATACTGAGCAGTTTGCATGAAAACCCGGATACTTGTTATTGATGATGATCCTGCGATCGCAGAATTGGTTGCGATCAACCTGGAAATGGCAGGCTACGATGTAGCCCAAGCAACTGACGGGATTAAAGGGCAAGCGTTGGCTGTCCAGCTACTGCCAGATCTGATTATCTTAGACCTGATGCTCCCCAAAGTGGATGGTTTTACCATTTGTCAGCGGTTACGGCGTGACCAGCGGACTGCCGATATCCCCATTCTGATGCTTACGGCTCTCAGTCAGACCCAAGATAAGGTCGAAGGATTTAATGCTGGGGCTGATGACTATCTCACCAAGCCCTTTGAACTAGAAGAGATGCTGGCCCGAGTTCGTGCCCTGCTGCGACGAACGGATCGCATCCCGCAAGCGGCCCGCCATAGTGAAATCCTCAGCTATGGACCCTTGACTCTGGTGCCTGAGCGGTTTGAAGTGCTATGGGTCGATAAAGTGATTAAGCTGACTCGTTTGGAGTTTGAGCTGCTGCACTGCCTACTTCAACGTCATGGCCAAACCGTCTCGCCCAGTGAGATTCTCCAGGAAGTTTGGGGTTATGATCCAAATGATGACATTGAAACCATTCGGGTTCATGTTCGTCATTTGCGCACCAAACTAGAGCCTGATCCCCGCCATCCTCAGTACATCAAAACGGTCTATGGGGCGGGATATTGCCTAGAGCTGCCTCACACGGCAGAGGCAGAGAATGCTGAAGCCACGAATGAGGAAAACCAAGCTTCTGTCACTTAAGAGGAAGATTCACTCGGTTCAGTCACTGCTTCTTCTGGTAAAAAGTCCTCAGATATGACTGCTTCAACAGCTGCCTCAGGCAGTAAGCTTGTGTCGCTAATGGGAAAGCGATTCATGAGCTGCTCTGCGCGTCTGGCATTTTTCTTTAGCTCTTCAGATAGATAGGGGACGTAGGGAATTTGCGACAGTAAGTCTACCGTGCGCCGCAAAATACGAACTAAATCGCCTGCATCTAGGCTAGTAGCATCGCAGAGATCGTTCCAACTGATGCCCAAGGCCCATTGCTCGACTAAACCAACTAATTCAGTATCTAAACAAACGGGAAAAGGAGCGTCATAACGGTGTTGAGTTTGAATCAGTTGACGTCGTATAGGGCGTAAGGGTTTGACTGCTTGTTGAACGGCCGCGCTAGGACGAAACTTGAGCCATACATCAGGACGGGTATTGTCCACG
The DNA here is from genome assembly GCF_000238775.2 of Acaryochloris sp. CCMEE 5410. Taxonomy (NCBI): domain Bacteria; kingdom Bacillati; phylum Cyanobacteriota; class Cyanophyceae; order Acaryochloridales; family Acaryochloridaceae; genus Acaryochloris; species Acaryochloris sp. CCMEE 5410. The sequence continues at coordinate 2,392,657 of NZ_AFEJ02000001.1, read as the reverse complement.
ACCAAGGCAGCACAAACCGCAGCGAGAATATGAGGATCGAGGGCATTAAGCGCTTGCGACTGGCATGCTAGTCCCAACCAGAGTTCGTTTTCTCCTCTGAAGGCTGCGGTGATTTGACCTAGTTCTGTGGGCCTCAAATCCTCTAGCCCACGAAATTTCTGGAGGATCTCTACCAATGCCATAAAAGCTTGCCACTGATGTTGAAATTGGCGATTAAATTTCGTTTCTCGATCGTGAAGCTGTCTTTCTAGGGTTGTTACCCGCCGCTGCCACCTGGCAAACTTACTGTGATCCTGACGAGAAGCATGGGCAGGATGCTGCTGCATTTGAGACTCTACCGCTTGTAACCGCTGCTGTTGGTGGGTTACTTCTGGCGCGGGCTGCCAAGTGCTGTCTGGAATCTGTTGCGCAACCTGAAGGCTAGTGGCATCGCCTTGTTGAGATTGCCCTTTTTTGGTTAAGGATGGCGGGACGGTGAGTTGTGGGGCTTGCGCGAGGCGATCTAACTGCCCGTCCAAATGCATCACATCCCCCCGAGAAATAATGAACCAGTGGTTATTTTGACTCAGGCATACCAGATAAGGAAAATGGCCAGGACTGGGGATGTTGGCAACAAAAACACCAGAAACCGGCATTTTCGATTTAGGCGGAGTGAAGCTCAATATTGCCCCTGATTCAATATGGTCAAGTAGTAAGGCGAGTTCGCTAGCCAGCGTTTCTTGGGCTTGCTGATCCAAAATCTTGAGCAAACGACGTTCCTCTTTAAGGCGCTGCTGTAATTTTTGGTAGCTTTTTAAAGCACCTTCGTTGATGGTGCCGAGTTTTTGCCGCAATAGGGTCAACTCTTGCTGCAGATCTGCGATCGCTTGTTTCTGAGGTGACAGTTGTACGCTGGCAATATATTGACCGAAGCTTTGATCGATTAATCTTTTCGACTCATCTAGGGTTCGGGTTTGCAGCAGGTTCAGCACCATGCCGTAGCTGGGTGTGAACTGGCTGACCAATGGATCTGGCCCTATTGTCGCCAGGTAGGCTGCTTCTTTGGCTCCCTCAAACGGCGTCTGTACCGTAATCACATAGCCTTGAGTATCCATGCCTCGTCGTCCTGCTCGACCGGCCATTTGCAGGACTTCAGAGGCAGTGAGTAACCGATGGCCTAAATCTGTGCGCTTGGATAAACTGGCGATTACGGTGGTGCGAGCAGGCATATTGATCCCTGCCGCCAGGGTTTCTGTTGCAAATACGACTTTGATTAATCCCGCCTGAAAGAGTTCCTCCACCCAAGTTTTCCACTGGGGAAGCAAGCCCGCATGATGAGCCGCGATGCCATGGGCGATCGCAGCAAACTGCTGGGGCTGTCCCACATCGGGATGCTGCTGTCGAAACGTCTCAATCTGTATCTGCATTTGTGCGGATTCCGCAGGGGTTAGAAGATTGAGGTGGGCGGTGGATTCGACGGTGCGATCGCAACCCTTGCGACTAAAAATAAAATAAATGGCCGGCAGCATCTCCCGCTCTCGCAAGTGCTGCAACACTGCAATCACATCTGGACTATCGGCACGACGCTGATGCCGATGACCATGATGTTTTTTCGCCTGGGCTTTTAATCTGGGGTTGAGAGCTGTGTGCTTTTGATTCAAAAGTGGGAATAGTCCCTTCGCATTTGCGAAGAAAAAGGCCAAAGGGACCGGACGCCAATCAGATTCAATCAGTTGAGTGGGACCATGTACCCAGCTCATCCAATCCACGAGTTGTTGCGCATTCGCAACCGTTGCCGATAGGGCGATGAGTTGGATTTCAGCAGGGCAATAAATAATAGATTCTTCCCACACCGTCCCTCGCTGACGATCATTCATATAGTGACATTCATCTAAAATGACCGATGTCACCCCCTCTAAAGAGGTATTCACCACATCCGTCAACGTGCCATAGAGGATATTGCGGAAGATTTCCGTTGTCATCACCAAAATGGGAGCTGCTCGATTCACCGAAAGATCCCCTGTCAAGAGCCCCACCGACTGGTCCCCAAACATGTGCTGAAAATCTCTTAGCTTTTGGTTTGAGAGTGCTTTCAGGGGGGTGGTATAAAAAACGCGCTGCCCCTGCTGTAAGGCTCGATAGATGGCATATTCACCCACCATAGTTTTGCCTGAACCAGTTGGTGCTGATACAACTACCGATTGATTGGCATCTAAAGCATTGACGGCTTGTTGCTGAAACTCATCAAGCTGGTACGGGAATAACTGCTGAAATTCAGGTACTGAAATGGGCATGCCCGCTCACTCGCTAAGACCAACATTAGGAATAACTCCCTGAGCTTAAGCATAGTCTTTTACCCCGCCAGGAACCGCCTTATTTGACTAAGACTTCCCCATTCAACATGCGTTGAGCAGCTTCAAGCAAGACTTCTTCCAAATAGGGCTTGGTGAAATATCCTTTTGCCCCTAGCTCTGTCGCCATTTGTTTATGGCGAGCCGCCCCTCTCGATGTCAGCATCGCTACGGGTAAGTCCTGCAGATCATCATCTTGCTGTAGACGAGATAGTAACTCTAATCCGTCCATTCGAGGCATTTCCACATCACAGAAGACTAAATCACAGGGTAATCCAGATCTCAGTTTCTCCCAGGCTTCCTGGCCATCACGAGCTTGTTCCACTCGATAGCCTACCTTATTGAAGGTCATGGACAGCAGTTCTCGTACCGTGATCGAATCATCCACAATGAGCACCATTGGATCGGTATCTTCTTCCACCTCTGTGTTTTCCAGAATGCTCTTCCAGAGATTACTGTTCACCTCTAGGCGATCCAAACAGAGATCTACCAGTTCCATCACATCAGCAATGGCCATAATGCCACCATCACCCAGCACTGTGACGCCAGCAATACCCATGGGTTTAGGAACCGGTCCTGCTAATTGTTTAATGACTATTTCCTGCTCGGCCAAAACCTGTTCCACTTCAATGGCAACTAGATCATCTGCACTTCGCAGAATGACCACCGATGCCATACCATCATCCTTTGTATTACTAGCGTTATAGGATGAACTACGCTTAAACCGACGACTATAGGCCAGCAATTCTCCTAAAGGTTTACAAGGCAACTGCTTATCTTGCCAGGTTACTAGGACTTGCCCATCCGCATCTTGTTGCAACTGTTCCTTCGGAATATCAATCACATCTTGCACCCCATCAATTGGGAATGCCATTTGTGTGGAATTATCGATACAACATAGGGCCTTCGTGATACTCAGAGTCAGCGGGAGTCGAATCGTAAATGTCGTTCCCTTACCAATCCCTGAATCCGTATTAATCACCCCTCGAATTTCATGGATACTATTGCGCACCACATCCATGCCCACTCCACGACCCGCCAAATCATTGGCTTGATCCTGGGTAGAGAATCCCGATTTAAACAGTAGGGCGTAGGCTTCTTGGCGAGATAGGTTGTCAGCCTCATCTTGAGTCAGTAAGTTCTTCTGAACAGCCTTTGCTTTCACCCGCTCAACATCAATGCCAGCACCATCATCCATGATCGAGATAACGGCTTGGTTCCCCTGATAAAATGCCCGGAGTTTGATGACTCCTTCTTCAGCTTTACCTAGAGATTGGCGAACATCCGGTGCTTCAATGCCGTGGAATAGGGCATTGTTGACTAGGTGTGTTAGCGGATCATATAATCGCTCCAGAATACTTTTATCAATAAGCGTGTCACGACCTTCCAGTTCGAGTCTGGCTTTTTTACCACACTTCATGGAAATATCCCGAACTGCTCTAGGGAGTCGTTCTGCTACTTGAGCAAAAGGCACCATCCGTGACTGGGTCAGGCCTTCCTGCACCTGAGTCGTAATTTGGCGGAACATCCGCGTAACTTGCTCGGTGCCCCCAACAATAAACTCAATATCCGAGGCTGCTTCACGCACCCGAACAATGCGTTCAATCATCTCTTGGGATAAGGTGTGAAACCCCGTAAAACTATCCATCTCTAGGGCATCAAATTGCTGGCCTGTAGAGTGGCCAGAATTTCCATTTCCACCGTTTCCACTAGCAACGGCCTGCTGTTGGCGACTACTCAACAATGAATTTTCCAACAACGAACGCTCATACAGATCTTCCATATTGCGTCCCAGATCATTTAATTGCTGAACTTGCAACAATAAATTATCCAAAAACTGCCGTAAACGATTTTGGCTATCTTCTAGGGAGTTACGGCTAACCACCAACTCCCCAATTAAGTTTCCTAGATTATCCAATTGCTTCACAGGAACTTTCATGGTTTGTGCAATCGCACTCCCCCGTCGCACGGGTTTAGTACCCGTGCGTTTCTGTGGCGCTTTAGCCTGTGGCTTGACCTTAGCGGGACGACTTGGCTCTTCTAGGAGTTTTTCAAGATCGTCAAAGTCATCATTGGATTGGGCCACTGTAGGGGTAGTGGCTTCCTTTGTTGGTGCTTCAGCCAACAAGGTGTCTAAGTTGGCGAAATTAGTGTCTGCAGCAGTAACAGGCTCAGAAACTTCAGCATTAGTGGATGTCTCGAAGTTTAATGCCGGTTCATTGAACAAGTCATCGAGAAAAGAACCTTCCTTGTCTGCCTCTGTTGAAGCACTCGTGTCGTCATCTGCAAATATATCTAACCAATTGTCCGTTTCAGTCTCGGCTGAATCCGTAATTCCCAAATCACCGAAATCCAGTGCAGGCATCAAATCTAGCAGTGCAGGCATCGGCTTTACATCGGCTGCACGTTGGGCTAAAACTAAATCTCTAGCTTCCTTAATATTAGGAACGATAACCCCTGCAAGGGTCGCAAACAGGGGCAGCGCAAGAAAAATAAAGCTGTAATATGCTATGGAACTCCATTCTGTTAAAAGGGTTTCCCCATGGCTACAGGATTCAGCAAGCCTCCTTCCTCACCAGCTTCCACTGACTCATCCTCGTCACTACTGCCAACCACGGATTGCGATCAGGCTTATCAACAACTGACCGAGTGTTTTGAGGAGTTGACTGATCCACGGGGAGGCCAAGGTGTCCAGCATCCGTTTGTCAGCATCGTCGTGATTGGACTATTGGCAAGTTTAGGTGGCGCACAGGGGTGGGAAGATATTGAAACCTATGGTCTGAGCCATCAGGATTGGTTGTCGAGTTTCTGAGCCTACCGTCCGGAATACCGACAGCAGACACCTATCGACGGGTGTTTGAGCGTATTTGCCCCACCGCCTTTGAGCAGAGTTTCAATCACTGGTTGGATCAGGTCGTGACGACCCTCGGTGCTCAAGTGATCCCGATTGATGGCAAACAACTCAGGGGCTCCTATGACCGCAATCAAGACCAATCCGCCTTGCATCTGGTCAGTGCTTGGGCCAGTGAATATCGGTTATTTCTGGGACAAGTCAAAGTCGAGGACAAGAGCAATGAAATTACGGCGATCCCAGCCCTCTTAGAGCTGTTAGACATTGCCGGGTGCATTATCACCATTGATGCGATGGGGACTCAGCACGAGATTGCCTGTCGCATTCAGGCCAAAGGCGCAGACTATGTACTGGCCCTCAAAGAGAATCATCCCACGCTGTTTGAGCAGGTTGAGCAATGGTTTGAAACGGCGGAAGCGAATGAGTTTAAGGGCATTGAGTACAGCTATGATGTGCGGGTGGAAGCCGGACACCATCGTCGCGAGAAACGACAAGTTTGGGCGGTGTCCCTTCAACAAATGGGTCCTCTGTACAAGCAGGCGCAGTGGAAGGGCTTGCAAAGCATCGTCAAGGTCGCTCGGACCCGCCACTTGTGGAACAAACCACCTATGAGGTGATGTTTACATCAGTTCTCTACCGCCCATTGCTCAGCAGTTGGGCAAAGCCATCCGCCAGCATTGGTCGATTGAGAACCAACTCCACTGGGTCTTAGATGTGACCTTTGGCGAAGATGCCAGCCGTATCCGCACAGGACATGCGCCGGAAAACATGGCCATCCTGAAGCGCTGGAGCATCAACCTCCTGAATCAAGAAACGTCCTTTAAGAAAGTACCCGTCAAAAACTAAACGGGCGAGCATGGATGAAGCGTATATGCTCAAAGTTCTAGGCGCTTCTATTCCTTTACAGTCTAGCCTTTCAGAGACATAATTTTCTTGCGCTTACCCTGGGGTCGCAAAGGAGTTACTTGGGTGAGTAACAACAACACCTGCCACTTCCAACAGTTCAGACCAGCCTTTTAGCTTAAATTCCTGTCCGACTTGACCCAGATCTTGACAGATTTTAGCTAATGTTTGGCGATTTTCTGGTGTATCAGGTTGTTTGAATAATCCCAGAATCTCTCGTAAATATTGCAGAATGTCTGTTTGGAAAATTTCAAGACATTGAGCATCCAAAACCTCTGGTTCGGTTGTTGTTGTTTGTGGTTTAGGTGCAGGCGCATCACTTAATAGGGTGCTAATATCAACGCCTGGACCTGCTATCTCAGTCAGATGGCTGTCGATTTCAGCAAAAACCGGGTCGATCTCTGACAGGGTCTTGGCTGACAACTCATCCGACAACCCAAAAGACTGCTCTAATTCTTCTGTCAGAATATGGAGAGCATCAAAACTTTTAAACAATAAAGACTCTAGCTTCTGATCGACCGGAAGGTCATGCTCTTTCAGCACTTTGAAGTAATCTTCCAAACGGTGAGAAATATGCTGCATGCTGTGAATACCCAGCATTGCCGCCCCTCCTTTTACCGAATGAGCTGCACGAAATACTTCATTCAACGATTCAGGATCGGCAACAACGGTCTGCAAATTCAGCAAACCATGCTCGATTGTATTGAGGTGCTCTTTAGCTTCCTCAATAAAGTAGACCATAATCCGCTGTTGTTCTGGCTGCATTACCATCTCCCTTAGGATGCTGTAAAACGATAAGTCAAATTGATGATGTCGAAATAAGGCGATGAAGCTTTAGAATTCAGTGCCTTCCACTCTGAATCGCTCCACAGAAGATTGAAGTTCGCTGGCAACACTCACCATATTTCGCAGGGAGTCGGACACCCGTTGTGCTTCTTGAGAAGTTTCTTGGGCGGTTAACTCAACGGACTGCATAACTTGAGATACATAGCGTGATGTTTCCGTTTGCTCAGCAGTCGCTTTGGTAATCGAACCCACCAACTGGTTAATTTGGGAAGAGACTTGAATAATGTCATCCAACGAACGCTTGGCTTGTTCAGCCCGCTGGGTTCCTTCAATAACTTGTTGGGTGCCTTCTTCCATGGCCATCATCACAGAGCTTGTTTCACCTTGAATTTGTAAAACAATTTGCTCAATTTCTTTGGATGACTTGGCCGCCCGATCGGCTAGTTGACGGACTTCATCCGCAACAACCGCAAAACCACGCCCCGATTCACCGGCCCGGGCTGCCTCAATACTAGCGTTCAGAGCCAGTAGGTTCGTGCGTGACGCAATTTGTGAAATTAAACCGACAATTTTGGAAATTTCTTGGGAAGATTCAGCAAGGCGCTTCACTTTGCGGGTACTTTCAGCCACTGTTTCTCGAATTTGAAGAATACCGGCTACTGTACTTTCTACAGATTCTCCACCCTTTAGAGCAGCCTCAGTTGCTTTTTGAGCCACCTGGTCTGCAGAACGCGCACTTTCTGCCACCTGTTGAATAGACGAAGTCATCATCTGCACTGAATTAAGTGAGACGGCCAGCTCTTCGGCCTGTCGTAACGCATCAGAAGATAAGCCCCGGGCAAATTCTTCGTTTTCAGCTGCTCCTTTATTCACTTCCTGGGCAGCTACCTTAACCTGTTTAACAATCTTTTGGAGGTTATAAATGGTGAGGTTAAAAGAGTCAGCAACTGCGCCTAAAATATCAGCCGTGACTTCGGCTTGAACTGTCAGGTCACCCCGCGCGGCCCCTTCTACATCATCCAGTAGACGAATCACTTGTCGCTGCAAGTCTTCTTTAGCCTTTTCCTGTTCTTCAGCTTTGCGCTGCACTTCAGCTGTTGTTGACTCAATAAAACGAGTCATTTGGTTAAAGCTAGTCGCTAACTGCCCAAATTCATCTTTAGAAAACTCAGTAGCCCGAACACTCCAGTCACCTTGGGCTACGGCAGTCAATTGAGTTTGCAAATCATTAGTTGAAGACTTGATTTGCCGAGTCATAATTTGTCCAAGGGCTAGGGTCGTCACACCACCTGCCATACCGGCTGCTAGTGCACCTGCTCCTGTCGTGGCCATAGATTGAGAGGTTAGTTGACCAGCCCCGACCACTGCCAGCGCCGAAACGACTCCCGCAGTGGTCGACATAATAATTTGCTTTTGCTGCAATGAGGCATTGGTAAAAGGAGCTAAGATTCCCCCTGGTTTTTTGGATAGGGCAGCCCCTTGGCCATCAGAGAAGAAAGCGCTGCCATCTTGAGAATCCCCTAAAAATCCTGACTGTGATGACGCGGCCAAGTCCGATGAAGGAGGGAGATCATCAATGGCTAGCGCCTGTGCATTCTCTGCTACATTGATTAATCCGGTATCTCCAATCAAATCCTGTTCATCTTCTGCCAAGTTCAGCAAACTTGGATCCAGATCGAACTCGGTTGCTGGATCAAAGGAATCTATTTCTGCATCCCCTTCTAAACCGTCCATGGATAGTTCTTCAGATAAATCAATCCCAGACATGGGAAATTCAGTTTGATCGATGGAGTCTGAGAAATCTAAGTCAGCAGATTGGGTTGTATTCTCTCCTGCCAAATCAAAGGGTTCATCCCAGGCATCAGCATCAGAGGTCTGTATGGTATTGTCGACACCACTAATATCAGTAAATTCACTTTGAATAGCATCGCTTTCGGAATCGCTGAAAATACCGGACGGCCGAGTATCGGAACTTTCTGAATCGGATGTTGAATGGTTCTTGTTCATAAGTAACGTATCGTCTTCTCCATCAGCAAAACTATCCGAAACCAAGGGCTGTCTGTTAGTATTCCCAGCAACCAGAGGAGCGGACACATAATCATCAAAGGGGTTTGAATTGACTGCAAATGGGTTGTCATCCGCAGTTGACGACTCACCATCAGACGTTGTCTGCAGTGAGGATGAGGGCTGGGCAACTACCGCTTCACCCAATGGCGGCTCATTTCCATGCGTCATGGTCAAAGCAGCACTGTTGTTATCGATAGTGGGCATTGGCTCGGAATAGCCATAGCCCGATTCAAGGTATCGAGTTGAATCCGCCAAGCTGTTGCGAGCACAATCAAGCAACTCCGGATCATGAGTCAACTCTAATACAGACTTATATTGTTGGTTAGCAATTTCGTATTTTTGAAGACAACTATATATATGTCCTCGGAGTAATCGCAGATTTGGATCGTCAGGATACTCTTTTACTAGCTGGTCTGTCGTTTCGGCAGCTTCTTGGTAGTGACCTTTCATATAGTCACTCACTGCTTGTTGATAGTCCTGAGTATATCGAGTACTTAATGACATCTGTCTGCTCCTGCCACTGGATGAGTCGAAATGCTAACTGAAGCGAATAATCTTCGGGGGGTGTGATAGAGAATGTTGAAAAAACTATCTGAGATGAATTAAACCACTAAGATTGAACAAAACTTAAGGAATGATTTTGAAGGTTAACCTCTAGACTTGCCAAGTTTAGTCATTACCCTTCCCCCTTCTTGGAATTAAGTCGCCCACCGGGCTGATCTCAAAATTGCTTCTGGATCCAATAATCGTAAATATTGTTCGGAGTCACCGAGTACCCATTCTCCCTTCAAGAAAGGGGCCATATTGTCTGGTGCACTGAGGGATGGACTTAGCCTGTCAGCATCAAGCCAATCCATATCCATCACTTTGTCAACTGCCAGCCCCACCGTGATTTCTTGGGATTCGATCGCAATGATCGATATTTCCTGGCAATCTGTATCCAAGGGTTTAGGATGGCCTAGGAACTGACCAATATCTGTGACCCAAACAACCTGACCTCTCAGATTTAAGACACCCATCAGCACAGGGGATACATTGGGAATCGGCGTAATTTGATCGGGGGCTAATGCTAGTACTTCCCGAATACCTTGAGCTGGTAATGCAAATTCTTGGCCTGACTCAATAAAGAATCTTAAGAATAAGTCTCCTTCAGGATTTTGTAATTCCTGGAGATTGGAAAGCTGATTAGTATCTGTATCTGCAACAATATCTTGGTGACTGACCATAAGGACCTAACCTTCTAGTAATTGCCTAACTATGACTAGTAATTCTCTTGGTTGTATCGGCTTGGTCAGATAAGCATCTGCCCCTTGTTTCATCCCCCAGTACCGATCAAAGTCTTCTGTTTTTGAGGAACAAATTACAACTGGTACATTTTGAGTTGTTGGGTTAGACTTTATTTCGCGACAAACCTCATACCCATTTTTTCGAGGCATGACGATATCTAGGACCACAATATCAGGTTGCGTTGATTGGATTTGCTCAAGCGCTTCTACTCCATCTGTTGCGATCAAAACCGTGAGTCCCATGTCTTCGAGAGCATTGCTCATGAGTTGTCGCTGTGTAATACTGTCATCAACTACTAAAACTTTTTGCATTTATTGCTACCTGACATCTTCGCTAGGGCTACTCACATTTAAGTATTGGCTGCTACGGTAAAGGTGAAAGTGGTCTGAAGTAATTTGACAAATAGTATCAGTCATTTACCTGAGTAGACTAGCTTCAAACAGAACAGCCAAGAACGAAGTTATTGAGGGTAATTTCCCCTGCGAACTTAGGATACCCTCCCCTAACATACAATTTGCCAATCTGTGGATTGTTTTGTTCCAGGGAAAGGATCAATTCCTTAGGAGTAAAAAGACTTGCTCTGTGCATGCAAAGAAGAGCTGCCCTTCTGGGAACTATTGATTTGGGAAGAACTGAGTTCCCTTGTATAGTTGAGCATGTCTTTGGCTGAGAGTGTTGGCTTAAATCTTGAAGTTAGCTAATCTTGAGGAGAAGTTCAGCTGACTGCTTGAAAAATCCTATTGATTCAAAAGCTAAGCTTTTATACTAAATAGGAGTTGAATGACGTTCAATACGATCGCTAAATTTAGAAAGCTGAACTTTGGATATTGACTAGGCTCAGATGCAAGTAGAAATTGAGGGTGATAAGTGTGCTGTATCTCGCTGAAGTGCACAAGAAAACTGGCTTTATGGGTGCTAAAACAGAGCTAAAGCTTTTAGCCCAAAAGCAATCTGAGCATAACTGGAGCCCTATCTCTGGCGAAGAAATGCTCCAAGCTGATGCTGCGAACGACTATAACGCAGGTGTCCTCGTCTTGGTTGAGATGGATGGCAATCAGCAGCTTAAAAGTATTCAAGATGCAACAAGGCAGCTAGTGGGTATCTTAAAAAGCTTCTCTCGCATGCGTGAGAAATTTAAAACCCAGGAAGAAGAGATTGAAGGGTGGAAGCAATCTTTAATTTACCAAAGTCAAGAACTCACTCGGCGTGAAGTGGATATGGAAGCCCGAGCTGAGGAAATACAGGAGTGGGATGCTGAATCTCAAAAAATTGAGCAGCAACGCCAAGAATTTGAAGCTACGCGTACTCAGATCCTGCAGTTAAAAGAGCAGATGGAGCTAGATCGCCAGCAGTTAGAGGAAGGCTGGGGACGTTTGCAAAATGCTCAAAATGACGCACAGGCAGGTCTGTCTGATGAACAAGTTCGGCAGATAGAGCAATTGTTGGATCAATTGGATCAAGCCCTAGCTAATGGGACATCCAATCCGGATCATGCATTAGCGAGTATCAATCAACATCCTCAGATACAGGAAGCTTGGCACAATCTTGACCAGGATCGCTCTCACGCTCAACAACAACAAGCAACGCTGGATCAACAACAGTCTGAGCTACAAGCTGCTTGGCGGGAATGGCAACAAACCGAAGATTCTTTGGCACAAACCAAGCTAGAACTTAAGGTGCAAGAGCAGTCATTCACCTTGAAAGAAGAACAGAAAAGTTGGCTAAGCGAACAGCTACAAGCCCAAGGCAGTCTCTATGAGACTCTCACTCAAATGCAGGGTGCTGCTGGTGAGCAAGCCGATGTGCACAAGCTTCGGGATATGCCTTTAGAGGAACTGGAGGCTACGGTAGAGAAGCTCAACACAGAATTGGTTAAACTGTCTAGTTTTGTTAATGATCAAGAGGAAGAACTGAAATATCAACAAGACGCGATTGATGAGTTGGAAGCAAAAATTCAAAATGCCAGCGAGTATGATCAATTGAGTTTGACTGGTGAATTGGAAGATGAGCGTCAGCATTTTCGTTTACTGGATGAAACGTTAGAAGGTCAGCGCAAAACGTTACAAGAGCGTGAAGCCATTCTTTATTTCCATCAAGATATTTTGTATCAGCGGAAGCGATCGCAACAGAATAAATTTCATCAATCCGCCACGTTAGACTTGGCCCCGCTTGTAGACTTAGCCAAAGCTGAGCAAGAAAAGCAACAGCAAGCCCTAGAAAAGTTAAACCAAGAACTAGGTGACCTTGAGGCTTCTCTACAAGTCACTCGTAATACGATAGAGGCGACGTCTGCAGAACAAGATAATAAGCGCAATGCATTAAAACAACAAGAACAAGAGCTAGAGAACCAAAAAACGGTCTTGGCTGAGTTGTGGGGGAAGGTCAAAACCTCTGAGAGCTTATTACAACCGATTCAAGACGTTGTCGAAAGCCTCAAAGGCCAAGAAGGTCAGCAAGACAATCCAGCTTTCTCTACCTTGAATGAACTGAAGCAAGTCTTTATGGCTATTGGTCAAGGGAGCTAGAGCAGCTGGCAAGGCTTTGGTCCGATTATTCATCGGTTGCCGAAATGTTGTTGGGTTCAAGTTCCCAAATGTTTAAGGTATCTGCAGCAGCTCATCTAGTTTCGCCCGAACGGCTTGAATATCTTGCCACATTAACCACTTGGGTTTGCCAGGCTCAGGAGAGGGATTTCTAAGGAGGTAGGCAGGATGCAAGATGGGCATGCACAGATAGTTTTGCCATGCTAACCATTGCCCACGGATTTTGGTAATGCCTCGTTTATCTCCTGTCAGTCCCCGTACTGCTGTTGCTCCTGTCAGTAGGATAATCTTGGGGTTCACAAGGCGGATCTGTTCTAGCAGATAGGGCTTACAAGCTGCTGACTCGTCTGACGTCGGGGCTCGATTGCCTGGTGGACGGCATTTAACAATATTGCAAATATAAACATCGTTTTGGGAATCGAGTTTGACAGAGGCCAAGATTTTGTCTAGTAACTGTCCGGCTCGGCCCACGAATGGTAACCCTGTTTCATCTTCATGTTGACCAGGGCCTTCGCCAATGATCAGAATGGGGGCTTCCGGGTTCCCCCGACTGACGACCACATGGGTGCGACTGGGGGCTAAATCACATCGCTGACATTGTTGGCAATGAGTCGTTAACTCTTGTAGATTTTGGTAAAACCCTTTAGGGATAGGAACCTGTGGACTCGCAGAGATCTCTTCGTGGGTCACCGCTTCTGACACGGTTTCGGTTTCTTGCCAATCAAATAAACTGATTTGTTCTCCGTCAGGCATGAGACTTCTCTGGATTAGGGGCGATATCTCTGCAAAAAAAGAAGCTCTGGAACTGTGATGAGCGAATGCTGGGGGAGGGATAACTGATGTTATTTCAAATCTAACAAACCCGTCTCTTTTAACTTAGGGTTAAACCGCAGAGGCTCTTGTAAGCCACGCTGGTTCAGGATCTCCATGATTTCAGCTTCTAGACGGCGAGCCGCATTTTTAAGAACTTTGAGCTGGCTGCGCTCGTCTAAAGCGGGGTCTTGATGTTGGGCCTGTTCTTCATCGGTCATTGCGGCTTTGACGTCAATGGCCTGTTCCCACTTGCTCTGATCGCTGTGGTTACCGGGGACTGGCGCATCATTGCCTTGAATCCAGGTACTCCGTATCTCTTCCAGTAGGGTACGGTTGGGACGGTCAATAGTTTGGACTTTCAGCCAATAGCATAAACGAGGTTGACGAATTAAGTGCTGTTTGAGGCTGAGAAAGGTATCTCTTGAGTACCCCACATATTGGAGGCTTTGATCTTCCCCAAAGATGGCATAGACACCAATTTTGCCAGCAAATTGTTGGGGGAGCATCCCGTCGGCATCTAGATAGGGGATCGCTTCCAAGTCGGCGAGAGGGGTAACGAGATTCTCTACAGACATAATCAAGTTTCGATACGACCCGCTCCATCATTAGGGAAATATCTTGTCAGACTCAGGGCAGTTCCCCAGTTCTGGAGTTATTCTTAGTATGCAGTACTATCTGTCCCTAGGGGCAAAAAGATTGTCAAGACTTCACCTTGCTGCTGATTTTGGCGGACAGTGAGTTTCCCGCCTAAGATTTCGAACAGTTGTTTGGTCACCGGTAAACTCAAGCTCAAATTGCCCGTTTCAGGTTGCAGCATGAGTAAATCACCTATTGCTTTGAGCATGGGCAAATCAGCAGCTGAATCTGGATTCGTCATGGTTTGATCAGAACGAAGCTCTAATTTGAGCTGATCGCCTGCTAGGGCAATTTGTAACTGCATTTGACTACCGATGGGCAAGCGATGGCTGAGTTGCTCGATTAAGCCTGTGAGCACCTGTTCCAACATATTGGGATCACTAATTGCGATCGCAGGCAGTTGCTCCGGCATATCTAACTCAAAAGAGAGACTGCGCCGATCGGCCTGCTTTTGCCAGCGCGGAACATTCGTGGTTAAAACCTCCTGAACCGAAATAGACATAAGCTGAATGGTGGGTGTTGTCTCAGCAGTGGTCAGCTCCATTGCCCTAAAAATTAGGCTAAAGCGATCAATTTGCTCATGACATTCTCGTCGTATCGCTTCGAGTCGTTTCAATACTTCTGCCGGTAAATCTGAGCGTTTTAGCAATAGTTGAGTAAAGGTTTGGATGGTGGTCAGAGGTGTTCGCACTTCATGAGCTAAGGCTTTTAATAAATCAACTTCTGGGCCTTTCTGATGTGTGTTGCGCTTTGAAACCGCTTCCCCCTGCTCTAACCCATCAGCTTTCATCGCTGTTGGTTTAGCCGCACGGTGGAGAGAAAGCTCAGGCAAGATAGCTGAAACTTGGCGGTAGTTATGCAACAGTTGACGGCTAAATTGCAGCGGAATTTGATAGTGAGGCTCTACCGTTGGCCACTGCTGCAGCAGGGCATCAAACGCTGCCAATTCATGTGGTCGAGTGAGTTGAATGCGCGACCGTACACTTTGGAGCACCTGATTCACGGTTTCTGGGATAAAGGAGAACTGAAAGCATGCTCCTTGATCGACAGAAGGCTTTAAAGTAGCGACCCAACAAAAAGAAGCCGTCAGCACCAAACAAAATCGTTCTGCTAATTGTGGATCAGCGGGGAGTAAGGGAATTGTCTGGGCAGACTGAGTGGCTGATTCAGCCTTCAACTGAGCACAGGGCGGCAACTGTAATGCAGTGCCATGGGTGGGGATTAAGGCCCAGGTATGGAAATGGGCAAATAAGCCCAAATCACTCAATAGAGGCGTCGGCCCCGTCAAGATCAAACCTTGAAGCTGGTTAAGATTGGACGGGTTCCCCCCAGCTTGGCTAATATTTATTTCCTGGGTCGTCAGCAACATGGATAGGAGCGTACCAATTGCAGCATGCCATTCCGTTTCAGCCTGAGTGGATTGAGGCTCAGACCACCAATCTAAGTCTGGCTCGCTCTCCCGAAACCCTTCGCTAATTGTCGGCAAGACCCATGCATTCACAGTTGCAACTGCCTCTCCTATTGGTGCAATGGCTGAAATACGACTTCTTTGAAGATAGCGATTTTACCCCCATTCCCCCAGCAGTAGAACCGAACGTTATTGGCGAAATGTCCCTGCTTATTTGTTTCGCATCTTACTGGAATTATGGCCTGCGTTCTCCCTGACAACCTGAGACCATCAATAGCGTTAAGATAGTTAAACCTAATCCCCTATGATTGGATTAGAGCCGCGATATTAAGGTGCATCCATGCCTCCCTTTGCTGGAATTTTCATCATGATCGGTATTCTAGGACTGCTGATTGCTGTCCATGAATTAGGTCACTTTCTTGCTGCGAGACTGCAAGGCATCCATGTAAACCGCTTTTCCATTGGTTTTGGCCCGGTCTTATGGAAATACCAGGGTGAGCAAACTGAGTATGCTTTGCGGAGTATTCCCTTGGGGGGGTACGTCGGATTCCCAGATGAAGATCCCGAGAGTTCTATTCCTCTTACCGATCCAGATTTGATGCGCAATCGACCCGTGTTGGACCGGGCCATTGTTATCAGTGCCGGGGTGATTGCCAATATGATTTTGGCCTATGTGCTCCTGGTTGCAGAAGTTGGTATTGTTGGGGTTCCCGGTGGTGTGCAGTACCAGCCAGGGGTGTTAATTGCTCAAGTGGCAACGGATGTGAGTTCTGTGGCTGCTAATGCAGGCATCCAATCGAGAGATATTGTCCTCGCCGTTGATGGACAGCCCCTAGGCCAAGCAGAGGCTGCTCGGGATTCCCTGATGAAATCCATCCAAGACAACGATGGTCAGCCCATTCAGTTGCATATTAAACGGCAAGACCAAGAGCTAGACATCAGCATTATTCCTGAACGAACGGATGATGGACTAGCCCGCATTGGGGTTCAGCTTGCTCCCAATGGTCGTTTAGTGCGCCGTCCGATTCAACATGTCGGCGAGTTGTTTGGTACTGCGGCCCAAGAATTTCAGAAAATCGTGGGTTTTATGGCTCATACCCTTAGTGAATTGGTGGGTAATTTTAGAGAATCCGCCAGCCAAGTTGCAGGTCCTGTGGGTATTGTTGCCATTGGTGCTGATATGGCGCGAACGGATATGAGCAGCCTGTTCCAGTTTGCCGCAGTCATTAGCGTCAACTTGGCTTTTATCAATATCCTGCCGTTACCAGCGTTAGATGGTGGTCAATTAGCGTTCTTACTCCTGGAAGGACTCCGAGGGAAGCCATTGCCTAACAAGATTCAAGAAGGTGTCATGCAGGTTAGCCTCTTTCTCTTGTTGGGGCTGGGGGTATTTATGATTGTTCTGGATACCGCCAAACTAATGACTTAGGCTATGCCTCGACCTGCTGCCAAAAAAGTAAAGGCCTTAGAATTACTCGATCGCCTCAAACAGCTCTATCCAGATGCAACCTGTAGCTTGACCTATGAAACACCGGTTCAGCTTCTAGTAGCGACGATTCTGTCGGCTCAGTGTACGGATGAGCGGGTGAATCAAGTGACCCCAGCCCTGTTTGAAGCCTATCCAGATGCCCTTGCCTTCGCCGAAGCGGATCGGGATGCATTAGAGACGCTCATTCGCTCAACGGGGTTTTATCGCAACAAAGCCAAGCATATTCAAGGGGCTTGCCAAAAGATTGTCAGGGACTTTGACGGCCAGGTCCCGAATCAAATGGATCTTTTGTTAACCCTACCTGGGGTGGCCCGCAAGACCGCTAATGTTGTCCTAGCCCATGGCTATGGCATTAATATGGGGGTCACCGTAGATACCCACGTCAAGCGCTTAAGCAATCGGCTGGGACTAACTCACCATCAAGATCCCGTCAAAATTGAGCAGGATTTGATGAAGCTGTTACCCCAAGAAGATTGGGAAAACTGGTCGATTCGCCTGATTTACCATGGTCGAGCCGTTTGTAGTGCGCGCAAACCCACTTGTGATCGGTGTGCTCTGAATGATCTCTGCCCATCCGCAGGTCAGGTCACCCCAGCTCGCTCTCCCAAAAAGTAAGTGAAATCTTTCGAAAAAAAGGACAAGATTCGTTAAAATAGAAAATACTGTTTAAATTTTTGATTGGACATCCCACAACTTCATGGCTAAAAAAGGCATGGTTGAGCGCGAAAAAAAGCGAGAAAGACTCGTTGCTAAATACGCTCACAAGCGCCAAGCGCTACTCGAACAAATTTCTCAAGCCTCCTCTCAGCAAGAGCGGATGGATCTACACCGACAGCTTCAACGCCTTCCTCGGAATAGCGCGCCAACTCGCTTGCGCAATCGTTGCTGGGTCACTGGGCGGTCTCGGGGCTATTATCGAGATTTTGGCTTATCCCGACATGTATTACGGGAAATGGCCCACGAAGGTTTATTGCCAGGTGTCACTAAGTCTAGCTGGTAGTACTCTTCTATCTACAATACTTAAGTCACAGCTTCTCTATAGTTGCAGGGGAGCTGTTTCGACTTGTTCAGATTATGCATAAACGATGGTCAGAAATACCTTCTTGCCAGACTAGATGATGGTGTCGATTAGGATTGTCCGCAGCAGGTATCAATACCTAAACTATTGAGTAATAGATCGCTGACTGCATTGGCTACGGCAAACTCACTGTAAAAGCTTTTGGAAAAATCGAATCCTTGCATCTCAGTCAGAATCGCGATTAGCAAGCAACCCACATCATTTTCGCCTTCCATCCGCTGGCGTAGGTAAACGGAAGAAGCTCGTTCTGCGATTTTGTCATTGACAATTTCTGGCAGAAACTCCCGGTCGAGCCATGTATGCAAAGCCTGGCGTAACCATTCAGCTTCTTGTTCTGGGCTGCTACAGGGCGGTAACGTTACCGCGGGGATGGGCTCAATCATGATGGTTGGCTAAATTGCTGCTTGTATTCAATATAAGCAATTTTGCCCATTATGAGGCGGAACTCTGCAAATGAGAGCGACCATTTTGAATAACGCGAGTCATATGTCCGAGTCGATCTTCGAGTTCTCTAAGCACTTGCTCTGCATACCGATCGGCTTCTAGCTGGATTTGCTCACATTCTGCTTGGGCCGCTTGGCGCATGGCCTCAATTTCTTGCTGAGTTTGGCGTCTAACCCGCTCTACTTCTGAGATATTACGCTCGCGCATGGTTTCAATTTCACCTTGCACTTGCTTACGCAAATGCTGAGCTTCCATTTCAGCCTGCTGGATAATCGTGAGTTCATCGGCGATTTGGGCAGCTCGCTGTTCGGCGGATTGGATCAGCTCTTCGGCATATTGGTTGGCCCGATTGATAATATCTTCTTTGTTTTGCAAGATATTCTCGGCCGATCGAATGGTATCCGGAATGCTTCGTTCTACGGCTAAAAGCTGAGATAAAAGCTGTTCTTCGTCCACCACAGTGCGACGAGTCAACGGCATCTTTAAGCCGTCCAGGACAATAATTTCCTCTAGGCGCTGCAGCTGCTGCTGCAATTCCAATCCTTGAGATTGATGAGCCGCTAGTCCGTGGGAGTACTCGGTGCCGTTGGCGGTGGTATCGACACTGAAGGTGGAGTCTTGGTGAAGCATTCTTCTAACTCAATGGCAACGTTTTCAGGGACAAGATGAGCAACTGATCCACCAAACTTGGCAATCTCTTTGACTAAGCTACTGCTGAGAAAGCTATATTCGTTGGAGGTGGCCAGAAACACAGTTTCGATATGGGGAGATAAGCTGTGGTTGGTATGAGCCATTTGTAGCTCATACTCAAAATCGGACAACGCCCTCAACCCCCGCAACAACACTTGCGCTTGCCGCTTTTGCGTATAAGTCACTGTTAGTGTATCAAATGTGTCAAGCTCTAAGTTGGCAAGGTGCTGGGTACAGGTTTGAATTTGCTGAAGGCGTTGTTGAACCGAAAACAAAGGTGCTTTGTTGGGATTGCGAGCTACGGCAACAATGACTGATCCAAACAAGTTGCATCCTCGTTCAATAATATCGAGATGCCCTAAAGTAATGGGGTCAAAACTGCCAGGATAGACTGCAATCATATTTTGGGTGCTTGGTTGAGGCGATTATAGTCTAATCTCTCCAACTTTGAGATCCTAAAACCAAAAAAAATGCTAATGTTTTTTCTCATTTGCGCCTAATTAATCTAAAGACTTGTGGGTCTCTAGTTCTTGCTTTTCTCTCCCTGTATTCTTTGAGTCTATTTTGTAGTTTGAAAGTGTCTTGATCATGCCCCTGCAAATTTACAACACCCTGAGTCGGACCAAAGAGCCGTTTACAACCCTCGAAGCTGGCAAAGTGCAGTTCTACTGCTGTGGGGTGACGGTCTATGACTATTGCCATTTGGGCCATGCTCGGTCTTATATTGTTTGGGATATTGTTCGACGATATCTGCAATGGCGGGGGTATGACGTTACCTATGTGCAGAACTACACGGATATTGACGATAAGATTCTCAAGCGGGCGACACAGACAGGTCAAGATTGGCAGGTTGTAACCCAGACCTTTATCCAGGCCTATGAAGCAGATATGGCTCGCCTCAATATCTTGGCAGCAGATGCTTATCCCAAAGCCACTGAATCGATACCGGCCATCGTTAACCTGATCCAAGACCTCGAAACAAGGGGGGTAGCTTATGCTGCCCAAGGCGATGTCTACTTTGCCGTTGAAAAGTTTCCAGGTTATGGAAAACTTTCTGGACGATTGCTCGATCAGATGGAAGCAGGGGCCAGCGGCCGCGTCGAACAGCTTGAACCCGCTGAGCAAAAGAAACGTCATCCCCTAGATTTCGCTTTGTGGAAAGCCACTAAACCTGGCGAACCGAGCTGGGACTCTCCCTGGGGACCTGGGCGTCCCGGATGGCATATTGAGTGCTCAGCCATGGTGAATCAATGCTTAGGTGCTGAAATTGATATTCATGCGGGGGGCTCAGATTTAGTTTTTCCCCACCATGAGAATGAGATTGCCCAATCGGAAGCGGGTTTAACCCCCCGACTAGCCCGCTACTGGATGCATAACGGGTTTGTGAATGTTGGCGGGGAAAAGATGTCTAAATCCCTGGGGAACTTCACGACCATTCGCCAGCTTTTGGATACACCCTTGCCGATTTTGGCAGGGAAAACCCTGCATCCTATGGCTTTAAGACTGTTTGTTTTGCAAGCCCAGTATCGCAAGCCGATTGATTTTACCGATGATGCGATCGCAGCCGCGCAGCAAAGTTGGCAAACCCTGAAAGAGGGGCTGCTGTTTGGCTATGACTACGGGGCTCAACTGCAATGGTCAGACTATACCGATCCAGATTTTGGCAATCCCGCCAATATGCGAATTCCAGATCCGAATGTTGCGGTTCAGCGGTTTCAACTCGCCATGGATGATGACTTTAATTCACCCAGTGGATTAGTTGTCTTATTCGAACTGGCTAAGGATTTACGCAAAGCCGGTAATATTCTCAGTCATCAAGGCGAAACGTCTACCACGAGTGAACAGCTTCGAGAGCAGTGGCAAACTTTAGTCTGCTTATCCCAGGTATTGGGTCTGGAGGCTCAACCTGACTCTGATGCAGCCTCCACAGACTCGGAAGATGGCCTCAGTGAGCAAGCGATTGCAGCCTTGATTGAGGAGCGACAGGCGGCTCGCCAGGCTAAGAACTATGCCGAAAGCGATCGGATTCGAGATCAGCTTAAAGCAGAAGGCATTACCCTAATCGATCAGTCTGGTGGGGTCACTCGGTGGTTACGGGAATAAACCCTTCTTCCTGAGGCTTTGTGCCAATGATGGTGCGGTGGCGTGGATCGCTTGCTGTGGTGACGGTATGTTCAAAGCCAGCTGCTGTTAACGCAGACTCCACATCAAAGGTGTAGTAGTCATCACTCCAGGGTTCTGTGCTTTTCATCAATGTGAATAGCGCAGGTGGTAAATTTTGGATCACGGGAGATTTAGGGTTGTTGTCGACGAGAGCTATGCATCCCCCTGGCCTCAGAATTCGCAGTGCTTCTGCAAAAATTTGCTGGGTTATCTCTCGGGGCAGTTCGTGAATCACAAATTGGAGGGTCACCAGATCCAATGCAGCATCGGGTAGCCCCGTCTCTTCTGCTTTGCCATGGTGCCAAGTGATCTCCTGGTTCACATCCCGTTTGTGAGCGATCGCCAGCATATAGGGAGAGAGATCTAGGCCAGTGGTGTGGACTGGATGAGCTTGAGTGGACTGATAGTAGCGATGGAGGGCAAAGGATGAAATCCCTACTGAACAGCCCATATCCAAAATATGGGTCACTTGGGCCGGACCATAGTCGGCCAGGACTTGATGAAAACTAGCCCGTAAACGGTCTTGGGCCATTTCCCAGGTCAGATCTTCTTGGGGCCAAACCCGTAATGCCATGGCATAGGTTGCGGATTCGGCTTCAAAAGCAGCAGGCCAGCATAAATTACCATGTTCATAGGCATGGAAAGGCACTTGATAATAGTCGGGATAGACCAAATTCGGATTGTTCGTCCGGTCAAAGAAATCTTGGGTATTGGAGGTGGCTAATGTTTGGTAGTTTTGGCGCCAAGGCACCCCATTCTTCTCGGCTGTCTTAATCAGCACCTGGCGGGCTTGCCGTTTCATGACGGCATAAATGGGCTTGGTCTGAATCAGGAGATTGACTAATTTCGAGAGCCAATCTTCTCCTGCCCAGTCCGGCTTAAGCTTCAGAGTCATATCAAGAAATGCAGAGGGCTTGGACTTTATATTGTAAAAGGGGAGTGTCCCCCATTTATAGATATCTGGGATCAGGTGCTGATGGGATGGCACCGAGATGAAGTGAATCCCTTAAGATCACTGAGATTTTTTTGTTCAAACGGAAAAATGATTTTTTTGGCGATGATCTGGGAATGATCTGTATTAGCCCTTCCCCAATGTAAATGATTCAACACTCCCAAAAATATGAGGTTAGAATCATTTTTATAAACTTCCAAATCGACCTGATGACATTTTGGCACTGTCCTAATTCTCCTATTTCTTGAGTTTCCCGAAAAGAAAGATGGAGAATTTATTCTTGCCGTTAAGTCCGGTATTATCACGATTAGTGAAAAATCGTAAAATCAGGCATATATAGAAGAATATAAGCGTAAAATCGCTTGTAAATTCTTGAACCTGGCGACCGTCTTGCCTTGACTATCCCCATTTCATAAATTCTCGTTTTCTCGCTGTTACTGATACCTGCCAGAACGCTTGTGCAAGATACCACTCAGCTCGGTGTGAATGTGATTCCAGGAGATATCACATCCCCTACGCTTAGAGAAGCTCGTAGTCATCCTCCCCAAGCCGGACAGTCTGGTTCGGGTTCTCCTGGGAAAAGAGTCAGTCGCGCCCATCATCTGCTGGTGATCAAAACCAGCGACCATCAGCAAACTGTCGTCTTAGAAGCGGCCACCTATTCTATTGGACGCCATCCTGCTAATTCCATTGTGTTGAATATGGGAACCGTCTCCCGCCAACATGCGCTATTGCTACGGATTCATGAACCGAAGACGGGAAATCATTTCTTTCGTATTATTGATGGCAATATTCAGGGGCGGCGTAGCCGTAATGGCTTATGGATTAACGGGAAGCGCCGATTTTCTCATGATCTCAAAGATCAGGAAATCATCTCTTTTGGCGAGGATATTCAAGCCACCTATCACTTAGTTACGGGGTTCCCTGAAGAGTATGAGCTCGATGACTTGCTTGCTGTAAACTCTCTAGACCCGCCTACTCCTTCGTCCCTCAGTACTCAGACTCTCCTGCCCTCCGATACAGAATTACGCAATTTGGGAGAAGCGGCTCTGGTTCGTCTCTCCTCTTTTCCGGAGTTAATGCCCCATCCCATCATTGAAACGGATTTTAGCGGCAGCATCACTTACATTAATCCGGCAGCGGTGGCTCAGTTTCCAGATATTTTGGAGTCCGATCAGCATCCCCTATTGCAAGGATTTTTATCTGAAGTCAAGAAAGCGGACAATACCTACTTTGTGCGGGAAGTACATGTTTGCGATCGCGTCTTTGAACAGTCTATTCACTGCATGCCGGAAAGCCAGGTGATTCGCAGTTATCTCGTCGATATTACCCAGCGCAAACGGGCCGAACAAATTCTCCGAGAAAGCGAAGAACGCTATGCGGCGGCGGCTCGGGGGGCTAATGATGGTCTCTGGGACTGGCACTTGCGATCCAATCGGGTGTATTTTTCCCCCCGCTGGAAAGCGATGATTGGCTATGAAGAAGAGGAAATTAGCGATCGCTGCGAAGAATGGCTTGATCGGCTTCACCCCAGCGATCGTGATCGGCTCAAGCAAGAATTATCGATGCATCTCAAGGGTGAAACCAACCACTTTCAAAGTGAATTTCGCTTGCGTCATAAAAATGGGGAATATCGCTGGTTCCGCAGTCGGGGTATGGCCTTGCGTGATGCCGATCAGCAGCCCTACCGCATTGCGGGTTCCCAGACGGATATCACGGAATATCACTTGGCCCGAGAGCAGTTGGTGCACGATGCCCTCCATGATGCCTTAACCTGCTTACCCAATCGGGTATTATTCATGGATCGCCTCACCCAGGCCATTAAGCAATACCAGCGCCACCCTGAGGATCAGTTTGCCACTTTATTTTTGGACTTAGATCGGTTCAAAATTATCAACGATAGTCTGGGCCATATGATTGGCGATCGGCTGTTAATCGAAGTGGGTAACCGACTGCAATTTTGCCTGCGCGATCAAGATACCGTTGCTCGCATTGGCGGGGATGAATTTGTGATTTTGTTGAACACCATCCAGAATATGGAGCATGTTCTTCAGACGGCTGAACGAATCCAACAGCAGTTAAAGCAGGCTTTTAGCATTGAGGGCCATGAGATTTTTACGGGCACTAGTATCGGGATTGCCCTGAGCAGCCCTGAATACCAACATGCGGAAGAATTGCTGCGAGATGCGGACACCGCTATGTACCGGGCTAAAAACCTGGGTAAAAATCGGTACGAAATCTTTAGTAGCAGTATGCGATCGCAAGTGCTGGCCCTCTCTCAACTCGAAAATGATCTGCGGCGAGCTATTGATCGGCAAGAGTTTCAGCTGTTCTATCAACCAATTGTGTCTTTAGATACCCAAAACCTAGTGGGGCTAGAGGCCTTGGTGCGTTGGCATCATCCAGAACGGGGCTTAATCCTGCCGTCGGAGTTTGTGCCGATGGCGGAAGAGGCCGGTCTGATTATTCCCTTAGGCGGGTGGGTATTGGCCCAAGCCTGCCGTCAAATGCAGCTGTGGCAACAGCATTACAGCTTGGCCACGGATCTACAGCTCAATGTCAATATTTCGAGTCGGCAATTTTCTCAACCCAACTTTGTCAACGATATCCATGCCGTTCTCGAAGACACGAACTTACCCTGTCACCGGCTTAAGCTAGAGATTACCGAAGGGGTGCTTATGGATCATGCTTCAGATGTGGCCGATAAGCTGGATGCTATTAAGACCTTGGGCATCAAACTGGGCATTGATGACTTTGGCACTGGCTATTCTTCCTTGAATTATCTGAATGCGTTCCCAGTAGATACCCTCAAAATTGATCGCTCCTTTGTGGAGCGTATGAGTTCTGAAGAAGGGTTTGAGATTGTCAGAACTATTGTCAACCTAGCCCATAACCTTCATATGGATGTGGTGGCGGAAGGCGTAGAGCTAGAAGAACAAGCCGAAGAACTGACCCAAATGAATTGTGAATATGCCCAAGGCTATTTATTCTCAGAACCCACGGATACAGTGGGCATGGAGGAATTTCTGCTCAACTATTGCAATTAGCCTTCACTTTTGTAGAGATTGCAAATAAGACTGGGGGTCATGGGCCACCCATCCCAAGCTGGACCGATATCGCACTTCGAACCTCAGGGCCGTCTGGGGAGCAGAGGCCACCTCACCCAGCAAATGGCCGGGCTGGACCTGTTGCCCCACCTTGACCTGCAAATTTTGGAGCCGCCCATAGCGGGTTTGTCGACCTTGGGCATGGCGAATAAACACCTCTTGGCCAGATGAACCCCGTTCCCCGGCAAAAACGACTGTACCGGAGCTAACGGCATAGACCGGGGTGCCGGGCGTTGCCTGCAAATCGACGCCGCTGTAGAACTGCATTTTGCGGGTCTCTGGATTGACGCGCCAGCCGTAAGTTCCTAATACCGATGCGGGCTGTGGTAACGGATAGCGATCGCGTCCCGTTACCGATCGAGGGGATTGGAAGGTGTTGCCCACCGACTGAAGCGGGGCAATCCCTGTGGGGCGAGAGTTGATGCTGGGAGACCAGGTGATACCGGGTACAAACGCAACCTTGGGAGAGGTCTGACATCCATTCACTTCAAACAAGACTTCCGAGCTAATGCGGTAGGCTTTTGCCACAGCCTGCAGGCCAGACCCTGCAGGCACGGCGACCAAAATGCCGTTATAGGGGGGCACCACTAAGTTCATGCCTGCCCTAGCTCGTCCTTGCCTAAGTTTAGGATTCATACCCTTGAGGGTGGCAGTGGATAGGCCATATTGCTGGGCGATGCTGGCCAAGGTTTCCCCCGACTTGACCGAATGCCGCACTAACCGAGACAAGACAGAGGCAGGACATAGCCGGGAGGGGGCTGACTGAGCATGGGCGACTAGGTGACCACTCGCCACGCTGCCTAAGGTCCAAGGTATGATTGCAAACAGATGGCAAAAGTTGAATTTGGCCATAATACCCAATTGCTCCCAGGTTAGAGTGGAGTAAAGAATCCAGATCACGCTGAATGCGCACTAGTTTTACGATAATGCAGCGATCCCTTAAACATCTAGTCTTTTCTCTATTGGTAGGAAGTGCGCTGCTCCAGACCGGCTGTCAAAGTTGGTTTAATCGAGGGGGCAACACTGCTGAGAGTCCCCAAAGTATCCCCGAAATTCCGGCCACAGAAATTGCCAATCGCTCCCAGATTAGTTCTGACTTGATTGTCAAAATGGTGGACCAAGTCGGTCCTTCTGTGGTGCGCATTAATGCTGCCCGTAGCTCTAAAGGGTCATTTGGTCTGTTTGATCGTCCTGATCGTTCCCTAGAGCAAGGGACGGGGTCTGGGTTTATTTTTGATGAGACCGGCTTGGTCCTAACCAATGCCCATGTCGTTGAAGGTGCTGATGAAGTAACAGTTGTGCTCAAAGACGGCCAGCAGTTTCCCGGCACTGTCGAGGGGGCTGATCCCCTCACCGACATTGCTGTGATTAAGATAGAGGCGAAGGAGTCGCTGCCTGCCCTTGAACTGGGAGATTCAGATACGTTACAGCCTGGAGACTGGGCCATTGCCATTGGGAATCCCTTGGGGCTGAACAATACGGTGACCATGGGGATTATTAGCGCCACGGATCGGTCTAGTTCCCAGCTAGGAGCCCCGGACCAGCGCGTTAACTTTATCCAAACAGATGCTGCGATTAATCCGGGGAATTCTGGGGGACCGCTGCTCAATCTTAAAGGTGAAGTGATTGGAATTAATACGGCGATTATTCGCGAGTCCCAGGAGTCGGGAGTCACGGCCCAGGGGCTGGGCTTTGCCATTCCCGTGAAGATTGCCGACCGCATTAGTAAGCAATTATTGAATGATGGGAAAGTTGCCCATCCCTATTTGGGAATTCGAATGGTGAGCGTGTCGGCAGAGACGAAGGCGTTGTTACAAGAAGAGCTGGACCTACAAGTCCAGCAAGAGAAAGGGGTGCTGGTGGTGGATGTCTTGTCCGATTCGCCAGCGGCAGCGGCTCAGTTAAAGTCTGGCGATGTGATTGTACAAATTGGCAAAACCCAAATTGATAATACGGAGCAACTACAGCAGCTCTTACAGTCTGTGACGCCGGGTGATCAGCTCTCCCTCACGATCATGCGGAAGAATCAGAAACGCCAAGCCCAACTGGAAGTGGGCACCCTCAAACCGAAAACCTTTTCGCGACGGTCTTAAGCGCTGAGGCGATGGATTTATTTGAGCAGCATCGTCAACAGCTTTTAGAAACGGAAGCTCCCCTAGCCGCGCGGTTGCGTCCCCGCACTTTGGATGAGTTTGTGGGCCAGGACGAGATTGTGGGCCCAGGACGATTACTGCGGCGGGCAATCCAGGCGGATCAACTCTCTTCACTGATTTTCTATGGTCCTCCGGGCACGGGCAAAACCACCCTGGCTCAGATTATTGCCAATACAACCCAAGCTCATTTTCTAGCCTTGAATGCGGTTTTAGCAGGCATCAAAGATATTCGCTCATCCGTGGATGAGGCCCAAGACCGACGAGGTCAATATGGTCAACGCACCATTCTGTTTGTAGATGAGGTGCATCGATTCAATAAAGCCCAACAGGATGCCTTGCTGCCTTGGGTGGAGAATGGCACGGTGATTTTAATTGGGGCAACCACGGAAAATCCCTATTTTGAGGTTAACAAAGCCCTGGTGAGCCGATCGCGAATTTTTCAGTTGCGATCTTTGATGCCAGATGACCTTCGGCAGGTACTAGAGCGAGCCTTGCAGGATAAATACTTCGGCTATGGCGATACGGCCATTGAGCTGGAAGAAGCCGCAACGGAGCACCTGATTAATGTGGCGAATGGGGATGCCAGAGCGTTGCTGAATGCTTTAGAACTGGCGATCGAAACCACCGAGCCCGATGACCAGGGCGTAATTCCCATTACCTTGGCCGTTGCGGAAGCCTCTATCCAACGGCGGGCGGTTCTCTATGACAAAGAAGGCGATGCCCATTTTGATACGATCAGCGCCTTTATCAAAAGTATGCGGGGGTCAGACCCCGATGCGGCTCTCTATTGGCTAGCCCGTATGGTTTATGCCGGGGAAGATCCCCGCTTTATCTTTCGGCGGATGATCATTTTAGCCAGTGAGGATGTGGGGCTAGCGGATCCGCAGGCCGTCGGTGTGGTGATGGCCTGTGCTCAAGCCTTTGATCGCATCGGGTTACCGGAGGGGCAATATCCCTTGGCCCAGGCAGCCCTTTACTTATCGACCGCTCCCAAATCCAATAGCGCTTTGGCCTATTTCGATGCTTTGGCCTCAGTTGAGAAGGAACGGGAGGGAGATGTTCCTAATCCCCTTAGGGATAAAAGTCGTGATAAACATGCCTTTGGTCATGGCGCAAATTACAAATATCCCCATGCCTATCGCGATCACTGGGTTGCCCAACAATATCTACCAGACAGTCTTCAAGGACAGGTCTTTTACCAACCGTCCGATCAAGGGGCTGAAGCGGCAATTCAAACTCAGATTGCGCGTCAGCGAGAAGCTCAACTCTCGGGAATTTCTGAGGCGAGTACCCAGGAGACGGTCAGTTACGGCCCGAAAGACTCGAAGCGGGAACGATGGTTACAGCGCACCATGAGTCAGACGGGCGATCATGCGGCTTGGGTGCGCGATCGCATTTTCAGTTTCACCCAAATTCAACGCCATCATGTGGTGCTGGAAGTCAACAGTCAAACGGGACTACTCACCTGGGAAGCCCTCCGGCGAACGCCTGAAGGCAGTGTCTATACCCATGTTTCCACCGATAAAGTCGCCCAAATGCTGGCAGCCCAGGCTAAAGCACTGGCAACCTTGCAACGTCCCATCTTTTTATCTGGGCTAAGTTCAAACCTAGAAAGTCTGGTTCATGACCATACCCCCGATCTTCAGTTTGATTGGATTTTAGGTCGAAACGCCTTTGCCAATCTGATGCATCAAACAGATCAGCCTGCGGCTAAGAAGCTTGCCCAGAATTTAATCAACCTTTTGAGACCGACGGGTCAAATAGTTCTCGCCGAAACGATTCCCAAATATGGGCAACGAATTTGTGATTTGGTAAAGGCAGAAGAGGTAGAAAAGGCTTTATACCAGCGTTGGCAAACGGCTGAAGCTGAATTATATCAAGGTGATACGGGCGATACGCAACTCACTTGGGATGAATCTGATCTACAAGCTGCATTTGCTGATCAACCGTTCACAATAGACTTAGAACAAACTGACATGAGCCTATATGTCACTCCTAAGTTGATTGAACGGTGGTTTGCGACAAGTGGTGATCGTCCTTCTTATGGAAAGCGTCTAGGGCAGCATTGTTCAGCGACAGATGTAAAACAGATTCACGCGCTGTTGTCTCAAAAGCTATTACACAAAACCACTCAATGGCGAACCACTCTTGCATTTGTCCATGTCCGCTGTCCTAAATAAGTACAGCAAATGGTACTGGTCTTGGCATCCTTACAACTGGCTACATTTTTTGACTGCTTCGTTCAGGTCGTAATCATCAGGATTAGCTGCTAGTAATTCTTCCAGATGCACCAGATATTGGGGCTGTGGAAATTCTACGGCAGCTTCAATCACTAGATTGTCGACGGATGGTAGTGCTAATTCCTTGAGCATTACAGGGATAACGCGGGTATCTTGACGTTTAGCAAGGCCCATAACCGCCTCTCCTCGGATTTCATCATCAGGATCCGATAAACCCTGAAACAGAACCTCACGAACCTGGGGAGAATCGGCATCACTTAAGTTACCCAAACCAAACAATGCCCAATTACGCACATCATAGTCATCGTCCTGCGCTAATCGACACATCATTGCGACTGCAAGGTCAGAGCGATCGCACTGAGGACCGCCTAAAGCATAGGCCACTGAGCAACGGACATCGGCAGAATCGTGATTGGCAAATGCCACCAGTTCACTACTGTCCCACAAGAAATCATAGGATGCATGGTGACCCAAAGCATTGATAGCACTGCAAAGAACGTCCGTTTCAGGATCGTGGAGCAGCGACAACAGAATTGGCAGTGCAGCGTCGCCAAATGGATAAGGTGAGTGGCGATCTGCACATCCAAGTTGTGATAAGACGGCAGCCCCCAATGCTCTCATACAGAAGTCAGAGCTTTTACACCATTCCACAGCAGTATCAAATATCAGTGAGTCTGAACGGAGATGAAGAGCGTAAAGAATATCCCCGTATAGATCACTTTCATCATCGTCAGAACGAGCGCATTGTTCTGCTTGAGAAAGAAGTTGGTCTGTCGGTAAGGTTGTGAGCGAATCATTCATTAGATCAAGATTTTATGATTGAGATAATACCTACAGATAGGGCTTGATTTCCCATATCCTGATCTGGGCGGCTGCTCCATCTACAAGAATGCGTGTTTGTTGCCCAGCAATCCCAAACTCAAACTGGAGACCATCATCATATCCACGATTATTCGTGAGCTGCCACACCAGGGTTGTTTTACGTTCCTCCTAGAAAAAATAGGATGGTTCTACTGACCAACAGTAGAGAGACCGATGAGCCATCTAATCGATACTTTGAAGCAAGTCCCGGATTTCCGCAGTGCCCATGGCCGTATTCATCCGTTATGGCTGCTGTTGCTATTGATGGTGATGGGCATGCTTGCTGGATATCAAGGGTACCGTCCGTTAGAAACCTTTGTGAGCGATTATCGCCAGCCTTTAAGTGAGCTATTGGGGCTTGAGAGCCTCGAAGTTCCGTCTCACTGTACCTTTCGTCGAGTGATGAAGGGGCTTGACTTCCAAGCGTTGAGCCACCAATTTGAAGCATGGATGCTCTCGAAAGCCCAGACTCACTCTCCCGATAATTATGCAGCCTCCATTGATGGCAAACGGATTCGTCAGGGGCTGACAGATGCCAAGGGGAAGCAGCGTTTTGTAGGGTTGGTGAGTTTATTTGCGGTGGAAGCAGGCATCACCCTCAAGCTCGAAGCCCTCACTCAGGAGGATAATAGCGAAATCAAAGTCGTCCAGGCACTGTTGGAAACCCTTCAACTCGATGGCTTGCTGATTACCATGGATGCCTTACACGCCCAAAAAACACTTGAGAAGATTGTGGCCTCGGGTAACGACTATCTTGTGGCGGTCAAATCCAATCAGGGAAGACTTTACGACCACCTCCAGACTTACTTTGAGTGTCTTAAACCCATGGCTGAGCACATCCACTCCGCCCAAAGTAGAGGACGAGATGAACATCGGTGTATACAGGTTTATGAGCCTGTCGGCATAGCCCTACAAGAATGGGAGGCAATTCGCTCTGTGCTTTGTGTCCAACGATGGGGCACTCGCAAAGGAAAGGAGTATCACAATACGGCCTATTACATCAGTTCAGCTGCCACCTCACCCCAGCATTGGCAATCTCTGGTCCGAGAACATTGGGGCATTGAAAATCGGTTGCATTGGCCGAAGGATGTTGTTTTTGGCGAAGATGATTATCGACTCGAAGATGAACAAGCACTGCTCAATTGGTCAGTGCTTAGAACTATTGGGATTAATATCCTGCGGCTAAACGACTATCAATCCCTCAAAACCGCGATGACTAAGCTGGCTAATCGGGTCGATATTATTTTTTCGCTGCTAACTTAAAACAGCCCTGGCTGCCACACAGAGAAAAGCTGCATCCCTAGAATTTCTTTCCACGGTTTTTGCTGCGATAAATCTATCCTAAAATGAGGTGCAAACTGGAAACCGTTCGAAATATAAACTTCATCAGTTTCACCACTACAGACTATGCCGACCTGGTAGTCCCCAAAAAATAAGATTAGGGCTTCCAAATTGTCTCCCCCCAGCAAATCATTAGAGGTATAAAAACTTTTGGCTTTGCAGCGTTCGACTCTTTGCAAGATAAGTGGTACATCACCCTCTAGCAAATTTACTAAGCTCTCATAACTGGAACAGAACATATGAGTCTTCTTTCAGAAGGCAGACCATACAATCTCAGTATGTTTGTGATGACAGATGAATGGAATGGAGAAATAAGGAATATTGACATCCCCCAGGTGATATTTCAGGCATCAGCAAGATGAGGGTTTTCCGATGCAAGACAAGACAACACTGTATTAGACAAGTGATATTCTTCTGAATTTACGCTACTGGAATTCATCCTTGTGCTGACGGCTGCAGCCAGTGCAGTGACATTACAGATACCATATTGCTCAAGCCCAACCTCTACTAACTGGATGAGGATACGTAACACATCCAGTCGAACCTCGATGTATTCATCTTGCAAAGCTTCTAGCAATCGAGAATCAAAGGCTTGTAAATCAATGTGGATATAGCGAAGCGCGCGAGCTGCATTAGCCCGAATCGTGGGCGAACTATCCTGTAGCGATGTAAATAGCTGAGGTTCAATGAGTTCAGGTGCATGGTTGTATCGTAGCCCCCAAGCAGCTAGATCTGCCTGATCACCTTGAGCCTCCCTCAGCAGCTTTAATAGCTGGTTCACACCTGCTGGTATGACATGACCCATGAGTTGGGCACAGCTTTCACGCACCTGATTCTCTTCTTCGTCATCACACAGAGTTACGAGTAAGGGGGCAATCGCTGCTTCGCCCATCTCCCAAAGTAGATCATAGGCATTGTCGTGACGGAGTTGCGATCGCAACTCCGCAATCAATTCGTTTACTAATTTCACCACCAGACTATTGATGTCTTTCAAATGTTTACGAGAGATTGGGCTTAAACCAAACAGGCTTTAGCCCCTGATCCAGTAAAGCTTTTGCATGGGGCTGAGGTGCAAAAGGGATGTGACCCGCTTGATGCAGTTGGGTCGCTAGATTTTGGGCATAGCGATGGGCCAAGGCTTCTTTCTCTTGCGAAGGTTTAGAGTCAAACTCTTGGCGCAGCCGCTCATCTTCGGCTTCGCTAGTGGTATCAAGACTGGGTAGAATAACGCTTTGCATCCAATCCACATAATGTCCAAGTTCATGGAATAGAGTTCGAAAGAGAACAGTATTGCGAACCGACTCATCAGTTCGGTGGATCGTGTAATCACGTCGTCTTTTTTCGATCCGATGGCCATCAGCTTCCAGTCGAGTGAGTTCATCGCGAGCGTCTGGCCCTAGGGAGAGAGACCACCGCAAGGGGGTATTGAGATTATGGGCTTCGATACAAATTGCGGTCCCTGAATGTGGCCCAGGTGTCGCATAGTACAGGAAACGGCCCCAGACAGGATTGAGTTGATCTTGTTTGCGCGTCGGTTGACGAAAAATAATCAGCTCCAAGCCCTCCAGGTCAGACTGGGGAACGTATTCTAAAACAGACATCACATCTGCGACAGTACAGGGATAAAAACACTCCGGGCGCGGAGGCTCCACTAGAAATGTCAGTTCACATTCACCAATCTTTTCCTGAATCGCAATAGGCTGGTTAAGCACTTCCCAAAACACCCGATCATCGGGCCAAGATTTTGGAATCACTAACTGATTATTTTGTCCCTGCCCTTGTTTGGAAGTACCAATATTGCGATTGCGACGGTTAGGATTCCAGCCTTTGCGCATGTCCAGTTCCTAGAGATGCGTCAATGCTAGCCCACCTGCCAGAGTAACTCAGTGATCGTTGTCCCACCGAGATCTCTGCAATCGTTAAAGCCAACCGAATTGCAGTCAAGATTTCATCCAATGAACAGACTGGGAGGCTATATCGCTTGGAGGGCGTGGTTTGGTCGGTTGCGATCGCACGGACAATGCAGAACGTCTGATAGGTCTCCATAGTAAAAATAAAGGCTTGACTGGCCGAACAAAGCCACCTGGAAAAATTTTTCGCCTTGATGTTCGATCTCGATTTTGTTTGGGCAACCTGAGTCTAATCAAGCTACTGCTAGAATTTGTACTATCTGGTTTTAGCTTGACTTAAATCAGAAATAATCATCAAAAAAGTCCCTACCCCCTCTCTCTGTATGAGTTAGGGGGTATTTATTAAGGCAACGCCACCCATGGGACTGCAGGCACCTCCCGTTGGGTTAAAGCTTTATGTTTCAGGTTTCAGGGGGATATCCATAAGATGCATGGACTAACGGTATGTTCGCAGTCCTCTCATCTAGCGTCTGCAGAAATCGATCAATTCGACCGACACTAAAAAAGCCCCCGATTATTCGGGGGCTTTCCATCAAACTTTATCGTTTGAAGTTAGAGTCTACAGAGCGTTACCGCGGGGTAGAACTTCTTCAGGGAAGATGAAGTTTTCATGGATTTGGTCTTGGGGTGCCATCCAAGCACGTAGACCTTCATTCAAGAGAATGTTCTTGGTGTAGAAGGTTTCGAACTCAGGGTCTTCAGCAGCCCGGATTTCCTGGCTAACGAAGTCATAAGCACGCATGTTGAGGGCGATACCCACGAGGCCAATGGCAGAAGCCCATAGACCAGTCACAGGCACGAACAACATGAAAAAGTGCAACCAACGCTTGTTGGAAAAGGCAATCCCGAAAATCTGAGACCAGAATCGGTTAGCAGTGACCATGGAGTAGGTCTCTTCTGCTTGGGTCGGAGTGAACGCAGCAAATGTATTGGCGTCTTGACCGTCTTCAAACAAGGTGTTCTCAACAGTGGCTCCGTGAATGGCGCACAACAGCGCACCACCCAAAATACCTGCAACACCCATCATGTGGAAGGGGTTGAGGGTTAGGTTGTGGAAACCTTGAGCAAATAACAAGAATCGGAAGATGCTTGTTACACCCCAGCTAGGTGCAAAGAACCAGCTGGATTGGCCCAAAGGATACATCAAAAAGACGGAAACATACACGGCGATAGGACCGCTGAAGGCAACTGCGTTGTAAGGACGCACGCCTACTAGACGGGCAATCTCGAATTGACGCAGCATGAAGCCGATCAAGCCGAAGACACCATGTAATGTGGTGAAGTTCCACAGTCCACCCAGCTGACACCAGCGGGTGAAGTCACCTTGAGCTTCGGGTCCCCAAAGTAGAAGTAGGGAGTGGCCGAGGCTGTCGGCGGGAGTGGATACAGCAACGGTCAAGAAGTTAGCCCCTTCTAGGTAGGAGCTAGCAAGACCGTGGGTGTACCAGGAAGTTACGAAAGTTGTGCCGGTAAACCATCCC
This sequence comes from Acaryochloris sp. CCMEE 5410, assembly GCF_000238775.2. Classification (NCBI taxonomy): domain Bacteria; kingdom Bacillati; phylum Cyanobacteriota; class Cyanophyceae; order Acaryochloridales; family Acaryochloridaceae; genus Acaryochloris; species Acaryochloris sp. CCMEE 5410. Next base: position 2,357,124 of record NZ_AFEJ02000001.1, on the reverse strand, counting down.
CCGATGGATAGAAACGCACAGGGGAAAAGTAGGATACCTGACCAACCAATAAAGACGAACCGATCACGCTTAAGCCAGTCGTCGAGGACGTCAAACCATCCTCGCTCCTGGGCGCGTCCGACTGCTATGGTCATGGATAGATCTCCAGTTTATTTATAAATCGAAAAATGATTGCAGGAAAAATAACAGATGGTCCTGAATCGGTGTAGATATGATTAACCATAAAGTAAAGTCAACAAAAATTCACGATACTTTATGATTTCTTTCACATATTCTAATTATATGTAGAAGTCTATCGTGCTGCAGCTACCGCTGGAAAGTCTAGCCAAATATGAGGGTTAGACGGTTAATCCATGAAAACGAGCAATGATAGGCAGTGCCTGAATCCTGAGAAAGCTTAAGATTTGTCGGTTTCAGTCGTCAAGAAACTTTGCGGTCGGTCTAAGAGGGCGGTGATTGCGTTGACAGCGGTTTGAGCATTGCCCGTTAGGAATGCTGCATCTACCGTATCTGGTGTATCGGTGCGCCGATGATAGTGGGGATTGCGCAGATGGGCGGTATCGGTGAGCATCACGGCTCCTATTCCTTCAAACCAAAATGGCGTATGGTCACTGCGCAGGATGACAGGGGTTAATAGACCTTTAAAAGGAATGGAGACGGGGACTAATGCAGGTAAGGTTGGCTGATGATGCTCGCTAAAGGCATTCAGTAACGGTAGGTGCTCTGTATCGCCTGCGATCGCAAGAAAGTCTCCTTTGTCACTCGGTAGCTTCACCTTGAATTCTCCAGGGACCTGCTGACAGCCTGGTGTCGAACAGGTGTAGCCCAACATTTCCAAGATCACGACGCCGTCTAAATTTTGGAGATTTTCGGGGCGTTGGGCATAGGCATAGCTGCCCACCAGTCCGGCTTCTTCTTGATCAAATAGAACAATACGCAGGGGCCGTATCGTTTTGCGATCGCCTAGCAGTCTCGCCACTTCCAGAGCCGCCACTACCCCAGTAGCATTATCATCCGATCCGGGAGACCCTCGGACTGAATCATAATGCGCGCCCACCAGCAAGACCCCTGCATTCGGGTCTGTACCTGGACGTTCAGCCACAAGATTCACCCCTGTTTCAAAAGGCTGTTCTGTTACGGTCCAGCCAGATGCCGAGAGGGTTTGGGCCATAAACGCTCTCGTTTTCTTTAACTCGGCTGTCGTGTAGCGCTCAAAGTTCAGAGCATTGAGATCTGCCATTAACCGATCGCCATTAACAAGGGGGGGTGGCTTTGCGGTGACAGGCGGCGGAGCAGTTGCTGGAGGCGGAGCATCGGGCGGCGATGCTGCGGGTGTCGCCTCTGGCGATGGAGAGACGGGGGAGATTGAGCGACAGGCCGGGGAGACTGGCAGGACATAAAGACCACGAACAGACATGCGATCGCACTTAAGATCCAAGCTTTCCGACTTTTGAACATCTTTCCACGACTCAACCCTAGCCATTGTCGCACACCTTTCATTCCGCCTGTAGAAACCTGCAGTCGATAAAGGGATGTGTTTTTAACATGGGCTAGGGTTTAGTTGGCACCTGTTCTCTACTCAAACTGAGCTAAAAAATGGAGATCTCTGTAGATAAGAGATCTTTACAGATAGAAGGCTTCCACTAGAGTGAGGCTCAAAATCGAGATAAACAACCAGGCCGCAGCGCCCAAATAGAGGGGGCGTAGACCCATTTCCTTAAACTTATGGAGTTTGGTTTCAAGCCCCATGGCTACCATCGACACGGTCAGTAAAAATTTATTTCCTTGGGTCAGAGCCTCAGTCCAGGCAGTGGGTAAAAGCTGAAAACTGCTCACCCCAATCAGTGCCACAAAACCGAGGACAAACCAAGGAATGGGCAGTGATTTAGAATCTCCAACCCGCTGCCGAAAAGATAGAACCCCTAATGTCAACATCACCGGAATTAGGAACATCACCCGTGACAGTTTCGCAATCGTTGCCAACTCACCGCTGACTGGACTGGTCTGGAACGCTGCAGCGACCACTTGAGCCACTTCATGAATTGATGCGCCTGTCCACACCCCAAAGGCTTCTGGCGTTAGGGCTAGCCAGCCAAACAGCAGAGGATAGAGCAGCATCGATAAGGTGCCAAAAACGGTCACAATCGTGACGGCATAGGCAACATCCTCGTCCGACCCTTCAATCACACTGTTGGTGGCAACCACAGCAGAAGCGCCACAAATCGATGTACCAGATGCAATCAATTGCGAGAGTTGGCGACTCACCCCGAGCTGACGGCCGAGCCAGCAGGTAAAGATAAAGGTGCTGCCTAAGACAACCGCTACAATCCCTAGGCCTTTAGGCCCTACTTCCAGGATTTGCGACACACTCAGCCTCAGTCCCAGCAACATAATGGCGAGTCGTAAAATGCGCTTGAGGGTGAACTTAATGCCGGGCTGGCAAGACGCGGGGACCGTCAAGATATTGCGGACTGCAATCCCCAAAACCACTGCCAGAATGAGGGAACTCAGAAAATGTAAGCCCGGTAGAAAATGCAGGAATGTTGCTACTAAAGCCAGTCCAGACGTCAGCAGTAGACCGGACAAAATGGAACCCGATTTCTTTTGTGCAGACGGCTGCACAGTATAGGTTTTGGGTGCGACAGAACCCAGTTGCACAGTACGAGGTTGTTTCATGTGGAATCTCGGATTGAGCTGGACATTGTAGATATTGCGCCTAGATGAAATCTAGGTCGGGGCTTTGAGCCATAATTTCTGAAATCTCTGCATCTTCGGAGGTCTCCTGGTGCAAAACCTCTTTCAGAAACCGTTGATACGCCGTATAGAGACGGGAAGACCCGTCAGGACTTTCCACAATGAAAAAAGGAGCGGCATCAACGCTGTACTGGGCTGCTAAGGCAAAGCCCTCACTGTCAGGATTCCGTTCATCAGCAGTGACAAGGTGATCGATTCGATCTCGCAACTCTAGCGTTTCGAGCTCAGAGAGAACTCTGGCCGATTTCGCACAGGGTTGCCCATTGTGCTTAACCTTTTGAACCATGGTGATTTTCATGACACAAAGTTTTTGTAATTAGGAATAGAAATGAGGGGGGATTCAGTGTCGCGATACCCAATAAAATTGGGCACCAGGACATTTCAGGAGATGGCTAGAGCGCCATTCACCTGAGATTGAGCAACGTTCAATTTCACACCCCCTAGCGAAGTCAACTAGGCTTCGCTAGGGAACAAAAGATTTACTTCTGAGTAGTGGTGTTACTGGCGTGTAAACCACATTCTTTGTCGTCAGGATTTTCCCACCACCAGCGACCTTGGCGTTCGTGTTGATGAGGCAATGTGGAGCGGGTACAAGGAGCACAGCCAATACTAACAAACCCTTGGGAGTGTAAGGGATTGAAGGGCACCTCATTTTTATCGATATATTGCCACACTTGATCTGAAGTCCAGTTGGATAGCGGGTTGAACTTGATTAAGGTGTGGTCATCGCTGGAGAAGGCGGTATCCACTTGCATGACGGGTAAATTGGAACGGGTCTGGCTTTGATCCTGGCGCTGTCCCGTAATCCATGCATCTAGAGAGGACAACTTGCGACGCAAAGGTCGAACTTTGCGGATGCTGCAGCACTCTTTATGACCATCTTTATAGAAACTGAATAGCCCTTTTTCTCGGACTAGCGCTTCTACTTGAGCTGGATCAGGAAACAATAGCTCAATATTAAGCTTGTAACGCTTTCTCACTTGCTCAATAAACCGATAGGTTTCGGGGTGCAAACGTCCAGTATCGAGGCAGAAAACACTCACATCTGGCCGAATTTTGGCAGCCATATCAATCAAAACCACATCTTCGGCACCACTAAAAGCAATGGCAATATTGTCGAATTTTTTAAGTGCAAAACTGAGGATTTCTTGGGGATTATCCTGAGGTAGATTTGTGAGTGCACTCGGAACATCAACAGGGGAATTGACAGTATTGATCGCTTGAACCATGAACGAACTCCTTAATAAATAGGAAGACAAAAACCAGAAAAAAAGGCAAATGATACAGACTGATCCAATCCGGCAGACTGCATTAAAAGACGACAAGAACGAGGAGAAAAAGAAGGCTGTGGAACAGCCTCATACCCCACATTTGCCTTAGGTATGAATAGAAAAAGCGGTTGATGGAGCAGTATTTTGCGCCAAACGAAATGAGGATGCCGTTGGCGTCTGCTCTACCGTTGTGAGGGTAGAGCAAGGCATCAGCTCCAAAGGGATGAAACTATTTCGTTAGTTATTCATCTGCACCCAAGTTATCGAGAATCGTAGTTCTTGGGCCTATCAACACTAAAATGGTTTGAACCTATCTCGGACAGACTGTCGTCAGACTGAATACTGACGGCTAGGGACATCAAAACTGGCATAGCTAATAGTGATACGGACGCTATAAAAAATAAGATTTCTGCAATAGCCTAACTTGAACGGCCAATAGGTAGATTCCAGTCATGTATGGACATTGACGGGAATACAACGTTTTGGTGGTAATCACAAAACTATTACTGAAACAAACGCGGACGAACCTCGGAGGAAATGATAAATATGTGTTTGCAAGCACTACTTAAAGACATTGAGTTGACGCATGCATACTTCAAATCACTGGTGTCTTATGTAGATGCTGAGAGCAACAATATGAAATATAAAAAAATTAAACTTGCACAAGAACTAATCTAGTATCGAGACTTATCCTGAGTCAGAAGTAAGCTTACGTAATATATAACCATATTTGAAAACAGTTGTAAACAGAAAAAAATATAATTTTTGTCGATCAACCAAAAAAATGTGCTTTTTGTCACACAGTCGTCAAACCTATGATTATTGAGAGTAGTTAGTTAGCCTGGTGTCGAGTGCTCTATTTTTTTCTGTGGTTTTTTCTATGCTGGTATTTGTTAGAAACCTAATGAATTATTTGCCGTCATAGAATAAATAAAAGGGTTGAGTTATCAGGTTTGTAGATAGATTTTTTTGCCATTCAAAGTAATATCAACCTAGAAAATGCCAATTTCTATATAATTCCTTCGTGATAGAAATATTGAAATTGGCTTTACTAGGGGCAGATCCGTCATCCTCTGACTGCGCTAGGGCGATGAGAGTGAAAGTTCACCAGCCTTTTCACCATCATGAGGCGATGGGCTCAACTGGAAGAATGATAGGGCGTAGGGTAACAATACCCGTTTCAATCATTTCTGCACGCACACATTACGAAAATTGGCAGAAAAAGGCCGCCTCCCGGCACCTGCAGTGGCCTCTTGTCGCATTAGGTATTTGCTAGATTAATCTAAAAAAGCTAATTTTTTTGCACTGAGAGTAGAAAATCAGCTTTTTATGTGCTTTTTAATATGAATTAGTTATTTTTAGATGAAGATGGAGCTGTTTTGGCAGGATTGTTTGCAATGACAGTTTGTCCCAATTCTGCTTGACTGCCCCAAGGTTGGAGGGCGGAAGGAAGTTGCCATTGACCCCAATCAAAGCCATCTTTAATCGCCCACGATAAGTCGACTTGTTTGGGCACTTCTAAGGAATGGCTACAGGTGAGGTCGGCTTCATAAGCGTTCAAAATTTGTGCATCTTGCTCCATTTCAGGAGATTGCAAATAGAGGACTGCACAACGATACCGCTGATACCAGCCTGCGATCGCATTCTCCAACTTATCCGCAGAAGTTCGACAGACCACCGCCGCTGTTCCCCACCACCAGGCGGCCACCAACCATTGTTCTGGATCGCCCTCTTCACTCTGAAATCCGTGGATACTATTCACCAAGGTAGAAATATGCGGGCAGGCTTCGATGGCCGAGGCATCGCATTTCCAGATTGGGGCGGGTGGCTCGCTTTCTGGACGCTGCTCCCGCCAAACTTGCAGCAAAAACGCCAGTGGATCAGAGCCTTGGGCGTAGGCTGGCCAGTTTTGATGTAGCAGTCCTTCAGGGTAATGCTGCTGAAGAGCTAATAAAGGTGCTAGATGCTCAGGACTCAAAAGGGGGGCCAAAAGCTGAAGGGGGTGAGGCAGAGTCACAGGCATGATCCTAAGAGAATAAGCAAATGGAGGGAATATCCCTATCAGCAGTATCCCTGTTCACCTGGCCTACAGGCAACTAGCGCTGCCACCAGTCTCGTTGCAATTGGGGGTAGCAGTGAAGGGCTTGCCGCCAGATTTGCTCAACCACCCATGCGGGAGGTTGGGTTGAATCAACAGTTAGAATCCCTGTTTCTGTGGGCTGAATTGCTTCAACTGCGTTCAGCTGACTGGCGAGGAGTTCAACTTGCATGTAGTGAGTGTCTCGCTGAGTCAAGCGCTGGCGGAGTTCGGATTCTGATAGCTCTAACCAGACAAGCTGTACAGGTCCCAAAGCCATCAGTCTTTGACGATGCGCTTGCTTCAAGGCTGAACAGGTGAGCACGGTTTCGCGTTTTAAGTCAATGGCTCGGCGTATATCATCTGCGATCGCCTCCAGCCACCCTTGGCGATCTGCATCGGTTAGCGGTGTGTGAGCAGCCATCTTTTGGATATTGGCAGCAGAATGACGGCGATCGCCTTCTAAAAAATCACAGTCTAACCGGTCAGCCAGTAAGCGACCGATAGTCGTTTTACCGGAACCTGCCACCCCAAGCATGATCCATACTATAGGTGTTTCTGTGCTCGTCATATACCTCCTTATCTTTCGCAACCCAGATCTGATCCAAGCGCTTTTTAAAAAAGGCATCACCTAAAACTTACCTACAGTCCAGCAAGGTTGGTCATGCTATCTTGGCAATCGATTACTCTGCTTGAACTGCATCAAAGAGGGATGGCAACCATTCCCCCTTTCCTAGATCCGCTAAGTATCAAAACATCTATACAAGGTTATACTTTGCCAACATTACATCCTGATCTGCAACCTTATTTGCAAGGGGATGAGCTTCAGCATACTCTGGTGAGAGTAGAGGAGGTGTCTATTAGCCTTGCGCTGACCATCGGATAAGTTACATCAGCGCGAGATGATCAATATACCGACAAAGCCCCCTCATTTATGATCGGGATGATTGATCTGCTTGGTTTGCCAAACTTGTCTGAGCTGAGCCAAGAATGCTGGGCGAGTTAAAATTCCTTGAGATGGGCTGAACAGTAGCACCAAAATAAATAACGACGAAGACACCAATACAATTGATGGGCCAGAAGGCAGTTCCGTATAGTAGCTAAAGTAAACCCCTACAGTACTTACCCCTGCTCCCAGCACAGCCCCTAACATCATCATTTGATGTAATTCGCGCACCAGCAAATAAGCCGACAAGGCAGGTCCGACCAGTAACGCAATCACTAGGACGACCCCCACTGCCTGCATACTGGCAATAATGGTCAGGGTCGTCACTGCCATCAGGCCCACATAAAGGGCATTCACCGGCAACCCCATGGCCTGGGCACCCGTGGGGTCAAAGGTATAGAGCAGTAATTCCTTATAGGTCAGCTTTACCACTGCCAAAATCAGAACCGTTATTCCTAACGTTCGCAGAATATCTGAGGGGGCCGTGGCCAAGATATCGCCAAATAATAGGCTGTCTAAGTCAAACTTATTTTTCAGGGTCGATAGCAGCGTAATGCCAAGGGCAAAAAACGTAGAGAAGGTCAGAGCCATGGCTGAATCCGCCTTGATACGAGATTGCGATCGAATCCAGGTAATAAATAACGCCCCCGCGACCCCAGAGCTAAAAGCCCCAATCATAATGTCAATGCCCGTAAAGGCCGCAATGGACAGCCCCGGTAGCACACAGTGGGCAATCACATCCCCCAATAATGCCATCCGCTGAATAATCAGATAGCTGCCCACTACGGGGCATAATACCCCCACTAAAATGCCGATTGCCAGGGCATTGCGGATAAATTCATACCCTAATGGTTCTAGAAACCACTCCAACATGTTTGCAGCTAACAGACAAAAGACTGATCGTGGCCATGGGAGTGACCTAACACCCCTCGGTAAGCCTGTTGTAAGTTCTCAGGGGTCATGACCTTGTCGGGTAGACCATCAGCAATCAGCTGTCGATTGAGGAGTAATAGCCGATCGAGCTGAGACATGGCTTCTCCCCAGTCATGGCTACTCACTAATAGAATCTTTCCTTGAGCTTTGAGGTTGGCAAAGACCTGAAACATAATGGCTTCTGTGGGTTGATCTACGCCATTAAACGGTTCATCAAATAGAAAAATATCGGCATCTTGGGCTAAGGCGCGCGCCAAAAAGACTCGCTGTTGTTGCCCTCCCGATAATTCTCCAATGCGACGATGCTGTAGATCCAGCATCTCAACTTGCTCCAGAGCCGTTTTAACCATTTCTTTGGTAGCTCGATTTGGACCCCGGAACCATCCTAATTTGCGGGTCCGAGCCATCATCACCACATTCCATACTGTAATCGGATAGTCCCAGTCTATCTGCGATCGCTGGGGAACATAGGCCACTCGCTCCAGCTGATTGCACAGGGGACAAGTACAGAAGCTCACTTGGCCACTCACCGTGGGTACAAGCCCCAACATCGCTTTCATCATGGTGCTTTTACCAGCGCCATTGGGACCGACAATCCCTACGAGTTGGCCGGGCTCAATTTGAAAGCTAATACCATCTAACCCTCTTACCCCTCGGTAATCGACGGCGAGTTGTTGGACTTTGAGCATAGATGTGACATGAGAATGATACTCATTACTATACCCGCTTTGTCCAAACTTCAGTACAGAAGCAGCCTTGCCCCATGTAATTTGTCATAAAAGTTGATCCAATCTCTTTCAGCGATATCTCTCCGACAGGGATTGAAAATGGAGACTTGATCTCCATCTACACAATGGTATGATGGAGAATCTGAGTAAATTTATCTTGATTCCTTTACCGGAATTTGCAAACCTTACTCAAACAACCGGAGCATTTTCGACCTCAATATGATCAAACTCAGACTCAAGCGATACGGCAAAAAGAGAGCTGCTAGCTACCGAATCGTGGCCATGAATAGCCGCGATCGCAGAGATGGTCGTCCCTTGGAAGAGTTGGGATACTATAACCCCATCACGGATGAAACCCGTCTGCATGTCGATGCGATCGCAAAGCGTCTCAAAGATGGTGCTCAGCCTACAGACACCGTGCGTCGCATTTTGGAAAAAGCTAGTCTTTTAGAACCCGCCAAGGCCAAAGCCTAACCTTTTAACTTATGCCTTCAACCTCTACCACTCAGACTGATTATTCGGTCCTTGTTCGCTTTCTTGTAGAACCTTTTCTCGAAGCCTCGGATACTTTGAGCATAGACTGCGAGACGAATGCCAGTGGTAAGGTTTGGATCCGTCTGGCCTTTTCAGGAACAGATAAAGGGCGAGTGTTTGGCCGAGGTGGGCGGACCATCCAAGCGATGCGCACAGTGTTGGAAATGGCTGGCAAAGCAGCCAACCAATCGGTGTACCTGGAAGTTTTCAATGAAGGAGGGGCGAATAAGCAGCCCTCTCGCCCCAAAAGGCCTCCTCAAAAAAGGCGCCGTTAAGCAAAAGCGCTCCGCAGTTAAGAATCTATTGTTATGAGTAGTCTTAAGCTCAAGGCTACTGATAGACACAACATCAGAATTTCTGATTCGTTTTCGTTTGTCTCGCCCCTATTCATCTCAAGTCATTATGGGACTGACGCTTCAGCTACCCACCCCAGAAAGTGCAATTGCCCTAGCCGGTGAGCAGCAAGGGAATTTAAAGCTCTTTGCTCAGCAAACTGGGGCGCAATTGGTTTTGCGAGGACAAGAACTCCTTATTTCTGGAACGGATAAGCAAACACAACTTTGTCAGCAGCTGATTTATTTACTAGAAGAGGCTTGGCAAACCGGGCAACCAATCTCGCCAGTCGATATTATGGCTGCTCGCCAGGTCCTCAACACCAAGCGTCAAGAAGAATGGCAAGACCTCCAGCAGGATATTTTAGCCACGACCCGTCGAGGAGAGCAGATTCGGGCTAAAACACTTCGCCAGAGACAGTACATCCAAGCCATTCGCAAATATACGTTAACCTTTGGGATTGGTCCCGCTGGTACTGGGAAAACTTATTTGGCTGCCGTACTAGCGGTACAAGCCCTGCTAGCCAATGAGTATGAGCGGCTGATTCTGACCCGCCCAGCTATTGAAGCCGGAGAAAAACTCGGGTTTCTGCCGGGAGATTTGCAGCAAAAAGTGAACCCCTACTTGCGGCCTCTCTATGATGCCCTTTATGAGTTGATTGAGGCAGAGCGAATTACTAGCTTGATGGAGCGAGGCACCATTGAAGTTGCCCCCCTTGCCTATATGCGAGGACGGACCTTAAACCGAGCCTTTGTCATTCTTGATGAGGCGCAAAACACGACGCCCGCCCAGATGAAAATGATGCTGACCCGGCTAGGCAGGGACTCGCGAATGGTTATCACAGGCGATATCACCCAATCTGATTTACCCACTCATCAAACTTCAGGGTTGGCGGTTGCCCAAAAGATTCTGCCATCCATCGAAGGCATTTCCTTTTGTCACTTAGGCAAAGGCGACATTGTTCGCAATCCTTTAGTGTCAAAAATTATTGATGCTTACGAACATTATGAGGCTAAAAAATAGTCTGATAATATTTGTAAGCATCAATAATTTTTGATTAACTAACTTATTAGTCTTGCTGGGATTTTTGAGCCACGACCAAGAGTGACAAAGCTGCTTCAGGAGAGCGGGAATCGATGCCCGACAGTCGCTGTCCTAGCCCATAGCGCCAATGGGGAAATTCCCCTTGTACCCCTTTGAGAATATCTGCACCCACGGTTTGGTTATGAGGGAATAAATTGACCTGAAACCCTTTGGGCTGGAGTGTTTGGGTAAAGAATTCAGCTGTCACACCATCACCGGGGCGATGATGAATTTCCGTTTTCAAAGCAGTGAGGCGTTCTTCTGAATCGATATGAAGATTGCGGAGAAAGAACCGATAAATGGGCAGCCGCATTTTATAAAACATCAGGGCAAGACCTTGATAGTTCCAAGCAGAGCGCTGGGGATCATGATCTACAATTAGGAGCCCCCCTGGTTTTACCAGTCGAGCGGCTTCAGCCAAGACCGTTGGCATATCTTCACAATGATGCAGGGTTGCATTCAAAGCAACGATATCTGCAAATTCAGACACGAAGGGTAGATCGTGAGCATCGGCAAGAACCGGGGTATAGCCGATCTGAGCTGCCATTTTGAGGCCCCCTTCAGCAACATCGACCCCAATGATGGTGCGGGGAGAACCGCCGATGGAGGCATAGAGGTTGCCAGGTCCACACCCAATATCGACGACAACCTTGTCATCCCAACTGCCCATCACGGATAACCATCGTTCCCGAAAGACCTGATCGCGGTGGCAAGAATCGAAGTAGCCTTTTGCCCATTCTGGATGACCGAAATAAACACTGTTGGCTTCTATCGCAGGACTAGTTTGAATCGGAGCGGCCCAAATTCCATCACTGTTTTGAGTAATGGCTATATGAGCACTAAAAAAAGGAAGTTTTGTGGAGGAAGATACTGCACTCAGAACCATGACTTTACGCTATTTGCGCTCCATGTAAATAAGTTGAAGTTGAAAAGCCAAAGAATAAGTAATGATTGAAAATAATGAGATCAATTGAAGTGAATAACCTTGAGTTTATTGCAGATATCGAAGAGATTCACACGCTGATTTTAATTATTTAACCGCGAGAAAAGAATTCACTATGTGATCTAAGTCACATAATTGCTGGATTTGCAATAGAGTATTTAAAAGTCAATACCTACAATGCTTTGTGGGTAAGTTGTTGGGCTGACAAGTATCGGTACCAACAATTTATCCGCAAGAATTTGTAGTTAGTTTCAAAGCTTTTCCAGATATAAATACGTCTAACTTATGAAGAGCATCGTGTTCTAGCAGATTTATTTAATTTTTTCGGTGAATAAGCTGAAACTGTGATTTTGGATACAAAAAAACGTCGATGTATCTATTGCTGCATGTCGAATGATCACGGATGAAGTTGCTGATGGATCAACCATCTGGAGGGTATGTATGACTCAAGAACTGTGGGGATATGGCTCTCGCAGAACGACTCGCCCATCCCCAGATGCTCCTGATTATGCTAGAGGCCAAGGACAACCGTGGACAACCGTGATTAGTTACTAATCCATCTTTGATAAAGCTTTTGGACCGCTTGGGTGACGGATTCCCGAAATTGAGGGGTATCAGTATTACTGGGATCGAGTTGTTGTAATTGGGTTAAAAATTTTGCTTCTTCTTGGGCTACTTCGCCATCGCTATAGATTAGGCCACTTAAGTCTTCTAAGAGTTGTTGATATGCGGCTGACTTAGGTTTTTTCCCTAAATAATCTTCTACCCAGGCATAGCATTCTTCTTTGGTCACAGACCGTAATCCGTAGAGCCAGGGGCGTAGTTCTGGATCTTCTTCCACACCTTTATTATGGGCAATCTTGCGTAGATAGACTTGTTCTGCTTGCTGAACGGTGCCATCTAGCCAGGCTACACCAATTAAGATCTTTAGGAGTTTGACAACATTTGCAGATTGAGACATGAGTGAAGTCCTCACTGATAGATCGTGATGAAGAAGGCTTAGTTTTAGAAAAGCAGTTTGTTGGAGTTATGTCCATCCATTCGCTGAGCAATGTTAAATCCCCAACACTGGCTGTAAGTGATGCGGTCTTGGTATTGCCTCGATCCTGGTCCTAGAACTGGAAATCAACCCAGGGCTGATCAGCTTTGACCCTATAGTGGTGTGGGGACTCGTACGCATGTGAAGCATGGATTATGCCTCTGAGCAGATTGCAGGTGTTGATGAAGTCGGTAGAGGGGCATTGTTTGGCCCTGTTGTAGCGGCTACCGTCATCCTCTCTGATGGGGCCATTGAGCAGTTAGTGGCCCAAGGGATGACGGATAGTAAGAAACTATCGCCACGGCGTCGGATGATATTGATGAACCAAATCCGAGAGGTGGCAATGGGGTTTAGGGTGGGGATGGCGTCAGTATATGAGATTGATCGCCTCAACATTTTGCAGGCCAGTTTACTGGCCATGCGGCGGGCTGTGCTGGGTTTACCATCTACTCCTCAGTTTTGCTTAGTCGATGGAAATCAACGGATTCCGAATTTACCGGTACCGCAAAGAACGGTCGTTAAGGGGGATCAATCCGAACCTGCGATCGCAGCGGCAAGCATCCTTGCCAAAGTCTGGCGTGATCAACTGATTGTCCGTTTAGATCAGCGCTATCCTGGATATGATTTGGCGTCGAATAAGGGCTATGGCAGCGCTACACATCGGCAAGCGTTGCGAGAATTAGGACCAACGCGCCAACATCGATTGTCCTTTGCCCCTTGTCAGGTCAGTTTACTTCCAGATTAAGGATCTGGGGCCTCTGATTTTTGGAGCCATTTTTGGTACAAATCCGGCCTGCGATCGCGAGTTCGCTGGATCTGCTGTTCCTGTCGCCACTGCTCAATCAGCGCATGGTTGCCAGATCGTAGTACAGAAGGGACCTGCCATCCCCGAAACTCAGCGGGTCGAGTATATTGCGGATAATCGAGTAACTCAGTTTCAAAACTCTCTTTCTTTAAAGACTCGACCTTGCCGACCGTGCCCGGTCGCAAACGAATTACCCCATTTAAAAGGGTTAGCGCTGGAATCTCACCACAGGTCAGCACAAAATCTCCGAGAGACAGCTCTTGGGTGACTAAATGTTCAGCTACTCGCTCATCGACCCCTTCGTAATGGCCGCAAATCATCACGAGCTGATCGTAATGATTCGCGAGTTCATGAAATAGCGGTTGATCCATGGGGCGCCCCTGGGGGGTGAACAAGACAATCTGGCGGCGAGGCAAACAGGGCAAAGACTCCACAGCCGCAAAGATAGGTTCGGGCTTCATCAACATACCGACTCCGCCCCCATAGACTTCATCATCAACCCGATGATGCTTATCCGTGGTGAAATCCCGAGGATTTGTAAGATGAACTTCCGCAATCCCATTCGCAAGGGCTTTCCCTAACAGACTGGTATTGAGAGGAGAGGTAAAAAACTCTGGAAATAAGGTGACAATATCGAAACGCACAGTAGGACAGTCCTGATTCACTGAGGCTCAGCCACTAGACAGAAGAGGGTGAGCAACATATTCAAAGGGATAAAGGCATAGGTAGAAATTAATTTTAGGTGTGATAGGTGTGAAGTGGATAAGACGCCTCAGGCGGTGATCATTGACCCAATCCCAGCATCAGTAAAAATTTCTAGCAACAATGCATGAGGCACCCGACCATCAATAATATGGGCTGCTTGAATCCCCTGAGCTAAAGAGCGAATACAGCAGGTCACTTTCGGAATCATCCCGCCTGCTACGACCTTTTCTGTAATTAAATGGCGGGCTTGGCGAATATCTAGTTTGTGAATCAAGGAAGTAGGGTCTTGGTAATCCTGGAGAATCCCTGGCGTATCCGTCAGCAGAATGAGTTTCTCTGCATCCAGAGCAGCTGCCAGCTCACCAGCCACCGTATCCGCATTAATGTTATACACTTGACCTTCTTCATCCGTCGCTACACTGGACACAATCGGAATATGTCCCCCGTCTAGAAGGTTATTAATGAGTTGAGGGTTGACTGTAGCGACTTCTCCCACAAACCCAATTCCTGATTCTCCTTGGGGACGGGCCATCAATAATTTCCCATCCTTACCACAGACTCCAACCGCTGATCCACCCGCTTGGTTAATCAGAGAGACCAGCTCTTTATTCACCCGTCCCACTAACACCATCTCCACCACATCCATAGTGGGAGCATCGGTGACGCGCAAACCATTCATAAATTGGGGTTCAATCCCGAGTTTTTCCAGCCACAGATTGATTTCCGGCCCCCCTCCATGCACTACAACAGGGCGCAGCCCAACACAAGCCATAAACACTACATCTCGAATCACTGTGGCTTTGAGGGCGCTATCTTTCATCGCGGCCCCACCATACTTAACGACGATTGTGCGTCCAGCAAAGGATTGAATATAAGGAAGCGCTTCACTTAATACTTGGACGCGATCGCTAGCGTTAAACATGGGGTTGGGTGGCAAAGAGAACAACGCGCAAACCATTGAACAGTAACGGCTTGCCCATAGACAGCAGTTTAGCTCGTTATGGTAGGTGACCGTAAGCAGGTCATGCAAGCAAGCCCCATAGCTAGGATTGACGCTCTCTAATGATCAGGAGAGGGATATCAACATTCGTCTTTAGTCGAGAACTTTTCAGGTCGGTTGAACGACTAAAAGGTATCCAGTTACGGCAGACTTCTTTTAGAGAAGAAAATATGATTTCCTCGTCATATCATGTCAGTTATGGTGAGGTCGTAGGTCTTTTTATGTTCTGAATTTCAATTTTCTTCATATAATCTTTTAGGAAATAATTTATATATTCTCTTAGGTACTGTAGGCTTTTTGGAGATAATTCTTCTGGAATACCTTCTGTATGTTGACGAGTAAAAGTCATATTTTGTGGGTTGCATTACATGGTAATTGATGGTTATAATTAGGTCATTAAAAGTATTTTTACTCTAATAAATTTTAAGATAAAACTTATTATCATATCATTATTATTTCTGAAAACAATAAAATATAAGCATCTTTTTTATTCACTTAAGGAATACTTAGAGAATCCTGAGAATCTTCTCAGAGTGGTTATTGTAATTACAGTGTTTAGTAGCTGTAGGCCCAATCATTCCTGACTAAACAATCTAGAAAGAAATAAAAGAGTCATGAGTTTTCTTTGTTTCTTTTGCTTGTTTATCAAATATTTGAAGCGTTGTGATGAACTGCTTCTCAAATATTTGAATGAAACTAAGCAGGAATGATTGCCTATTTTGTTGGTGTGCAGCCCCGATTGCTTTGATCTCTAAAAATTTATTCACCTTAGTGAGGTTTAATATGAAAGCTCAACGCCTTCTACCCCTTTGCTCTGCTCTTTTCTTGGGTTTAGCTGCTGCTCCTGCCTTTGCAGGTTCTGCTAGTGTTTCCAACAGCTTCTCCATTCGTGATATCAAGAATGGTTATTCTCACACCAATATTAAAGTGAAAGAATGGTACGGCGGTATTCGTTCTGCTGGAGCTGATGCCAGCAAGGTATCTGTCGGTGTTACCACAACCCAAGACGGTAGCACGACTACTCAGACTCAATACTGTGGTTGGGGTTGTAAGAAGTCTACGACTACAAACAACGGCCTATTTTCTGAAACAGATTACTCTGTTGCCACTTCTTCTAGCTGGTCCAAAGAGTACGGTGCATTCAAAAAAGACACTAACGTTCATGTTCATGAGAGCTATCACTTTGATGGCATCGACAAGACTCACACCGTTGGCTCTAGCTTCAGCTTCTAAATCAAGCTAGCTGCTTCATATCTAAGCCAAACAAACAAGGGGCAGCAGCTAAGCTGTTGCCCCTTTGCTCAGCTCAGGAGAATTAATCATGCGTTATCGTCTTGGGCTGTTGAGTACATCGGTTGTGGGAATGTTGACATTGTCATCTGGCTCAGTTTTAGCCCAAACGACAAATAACATCACAGTACCTAACAACTCCCAATCAACAGCTAACCCTGAAGTCAGCCTTGATCAGCAGGGCTCATTAGTAAATACTCAGGTCAACAGTACAACCTTAGGCCGCAGTGTTGTTGGCAATGGCATAGCAGACTGTACCAGTAATGGTTTAAGCGTGTCAGCCTATGGTAGTGGTGTAGGTCCCTTTGATACCGGTACGGTTGGAGGTGCGATTACCTATACCCATTCTTTTGGGATGGATACCTGTAAGCAGTACGCCAAGAATCAATTAGGGAAAGCGAAGCTTGAAACCTGTTTTTTATTAATCAGTAACTATTCCAAAATGGTTAAAGCAGGTATTGATGTCAGCTATACAGCGCTGATGGAAGTGGCTAATGTTGACTGTCCACCTGTGACAGTTCGTCAAGCTGCGATTCCTCAGCCCTCTCCTTCTGCCTCGAATCGTCCAGCATCGACTCCGGTTTCATTGCAAGGGCAGCAACCCGCTCCAACGCCTACGGTGCGAGAGTATGGCAATAGTCCACAGAATCCACCTCAAGCGCAGACCCCATCCCCATCGGAGCCACAACTCAAGACAGCATTACCTAACTCAGCTTCGGAGTTGCCTGCTGTTCAAGGGCCTCAACGATTGACGGCTAAAGAGTTGCTTTAATGTCGATTCAGGGGATAACACTGTGTGTTGCCTACTTTGATTCTCTGTTGTGACCTAATCAGACCAAAAAGCATTGCTGTGAATTTCTGGCTTGATAGTATTTCCAGCGCTAAAGAAAGACTTTTATAGTCTGTGATTAAGCCAGCCATATATGACTGACTTCAGCTCCCGGGATTGAAATGTCTCGGACAGGCACCCCGAATAAGGAGGGCATGATTGATGCAACTGAAACTAACACTTTATGGTGCTGTGGCCTATGCCGTTTTCAGTACATCACCTTGCTATGCCCAGATAGTGCACGTGATGACGTTTCAGAACTCGTCGGGTGGACGCCATATTAGAGAAATTACAGGCCAACAAACCCAGGATGATCAGTCCATTGGTGTTTCTCTCAATACGTCGGATGAGCGTACAACAACCCGTTCTTCGTCCACAGTGAATGGTGTAACCCAAGAGCAAACCTATACCTATATCAACTCAGCTAAGAGTCAGGCAGTAGAAACGGGGCATCGCAGAAGAATTGAACGTACTCGGCTTTTTGAAGCGTATGACTATTCAGACTACGCTGTTGACCACACTGTCGATTTTAGTTTTTAAGTGCTAGTTGACTGCCTGGATACCCAATAGTCTCTACATCTATGGCGATTCAGTGTGCTGACCTCAGCGAGCTGCTAGGGAAGATCACTCTTCTAACCCTTCAGTGTTTTCTGAAAACCCTACTCCAGGACAGTTGTTGCTAGGAGATTTAACGATGAAATCTACGATATTTTTAACGACAGTTATCACAGGGTTGAGTATTCTACCTGCCCAGGCTCAGACTCAGTCTTTCTTTGGGGTGCCCATTGGTCAAGATGTGCCAGTGATCGTCTTTTCCCCGGTGACTCAGTACTATCCGAACTATTATCCGGGACCTGGTTTTTACCAATATAGTCACTATTTTCGAAGCACAGAACACCATTTAGACTTTGATAAATATGACTACCTGCTCAGTGACGACTTGGTATACAACTTTCCCGTAGTCGGCAATTTTAATTACAAGTAATTCTGAAACGGCTGTAGATTTATGGTATCCGCCAATCCCTTGTATCCAGCGATTGCAGGTAGTGAGGGTTGGATGGCCTCAGTCTTCTTATAAATAGATGCTTTAAGAAAGTGGGCGGCAGCCTAAAAGTTTTCAGTTATTCTAAGCATTATGACTAGCGCTCGTTATTGCGAGCGCTTTTTGCTTTCAATTTTTTAAGAAAACCATTTGACTTGCAGAATCATAAGGAACGATAGCCTCAATAGTTGCTGTATCTCAACAGTGCAAGATATTTCTGGTGACGTAACGATCGCGCTTATTTCTCGATCACGATCAGTAATTGATATGGAGCTACTGCGCTTTCTGCCCATAATAGTGTTAGATCTATGCCTTACCCACAAGTCCTGAAGTACTTACCAGCAAAAGACTTGAGGTGAGCTAACCCCCCTTATTCTTTGCCCCAGAGAATGCCTAGTGGGCACGGCGAGGAGGTTGAACCCCTATTCTGTCGTTGACGATGCTATGGAAAAGGCCAATCTACGGGATACTGAAACATTTGTCTTAGCACCAAAAATGCTTCTGCATATGCGTTTAATCCACTTGTGGGTAAGGCATAGAGTGTTAGATAGGTTGGTCACCCTGTAGATCAAGCACTTTACGATGCCTCAGTAGGTGCAGATCATGGGCGACGTTGTGTGTGGTTCAATTTTTATGGCTCGGCCTAATTTTCACTTTTCAAGTTTATGCAGCTAGATGTGATTGTTATTGAAGAAGGTTCATTGACGCTTCACTAGAATGAACTTTTTAGATAGCTTGAACGACTAGAAAGGTATCAAGTGATGATCAATAATTTTTAGAGGCTAAAATAAAATTATCTCGTCAGATTGTGTCAGTTATAGTGGGTCTCTAGGTCTTTTTGTGCTCTCTATTTTAATTTTCTTCATGCAATCTTTTCGTCAACAATCAATGCCTTCTCTTTGTGTTGTAGGTATTTCAGGAGTTGTGAGCCTGAGATAACTCATGTATTTTATTGATTGAAAGTCATATTTTGTGGGTTGCATTACATGGTAATTGATGGTTATAATTAGGTCATTAAAAGTATTTTTACTCTAATAAATTTTAAGATAAAACTTATTATCATATCATTATTATTTCTGAAAACAATAAAATATAAGCATCTTTTTATTCACTTAAGGAATACTTAGAGAATCCTGAGAATCTTCTCAGAGTGGTTATTGTAATTACAGTGTTTAGTAGCTGTAGGCCCAATCATTCCTGACTAAACAATCTAGAAAGAAATAAAAGAGTCATGAGTTTTCTTTGTTTCTTTTGCTTGTTTATCAAATATTTGAAGCGTTGTGATGAACTGCTTCTCAAATATTTGAATGAAACTAAGCAGGGATGATTGCCTATTTTGTCGGTGTGCAGCCCCGATTGCTTTGATCTCTAAAAATTTATTCACCTTAGTGAGGTTTAATATGAAAGCTCAACGCCTTCTACCCCTTTGCTCTGCACTTTTCTTGGGTTTAGCTGCTGCTCCTGCCTTTGCAGGTTCTGCTAGTGTTTCCAACAGCTTCTCCATTCGTGATATCAAGAATGGTTATTCTCACACCAGTATTAATGTTAATGAGTGGTACGGCGGTATTCGTTCTGCTGGAGCTGATGCCAGCAAGGTATCTGTCGGTGTTACCACTACTAAAGACGGTAGTGCTACGACTCAAACTAAGTACTGTGGACGCAATTGCCGTAAGTCCACAACGACTTACAACGGATTATTCTCTGAAACGGATTACTCTGTTGCCAAGTCTTCTAGCTGGTCAAGAGAATCCGGTTTATTTACAAAAGACACCAACGTTCATGTCTATGAGAGCTATGACTTTGATGGCATCGACAAGACTCACACCGTTGGCTCTAGCTTCAGCTTCTAAATCAAGCTAGCTGCTTCATATCTAAGCCAAACAAACAAGGGGCAGCAGCTAAGCTGTTGCCCCTTTGCTCAGCTCAGGAGAATCAATCATGCGTTATCGTCTTGGGCTGTTGAGTACATCGGTTGTGGGAATGTTGACATTGTCATCTGGCTCAGTTTTAGCCCAAACGACAAATAGCATCACAGTACCTAACAACTCCCAATCAACAGCTAACCCTGAAGTCAATCTTGATCAGCAGGGCTCATTAGTAAATACTCAGGTCAACAGTACAACCTTAGGCCGCAGTGTTGTTGGCAATGGCATAGCAGACTGTACCAGTAATGGTTTAAGCGTGTCAGCCTATGGCAGTGGTGTAGGTCCCTTTGATACCGGTACGGTTGGAGGTGCGATTACCTATACCCATTCTTTTGGGATGGATACCTGTAAGCAGTACGCCAAGAATCAATTAGGGAAAGCGAAGCTTGAAACCTGTTTTCTGTTAATCAGTAACTATTCCAAAATGGTTAAAGCAGGTATTGATGTCAGCTATACAGCGCTGATGGAAGTGGCTAATGTTGACTGTCCGCCTGTAACGGTTCGTCAAGCTGCGATTCCTCAGCCCTCTCCTTCTGCCTCGAATCGTCCGGCATTACAAGGGCAGCAACCCGCTCCAACGCCTACGGTGCGAGAGTATGGCAATAGTCCACAGAATCCACCTCAAGCGCAGACCCCATCTCCAGTAGAACCACAACTCAAGACAGCATTACCTAACTCAACTTCAGAGTTGCCTGCTGTTCAAGGGCCTCAACGATTGACGGCTAAAGAGTTGCTTTAATGTCGATTCAGAGGATAACACTGTGTGTTGCCTACTTATTCTCGAAGGGTGTCGCTCAGTAATCTTGCACTTGTATAGATCCGGCGAAAGTGATTTCGACCTAGATGCATTCCTGTTGAGGCTTGAATTATGTCCATAACTCCAACGTGATCTCTAGTTTGGAGTAAAGAGCTGCAAGCAAGATTGACTTCAGCTTAGTTGAAGTGCCAGGACTATTACGACGCTATGTGAGTTTATTAGGATTTTGGAGGGCGCAAGTAATGCAGATGAAGCCAATACTTTATGGTGCTGTAGTCTATGCCGTTTTCAGTACATCACCTTGTTATGCCCAGATAGTGCACGTGATGACGTTTCAGAACTCGTCGGGTGGACGCCATATTAGAGAAATTACAGGCCAACAAACCCAGGATGATCAGTCCATTGGTGTTTCTCTCAATACGTCGGATGAGCTTACAACAACCCGCTCTTCGTCCACAGTGAATGGTGTGACCCAAGAGCAAACCTATACCTACATCAACTCAGCTAAGAGTCAGGCAGTAGAAATGGGGCATCGCAGAAGAATTGAACGTACTCGGCTTTTTGAAGCGTATGACTATTCGGACTACGCTGTTGACCACACTGTCGATTTTAGTTTTTAAGCTTACATAGTGTATGCCCCAACAAGGATTGAGCGGATTGTCCATACACAAACAGGTGGTTGATCTTGCAGCCACTTGTGAGAGTGCTCACTTGGTTGAGCCGTTATGGAAAATCACTGTTCTGACCTATCGATCTTGTCTTGAAAAGTACTCCAAGGCAGTTGTTGCTAGGAGATTTAACGATGAAATCTACGATATTTTTAACGACAGTTATCACAGGGTTGAGTGTTCTTCCCGCCCAGGCTCAGACTCAGTCTTTCTTTGGGGTGCCCATTGGTCAAGATGTGCCAGTGATCGTCTTTTCCCCTGTAACTCAGTACTATCCGAACTATTATCCGGGACCTGGTTTTTATCAATATAGTCACTATTTTCGCAGTACTGAACACCATTTAGATTTTGATAGATATGACTACCTGCTTAGCGACGACTTGGTATACAACTTTCCGGTAGTCGGCAATTTTAATTACAAGTAATTCTGAAACGGTCATCGATGCATTCTGCTCATCGACAATTGGGCAATAGTGTATGTAGTGATTGAAGACGATGGAGTTAGCCTTTTTCAGCTTGATCCATTCAAGGGAAGTAGTATTGATTGCTTCTCCTCGGCAGAGCAATGCAGTCAAGCAATCGTTAAACTGAAGAGATGAATGTCATCTTGTTTAAGGTGATTTCATTGTTTTTGATTGTGACGACGCAAGGATCATACGCATATGAAAGCATTTGTGGCTGGAGCAACGGGTCAAACGGGTCGCCGCATTGTGTCTCAATTAGTTGAACGGGGCATTCCCGTACGAGCTTTGGTTCGAGATATTGATAGAGCAAAAGCACTCTTACCGGAAGCTGCTGAGTTAGTGGTGGGCGATGTATTGGATGCGAGTTCGTTAGAAAGTGCGATCGCAGATTGTAACGTCCTCCTTTGCGCCACCGGAGCGGCTCCTGGCTTTAATCCGTTTGCACCCCTACAAATTGATTACCTGGGGACCAAAAACTTAGTGGATGTAGCCAAAGCCAAAAACATTGAGCATTTTGTTTTGGTCTCTTCCCTCTGTACATCGAAGCTGCTGCATCCCCTGAATCTGTTCTTCTTGGTATTGGTTTGGAAGAAGCAGGCCGAACAATATATTCAAAACAGTGGGCTTACCTATACCATCGTCCGTCCCGGTGGACTGAAGAACGAGGATAACGATAACTCCGTCGTCATGTCTGCCCCCGATACTTTATTTGAAGGCAGCATTCCCCGGACCAAAGTGGCTGAAGTTTGTATTGAAGCTCTGACGGCTGCATCCTCTCACAATAAGATTGTTGAAATCGTTGCTCCGTCTGAAGCGTTAGACCGACCAATCCCTGACTTATTTGCTAGTGTTTAAGTGAGTATATGAACTTAGTCGAGTTTCCAGCTGGGACTGACCTAAGATCTCATTCATACTGGTTTAATCCTTTCAATCTAAGCCGTTTTATTGCTTAGGGAGTTAACCTTTGGCGTCTAGTTCATCCTCCAAACAGGCTAAACCGATCCATCGCATGGCTTGGCGTTTGGGTGTGTCGTTGACCTTGCTTCTAGGCTTGGGAGCCTTGTTGGTGCTGCCCAAGTTTGACCCCAAGAGTTTAACTTGGCCTACTACAGAGCCGGGTAGAATTGCCCCCCTTGCCATGTCTGGGGGCAATCCCTATCTCCGGGCCTTAATGCGGACGATTTCGGCCAGTGAATCGAATGATGCTAGCCCCTACACCGTGCTTTATGGCGGTAGCCATATCGAAAATTTGCAGGAGCACCCCGATCGCTGCATTCCCATTCGGTGGGGACCGAATCAAGGGCTATGCACGACGGCGGCTGGACGTTATCAGTTTATTACGACCACCTGGTTAGAAACTGCAGAGAAGTATCATCCTGCCCCGACGGGAGAATGGATGTGGCGACGCTATAGTTTTGCCCCTGAATACCAGGACCGAGTAGTCCATGCTTGGTTAGATGACATCCATTATTGGGGGACAGATATTCCCCAACTCCTAGAAGATGGCCAGCTCCAAACGGTTCTGAAACGGCTGTCGGGAACGTGGACCAGTTTGGGCTATGGCATTGAGAGTAATAAGGTGACCCCCCACCTAATGCAGATTTACGAACGCATGCTGGCGGAAGAAATTGCCCTAGCCAATGGGTTACCGACCAACTATTTGCCCACGGTGGCCAACCAATCCGTGGAAACGACGCGCTAGGACTGAACCTCTAGCCGCTCCCATAGTGCCTGATAAAGACTATCAGGCACCTTTGCTCTGAGCACTTTCGCCAACCGATTTTTCTTCTGCGCCGCCTTGAGACAATCGGCCTGGGGACAGAGATAGGCAGACCGACCCATGCCTTGATCGAGCTGGATTTGATGATCGGGATAGACCCGAACAATCCGCCAAAACTCAGATTTGGGGGCAATGTGGCGACAACTGATACATCGACGATGGTTGGGCTGCATGAACTAGAGAATCATCTTGAAAAGGAGCTATAGCTAGCTTACGCCTTAAACTATGGGGAGACCTAGGATCTGACATTGTTCTACCCATGTTGAATATTGTTCAAATACTCTCTCAAGAGCTATCGATTTCCCCTCAGCGCCTGCAAAATGCCTTGGACTTATTTGCTGAAGGGGCAACGATTCCCTTTGTGGCGCGGTATCGTAAAGAGCGAACCGGGCAAATGGATGAGACCCAGCTGCGGCAACTCTCAGAACGGTTTACCTACCTGACTGAACTGGAAGAGCGCAAGAAGACGATCCTAGACTCCATTGCCCAACAGAATAAGCTAACAGAGCCGCTCCAAGCCAAGATCGAAGCTTGTTTGCTGAAAACTGAACTCGAAGATCTTTACTTGCCCTATCGTCCTAAACGACGCACCCGAGCCACCATTGCCAAAGAAAAAGGATTAGAACCTTTGGCTCAATGGCTGCAAGCCCTCAATAAACCCACAGCAACCCTGAGCCAGGATCTGGCAACAGAAGCGGCTCGCTATATCAATAAAGATGTTGCCACTGCCGAGGATGCGTTGCAGGGGGCCTCGGATATTTTGGCGGAAGGAATTGCCGATCAGGCTGAGATTCGTGCCCATCTCAAAAATCGCTTCTTCCAAGTCGGCGAGTTTGTGTCTCAGGTGAAATCCAAATACCCAGAAGGGAGTACCAAGTTTGAGATGTACCGAAGTTACCAAGCCCGAGCCAAGAATATTCCGGCCCATAATTTGCTGGCCCTCTATCGAGGAGAAGCAGAAGGTATTCTCAAAGTCGAGTTGGCGACTGATGAAGAGCGGATCTTGGGGGATATGGAAGAGCGGGTAATTCGTTCCAAAATTCGAGCTGTGCGAGATTTTTTCCGAGAGGTGGTGAAGGATGCCTATACTCGCCTGATTAAACCATCCGTGGTCAAGGAGGTTCGGGCTGCCTGCAAAGCGGAGGCGGATAGCGAGTCGATCCAAACCTTTGCCACCAATTTACGGGAACTACTGCTGTCTAGTCCTGCGGGAATGAAGCCCACCTTGGGGATTGATCCAGGGTTTCGCACCGGCTGCAAAGTGGTTGCCCTGGATCATACGGGTAAATTTTTGGAATACCAGGCGATTTTTCCCCACCAGGCAGCGAGGCAGCGAGACCAAGCCGCCAAAACCGTTGCCCGCCTCATTCAAACGTATCAAATCGACCTGATTGCCATTGGCAATGGAACAGCGGGCCGAGAAACCGATGCCTTTGTAGCGGATGTCTTAAAAACCCTAGACCGTAAGCCCATTAAGGTGATGGTGAATGAATCCGGTGCCTCGATTTATTCGGCCAGTGAAATTGCCATTGCCGAATTTCCTGATTTAGATATTACGGTGCGCGGGGCGATTAGTATTGCCCGCCGTCTCCAAGATCCCCTGGCAGAATTGGTGAAGCTTGATCCCAAGTCCATCGGCGTGGGCCAATATCAGCATGATGTGGATCAAAAGCTGTTGAAACAAAAGCTAGAAGAGACGGTGGAAAGCTGTGTGAACTATGTAGGGGTCGATTTGAATACGGCCTCCAAAGAACTACTGACCTTTGTGTCGGGGATTACGGGGGCGATTGCCAACAATATCATCACCTATCGCAACGAAAATGGGGCATTCAAAAACCGCAAGCAGCTTCTCAAAGTCGCCAAGCTCGGCCCCAAAGCCTTTGAGCAAGCCGCTGGCTTTTTGAGAATTCGGACGGGGGATAATCCCCTGGACAATACCGCTGTCCATCCCGAAAGTTATGGTGTGGTCAAGACGATTAGCGAAGATCTAGAGCTACCCCTTAGCCAAATCGCAGAGATTCCCGCGCATCTGAGGCCGGGAGATCTCAATACCTATGTGACTGACACGATTGGTGAGCCTACTCTCAAAGACATCATGGCGGAATTGGAAAAACCAGGCCGCGATCCACGGGCTGAATTCAAATACGCCAAGTTCAAAGAAGGTATTACGGAACTGACGGATCTTAAACCTGAAATGGAGTTGGAAGGGATTGTCACGAATGTCACCAATTTTGGGGCTTTTGTCGACGTTGGCGTCCATCAAGATGGCCTGGTCCATATTTCCCAAATGGCGGATCAATTTGTGAAAGATCCTAAGCAGATTGTGAAGGTGGGGCAAGTGGTGAAGGTGCGGGTTCTAGAGGTGAACCAAAAACTCAAACGTATTGGTTTATCGATGCGTTCGACCTCTAGCAGAAGATAGCGTTCGCTCCCTTTTTTGTTAGTCAGAGCCAATCGTTCAGACTGGTCAGGATGTATAAAAGGGAAGGAAGTCCAAGTCTTGCGACCCTTGGACTTATGCATCGTCATCATCGCCTTTATCGGACTTATTCTGGCGATGATTTAGCCAAGTGATCAGAGCTTTGCCCCCTAATGAGGATGCAACTAGAGCGATGTCAAATATACGGTCTTGTTGTTCTGAAAGGGTGGGCTTATTGGCTAACTGAACGGCTTTACTACCTGTGCTAAGGGTAAAGAATAACAAGGTCGTGATGATGAGCTTAGAGATAGCAGTCGATTTGTGTTGTCGCATCATGAACTCCGCGATTTGTTTGTATGAGTCCATATTGCTGAAAGAATCTATAAAGATCAGTCCCTGAAAAGGTTCTGAAAGGTTTGACTTTGGGATGAGTTGGGTATGACTTTGGGCAAATAGAATGGCTGTCAAACGAATTATCTTCGCAAAGTATCTCTATAAGGTGCGTAAAATAGCTCCGCTAGCACTGATAAGTAAAATATAGGCAAATGATGAAAAATTGAGCATGGCCGCGAAATCGCTAGCAGCAACCCCGCAAAGCATCGAATTAATTGAGCGAGCCTTAACAAATAAGCAATGGAGTAGAGATGATCTCTGGAAATATTGTGATTGTAGCCGCCAGCCTTCTATCAATTTTTGCTCAGGCAAGAAGGTCAGTAAAAAGCTGTTTGTCGGTTTTTGTAAAGCATTAGATCTTGATTGGGAAGAAGTCGCAGGAGTTGAGATTGCTCAAAGCATAACTGAAAAGACTCAAATTACAACTAATATCAGTACGCTTGTTCAAGATATTCGTCAAAAGGTAAATGCTGATATTCACAATCGCTGTGGCACGATGCGGGTGCTGGATATGGAACAACCGATTGGAATTGGTGAGATTTATACCCGCGTCAATATTTTGGAGAAACTGTCTGGAAGGCAACGTCTAGGGGTTGAAGAGCTATGGCAAGACTGTAACATTAACAACTTTGATCGCTTAATGCTGGGGCAGATACGTGTTGAGAGAGTGCCAGGATTAGAAGCGGTTTCACGCTATAACAAGCTGATGATCTTGGGGAAGCCGGGAGCGGGCAAAACCACTTTTATGAAACGGTTGGCGACCCAATGCAATCAAGGAGAGTTTGAATCCCATCGGATTCCTGTGTTTGTCACTTTGAAAGAGTTAGCTGAATCAGCAGATAAACCCGATTTGCAAAGCTATATTTCTCAGCAATGGAAAGCTTGTGAAGTTAATGAAGCCGATCTTACCCCAGGGCTGTTTTAAGTTAGCAGCGAAAAAATAATATCGACCCGATTAGCCAGCTTAGTCATCGCGGTTTTGAGGGATTGATAGTCGTTTAGCCGCAGGATATTAATCCCAATAGTTCTAAGCACTGACCAATTGAGCAGTGCTTGTTCATCTTCGAGTCGATAATCATCTTCGCCAAAAACAACATCCTTCGGCCAATGCAACCGATTTTCAATGCCCCAATGTTCTCGGACCAGAGATTGCCAATGCTGGGGTGAGGTGGCAGCTGAACTGATGTAATAGGCCGTATTGTGATACTCCTTTCCTTTGCGAGTGCCCCATCGTTGGACACAAAGCACAGAGCGAATTGCCTCCCATTCTTGTAGGGCTATGCCGACAGGCTCATAAACCTGTATACACCGATGTTCATCTCGTCCTCTACTTTGGGCGGAGTGGATGTGCTCAGCCATGGGTTTAAGACACTCAAAGTAAGTCTGGAGGTGGTCGTAAAGTCTTCCCTGATTGGATTTGACCGCCACAAGATAGTCGTTACCCGAGGCCACAATCTTCTCAAGTGTTTTTTTGGGCGTGTAAGGCATCCATGGTAATCAGCAAGCCATCGAGTTGAAGGGTTTCCAACAGTGCCTGGACGACTTTGATTTCGCTATTATCCTCCTGAGTGAGGGCTTCGAGCTTGAGGGTGATGCCTGCTTCCACCGCAAATAAACTCACCAACCCTACAAAACGCTGCTTCCCCTTGGCATCTGTCAGCCCCTGACGAATCCGTTTGCCATCAATGGAGGCTGCATAATTATCGGGAGAGTGAGTCTGGGCTTTCGAGAGCATCCATGCTTCAAATTGGTGGCTCAACGCTTGGAAGTCAAGCCCCTTCATCACTCGACGAAAGGTACAGTGAGACGGAACTTCGAGGCTCTCAAGCCCCAATAGCTCACTTAAAGGCTGGCGATAATCGCTCACAAAGGTTTCTAACGGACGGTACCCTTGATATCCAGCAAGCATGCCCATCACCATCAATAGCAACAGCAGCCATAACGGATGAATACGGCCATGGGCACTGCGGAAATCCGGGACTTGCTTCAAAGTATCGATTAGATGGCTCATCGGTCTCTCTACTGTTGGTCAGTAGAACCATCCTATTTTTTCTAGGAGGAACGTAAAACAACCCTGGATCTTACCCCAGTATTAAAGGATGGACATGTTTTAGTTTTACTGGATGGTCTGGATGAAGTGCAGACTAAAGATCATAATCGAGTGCTGAATTTAATAAAGGTTTTTACGGAAGAGTTCCGTGATTGCCAATGTGTAATGACCTGTCGGATTGCTGCCCGTGAATATACCTTTGAGCAGTTTACTGAAGTGGAAATTGCTGATTTTAATGAGGAACAAATAAGAGACTTTGCTAAGAAATGGTTTCGAACTAAGAAAGATAATGAAAAGGGCAAAAATTTCATCAAACAGTTGCAAGATAACAAGCCAATTCAAGAGCTAGCAACTAATCCACTCTTATTAACGTTGCTGTGTTTGGTATTTGGTGAAGCTAACGATTTTCCCCATAATCGATCAGAACTTTATAAAGAGGGGTTAGATGTTCTGCTGAAGAAATGGGATGCCAAACGTAATATTGAGCGAGATCAAG
Source organism: Acaryochloris sp. CCMEE 5410 (assembly GCF_000238775.2). Taxonomy (NCBI): domain Bacteria; kingdom Bacillati; phylum Cyanobacteriota; class Cyanophyceae; order Acaryochloridales; family Acaryochloridaceae; genus Acaryochloris; species Acaryochloris sp. CCMEE 5410. The sequence continues at coordinate 2,327,860 of NZ_AFEJ02000001.1, read as the reverse complement.
TCTATAAAAAACTGTCACTGAAGCGGAAGGAAGATCTGCTAAGTCAATTAGCTTATCAAACTTTTGAGCAAGGGGACTACTTCTTCAAACAGCAAGTTGTGGAAACGAAAATAATCGAATATATCCGTAATTTACAGGGTGCTAATGAAGATGAAGAAGCCCTACAACTGGATAGCGAAGCTGTACTCAAATCTATTGAAGCCCAACATGGTCTTTTGGTGGAACGTGCGCGGGGAATTTATTCTTTCTCGCATTTGACATTTCACGAATATTTCACGGCCAAACAAATTACTAGTCCAACGTCTAAGCTCTCTATAACCCTAGAAAATCTTGTTAAGCATTGTTTTGAAAAACGTTATAGAGAGGTTTTTTTCCTGGTTGTGGGGATATTGCCTGAAGCCGATGAGTTTTTCAGATTGCTCAAAAGCAAAACTGATCGGTTCATTGCTGATGAGCCTGAACTACAAGATTTTCTGGCTTGGGTTCGTGTAAAAGCTCGATCTGTCAAAGCTGACCATAAATCAGAAGCAATTCGAGCTTTTTACCTCGCCCTTGCTCTTGCCCTTGCCAGCGCCAACAACCTCGCCTTTGCTAACGCCAGTGACCTCGACCTTGCCAGCGCCAGCGCCAGCGTTAGCGACCTTGCCCTCGACCTCGAACTTACCTTCAACCATACTCTCTCCCTCGCTCGTGCTAGCGCCAGCAACCTCGCTCTTGCTATTGCTAGCGCTAGTGATCTCGATCTCGCCAGCGTCCTTGCCAATGACCTTGCCTGTGCCAGCAACCTTGCTCTCGCCAGCGCCAGTGACCTTGCCCTTGACCTTGCCCTCAATCTCAACCTTGCTATTGCTAGTAATCTCTCTTTCTCCCTCGATAGCGCCAGCGCCCTCGTCTTCGCCCTCGACCGACTGGCCAAAATCGAATTACTAAAAAGGAATGATCCTGAAACTAGTATTCAATTGAAAAGCTTAAAGTCTCAAATACCTGATGGCCAAAATAGTAAAGCATTCACCAGTTGGTGGAAAACTGCGGGAAAATTATGGACAGAAAATTTGCGGGCAGTGATGGTGAACCATCGCAATATAGGTCATGATTGGCAGTTCACCACTATTCAAACCGACAAGCTAAGACAGTATTTTAATGCCAACAAATTGTTGGCTGAATGTCTTAATAGTGATTGCTATGTCGCAAAAGCAACTCGCGAAGAGATCCTATCAAGCCTGCTTTTACCCATGAGTGAACTGGAGACACAGTAGTCATCATCACAAGCAATGAAACATTACTCTAGAAGTGCTTATGTCGCCTCGGCTGTCAATTCTTCGCCTGTTGACGTTTGAACTTGCAACTGCTGCATCAACCAATTGGCTGCCGCCGTATTCGTCCCCACCGTTAAACGTTCTAACGTTTGTTCCACAAGGCCAATCGGTAGCCCCGTCAATACTTGTGAAGATTCGAGGGTCTCATATACACCCACTTCAGATAGCCCAAACGCAAAAAGCTGTCTACCTTTAACATCAATCACCCAATATTCAGCAATTCCCAAACTGGCATAAAGCTGCTTTTGCTCATCCAGATCAATATTCAGCGTCGTATCTGCAATTTCTCCCACCAAATCAGGCAAACGGTGGCGATTCAGCTCAATGCGGCGAGGTTCACCCGGTTGCCACCGAGGAAAACTCTCTCCCTTATACAGCACTAAATCAGGCGCACAGGCATGAGTATCGGGTAGCTCCAATAAACAACGGCCATAGGATTGCAAGGCATCTTCAGGATGTAAAAAGGCCCAAACAAAAAAGACTGCTGTAATTAAATCACTAAATGAAGCATGATTTGGCCCTTCTGTCCCCATATCAACCCATAACCATCCTGCATGAAACGCAATCTTGCGCCAGTCGTCTTTCCCTTCCCGGATAGCCACATAGTCTTGCCAAGTTGCGTCCCGACGCTGGAAGATCAGCGATTCAGTTTTGTCCAGAGAAAGAGTCATGGGTAGACACCTATCGCATCTTTTCATCATATCTCCATTGATTTAGATGCTTGGCAATGGAGGATAGAGTGAAGGCTTTTGTATAAACGCTGACCTGAATACCTAGCAAACTTAAAACTGGTCCCAGGAGAATACTGCGTGATGTCCTAATGCAACAAACAGTGGGCATACTGAGTCGCCCGCTGCATCAACAACTCATGGGTCGATCGTTCGGGTTCATCTGGTCCAGGACGTCGTTGAATAAACGTTCCATCCGGCTGCAACTCCCAGGCTTGGCGATTATCCGAAAGCATAATTTCCAATAACTCTCGCAGCTCCGCCACTAAAGCCGGATCCTCAATGGGAACCACCGCCTCCACCCGACGATCTAGATTGCGTTGACGCCAATCCGCACTGCCAATTAGCACCGTAGGCTGCCCCTGGTTATGGAAATAGAAAATGCGGTCATGCTCCAGAAAGCGACCGATAATGCTGATTACATTGATCGTCTCGCTGACTCCCTTCACACCAGGTTTCAGACTACAAATCCCGCGCACAATTAGATCAATCTTCACTCCCGCTTGAGAAGCACGATACAGGGCTCGAATAATTTTAGGATCGACCAGGGAATTCATCTTGGCGATGATGCGGCCTGAGTTGCTCTGGCGCTGGTGATCGATTTCTCGATTGATCAATTCCAAAATGCGATCGCGCAAATTGACCGGAGCCACCAACAGCTTCCGATAGCTTTGATGGCGAGAAAAACCCGTCAAATAGTTAAACAGATCCGTCAGATCCGCCCCTAACTCATCGCGACAGCTCAGCAACCCTAAGTCCGTATAGAGGCGAGCAGTTTTCGGATTATAGTTACCCGTGCCGATATGGACATAGCGACGGATTTGCTTGCTTTCTCGACGAACCACCAAGGCAATCTTAGTGTGGGTTTTGAGGCCCACTAACCCATAGACCACATGGACACCGACTTTCTCTAACTTTCTAGCCCAGACAATATTATTCTCTTCATCAAATCGGGCTTTTAACTCCACCAGGGCCACCACTTGCTTGCCATTCTCCGCCGCAGCAATCAGACTGCTGACAATGGGAGAACTGGCCAACCCTTTGTCCGCTGCCGTCCGGTAGAGGGTCATTTTAATCGTTAAAACATTGGGGTCATGGGCGGCTTGGGTGATAAATTTTTGCACCGTCGCTGTAAACGAGTCATAGGGATGATGGACGAGAAGATCGCCCCCCCGAATCACCGAAAAGATATCCGTGGGCGATTCCTTGATAGCTTTGTCTGGATGCCCATTGGCGGCGACCACAGGCATCTCTAACTGTTCCACCTTGCGTAATCGCGAGGGCACAATGGGAGTCCAGGGCGCCTGCTGCAGATGGGGGAAGGGGAGAAAGGCCAGCCCCATCAGATCACTTAGGCCGAGTAGCCCCTCGATATGATAGACATCGCTTTCATCCAGCTCCAGTTCCCGCATCAGGGTCTGACAAATAAAGTCTGGTGTTCCGGTTTGAATCTCCATCCGCACCACCGACCCAAAGCGGCGTTTGCGCAGTTCTTCCTCAATGGCCAGGAGTAAATCATCCGCCTCATCTTCTTCCAGCTCTAGATCGGCATTCCGGGTAATCCGAAATGGGTAACAGGCCTGAATGGTCATGCCTGGAAATAGAAATTCTAGGTTTTGGGCAATCACCTGTTCAATGGGGACGCCACTCCAGCGGCAGGTCGAACAATCGCAACTGTTCTCCGGTAATTCAATAAACCGGGGCAGCATACTCGGCACTTTAACGCGGGCGAAATGTCCATCACCCGTTTGGGTGTCTTTGACCAGCACCGCTAAATTCAGACTGAGATTGGAGATATAGGGAAATGGATGACCAGGGTCTACGGCCAATGGCGTTAAGACCGGAAAGATCTGATCTAGAAAATACTGATGGAGAAAGGCAACTTGTTGCGGATTGAGATTGTCGTAGTCGAGCAGGCAAATATTCTCTTTCGCCAGCTCAGGTTTAAGGAATTCCGTGAAGTATTGATGTTGTTGTTGAATTTCAGGTTTCAACTCCCGGTGAATGGCATCGAGTTGCGCTTGGGCCGTTAATCCATCAAGAGAACGCTGGGTGACCTGAGCGGCAATTTGCTGCTTTAAGCCCGAGACGCGCACCATAAAGTACTCATCCAAGTTCGAGCTATAAATAGCCATAAACTTGAGCCGCTCCAACAGCAATGTGCGCTCATCAAAGGCTTCATGCAAAACCCGTTGATTAAACTTCAGCCAGCTAATTTCACGATTGAGGTAATAGGCTGGGTCCTGCAGATTAATCTCGGGCGGAGATGCTGCAGTTTTTTGGGGTGGTGGGGTAGGCGCAGGAGCTGCACCATTGGTTTGCACCGCTGCCATAATTCGATCCGCCTCTGCCTGACTGACCGAGCTGCTGGGGGTGGTGGCTTCGATGTGTAAGCGATGGCTGAGGGCAAGCACTTCTTTGGAGCTTAGCTGCAGCTCCCGTGCCAAGGTATAAATTCGAATGCTATCTGAACCCATGGGTTTGTATTTATCTGGAGTGATCTAAGGCAGGGAACGGGGGTCTGGAGAAGAAGCGCTTAGAGCTTAATTTTGCTGGTCGTAGGTAAACGATACGTTAAGCATGAACACTCCGTTGCAGCTATCGTTACATAGGTTTATCGCTGACCCGATATCGAAAAGGGGTTAGACCTCGGACCCAAGATGATTGATCTGGGCGGACTGAAGGCTGAACTTTCGATGATGAATCAGTCATTTTCAATCCTAATAGATGTTAGAGGTTGTGGTCGGTGTTTAGGGAGCTGTTGCTGATGGAGCAAGCCTTTCTGCCCCATCACAGATCCAATTTTTTTGAATATTTTCTGACAAAGGTCAAGATTATTAGTGCGGGTCTTAATATGCCGATGTTATATTTAAATCTCTGCTGGGGGTATTCACTGATGACAGTGCTTTTATTTGAACGTACTGTTCATACTTTTTTCGCTACGAACGACTCAACAGCAGGTGCAACATCATGGTCCTTACCCAACCGAATTTAGCCATGTCCTCTCACAACTCTGATGACTCACTTTCAGATAGTGAACTCATTCAAACCTTTGTAGAAGGGTTTGTTCAAGGTCGGCCTGTTTTATTGTCCAACGCTAATCTGCGTACTGAGCCGTTGTTCGATAGTATGCAGCTAATTGACAATAAAGAAGGCGTGATTTCGACGGCGAACCTCAAGCAAGCTCCTATCTCGGCGAAAATTCGTCCCGTATCGGCCTATTGGGGTGTGCTCCATGACGCCATGATGGATCAGAGCTTTTATCCCCTGGCCAAAAGCGATATGAGCGATTGCTATATTTATCGCTATTGTGCACCTTCCAACGACTATGAAATGCAATGCACGACGGCCCGAGAACTGTGGCGGGTGTGCTGGGGGCGGGGCTATAGCGTCCGGTCCGGTATTCCTTTGGACTTGATGATCTGGGGGCATGGTCCCACCAGCCATCGAGAAAAATGGCATGCCCTCCGCAATATGGAATGTGAGAACGGCCAACTAGCCATCAAGATTTTAGGAGGCACCATCCGGGTGGATGGGGAAGATTTAGTGGTCTGGGCGCGTAAAAACGCCAATACCCGGCTATCTTCCGTTAATCGCCAAGATCGTGATGGTCAGAGTCCTTTGCGGGCAGGCATGCGGGGCTATCTTCGGTTGAACAACTAACCCATCGAGCCATCACGGCTCGCAGACAACAGAACAGACGGGCCTAGTCACGGCATCGTCAGCGCCAGCCTGCCAAGGCAGACCTACTGGGCCTGCTCTCGCATCAGCTGTTGGATTTGGGGATTGTAGAGCCTGAGATAATTCCAATAGTTCTCAGAGACGGATTTGACATAGTTTTTCGTCTCTGGGAAAGGAATCTCTTCGACAAACACATCGACATCCGTCACTGAAGTCTGTTTAACCCATCGATCTACATTACCAGGGCCAGCATTGTAGCTTGCGATCGCAAGCATGGAATTGTCGTTGTAGTTGCGATGGGTATAGTCCAGGTACCAGGTGCCGAGATTGATGTTGTCATCAATGCCGTCGATTTGATAGTCTTTGAGACCTGCTTTTTCACTCACCCATTCAGCGGTTTCTGGCAGCACCTGCATCAGCCCTACGGCTCCCGCGACGGAGCGGATTTTGGGCTGGAACCGAGATTCCTGCCGCATCAGGCTCAGCACCAGCAATGGATTCAGATTGCGCTGGTTGGACCATTTGCGAATGGGGGTGAAGTAGGCCAAGGGAAACAGGGCCTGTTCAAAGCCCAGATGATCTTGCCACTTTTCGACCAGCTTTTCGGGATCGTTTTCCTCCCGTGCCCGAGTTTCCAGATTGGCCAGCATATAAATGCCGTCTAGGTATTCCTGCACCCCGAGGCGCAATAATCCATCCGTGAGCTGCTCTGATAAGCTGGGCTGCTGGCGATTGCGAAACTCCCATTGCCAGCGAGCCCAGGCGGTTTTGCTCTGTCCGAGCTGGTATAGCTCTTTTAGGGCAGGAGAGCCGGTAGCCAAGGGCAGCTGCGTACTGGGAAACCGAATTTGGGGTTGGAAGGAGCGAATCGACGTAAAATCGCCGACGTTCCAGCCCGATAGTACCGCTGCTCGCCAGGCATAGTAGGAGTCAGGATAGGTCTGCCAGAGGGTTTGAAAGGCTGCTTGCCGATCCTCTGCGGTGGAGGCCCATTTCCCGGCCCAGAACACGGCAGTTGCGGCCTGGGGGCTATTGGGATTTTGCGCTTGGATGTCCAAGGCCAACTTGCGGGCACCAGCCAGATCCCCTGCCTTCCGCTGCCGCTCTGCCTGCTGCCACCGTAGGGCCGCTGCATCGTTGGAAGCGGAAAACTGTTGCAGCAACGTTTTCTCAAAGGTGGAAGACGGCTGTTTGGCCTTCTCTAACCGCTGAATTCGCTCCCCGAGGATTTGGGCGGCTAAGGTGGGCTGCTGGTCTTGACTCAGCTGAAAGGCCCGATCATAGTGTTGGGCTGCTTTGCTCAAATCTTTCTCTAAGCTAGCGAGCTTGCTCAAGGCCAGGGGCGTTTCTTTGGCCTGGGGATAGGCGGCGATCATTTTTTGATAGGCGGCAATCGCTTTTTTCTTTTCTCCCCCGAGCTGCAAGCCCCGTGCACCTCGATAAGCCGTTTGGGCAGTCTGGGGGGCTTGGGCATAGGCCAGTGCCCCCTCCTTATACAGTTGTTTTTCCCAGTATCCAAAGGCGATAATTTGCCAATCAGCGGGTTTGAGTTGGCCTTTGAATTCCTTCGTCAGCTGGGTTAAGTAGTCTCCGTAATTGGTTAAAAATAAGCCATGCTCCGCAATCAACATCAGCAGAGGCAACTGCTTGGGCTTTTTCTTTAACTGCTCTACAGCAATCTTCACCGTATTAGGATGGGCGGGAAAATCAGCGATGGCTTGCTGCCAGAGTTCAGGCTGTTGCTGGCCGAGTACAAATAAAGCTTCTGCTGCAGCGGGTTCTTGGGGATAGTCGGCAATAATGCGCTGCCAAGTCTTGGTGGCTTGCTCTGTCTGCCCCGCTAGGGTTTGGGCCTCAGCCTGGAGAACGGCGATATGGCTCCCTAATAGAGGGTAACGCGCTTCCAGCCCCTCTAACCACTGCAGGGCTTCTGCCCCTTGGCCCAGGTTAATCAAGTCCGCAGTTAACACATACCGGGCCTGATTCTGTTCTTGGGCAGTGCCCTGCTGGGCCAGCTGTTTAAGAGGCTCTATCCGCTGTTGGGCAGGGAGAGGCCGTAACGCCACCAGAGCGGAATTGACGGTTGAAACCTGTGGCGATGGCAAGGGCTGATCCGTGGATTCCAACTTTGGTTTCAAAAATAGCCAGGCCAACCCTAAGACGAGGGCACTGCTGAGTCCCATGGAGATGATCCAAGGGGCTAAGCGCTTCAAAAAATTGGGAGAACTGCCCATGGGTTTGAAAAAGGTTAAAAAATAGGAAAACTCATTGCATTCTAGAAAATAATTCGAGAACCCGTAATGGGTCCGTTGCGTTTAATGACTCATCCTTCAAGGGTGAGAGTTAACCGACTACTATGGAAGTGAATGCAGCTCTAGTTTAAGCTGAGGAGCCCCCTAGTGAATCTGAATCAATCTCAGCGTTTTTCTGCTGGCTTATCTGTGATTCGGTCTTGGTTGACCATTGCGATTGTTGTGGTCTTGTTCGGATCGATTGGCTTGGGCTGGGTGCTCAAATCGTTACTGGTCTTATTTGGTTTAATCCTGGTGACACCCGTGGTCCTATTTGTGGGGCTGCGCTGGTGGTTGGGCCGCAACTTAATCCAGGGAACTTGTCCCTCCTGTGGCAACCCGCTAACGGGACTTAAAAACACCCAGACCACCTGCCCCTTTTGTGGCCAATCCGTTGTCGTCGAAAACGCTAACTTTCAACGTCCCACGGAGCCAGGCACCATTGATGTCCAGGCGGTAGATGTCACCAGTCAAACCATTGAGTAGCCCCAAGAGGAGCTAGGGGACGAAGCGCGGATCGCTACTTTGACAGATTACCGTGGTGGGATCGAGGTTAATCAGGGCTTCGTTAGAAAAGTCGATAGCCCAAGCCCTTCGGGTGGTTAACGCTTTTGAGTCTTCTCGGACAATGGCAAAAATGGCCTGTCGGTCCTGATCGGTTTGCTGGCAGCCTTGACTCAAGGCCAGTTCATCCTGGTGCAGTTTTGACAGGGGTTTAATTTGGACAATTTTCCAGACGGCCTTTTGGTTTTTGGTGTAGCGGACAAGCCGCTGCAGGAAAAAGTACGATCCTTCTTTGCGATCGCACACGACGCTGCCATATTCATATAGCCCTTGCTTCCCCAATAGAGCATCGGCATAGCCGGGGCAAAATTCAGCAGGAAGTTCTGTATATTCTTTCCCTTGCCAAGCATGGGTACACGCTTGGGCTGGTGATAGTCCCAATGTCAATAGACTCAGGATTCCGATTTGGCAACATTGCCGCACTCTGGGCAACGGAGGTAACCCATGGGCGAACCATGGGTTTAGCCTAAACATCGATTGATGAATCATGTCTTTTTTATGCAAATCACCCGTTTATGACCAACTGTTTAATTCAATGTTGAGATACCCTTGCAGTCAAAACATTACTGGTCATAGCTCCTGGAGTCAAAGTTCTTTGGCACAAGAGATCGCTTTTTACCTAAATCAGGGAAAACTAGGTATAGGGATGATTTCAGAGTTTTAGCTTTATTCTGTCGGCGAAAAATTTCAATCATACCCATCTGTTCCCTTAACTCAACGACGGCTTCAGATTGTCAAGGACTCGGTTGAATACCGGGAATGGACCTGTTTGCGCCATTTCATCAGCTTATTTGTCCTCTCTCTGCAAGAATTCCCCCCTAGGAGCAATTAGTGATCATGCGGCGCCATCAAGACAAAATTAGAGTGGGTGAAGTCCTACTGCAAAAAGGGCTAATTAGTTCAGCCCAATTGCGTGATGCGTTAGCCACTCAACGAACTAGCCATCAAAGACTGGGCGAAATTCTGGTTCAGCAGGGAGTGGTTACTCCCAAGCAAGTCCGCCAAGCTCTAAATGAGCAACGTTGGCGCAATGTGATTGCCACCTGCGTGTTAACCGCTAGTACGCTGCTCCCTAGCTTGCCCAAAGTCATGGCTCAACTACCAGAAGTAACCGATCAGCGTCGCCCCAAGGAGCCGCTATTTTCCCATAATGATATTGGCGGTGGAGAACCCGCCACAGGTGGCTCTCGGTTTACCCCTTCATCCTCCGAAATTTACTATCCAGCCTTTGTGGATGCACCATTGGCTAAGCAAGCTTCCGTAGACTCCCCCCTCAAAGGATTTTGTCATCCCCTCAATGGTCAGGGCTGGTTAAGTCAAGGGATTCGGGGCAGAACCCACCGAGGCCGAATGGAATATGCCTATGATTTAGCTACCAGTATCGGTACCCCAGTCTATGCCATGCGGGCAGGGAAGGTGATTGCCGTTCAGGATAAATACCCCGATACCGGGGGCGGCAAGGAAAATATTTCTCGCTTCAATTATGTTTGGATTGAGCATGATGAAGGGTATCGCTCTGTCTATGTGCATCTGCAGCAAGGCTTCCGCAGCAAAGTCTCCATCAAGTCAGGGGACCGCGTCAAGGCAGGACAGCTGATTGGCTATAGCGGTAATTCGGGCTGGAGTACGGGACCGCACCTCCATGTCGAAGTGCAAAAGCCTCATAAGAAACGTAAGTTTACAAAAACAGTCCCCTTTAAGATTGCAGGGGCTTGTAATACTAGCCCACTTGCCCGAACGGCCCAATAGATGGATTGATAGGGAAATTCTCCCCAGTCGGGTCAGATGTATTTATCATTGACTCTGAATTGGCTGGGAATGACGCATCCTCCTCTCTGTCACTGTCCTTATGAACCCCTTTAGTCTTTGGCAACGGTACCAACTGGCCCAACGCCCTGAGCTTTGCTTGGGAGCTATTGCGGTGGGTTTAGCGCTTCTCAACTTGAGCTTGGCGTGGATACACACCCGGAATGCCGATTTGGTCGCCATTATGGGTCTCTGTTGGGCCATTGTTTCCTATTCGGTTTGGACGCGACGCCAGGGTTTGCCCTTGCGCAGCGAACCCTATTCAACGGCTGCTGGATGTCTACTGATTGCTTGGGCCTGGTATAAAAGTTGGGTGATGCCTGACTACGATCCGTTTGTGCGGATTCAGCCTTTTCTCTTTTGCTTGGGGTTGGGGCTATTAGCCTCCAGTGCCAAGCGCTTGGGCACCTATCGTAGAGAGCTGGGGGTTTTGTTGGTCTTAGCCCTCCCCGAAGGGATTTTGGCCCAATGGACCGATCAAATCATCAACATTAGTGAAGTGGCGGCCCAATCCACAACGGCAATGCTCTGGTACGTAGGGGTGGAGGTGAAGCGCCAGGGGGTGTTTGTTCTCCTGCCTGGAGGCGGCATTGAGGTCTATCGAGGCTGCTCGGGGCTTAAGGCGATGCTGGAACTCCTGAGACTGTCCCTCATCTTTCTGGTGATGGTGCCCACTCGCGGGTGGGAGAAGCTGGTGGTGCCTTGTGTGGGCGTGGGCTTAGCCTATGGGGTGAATGTGATTCGCTTAAGCGTGATGACCCTGTTGGCCGCATCCGACTATCAAGAGGCTTTTCACTATTGGCATGAAGGGGAAGGCTCGAATCTTTTTCCCGTGCTAGCCATGCTGATCTTTGCGGGCTTTTGTGTCTTTCTTCTCCATCGCAAGGATACGCCCAAGACGGGCAGCACCTCGAGTACCCCAGCGACCTTGCCTCGATGGCGGTTGCTGACCGTTGCACCCGTGCTGGCGGGCGCGGTAGTGGTTCAAGCCGGAATCTTGTGGAAGGCCATGACCCTGGATCGCCAACCCTTTCAGTTTCCTCAACAGGTGCCCCTGAAGCAGGCAACCCTAAACCGCAGCCAGGCCCGTCCGGGGCAACAAGGCAATGCCTATTCTGAAATCCTGGCTCAGCATCAATATCAATATCTAGTCCAAGGTCTGGATCTTCAAATTGACATGAGCTATGTGACGGGTACCACCGGGGACTTGCTCCGCTTTCTAGAAAATTACCCGATTGCAGATCAAGCCCTGCAGCCTTTACCTCAGCTGCAAGTGCGCCAGCAAGGAGCGAACTACTATGCCGTCTATACCCATGGGGATCGAGCTTACTTGAGTGCCTGTCTGGATCCAGGGGGATTAGGGACGGTGGAAGAGGGGCATTTTATCCACAATTGGAATAGCCATTGGTATCTGCTGGGCCGAGACTATATTGACGATCGCTGTCTTTGGATGCATCTGTCGATGCCCTTGAATCAGCAGCCCCCTCAGCAAGTTTTCTCTATTTTGGAATCAAATTGGTTATCCTGGCATGAATGGTGGCGAAATCGCATGCCTAACCTGAGTCTTTAGCAAGTGAGGTGGCTTATCTGTCCTGTACTGTACGAGAACTGATTATCCATGGCAAAACAACAACCTGCTCCATCGACGCCTGCACCGCCCAGTAAGAATCAGTGGCTGTCTACCTTTGTATTGCGGATCGCAGGCTATGGGCTGCTGCTATTGACCTTAGTGGATACCTTGGCTCTTTTAATTCCGCCCCAGCTGCAAGATCCAGCCTGGGAATTAGAAACCATTGGTAGCTTGGTTGAGCGGTCTCCCGTGCCGCTGATTGGCTTTGCATTGGTGATCTCTGGGGGGCGTCGATTCCGTCAGTCCCTGGATCGGTTCTGCTTTCAGGTGATACCTGCTTTAGCCATCATTATTGGCGTGATTTACTGTCTGATGATTCCTTTAGGGATTTCCGATAGCCTCCGATTAGGGAGACAGAACCAGACCACCAGCGCAGCCTTGGTGAAACAAGCGGCGGACATTAAAAATCTGGAGCAGCGTTTGAGTGAGGCCCCGGCGGCAGAAGTGGCGGAATGGGCACAAAAATTTCAGCCGCAGTTGACGGAAGGGCGGGATCAAGAAACGATTAAAGCAGGCGTCTTAGGGCAACTCAAATCGAATTTGGCTAGCTTGCAAAGCCAGATCAATCGAGCCTCTGGACAACCGGCTCAACTCTTCAAACAGACGATTAAATGGTTAGTTGGCGCTTTGATTGCGGGGCTGTCTTTTCTTTATATTGGCAATACGGCTCGTAAATTTCCGAATGTGAGAACGAGGTAAGGGTGTTAACCCCCACAGATCAGTCTTGTTTACGCCATAGACGCCACCAGCTAGGACAACAGTTCCAAGGTAAAGCACTGTTCTGGTCTGGAGTAGCCCCTCCCCGCAACTTTGCTGCCAATCAGTTTCCCTTTCGTGCCAGCAGTCATTTTTTGTACTTGGCTGGATTGCCCCTACAAAATGCGGTGATTGGCCTAGAGGCGGGTCAGCTGACCTTATTTTGGGATGAGCCCCACCCCGATGCCGCCCTATGGCATGGTCCGAGCTTGAGTCGAGCCGAAATCGCAGATCAGATCGGGGCTGAGACTCACTTACCTCTCTCTGCGGTCTCTAGCTGGGCAAGCCATGCAGCTACCTTGCCTGTCCCCTCATCAGCGACCCATCAACAGCAAATCGAGTGGCTAGGACGTCCTATTCCGCCGATTCAAGAGAGTCAGGATCAGGAGGGCAACCGGGATTATCATCTAGCGAATGCCCTTATTCAATTGCGGCTACAGCAGGATGAGTTTGCTCTGGCCCAGCTACAGCAGGCGGCCGACATTACGGTGGCAGCTCATTTGCATGGGATGAGATCAACCCTTAATCACGCCTCTGAAGCAGCGATTCGAGCCGAAATTGAGTTCGTGATGATGGCCCACCAATGCTCGACGGCTTATGCCAGCATTGTCACAGTTCACGGCGAAGTCCTTCATAACGATGCTTATCCCCATGCCTTGGCACCGGGCGAATTGCTGTTAGTGGATGCTGGGGCAGAAACGCCCCTAGGCTGGGCTGCCGATGTTACCCGAACATGGCCAGTATCAGGACAGTTTTCTGCCACCCAGCGTGATCTGTATGACCTGGTCCTGGCGGCTCATGATGCTTGTATTGCCGCCATCAGACCTGGGGTAGAATTTCGCGATCTGCATCTGTTGGCGGCTCAGACCATTGCCTCGGGTCTGGTCGAGATCGGCATTCTCAAGGGACAGCCTGAAGCCCTGGTAGACCGGGATGCTCATGCGCTGTTTTTCCCCCATGGGATTGGCCACCTACTAGGGTTGGATGTGCACGACATGGAAGATTTAGGGGACTTGGCAGGCTATGCACCGGGGAGACAGAGATGCGATCGCAGGGGGTTACGCTATCTGCGTTTAGATCGGCCCTTACGCCCTCAGATGCTGGTCACCATTGAACCCGGCTTTTACCAAATTCCTGCTCTGCTCCAGAACCCTAACCTCCGCCAGCAGTATCGGGATTGTGTCAATTGGGATCGACTGGCCCAATTTGAAGATGTCCGTGGAATTCGAATTGAAGATGATGTGCTGGTCACGGCCGAGGGATGCCAGGTCTTAACGTCGGCTTTACCCACCCAAGCCGCTGAAGTGGAAGCCTGTGTGCAAGGCTTAACGGCTTAATCGATAAGACTTTCCCTTCGATTCCCTCACCGCCCGCTAGTTGGTTCTCCTAGAAAGCAGTTCTAAACATTCCGACTTCCTGGTACTTTGAGAAGAAGGCCTAAAGGCCACACCGTATCCTGGGACGCCAGACCCTCTTCTGGGATGTTCCATTGCTCCTTTCGATGCAACTGTATCCATGCGAATTGCCTTTTTTACTGAAACCTTCCTGCCTAAGGTAGATGGAATCGTCACCCGCCTCTGTCATACGGTTGCCCATTTACAACAAGACGGTCACCAAGTTTTAGTTTTCTCACCCGATGGTGGCATCACGGAATATAAGGGAGCCCAAGTTCATGGTGTTTCTGCTTTTCCCCTCCCCCTCTATCCTGAACTGAAATTAGCGCTCCCTCGTCCCTCTATTGGAGATGCCCTGACTCGGTTTCAGCCCGATCTCGTCCATGTGGTCAATCCGGCGGTGCTGGGATTAGCTGGATTATTCTTTAGTAAGATGCACCACATCCCCTTGGTCGCGTCTTACCATACCCACTTGCCCCACTATTTGAAGTACTACGGCTTAGGTATGTTTGAAGGGGTGCTGTGGGAAATGCTCAAAGCGGGGCATAATCAGGCCCTCTTAAACCTCTGTACCTCGAATGCCATGGTAGAAGAGCTGGGGGAACAGGGAATTGAACGTCTGGCCCTGTGGCAGCGCGGGGTGGATATTGATACCTTTCAGCCAGAGTTAGCGTCGGCGGATATGCGCATGCTGCTCAGTCAAGGAAATCCAGATGCGCCCTTGCTTCTCTATGTGGGCCGACTCTCTGCCGAGAAAGAAATCGACCGCATCAAGTTGATCTTGGATGCCATGCCCTCGGCTCGCCTCGCATTGGTGGGGGATGGTCCCTATCGTCAGGATCTGGAGAAGCATTTCGCGGGTACAAAGACCTATTTTGCTGGGTATATGTCTGGCACAACCTTGGCTTCGGCCTTTGCCTCTGCTGATTGCTTTATGTTCCCCTCTCGAACCGAAACCTTAGGATTGGTGCTCCTGGAAGCCATGGCTGCGGGATGTCCCGTGGTTGCCGCTCGCTCTGGCGGCATTACCGATATTGTCGAAGATGAGGCCAACGGATATCTGTTTGACCCCACTAGTGATCAAGACTTTATCCAAGCCACCCAACGTTTACTCGCTAATTCCGAAGAGCGAGAAACCATTCGCCGTAATGCCCGAGCAGAAGCAGAACGGTGGGGCTGGGCAGCAGCGACTCGGCAATTGGAAGGCTATTATCAGACGGTTCTGGAGAAACAGTCTACGTCTGCCGTGACGAGGACTCCTTCCTCTGCCACGGTTTCGTCTAAGTAGCGGCGTCTACCGCTCCTATGTCAAAATAATTATCTGCAAATAGGTAACCCGCTATGTTTGAAGCCCTATCAGATCGGCTTGAATCCGCCTGGAAAACCCTCCGAGGTCAGACTAAAATTTCGGAGTCGAACATTCAGGACGCCCTCAAAGAAGTTCGGCGAGCGCTCTTGGAAGCGGATGTTAATTTACAAGTCGTTAAAGATTTTGTTGAAGACGTGCGGGAATCGGCCTTAGGGGCCGAGGTGATCACGGGGGTGCAGCCGGATCAGCAATTTATCAAAATTGTCCATGATCAGCTGGTTGAGATCATGGGGGCGACCAATGAGCCCTTAGCGGAGTCCAATAAGCCGCCCACCGTGATTTTAATGGCGGGTTTACAGGGTACCGGTAAAACCACGGCAACGGCCAAACTTGCCCTGCATTTGCGCAAACAAGAGCAGACATCTCTCCTGGTGGCCACGGATATCTATCGACCCGCGGCCATTGACCAGTTGGTGACCCTGGGGGAGCAGATCGATGTCCCGGTCTTTCAACTGGGAACGGATGCGAACCCCGTTGAAATTGCCCGCCAAGGTCTAGCAGCGGCCCGGGAGCAAAATGTAGACACGGTGATTGTGGATACCGCCGGTCGTCTGCAAATTGACCCCGAAATGATGTCGGAGTTGGCGGACATTAAAAAAGCCATCAAACCGGACGAGACCTTACTGGTTGTCGACGCTATGACGGGTCAGGAAGCGGCAAATCTGACCCAAACCTTCCATGATCAGATCGGTATCACTGGGGCAATCCTGACCAAGATGGATGGCGATACCCGTGGGGGTGCAGCCCTCTCGATTCGCCAAATTTCCGGTAAGCCCATTAAATTTGTGGGGGTTGGAGAAAAAGTTGAGGCGCTGCAGCCCTTCTATCCGGATCGAATGGCATCCCGCATCTTGGGGATGGGGGATGTGCTGACGCTGGTGGAAAAAGCTCAGGAAGAGTTTGACATCGCCGATGCGGAGAAGATGCAGAAGAAGATCATGGAGGCTCAGTTTGACTTCACTGATTTTCTCAAGCAAATGCGCTTGCTCAAGAATATGGGGTCTTTGGGCGGCGTGATGAAGCTGATCCCAGGGATGGGCAAGATATCCAACTCTCAGCTCCAGGAAGGGGAAACCAAGCTGCAGCAGACGGAAGCGATGATTAACTCCATGACCAAGGAGGAGCGCAAGAATCCCCAGTTACTCTCTAATTCCCCGAGTCGCCGTCGCCGGATTGCCAAGGGGTCGGGCTATACGCAAAACGATGTCGGCAAGCTCGTGACGGAATTCCAGCGGATGCGATCGATGATGCAGCAGATGGGACAAGGACAAATGCCCGGTATGTCTCCTGCGGGTGGAGGCAATCCGATGATGGGGGGTGGCCGTCCTAGTCGTGGTGGCTGGCGTGGCGGTATGGGCAAGAAGAAGAAAAATAAAAAGAGAAAAGGATTTGGTGATTTGTAAGCGATCGCAAGCCTGCATCGCATAAGCCCCTAACGCACCCTGCTGATGTGCCCCAATTCCTGTATGGCAGGGTGGCTTGAGCTGAGAGAGGCCGGTTATAGGGTTAAAGAAAAATGATTAAACGTCCGATCCAGCTGATAGCCTAGGGATTCATACAGGGCTTGGGCTGCAGTATTGGTCTTTTCAGTAGCTAATACTAAGCGTATCGCTCCGGTTTCTCGGCCATAATCGGTGGCTGTCTGCATCAATTGGGTGGCAATACCTCGCTGGCGATGGGAAGGGAGCACAAATAAGTCGTTTAAAATCCATACCCGCCCCATTGAGACGGAAGAAAAACTGGGGTAAAGCTGGGTGAACCCAACGCCACTGTCTTCATCTATAGCGAGGAAGATGGTGGAATCTTGATTGCGAAATCGATCAGCGATAAACTGCTCGGTCGCATGGACATTGGAGAGCTGGTGATAGAACACCCGATAGTGGTCAAATAACATGGCCACATCAGCAAGATGGTCTGTATTGGCTAACACGATATTCATATGAAGAGACTCGTATCAGTTATTCGGTAAAGCCTTGTTCTAAGAGAATTCTAGCAATTTTAGCTTTGTGGGCCGCTTCCCATTCTTCGAGGGATAGAGACGCGTCTTTTACGGTTCTTTGGTAGGCAATCTCATAGACAGCGGCTTGGTCAGCCGCTGGAATAACGGCAATTCCCTCTTCGTCCGCAACGATAATATCTTGGGGGTGAACGTGAACCCCGCCACAATAAATCGGTTTGCCCAGGGTTCCCAGGGTTTGTTTGATGCCAGGGATGGGACTGACCCCTCTTGCAAAAACGGGGAATTGGGCTGCTCGAACTTCAGCGATATCTCGGATCACACCATCAACGACAAAACCAGCAATCTGCCTCCTTTGGGCAATAGCACAGACATTCCCGCCTGAAACGGCATAGTCTACATTACCGGCTTCGACGACGATGACACTCCCTGCTGGGGCACGGTATATCGCGGCATGGAGCATCAAGTTGTCTCCAGGTGGACAGCGTACGGTGTAGGCGGGTCCTGCAATTCTCGGTATTTGAGGCCAAAGTTCTTTAATGCCAATATCCATAAACTGCTTGCGGCCTAAGGCATCGGCGTAGACGGTCGGCGATAATGCTCGGAATTTGGAATAGTTGGTCATGGGTAGACTTAACCTGCTTGAGCTTGCAATTAAAAGCGATGACTATTGATAGTGATTCAGTGTATTTTGCGATTCAACTGTTCCGCAAATCTGTATATCTGGCAAACTTAAGAACGATCCATTAGAATGGACAGCGTGCTCGAATTGTTGCTCACCAATCTCTAGAAATTCTTCAAATTAAGGTTTTCGCAGATTTTTTGTGCCGCTGACTTTCAGCATTAGGTATGAGTGCAAAAAATTTCTGATAGCACTCTTTCGCCTGTCAACAAATACAGGTGAAATGTTCCCCATTCCGAACGTTAAAACTACATGACTTTAGCTCCTCTCTCATCTGCTGCTTCTGATGTGAAGCAGAGTCGAACGGATGCGTTAATATCGCATGCCGACTATGTCAAACAGTTACGCCCTTTATTGCCTGATGAAGCTTTTACCCCCAATCTGAATAAAATTTGGTTTTTGGTGATCAATCTAGCAATGCTAGTCGCTGGTTGGGCTATTGCGAGCTATATGGATCAATGGCAATGGTATTGGTTATGGCTATATCTGCCTATTTCCCTGGTGATGGGGAATAGCGTCATAGTGTTGCTCTTCAGTTGTCATGACTTGATGCATGGCAGTGGGGTCAGACATTCAAGACTATTTCGCTTAGTTAGCTTTTTGGGACTATCTATGTTGTGGATGCCACCTACACTCTGGCGTGCGGTCCATAATCGTGAACACCACCGCAATACCAATTCTGAGATTGATCCTGATCGTAACTATCTCTACAATCAGCCCAATACTTGGGGTAAATGGATCCAGGATCGGTTTGTGCCGTCTAATGAAGTCAGTCCCTTTGGGTTAATCGTGGGGATGGGCCATGCTTGGGGGGTTCATACCTTTAGGAATATGACATCTGTGGTGTTATTCAATCGTAAGGATGTGGATTATGTTCCGGCAGCATTTACGATCAGCCGCCGGGAGCGATGGGCAATTGTTAGAGAAGTTTTTCTCATTATCCTGGTTCATGTAGGTATCATGGCTAGCCTGAGTTTTGACCCTGTGAAATTGCTCTTCAGTTATTTCCTACCGATCTGGATTGGCCATGCAGGCGCCATGTTTTACATCTACACCAACCATATGCTGTCACCGATGACGGCCATTAATGATCCGCTAGTCAATAGCGTTTCTCTGAGGGTTCCTAAGATCTTTGATGTTCTGCATTTTAATTTTTCATATCATACGGAACACCATCTTTTTCCGGGAATGAATTCTGACTATTACCCAATGGTGCAGGAGTTGCTACTGAAGCACTATCCTGAGCGCTTTCATTTACTGCCTGTCGGCCAAGTATGGAAGTTAATGTTGGAAACACCTAGGCATTACGAAGATGATCAGACCTTTACCACTTGGTCAGGTGAGCAATCTATGATTTGTCCTTTGACGATTGATCCTTAGGAGGCCGAATGTCACGGTTATGGGGAAAATCAGATCAGGTACGGATTGAGAATAGACTTCAAGCTTTAATGGATTTGGGCCAGACTCTCGAAGATGCATTATGGATTGTGCGAGAAGAGGAGAAGATTGGAACGATGCATCTGTGGCCTGCGGTAGAATGTGTTGCCAACGTTAATAAACGTGAGGCAAAGCGCATAGTGATTCGGGCTTTTCGGCATCCCCCTAACTTGGAATTATCCTAGGAGTTAGCCCATCAGGGATGACCTCAAGATGAAGAAAATACTGATCGTGTGTCTTGTAGTATTGGTTGGGTGTCGACCCAGCGTGGAAGAGCGGATGAAAGCTAGAGGTTCAACTGTTCCACGTAATGCCAGAGAGAAGGTCATTTTTGACTATTTCTATGCCTTGCGAGAGCAACGTTATGAGGACGCTTATCAACTCCGTGCCTTGGACCTTAGCCTGACTCCTCCTTCCCCTAAAGATTTCTTGAAATACAAGAAAATCCATCAAGAAAACCATGTGTCTTTGGCAACTCATATTGCTGTTGGTGATGAAGAAAGAGGGTTAGAAGATGATCCTTGTGAATATCGTTACACCGTTTACGCTGTTCAGTCGGGCCATACTACTCTATTTAGGGCTTGCTTCGAAAGTCTAAGGTTGAATATTTGCAGTGTATCCAAGTGTTGAGCGCCCTTGAGAAGTGCAAGGAAAATCGTTCAAAATACTCAAAACCTTTGCACATGCACCCCAATGTATCGTCGTCCATCCCCCGGTCAACTGTCCTTTAAGAACTTCTACTTGCCCTTCGGAGGCAAACTATCAGAAGAGAATCGCTGGGTCAAACTCGCCGAGCTGATTCCTTGGGAGAGCTTTGAGTCAGAGTATGCAGAGCAATTCAGTCAGACCATGGGGGCACCTGCCAAACCCTTTCGTGTGGCCTTAGGGACCTTAATCATCAAGAGAAACTGGGTGTATCCGATGCAGAGACCGTAGAACAGATTCGAGAGAACCCCTACTTGCAGTACTTTCTGGGGTTTAGTGAATATCGAGAGAGTGCTCCGTTTGATGCCTCCATGCTGGTTCACTTTCGCCAACGGTTGAATCTAGAGCTACTGACTCAAGTCAACGACGCAGTCGTGGAATCAGTGCTCGCATCTGAGGGTTCTCCTGTTGTGATGTCCCCTGAGTCATCTCCTTCTCCTGAAGATGACGAAGATGAGCCTCCTGCCCCTCCCAACCAGGGCCAATTGTTGATAGACGCGACCTGTGCGCCAGCCGATATTCGCTATCCGACAGACTTAGATCTGCTCAATGATGCCCGCAAAGCGAGTGAAGCCATCCTTGATGCTTTATATGCTCAAGTCATGCTGTCTCTCAAGGGCAAACCTCGCACCTACCGCCAAAAGGCCCGCAAAGCTTATCTGGCCATTGCCAAGAAACGTCAACCGAGTCGCAAGCTGATTCGTAAAGGGATTCGTCAGCAGTTGGGCTATGTGCGTCGGAATCTAGCCCACATTGATGGATTGATAGCTTTAGGAGCGTCTCTGTCCCGACTGTCCCGGCGACAGTACCGTCTGTTGCTGGTGATTCATGAAGTCTTTCGACAGCAAGAGTGGATGTATCAACAGCACGTGCGTCGAGTAGATGACCGTATTGTCAGCCTCACTCAGCCTCATGTCCGACCGATGGTCCGAGGCAAAGCTGGAGTACCTGTTGAGTTTGGGGCCAAGCTATCCCTCAGTTGTGTCAACGGATGTGTGTTTCTGGAACGTTTAAGCTGGGATGCGTTCAATGAATCCCAGCATCTTCAATATCAAGTGGAAGCTTTTCATCGTCGCTTTGGCCATTATCCTCTCTCAGTCCATGCCGACCAAATCTATCGAACCCGAGCTAATCGACGATGGTGTAAAGCTCGAGGTATCCGATTGAGTGGACCACCGTTAGGAAGACCTCAACAAGACCCCCAGGTGCAGGGCCAACTCAAGCAACAAGCACGGGAGGACGAAAAGGTGAGAGTCCAAATTGAGGGCAAGTTTGGGCAGGCCAAGCGAAGATTTGGCTTGAATCGAGTGATGGCGAAGTTAGCGGATACGGCTGCTAGTGCGATTGCTATCACGTTCTTGGTGATGAATCTAGAGCGGTGGCTCCGCCACCTTTTATCATTCATTTTTGGGTGGGATTGCTGGTGTTGGAAAGCGTTATGGAGCTGCCAGGGCTGCCTTGGGGCTTTTCTAGGGCCAGTGAAGGAATATGGCCCTGGCCGTCACAACTGGGTTGATTGTACGATTTGATGCCAGGAATTAGCTCAATTTACTTTTTCAGCAAACCCTATTTAGTGGTTTGGTCGGCCTGCATTCCAAACCTGATCAACCTGGAGTGTGCCTTATTGGCTATAATTCTGCGTTTGGCTTTTTTCCTTAACGAAACAGTCTAGATCTGTAGCGACTGAGGTTGATGAATGCACCTGCTCAAAAGGAAAGACTGATGACCCAACTGGCAAAGCAGTTGGCCATAGAAGTTCTGTCGATTGTGCATCAGTTTGAAGCGGGCGTAGCTAATGGATCGGGGATGCCTTAGACTTCGGAATGGTTACCCCTGGGAATAGGGAGTCAAACCGTTGATTGACCCAGGCAAGCCGCAGCATGAGTAGATGATTGAAACCATCCTCACTCCAGCGCATACCAACCCCCTTAAAGCGCTGTTGAATCAGCCACTTACAAGCACTTTCGACCATTCCTGACCCCAGCGGTATCTGTAGTTGTTCAAAGTGGCGATATTGGATGTGTCGCAGATGGCGCTGGAAATAAGCCTGTACCTGGAGCAACGTCGTAAAAGATTTGCCCGTAAACAATTGTGAGTGAATCAACATCGTCAAGGACCGCAATACTAATAGGTGTTGCCCATGTCGCAATTGGTGTCGCCAGCGCCGAAACCAGGCTTGGGCTTGAGCAGAGCGAACATCCCCAAACATCACTTTTGTTGCTCGTGCAAGATGGCCTGCTGCATGAAAAAATCGAGAACTGCCACAGCACAGTGAGAGAACAAGGTGCGGTAGACTCGCCAGAAGCCTCGCCCCCATCACTCAACCAGATGACGCTTGGGGCCGATTCAAAGTCTTGTTTGCGGGCTTCGAGTTGCAGTAAGGGGATGAACTGGTCGATATCGCCCAATACTGCTACCAGTCTTCGACGCAGTAGTTGGGGGACACTCTTTTTAGCTCGGGTGAGCCGTGTTCCCAGGCGGGCTAAGATAGCGACTTTAACTTCTCGCCACTGGATTTTTCCCTTGGGGGTTTTCGGAGTGGGGCGAAAGGGCACCATCACACCGTCAGCAGCAATGGCCAAAGGCAGAGCAGACAACACCTCTGAAATCGCTTCACTAGGAGCCTGTTCACCTGATGCTTGAGCTTTGAGTTGAGCCTCTAGCTCCTGATAAGCTTTGTTGCCCATGACTTGCACCCAATTCCACAAGCTTGATGAACTGACGGATAAACCACTCCACTGACTCAGCATCCAACTGGCCAGTTCATAGGGCATAAATAGACTTAACAAGCAGCCTAGACGCACCAGTTCTTTACTGCTGTGCTGGTAAGAGGTAATCCCAATGGATTGGTCCAGAGGAGCTGATAGACTACCTGGACACCCTTTTGGACAACGACCCACCCGTCGCTTTCAGTAAATATTTCCCACCAGTGTCTGCATCTGACGAGATTCCCATCCCTTCGAGTGCAAGCGGGTTCCGCAGGTGCTACACCTAGGCCATTCAAATACTGTTTTTGCTCGCCGTGAGAGTTCATCCTCCAGAAGCCATCGAGCCAAATACAAACCCATTTGCAGAACGATATAAACCATCTGACTCAGGCTGGGTGATTCTTTGAGTGCTTCGACCTGTTCTAGAAATTCGTGATGCTCTAGTACGGTTGGCAATTGCGATGTTAGGCTCATGACAAGTTTTTGATTCGGGTACAGGATCTATTGTCCTTGACCCGTTTTTCTTTGAGCCATACATCCCCGATTCTGTGCTTACGCCCGTTTGAAGCAGATTATCCCCGCGATTAGATGTATGCTTTTGCATTGATAGCTCCTGCTGAAGGGACATGTATTGGTGTTGCGATCGCAACTGAATAAACCTGAGCAACAGTCGCTCAATCCTATCTCCAGAAAGGCCATCAAGCATAACAGGCGATACGCTTGCCTTACGATGTCTGGGTCTACTTCTTCTTTTCCCGACTGAGCAAAGCCACACTAAAGGTGACCAAAATAACACCGAAAATTTGGAGTGGATTGAGGGTTTCTTGAATGGCAAACCATGCCAAGACAACCGTTAACGCTGGATTGGTAGCCCCGATAATGGATGCTGTGGTGGCCCCAATCAGGCGAATCCCCATATTGTTGAGCAGGTGGCCGCTTGACGTGGCAATGGCAGATAACAAGCCCCCAATCCATAAAGGCCCCCACTCAATGGCTTCAGGCTGTGTCCAGAACAACAAGCTGATACAGGACAAGACCAGCGTAACCGCGAAGCTAATCCAGGTATAGGGAACGGGATGGACACGCTCAAAGCTTTTTTGAGCAAGAACCGTATAGATGGCATAGGCAATACCTGATCCAATGCCTAATCCAACCCCTAACGCATTGGCCGTTAATCCAGTTTGAGGAACCGTAAGGGCACTCCCGACCAGGACTAATCCCATGACCGTCCAGCGAAATCGGGAGGGTGCAGCACCAAAGAAGTACCAGGAGAGGAGGGCTGTAAAAACGGGAAAGGTGAAAAATAGGGTTAGGGCAATTCCAGTTGGAATCAAACCCACAGAGAAATAGAGCAGTGCCAGGTAGAGGTACATAAATCCTCCACCCAGCAGCGATCGCATTAGGTCAGGGCGATTCTGCTTTTGACCCAGCTTTCTTAAGTCCCACCACAACGAAGGGTAAAACAGCGGCGTCATGGCTGATACCAACGGCACCACCCAAACCATCCGCATCGCCATTAACAAAAAAGAGTTGGGGAGAGAAGGGGCAACGAACCCTCCTGTTTGCAGCAGGCCAGCAACAGTGTACTCGTTAAATAGAATGCGGACGATAACGTTTTGAAAACAAAAGAAGACGGCGCCCAGTAAGACGATCAGAAAACCAATCATAGTCTGGGGCAACTCATACATCTGCCTTTACAAAGGTCCAGTTGATTTTAGGCAAGGCACCTTTCATCTTTTGCAAACAATTCATGGGGTGGCAAAATGGGTAGTCACAATTTATTCTTGAGAGTATTTTTACGGCAAAGTTGCCTGAATATTAGTTGTATCGCGTTATAGGTACAACACATTGGAAATGAACAAAATAAATCGTTACTGCCCAGGCTTAAATCATTGTGTTGAGAATGAAGGTATAACTCTATCTGAGACTATGTTTTAAGCACACCAGCAGTCAATCCGTACTCATTCGTTGAACAAGAAAGTCTCTGACCAGAAAATTAGTGAATCTGATATTCGAGCAATCTACCATCAAGGAGAGGATGCAGTTGTTGAGCTGGTCACCCTTCTTATTAAACGGATAGAGCGACTAGAAGAGCATCTTGGCAAAGATAGTCGGAACAGTAGTAAACCACCCTCAAGCGATGGCTTTGGGAAGCGGACCAAAGTCTACGGGGTAAGAGTAAGCGTAAAAGTGGGGGTCAAAAAGGCCATCCCGGTAGTACCTTGGAATGGCGTGAAACCGTCGATGCCGTAGTGTTACATCCAGTCACTCAATGTCAAGGCTGTGGTGCCTCGTTAACAGAGGTCGCCGTCCTTGAGTATGAACTGCGCCAGGTTCATGAGCTGCCCTCCTTGTCATTACAGGTCATCGAGCATCAAGCAGAAGTCAAATATTGTGAGCACTGTCAAACCTTGAACCGGGGTAAATTCCCCAGCGATGTCACCAATGTGGTTCAGTATGGCAGTAATCTCAAAGGCTTGATGGTGTATTTGATGGAGGCTCAACTGTTGCCGTTTGAGCGCACCCGTGAACTGCTTAAAGACCTCTTGGGTTGTCAGGTTTCTGAAGGAACCCTGTGCAACACCCGTACAACCTGTGCCCAGCAATTAGAACCGATTGAAGCCCAGATCAAAGACGCTATTGAGCAAGCAGCTGTGGGACATTTTGACGAGACGGGGTTGCGAGTCAACAGCAAGTTGTGGTGGCTGCATGTCGCTTGTACGAGTGGATTAACCTACTACTTTGTCCATGCCAAACGCGGCACAGCAGCGATGGACGAAATGGATATTCTGCCAAACTTTACGGGCACGAGTATTCATGATGGTTGGAAGAGCTATGCCCGCTATGGTTGTACGCATAGCTTATGCAATGCCCATCATTTGCGCGAACTCCGATTTATTGTTGAACGCTACAAACAACCTTGGGCTGAGGAGATGATCTCACTGCTGCTAGATATCAAAGCTGAGGTAGAGCGGGCAAAAGCTGAACACTTAAGCGTTCTCGATGCGAGACAAGTCGAGGCGTTTGAGCAGCGGTATCGCCAAGTGTTAGCCGATGGATTCAAGCATAATCCAATGCCAACCGTCGATGAAAATGCACCCAAGAAACGAGGCAAGCAGAAGCAGAGTACACCCAAAAACTTGCTCGACCGACTTCGAAAGCACCAAGCTGCTGTCTTGGCGTTTATGTATGATTTTCAGGTGCCTTTTGATAACAATCAGGCTGAGCGCGATATCCGCATGATGAAGTTGAAGCAGAAGATATCGGGATGTTTTCGCTCCTTGGCAGGTGCCCAGCAGTTCTGCCGCATTCGCGGTTATATTTCAACTTTGAGAAAGCAAGATATCCCTGTACTGGATGCACTCAAAAGTATTTTTGCTGACAATCCTGTTAGACCAGTGCTTCAGCCTGGGCAGTAACAATAAATCTATTACAGTCTTGACGGGAAGCGGATCGCCATAAATTTCATCTCGGTGAGATGAAAGCCTAAAACAATGGTGTCAACCTAACGAGTCATTTTTAATCACTGAAATATCTCTAGAAAAACTCATATATTTCTCATAAAAACTCATTTAGTCTTCAGGCTACCCTTATTCAACTTCTTTTAACTATTTAAGAGTAGGTTTTGAACCGACCCATTGATTTCTGGAGTTCTATGTATGAAAGTCAAATATTTAGCATTACTGGCCTCTACCTCTATGTTGACCGTTGGGGTCGCCACAACAACTCTCCTTTCTCCCCCAACCCATGCTAATCCTTGCGCTGCTGCCGTAGATAATCCCTGTGCAGCCAAGAATCCTTGTGCCGCTAAAGATCCCTGTGCTGCCAAGAATCCTTGTGCCGCTAAAGATCCCTGTGCCGCTAAAGATCCCTGTGCCGCTAAAGACCCCTGTGCAGCTAAGAATCCCTGCGCTGCTAAAGACCCTTGTGCTGCTAAAAAATCTGGGAAGAGCTATTAATTAATTTGCAGCAATGAGGGTGCTACTCCCTTCCTGTCCCAAGATTACATATAATTGCTAGTTTGAAAGTATTGACTATGCAAGGTTTAGATTGGTTGGTCACCACTTATCATTCTTTCACTAGGATGGGAGTAGTCTCTTGCTTTTTACATTAGGTTGAACAGATAATATTCTGGATTGTTCAGACAAAAAAGGTGAAACTATTTGACTGCTATACTAATTTTTTTCTAATTCTAATCGTACTCAGATTATTCCTCGGACAAAATAGCTTCTAGATTTTGTAGAAAGTTATTGATTGATTGAAAGTTCTGATTAGATCGTTCAATCATATGACCATCTTTAAAGTAAATTAAATTAGTTTTTTCTATGGATTCATCTTCAAGATTACGATAATAACCAACTAATCCTGCTGTTAAACTCACTTTAGCTAACCAAGGGCCGAAATCATACCAAACGTTAAAAAATGAATCTTCATGGATGATTTGACGGGCTGCCAATCTATCTTCTGAAAATGAGCTACCAAAGCTTCCTGGTAGATAATCTTCAAATTCACTATGACCATCACGCAAAAAAGCATGCCAAGCAGGCACAACAACCATCGGTATGCCTGAAGGGAGAGTTGTGGTGTATGCAGACTCAGAAAAACAAGGATTTATTGATTTTGAAGAAAGATTGAATCCTTGTCCTTGAACTATATATGAAAGTGTGTTTTTCTCTTCGTTTGAAATATCTAGATTGATATGAAATAATAGGGCGAATTCATAAAAATCGCTCATCATATCTCCTTATTAAGTCTGTGCCTTACCCACAACTCCTGAAAGTATTGTGATGATTAGGGTTTGTGTTTAAGCGTAGAGTATAACCTACTCATTAGTGCGGATGTGCAGCGGCTGTAGCAAGAAGATATTTCTGACTCTATTTCCCAAGCGAATCAAAATTGGCCGGTGTTAGCCTCTAAACACGCACAAAGCAACCTATTTTATTAGTCGGGGTTGGAGAAATCTGAACAACCCTTTTTAGTTATGGGGTTTACGAAGTGAACTTTTTGCTCAAGATAGGGTTATTCAATCTAACCTGCTTCTACTAAAGCTTTCTCGACTTCAGGTAAGGCACCCTTCATTTTGCCTAGCCAGTCGATCAGGCTTTCCAATTGGCGGTCGGCTTTCATAACGCCAAGCCCTCGGACCGTTACCTTACCGGGGAAGTATACGAAACGCGATCGCAAATGTTTAACAAGTTTTCTGGCGTTTACACGAAGTCGGCACTGATTCTGAGAAAAGTAGATCAATTACTTATCTAACCTGAGTTCGGGATAAGGTCAGGTCAATTTTTTAACACTTGTTTTACAGAAAGAGCAAGGCACTCAAGGCAATATTTTGAGTGGATGCAGCGACGTGCTTTCTTCCAGCCAGAAGAGAAAGGTATTCATGAATTTCCTGAACACCGAGTTCTCGGGGTGGACGCATTTCGTGATACCGGAGAAAGTCTTTAGGGACTTGCCAAGAAATAAAGTACCTGCGAATCTAAGAAACAAGTCAATACATGATTGACCGATTGTTTTGAGGATATCTGATGCTAGATGCCCCTATAAAAGAGACGTTTCGAGATGCCGCCAAGAAACTGACAGGCCCACACAAGCGAGCATTCATGGCAAAAGTGGCTGAAGACTACCTGGACGGCTCTGCCCGCAAAGCTGAGCGTCATTTAGGTTGGAGACGTACCAGTGTTCAACTGGGCCTTGATGAACGACGGACTGGCATTAGATGCGTTGACAACTATCAAGCCCGAGGTCGTCAGCTTAGCGAAACGAAACTACCCCATTTAGCAACTGACATTCGGGATTTAGTTGATGGTGAAGCCCAAGCTGATCCGAAGTTCAAATCAACGTTGTACTACACCCGTATCAGTGCCAGGGCCGTGCGTGAGGCATTGATTGAGGAGAAAGGCTACAGCGATGAGGCATTACCAACCCGTCAAACCATCGGCAATCTATTGAATCGAATGGGTTATCGCTTAAAAAACCCAAAAGTTAAACCCCTGAAAAAACTGCCGCAAACCGATGCGATTTTCGCAAATGTCGCTCAAGCCAATTATGCTGCCGATGCGGCCCCCAACCTATTGCGCATCTCGATTGATAGCAAAGCCAAAGTTAAAATTGGCAACCTCTCTCGTGGCGGCAAAGCTCGTACCCTAGACGCGACAAAAGCCAATGACCATGATGACCATTGGGACGCTATTTTGGTACCCTTCGGGATTCTCGATGTGCTCGCAGGGCAACTGTCAATTTACTTTGGTCAGTCTGCTGAAACTACTGATTTTATTGTTGATTGTTTAGAGGCTTGGTGGCGCGAACATCACGATAACTATCCTCAGATAGAGGGATTAGAAATTAACCTTGATGGCGGCTCTGCAGTGCGCAGTAACCGCACACAATTTATCAAGCGTATGGTTGAGTTTGTCCAAATGACACGATTATCGGTTCATCTGATTTACTATCCGCCCTATCACAGCAAATACAATCCGATTGAGCGATGTTGGGCAGCCTTGGAACAATATTGGAATGGCACTATCCTCAACTCCATTGATACGGCTGTCCAGTGGGCATCGAATATGACCTGGAATGGATTGAAGCCTTTGGTTCATTTGATTGAGGGCACCTATGAAAAGAACATTACTGTGCCCTCAGATGAGCTAGAAGCCTACAAACAACAATGGCTATGTTCTGAAGCGTTACCCAAATGGGATATCAAGATTGTGCCCAATTGATGGGTACCTTATTTATTTGTAGATCCCTTAATGTAGTAGAGATAAAACTTTTCGGTCTTAGGGCTATAGCGCTTGAGCCGAAAGGTGGTGGGGATTTGATCAAAGAGTTTAGGCGAGTCGGACATGGATACAGGAAGCTTGAAAGCTTTATGGAGTAAGGCTTATCATTATTCAGATTCTCAAAAATGGCTTTCTAATTACAGCAAACTACTGGATAATGACCCTAAAGTCGGAGTTATACGGTACTTAGCGGATAATACCCTCCATACCGGAATTATCAGCCGCCATCCGTCTAATTAATAGTTCTGTGCCTCGGAGACCGCTTTCGGATTTCGATACCGTGCAAATTGATTCTGTCACAGCGCTCGATGAATGGATTCACCGAAACCATTTCTTACACGACGCGTCAGTGTCGTGTTTGGAGCCGCTTCCGGGCCGTAACGATGCAACCGATGTCCGGCTAACCCTCCAATTCCAGGTCGCTGGTAGCTACGCGGCCGGAGAACCACGGACATTGCGTACCATCGAGCTCGTGGCTCAAGACATTACGGAGTATGCTCTTGATGGGACATATCATCCTGAACATCTGGCCGAAGGCGCGAATTCCTATAACGCTGGACAGGGCATCGGATTCGAGATTGATATTCCGGGAGTTCTGCGAATCGTCGCTGAAAGTTTTGAGGTGACATCAGTAGTCGATGTCGATGAACCCGTTCCAGAATGGCTGAGTAATCGAGATTTCACAGTGATCTTGCCGAACGGAAGGCTGCCATCGCCAATAATGTGGCTCGAACTGTTGAATGACTCCGGGCGCAAAGTTACATGGCGGTACTACGCCAGTGATAAATGCTTACCTGACCAAGTTCCAGAAATGGAATACGAGGGATGGTTCATTCAGTACATTGACCGCCTTGAATCCCATACAGGAGGACTGCTCTTCGATATTTGCCGAAGCTACAAGGACGGTCATGTTCTCACCGTGGCCAAGAACGACCCCGACTGTGATGACCTTTGGCGTAAGGCTGGCGACTACCTGTCAACGGTTTGCTGCGGTACGGTTAGCAGTGGAAATGCAAAATTGTTACCAGATGCGTTCCGCGACCACTTGTTAAAGGCAACGTCAACTCAAGAATGTGGCACAAAACAAACGGATGAACCGGAGCCGGAATAGCGTCATACATTCATTTTGCTCATCAACGTCAGTTCTTGGCCCGGTTATCCTTGACGTCAGGCCCTGATCCTCTCGCCAGATTGTAACTAGTAACGTTATGGGTTACAATCGACCGATGATCATTAGCTTCAAACATCGAGGATTAAAGCAATTTTTTGAGTCAGGAAGCACCCGAGGCATTCAGACAAATCATGCTAAACGGATTCGGATCATTCTAGCTCGCCTCAATGCGGCAACGTCTCCAAAAGACATGAATTTGCCTGGTTTGGTGCTTCATGAATTAGTTGGTCAACGCAAAGGAACGTGGTCAGTGAGAATATCTGGAAACTGGCGGATTACCTTCACCTTCGATGGTGTTGATGCTTGTGATGTCGATCTTGAGGATTACCACTAATGAAAATGCATAATCCACCCCATCCTGGCGAAGTTCTCAAGGAACTTTGTATTGAGCCGTTAAATCTAACTGTGACTGAAACTGCTGATGCACTGGGGGTTAGTAGAAAGACTCTATCTGCAATCTTAAATGGTAGAGCAGGAATTAGTCCTGAAATGGCGATTCGATTAAGTAAAGCTTTTGATACGTCTCCTGAAAGTTGGTTGAACCAACAAATGCAATATGACCTGTGGCAAGCTGAGCAAGCAGTTGGTGATATAGAGATCAAACGTTTATCTGTTGCCTAACAAAGCGTTTCACCCCGCAACCGTTATGCTATGGATATCAGGCAATTAACCTCTTGCTCCAGGTGATAACCTTAGCTCTAACCTGCTTCCACTAAAGCTTTTTCGACTTCAGGCAAGGCCCCCTTCATTTTGCCTAGCCAGTCGATCAGGCTTTCCAATTGGCGGTCGGCTTTCATAACGCCAAGCCCTCGGACCGTTACCTTACCGGGGAAGTATACGAAACGCGATCGCAAATGTTCAGGTAGATTCTCCTTCAGTAACTTAAAGGCCGGTTCCTCCATCGGGGTTTCTAACATCACATGCTGTTTATCCTCTGGTTTAATCCGCGAGAAGCCTAGGGACTTTGCCAACTGCTTGAGTTCCATAATTCGCAATAGCTGTTGGGCTGAATCGGGAATCGGACCATAGCGATCGTTCCAGTCTACGGCGGTTTGGGTAAGGTCGGCTTTGGTCTCTGCTGAGGCCACGGCCCGATAGGCACTCATCTTTTGATCTAAATCGGTAATGTAATCGGCGGGAATAAAGGCGGTTAGGTTGAGGTCCACCTGGGCTTCGTCCACCTGGGGGATTTCTTGACCGCGAATTTCGTTGATGGACTCGTCCAGCATCTCCATATACAGGTCAAAACCGATGGCCTCCATTTGTCCCGACTGTTCTGCCCCCAGCAAATTACCGACGCCCCGAATTTCCATATCTCGAACGGCTAACTGATAGCCAGACCCGAGTTGACTAAACTCTTGCAGCGCCCGAAGTCGCTTGCGGGCTTTTTCCGTGAGGGAACTTTGATTGGGATAAAACAACCAGGCATGGGCTTGAATCCCCGCGCGCCCCACCCGACCTCGAAGCTGATAGAGCTGGGAGAGGCCAAACTTTTGGGCATCTTCAATCAAAATGGTATTTACGCGGGGAATATCCAGTCCCGATTCAATAATGGTGGTACAGACTAGGATCTCCGCGTCGCCGTTACTAAAGGTGAGCATGGTCGCCTCCAACTCCCCCTCCACCATCTGACCGTGGGCAATGGCAATCCGGGCACTGGGCACCATTTCCCGCAGCTTACCCGCCACTTCTTCGATGCCTTCCACGCGAGGCACCACATAAAAGATCTGGCCGCCTCGGTCTAGCTCCTGGCGCACGGCACTGCGAATTGATTCTGGATCGTAGGGAGACAGATGGGTTTTAATCGGACGACGAGAGGGGGGTGGAGTGGTAATCAGGCTCATTTCTCGCACCCCAGACAGGGCCATATATAGGGTCCGAGGGATGGGAGTAGCGCTAAGGGTGAGCACATCCACTTGGGTTTTTAGAGTTTTGATTTTCTCCTTTTGATTCACCCCAAACCGCTGTTCTTCGTCAATCACCAGCAGGCCTAAATCCCGGAAGTTGACGCTTTTCCCCAGTAGTTGATGGGTGCCGACGACAATATCTAACTCTCCGGTTTTTAATCGATTTTGAATATCTTTGCGTTCTTCGGCACTGCGGAAGCGATTAAGGAGACCAATTTGAATCGGGTAGGGAGCAAACCGTTCTTTAAGAGTGTGGTAGTGCTGCTGGGTGAGAATGGTGGTCGGTGCGAGGAAGGCCACCTGTTTACCTGCGGTAACAGCTTTAAAGACCGCACGGGTGGCTACTTCAGTTTTGCCAAAGCCAACATCCCCACACACCAGCCGATCCATAGGGCGAGGGTTTTCCATATCCCGCTTTACATCTTGGGCAGCTTTCAGTTGATCGGCAGTGGGCTGATAGGGGAAGGAGTCTTCCATTTCTTCTTGCCAGGGCTGATCGAGAGGAAAGGTAAAGCCCTCCTGCTGAGCCCGCTGGGCATAGAGCTTCAGCAGATCCACCGCCAGTTTTTTAATGGATTTGCGAACCTTATTTTTGGTCTTCTCCCAAGCTTTCCCAGACATTTTGTTGAGCTGGGGCCGACCTTCTCCCGTGGTCCGAAATCGAGACAGAGAGCCCAACTGATCGGCAGCAACTCGTAAGGTGCCATCGGCGTATTGCAATACCAAATATTCACGGGTTTCATGGTTGAGGGTAAGACTCTCTAGCTTAAGAAACTTACCAACCCCATGATTGCGGTGGACGACAAAATCACCCGGTTGGAGCTTATTTGGATCGACCTGTTTAGAGGCTGCCCGCCGTCGTTTACGAATATAGGTGGGCGTCGCCAGGGTATGCTGACCGAAAAACTCGCGGTCCGTAATTACCACCGTACGGAAGGTGGGCAGGACAAAGCCTTCGAGTTCAGCTAACCCAGAATATTTGAGAGCAACGGGGGTGTGCTGCTCTTGCAGTTTATCGATGGCGAGGAAATCTTTGGGATTCGGGACAAACTGGGCAGGGCAGTCATGCTCCTGCAACAGGGCCACGGAGCGGGACGGTTGAGCCGAGATCAGCCAGATACTGAATTTGCGATCGCGTTCTTCTCGAATGGTCTCCGCTAACTTGCCAAACTGGTGGGGTACTGCAGGCACAGTTCGACTGGACAGATTTAGTCCCCCTTTGTCCTCCGCCAACTCCGACAGAAAGACCCGCTCAAAGACTTCAATTTGATCCAGTGCCGCTTCAAAATCTTGGTGCAGCTTGGGCAGTGGAGCCTCCGGTAAACTTATGGACTCCCACTGTTCATGGGCATGTTCTACCCAGCGGTTACTATGGGGCCGACATTGCATAGGTTCATCAACGACTACCAGCGTATTGTCCGGCAGATAATCTAATAGAGAAGCAGGCGTTTCAAAGGCCATCCCCAGAAACCGCTGACTGCCTTCTAAAGTCCCGGTTTCTAAAAGTGCCAGTTCTTCTTCTGTTAAGTAGGCTTTGACTTGGACCTGTTGGGCCTCACTCAGAGACGCTAAGGTAATCGGGGCAAAGCTAGTCGGCGTCAGCGTCAGCTTTTCACTACTATCCAAAGACCGCTGACTAGTGGGGTCAAACTCTCGCATTTTATCCAGCTCATCCCCAAACCACTCCAACCGAATGGGCAGCTCGGAAGCCACGGGAAAAATATCGACAATGTCCCCACGCCGACTCCACTGGCCTTCGGTTTCCACTAGGGAGACCCGCTCATATCCGAGTCGTGCGAGCTTATCGCTCAGGGTTTTTAGGTCTAGCTCAATCCCCGCTTCCAAGCTCAGGCAATAGGGTTCAAAGATCTGCACGGGGGGTAAGTGGGGTTGCAAGGCCCGTTCTGTGGTCACAATCGCTAAGGGTGCAGCCTCTGGATTGGCGTTGAGCTTTAGGGTTTCAGCCAAGACCTGTAACTGCCCCCAGATCATCTCCGACTCTCGATCTAAGGATTCATAGGGGGAGGCTTCGGAAGTGGGGTAGAAATAAACCGTCTGCCAGCCCATGGCTTCGAGCTGAGTGGCCCAGCGTCCGGCTTCTTCTAGGGTGGCGGTGACCACAAATAAATGCTGCTGTCGCTGTTGAGCGAGGGCAGAGGCGACCAGTCCCTTCGGTAAACGGGGCACACCACATAACTCTAAGAATTGCTGCTCTTTCAACTTCAGCAGCAATTCTTCCGATAGGCGAGAACGCCCCAATGCTTGCACGATTGCAGAAAAACTCATGATTGCTTATTTCCCTGCTGCGGTCATCGGCAACAGGCACCCTTTTTTCAACGCTTTACCACACCATAGGATAACAAGGTCAGAGCAGGCTGTGCTTGATGATTTGTCGTGGTGCTAGGATCTTATGACTAACTTTAGGGTGCGTCAGTTAGGATCAACCACTCAAGTCTCAAGTATTTATGGAATGACCACTTAATAGCAATCAAGCCAAGAATTTGTTGCTACCAAGATAGGAATTGATATGTTGCCCACTCTAGCTACACCATTTCCTAAAACAACCTTAGAAGAGGTGATGGGCTGTCTTGCTTACCAAGGATCTCCGAAAACTCTAGAAGAGATGGAAGCTGCGATTCAGCAGGGTGTGGAGGCATCCTGGTATGGTGACAGCTGATACGAATGTTCTGATCCGCTTGCTGATCCGAGATAGATGAAAGGCAATTTGAGAAAAGTGTCGCCCTCTTTCGAGAGCAAACGATTTTTATCCCTAACACCGTGGTGTTAGAAACAGAATGGGTCTTGCGGTATACCTAACAGTTCACCCCCAACCAAATAATCCAAGGACTTCAATCTCTGTTTGGGCTTGCAAATGTTCATCTTAGTAATGCAAGTTTGCTGGATCAGGCGTTGCAATGGTATGAACAAGGCTCAGATCTGCATTTACCTTCTAGCCAACAATGCTCTCATCTATGGACCTTTGATAAACAATTTGCGAAGCGCAGTCAGGGCTTATCCTCTTGTGAAGTGAATGTTTTGTAGGGCATGCATTAATCAACTGAGTGCTTATAGATGTTGCTCCCTCGACAATTGATCAGTTGAGAAACTTTGGATGAAGCTGGTTTGAGCCTGGGTAGACTTAGCTTAAGTTGCATCTCCTCAATTAACAGATCATGTCACTATTTTCAATTATTGAAAAAACAGATAATCTAATTCGATTAAATATTCAACGCCATTCTGAAGCTAGAAAAAAAATATTAATTTATCTATTTGTCTTGTTAGTAGCTTTAATGGGATTTTTGATAATTGGTTCATCTTTATATGAAATAATTTATGAGAAAAAGACTGCTTGCTTATTGTCTATGCCCATAGGAATAGCTTTTACCTTTTATTCAAAAACTATCTTTTCTAGCTTTAATAAAAATAGTAATACTGATGTGGTTTTCACCTTTGATAAAAATGAGAAAAAAATATGGGTTCAAGAATTGGCCTCGAAATCTATAGAAGATCCAAGTTTGGTTGGCAGTTTTTCAGAAATCGTATCTATTCATGTTATTGAAGGGAGCCTTTCTGATAATGATTTCCTTAATCTAGATAATTCTTTCTCGGTGAAATTTGAAAGAAATAATGGCAGCCTTATTCAGTTATATAACTCTTCCGTTAACAAATCTGCTACTCAAGTAGAAAAAGAATCCTATATTAACGAGTTTAACAGAGTTAGAGAAGAGGTTGCGATCATTCAAAGTTTTTTATCTGCAAGCTAAATTTTTTAACTATAGCTAGGAAACATATGTGATGGACAACTTTGATAAATTATTTCTATTGATGGGTGCTATCAGCCTTCCCTTTCTTATTATTCAGGTATTGAGGGGTAATTTGGTGGTTGCTAGAGCGAAAAAAGGCCAAGCACCTAAATTTGTAGAAAAGTTTCCGGTATCAACCGGACAATATTCTGACTGCAAAGAAGCAAAAATAAAAGTAACCCATTTTATTGATGACTTA
The DNA here is from genome assembly GCF_000238775.2 of Acaryochloris sp. CCMEE 5410. Taxonomy (NCBI): domain Bacteria; kingdom Bacillati; phylum Cyanobacteriota; class Cyanophyceae; order Acaryochloridales; family Acaryochloridaceae; genus Acaryochloris; species Acaryochloris sp. CCMEE 5410. The sequence continues at coordinate 2,290,971 of NZ_AFEJ02000001.1, read as the reverse complement.
TTAGAGGATAACGATTCAAATCTAGTTCTGACTGAGAATGAAGTGAATGCTCTCTCTTCTAGTGGAGTTCAACTGAACACTTGTGAACCTGGAACATACATAACTTATAAAATTAAAGACGGCAAGATTCTAAAATATACACTTAAATGGCCAGTTTATAATGCTTTTGATCTATATAGTTTAGAGAAAAGAGAAATAAAATTTAGAGAATTTCAGCATACCCTTTATGAAGAAGTAAACTTAATTGAATTTAATGAACGAGAATTGAAGACTGATCCTAAACCAGCCTATGAGCTAGCAGATTCTCCATTCTTAAATTTCATTCTTAATTCAGTTAGTATTGATGCCCACAATAGCCCTATGGCTTCTAATACTGTAAAAAAACAGAAAAATTCCTATATTGCAAATAAAATCCAATCTATACAGATCAGTAGCAAAGGATTAGTTCTATCAACACTTACATTATGAATTTACAGCATAAGAATCATAATCGAGTCGGTACTATTCAAGTTTGTTCTATATGATCAAATTCAAATGATTTTTATGTAAGCAATAGAACTCTCATACATATTTGCGTGGTTTTAGGCAATTATTGTACCTTCAGAAAGTGAAGCTCCCATCATGAATATCACTGTTGATGAAATCCAACGAGATCCACTTAAGTACTTACAGCAAGTAGAAGCAGGAGAAACGATTGTGATTACTCGTTGGAATCAACCCATTGCTGAGCTTAAACCAATTAGTAACCAAGAATTGCGACCCTTTGGTTTATGTGCAGGTGAGTTTACCGTCCCTGATGATTTTGACGCTCCTTTGCCAGAAGATCTTTATTGAAACGACTATAGAGACCAGGAAATGGGCTCAATGCTGTTTTTCTGCAAATACGCATTGGCTTTAGAAAAATGCTGGTTGCCAAAGAACCCCCGATGGGCGGATAGAGGGGATGGGTGAGGCGAGGTCAGCACTAGATGTCGTCTGCGATCAATAATTTTTCCTTTTTGCTGGGCATAGCTACCCCACAGCAGAAATACGAGATGTTCGCGTTGCTGGTTTAAGGCACTGATAATGGCATCGGTAAATTGCTCCCAGCCTTTGCCCCGATGCGAAGCAGCTTTATGCTGTTCCACGGTGAGGACACTGTTGAGTAGTAACACACCTTGGTCTGCCCAACTTTGCAGGCAGCCGTGTCTAGGGGGTTTAATGCCCAGGTCCTGTTCAATTTCTTTGAAAATATTAACCAGAGAAGGGGGTGGCGCAACGCCTTCTGGAACAGAAAAGCATAAACCATGAGCCTGCCTGGGACCGTGATAAGGGTCTTGGCCAAGAATCACGACTTTGACTCGGTCAAAGGGGGTGCTGTCCATGGCATTGAACATTAGTGAGCCACGGGGATAAATCGTTTTGCCAGCCGCCTTCTCCGCCTTGAGAAACTGTTTCAACTCCTGCATATAGGGCGTGGCAAAGACATCCTCCAGCACTACTTTCCAGCTGGGTTCAAGTTTAATCGTGCTGCTAGGAGTGGGGGTGGCTTCTGTGGTCATGGGAGAAACTACGATTTTACAGAGAAACGTTGGGGAAGACAGGTTTGCCTGGGCTTATCGTCAAGTTGAACACTTCATCTGAGTCATGAGCAACTATATGCAACTTAAAGCCTCAGAACCAACCTTACCCTGAGTAGCTATCTCTTTATTTCTCAACTTAAGTTTCTGAGATTTTAGGTTTCTCCAAGATGGCCAGTGCAATACCTCCCAGAATGGCACAGGAAGCGACCATGAGGCGCAGGGTTAGATTTTCACCGAGAAAAAGAATCCCTCCTGTAGCGGCAATGACGGGAACACTAAGTTGGACTGTTGCTGCAGACGTTGCCGTCAAATCTTTTAAGGCCGTGTACCAAATGGTATATCCCAGGCCTGAAGTGACGGCACCCGCAGCGACTGCGTATAGATAGCCTGCCAAGGTTAACGACGTTTCGGAAATCATCGATAGACTCAGTCCCACAGTAAATGGGACTGCTCTTAAAAAGTTGCCAGCCGTCATTCCCATAGGGTTGCTAGCTGATTTACCGCGTAAGGAATAAATCCCCCAGGCAATGCCCGCAGCGATCATCAGGGCAGAACTTTGGAACGGGGGAGCCGAGAGACCCGGTAATAGAAACCCCACTAGACCCACCAGCGCCATCATAAAACCAGCAATTTGCTGCTTGCTTAAGCGTTCTCCAGTCCAAAATCCGTACCCGATCATGGTGATCTGTACTGCCCCAAAAAGCAGTAACGCCCCCGTACCGGCAGCTAGCTGGATATAAGCAAACGAAAAGCCTGATGCATAGATAAAAAGTGTTAAAGCAGAGGGCCAACTGCCTTCTGCTTTAAGGCTTCTACCCTTTATTTGTGTGATCAATCCCAGGATAATCGCACCGGAGATGAGCCGAATTGATGTAAAGGTTGCTGCATCAATGGGCGTTTCTCTGAGCGCTAACCGACATAGGATAGAATTCCCAGCAAAAGCAAGCATGGCCAATACCGTCAGGGTCAAACCCCGTGGATGAAACATCCTATCAGTCCTCAACAACCAATTTTTGAAAACACTACGTCATTACAATCTTATAGATGCTTCCCCATTAGATTGATGAGTAACGAATTGAGATACTGCTGCGGTAGATGCTAATTCTGGAAGCCAGCAGTGATGAAGAAGCACTTGTCCAACCTTGTCATTTACTGAATGACTCGAAAAGTGAGGTTAATTCTTGGATCAACGGGGCGTTTAGTTTTGGGTACCTGATGTTGCCAGAAATGCTGGGTGGGGCCTTGCATCAGCAGCAAGCTACCGTTAGTCAGATTGAGTTCTACCTTGGGTATTGATTTATTCCCTTTATGCCTTAGTAAAAAGCGACGGCAGCCTCCCAAGCTCACAGAACCAATGACCGGATTAAGTCCCAATTCAGGTTCATCATCGCTATGCCAGCCCATGCTGTCTTGACCATGACGGTAGAAATTCAACAACACACTATTGAATTCCACCTCAGCAACCGTCTCAATGGCTAACTTGATCTGGCGTAACGTCGGTGTCCAGGGTAATGGCTCCATGGAGATACCGGAATAACGATAGGTTTTGCCTAGATCGCCATACCAGGCCGTTAGTCGGGGCAACAGGTGATGACGTCCAAAGATGGTTGCTGAATCTTGTCGCCAAGCAATTTCTGCTTCAAGGGCAGCAAACATCTGCTCACAGTCTGCAGCGTTAAACAGACAGGGGTAAAACAATACCTCTGCATCAGGCATTTGTATCGGTTGGACCTGATGATCAGAGGTGAATAGAGAAAGCTGCTGGGTTGGGGGATGGGGGTTGTGCATTTCGTTCAGCACCCTAATCTCTGCATTCATGATCTTAGGGTGCCTGAACTCGCATTTACGATTTGGGAACGACGATCTTAAATTCGTACCCTTCGAATTTATTGATGCTGTTAGTAAATTGAGCCGTGGCAAAATTAGGGCCTACCCAAGTCACAATTTTCTTTTCAATTTTCTCGGGCTCGACCTCGCCATACTTTTCAGCAAAAGCTAAAGCAACTTTGTCATAGGGATGGTCTTTTTTGATAGACGGGTCAAACAGCAGTGAAACACTGTATAAAGTACGCTTTCCTTCAGGATCTTTTTTGTCTTTGAGAAAGCTGAATTTATACTTATCAACACCTGGAACACCCTTGGCTGGGACTTCGCTAAACCCAAACTTAGAAATCTTTTCCGCTCCAGGTAAGATCTTGCCCACTTCTTCAGGACTCATCCCTCGCTTGAAATCATATTCCGAGAGGGTTTTGGGGAGCCATCCGTCATCTTCAGTGCCAATAATAGCTGCCAGGTCAACTTTCCCTGAACTCGCGGAAGAGGCTAGGGTTTCGGTACCAGAATTGGAGTTGTCGGCCGTTTCATCCGTCGTAGCGCTGGGATCTGCAACTGAGCGATCTAGGGAGTCTGTGGACGCGTCTGAGGCCGATGATTCAGCAGGGGTAGATGCTGGTGACTCCGTGTCTGAAGGGGCTTCTGTACTGCTGCAGCTCATCAATAACCCCAGACTAAGGGGGAGTAAGGCTAAAGCAATCGATTTTCGTTTAGGAGTCTGAGTCAAGCGATGCATGATGTACCGTTCAATCCTACGGTTCTAATTCTGGCAATCTTGAGGCAATTTGCCAAATCAAGACGAGTAGTTTACCGATGGCTAAATAGGCTGGTATTCTCATACCTAATAGGACTGCCCTTTGCGAATTCTAGAAGGTAGACAACGTATGGATAGCACTGCTATTTCTGTGGTTGAGTGGGTGATTAATCTGGTGCGAGCATATGCGATCGCAGGTTTGATCTTCGCGCTTCTGTTCGTCACCTTCTTAGTCAAGCGGGTCGATTCAGGTGCTCAAGGTTGGGCCATTGGTTTCCGAATTCTGATTATTCCGGGAGTCGTTACATTTTGGCCGATGTTTGCGGTTCGCTTGTTGCGCGGCAAAGGCCATCCTACCGAAAAGAACGCTCATCGACTAGCTGCTAAGCAAAGTGCAGGAGCCTCATAATGGTCATTTCTCGCCGGCAGGTTCACCTCTATTCCTTTGTGATTCTGGCGATTGTGCTGCCCCTCTGTTTTATTGCGGGTTTAGTCTGGCGTCCAACCTTCGCTCCAGTGGACGCCTCAGCGGACGCCTTATTTCAAAAGGCAGGATTTGCACCCTCCTTCACCTGGGAGAATCAGGAGGTGTGGCGTAAACCAACTCTTCTTAAACAAGACCAAATTCAGCTTCGGGCTGAAAAGGTATTTGCCAAAGCAGGAGGCGATCCCTTTCTCAATCTTCAGCCCCAGTCTGATCTCCAACTACCAGATGTACTAGTTTACTGGCAGCAGGGGGACACTCCACCCGAAGCCCTCAGCGAGACATCGATTTTATTAGGGGCATTGTCTGGTGCATCGAATCGTCAATTTTTGATTCCAGCAGCTATGCAGGGGCAACCAGGGCATCTGCTTCTATTTAGTCAGGCCACTAAAGAAATCATCTCTGCGTTTCCCCTAGATCCTGATTTGACCCAATCTGAACGCTAATCCATTCTGAGAGGAAGTTATCTGTGGGCGTTGCATATAAAGCGGTTCAGTGGAATCGGCAAAAGTTTGTTTACGACATTATTTTGCTGACCACGGTCGTTTTCTATCTCTTTTTCTTTGAGGGTATTAGCCTTCACTTTAGTAGTGATCTAGATATTAAAGGGATTTGGATTAGGGCCTTTGGCTCTGCCGCCTTTATCCTCCTTCATGTCATTCTGTCTATTGGCCCCCTCAGCCGCCTGAGCCCCAAGTTTTTGCCCCTCCTCTACAATCGGCGGCATATGGGCGTCACCATGTTTATTCTGGCTCTACTCCATGCTCGGGATGCTTTGGCCTGGTATCACGACTTTGGCAACCTAGAACCTATTGTTAGCTTGTTTGTCAGCAATACTCACTATGCTGATTTTATCCGTTTTCCCTTTGAAGCCCTGGGGGGTGTGGCCCTGGTTATCTTGTTCTTGATGGCGGCGACCAGTCATGATTTTTGGCTCACTAACCTAACCGCGCCCGTATGGAAAGCCCTACATATGGGAGTCTACTTAGCCTATGGCTTATTAGTGGGGCATGTGGTGTTAGGGGCCTTAGAAACCAATACTCATCCCTTACTCACCCTGGCTGTTGGCGTTGGCTTTGTGTGGATTGTGGGGATTCACCTGATCACTGCCCTGCGAGAAGCGCAAAAAGATGGCGCACCGCTGTTTGGACCCCCGGCCCAGCCCAAAGTGGATGCGGATGGCTTTGTCCATGTTGGCAGTGTGCAAGACATTCCTGAGAATCGCGCCAAAATTGCGGTCGTTGCTGGGGAGCGGGTGGCCATCTTTAAATATGAAGGCAAAATCTCGGCTATTTCCAATGTGTGCCAGCATCAAAATGGCCCGTTAGGAGAAGGTAAGATTGTCGATGGCTGTATCACATGTCCTTGGCACGGCTATCAATATTTGCCAGAGAGCGGAATTTCTCCACCACCCTTTACGGAAAAAATCCCTACGTTTAATGTCAAACTCCAGGGCGATCAGATTCTAGTCAGCGCCAAACCTAATCTTCCTGGAACCCCTGTTGTCCCTGCTGTTATTGGCCAAGTGTAGCGATGAGTCGCCTCGATTCCCACGATGAATTTTTTATTGGCTATCTAGGGGTGCCGCCCCAATTAAAACGATTTTTGTTGGGGTTGATTCCCGTCCTAGTGTTAGGTGCATTAGCCTTTGCCTTTATTCTGCCCCCCTTACATTTCGATCACTTCAATTTGGGTAAACGGACCAAAGTCCCTGAATTTGAAGGACTGCTGGTGGGGGAACCCTCTCCCCACCTCTTGGTGCCTAGAACGGGAGACGTGGGTACTGTGAGTGATTTTTCCCTCTATCTCTTATCAGGAACAGGCAAAACCTCCCCTAAACCCAAGGTGTTGGAGCATGTGGATAAATGGGTGAAACTGAAAGGCACCCCCTTCCACCGCAACCACTTAACGGTGATTGCCACCAAATCAGCGGAACCGATCGACCGTCCGACCTCGGGACCGACCCAACCTGCGGAAGGGAGTTCTCTTGGTGAGTTTTCCCTAAAAGGAGAAATCGTAGATGGTAAATGCTATCCCGGCGTGATGAAACCTGGACGGACGAAAACTCATCGCTCTTGTGCTATCCGCTGCATCGCCGGGGGAGTACCTCCCGTGTTTGTGGTCCATAATTCGGTGGGGGATAAGCTCTATTTTCTGCTGTCGGATCTGGATGGAAAAGCAGTTAATGACAAGGTTTTAGACAGGGTGGCCGATCCTGTACAAATTACGGGAGAAGTGGTTCAATATGCGGATGCTTTTGTTCTGAAAGCGGATCCAGCCACCTATCAACTGTTGTAGATGCCCCCACTGTCCTTCTCGGCGATTAATCCCAAACTTGCGTTAGTGATCTCCAGAGCCTTGGCGGCGTTGCGGCCTTCTCTGATTGCTTTTTTGGTTGCCAATGCCATGTTGCTGAGTGGCGGCACCCAAACGCCCATCTCTTTTTGTAATGTCTTATTTGTGGGCAATTTATGCGCAGCCCTAGCCGTAGGGACCTGGTTTGGCTGGCGCTCTTTGATCCAAGATTGGCGGAGCCTGGATCGACGCATTCAGGTGGGACTGTTTTTGAACGGTGGTTTAGCTGCCCTCCTTTCTTCTTTGATTTTTGTGGGATTGGCCGATACGTCCGTGACGAATGCGGTGTTGTTGGGACGTCTTGGCCCTGTCATCTATGCCTTGGTGGGCACCCTGATTTTAGGCCGTAAAATCAAGCGATTTGAATGGATTGGGTTTTCCTTGATTATTGCGGGGGTATTGGCGATTGTGCTCAAGACCAGCAATTTTGAGATTAATCAGGGCGATCTATTGATTCTGCTCTCGGCTTTGGTCTATGCGGCCAGCTCCACCTTGGGGAAGCTGATGCTGTCTCAGCAGACGAATCTGCGCATTGTGGTGTTTAGCCGTAATCTTATTTCGGCCATTATCTTCTTTGTTATTGCTAATTTGGTGTTTGGCCCAGGGCATTTTATGGATGTGCTGGCAGGGCAACTGTGGATAGTGATGGTGGTCTATGCCCTGATCATTATTGTCTTGGCCCAATTTCTTTGGTATTCAGCCCTAGAGCAGTTGAATGCGCAAACGGTAGGGAAATGGACGGCGTTGTCTCCAGTATTTGGGGTGACCTATGCCTTTGTGCTGAATGGTGAGCGGCCTTCCCTGGCTCAAGTTTTAGCGTTTCTGGTGATTATGGCGGGGATTTGTATAACGAGCTTTAATCGGCAGTCTTCTCGACCAATGGAAACCAATGAGATGGCCGATGGGGCTGAAAGCTGTATGTCTACGTCTTAGCCTAAGGCTATCCCCACAGGGAGGTTGCCCCAGGGCTTAGGGCTGCTGCAGTCGAGCGATCTGCATAGGATAGCTATCTTTGATCTTCTTCAACGGAAATTGCACAAAGGGAGCTGTACCCTGCACCTGCCATTCAAACTGGCGAAGCAGATGGCTGCCGAAAATCTTGGCGATGGTCATGGCTAACTGCGCACCTAAACAAGCATGAACCCCGCCGCCAAAGGGAATGTAAGCATATTTGTCTCGGGCGTTGGCATTCTCCAGAAATCGGCTGGGCTGGAAGGCATCTGGTTGAGGAAAATGCTCGGGCAGGATATGGGCAATGCGTGGCTCTGCAATTAACGTCCATCCTTTTTTATAGAGCACACCGTCTAACACCACAGATTCAGTCAGGCGGCGGTTTGCGGTGGAAGAGGGAGGAAGGGTGCGGAGGGTTTCTTGAAGGGTGGCGTCTAGAAAAGAGGCCGTTTTAAGTTGCTCGCTTGTAAGGGGTTGTGCTGATTGCGCTTGTATCGTGGCCTGTTCCCTACGGAGGTGGGCAAAATGCTCAGGATGACGACCTAGTTGGTATATCCAGGATGAGACCAATCCACTGATTTCATAGTGGGAAGCCCACAACTGTAATAAACATTGATTTTCGATCAAGGTGCTGCTAAAGACGCTCTCTGGATCCGTTTGCTGACTCACCAACATCATGGACAAGAAGTCGGCAGTGGGATCTAGATTGGCCTCCGATTGGCGTCGATGGATAACGGCCTGCATAAATTTGATCAGGCGGGTACGGGCTTGTAGACCTCGGCCAAAGGCCGTAAAGGAGGAACGCCAGGGTAAGAGGCCGTAAAATCCATCAAAAAAGGTTTTGTAGACTTGTTTGAGTTCCGCTTTGGATGGAATGGGTAGCCCCTGAAAGTACCCATCGTCTAACTCAACACCCAGCAAGAGGGGAACCAAGACATCAAAGCAGATCTGCTCTACGGCTGGGAATAGTGCAATTTCACCTTGGGTAGGCCATGTTTGAAGGCGTTGAATAATCACGTCATTGATTTTGGGTATATAGTCCTGGATCGCTTGTCCAGCTAAGCCCGCCCGGAGTGCACTCTTCCGTTGTCGATGCAGGTCGGGGCGCTGAAACAAACTATATTCCCCAAACATGGTCATGGTGGTTTGGGGCAGACCAATTTCGGTATAGCGGAGGTCACCATTGAGGGCCATTTGTACTGCCCGTGATGAGCCGACAAAAATAGTGGTGCCGCCAAACACGCTCGTCCTAAAAATAGGACCGTGCTCTTTCAGATTGTGGCGGCAAAACTGATCGGGGTTAGCAATGTAAGCGAAGGTATCCGTCCACTTCGGTTGACGAGGAGGAAGCTGGGTTCCAGTTGGGGGAGTTTGCTCGGTCTCTAGCACCAACACGTCACTCATTTGTCACATCCTCAGGCATCATCACTAATCCACCTATTTATTGTGACGGTTTATTTGACGGTAGGAGACTGCCGTGAAATTTAGGGGGCAGTCCTTGATTCAGAACGTGAGGTTAGGGAAGCAGTTGAAGCGAGTCGATCATGCCTTTGTCGTATCCTGGTGCGATCGCATCCACAAACCTAACAAGCGCAAACAAACAGTAGGTGTCCAAATTTTGATATAGTTTGCTGATTTAGGCGTTAACTAGCAATCTTTAGCTTCTAAGCAGTACAGAAGCATCGGTGAGTCAATCGGACTAATGATCCGATTCTTCTCCTCTATTAACCGTTGGATAAGAATTTGAGAACGACCGGATCAGCAACCCATTATCCATTCAACCGTTTGATCCAAATTAGGGATTGGATAGTCTGACTGGTAATTTTCAGCCCAAAGCGATCGCGCTTTACATAATCAAAACGGATATTGTATTTATTGAGCTATAAGTTTTTCTTTTGAATCAGATTTGATATTACTTCGTTCGTTCGAGGGAAAAACCGAGTATTAACGTATTTTTTAGGATAGACTTAAGTATATACAGATTTGTATCTTGATAGACTCTAATCTATTTAGAGTCCCTACAGAACGGCATCACCTTTCAACAGGATTTAGAGAATGGCCATCTCTAAAACGCCGATAGGTTTTTGAGTAACACCTGTGCTGTAGGGAGGATGAAGCGCTTCATCCCAACTTTCTTCAACCTTTAATAGCTCACTAATCACAATTGTCACTCCTCATAAGAGGAGGAAGAAGGAGGTATTTTAAAGTGGAATTTTTGACCAATTTTATGACGCTCTTCCTTTCGAAGTTGCAGTCGCCAACCCTTGGCTTTCTGATCGGAGGTATGGTCGTTGCCGCTGTCCATAGCCGCCTACAAATTCCCGACGCGATCTACAAGTTCATCGTCTTTATGCTGCTGATCAAAGTCGGTCTGAGCGGTGGGATTGCCATTCGCAATGCCAATCTAGCGGAAATGCTGTTGCCTGCAGTGTTCGCCATGATAGTGGGGATCCTGATCGTGTTTATCGGGCGCTATACCTTAGCGAAGATGCCAAACGTCAAAACCGTTGACGCCATTGCCACCGCAGGTTTGTTCGGTGCCGTCAGTGGCTCTACCCTCGCCGCCGCCCTGACGTTACTGGAAACAGAAGGTATCACCTATGAACCCTGGGCCGCCGCCCTCTATCCTTTTATGGATATCCCAGCTTTAGTGACGGCGATCGTCTTGGCGAGTGTTTATCTCAGCAAGCAGCGTGATTTCGCAGATGAGCCCCTCAGCAAGCAGGAGTATCTCGGTAGCCAGGGCGGTACCGCTGTCGAGTATCGTCGTAAGCAACGCAGCACCGCCCGCAAGCGGGTTAAGATATGGCCCATCATTAAGGATAGCCTTCAAGGCTCTGCCCTATCAGCCCTTCTGCTCGGTCTTGTTCTGGGTATACTCACACGGCCAGAAAGTGTGTATGAGAGTTTCTTTAACCCCCTCTTTCGCGGCCTACTTTCGATCCTAATGTTGGTTATGGGGATGGAGGCAACGGCCAGAATTAGCGAGCTGCGTAAGGTAGGCCAGTGGTATGCCCTATATGCCTTTGTGGGGCCGCTTGTCCATGGGTTGATTGCTTTTGGACTCGGCTGGATTGCCCATATCATCACAGGATTTAGCCCCGGTGGCTGCGTGATTCTAGCCGTTATCGCGTCTTCCAGTTCAGATATCTCAGGGCCGCCCACGTTACGAGCGGGTATCCCGTCAGCGAATCCTTCCGCTTATATCGGTTCGTCCACTGCCGTCGGCACACCGGTGGCACTGGCTTTAGGAATCCCCCTCTACATCGGACTTGCCCAAGCGTTGATGGGGGGTAGCTGATTTCAGACAGGACCGAGGGCTCAATGGGGCGTCTCGGTGAATAGGATACTACCGTCTCTCTAAGCTTATCGATCGTTCAATGAATACATATATCAGGAGGTAACCGATATGGCCAAGCCAGCTAAGAAGCTCGTTATCGTCACGGAAAAATTGTTACTGAAAAAGATCGCTCAGATTATTGATGAAGCTGGTGCGACTGGTTATACAGTGGTTGACGCCGGTGGTAAAGGCAGTCGCAATGTGCGCTCGTCGGGACAACCCAGCGTCTCGGACACCTTCTCGAATATAAAAATCGAGGTGCTGACCGAAACGCGGGAGATGGCCATCCAGATTTCGGATGAGGTAGCAGCACAGTTTTTTGATGATTATTCTGGCATCGCCTATCTATGTGATGCGGAGGTATTGAGCGCCCACCAGTTCTGTGGGCCAGACGGGTGTTGAATCAAGACGACGCAGCTTCAAACAGTAAAAGCCGGCTGTTTGGGGCTGCATCCCCTCAAGATATGGATGCTAGTGAAGTATTCATGGGCCGAGGCCGATAGCCAAGGAGCGATTGAATCCCTTACTCCACACTGATCCGTGGGCTGATGATGGTTCACCCTGATTGCCTCTCTAGCCTCCTTCTCACAGACAACAATGGTGACAAGCATGAGCAAAGTTAAACATTCGCTGCAAGATTGCGATCGCAGTTGGTCTATCCATATCTATAACGGTCGCCACTTGATGGGCTCCCTTTACCCGTCCCATGCGTGGATCTTTTTACTGGGTGCAACCCTGAGCGGACTCCTTATTTTTGCCAGTTCTCAAGTGTCCAACTGTACGGCCCAACCTTCAAGGCCTGACTCCTCCAATTCCTCACCAACCCCAAGTCCTTCTCCAACCCCACAGCCTTCTCAAGTTACTCCCCCTTTCCAAGTGGATTAGTACTCAAACTCTCGATAAATACTTTGTTCTTTAGGGATTAAGAAGGGCTGATGGAGCAAAGGCTCAGGCTTCAGATAATCACGTCATAGCCTGCCAAGAGCAGACTGATGGCCATGCGGGAACCCATTGCGGGTTCATATTTGAGTTTTCCTGAACGTCTCTAGCTCATCGCTTCGAAGTCATCTTCTCGGAGCTTAGCGGTACCATCGGCCTGAAGAACCCAAAGCTCTTTGTGGATCACCCCCTGGGCGTTATTCATTTTCCAGCCAGCGGTCAGAACGGCGCTAGTGGCATCCATCACCTCAATGGTGGGGTCTAGATATTCAACATCCGAGAATCCATCGGCTATCAGTTTTTGCCAAAAGGCTTGAATTTCAGTTGTTCCGGTAAAGGTGCCAAAGGGCCTCGCATGCATCGTCGCGGTAGGCTCATATTGGGCTGCACACAGGGCTGCATTGCCTGCATTAAACGCAGCTTGCCATTGTTGACTCGCTGCAGTCGTTGCCGCTAGTACGGTATTTTTTGGGTCGTTACTCAACATATCCAAGGAAATCTAGGGGTAGACGGATCGGTAGGGCTACAGCAGAACCTGCCACAGCCTTGAAATTTACTGGGCTGCTTGTAACCAAGCCAAGGCAGTTTCTGGGGCTAACCGTTCCCGATAGTCAACATCAACAAAGCGGTTTAAGACGGTGCCATCAGCGGCGACCAGATAGGTGGCGGGGATGGGCAATTCAAAACTCTGATCGCCATTGTGAGTGGTGATATCAATTCCAAAATTGTTATAAATGGGGCGCAGACTTTCGTCGAGGGTAAAGACGAGCCCAAATTGGCGTGCAACTTGGTTCCCGGTATCGGTTAGCACTGGAAACTTCAGATCAAATTTCTCTTGGGTGGTGAGGGATTGATCCGGGGACTCTGGTGAAATCGCTACTAGCGTTGCCCCTAAAGCCGTGATATCGTCCAATCGAGCTTGTAGGGCCTGTAACTCTAGATTGCAGTAGGGACACCAGTTACCCCGATAGAAGGAAATCAGCAGCAGACCTTTCGCTCGTAACTCACTGCTGCTAACTGATTTGCCCGTGGCATCCGGCAATTCAAAATCGGGCATAGTTTGTCCGGTTTGTAAGGCTTGGTCTGTAATCCCGGTGGCGGCGAGTTTAGCGGTGGCGGCTTCCATGGTGGTAAAAACGTTTTCTGGGGCCTGTTGGCGAACGTTTTCCGTAACGGCTTGTAATTCTGTGGCGAGGGACATGGCAACCTCCAATGACTGCAATTCGTGATTCACCTGAATGTATTTCCACTGTACTCAGGAGAAATTGAACAATAAAGCCCCATGCGTGCATGATACTCGTGCATTATATTCATGAATGAAATAAGAATTCATGCAAGAATTTCTGGGCGTCAAGGATAGGACCTCAATGGATATATCGGTACTGAAGTTGTTTGTGGATGTCGTTCGGCAGGGTAGTTTTGCGGGAGCCGCTCGCGATCGCAACATTGATCCATCCTCGGTATCGCGTGCCATTGCTGGACTGGAGAAGGAACTCGACCTACGGCTCCTACAGCGGACGACGCGCCAGCTTTCCCTGACGGAAGCAGGCAAAACCTATTTTGAACGAATTGAGCCTTTGATCGAGGAGCTGCAGCAGGCGTCGGAAATCGCGGCAGATGTGGTGGGACAACCCAAGGGACAGTTAAGGGTGACGGTATCGGCCTCTTTTGGCTTGAAGTGTATCGTGCCTTTCCTACCTCAGTTTGAGCAACTGTATCCAGACCTGACAGTCAATTTATTATTTTCAGATGCCGTTGAGGATTTGTTGCTCAACCGAATTGATGTCGCGATTCGCCTGGGGCTGCTCCGGGATTCTACCTTGATTGCTCAGCAGTTGATGCAGACTCGATATCGGGTTTGTGCCAGTCCAGATTATCTAAAGCAGTCGCCCCCGATTGCCACTCCCGAGGATATTGCGGACCATAATTGTTTGCGGTTCCCATTGGCAGGGTTTCAGTCTCAATGGTTGTTCAAAGATGCCCAAGGGACCTTAACGGAAGTGCCGATTCATGGCAACACGGTGATTTCCAACGGTATTGCTCTGCAGCAATGTGCGATCGCAAATATGGGATTGGCCTTACTCCCCAACTGGCTGATCAATGAAGACTTACGAACAGGCACCCTGGTGGATGTATTGCCAGCCTATGAGGTCACTGGTACGGACTTTAGTACTGCCGCGTGGTTTGTCTATCCTTCTAGATGCTATGTTCCCCTCAAACTCAAAGTTTTCATTGAATTCTTTAAGCAGAACGTTCCCCGCTTGGTGATGCCTTGATGTTCTCGATTGCGTTTGTCTTGCAGAAAGGGGGGGACTTACCGTTCTAAGAGCGTCCGCTCTGCTGTCGCTTCATGGGAAAGAACGACTGCTCGCTCAATCAGGGCTGAGCCGATGATTGTGGAGAATTCTTCATCAGGGATTTGCAGATGTTCCTGGAGGGATGCGAGGTCAGTCCATTTCTCGATGAGAATAATCTCGGTTGGATCTTCGAGATTCTGAGAGAAAATATATTCGATATTGCCTTTGTCTGTGCGGCTTTTCTGGGCACGACGTATCAGTACTTCCTTGACTCTAGCCAACTCTTCAGAAGATTGAACTTTTATCTTTCCAGTGATGATTATCATGACTTAATTAGACAAACAAGGTATACGACAGGGTTGTTTTACGTTCCTCCTAGAAAAAATAGGATGGTTCTACTGACCAACAGTAGAGAGACCGATGAGCCATCTAATCGATACTTTGAAGCAAGTCCCGGATTTCCGCAGTGCCCATGGCCGTATTCATCCGTTATGGCTGCTGTTGCTATTGATGGTGATGGGCATGCTTGCTGGATATCAAGGGTACCGTCCGTTAGAAACCTTTGTGAGCGATTATCGCCAGCCTTTAAGTGAGCTATTGGGGCTTGAGAGCCTCGAAGTTCCGTCTCACTGTACCTTTCGTCGAGTGATGAAGGGGCTTGACTTCCAAGCGTTGAGCCACCAATTTGAAGCATGGATGCTCTCGAAAGCCCAGACTCACTCTCCCGATAATTATGCAGCCTCCATTGATGGCAAACGGATTCGTCAGGGGCTGACAGATGCCAAGGGGAAGCAGCGTTTTGTAGGGTTGGTGAGTTTATTTGCGGTGGAAGCAGGCACCACCCTCAAGCTCGAAGCCCTCACTCAGGAGGATAATAGCGAAATCAAAGTCGTCCAGGCTTTGTTGGAAACCCTTCAACTCGATGGCTTGCTGATTACCATGGATGCCTTACACGCCCAAAAAACACTTGAGAAGATTGTGGCCTCGGGTAACGACTATCTTGTGGCGGTCAAATCCAATCAGGGAAGACTTTACGACCACCTCCAGACTTACTTTGAGTGTCTTAAACCCATGGCTGAGCACATCCACTCCGCCCAAAGTAGAGGACGAGATGAACATCGGTGTATACAGGTTTATGAGCCTGTCGGCATAGCCCTACAAGAATGGACAGCAATTCGCTCTGTGCTTTGTGTCCAACGATGGGGCACAAAGCAAAGGAAAGGAGTATCACAACACCGCCTATTACATCAGTTCAGCTGCCACCTCACCCCATCATTGGCAATCTCTGGTCCGAGAACATTGGGGCATTGAAAATCGGTTGCATTGGCCGAAGGATGTTGTTTTTGGCGAAGATGATTATCGACTCGAAGATGAACAAGCACTGCTCAATTGGTCAGTGCTTAGAACTATTGGGATTAATATCCTGCGGCTAAACGACTATCAATCCCTCAAAACCGCGATGACTAAGCTTGCTAATCGGGTCGATATTATTTTTTCGCTGCTAACTTAAAACAGCCCTGAGGTATACGATGTCTGAAACTGTTTTAAACCCAGATCAACTCAAAGAAATTGTAAAAACTGCAATTGTCGAATTACTCCAAGACAACCGAGAAGAAATCTCTGGTTTTCTGACAGACATCATTAGACCTCTTGCATAATTCAGCTAACGATATGGTAGCGAACTAAAAACCCAAGTCAGATCGCAGCATAAATTGAGTTAGTAGCACATCATGGAACGAATATTGCAAGAGGTCTATTGAAGATATAGCATTAACGGCACTGGTCTGTTAGCAGGATCTAGCTATAATGCTTCCGACGCAACCTAATGTAGATCAATGGAATGCCCATATTGTCTAAGCGAGAAGATCCTAAAGCGCGGCTTTGATAGCCTGCAAGATGGGACATTAGTCCAGCGATATCAGTGTAAGGATTGCAATCGGCGTTTCAACGAACGCACGGGTACCCCAATGGCTCGCTTACGCACCGCTAGTTCAGTAGTGAGCTATGCCATCAAAGCTCGCACCGAAGGGATGGGTATTCGTGCTGCAGGTCGAACTTTCGGTAAATCTCATACCACCATTATGCGTTGGGAAAAACGCCTAGCAGACCAAGCACAGAACTGGTCACCTCCCGCACCAGCAGCCTCTGATGTGACGGTAGAAGGGGATGAAGTTTACACGCGTGTAGGCAAAATCTTCCCCCCAGCCAATCCCAGGGCTGGACCATCCATTTCCTTGAACGCGAAAGCCGCTATTGGTTGACAGCACAAGCTGGCCTCAAGGATGCACAACTTTTTGCAAATGGCGTTTACTCAGCTTGGGAGTGGGTCAAAGCCTGTGATGGGATTCGATGGTTTACCGATGGTGAGAGGCGTTATGGACAAGAACTTTGGAAGCTCGCCAATGTCTATCTCAATGGTGAGGAGTGTCATCCTGACTATGGGCATCGCAAGGTTTGGCGAGAGGGTTAGAAGTCGCGATGAAAGTTAAAGGGTCTCAGGGGAATCGGCGAGTAGAGTGGGTGAAAGCAGAGCATCCCTTTACCGCTATCAGTCTAGGGTCTGAGGTCCATGCCAATCATAATGAGGCTCACAATGCTGCCTTGAGGAGACGATGTAGTGCTTATCGAAGACGGCAGAATCTCTACGCTAAGAAGCGGTCGGGGTTACAGCGAGTGCTAGATGTACAACGCCTGATTCATAACTGGGTTAGACCCCATTGGGGGCTCAGTAAGCAGACCACACCAGCAATGGAGATGGGATTTTGTTCTCGTCCGTTGAGCACACTAGAACTCCTCACCAATAAAGGGTTTAGGTATGTGCCCTGTTAGTAGACCAGTGCCCATTAACCCAGGCAATCACCGAAGGCGAAAACAGCGAGAGAGTTGATCGAGCCTCTATTTTCCAGGTTCTGGAGACATAAGGGTGCAAGTCGAATTCAGAAAAAGCTTTGCGAAAGATCTAGCGAAGATTCAAAATAAAGCGCTACTGGCCAAGGTAAAGTCAGTTATTGAAGATGTTGAGAGTGAAGGTAATTTGCAAAACCTGAGCAACATCAAAAAATTAAAAGCACAGAAAGGTTACTACCATATACGACGATATTCTCCATCGTATTGGTTTAACCTATCGCGATAATGTAGTTAATTTTGTCCAAATTCTCCATCGCAAGGAGATATATCGATATTTCCCATAACTATTGGTCGAAATAAAAAATCTAATCATTGGTTTGTCCACATTGAAACTTGCCAAAGATTTCCATCAGCGGCGACGAGTAATTTTGGGAAAATATCATAAGCATTCAATCATCCACTGCATGCTTTTGGTTAGCCTTCCTGCTATACAAAATCAAAAGTTGTTTCCCACATATCAATATTGATATGTGGGAAACAACCTAGAAAGAATCAAGAAAGGCATTCCAATGAGCTGCATCTTCCGCTTGCTGTTTGGCTTGATTCTCAGGCTGTGACATTAGAAAACTTTCATACTCAGCTTCCCAATCTTCACTAGTCTTAGACTGATTCCACCTTTCCCATTCTTCATCAGTTGCATCTTTATAGCTTCCATTTAAGTGTGCGTTCAAGTGCTCCCATGCTCGTTTACTAGCATCCCCCAATAATCGTCTTAATCGCTGGTCTATTTCAAAAAAATTTCTGATCGACTGTTCTAATGATCCTGAATAAACATCGTCAGCATAATAGGGATCGTTTGTTATAAAGTCAATTACAGACTTTCCCCAAAAGCTCTCTACTAAAGGATCTAACACTTCGAGTGAATAGCGTATCGTTAACTCATCTTCT
Organism: Acaryochloris sp. CCMEE 5410; assembly: GCF_000238775.2. Lineage (NCBI taxonomy): Bacteria > Bacillati > Cyanobacteriota > Cyanophyceae > Acaryochloridales > Acaryochloridaceae > Acaryochloris > Acaryochloris sp. CCMEE 5410. Next base: position 2,272,661 of record NZ_AFEJ02000001.1, on the reverse strand, counting down.
CTCGTGTCAGCATTTACCAGCGACAAGTGAATAATTTGGTTTCTTAGCCTACCAAATGCACGGTACTGTTCGACTTTATCAATTCTAATTCCCGTAGTTGCCCATAGTTGATTAGGTAACTCTTCATATGACAGAGTACGACCGTTCTCTAGCAAATCTATCAGCGTAAGAGTGTCTTTGGTAGGAGATGCCTTGGGTAATTTTGAAAAAATTAGGAGGGGATGTTCTTGAGCTATTCGAGCTTTTAACAAAATTTCGGCCGCATGAGCTGCATGTACTACACACATGGGCTTTTCATGATGTAAAGCTTCCATAAATGCACTTCGAAAAAGGAACATCCCTGTTCGTCTCATATTTCGAGGGACATCTTTAATGGAAACCTGATTCATATTATTACGCCAATTCAAGCACAGTTAATGAACTAATTGAGCCAATCGATAATACTTTCGCATAAAGACAGCTCGTACCTGGATAACTTTTTTGGCTAATACGACCATAGCGACAAAGTTTCAACTAGTATTATATGGCGTAAATAAACCGACTATTCAAGCAGCCAATGGCTTCCCCTTATAGGTCCATTTAAAAGGCTTTGCCATCGTGCGGTTGAAGTATTCGACAAACTCCAATGTTTGAGTTTTGAGCTGAGCCTGACTGTTGAAGCTTGAGCGGCGCAATAGCTTTCGCACAAGTATACTGAACCAAATCTCAATCTGATTGAGCCAAGAACAATGCCTGGGAGTGAAATGCACGACCAGGTGGTGAGCAGGATCTTGTAGAATTTCAGCTCGGGTAGCCATCGACTTGAGGATACCCGATTTCCCTTTTTCTCCTAGCTCAAGTGGCTCTGGTTCTAGCTCAGCAGCAATGCGGACAACAGCCTCAGATTGATGAGTGTTTAAACAGTCCATCACCAGATGAATTTTAGGAGCAATGGTTAGGACAATGAATACTATCTCCTACACTCACATAGCCACCTTCTAAAACTTTGGCATAAAGCCGACTCATCCCCGGATTCCGTTTTTGACTAATACGACCATAGCGACGGAGTTTAAAGTAGCGGGCAATTGTGCGGCAAGGCTGAGCATAGTCCGTGATCTCTAAACGCACCCTCTCTCCTAACTGCAGCTGAATTCCAGGTATTAACTGCTGCCAATCTAAACCTGCCACGGTAATATTTTCTCCCGCAGCTCCTGGTTCAATGGGATGCCCCTCCCCTTGCAGCATATCGATGATTTCTGCAGACCATAAACAAACGGCTCGATCTGGACCACCGTGGTGTTTAAGATTCTGTTGACGGTCACCAACCAGCCCCTCTTTGTTAATCTGAACGCTAGGAACCGACTGTTTGGGTACACCTCCATCGGACAAGTTAATCTGCACAATCCGTCCCTGCAGGTTGGTAACAGGAGATTGGGAGGCGTGTAAATTTGGCATGGCCGTGGTGCCGACAAAGATGATCCATTCAAAGCATAGTTCCATTCTGAAGCACTATCCGTTAGATAGCACTGCTCGTTCAATTGGGTTGGACATCCAGCCGTGAAACATTCTGGTGAAGGAGAGGCTTTAGGACATCCCCATATCGAGCTTTAATTTAGCCAGATCATCATCCATCACCAAGTCTCGGTAGATCAGCTCCTTTTCATCCAAACCGTAGGAGTCCATTAACGCCTGAATTTGATCGGCCCCTTCGACCTTGTCACTCTCCGACAAAATACCGATCACCCGCTTGAGGCAATTCACCTTGCCGACGATTTTCAGTACCGGTGCAGCCGTCGCAAAAGCGGCTCCTGCTGGGGGAAAGACGATAGAAATGGCCACAATACCGCCTGTGACAACGGTCGTTGTTGCTGCAGCAGTTGCAGAGGCTTTCAACGTATCTACTAGGGCATCTTCAACGGATTTTTGGCCTTGCTGAACCGCCACAAAATTATTCAGACCACTAAAAGCTAATTCAAATCCCAAAGCTGACTTTCCAGCTTTAACAGCCTGGGTGGCAACGACCTTCGTGCCTGCTTGGAAGTTAATCTTTGCTTTGGCCTTGGCAATATTTTGTTTTTCGGTGGGAGTGATATTTTTCTGACCCCGTGCCCGATTTACAGATGAGGCTTCCCAGTCTCCATTCCTCGCCTTGCTAGATCCGCCGTGGGCATGGGATTTTTTATGGCTCCAGTCGTGATTTTGTTTATATTGACTAATGCCCTTGGCTCCCAGACGACAGACATTCTTAGGGATTTTGTTATACATTTTCTGGGCTTCTTGCCAGGACCGAGTTTCACCCGCCCTCAACCCTGCTGCTTTGATGCGTTGTTGTAAGTCTTGAGGTAACTGCTCAAAGTCAACTGGATCTGGTGTTTGAACGTCCGTTGTAGCAGCTGGCGTATTCCAAGGGGGGCTGGTATCTGGAGTAACACGGGGAGTTGTGTCATCTGGATCCGCTGGGGCGTTGTCTTTCGAATCAGCGGCAGCAGTGGGGAATGAAGTGCTCTGCTCAGTCGATTGGGATGACCCGACATTCGAGGGTTCGGAGTTTAAAGATTCAATTAAGAACTGACTAAACCACTGCAAGGATTGAGTGGGGGTATCCTTAGCATAAATTTCGACTTGTCTAATCAAGGGGATCTGAAGATGTAGCAAGAAGTTTTTAATGTATTTCTCAACAGGTGCTTTGGGTGGAATTCCGTCTGATTTTTGGATGATAAAAATAATTTTTTCAGCTTCAATAATTGCTCTCCCTGTCACAGCTAAGGTTTGCAACACATGATTGAGAGCATAGGTGATGGCGTCAGGTTGACCCTGACGGGCAAGTCTTAAGATATTGGATTGCAGCATAAATACTTTTTAAGAATAGAAGAAAAGATATAAGTTTTTGTTGGCTCTATCTGAATAGCTGTATATTTATTGCTTGGATTTTTTAGAAAAAATATACATTTAAAACTGAACTTAAAGAATGATCAGATTTTTTTGTTTGTTAGCCATAAAAAACTGATCATTTATTTTAGGCACTGGTCTACTAACAGGGCACATACCTAAACCCTTTATTGGTGAGGAGTTCTAGTGTGCTCAACGGACGAGAACAAAATCCCATCTCCATTGCTGGTGTGGTCTGCTTACTGAGCCCCCAATGGGGTCTAACCCAGTTATGAATCAGGCGTTGTACATCTAGCACTCGCTGTAACCCCGACCGCTTCTTAGCGTAGAGATTCTGCCGTCTTCGATAAGCACTACATCGTCTCCTCAAGGCAGCATTGTGAGCCTCATTATGATTGGCATGGACCTCAGACCCTAGACTGATAGCGGTAAAGGGATGCTCTGCTTTCACCCACTCTACTCGCCGATTCCCCTGAGACCCTTTAACTTTCATCGCGACTTCTAACCCCTCTCGCCAAACCTTGCGATGCCCATAGTCAGGATGACACTCCTCACCATTGAGATAGACATTGGCGAGCTTCCAAAGTTCTTGTCCATAACGCCTCTCACCATCGGTAAACCATCGAATCCCATCACAGGCTTTGACCCACTCCCAAGCTGAGTAAACGCCATTTGCAAAAAGTTGTGCATCCTTGAGGCCAGCTTGTGCTGTCAACCAATAGCGGCTTTCGCGTTCAAGGAAATGGATGGTCCAGCCCTGGGATTGGCTGGGGGGAAGATTTTTGCCTACACGCGTGTAAACTTCATCCCCTTCTACCGTCACATCAGAGGCTGCTGGTGCGGGAGGTGACCAGTTCTGTGCTTGGTCTGCTAGGCGTTTTTCCCAACGCATAATGGTGGTATGAGATTTACCGAAAGTTCGACCTGCAGCACGAATACCCATCCCTTCGGTGCGAGCTTTGATGGCATAGCTCACTACTGAACTAGCGGTGCGTAAGCGAGCCATTGGGGTACCCGTGCGTTCGTTGAAACGCCGATTGCAATCCTTACACTGATATCGCTGGACTAATGTCCCATCTTGCAGGCTATCAAAGCCGCGCTTTAGGATCTTCTCGCTTAGACAATATGGGCATTCCATTGATCTACATTAGGTTGCGTCGGAAGCATTATAGCTAGATCCTGCTAACAGACCAGTGCCTTATTTAGGATTCCCAGTTTTTAATTAACTTCTGATAGTTCTATAAATGTAATTTTTGAAAGATTGATGCTAGTCGGGCACGATTTGTGCTTGCGACTCATTCTCGCGACTATTGCGGCGAGTCACCCTGAGTAGCTCCCTATACGTAAGCTGAAACGCCCTGGTTATGGCAGGGCTGGAGAAGGGCTCAACAATTCGGGCAAGAGCTTTATCTTGAAAATCTGGAATTTGTCAGAATATATCCATTTTATATGCAATTAAATCTCTAATTCAGGTCAGTACTTCGATATTTAGGCTTTTTCACCTGATCTATTTCTTTAGTAACAAATTATTAAAGCCTGGAGACCCCGATATGAGCTTAAAGCTTGTGGCGGTGTGGACTCTAGGTCTAAATCACGGTGTTGCAATAGTATATTTATACTGATACACTTGTACTATGCGAACGAGAAAAACACCTTCTTCCGTCGGGTGACCTTTCTCAACTGGCGTTGCCAAGCCTTGACAACGCCATCGCATCATCACTCCCTCACTTAATTGGATGCAGGTGTTCATATGTCTCACTTTCAAATCATTTTTTTAGATGCTCAATGCCAGAGTGCCTATTGCCAAGGACTTGAAGATGCATTGAAATCCCTGCCACCTCGGTACGCCAGGAATCCAGAGTATATGCAGGGATATAACAGCCTGGAGTCTCATACCTCCCAATGGGCTGCCTAAAGACCGCTTTCCCCACCCTCAACTAACCATCAAGGAGATTTCAATAATGATGTCCGCAACCCTCACTCAACCTGCTCAAATTGACGAATTTGCTGGGGATGAATATGGTCCTGCCTATCAGCCCCTGCCCTATTTACAAGTGCTCAATCATGAAGATCCCCAGCAGGCTGGATTCTTTATCTCTGCTGATAATGCGGCGGCAGTTAACTTCCAGCCCACCCCCGAGTGGCAATCCCATGACGCCTATTTCATGTCAGGGGGCGTTGCTGTGGGCTATCGGAGCCTCACAGCTCGTATGGCGGTTCTGCGACGGTCTCCCCTGTTGATGTTTTCGCGCAAAGACCGGGCCTTCTTAGGAGCCTTTGATCGGGATAGCTACAATCCCGAGGAAGTGATTTTGAAAACCCGCTATTTGGTGTATTTGGTTAGTCGGCAAAAGCAACTTCTCCATCAGTCACCTCTGCAATTCACCGCGAAAGGCTCTCTATGTGGCTCCTTTGGTGAGCATTATAATCAGTTCCACTCCCAAATGAACTGGGCCTACGGCAAGCCCCGTGGCGATCGCTTCTTTGCCTTATCGATTTTTGCGGTTAAACTGCAGCCCATCCTGAAAGGACAAGAGAAGAAATCCTGGGTTTGTTCAATTGTGGAGCATGGTCAACCCACCAGCGAAAACTGGCGCAACTTTTTCTTGGGCTATGATCCTATCGTTAAGCAAAAGCTCATCGCTGACTTTGAAGCGCAAGCGAATTTTGCCCAGGGTGATCGTGCTCAAAGTGATTTAGATAAAGGCATGCCTGAGCGTTTTGACGCAATAGTCGATGATCTCGCCTTTTAGACCTTTGTGGGCAGGACTACTCTGCCCGCACGCAGTTGAGCATCCTTAAGGTAGCGGCGGCACCATAGTTAGGACGAGCTGGACGGGTAGGAAAAAATGCCCGTCCTCTTTCGTTTACAGGCGAAACCCTGAGAAAACTTAGCTCTATAATGACCCATGAAGCGGAACTCAACCCTGAGCAATGGATTTAGAACAGGTTCAAGAACTAGGCTCTCTCAACGTTTTTGCGGTTAGATTATCCCCTGGTACAGATGTGCGTCAAACTATAGAAGAAATTGCTAAACGTGAGCAGATCAGCGCTGGTAGCATCTTGAGTGCAGTGGGCAGCTTGAGCCGCGTGCAGTTGCGATTTGCGAATGCCAAAGAACCTACAGAATTGGCTGGAAAATATGAAATTTTAACTTTATCTGGAACCCTTAGCGCAGCTGGTGTGCACTTGCATATGACCGTTGCCAATGAATGGGGAGATTGTAAAGGAGGCCATCTGGTAAAAGGGTGTCAGGTGTATACCACGCTAGAACTGGTGATTGCCCAGTTCACGAACCTGCGATTTACTCGACAATGGGATGCCTTGACTGGATATCCAGAGTTGGAGAGTAGCTCGATTTCCTAATCTTCCTCATTCTTGACTTAGGTCTAAAAATAAGAGAATAAAATGATTGTTCTTAGCCTTGACTTAACCTGATTGCGTCAGAATCGAAACGCATTATCGAGCAATTTTTGCATGACTTGGATTGATTTCAGCTTACGGCTGACCGTTGCTCTGATTTTGGGAAGTGCGATCGGTATCGAACGGCAGTGGCGACAGACTCGGGCTGTTCTAAAAACGAATGTTTTGGTCTGTATTGGCTCATCTATGTTTGTGATGATGTCGCTAATGCATGCTCAAGACTCTAGTCCAACCCGGGTGGCTGCTCAAATTGTTTCTGGAGTAGGCTTTCTAGGAGGGGGTGTCATATTAAGAGAAGGCACTAGCGTCAGAGGACTGAATACGGCAGCAACATTATGGTGTTCTGCCTCCGTTGGAACCCTTGTGGGAGGCGGCTTTCTTTTTCCGGCTTACTTGGGGGCAGCTGCGGTGGTGTTTTCCAACCTGGTGATGCGACCTCTAGTGGAGCAGTTGAAGTTCCGCCCCCATAAGCCTGGATCATCCACGAGCATTTATCGGTTCGTTCTAATTTGCGCGCACTATGAGGAGAAAAAAATTCGTAATGTCTTCCTTGAGTCCATCAATACGGCAAACATGATGATCAGCGCTTGGCGGAGTGAGAGCTTAGAGTCTTTAGGTAAACCCAAGCAGGTGGTGCTAGAAATTGAATTGATGACGATTCATCGAGAGGATAAGCTGCTCAATGAACTCGCTGAAGCACTGCAAGACCAGGCCAATACCCAACAAATTCGATGGGAACTGGTGTCGGACAAGATCAATAGCCTGTCGATTTCCCGAAAATAATGTCTAGCGCTTTGAGAGATTAGCACTCTCATCTGTCACTTTGTTGGGTTGGGTGCGGAATACTGTAAGGGAGATCTTTGCACCTATAAAATCGCAGCAATCTATTCTTTAAGTGAATGATATTGCTAATAGGTGCGTTCTACTGGCGTTATCGCCTTAATTTTCCAATAAATATTAAAATTTGATGATAAATATGCTATTATCATGCCTTTGTGATTTCATTGGTTAAATCAAAGATAATAAATCGTTAAGGTTTGGTGGGGGATATCAGCAATATGCAAGAAAGCTCTAAAAAAATGATTCTTGCTTCTTCATTTGTAATTTTTGGCTTGGTGGGCCCCGTCACCTTTTGGTTGGGTGAGCAAAGCAGTCAAGCCTCACTCAGCTGCTCTCCTCAACAGCGTGCTGGCAGTCCCGTCGTCATGTCTCCTGACCAAAACCTTTAAGCATCTAACGGTGGTGGGGGGATCGCCACCTCAAAAGGCAAAGTCTTCTGGATGAGTACAAACGGATTTGAGGCGATGGCGCATTGCGGCTTGCGATCGCACGATTACATCCCCATCTCCATAGAGCTGAAACGCCCAGTTTGCCCCAAATAGCAGCATATCTAGCTCGTAAGCCAGCTGATCAGGATCGACACTATCATGTATATCTCCTGCCTGTTGTGCTCTTGTAACTAGACGGACGAAGGTCTGTTGGCGTTCAGCCATAATGTCGGCTAAGCGATCGCGAATGGGGCCAGGTCGACTGTTAAATTCAGTAGAAGTGGCTGCAAAAAAACATCCCCCCCGAAATAGTTGCTGCTCCGTATAGTGCAGCCAGGCTTGGCAAAGAGACCATAAACGCGGTAAACCTTTGGGGGCGCGGAGGGCGGGCCGGACAACTTCTCGTAACACTAAATGACGAGCCCCTTCAATCACCGCTAATTGCAGGGCTTCTTTAGATCCAAAATGGGAAAATAAGCCACTTTTACTCATCTGCAATTCTTTGGCAAGACCGCCAATGGAGAGTCCGGTCAGGCCATCGACGGAAGCCAAATCCATGGCACATTGCAAAATGGCTCTACGGGTTTGTTCGCCTTGGGCTTTGCGGTGGTGAACAGTGGAACTCAAAATCTAGGTGAAATGATAATGGGCTTGATTATAACTTGAAACTTTTATCAGCTGGTTGAAGGGGGTAGATCGGCCTGGCCCTCGATATCCTGGCAGTTGGATCATTGGTCTGCAAGTCATGTGCGAGAAGCAAGGGGGCTATCTCCTTCGATCTAGAACCTGAAGACTCGACATCATCAATGCTAATTGTGTTGTAATTCCGTGCACTATATGGCTAAATCAATTTCTGTCTTATGTCTGAAATCCAGCCTGCTGATCCAGCCTCTCGACGAAAGCTAGTGGTTGGGGCGTCCCTCTTTCTACTGGCGATGTTATTGTGCCAGAGCGTAATTCAGTGGTTTACTGAGTGGCTGGCTGAGGATCCAGAGCGGGTGAGGGAATATTTTGCCTATATTGTGGGTGCGATCGCATTCGTGTTCTCGCCCTTATTCGTATTCGGATATTATGTTTGGCAAATGGGTGTGCAGGTCATTAGGGCTAAGCGATTTCCACCCCCAGGGATGAAGGTGATCAAGGATACTGTGGTGGTTAAAGGGCGACAGGCGGTTTCCCGAGGACGAGCCTTACAAGTCTGTGGCGTTATCCTGTGGGGAACGGCTATTGCTTTTCCGATTGCCTGCTGGCGGATTCTTGGCAATGTGCTCAGTGACATGCCATAAGTCAGTGGCTGTGATGGTTTTGGGATTTCGATGCTAGCCTAGAGGAGACAGAACTCTGCAGTCACCCGATGAGTGCCTTGGAGGAATAGGTATGTCCAATAGCCCGTGTAAACTTGTATTTGTCTATAACGCAGATGCGTCTTTAAATAGCCTCCTGCAAGAAGCCTCCCATAAACTCTTCGCGCCTGAATCCTATGAATGCTCTTTATGCGAGCTCACCTATTCCCTTATTCGCAAGAAAAAGGGTTGGGTCGAGTTTCTGGATACCCTGCCCTGTGAGCACGAGTTTCATCTGAGGAACCTTTTCCTCCGCCAACATCCCCAGCAGGCTCATGACTCCTTTCCCTGCATTTACAGTAAGTCTGCCACAGGCGATCTAACGCTTTTAGTCGAAGCTGAAGCGATTGATCAGGCTCAATCCCTAGAACAATTACAAACCTTAGTCGCTGAAGCGGTTGTAGATCTGCTGTAGTTTGTTGGGCATCGATCCAGCATTATGATGAGCCAGGCTTGAAGCAGCTGGCCTACGGTTTAATCTCTAAAATACTCATCAGCGTGTCATAGCGGTATTCCTTCAGCAGTTTTGAGATGGCATCAACCATGGCCGTATGTGCTTCTGGGACATCTACTAGTAGTGTTCGAATCGTGCAATCATCAAGGGTGCAAATGGCCTGTAGGATCGCTTGCTTTACTTTTGATAATTCGCGGCCTAGAAAAAACAGGTTGTAGCATTTGACGACAAGGGCATATCCCGCCAATTCAAAATCACCCTTATCTAATCCACTGGTGTAGGTCTGCTCCAAAACTTTCAAAGTTTCACCGACATGACGTTTCCCATGGAGGGTGGACGCACTTATCGATTGGTACACTCTATTGCCCAACATTTCATGGTCCCCCATGTCCATTGACCCAATACCCAGAATTCAGGATGCCCTCAAATGACGCCTCACATGAAATCAAACACTGCTCCAGAGAAGCTGTATTTACTTGCTAGTCCTAGATTAACTGAAACTCGATTAATTCTCGATTAATAGGTCATGATTGTAAGATTTTGCATTTATGGCAACAAAAACTCAGGCAAAAGGCTTTTCTGCAGCTCTCGCACGGTCTTATTCACGGAACGGGCCATCTGAATATGGGGTTCATCGGGTTCAATCGGGGCAATGGAGGCTGGAATCCCCTGACCTAATTGGCTAATCACATGGTTGGCCGCTTCCAGTCCAGTTACATAGGCTTTTTCCTGGGACCAAGATCCATGGCGAGTCACCACCCAGTCTCCACTCATATAGAGGTTATTAATCGGAGTTTGAGCCGGTAACAAATACCGATAGCTCCCCGGTGCAAAGTGAGTCACCGCTCGGGGCAAGCGAATCACGCTAGAATCGACTACCTTAGCCTCCCGGAAATCGGGGAGACAAGTGGTTAGATCCTGTTGCACCATGCGAATAATCTCATCATCTTCCATAGCCAAGAACTGATTGGCATGGTAGAAGTCTGCTTCAATGACCGTTTCTGGCTGGTCACGGTAGTCATCGTGAAGGGCATTGAGATCGAAGAAGGTAGATCCAGTGGTGGGATGGAAGCCAAAGCAGGCATTGGACGGTTGGGGAACCTCGACTTTGCGGTCAAACCAGAGGCGGGTGGCTAAGATATCCACGGCACCTAGGTTCATCATGTCGCGGAACTGAGGATGCTGCTGCAGGGTGGAACTGCCCCGGACGATGTTCTGCATGCCCGTAATGCCGACGGAAAAGATCACCGCATCGGCCTCAAAGACTTCATCCCCGCAAATGACGGCATCGGCTTGGCCCAAATCATTGAGTCGCACATCGGTGACTCGGCGTTGGGTGAGGATTTTGCCCCCGGCATTGGAGATGCGATCGCACCAGGGTTTAAAAATCTTTTCGCCCACCGTGCCCCGACACCACACCACGTCAAAATCAGCCTGATGGGCCAGGATAAAATAGTAGAGCATCCCTAACGCAGCGGCAGCAGAGCACTGCTCACCTGGGGCAAACAACCCCACTAACAGCATCGGTTCAAAGGCATCTCGATAGAGCCGCGCGGAAACGCCATACCTCTTGAACAGTTCCCTAGCCGTTACTGAGTCGTAGCGTCGCCAGGCATCATCGGAATTATCAAAATCGATGATCGGATACATCATCGTAAAGGCAGATAGCCGATCAACCAGCGGCAAGCGGGGAAACTGGGGATAAGCGAACGTTCCCAAAGGCATCGGCAAGCGCTGTTCCTTCTGAAAAATCGGGGACACTGCTTCCAGCCCTGCCGGGGAATATTGAGAGGACTTCGTCCAGTCCGTAAACGGATCGAGTCCTAACTCATCGACTAAACCAAAAATATTTTTATAGGGATACCAAAATCCGTGAATCCCGGCTTCAACGGGACGACCGCCTGCGGTTTTCCAACCCGCTACCAGGCCACCCGGATAAGAGCCTGCCTCCAAGAGGGTGACATCATACCCTTGGGATACAAGGTGATAGGTGGCACCGAGGCCAGCCCAGCCAGCCCCAACGACGACAACACGTTTTTTGGAGTCAGATGTCATAGCTCTAGAGATTGAATGATGGGTAACCAATTTCCCTACTCACCATGACATGAAATCTGCGGTCCATGCACAGTAGTATTCGATGAAGAATTAGCCGGATAACTCAGGGGCTGGACAAGTATGGCTTTCAAAAAGATCCCACATGAGTTCTCTAAGATGTGAATATTAATCCAGCCTTGAGATCTATCAAAACTTATTGAGCACTTGTTCCCGAACCCTGTAAATTACGGAACAATATAAGGCCATTCGTAGACGATATCTACGATACAGGGACACCGGACACATTGCTCACAGGAAGGACAGACTATGCGGACGTTTTATTGGATAAGTTTGGGAGTGGGACTAGCGTTTATACCTTGGCATCCCACCCTAGCCCAGTCTTCTGCTCCGGCGGAACCCGCTGCTAAATCAGCTCTCACCTCCACCGTTAAAGGCGACTGTGGTACTGAGCAAACCTGTGATCAGCTTCTGCAGACCCTCCGTACTCAATGGCCGACTGCCAAGCTGAATTGCACTCGCGATCGCATCCTGTCTCTCCGCGTCTTTGAGAACACCCGAGGGGGGCGACAGGTGCATGTGACGTGTTGGGACACCGAAGTCAAAAAAGGCGATCGCTATGGCTTATCGCGCGATTCTCTCCCCTATCCAGGCGATGAAGCCCAGTTCCTACCGCCCCTGCCCCGCCGATCTCGCTATACCGAGCCCTTACAAACCCGTTTCCCAGGTCCTGTTCGCACCAGTCAAAATGAGTGTGGTTTTCTAGGGGGAGACATTCAATACCGGGCTCGCAAAGATATCGATCGACTGGAGCTGCAATGTGTATTTACCGTTGGCGCAGTGTTGATTGACACCGATGGAGACTTTGTTTCCGATGGCGAAGCGTCCAGAGGCTCACTCATCGACAAAATTGTTGGCAAATTCGCCATTTCTGAGCTAGAAAAGCCCCTAGTCGCGCCACCTCCCACCACCAGCACCCCAACCGAAACCCCTGTCGATAGCACTGTACTCCCCTCTCTACAGGGAGAAAACAACGTTTCTGATGTCTTTCCCAATGCCTCTCCAGCCCCCACGACGAATGGAGCAGTGCCTGCACAGACTACAGCATCCACGGCAGCTGCAAGGCCGACAGCTTCCACTCCCTCAGCTCCCACCGCCAGACATGCTGCCCTTCAGGCTATCGATGTGCAAATTTTCAACCGGGTGAATAATCAGCTGGTTCCCCTCAACCAGCGTTGGAATCCCTATGGCCTAGGGATGGACTTACTAATTGCAGTCAAAGTGAAACCGGGTCAACAAGAGACTCAACCTGGCACCAATTTAGTGCTTGCAATCAACGCCAAAGGCTACGATTCACCCGCCACAGGACCTGTCCCAGCCTGGAATTCAGTGCAAACGCGATCCATTGCTGTGAGCGCCAATGATCAACTAAGTTACTCGTTTCCCTTCCTAGCAGAGTATCAGTGCTATTCCGAAGTGCAGTTAACCGCAACCCTGATTCAGCCTGGTCTAATTACAGGACCTAGCTTGACGAAAACTATTAACCTGGGTTGTGCGGAATAGATTGCGTTCTTTGTAAGGACTTAGCCCCTATGGCTTATAATTTCTTAGTTTTACATGAGCCGATCATGCCTAGAATTTATGGGAGATATATTAATTTCAATCTTCCCAATAAGTGAGTTTTTCCCATTTCTGAGTGTCCAGGTTACCGACCAACAGTTCTACATCCCCAGTGAAATCTGGATGGGGCATACCTAGCTCATACATAGAGTTTTTGGTCGTCACATATACCCGACCATCTTTAGCGAGGTAGTGTTTGATAGGCGAAGTCTTTAACTTCTTTCCTTCCGCATGTTTGGGATGATTGTGAATTTCCCCATGGATGACAATTTTTCTCCCCACCTCAACACAAATCCAAGACTCAATAGTCCCTGTGCAAATAGAGGGTGACTGAGGTGTCGCTAAGGTCGACTGAGCATTTTGCAAATAGTAGTTGACTATGTCATCAGCTGTCATGGCCAGGTCTCCCCTGTATGGTTCTAAATGAGAATAGTCGCAATAAAATCGAATTATTGTTTTCGCAAGGGCCACACAATTGTATCTAGCCTAATCAATATCTTCGAGAGAAAAATCAGTATAAATACTGAAAGCCTTTCTAAAAGTAGATTTTTTATTGATCCGAGTCCAGATTTGGATATTGGTTTCTTGCTATGCAAAAAATCTTAATTAAGAAGATTTCTTTATAAGAATTTTTATTGTGGCTTTCGTCAAGCGTAAGTATTGATGAGAAGTTTAAGCGTCCATTTTTTCTTGAAAATTTACTTGTGAATAGGTACTGTCGGATAGACCTATTGGTGCACTCCAAATTGAGCGAAACCGCTTTAATCCTTTAGGTGTGATATCAATGTCTTCACCACTTAATATCAGTTCGCCGTTGGTAAAAGTACAGCCCGCAGCCCAGAGAATCCCAAGGAATTCATCCCGATCTGAAATAACGGGAATGGATTCGCTCAATTCATGATTTGCATAAACCTGGGCAACCTGTTTCAAAAGCTCAGGATAGTGATTATCCAACGCCCGAATGTAGAAATAGAGTAAAGGGAATGGATCCTCTTTCCCAAAAATGGCGTTACAGATGCAAGTGGAGGTCGTCAGCATCCAAGCAGCAATCTTTTTGGGATCTATAGCTGGATTTCGTGCCATATCCAAGAGAAGATCCATCATATTATGCCTAAAACGAACATTGAGGATAGTCTCAACGTTTTTCCAGACTGCTAGGGTATTGGGGTTCATTGTGTATTGGGAAATCTGTGCGTTCTCTATTTGGATACCCAACTTCACCCTGGGATGATCAACGAATTCCCTCTTGTTAGGTTTTTTTAAGTAAGTTTTTGAAACCTTATATATTGAGGCTGAAATTCATCATGTTTAGACGTGATTAGCTGGCAGAAATACTATTTTTCTGCATAAATTCTCGACAATCTCCATAAATGTCAAAAATACGGTCCATTTTAGTTAATTCAAAGATGAGATGCACCTGATCACTCAGTGAACACAATGCCAAGGTGCCACCTTCTCCTCGCACTGATTTAAGCGTAGCAACCAAAGCACCAATGGCAGAACTATTCATAAAAGTGACATCTTTAAGATCTATCAGAATTGTTTTCACGCCATCAGCTAAGGCATCGTTAACTTCAGTACGTAATTCGCTGGTACTGATACCGTCTATCATGTCAGCAGGCTGAAAAACTACATAGCTCATCTTAATTGAACTCCTAAGTCGGTTCCGGTTGGGTAGGTTAGATAAAGGCGATAACACTCTATAAATTCTGGTTCACAGATCAGAACGTTGTTGTCGTGTTTACAGAATTCCCAGTTCGGGAAGTGAGAAAGCAATCGCAGATAAATATTCAATTTTTTATATAATTTTTTAGCTGAGTATTGCACTTAAATTGTGCGAGTATAATACTCATGTGCTGGTTTAAGTAAAGACAAAAAAATGGCCAAATTTTAATAGATATTGAGCGATATTCTTAATAAAATTGAGGAAGATGATGGGAGCAGCCGAGTGCTATCGAGAAGAGGCTTAATTAAGTCGAGCATTTTGGCTAGCTTAGGTACGCTTATATCCGTCTGTAGTGCGGATTTGACTACAGGAGTCAACAGTAAGAAGTTGTATATGCCCGATGAAGGAGAGCCTCACAAGCAAACTTGGATGGCTTTTATCGCCAGCGACGAAATTTGGAGGCAACGGCAGGTTTTGGAAGTGCAACGTAATTTGGCTGAAATTGCCAAAACGATTGCCAACTATGAAGCTATCTCTATGCTGGTCCGACAACAGGATTACGAACTAGCCGTAGAACTTTTAGGTGGGTTAGAGTCTCATCCTTTCCCTATTCAATTGATTGAATTCACGATCAACGACTTGTGGATAAGGGATACAGGTCCTTCATTTGTCATTGATGAAAATGGGAACAAAGCAGCCATTAATTTCAATTTCAACGGTTGGGGAGAAGATCAGGCTTACCAATATGATGCTAAAGTCGCTCATTTTGTGGCGCAGCAAGCAGGAGTAACGACTATAAAATCTAGCCTCGTTTTAGAAGGGGGTTGCTTTGAACTGGATGGACAAGGCACTGCCATTATGACGGAAAGCTGCATCCTTAATGACAATCGAAATCCAGGTCGAAATAAAAATGAGGTTGAAGTTGAACTCAAACAACTGTTGGGCCTTAAAAAGATTATCTGGCTAGAGGGCATCAAGGGGAAAGATATTACAGATGGCCATACCGACTTTTATGCTCGATTTGCGAAACCAGGAGTTGTGATAGTCAGTCGAGAGGCCGATCAATCTTCTTCTGATTATCCAGTGACTCAGAAGAACATAGAGGCCTTAAAAAGAGCCACAGATGCTATGGGGAGACCTTTAGAGCTGATTGTTCTCGAAACACCCTTGAAGATCAATACTAAATTTGGAACGAAGGATTTCGCCGCTGGTTATGTGGGCTATTACTTATGCAATGGTGCTGTCATTATGCAGAAATTTGGCGATTCTAAAGCCGATGATGCAGCGAGGAAAAAGTTGGCGACTGTGTTTCCCCATCGGCAGATTGAGCAGCTGTCGATTGATGGTATTGCAAGCGGTGGAGGAAGTATTCACTGTGCCACCCAACAAGAACCTTTGGTTTAATCTCTTTCATTAATGATCTTTGTGGCAATTGCTTTATGTCGCGGTAGGTCTTCAGAAAGGACTTAGTTTCGAATACTGTCATTTAAAAAGATAAATACTCGCATGGTTCAATAGTGTGATTTCTTGGAGGCAAGATAGCTATTGAACGGCTTTGTTGCATGAATTGAGTAAAGGTCAAACAAGGCAAAAGAATGAATGGGAAAGCTATGCTTAAGCGTTCCGTATGAGACCTGAACCAGTCTAAACATATTGGACCTAAATCTGGATTGCCCCCTGACGCAAAACATCCCAGCCTTGCCCATTCCATTTAATGACGGTAGAAGGCAGTGGCTCAGACGATTGAGGTTCAGGCCATAGACTAGCTAGAGGAGTAAACACATCAGGGAAGTGTTGATTGATATCCTTAACAGTGGTTAAAGCAGGTTGCCCAGAGTGATTGATACTGGTGGTGGCTAAAGGTCCAGTTTGCTGCAAAATCATTTGCGCCACCTTGGAATTGGGCACTCGAATCCCAATACTGTCGGGATTGAGGGGATTCATGGCTGGAGGGACGCGATCGCAAGCCGGTAACACCAAGGTCAACGCCCCCGGCCAATAGTCAGCCGCCATCTGTTGCCACTGGTTCAGCCCCTTCTCATCCCCACGTACATAAGGCCACAGTGCTTCTGAAGAAGCGCCCATCAAAATCAGCGGTTTATCCGGCTGTCGTTGCTTAGCTGCAAAGATTTGCGAAGCTTGGTCGGGACGAGCGGCCAAAGCCGGAACCGTATCCGTGGGGAAACTCACCAGCCGACCGGAACGGGCCGCAGCAATAAAGGCAGCAATTGGAAGTTGAGTCATGCCAAACGCAGATTAGAATGGGATTTGGGGGAAGTTTAGTCGTCTGTTTCTGTACAGTTAGACCGCTAGAATATCTTCTCACCCCCCACCTCAGCAATAAATGAATTCCAGTTCTGATGTTTTAGTGATTGGCGGTGGCGCGATGGGCTTAGCCACTGCCATCGAACTGACGCGCCAAGGGGCTAAAGTCACGGTCCTTAGCCGAAATTTCCAAGAGGCGGCCCTCCATGCGGCGGCAGGAATGCTGGCTCCCCAAGCTGAGGGATTAGAACCGGGTCCCATGCTGGATCTTTGTCTGCGGAGTCGGGACCTCTACCCAGACTGGACGAGCCAACTGACGGACCTGACCGGGTTAAAAACGGGATATTGGCCCTGTGGGATTCTCGCCCCAACCTTTGCGGATTCGCCGCCGCGATTTACCGGAGATGCAGAATGGTGCGATCTCACCACGATACGCCAGTATCAACCCGACCTTAGTCCAGAGATAGTGGGAGGTTGGTGGTTTCCCCAAGATGCCCAGGTCAACAATCAGCAATTGGCCCAAGTATTACTACAAGCCGCTCGCCAGCTCGGGGTCACCCTAGAAGAAGGGGTCAATGTCATAGGATTTGAGACAAAAGATCACCAAATCCAACAGGTGCAAACCACCGTCGGAACTTGGCAAGCTCCAACCTATCTTTTGGCAACGGGGTCTTGGTCCCAGGACCTATTGCCCATTCCCGTGACCCCTCGCAAGGGTCAGTTATTTGCGGTACAGCCCCCCAGACAAATCTTAAACAAAGTTCTGTTTGGGCCAGGCACCTATATTGTCCCTCGCCAAAAGGGTCGCATCGTCGTCGGTGCCACGAGTGAAGATGTGGGGTTTGCTTCCTACAATACGCCAGGTGGCATCCAATCCCTACTCGCAAAGGCGATTCGTCTCTATCCGCCCTTAGCAGACTATCCCTTAGAAGGCTGTTGGTGGGGGTTTCGACCCGCAACTCCCGATGAATTGCCCATATTGGG
This sequence comes from Acaryochloris sp. CCMEE 5410, assembly GCF_000238775.2. Classification (NCBI taxonomy): domain Bacteria; kingdom Bacillati; phylum Cyanobacteriota; class Cyanophyceae; order Acaryochloridales; family Acaryochloridaceae; genus Acaryochloris; species Acaryochloris sp. CCMEE 5410. The sequence goes on along the minus strand of NZ_AFEJ02000001.1, from coordinate 2,254,718 downwards.
TCATAGTCCTTACGACAATCTGATTTTGGCAACGGGACATTACCGGAATGGCATCCTGCTAACACCTATCACGGCTCGTCTGATGACAGACCTGATTATGACGGGACAAGCCGATCCGTGTCTGACCCACTTTAGTTGGCAGCGGTTTGCCCCTTCTGCTCTCTCAGCAGAGCGTCTGGCCTTAGCCCATTAAAACCACCAAAGACCTAGGGCTACGGCCACCCCTGTCAAAGTGAGATTATCAATATCTCGAAAGGGTAATGCTTCAACGAGGGTCGCAATCAGTGCGATCGCAGCCACAATCCCGATGGTGCCAGCCAACGGGGGTTGAAAGTAATTCAGGCGATTAAACAAACTCAAAAAACTAAAGGCAAACAAAAAGCTCCCTGCAAACATGGCGGCAGAACCGGCCCAGCTTTTCTCAGGGCTAAAGGGCAGTTTGTGAACCCCCAACCGTCGGCCCACAATATCCGCCAAGCCATCCCCCCCACACATCATCATTAAAGCCAACATCCCTACAGGCGAGGTTCGCCAAAATCCAATGGTGCAAGCAACAAATACCAGGCCATAAAACAGTGGCCCTTTGAGAATCTCTTTAGGGTTGCCTGTTCGAGTCATGGCCTGAACGGCATCGGGGTCTTGAATCCAGCCCACGCCAATGGCAATAAATTGGAGGGTAATCGCCAAAGGAACCAAAGCAGCAAAGTAGCGAGCAGTGGGCTGGGGACTAAAAAAGGGCCAGCACAATACAAATAGGGGACCTGTTCCCATATGGATGATCTTGCGGCTCAGTTTTTGCTCCAACATCCCATTAGCTGCTAGAGCATCCATGATCCGCAACCAGCTCAGGGCTAGCATCAAGGTGATCACCATCACGACACTATCCTGAATCAGAGGATTAGCCGTTAGTTGTTCCCAAAGCATGTGATGACATCGATGGACTTCTGTATCCGTAGCTTACTCCGATAAAGGATTCAGAAACACCTCCCGACTGCCTCCAAAAATCCTCTCAGTTTTCTCAGGGAACTCTTCTGAACATTTCAGCAAAGTGGATGATTTTGCACAGATTTCCCTAACTTGGGCCTCAGTTAACCCTCGTACATTAAAGACATTGAAGTTGGAGCAAGACCTTATGAACATTACTCAAATCGCCCGCAACACCATCGCCGCCGCCGCCCTCATCACCCTCGGCCTTAGCACAAACGCTGTTGCAGAAACCCAAACCGTGACCCGAGGCCCCAATGGTGCAGCCTCTATCGTCAAGAAAGTCCCCTTGGATGCTCAACAACAGCCTAAAACTGAGCCCCATGACGCCCTCTCCGTTGTCAACCGAGGTCCCAACGGTGCACCCCATATTACCAAAACTGAAGCCACCAACCGTAGTGCTGCCACCCCCACAGGCAATATCATCACACGCGGCCCCAACGGTGCAGCTTTTATCGCTAACTAAGCCGCTAATAAATAAGTTTCTCACTGAGTAGGAGCACGGGGTAGATCGAGTCGGGTCTACCCTTTTCTTGCATTGTTTGCCATGCAGTCAGGAGGAACGTCAAAAACGGAAAGAGTGAGCAAATACCCTTATCATCCAAGCCGTTCATTTACACTTACAGACTGACGTTTAGCTGTACGTTTTAGTAAAGTCCCTGATGCTGTTGGCGAATGTACTACGAGAGATTTTTTTGTATTATCAAAACCTGAAAATTTGTCAATTCTAGGGAGTGGCTAACGCTGCAAATCGCGATGTCCGGGTTTGAGCATGCGGTGTTCCCTGCAACCATGAAACAATGCGTTTTACATTGATCGCAGTACTTGTGAGCACATGCTGCAAGCGCGTTTTAGCTAATCCTAAATAGCGAGATCGCCTCATTCCAAAGGCATTGACTCCTTGCGAAATAGTCCCTTCAATCCCCGCTCGCTTGTTATAAGTCTGTTGCCATTCTTCTGTATTTTGTTGCTTTCGAACCTCTTGCAATGCTTGATGTCTTTTTTTAGTGCGTAGGGTCAGAGACCTCGCTTCAGTGGGGGAACGAGTACATAAACCACGATGCTGACACAATCGACAGTCTGTCCGGGAGAACTTGACAACAATCACTCGGTTGCCCCAAGCATCTTTTGCTCCTTTCCAAGTTCGGCTTTTTTGCCTTGAGGACAAGTCACTCGTCGCGTATTCCAATTGATCTTGAATTGGTCTAAATCATATGCTTCAGGGGTTTTGGCTTGCCAACTTGAGTTGGGTCGTGTGGGGCCAATTAATGTCACTTCATATCGACTTTGGCTTGTTACAAGCAATTCACTATCAACATAGGCTGAGTCGACAATATGTTCACTTGGAAGTAAGTCTTTGAGTTTCAGTGCCTTGTGTACTTTTTCAGTCTGATCGACATCAGCAAGATGAGCATGGGTCGTCAGGACATTAGTAATCAGATGCATCTGATTCTCGTCACAGGATTCTGTTAAATGTACCTTGTAACCAACCCAGGTAGTGGTTCTCTTATTGGCATAGTGAGCCTCAGGGTCATAGGGTGAATCGAAGCGCTGACCTGCAGGAGGTAAATCCTTCGCGGGGCGAAGCCGGACTTTGCCGCGTTCAACGAAGTATTGATGGACCCAAGTCAGACGCATAATCTCAACAGTTTGAATCTGGCGCAGATGAATAGGAGTAGTTTCATCCCAAAGCTTTTCAAGCAACTGCATCCCATCCCTGCCAATCATTTCAGCGTGTTTTTGGCGTGCTGCTATTCCCTTAGGCAGATGATACTCTTCTACTGGTAATGCGTAACGGCCATACCAATCTTGTGGAACCCATTGCTGCAACCAATCAGGATCAATTCCAGCGATCTCGTTCAGCACCGCTCGCAAGGTTTCTCCAATACCTTCAAGTCGATTCAGCATCCGAATATGAGCGATGACATGGGTGGCGTCTGTTCGTTGCTTACCACCTGCTTTGAGCCATTCTTTCTCTTGGCATCGTTGCAACAAGAGATCGAGTAGATGCTGTTCCGTATGACTTTGGATAAGACGCTGACGGAATTCACATAGCACCGAGAAATCAAATCCTGAATCGGTTAATTCTAGTCCTAGCGCATATTTCCAATCAATTCGACTGCGGACAGCATCTGCTGCCTTCCGATCAGTCAGTCCTTCCATAAACTGCATGACACAGATTAGAGCTAAGCGCCAGGGACTAATAGCAGGTTGACCTTGAGCTGGATATAAAGCTGAGAAGTCTTGATCGGTGTAGATGGTTCCTATCTCTTCTCTTAAAGCCATGAACACATTGCCTTTAGGGAATGCAGCATGTGCAACACGAATAGTTTCTTCAGGTATAAAACCAGGAGCATGCGGTTGAAGTGACATAGTGTTGAGAGTTCTGATAACGATTAGTTTGGATACTCAACTAATTATCAGTGCTTATTTTTGTACTTTAGATAGCAAAGTGAAATCAGGTTTTGATAATACAAAAAAATCTCTCGTAGTACATTCGCCAACAGCATCAGTCCCTACACCCAGCACCATCATCGAACCCAAAATGGTCGAAGGTTCAGGAACGGTTGCTAGATAAGCCTGAGAATCCCCATCCGTGGGGTCAATGCCAAAATTGGAATCAACGATGCTCGTATTGCCAATGGTTTCCCACCCTGAAAAATCACCCGTTTCGAAACTACTATTCGATCCCACATTGACGTTGTCTACCAGCAAACCGGAACTGACAATTTGGTCTCCCACATCAACCACTCCCAACCCTAATGTGTAAGTTCCAGTGGTGGGAATTTCATAAGAAAAAGTGTTGTACCCCGTCTCATCATTAAATTGAGCATTATTTCCCAGTAGTGGAAAGCGCGAGTTCGTATCGGCTAAAGTCGATGTCCCTCCGAGGGGCAATACGGAGACAAAAGCAAAGTCATTAAATGGCGTATTGGGCGTGGCCTCATTGGTTAAAAAATTCCAATCAAAGGTGACGGTTTGCCCTGCAGAGGCCGAAAAAGTTTGCTTGATGGCTGAACCTTCAGTCGCATTACCATTCCCAAGACCATCGATCGTGCCAGAGGGTTGACCCAAAAAATTTTCTAACGCAGTGTCAGAAACAGGTTGTGCAATAGCGACGGGTTGAACCCCGATTATGGCAGTACCTAGAAACCATCCACAAGTTGGGGCTATTGTCGAACATAGTGCTAATTTCAGGTCCATCTGACTCTCCCCCAAATGCTTTAACGTTATCGACTGGCTATAAAAATATTGATTCCAATGTCGTTAGCATGAGATATTACTCTGCCGTGCTAGAAACTTTATTTATACCTCTTGAATCCTAAGAGATCGTTTTAAATTACTCCAAGAGATACTTATAAATTAACAATGCAAACAGATAGAACTATCGCCTCTTTTTTATTTCCATAGCATTTTAATTCAAGCTATAAAAAATTATTTTAACCGACAGCCTTCAGGACCCATTATTGAATTCAGTAGAGACCTTGACCATGAGGTCATAGCTACTATTCCACTCGTTATCTTCAATTTTTTACCCAGGAAACACAACAAGAAAAAGCTGCAGTGAGCAGACTTATCAACGCTCCATTGCCTTGACGGAAAACCAGGAAAATCATGCCGAGATAAACACAGTGAATGGTAGACCACTGACTGTATCGGAATAAGGCACAGGCGTTACCATGACTAAAATTAAAGGAGTCTTCTCTACCAGCTAAAATGCGCATTCGCCCGGCAACATCAGCAGACATTAGCCTGATTTATCAGTTCATTCAGCATAAAGCTGAATTTGATCGCAGTGTTGGCGCTTACCGTGGCACCCTACAAACGTCAGAAGCCAAAATTCGAGCTACCCTATTTGGTCCCACCCCTTTTGCCTACGTGCTATTCGCAGAACAACTAGGCCAGCCGGTTGGTTTTGCTCTGTATGGCTTTCGATATTCATCCTTTGCAGGTCAACCCAGCATTTGGTTAGATGACTTGTACGTTAATGCTGATTATCGCAGTCAGGGCGCAGGTGCCGCACTTATGCAGCAGTTAGCTCAAATTGCCGCTAGCCATAACTGTACCCATATTGGCTGGACAGCCGATGCCCGCAACCATCGAGGTCTCCAGTTTTATCATCGATTAGGGGCAGGAATGATCAAGCAGGAAGGAAATCGCTGTTTTTGGCAGTGGATATCTGCTGATTTTAGCAAGCTTATCAGCGACAATCAGCATCAGTCCTAGCGAATAGCCATGCCTTTCATTCCTCATAGAAAGCGTTATTTACCAATAATAGACCTCACCCTATATTTAAACTACTTTTTAGATCCGATTAGGAATAATCTGCATATTTTTTAGGTATTTAGCTCTTAAACATAGCCAGCATCCTGTATCAATTTGAATATCAAATGCTTTAAGTTGTGACCTAACAGAATATCCTCCAATCACAAAGAGAAAAATTTGCAACAATTGATTGAGAAAAAGCCCCTCAATCCAAACAGCCATCGTAGACTAACAATAATAAACAACGGTGTTTAGTTGTGGTGATGCTTTAAAATTCATGGAGAAGTCTTCACTACCGTCGTCTCAGCCTGCGGTTTTAATCGTTGATGACCAAATTCAGACGGTTCAAACCTTAGCCACGCTATTAGAAAACCATGGCTATTGGGTAACCTGTGCACTCAGTGGTCAGGATGCCTTAAAACGTTTAAATGCGAAGCAACCGGATCTTATTCTTTTAGATTTATTTATGCCAGAGATGGATGGCTTTGAACTATGTGAGCGGATAAAATCAAACTCAAATTTTCAAGATATCCCTATCTTATTCTTAACCGCCAGCCATGATGAAAAGCATATGGTTAAGGCTTTTGAAAGAGGCTCTGTAGATTATGTCATGAAGCCTTTTCAAGAGCAGGAAGTCTTAATGCGAGTGAATACCCATATCAACTTAAGACGGCAAAAAATAGAAATTCAAAAACTTCATGACCAGTTTAAAACCATTATTACCCATGTCCAAGATGGCCTTTTAGTGATTGATCAAGAAGGTATCATCCAGTTTGCGAATCCTGCTGCGATCCATATGTTCAACAAGTCCCATACTGAGCTGATGGGACACCATCTTGGCATTCCTATCGTTGAAAAGCATCTGGCTCAAATCGAAATTCTTAGATTGAATAATACCTACGGCATTGCCGAAATCACCGTCGCAGACGCTCAGTGGGAAGGACAACAGGCTTCTGTGGTTTGTTTGCGCGACATCAGCGAGTGTCCAGGCAAAGTAGATGCCTAAACACAGGTCGGGCAGAGGCTACACCTCCACTCGCTGTCCGGTTTGCACACGCCAGAGCTGGGCATAGACACCGTTATGAACCAGCAGCTCTTCATGTTTACCTTGCTCTACGATCCGGCCTTGCTCCATCACATAGATACAGTCGGCATGGCGGATGGTGGATAAGCGATGGGCAATGGCTATTGTCGTCCGATCCACCGTAATGCGATCTAAAGAGCGCTGAATTGCTGCTTCCGTTTCGTTATCGACAGCGGAGGTGGCTTCATCCAGAATCAAAATGGGCGGATCTTTGAGAAGCGTGCGGGCAATAGCCAGTCGTTGCCGTTGCCCTCCCGACAGCTTCTGCCCCCGTTCCCCCACAATGGTGTGATAGCCCTGAGGCAGTTGGGAAATAAATTCATGGGCCTCTGCATTTTTCGCTGCTTTTTCTACCTGGGCCTGATCGATCTGGGGTTGACCGTAGGCAATATTTTCGTAAACCGTGCCGTGGAACAGAAACACATCCTGGCTCACTAGACCAATGGCTTGGCGCAAATCCTTAAGCTGTAAGGTCTCAATGCCAACACCATCTAGGGTGATATCCCCCGTATGGGCTTCATAAAATCGCAGCAGCAGCTTCACCAAGGTACTTTTGCCAGATCCGGTGGAACCGACGATGGCAATGGTCTGTCCTGCTGGAATCGTCAGGGAAACATTATGGATAATCGGTAGCCCCGGATAGTACTCAAAAGACACATCCTTAAACTGCACTTCTCCTTTTACCTGATGGACGGGCAAATTCAGGTGCCCTGGATGGATTTGGATCGGCGTATCTAGTAACGCCATCACCCGCTGAATCGATGCCATGGCGCGCTGGTATTGATCGAGGGTTTCTCCCAACCGAGTCAGGGGCCAGAGCAGACGCTGGGTGAGAAACACTAAGACGCTGTAGGTCCCCACTTCAAGGCGATTGGCCATCACTTCCATGCCTCCAAACAGCATAATTGCCATAAACGCCAGCAAAATCAAAATCCGAATCAGCGGAATAAACGCTGCACTCAAGGCAATGGCCCGACTATTACTCTGGCGATAGGCGTCGCTATCGGTTCGCACCTGTTGGGCTTCAAATTCCTCTGCTGTAAAACTCTTAATCGTCACCATGCCGCTGAGGTTATTAGCTAGACGACCATTGAGAAAGCTGACCTTTTCTCGCACGGTGGAATAGAAGGGAGCCAGCTTTTTTTGAAATGCTACGGCCCCCCAAATAATGAAGGGGATTGGCAGCATCGCCATCCACCCCACCGTAGGCGCCAGGATAAAAAAGGCGCTGCTAATAATCACCACCGTAGTGATCACCTGGAGAATATCATTGGCCCCACCATCCAAGAACCGTTCTAGCTGGTTAATGTCATCGTTGAGGATAGACATCAATTCCCCGGTACTGCGGTCCTCAAAATAGGCCAGCTCCAGATTCTGCAAATGCTGATAGGCATCTAAGCGCAGGTCATGCTGCATGGTCTGGGCTAGGTTCCGCCACAGGCGGGCATAGGCATATTCAAAGACAGACTCCAGTCCCCAAATAATGGCGGAAATCACCGACAAGGCCACCAACTGCTGAAAGACATCGGTAATTCCTAGCGCCGCAATCAGAGAGTCCTGACGCTTGACCACAATATCCACGGCAGCCCCGATCAACACCGGTGGAGCCAGGTCAAAAATTTTGTTGAGGATTGAGCAGGCTGCTGCAGACCAAATTTGGGAGCGATAAACTCGGCCATACTTGAGCAGACGAGTCAGGGGATGCAGGGGCTTGGAGCCAGAAGAATGTCTTGTCATAGGTCAATTGGGAAACAGCAGTCATTGCTGAGATGCCTTTTCAGCGTACTGCTTTGCTGCTCTCCTAGGGCGAGTTATTCCAGATTCCTCGCATCAAGGCTGAAGTATAGGTAGGATTCAGTCCGACACAAAATTAGAAGTTCTGAGTTTTCAGTAATCGCTTGGTGTAAGCGCTTGCGTAATTGATAAAAAGTAGTTTTGCGGTTACTTTTGAAGGACCTTGCTAGCTAGTTTAGACAGAATGGACAGCGTTAAATTTCAAGGCATATCGTTTCGTGTGACCAATCCACCCCTACGCCCCCTCTCGATTCAAGCTCTATCAGCAGTAGAAGACCATCTAGGATTTTTATTTCCAGAAGATTATCGTCAATTCGTCACTACCCTCGGGCCAGGAATAACCAATCTAAGCATACAAATTTTTTCCCCACAGAGAATTGTAGACATCTTCCTGAGTGAAGTTCGTGAGAGATTGTCAGATTGCTGGTTTTGGGACAATAGCCCCAATGTGTTAACGCAGGCGCAAGCCGTTGAATGTGTCCCGTTCTTCGATAGCAATCTTGGTGATGATATTCTCTTTCATCCCTCTGACCCCAATCGCTGGTTTATCTTAGGCCATGAAGAAGAGGAAGTTGTTGTAGTTCAATCGTTCCAAGAACTCTTTGATTTTTATTTGAAGATATACGATGATTTGCAACCTCCCTATGAATTCGACAGCTACGAATAGCTAATCAGTGAGAGCCTGGGCAGCCCTTTTTCCTTCTACTTTGACGCTTTACCAAAAGCATATTCTTGGCACAGCGCTTGTTCCAATGCCCAATTGCATTACAGACGGTATATTCTTGAGCCTGACTTCAAATTGGCTTATGCTTTTGGCTTAAAGATGCTGTGGTTTGACTCCCTCAGGCTTACACATCTTTCGCATTAGAAATTCTATGGGGGAAGTAGTGATTTAGAGGTATTAAGGGTATGAATGGTGAAGCGAACTGGACGCCATCTGAAAACGTCGTTCGCCATGTGGGGAGTCCAATTATTCCAGATATGGAGTTTTTCGCGCCACCTCCACCCGAAATAGGTGAGATTCTTTCTGCAGATAGCTCCTTATCTCGTTCGAAACAGGCTACCCAAGCGCAAGAGCGAATCAAAAACTGTATGTTTTGGGCTGCTGGAGGAGCGGTGGGGGGCTGCGTTATTGCATTTTTGGCAGAAATTCCTGTCCTGATTTGTGCGCTGATCTGTACAGTCATCGCCGCTATCACGGGTTTCTTAGTCACCCAATATTTCTACCAATGCTCTTATGTGGGCGAGCATGGGATTGCCCTTTACAGTCTCAAAGGGAATCGTTCTGCCCCACCCAAAACCCAAATTTTTCTGTTTAAGGAGGGTCAGAATCTCTTTACTCAACAAACCCGGAATTACTACAACGGCGTCTATACCGGCACAACCTTCAACTATTGGTGGTCCCGGCTTTCAGGCCCAGAGTTTAGGATCAAAGGCGCTTACCGGAGTCAAAAGGGAACCCCACCCGCAGATAATTTGTACCACTTTGCCCAGGCGGCAGAAGGGCGATGGAGCACCTATCTTTTGCCTGTCATCAATGAACAGCTCAACCAACTAGGGTATATCGAGTTTCCCATCGGCAAGACCTTACGCATGGTTCGAATTGGACCTGGCTTTATGGAGTTTGTCGAAAAAGACGGTCCCCATAGAGTCGAAGTGGCTGATATGAAAGATATTCGCCTTGGAGGTGGCATCTTCCAGTTCAAGCATAAAGATGCCAGTTGGTGGTCTGGGAAAGGGAAGTACTCCTTCGGCTATGCTGCGATTCCCAATGCCAGGCTCTTTCTCATCTGCCTAGACAGATTAACAGGCATTCACTGGTAAGTTCTGCAGTAAAACCCGCTCCATTACAAACATAGACTCAACTTTCACCAGCATTTTGTGCCCAGGCTGCCATATCCAGAGAGCTTCAAAGTCCTCTGTTAAGGGTCAAGTTCTATGGCAAACCCTTGTCGTTTACTGTTGGCCCCACCAGCATGGAAATAGATGCCCCTGATGGCATACAAAATCTGAGGTTTAAAGATGAAACGATGTTTATCCTTACTTTTGGCACTTCCCATTGGCCTGACAGTATCTCATGCTGCCAAAGCGGAAACCATTGAGCTGAAAGTCTATCCCGTCAATGGCCCAGAGCAGGGCTGTCCGAAATCAGTTATTGCCTACCAAACGAGGCAACCCTACCAGGAGGGGGGATATGCAACGGATGGCATGGTGAGTCTGAGTGCGATCGCAACCCAAATCACCCTGGCCCCCAAACAGCCCTTTAGCGCAACCTGGATCGGCACTCTCAAGCCCCAATATCAAAACTGCGAAGGCACCGCTGGCATGTTCAAAATCGATGGGAAAGAGCATACCGGCCTTTCATTTATTCGGTTGCAGATGTTCAAAGGCAAAGCCAAAGTCATCTTAGATATGACGGGGATGCGAGACATTAATGGCTTCACCACCCAAATTATCAAGAGTGGTCTACGTCAAGGCAACCCCCGATGGACGTGGGGTGGCACTGATTAACCGTCAGACTTGCATAACCCCCCTTCAATCTGAATTCGAATATTCTGCTCGCCTTGCAGGGCGAACAGAAAAAACTCCCTTCAAGATCTGGCTTGAAGGGAGGCATAACGCTTAAATCGGTTAAAAGCTGGCTTGTGCCGCCATGACGCTGTAAACCACATAGGCAATCAGAGAAGCGGCCCCTACTACAGCACCTAGCACCAATACTCCATCTTTTGAAACAGGCATAAAACTCTCCTTGTCTTATTGAGAAAAATGAAATTAAATAGACACAAAAAACCCGCCTCAGATAAACTGGGGCGTTCCATTCAACGCAAGAGAATTGTTCTCTTATCATCGATTGGATTTGAGAAATCGGTAATTAAATCTGAATTGTCATAGTCACTAATCCCTAACCGAAAACTATTTAAGGTTTCGGTCTTATAGGGCTTCAGGCATTGTAGATCTAAACGAGACGGGTTGAAATCATTATGGCAGCCAGAGGACTCAACATTCAATGTTATTCCCACGAGTCCAAGCCGTCGAAGTCATTCGATAGAAAGGCTTATAGTAAAATCTATGTCCCCTAAATCGAGGGGGTGAGGAACATGATAAGATTTCTCAACTTGGCAGGCCGACCACCTCGTTTTTCACAGATCAATACGCTTGGCAACCTAGAGATAAATTTCTATTCAAAAGTTATTACCAACGGGAGTCACACCTCTCTTGAGGTAATAATTCCGACAACTGTATCGTAGAATCAGGCATTGCAGTAATCGCAAGATTTACGTCGCTTTTCCGGCTTACAAATAACGCTATTTTTAGTGTATTTCTCAAGCGCAATCTCCACGAATGGAAGCCCCAATAATCCTTTAAATCAGCTGACAAATCAGATCGAAACGAAAGTCTTGAACTAACTGTTCTAGCTTTACTTTTAAGGCTAGATGTTGCTCGGGGATCTCTTCCAACAGTTGATGGACACCCAGTTGATCTAAACATTGAGCCGCCTCCTGCAATTGCGTTCGCCACGTCGCGGGCATACAGTGCAAGCTGATCTCTTGCGAGGTAGTTTTGCTATGACTGGGCTGATCAGGTGTCACAACCTCGTATTGGACCCCTAAATGCTCTGCGATTTTGGCGTAAATTTGTTCAATTTGGTAGGGTTTAGCGACAAAATCATCACAGCCCACCCTTAATGCTTCTTGCCGATCTTCAACAAACGCATTCGCGGTCAGCGCAATAATAATCGGAGGCTGAGGTCGGGCTTTAATCTGTTGCGTTGCAGCCAAGCCATCCAGAACTGGCATTCTCATATCCATCCACACAAGATGGGGTTGCCAAGACTGAACCAGTCGCACCGCTTCTTCACCATTGGCAGCTTCAGCCACTTCAAAGCCGACGGATTGCAGCAGTTGGGCTAGCACGGCACGACTGTCCCACTGATCTTCTGCCACCAACATGCGGACAGGAGCTTGACCTGGGGCTAATCCTTTGATCTGTGGAAAAACCTGGGAGGGGACCGCACTGCCAATTTGTTGGACTTCAATCCAACAGGTAAACGTACTGCCTTGGTCAACAATACTCTCGACGGTAATATCGCCCTTCATCAGCCGAGCAAACTTGCGACTCAGAGCCAAGCCTAACCCCGTTCCCATTTGCGTTATTCGTCCTGAAGCAGTCTGCACAAAGGGGGTAAAAAGCTGTTCAATTTCCTCGGAGGCAATCCCTAACCCCGTGTCTTTAACGGCAAAACGCAATTGCATCGGGCTAGATGAGTCTGAAGCGGGATAAATCGCATCCACCGTTAAGGAGACATAGCCCTTTTGCGTAAACTTAATGGCATTACTGAGGAGATTCATCAGAATTTGGCGCACCTTCCCAGCATCGACCTCAATAAATTGAGGTAGGGCAGGACTATAGACAAACTCGAACCCGAGCTGCCTAGCGGTTGCTTTGAGCTCCATCATCGCCTTTACACTGTCCAGCAACTCCCGCAACTCAATCGGAATCTGTTTTAAGGTGCTAAATCCCGCCTCAATTTTCGACATCTCCAAAATGTCGTTAATCAGCGCCAGTAAGTGAGTGCCACTTTGGTTAATGATGTCGAGCTGTTTTTGCTGGTGTGGAGGGATTTGTGGGTCTTGCTGCAAAAGCTGGCTAAATCCCAGAATGGCATTGAGGGGCGTTCTTAACTCATGGCTCATATTGGAGAGAAACTCACTTTTAGCTTGATTGGCAGCCGCAGCTAAATCAGCCGTGCGTTGGAGTTGAATACGTTCAAAGGTCTGTACCCGCCATAACAAGATCAGCATGGCCACGATTAAGCCGACCAACACCATCGCAATTAGATCTAGGAGTTGTAGCTGAGACTCGATATTGCCTTGGGGAATCACTAAGGCGATCGACCAGTCGGCTTCCGTTAAGGGCAAGTAGGCGATATATACAGCCTGATTATTAATCCGAGTGAGTTCAATCCCTTGGGAACGAGCCACCATCCGCTGTGCGATCGCAGCTAAGTTTTGATCCTTAGCATCCAATAAACTGGTGGGGTTTTGATCATTAATCGTACTCATCAATGACTGATCAGGATGGACAATGGGCATGCCTTCGGAGTTCAGGGCAAACGCATAGCTACCCGTTCCATACTCCAATCCTTGAACCACCTCCACTAACCGATCAATATCGATCAGCCCTGCTAACACACCTACGATAGGGCTATCCTGTTGGGCCGATTCCTGAATGGGCGTCGTTACCGCCACAATCGTTCCTTCAGCCGTCCGAGAAATGACCGGATCGGACATATAGGTTTGCCCTTTCAAAGAAAGTTGGACATGTTTACGGTCCTTAAGATTTTTCCCTATAGCTTTTCCTCCTTTGGTGCTGTAGTAAGACCCATCAGGAGAGATCATCGATAAATAGTAAAAATGCTCGAGGCGCTGTTTCTCTGGTTTGAGAAAAGGTCCCACCGTTCCCCAATCCATCGTCCGCAGGCTAGGGGTATTGGCGAGGGTGGCGGCTTCGGTTTTACGCGCCACCAACCATTGATTCAACTCCTGGCTCCCCTGCTGGACTTGAAGTAGGACATTATTCTTGAGGTTATCTAACAATAATTCTCGAACGGTCCGATAGCTATAGTAGGCCGCAACACCAACCAGGAGGGTAATCCCGCTAATGAGAACGCGCCCCCTTAAACGCCGCTTGTTCTGGGGAGACTGATTCTGAGAAGGAGGAGAGGGAACAGACAATTGGGGAGGGGAAGTATGGGTGACAATTGATGACTAGGCGAAAGATACACCATCCATCGTTTTTTCTGCTGAACTCCCATTTTATTTAGGATTCCCGCTAAAAAGGTAGGTTATGATATCACTCAGCATTTTTTACAGCCTAGTGAGGCATTTTAAGATTTGCTTAACCTCAGCTGATGAATACTCCTGCCCATATTGTGCTCAATCTGCTGTGCTTGGGCCGCCACCGATCCACCAACTTAGTCACCTCAATTATTGTGGGTGGTGTGTTACCAGATGCGCCCATGTTCGTTTTCTATTTTGTGGAAAAGGTCATTCGGGGGAGTTCTGAACCCTATATTTGGGGACAAGCCTACTATCAAATCCATTGGCAAAACTTTATTGATATTTTCAATTCCTTACCCATCATGGCGTTCGGTTTTTTATTCGCCTTCTGGGCCAGCTCTCAAGTCGGCATGCTGCTATTTGCCAGTATGGGCTTACACGCATTGGGGGATTTGCCCCTGCATCATGATGATGGTCACCGTCACTTTTTCCCGTTCTCCAACTGGCGGTTTGAAAGTCCAGTTTCTTATTGGGATCCTAACCATTATGGTGGCGTGGTTACTCGCCTAGAAATCTTGGCTGTTTTAAGCAGCTGTGTGGTGCTGTTTCGCCACTATCGATCCCTGAAAGGTCGCATTGCCTTAGGAATCCTTGGGGCTTTATATGGGGCTTATTTTATCTATGTATTTACGGTCTGGACTTAGGTTCAATGTCACCGTTTTCCACAGGTGCAATAATATTGCCCGTTGCTGGAATCTTGACCAGATAGAGTTTGTAAGGATTGGAATCCTGCCTGGCTTAGTAGTTTTTCTACGGTTTCCACGTCATACCCTGTAAATCCTTGCTGGATTAATCCTTGTTCTTCCAGAAAGTCTTTGGTGTTGTAACAAACGACCACTGTTCCTGACGGTCTTAACACGCGATAGCATTCTTGAAACACAGTTTGAGCATCCGGCCAAAAGTAGAGGGTATTGACCGTACAAATGTGATCGAACTGCTGGTCAGGAAAGGAAAGATGGTTGGCATTGCCTTGCTGAAGGGATAGTTGGCCAGACTGGATATATTGTCGTAGTTTTTTCTGTGCAACTTTCAAAGCATCTTCAGCATAATCAACGCCCACAACCCTCTCTGGTAAACCTGTTTGTAGGATTCGAGCTAACAAGCTCCCACCACCAAACCCGATTTCAAGGATGCGATCGCCCTGACGTATCGCCAGTTGCTCAAAGGCCAGTTGATGCATGCCTGCATTTTCTCGATTGAGGAGCCGCAGCAGCAGCCGTCCACAAAAGCCAGAGGGATGTCCGAGTTGTTTGGCCACAAAAGCCTGAAGAGAAGACTGCATGGCACTCTTAATCCCGACAAAAGGCCCATTCGGTGTCCTTTGAAAGACTAGGGTTAAATGCATACCCTTCTACATCGAAGGTTTGCAGTCTTTCGGGGGCGGTGATGCGGTTTTGGATGGCGTAGTTTACCATCAGCCCTCGGGCGCGTTTGGCATGAATTCCAATCACTTTATAGGTGCCATTCTTATTTTCTTTAAAGGCAATATTGAGGACCTTGCCTTTGAGATGTGGAGGCTGAATTGCCTTGAAATATTCCCCTGAAGCTAGGTTCACTAGGGTCATCTCTGGGTCTAAATCAGCATTCAGTGCGTCCGTAATTTGAGTGCCCCAAAAGTCATAGAGGGTTTTGCCTTTGTCTGTCTGTAGTTTAGTTCCCATCTCTAACCGATAGGGCTGAATCAAATCCAGGGGCTTGAGGAGACCATATAACCCGGACAGAATACGAAGATGAGTCTGGGCAAAGGAAAAATCCTCTGACGTGTAAGTATCGACCTCAATCCCGTTATAGACATCTCCTTTAAACGCTAAAAGAGCTTGCTTGGCATTGTCCTGGGTAAACGAATCCTGAAAGTCTTGGTAGCGTTGCCAGTTGAGATCGGAGAGTTTGGGGCTAATTTTCATCAGCTTACCCAACTCTTCAGGACTATAGTCCCGAAGCTGTTGAACCAATGTTTGGGTTTGCACAGACTGAGCAGGGACCGTGTAGTCGATTGCAGGGGGCGGATCAAAGTTTTGCGTTTTAGAGGGGGAGATGATCATTAACATGGCGCTACTCCTGCTGGCATCGGGACTGGCGCTACACGCGCATCTGACAATTTACCACGGCAGATTTATGAGGCGGATCAGCATCTGATGTTTTATACCTAAAATAAATGGAGCGAATTAATAGGTGCGATATAGTTTTCGCTGGAGCCATCGCAATCCTAACCATCCCAACCCACTGCCGACAAAATAGTAGGGAAAGTCCGTCCAGCTAAAGGTAGTGCCTAAAACCAAGCGTCCTGGCAAAGTGGCTCGAATGGCCTGTAGCCAAGCCGGTTGCCACAGCTGTAAAAATTCCACTCCACAGGTGGCTAAACAGACTGCGATCGCAATTTTTCCAGGAGAGACCGCAGGCCAGATATAGGCCGCCAGCAAAACAAAGAAAATCTCATAGGGAACCCCGCCGAACGTATTATTAAGCCATGACTGTCCTGGTCCCTGGTAAAACTTAAGGGCCAATCCCAAGGGCACAATCACCGCCATACAGACAGCCAATGCTTGGCGATAGGGACGATAGGGTGGGGTTGGTCGTTTAGACATGACAATCAACGCTCCGAGTGACGCTCGCGTAAATCCAACCTAGGATGACTTTACCCATTGATTGAGGGCTGCGATGACTGCCTTACTCCCTGCCATCCTGCCAGTCAGCCTTATTATCTGCATTGGTTATCTAGCAGGCAAAACCCTAAAGCTGGACTACCAAACCTTATCCCATCTGGCCATCTATATCCTGGTCCCAGCCCTGATTGCCAGTAGCCTCTATCGCAATACCTTGTCCCTCCAGAGTGCAGCAGGGTTGATTGCCGGATATCTGCTCACCACCCTGACCCTAGCAGTGATCGTTCTGCTGATCAGCCGAGGGTTAAAACTTTCCCTCCCGGTCAAAATGAGTCTGCTGGCCACCACCCTCTTTGGCAATGTCGGTAACCTGGGTTTGCCGATGGTCTCCTTTACCTTAGGGGCAGCGGGATTGGAGCGGGCGATTATTTATCTCATTTCCGCCGCCATTTTGATGGCAGGGGTAGGACCAGCGTTACTGAATACATCAGGGCTTCGTGCTGGTCTTGTGCTAACCTTCAAACTACCACTATTTTGGGCCATGCTGGCCGGGTTACTGCTCCAGGTCTCAGGACTTCAGCTACCCTTCCGTCTCGATGAGGGAATCGCCATGTTGGGGAATGCAGCCATCCCTATTGCCCTCGTCACCCTAGGTATGCAGTTGGCCCAAAACCCACTACAAATTGGCCAGTATGAACTGATGGCTGCCAGCCTGCGGCTGCTCCTCGCGCCTCTGATCGCCCTAGGCATCGGCACCAGTCTACGACTCGCCCCTCTAGATTTACAGGTGCTTGTGCTTCAAAGTGCCATGCCCACTGCCGTCAATACCCTGATTTGGGTCAATGAGTTTGGTGGAGAGCCCGCCCGGGTTGCCCGCTCCATTATCGGCTCCACCTTACTCAGCCTGGTCACCTTACCCATACTGTTGGGGCTGATCCCATCGATCAGTCCTTGAGGGGCAAAGATTGCTGAGTCAGCCTTAACTAGCCTGGGGATTTTTCTTATTATTTAGAATCGTAAATTCATCTAGATCATCCTCAACGGTCGGAGAAGCACCAATGGGAATGCTGGAACGACTGAGAATCTGATCCAAGCTGGCCAGAGCCGCCATTAGATCCTGCTGATTCAAGGTGCAGCCTCCCATGCCCTCTAGGACAGATTCTAGGGATTGCACAAAAGTGCCAATTTTCAGGGATAGCTGATCGCAAGGAAAAGCGGGCAATATTTTCCCCGTTCCCGTGGGCAGAGTTGCATTCGTCTCCACGATGGAAGCAGACGCGATGGTACTCAGGGTCAAAAATAAGGGCAGTTGGGGGTACGTATCCCGACACCAAGCACACAATGCTAAGGCATCCCCTTTATACGCTTCGATATCCACCAACAGTAAATCGGGTAGAACATTAGCCGCCGCATCCAAGTTCATGCGCTGTTGGATGTTGGCAGAAGGGGGCAACCAATGGACGTCAAATCCCTGAGAACAGAGAATCTCCTGCCAAATGATGCCTTGAGTGGCCGACTCCTGCATCATCAACACCTGCTTAGGACGAAACGGAATCGTAGACCCAGAATGGGTGACATAGGGAAAGTGAAATCGGATATCAGTGGATCCGATGGTAATCACATCGCCATGTTTGAGCAGCAACGGCTCTGTGACCCGCTTCTGATTCAGTTGGGAACCATTACTGCTATTGAGATCCACAAAGTAGCAATGCCGATTATCCACAACCTCTAGCTTGGCATGATGCCGAGATACGGCCCCTTCCGCCAACACAATCGAATTAATCGAACTTCGTCCTAGGGTCCAAGTTTTTTGGCTGGTGAGATCAATTTGTTGTGGAATCTCGCCAGTAATAATCAATTGGGGCGCAGGGGAAGACGTCATGGTTGAGATTTAAATGCAAGGGCATAAGGGCCATAGATTTAGTATGGGAATTCCCATCCGGTTAATGAACATTTCAGAGAAAGATTCTGGATGATTTTTGCCATGTCGCAACCAAAATAAAAACGGGTCTCTGGATGCAGAGGCCCGTTGATGCGGTTATTTAAGGTTAGGCTTACTAGCCCTTGAGCGTGACCTGGAGGCTCCCTGGTTCAGCTGGATTACCATATAGCTCAACCCCCCGTTTATTGGCGGCGAGATGCCGGACAATTTTATAGACCGTTTCTATTTTGTCCGGGGCTTCGGCCTTATCAGCCAAACTGGTGATAGGTAATGGCGTTAGGGTATTCCTGAGGATTTGCACAATTTTATTTTGCAAAGCAATGGTATCCGTTGCGGCTTTCTTGCCTGCTTCAACACCCGGTTGGTGATAGGCATTGACATTAATTAAGGACGCATAGAGGCCCACAGCCCGCTCATATAGAGCAATCAAAGCCCCCACCTGTTTGGAGGTCACTTCTGGCAAAGTCACGGTAATGGAATCACGCCGCTTCTCATATAGCGCTTCCCGAGTCCCTAAGAGAAATCCCGATAAGTAATCCCCGGAGGTCACCCCCGGTTCCACTTCAAAACGGGGGCCGTCCCGATCTTTTAAGACCTCGATAAAGGTCAGGAAGAAGTTAGGAATACCTTCCCGCAGTTCTTGGACATAGGCATGTTGATCCGTTGAACCTTTGTTGCCATACACCGCAATGCCTTGATGGACAATTTTGTCGTCCAGATCTTTTTCTTTACCTAGGGACTCCATTACCAGCTGTTGAAGGTAACGGCTAAATAACATCAGGCTGTCCTTATAAGGCAAAATCACCATGTCTTTTTTGCCTGCCCCTTCCCCGGCAAAATACCAAGACAAGGCTAACAAGGCGGCGGGATTGGTTTTGAGATCATGCACACGGGTGGCTTCATCCATGGCTTTGGCCCCGGCCAGCATCTCTCGAATGGCAATGCCCTGCAAGGAAGCTGGCACCAAACCCACCGCAGACAGTTCAGAGGTTCTGCCCCCAACCCAGTCATGCATGGGGAGCATGGCTAACCAGCCCTCATCTTCAGCAATTTGGGCCAGTTTACTGCCATACCCCGTAACAGCAATGGCATGCTTGGGAAAATCTAATCCCAAATTTTTGAAGCGGTTTTTCGCTTCTAACATGCCATTTCGCGTCTCAGGTGTGCCGCCAGACTTAGAAATGGTGACTACCAGGGTTGTATCTAAGCGATCTTGGACCCGGTCCAAAATATAATCAATGCCCGCCGGATCGGTGTTATCGATAAAATGCAGCTCTAAAGCAGGATGGAGCACGGCCAAGGCTTGGGACACAAACTGAGGTCCCAATGACGACCCACCAATGCCAATGGAAATTACATCGGTAAAGCGGGGGGCGGTGGCGGGCTTAATCCGTCCAGCATGAATATCCGCCGCAAAGGCTTCTATTTTTTCTAGCGTGGTAACGATTTCTTTTTTTAATTCAGGGGTGGGGGCGAGATTGGAGTCTCGGAGCCAATAATGGCCCACCATACGATTTTCGTCAGGATTTGCGATCGCACCCGCTTCCAGGGCATCCATTTCTTTGAACGCCTTTACAAACTTAGGCTCCAAGCGTTCCACAAATGCATCATCAAAACTCATGCGGCTGATGTCTACATAGATACCCAGCTGCTCGTGGTAATAAAGCCAATCTTGATAGCGTTGCCAAAGGGCGGCTGCATCCATATATCGTTCCTGAGTGCAATGATTTGTTGATGATTAAACCATAGCGTGAGGGCCAAAAAGGTGACCAAATATTCGGATGGGCTTTAGCATTTCTGAGCAGAGGAAATATCCCCTAGCCTGATAAAATCCTGAAGACGTTGATTTAGGCGGCGCACCTGCGCTTTTACCCCCTCCCAAGCCTATGGAAGTTGGCTATTTTGTTTCTCTGGCGCTGTTCACCACCATTTATGCTCTATTCAGTCTAGGACTGAATTTACAGTGGGGTTACACCGGGCTCATTAACTTTGGTCATATCGCCTTTATGGCGATTGGAGCCTACACCACCATTGCCTTGACCCTGCCCAACTTCATCAAAGAAATGCCCCAGCGGCTGATGGAGCAATATCCAGCGATTGCCAGCCAAGAGGGGCTGGTCTCTGTGTTGGACTTTCTAGGGGATACGTTGCCTGAACAGGTTCCCTTAGTGATTGCCGTGCTGATTGGGGCCTCCTTGGCTGCGCTACTGGGATTAGCCATCGGCACCAGTACGCTACGACTTCGGGAAGATTACCTCTCCATTGTCACCATTGGCGTCTCGGAAGTGGTTCGCTTGGTAGCCGTCAATGAAGAATGGCTGACCCGAGGACCGCGAGGCGTCTTTAACTATCCCCTCCCCTTAGAGAAACTAGAGCCTAATTTAGTGATTCAAGGAGGGATGATTGCCTCCTTAGTCCTGGTCTTGGGTCTGGCCCTGTGGCGACTGTGGCAATGGCTCCTACAGCAACCTCAACGAGAGGGACGTCCCCCCTTGTCTCTCCCTCTATTTGTCGGCTATGTCATCTGTTTAGTTGGCGTTGCCGCCTGCTGGTGGTTTTCCTTTTCCCTCAGCCTCACCGTTGAGCTGCCGTCGGCTTTACAGGAAATCGTCTTGCTGGTGATGCGGTTCGCCATGGTCGCGCCTTTAGGAATTGTGGGGGTTATTCTGGTCTATGCGTCCTGTCGGCGACCCTTGCAGCAACTCCGCACCCAGTCCATGGGGACCCACCTCAGCCTACTCGCCGTTTCCATGGGAATGGGATTAGTGGTGATGTTTTTTGGGGTTCACATCATGGGCATTATCGACTACACCTACAAAGCGGGACTGCTATGGCTGCTGATTTTGACTATTGCCTTGGTCTTTTGGCAGTTGGAGCGCTGGGTCAATTCGCCCTGGGGTCGCGTATTAACCTCGATTCGAGAAGATGAGGAAGTTGCCAAAGCCCTGGGGAAAGATGTCTTTCGCTATAAGCTACAGTCCTTTATGTTAGGCGGTGCGATCGCAGGTATTGCCGGATCCTTTTATGCCTGGCAGCTCACCTTTATCAATCCCGATGGCTTTATTCCCCTCCTCACCTTCCAAGCCTGGATTATTATTGTGGCTGGAGGCGCAGGCAATAACGTGGGCACCCTGCTGGGAGCTGGAATTTTCTGGGCCTACAATGAGGTGACTCGGTTTATCTTGCCCAATATCCTGCCCCTAGATGATGCGCGATTGGGGGCTTTTCGGGTCATGGTGATTGGCCTGATGTTGATTGTTTTGATGATGTGGCGACCCCAAGGTCTGCTGGGTAAAAAGGAGGAACTCACCCTTGGAAGATAAGCGCCAGCCCGCCCCTCCAGTCCAGCCAGAAAAAATGCTGTTGACCGCCCAGGGACTCTCCAAAGCCTTTGGCGGTATCCAAGCTGTTAATAATGCTGAACTCCATGTCCCCGAAGGCAAGATTATCGGGTTAATCGGTCCTAACGGCGCCGGGAAAACCACTCTATTTAATTTGCTCTGTAACTTCATTCCCCCAGACCACGGTCGGATTATTTTCAACGGGAAGCCCATCGAGCGTCTGCAGCCCCATAAAATTGCCCTCCAGGGCATGATTCGTACCTTTCAAGTAGCTCGCGTTCTGTCTCGGCTCTCGGTCTTAGAGAACATGCTGCTGGCCGCCCCCCACCAAACCGGGGAAAAATTGCAAAATACCTTTTTCCAAGCCCATATCATCCGTCGGCAAGAAAAAGAGCTAAAGGAAAAAGCCCATATCATTCTGGAATCCGTGGGCCTAGCCGCCAAAGTGAATGACTATGCGGGTGCCCTCTCTGGTGGTCAGCGCAAGCTGCTGGAAATGGCCCGAGGTCTAATGGCGGATCCCAAGCTGATGTTGTTGGATGAGCCTGCTGCAGGAGTGAACCCCACCCTAATTCAGCAAATCTGTGGCCATATCAATCGGTGGAATGACAACGGCATTACCTTCTTGATTATTGAGCACAATATGGATGTGATTATGTCCCTGTGCGATCGCGTCTGGGTATTGGCCGAGGGACAAAATCTAGCCGAAGGCACCCCCGCAGAGATCCAAGCCAACAAAGAAGTGCTAGAAGCCTATCTAGGACAGTAACGTCAGACGATAGGAGCAGCCATTGTCAAAAAAGTGCTGATCTATATCTTGCTGTTAAAGATCACAGCTAACCCACCCTAGCCTTGCTATCACTAAGACAAGATTTCAATCGCGAAACTTGCCTGTGATCTACCTTCAACAGCCCCAGCCTCAGCAACGCACTCGCCTGAGATTATTGCTAGGTCGACAATATTACATTCAAAAACGAAAGTGGGAATGGCAGTTTTCAGGGACAAAGTTTGCAGTCCCCAAGGGGGCCAATCGCTTACCTATCACAGTATTTTCCCATCAGTCTTTTTTACTACGCCAACTTAAAGACGTAGACATGTGGCTGCAGCACAACAAAGTCACTAATTTACAGCTAGCCATTAATTGCATCAACCCAGTCATCATTTATCCCGGAGAGGTTTTCTCCTTTTGGTATTTAGTCGGCAATCCCACCAAACGACGCGGATTCAAATTGGGTATGACCTTGAACAATGGCCAAGTGAAATCAGGGTATGGAGGTGGACTGTGCCAGTTAGCCAATCTGATATATTGGATGGCTCTACATTCTCCCCTAACCATTAAAGAACGCTGGCGACACAGCTATGATGTCTTTCCCGATCTCAATCGTTCCCTTCCCTTTGGCAGTGGGGCAACGGTCGCCTATAACTATATTGATTTACAGCTAGAAAACAACACTCACCAACCCTTTCAACTATGTCTCTGGTTAACGGACACAGACCTATGTGGCGAGCTGCGATCGGATACAAAATGTCCCTATCATTACGACATCTTGGAGCGCAATCACCAAATTACGGGTCCTGTTGCTGGTCGATATATGCGCCACAACCAGATTTTTCGGAAAAAACGTCATGTATTGACCGATGAGGTTTTCCCAGATGAATTTATTACTGAGAACCACGCACTCATGATGTATTCACCCTTGCTAAGTAGTGGGGACGAGGTGTCATCTTCTAAATCCTCAGTCCATTCCTAATAAGCTGGGGATACTGCAAAGACTCATATTTTAAGGTTTCTGATTGGAGGACTCGTCGTCTCGCCAGAAAACACAAGCGTGGCTGTAGGGCCACCACAGGTTACAGGAGCCAAAATGATCACAGCAAGAGCACTAACCATACTCAACGATGCACAGTATCGATCTAAATCAGACCATAGAGGATTTTTGACAGAAGCATGGGGGTGAACTGTTGGTTTTTTCATGACAAGGTGCTATCTCAGTCGGGGAACCCATCAGTTCTTGAACAGAACGTATACACAAGTTAATCGTTAAAGTTACCTTGAAGGTCAAGACCAAAGCTTATAAGAAAATCTTATGAAGACCCTCCCGGCTCTATCAGAGCCCGTCTTTCACAGGGGGTAAACATTTCCACAAGCTATCCATATTGCTGGAGTAGCAAACCAATGTATAAGATTCGCTACTCCAGCTAGCCTTACTGAATCGAGACCCGATGGCCCCTATCGGCGATTACCTACACGTACCGGACTGCACTACTGTTCAGACTAAAGTTAGTCGTGCCTTGGATAATCGCGATGACTTCACGAGAACTCCCCCCTTCATAAATCAGGGCCGTTCCACTGGACTGTGAAACCCCTAATGAATAATCGCTGGCTGAGCCATTCAGTTGCAATACATCTCCCTGATTGGGTGTGAAGTCTTGTACCACTGCATAATTACTGGTTGCTGGACCGTCAGCATAATAAACCTTTTGGCTATCTCCCAAGACAAAGACATCTGCATCTCTTCCCCCTCGCAGGAAATCAATCTCTCCGACACCGGGTTTAGCATCACTGGTATTGACACCAATTAATCGATCGCGGCCATTTCCCCCAAATAGAGAGTCATTGCCTGAGCCACCATTCAATACATCGTTGCCCGAGTCGCCGTCGATACGGTCATTGCCTGAGCCGCCAAACATACGGTCATTACCCGAGCCACCACTCATACGATCGCTACCACCATCGCCAGACATCACATCGTTACCCGAGCCACCAAACATACGATCGTTGCCACTTCCCCCAAACAGGCGATCATTTCCCCTTCGACCACTGATCAAATCATTACCACCAAATCCCCGAATCACATCATTACGGGATCCACCACGTAAGACATCATTCCGATTAGTGCCATCAATCCGGTTGTCACCAGGCGTAGGACTCGGTGATGGAGTTGGTGTTGGGCTTGGTGATGGAGTTGGTGTTGGAGTCGGTGTCGGAGTTGGTGTTGGAGTAGGAGTGGGCGTTGGCACCGGAGCCGGGGCTGGGGCCGGAGCTGGGGCTGGAGCCGGGGCTGGGGCTGGAGCTGGGGTTGGAGTCGGAGAAGGTGATAAGGGACTAACAGACCCAGTACCACTGCCATAAAGACTGCGAATTCCATTGATATCATCCTGTAGCAAGAACGCAGTGCCCGCCCCACTAAACCGCCGTTGAATCGAGGGATTCATAATCGCATCCACTCCAGATTCATGCCCAAGGCCGAGACTATGGCCCGTTTCATGAACAGCGGTTTCTAGAAATAAGCCAGCATTCCAAGTTTCGCCAGTATCGTAGGTTTGATCACCGCCTCGCGGGAAAAATGCGAAAGCCAAGGTACCACTACGACCATCAATAAACTCAGCTCCGACCCGGATATCAACGTCGCTGCCATTCCCAGGATCTTGAACTTCTCGGAAATTTAATGGAGCATAATCTGCCCAAACACCCAGAGCCTCGCGGAAGAGAGATTTCGCCTGGCTATCTGATAACCCATTTAATTGAAAACTAGGTGCAAAACTGTATGTAATATTGACTGCGTTCCCGCTTCCTCCAGGCTGGTTCCATTTGAATCGCCCATTACTGTCATTAAATTGAGCAAACGATCCACCTGTCTGAAACCTTGCACCATGGCTATGTGCAGTTCCGCAAGCAGTACATAAACAGCAATAACCACTTTCTAGCGTCTTTGGAGCTGGAGTTCCCACATTTTTCTCTAATGTAGTGTCTTGTGTGGATGGCTCAGCCGAAAAAAGTGGTATCGAGATGAAAGTCTGAATATCAGGAAGATTGACTTTAGTACCTAACTCAGAGAGTTCTAGGATTTGCTGTGGGGCAATATCAATATTGTCACTTTTGATATCGACAGATGCTTGTGAGGTTGAACCAACTTTCAGGTCATTCAAGCTTTCAATTGGAGATTCCAACTCATGCTCAAAATTAAGCTGAAATGATTGACGCATATATCCTCCTAAGGATCAGTAACTTACAAGTTTTAGAGACATAAGCTCCCCCTTTAAATCCGTATATCCTTAGAGGTTTTATCATATAGTTGATACACCTGTGAAGTAATTCAGGATACCGATATAGCGAGGAAGATTATCTATTTGCATCTACTGACTAGATCAATAGATTTTGAGTTGACATTTAAATTCCCTAATCACAAAATATTTTTCTTGAGAATATTATTGTTTTGGTACTCCATATAGCTCTAGTTAGGGTATTGTCTAGATTTATCTTTCAATTCTTCATCTCATCAACCACTACTGAAATAGTTTTTGCATCAATGGAGAATAAAATTGCTGATGCTCAATCTAAGAACTTGAAGTGTCAAAGGAAGTCTACTGACACCAAAAAAATTTCAGAAAGATTGTGCAGGCAACCGACAACTGAAAACTTGTATTATTACAAGGAATAGTGATGCCATTTTTGATCAGAGATCTGGGCATTTAAGAGTCGGACTTACATTACTCCAACCCATGTTGAGGGCAACTCCAACTATCTTGATGGCAATATGAGCCGTTTAAAAATGCAGTCCCTGATCTAGCAGGAGCATTGAAGCTTTGTACTCAACTAGGTGATAGCCGCAGGCACTATGTTCAATGTCTAAGCCCCTCGGCACGGTTAGCTCTTGGCGTTATATCTGTGTATAGGCTGAGTACAGCCTAGGAAGGCTAGGCATCAAAGATTGAGATTGAAGCGCTGACATAGACTGTTGGATGAAGACTATCTCTATGCCTGAACACCTAATTACTTTTAGATTACTGTTACTTCTTGAACATTTTTGGAAACGATTATTGCTTTGAAGAGTTGAATGATGATTGCCAGCCATATAGTACCTTATTACTTATGGTTCTATAGATATTCCTCAGAAAAAGAAAGAAAAGTTTCTAGCAGATCTGCTCATTTATAAACTTAAAGTAAAAGCGGATAGAATCATAAACTAATAGCTTCGGCAAAGACCTTAAAAATTAATTTCATTCATATGAAATTAATTTTTAAGGATAGATTTGAGATGATTCATTCATTCTTTAGAAATTAATTATCTACAAACATATCTAGACCTATTCCCCTATATAGCTTAGTCAATCCATGATCATATATGCTGATGACTTTAGAGCATATAGCTTCCAGCCACCAATCTCACAATCAAAAGCAGCTAAACTTTCTTCTGTGAATCAGTATGGCAACACCCTGTCTGAGATAATGTTTAAGAACAACACTGATTGGTATAACTTATGGATTTTTTTGTATAACTTCACAGTATAAATTTTTCTATAATAAAAGCATTTATTTTACGGTTCCTTTTATTCCCAATTATTTCTTTAGAGATATTCCCATCTATTCAGAAGAGAGCGCTAGACAACCACATAAAAATATGAAGTCTAAAATTTAATTACATCTTCTATATCAGTCAATTTAAATAGGGTCAGATATAGAAGATTTTTCTTCTAAGTATCAAAAATTTTCATCCCTCAATATTTCAGAATTCCAATCATGACAGTTAACACTTGCAACACCAAGATAGGTTGTCAAAGCATTGCTCCCAGGTTTGAATTTTTTTGTTCGATCAAATTCTCTGAATTTTGATGATGTTGATTTATGAGATTTTTTACTTATAAATGCAGAAAAAATATCGTCTCTAGCATGTTTGAGTTTAATGCTTGTTCCGAACCAAGAGGAACCACAAACATCAGGGCAATTTTGTTGGTATTTTCCCTAATATGTATGCTTTGTCTGCACACAAACAATCACCAACATTGATATTTCAGGCAACCTGAGGTGCTATTTCTAGTTCTTGGGGGTCACTAGTACGCTAGCCACGACATTGTTTTCTCGTAAACATAATCCCCAGCGAAGACAACTTCAATGAGATTTATGCCAAACAGCCCCGTTAGAAACTAAATAGAACTCTTAGAAGGTTTAAGCTTTCAATTAAATGGGCGATGACGGGCTCGAACCGCCGACATCTTCGGTGTAAACGAAGCGCTCTACCAACTGAGCTAATCGCCCTTACGATTGAAGCAATCGAAAATGTATTGTAGCAGACTGTTGCCAGGTTTACCCACAAATCCAACAAATCCAGCATAATGGATGCAACTTTGCTCCGTTTTCTCCTATGCCCTCTGGCCGCACCCATGATCAAATCACCTTAGGGATGCTTCCTGGTATTGCTATTGTTACCCTAGTTTTGAGTCGGAGTGCAAGCCTGACCCTCAGTCTCAGTGGTGCCTTTCTATTCAGTGGATTGATGTTTGGCCCGGATCTCGATATCTACTCCATCCAATACAAACGGTGGGGATGGCTGCGCGTTATTTGGTTACCCTACCGCAAGGTATTACATCATCGATCCTGGCTATCTCATGGCCCCATTATTGGCACGATACTAAGATTGCTTTATCTAGGCATCTGGCTCGGGTTGGGGGCTATACTAGCAGGACTCTTGCTCACCCAAGTTTGGGGCATCCCTGTGAACCGTCAACAACTCTTGCAACAGGCAGAGTTGTATCGTCAGCAATATCTATCCGAAGGACTGGCTATTTTACTCGGACTAGAAATAGGAGCCATGAGCCATTCTTTTAGTGATGGCCTTGGATCGCTATGCAAGTCAACCTTAAAACGGCTCAAACTGTAGTGTTTTCACCTTCGTTGTCAGTAATCTTTATCACTTCACTTGAATTACTGGCTATATAACTGGTAAATAACGCATCATATGGTTAGCCCTCACAATTGTGATGCCATGCCTAGTCCCGAAACTCCAGCCAGATTGCAAATCGTCACGGCAGCCAGTGTCTTGACTGAGGGTGTCCAGCTCCACGTTCCCATACTAATTACTCAGGTTGAGTCTGCCTCGATGATGCGAACGCTACATGCTGCCTTGCAAGCCGCGTTCCCTTTAGATTATCCCGTCAGTATTGTGGGCGAGCTAACGGCTGAAGAGCCGCAACTGTCGCAAACGACCCTAGAGCAGATTGGTGAGAAGAAGGGCATTTCCTACCCAGCCAATGTGTACTTGCCTGCCCAGGTCTCTGCAGTGACCATCGCCGTTCAGCAGCTGGTGGAAGTGGTGGCTAAGCTAAGGTCTCCCGATGGAGGCTGCCCCTGGGATCTAGAGCAAACGCCTCAAAGTCTCACTCCCTATATTATTGAAGAAGCTTACGAAACTATCGACGCCATTCAGTCCGGCAGTACAGAGGCCATTACCGAAGAGTTAGGCGATTTACTTTTGCAGGTGGTTCTACAAGCCCAAATTGCTTGCGAGCAAGATCAGTTTAGTCTAGAAGAGATTGCCCAAGGCATTACCAAAAAGCTGATTCGTCGCCATCCCCATGTCTTCGCGGATGTGGAAGCTAATAGCATTGAGGAAGTGCGGGCCAATTGGGAAGAGATCAAAGCTGCAGAAAAAGGTGAATCGGCTGATCAACCCCAGGCGTTGAGTGACAAGATGCAGCGATATACCCGTAGCTTGCCGCCTTTAATGGCAGGGTTAAAACTGTCCGAGAAGGCCGCCGCCGCTGGACTAGAATGGCAAGATCTTAATGATGTTTGGACAAAGTTCTACGAGGAACTGGCTGAATTTCAGGAATCTTTGCTGCAAAGCGATACAGAACATCAGCTCTCGGAGTTGGGAGATCTCTTCTTTACCCTGGTAAATGTGGCGCGGTGGTGCCAGCTCGATCCCACCTCTGCTCTGCGGAGTACGAATAAGAAGTTGATTGACCGCATCGCTAATATTGAGTCGCAAGCGACCAAGCCTCTGGCAGAGCATTCTTTTGAAGAATTAGAAGCTTTATGGCAAGCAGCCAAGCAGCAGTTAGATTCAACGGATACAGCAGGTGTAATAGACAACGCATCTGCTCTGACGGAAGGGTTACCTACAGCTTTCGTTGCCCCAGAAACTAGCGAACCGGCTACTGACCCAGCGAATCCTGAATTGTCTTCTACCTAATTCGGATTACAGTTAAGGAATAGTCTGTCCGCTCTATTCATGCATTATCCCCGTTCTACAATTAACCGCGCTGTTCGGGCTGTGGCTTGCAGTCCCTTTACGATTCATTTATTGATAACGATGCGATCGCAAAGTGTATCCCTACAAGACATGTGCGATCGCAGTGGCGTTACCGCAGGTTATACCCAAACAGCCCTCTCTGAACGGCAGGCCGAAGATACCTTACTGTGGCTGATCCAGGTGGGGCTTCTGCGTCGAGAAGTGGATGGCCAGGGCCTGACGGACAGTTTTCGCCTCACGCCCTTGGGCCGCCAACTCATTGATCAATGGCAGCACCAGGGTAAAGATATTCCAAAACCTTCCCTATCAGATCGATTCCAAAACCTTTGTCAGCGCTGGGTCCGCATCCCCGTCTAATGAGTGCCATCATGGTGGTCGGGACCACCTCCCATGCTGGGAAATCGATTATGGCGGCGGTGATTTGCCGAATGCTCAAACGTCAGGGCTATCAAGTCACCCCCTTTAAAGGGCAAAATATGGCCCTCAATGCCTACGTCACCCATGCTGGGGATGAAATTGGCCATGCCCAAGCCGTACAAGCCTGGGCTGCCGGTCTTGAACCTCGGGTAGAAATGAACCCCATTTTGCTGAAACCCCAAGGAGATATGACCTCCCAGGTGATCCTCAATGGCAAAGCCGTTGGTCGAACCCAGGCAGCTGATTACTACCGGGATTATTTTGATCGGGGTTGGCAAGCCATTACAATCGCATTAGCCACCCTCCAGCAAGAATTTGACTGGATTGTCTGCGAAGGAGCCGGTAGTCCCGCTGAGATTAATCTCAAACATCGCGATCTCACGAATATGCGGGTTGCCAAACATCTCCATGCCCCCACCCTTTTAGTCGCAGATATTGATCGGGGCGGTGTGTTTGCCCATATCGTCGGCACTCTGGAATTGCTGGACCCCGATGAGCGCGTTCTGATTAAAGGATTTGTAATTAATAAATTTCGTGGACAGCGATCGCTACTGGAATCTGGCATTACCTGGTTGGAAGAGCGAACTGGTATTCCTGTAGTGGGCGTGATTCCCTGGCTAGAGCATTCTTTACCAGCCGAAGATTCCTTAGATCTATTTGAACGACGTCGAACCAAACCCAATGCCGAAGTAACCATTGTGGTTATCCGTCTATCGCGCATCTCGAATTTCACGGATTTCGATCCACTGGAAGCTGAACCCTCAGTGCGTTTACAGTTTGTTGGCCCAAATCAACCCTTAGGCCAGCCCGATGCCGTCATTGTGCCAGGGTCTAAAACCACTATTGCAGACCTACAGCAGCTCCAAGTCTCAGGTATGGCGGATCAGCTTCGGGCCTATAGCCAAGCAGGAGGCATGGTCTTAGGGATCTGTGGCGGTTTCCAAATGCTGGGTCAAACCATTGCAGATCCACAGGGCACTGAAGGTCCCCCGGGGCAGTTGTCGGGGCTAGGGCTGCTCCCCCTCCAGACCGCCATGACTGGGGACAAGATTACTCGCCAACGCCAAGCCCAAATCATCTTGCCGACCTACTGTTCCGCTTTAGGCAATGCGGCGAAAACCATCCAGGGCTATGAAATACATCAAGGGCAAACCCAGGTATTACAACCAAAAGCAGTGCAACAGTGGTTCGATGATCCGGCTTTAGGCGTGGCGAGTTGCAACCATCACACCTTAGGAACCTATTTACATGGGATTTTTAATAATGGGCCATGGCGACGTGTTTGGTTGAATCAGTTGCGAGCCCAGAAAAATTTACCTCCGCTTTCCCTTGAAATTCCAGATTATGACGTCTATCGAGACCAGATGCTGGACCAAGTCACCGATGCCATCGCCCCCTATCTCAATCTTCAACCTTTCCTAGAGGGGCCATAGAACAGCCTCGTGTTCCGCTGGGTTTCTCTTGCTTGAGGACAGAACCCTGTTGGTTTCAGCTTCGGCAAGATATGAAGAGGAGCTGCTTCCGCATAGAAATAATCCCTATAAAGTTATTCGCATTAGGGGTAAACCTTGCTCCCTTGATCCGGTTCAAGGGAGTAGATAATCTCACAATACACTCGATGATCGACAGTATGAATACCCGTCATTGGGAAAGTTATGCACAGTTACTATTTATGGACGTCACCTTATCCAGTTGATTCTTCTATTATTTATTTGTGATTACCAATTTTTAGAATTAACATTCAAAGATATACAGATTTAAATCGTAAATAAAACAGGTTTGTATACAAACCCTGGTCATACTGTTAGAGAGTTAGACAGACTGCATTGGTCTCTCTATACAAGTAACGCTCTAGGCCTCTCTCTTGAACTTGTTCTTTCTTTCACCCCCGAGTTAGAACGGTTTACTCCGCTACACCAGAGTTCGATGCCCTAGGCGATGCCTCCATCAACTGAAGAATGGTCTCGACATCCGTACCTTCCTGGTTGCGGATTGACTAAGCAGCAGGATCGCATCTCAGAAATTCCGTGTTTTCTGGGATGGCATGGCTTGGGGTATTTGCTATGCGCTTTTAAATAAATTATTTGCGACCCTAATAAAATCAGTATTTTCTGTGATTTATAAATCACTGATATTGAGCATACTAAGGGTAGTTGCAGAAAAATATGGCAGTTGAACAATAATCATTGTTGTTCGCCAAACATAAAAATCATGTAACAGAGGGGGGTGAGCAAAATAGATTGTTTTGCTCGCTTATTTTATAAATCTAAATTTTTTTAATCTAGCCTACTGCTAGATAAATATGGCTTTGGCTTTAAGGGGGTTTCAGCCATCGCTTTTGCTGCCCAGAATGATCTGCTCCAGCTTGAGACTGGGTAGCTATGGCCTGCAAACGGCCTACAGATACTAAGGCTTCTACCTGTCATTGCAAGCACAACACCATCTCTTTTGAACGATGAACAAGAGACGACAACACTTCCAATCTGTAGTTGGGTTAGGATTGTCCCTGCTGACTTGGGTAACAGCCACTCCTATCGCTACAGCTACAACTCTCCCCGTTACCAACGGCTTGCGGTTCCAAACCAGTGGTCCTTTGCGTTGTGCAAATATTGGAGACTGGTACACCACGAATGGTAGCAGTGGTGGCGGAGCTTGCAACGGTGCAGCCACCACCAGTACCGATAGAATTCATCGATTTGTCGTCGATATCACCCCTGAGATGATTACGGCCATGGGGGGTAGCGTTACGGTTAGTGTTGAAGATGCTGAAAGTAATGGTGCGATTGATGAAGTCTCAGGTGCTGGTGACCCGACTCGGTTTCAGCTGCGGACAGCAGATGGAAATACGGTTCTACAATCTCAAACCGTCAATTCTGGCAGTCCTGATAACACCACGGTTAACTTTACGATCACAACTTCAGGCACATACCAAATTACGAGTGAAACCGGTGCAGGACCGATCTTTGGCGATAATACCACTGCTCTGAATAACGATGATAATAGCTTTCGGATTAATATCCCCGATGCCCCTGGTCTGCCCCCGGCCTCCCAAGGCTTAGTGGGGCAGTATCAGGGGACTGTCCAACATAATGCGGGGGGCACCTTAACTATTCCGTTCTATTTTTTGGTAGGCCCCGGCACAGGGAGTCTGTTTCTCCGCAACTTTGATATCGATAACAACGGTACATTAACCTATACCCGCCCCAATGGATCGACGATAGCGGGTACTAACTCTGGCAATGGTCGTTGGAATAACGGTGGGAACCTCAATACCGGAGGTGATACCATACCTGGCTTAACTCTATCTGACGCTGGGTTATGGGGTCTCAGAGTTAATAATCTATCCAGAAACAACCAAATGATTGTGGAGGCAAATACGGGAACGGGAGATCGTCTAGTTCTCTATAACGAACCACCGACTCGGGCGGGGGATTTTACAATTACCCCGGATACGACCCTATCAACAACGATTGGTGTAGCGGTTGATCATCCTTTTTCCGTGACGAATGAATTTCTAACCACAGACATTATCAACCTCAATCCCGTGGGCACCAATGCTAACTATACGGTCCAGTTGCTGGATGCTAGCGGCAATGCTTTGACCGATACGGATGGTGATGGCCAGCTCGATACGGGGATTCTAAACCCGAATCAAACCCAAAGTTTTATTTTGCGGGTTACCCCTCTAGCAGGCGCGAATGCATCGGATGTCACCGAGATTCAAGCGACCTCTTTTATGGATCAGCAAGTTGATCCAACCAATAACAAAACCTTGTCCATTACCAAGACCACAACCCTCCCACCGCCAAAACTGGTTCTCGTCAAACGGATTACGGCGATCAATGGCAATCGGACTATTAATCCCAATGACAATACGGTGCTGAACCAGTTTGTGGATGATGTCACGACCAATGACAATGAGGCAGGCTGGCCGAATAACTACTTAACAGGTGCCTTCTCTGCAGGGTTAGTCCGCCCTGGTGACGAAATTGAATATACGATTTACTTTCTCAATGCTGGGGGGCGTCCTGCCTTTGACGTAACCATCTGCGATCGCTTACAGCCGTTCCAAACCTTTCAACCCGTTTCATTCCTATCCAGTGGAGATGCAGAATTTCAGCTAGGAACCAGTGCAGTCATACCGTTAACTGCAGTAAACGACAGTAGTGATCGCGCCCTGTATGCCGCTCCCAATACAGCGATACCAAGTGAGTGTAATCTTGCTGGCCCCAATGGCAATGGGACATTTGTCCTCAATTTAACGGGCAATACGGGAACGGGTATGCCAAATCTCCCTAATCTCCCGAACTCGACTGGGGCAGGAGCCCCGAATGATTCCTATGGGTTGTTCCGTTTTCGCACCACCGTGGATGAGTAAAGCCGAATCTATTGGCAATTTTTGATACATTGTAAGCAATGCCTGTATAGATGGGCAGTACAATATGGGTGCCCATATGAAAACAACGGTAGATATTAATGACACGCTTTTACTGCAGGCTAAGCAGCTAGCGGCGAAGCAGCAAGGAACACTCAAAAGCGTTCTAGAAGCTGCATTAAGGCAATTTTTGGAGACTCATGCTGAAAGTAGATCTCCTTTCAAATTGCGCAAACATACGTTTCGTGGCAGTGGGCTCCAGACGGGCAAGGTTGAAGGCGATTGGAGCACCATTCGAGACAGTATCTACGAAGGCCGGGGTGGATGATTGCGGTCGATACCAATATTTTGGTTTATGCCCATCGAGAAGATTCAGAATGGCATCTTGCGGCTGATCAATGTCTTACAGAACTGGCAGAAGCTGGGACTCCGTGGGCAATTCCTTGGCCTTGCATCCATGAGTTTTTTGCTATCGTCACTCATCCTCGCATTTATGCTCCACCGACTCCCTCAGCAGATGCAAGTGCGCAGATTGATTGCTGGTTGGAATCCCCAACGTTACATTTGCTAGGGGAAGGGCTCGGCTATTGGGAAGTACTGAGTAGTTTGTTAGAGACGAGTCGAGTCAAAGGTCCCCAAGTACATGATGCTCGCATTGCTGCTTTATGTAAATTGCATGGTGTTGCTACACTCTGGACTGCAGACCGAGACTTTAATCGATTTCAGGATCTAGCAAGTACGAACCCATTAGTGTCTCTGCAATAGTTTGTGACAAAAGCATCATACAAATACTAGTATAAAATTACTACTGTATTTATGTGAATCATCGGGTAGCAACGTAAAGTAGGATACTTTAGGGCAATCCTTACCTAGCTGAAATAGCTGTAGCATTGGCTCATAAACTAGAAAGCTAAAATCCTTGCTGTACAGACTGTCCCGCCTTAAGTTGATACCCAAGCAGAGCGCTTAAAATAATAATATTTTCCAAAAGTTTAAATTCAAAAAATAACCAGTTCTTTACTCATAATTCTAGATTAGGTGACATCAGTAGACACTGCTTTCTTCTGACCCAACCGGGGTTCA
Organism: Acaryochloris sp. CCMEE 5410; assembly: GCF_000238775.2. Classification (NCBI taxonomy): domain Bacteria; kingdom Bacillati; phylum Cyanobacteriota; class Cyanophyceae; order Acaryochloridales; family Acaryochloridaceae; genus Acaryochloris; species Acaryochloris sp. CCMEE 5410. Next base: position 2,218,956 of record NZ_AFEJ02000001.1, on the reverse strand, counting down.
GTCCCTGCCAATAACCGTTGAATATTGGCCCAATGCCGCCATATCACATAGACCCCTGCCGTAATGCTAAAGAGCACATAAGCCAACGGTTCTTTGGCAACAAACATCAAGACGGGTAGGGAAATCGCTGCACTAATTGAACTGAGGGAGACAATTCGTGACAGAGACACCACCAAAGCAAAAATCCCTAAAGCTGCAAGACCCACCGTCCAGCTCATCACCAAAAGTACGCCTAATCCCGTCGCCACAGACTTTCCGCCCGTAAAATTCAGCCAAATGGATTTACTATGGCCCAAAATCGCCATTAGCCCCGCCATAATCACAAACAGAGATAGCCATAGAGCCGTCTCGATTGCCTCGGGTGCCTGACTCAAAAACGCAGGATTTGCATAGGCCCATCGCACTAGCGCGACGGCTCCTGCGCCTTTGAGTATATCCACCACCAACGTAGTTAATCCCGGTCCCTTGCCCAGTGTCCGTAAAACATTGGTGGCCCCGGTCGATTTCGACCCATGTTCCCGGATATCGATGCCTTGCAGGATTTTACCCAGCAAATAGCCCGTGGGAAAAGAACCCAAAAAATAGGCAACGATTAACAGTACACCGTTACACAGTAACCAGAGAGCCATAACCCAACCGTCCTGAACATGCTTACCTCTATTGTTCCATGTCGAGCAACTCAGGCTACAGAGGTTACAAACGTTTTTGCAGGACCCGCTCTAAGGTTTTAAAATTTTCCAATACCTTACCCGTCCCTAAGGCCACGCAACTGAGGGGATCAGGGGGAACATGCACGACCAATCCCGTTTCATAACTGATCAGGGCATCTAGACCTCGCAGCTTAGCGCCACCGCCCGTAATCACAATGCCTCGGTCAATGAGGTCTGCCGCCAACTCGGGAGGGATTTTTTCCAAGACCCGTTTAATCGCCGAAATAATCCGAGCTAAAGACTCGGACAACGCTTCCCGAATTTCTGATCCCTGAAGTACCACACTCCCCGGTAAACCAGACAGGAGCCGCAGGCCTGAAATTTCAAGCTCTGCTTCATCATGCTCAGGATGGGGATAGACTGTGCCAATCTTCATCTTTACGGTTTCTGCCGTTCTTTCTCCGATCAGCAGATCATGATTCTTTTTGACATGACGGCAAATAATATCGTCAAACTTGTTGCCTGCCACCCGCAGAGATTCCGTTACCACCGTGCCCATATAGCTGACCACGGCAATTTCAGTGGTGCCGCCACCAATATCCACCACCATATTGCCAATCGGTTCTTCTACAGGTAGATCGGCCCCGATGGCAGCGGCGACGGGTTCGTCAATCAGATAGACTTCCCGCGCCCCAGCTTGGGCAGCGACTTCGGATAAAGCCCTTTTTTCAATACTGGTAGAACCCACAGGACTACTAATGATTACCCGAGGATACAGCAGGGTCTGGCCCTTCTGGACCTGCTGAATAAAATGCTTGAGCATTAACCGGGCCGTATCAAACCCCACAATCACCCCATCTGACAGGGGCCGGTTTACATCAATGCTTGCGGGATTACGCCGCATCATGGCTTCTGCTTCGCTGCCAATGGCGAGCAAAGACCGACTGGTTTGATCCAGAGCAACCACTGAGGGTTCTCGGAGCACAATGCCTTGATCGCTGAGAAAGATGAGGGTATTTACAGTGCCCAGATCAATGCCAATGCCGTGGGATAAATGATTTAACGGACCCAACTCCTAATACCTCCTAGACACCTAAATATCTTTAATGCAGATAAAGTCCCCGATATTGTCTAAAGAAATGTCAGGTTAAACCCTTGTGAGATCACTCAATTCCTTGCTTAGTCTAGCGGTCTTTTTCCCACTACAGCGAATTATTCAGGATCTCTATTCAAACCAGTCAAACGTGGCTCGTTCTTTACGAAGCTGCGGTTCTGGCGCAAAAGCTAACCAGAGCGGAAATTGTAGAATCGATAGACTGACTTCCTCTTCCGCATCATCAATCAAAATTAAGGGGAGCTGTTGTTCTTTGACGAGCCGATCCGCTTTTTGAGCCAGGGCATCCGGAGATTCAAACAAAATTAAACCTCGCTCTGGACCAAAATCCGAGCGATCAATGCCAAGACAGTCCTGTAGACCCCGCCGCCAATCCCCTAGCCGTTCTGGGGAATTTGCCAAAATCAAGGTGCGAACACTATTGCCGTAAAGCTGGCGCAAAATCGAGATGGTGGCTGAGGCCACCAAAATATTTTGTAGGCGACTGCTTAAAGTGCGTAATGCGCCTCGGCCGCCAAAGGTAAAGAACCAGCTGGCGACTCGCTCTGCATGAATGGGTTCAAAGGTTCGGCGCAGCTGCCAAGGCGGGCCATAGTAATTGGGATTTGTGCGGTATTGATCGAGAATTTGGCGTATCTGTCGGGTCTCTTCCTCAAATTCCTGGGTGGCAAACTTAGGGCCTCGCTGAGGCGGGGCAGACCGCTGTTGAGGGGGACGAGATTGCCGAGGGGGACCTGAACGAGGGGGGCGCTGTTCTACAGGCCGCCGTTCCGCTGCTGGTTCTGGGCGAGGAGTAGGGGCTACCTGCGGCGCTGGAGTCTGAGGCTTCGCTGTTTCTTTAGGGGCCAGCTCTAATTTCTCCGCCGCGATCACGAGGTCCTGCAAACTGGTGACGAGATAGTCATGGAAGCCGTGGATCCGAATCGCTAAATCCTGGGACACGCCCGCAAAGCTTTGGCGCATTTCCGCCTGGACCCGCTCTTGACGACGCTCGAGCTGATCGACAGCAATCTGTAGGGTTTGCTTGCGCTCTTCCAAGGTTTTGAGGTGGTCGTTGGCAAACCGTTCTAAGGCGGTTTGGGTGGCCGAGAGCTGCTGTTCCAGGAGCTTGGCTTTCGTCCCTCGCAGTTCAGCAATTTCCGCCCGCAGGGTCTGAGCGTCTTTTTGAAGTTGTTCCACAGAGGGGGTGTTGTTGGCGATACCGGAAGAATCAGTCACGTTAAATCCATTTGAATCAGTAAAACGATGGCCGTTGAGCAGAATACCTTAAGATCTGGGGCATCGCTCCTCTAGACAGGCCAATAGGGCTCGGGCATCAAAGAGCATGGGCATGAAGTGAATACTTTTGACCTCTTTGAAAAAGAACAAGATGGGAACAGGGGGCAATAAAATCAGCCAGTCTTGCCAGTCGGCAAAGGGAAACTGACGCAACTGTTTCTCGCCTCGGTAAAGCTCAAAGGCTGTAGCGGTAAATTGGACCTGCACGGTGGCGGCCTGGAAGCCCAGAAAACACCCTAGTAAGATGACCGGAACACCCGCCCAAGGGGTGAGGACGGTGAGGATCGTGCCTGAGATCGCAACTCCGATCGGCACCCAATAGCGGGGGGTTAAAACTACCGTTGATTGTGTATCAGAAACCTGAGAAACAGCCATTTCGCATTCATAGGGTGAGCAAACTGTTTTCCATTCTAAGGGGTTCTGCTTCACAAGTTTTGTAAGGCTGTTCCTCCTGCCCCTTGAAACATCACCCAAGACAAGAAAAAGTTGGTCATAAACACCATCACTAGGGCCGTCACCACCGCTGCGGTGGTAGATTGTCCCACCCCTTTGGCTCCACCATAGGTGGTTAACCCCCAGCTAGAGCCAACAATGGCGATAATGCCACCAAAAATAGCGGCCTTTATCATGGAGTTCCAGATATCCCAAACCCCCAAAAAGCTGTGGACTGAATCTAAGAAAACGCTGTAGGGAATGTCATAAAGAACAGAAGCCACCACCATGCCACCTGTTACCCCCGCCACCAGCGAAATTAAAGTCAAAATCGGCAACATCAAAGTACAAGCTAATAGCCGAGGTACAACTAAATAATCCACTGGATCCGTATCCAGCATTTGTAGGGCATCGATCTGTTCTGTCACCCGCATCGTCCCAATTTCAGCCGCGAAGGCCGAGCAAACTCGCCCTGTAATAATCACGGCGGTTAGCACCGGGGCCAATTCTCGGGTGAGGGCGAGGGCCAACACGCCCCCCACGGTCTGCACTAGACCAAAGGCAATAAACTCTCTAGCGACTTGAATGGTAAATACCATGCCCACAAAGCTAGCGGTCAATAGGGCAACCAGCAAAGACTCGGGTCCCACAATCGCCATCTGCTCAATGGTATTGCGGCGATGAATTTTGCCCCTAAGCAAATGCACCACCACTTGCCCGCCTAGAAATATGGCTGCAACCAAGCGACGGCTCCAAATATTGAATCCCGTCCAGGCCAGTAAAGATTTCACAAACACCTAACCTGGGCTTTCGCAACAGGGAACAGAAGGCAGGGTTTGGGGGATATCAATCATACTGTCTCATCGCTAAACGAGTAACTGGCGACAAACCACCAACAACATACTACTTTGGCACTGAAGAATTGTGATACCAAAAACCACTTCCCGTAGAAGTAAATCACAGCTTAAGCCATTTTCAATGCTTAGAATGCAGACCAAGAGCAGCTAGAGCAGCCTTTTACCCTTGACGGTCAATCTTCGTCTGTCCGTCAAGGGTCACTTTGAATCCTTTCTTGTAACCGTGTTCTGGAGTCCTCCATGAGACTGACCTTTTCGCCTCAATCATTGTTCACTTGGAACTATTGGGTTGCAGAGCAAGATGTCATTGGTGCGATTGAATTTAACGTTGGCAAGGACTCAGGCCAAATTGTTCTGGGGTCTACAGCCTATGCCATCCAACAGGATTCGCAGTCTGGAGAGTGGCGATTGTTAGCCAACAATACGGTTCAAGCATCCGCCTGCAGGTTCGGGTCGAATACCCATAGTTTTGAGGTTACCTACGGACATCAACGCCTTTCTTTGCGATCAGGACGCTTTGGGGGCACAGCACTCACCATTCATCGGCAAGATGGTACTCTGCTAGGAGACATTCGCCCCAACTCTTTTGTGAACCGCAAAGCTAAATTACATTGTTCACCTGAAATTGGTGTCTTAATTCAACTCTTTCTGTTTTGGCTAACGGCGTTAATGTGGCGGCGCACCTCTCACCTCCATGCATACTTCAGGAGTGGTTGCTGAGACGCTACGCAGGTCAGTCCTTATCGCTGTTGTTGCGACCAGACCCGAGTCGGTAACCCCCAAACGTAGATAAATCCTTCAGCAGCTTTATGATCGAAGGCATCTTCAGCGCCATAGGTTGCCAAATCTGGCGTATAGAGGGAATGAGGGGATTGGCGACCCACCACTGTTGCCGACCCCTTAAATAGCTTCACCCGTACCATACCGGTCACCTGTTTTTGTGTTTGCTGAATAAAGGCGTCTAGGGCATCTTTGAGAGGGCTAAACCAAAGGCCGTTATAGACGAGTTGGCTATAGGTTTCTTCAATGCCTCGCTTGTAATGGGTGACATCTGCGGTCAGGGCAAGGCTCTCTAGTTCCCGATGTGCTTGAATCAGTACCAGCAGGGCAGGGGCTTCATAGATTTCCCGAGATTTAATGCCGACCAGGCGATTTTCCACCATATCGATACGGCCCACCCCATGATTGCCGACGATTTGATTGAGCTGTTCGACTAAAGCAACAGGGCTTAGGGCCTGGCCATTTAGCTGGGTAGGAAGACCGTGGGCAAAATCAATATCAACGTACTCGGGCTGATCAGGGGTATCGGCAATGGCCTTCGTTAGATCATAGACCTCTTCTAATGGTTCGACCCAAGGATCTTCCAAGGGGCCGGCTTCCACACTCCGCCCTAACAAATTGCGGTCAATACTGTAGGGGGAAGATTTTTTGACGGGGGACTGCACGCCATACTTTTCGCCATAGGCAATGGTCTCTTCCCGGCTCATACCCCATTCACGAGCAGGAGCTAGCACTTTGATGTCGGGATTAAGAGCGGTAATAGACACGTCAAAGCGCACCTGATCATTGCCTTTCCCTGTACAGCCGTGGGCAACGGCATCGGCACCGTGGGTCTCAGCAGCTTCCACCAGCAGTTTGGCAATTAAGGGGCGGGCTAAGGCCGTCGAGAGGGGATATCGATTTTCGTAGAGGGCATTGGCCTGAATGGCAGGAAAGGCATAGTCGGTAATAAAGCTTTGGGTGCCATCGGCAATTAAAGATTGGGCAGCTCCTGCATCTAGGGCTTTTTTGCGAATGGGTTCTAGCTCGTCTCCTTGGCCTAAGTCTGCAGCTAGGGTGATGACTTCTTCAACGCCCCATTCGTGCTTGAGATACGGAATACAAACGGAGGTGTCAACGCCTCCAGAATAGGCCAACACAACTTTTTTAGCGCGCCCCATGATCGCTTTTTTCCCTGCAAAACTGCGTTCCCTATTATGCAGGGTTAAAGGTCAGATTGCTACCAAGTACCAGTAATTGATGACACTAACTCGTAGTGTACTGGAGAGGGTGCAATGGTCAGTCCCGCTCAGTGCCCATTTTCATAAAGATGCTAAAGAAGTTTTGTGGCAATTCTTGCTTGCAAGATCAGTTAGATTTTGACTATATCAAGAAGTGAATCTGAATTTTCCTAGCAAAAATTCAAATCACTAAAAATCCAATCTTCTAAACAGTTAGCTTATTTTTTCTGCAAGCTTCATAATTCTCATTTTTCTCATGAAAATCTCACAAAAATCTCAGCTGACTTCAATAGTTGATTCAGATAAACATCACTAGCCTCTCATACTTCTTGAGTAGATTAAGGGTACAGGGATGAAGCACTATTAAAATCAAGTATAGAAAAATATTGACTTACATAGTACTTTCTATATCTGCTGGCATCAACTTCAGGACTATAGATGTAGAATAATCAGCCCTTATTGAGTCAGATTCAGTCGAGCAATAGGATTGATAAAAAAATAAAATCAATACGCAACTCTTACTGCCTCAATTTATAGATATTTATTAAAAATCTTCAGAAGTCATTTTTATGGTTAACTTAATCGAGTTTCAAATTTCAGTGCAAGATACCTGACTGCCTGACAGATCTTTGTATTCCATAGCTCATAAAGCTTTGCACTGTAGAGAGCGGATACGAGAGAACCAGATTTTGTTGTAGTGTTTCTTTTGAGCTTTTTTAGAGGCAAAACACGGTTGCGGATCCTTGGTGAATAAGGGGACTGGCATCAACAACTCCCGTCCTTTATGGACCACCCCCTTGAGCCACCGCAATCCAATCTTGAGATAGCTAATGCCTCTGTGCCAATGGGGATCAACCTGTTGGCGTAGCCCTTTAATATGAACAGCCATCCCCTGAGCCGTGCTGTATAGCAGTGCCACAGCAGCAATCAGGTACAGCCTCTCCAGAGCATCAGCACAGCGAATTTTCGACTCTTCAAGCTCAAACACACCAGATTTACTATCGAGGAATAATTCTTCCACCCGAAACCTCAAGGCGTATTGCCACAAGGTTTGTAACGAGGGTGATTCATCTGTAATCACTGCCCATGGTTCTTTTACGCCTCGGATATTCGCCAGTACCAAATTGCACCGATAGAGGCCATCATCCCAAAGCCCGACATTACGGTAGAGGAGAGCTTCTCCTTTGGATGGCCATAACCTACGGACTTCTCTTGGACATTGACGGGGGCCATGGAGAAGGACATCACATGGGATACGCAGACAGTAATGCCAACGGCTCTGCTGTAACCAGCTCATCAGTTGATGGTTCGCGAACCCACGATCTGCTAACAACATGACATCTGGATGCTGCCGTAATAACCAACGGGCCTGACGCAATAGCGGTTGATATTCCTCAAAAGCAACCGCCGCACTCTTGTGCTCTAATACTTTCCATAACAACGGTACTGCTCTGCCACAGCAGACAACGGATACATGAATCATGCAGTATTCATTCCATAAAACCGTGGTATCCATCGCTAGGTAAAGGCGATGGGTTCGCCAGTTCTTAAGCGCTAGAAGGACCAAAGGGACATACAGTTTGTGGACATCAATGAGCGGATTGCACAGAAAGCGTTGCCAGCGACGCTCGACACTTTGGGCTTTTTTGCTCGGCAGGGGACATAGGATTCCCAAGCAGATAAGCATAATCGTTCACTGCAGATTAAGGCGCTCACCATCCATCCCAGGGTCATGAGATGACGCAAATCTCGATAATGGCTGTGTTGACGTAAAAAGGAGAACAGTTGACGATAAATTTGGGTGGAGCCTGACATTTGAGTAACGCTGATTTGTGCTTAAATCTAGCTTCACATGTCGCTCCACTCTTTTCTCAAAGACTATGAAAATAAAGGCTTTGAGATACTTCTGTCAGGCAGTCAGGCAAGATACTCAAGCAAAAGATGAAAAAATCATCGATTTTCTGGCTCATCTAGCGATGGATCTAGAACGTCAAAATGCTGTTGTTACCCCTGCTCAGTTGCCTAGTCAGGCTGATTCAACTGAACACTGTTCCGCAGAAAGCAGCAGTAGTCTTCTAAATATCGAAATCAATCGAGATAATTGGCAAACCTGCAGCCAGTGGCTTTATGAGCGCCTAGTGGGGACTACAACCAAGGTGAAATTTGAACATAAAGACCTTGAGTTTGCTTTTCAAGAACGCGATCAGCAACTCGCGCATAAGGAATTTGAAGTCTTAGTCAACTGGATGGAAACCTCTAGAAAAGTGCTAAATGTAGTATAAGAAGATCTGCTTACACTGACTACTCTGAGAGCGTTGTCAGAATAAGCTACAAATTTCTTCAGCAAATCCTATGTTGCTTATTCTCCTGCCAAACGGAATTCTGGTTATACAGGGTTAAAGCTCAGATTGATATTGCTATGGGAGCTTGGTCCCTCAGGGCTGTTTTAAGTTAGCAGCGAAAAAATAATATCGACCCGATTAGCAAGCTTAGTCATCGCGGTTTTGAGGGATTGATAGTCGTTTAGCCGCAGGATATTAATCCCAATAGTTCTAAGCACTGACCAATTGAGCAGTGCTTGTTCATCTTCGAGTCGATAATCATCTTCGCCAAAACAACATCCTTCGGCCAATGCAACCGATTTTCAATGCCCCAATGTTCTCGGACCAGAGATTGCCAATGATGGGGTGAGGTGGCAGCTGAACTGATGTAATAGGCGGTGTTGTGATACTCCTTTCCTTTGCTTTGTGCCCCATCGTTGGACACAAAGCACAGAGCGAATTGCTGTCCATTCTTGTAGGGCTATGCCGACAGGCTCATAAACCTGTATACACCGATGTTCATCTCGTCCTCTACTTTGGGCGGAGTGGATGTGCTCAGCCATGGGTTTAAGACACTCAAAGTAAGTCTGGAGGTGGTCGTAAAGTCTTCCCTGATTGGATTTGACCGCCACAAGATAGTCGTTACCCGAGGCCACAATCTTCTCAAGTGTTTTTTGGGCGTGTAAGGCATCCATGGTAATCAGCAAGCCATCGAGTTGAAGGGTTTCCAACAAAGCCTGGACGACTTTGATTTCGCTATTATCCTCCTGAGTGAGGGCTTCGAGCTTGAGGGTGATGCCTGCTTCCACCGCAAATAAACTCACCAACCCTACAAAACGCTGCTTCCCCTTGGCATCTGTCAGCCCCTGACGAATCCGTTTGCCATCAATGGAGGCTGCATAATTATCGGGAGAGTGAGTCTGGGCTTTCGAGAGCATCCATGCTTCAAATTGGTGGCTCAACGCTTGGAAGTCAAGACCCTTCATCACTCGACGAAAGGTACAGTGAGACGGAACTTCGAGGCTCTCAAGCCCCAATAGCTCACTTAAAGGCTGGCGATAATCGCTCGTAAAGGTTTCTAAGGGGCGATATCCCTGGTATCCAGCAAGCATACCCATCACCATCAACAGCAACAGCAGCCATAACGGATGAGTACGGCCACGGGCACTGCGGAAATCAGGGACTTGCTTCAATGTATCAATTAGATGGCTCATCGGTCTCTCTACTGTTGGTCAGTAGAACCATCCTATTTTTTCTAGGAGGAACGTAAAACAACCCTGACTAAGGCCTTGACCAAACATCATGAAATAGCTCGTTCTGTTTCATTCTGGGATTGGTAGTTGTAGCATCCCAGACGAGGAGTCGCAGGTCTTTTGCACTTCAACGTTAGACAGTGGTATCCTCAGCCATTTCAATTTTGGAAACGAGATAGGTCATCCTAAATTCAGCGATTAGGATGAAGTCACTCCAGCCTTGTGCTGGAAACCCTTGGAATTGAGGAGAAGGATGCAATGAAGCAGTTTAATTGGCAGCGGTCTGGTGCACTATCCGCCGCCCTACTGATGACCATGAGTGCTTGCCAACCACTCAATATTGCCCAAGCGAAATCGCAACCCCAAACCAGAATCAAGGGTTGCAATGCTGAGTCGCTACTGCTGCCTGCCCATAAAGATGTCGAGGCATTGCGTAATCTGTATGAACAGTATCTGGGGCGCACTCCCGTAGAGATTGAGTTAGGGCTGTCCCGTTCTGAGTTTGCTCAAAGTTTGGCCCAGCTTACTCGTAGTTTAGAGCGTTCACAGGATAAGTCTTTGAGTTCTGCAGATGCAGCTCTGCTCAAACGCCTACAGCAAGACTATGCAACAGAGCTGAGTCAGGTGGATCAACCTCGTAAGCAGGGGAATCGACGGTTTGGATTTTCAGCCCCACGTCCCCGGCCGACTGGTCTGCCACCAGCCCTTACAAGAGCAAAGCCCGCCCCGGCGAATGAAACCGTTGCTCAATCCCAATTCAGCCGTGACCAAAGTGGACGGATGAAGTCGATTGTGCCCCCTGCTAGCATTGCGCCCCCTGCACCTGAACCTCGATTCCAGGACAAGGATCGCCATCATCTACCCGGAACGTTCAACACTGAAGACTACAAACGCATCAACGAGAACCCGTTCTTCTTACCTCAGCGCACCCCCTTGTCCACCTTTTCCATTGATGTGGATACGGCCTCCTATAGCAATGTGCGGCGTTTTATCCGCCAAGGACAACTCCCACCCAAAGATGCCGTGCGTCTAGAAGAACTGATTAACTACTTCGACTACGACTATGCCTCTCCCAAAGGCGATCAGCCGTTCTCCGTCAGTACTGAGATTGCCACTGCCCCTTGGAACAGCCAGCATAAGCTCGTACATATCGGCCTCAAAGGGAAGGAGCTAGAAAAAGAACAGCCCAGCAATTTGGTGTTTTTGATTGACGTGTCGGGGTCCATGAAACGCCCCAACAAACTGGCCCTGGTCAAGAAATCCCTCTGCTTACTGGTTCATCAGCTGAAGCCTGAAGATCGGGTCAGTTTAGTGGTCTATGCCGGACGGGCTGGCATTGTTTTACCGTCCACACCGGGCACCCAAAAAGCCACGATTATGAACGCCATCGATCGGCTAGAAGCCGGTGGATCCACTGCAGGGGCAGCTGGCATTAAGATGGCCTACGATATGGCCGAACGCCACTTCCTCAAGAATGGCAATAATCGAGTGATCTTAGCGACGGATGGCGACTTTAATGTCGGCCAATCCAGTGATGCTGAATTAGAGCGTCTGATCGAGCAAAAGCGAGATCGAGGAGTATTTCTCACGGTCTTAGGCTATGGCACGGGCAATTATAAAGACAACAAAATGGAGCTGTTAGCGAACAAAGGCAATGGGAACTATGCCTATATCGATACTCTCCTAGAAGCCCAGAAAGTGCTCGTCAATGACTTGCGAGGAACCCTATTCACCATTGCTAAGGACGTCAAAATTCAGGTGGAATTTAACCCTGAAAAAGTCCAGGCCTATCGCCTGATTGGCTATGAAAATCGCTTGCTGCGCGATCAGGATTTCAATGATGATCGGAAAGATGCGGGTGAAATAGGCTCTGGGCATACCATTACGGCTCTCTACGAGGTGATACCCACTGGCGTGAACAGTAATGTCGAGCTTCCTAATATTGATCCGCTGAAGTTCCAAAAGCCGACCGCCAGCAACAATAGTTCAGATCTGATGAACCTGAAGTTGCGGTATAAGCAGCCCACGGGCAGTAAGAGCCAGCTGATCAGTACTGCGATCGCAGATAAAAACCGCTCGATCCAATCTGCCACCGACAACCTCAAATTCTCCGCCGCCGTTGCCATGTATGGCATGGTCCTAAGGGATTCAGACTACAGAGGTGAAGCCACCTTTAACCAAGTTCTGGACTTAGCAGAGCAGGCCAAAGGGAAAGATCCGCAAGGTTATCGCACGGCCTTTATGCAGCTGGTAGAACGTAGCCAAACCTTGCAGCAAGCCAAAACCCGAACTGAAAAGCCAAAAGCTCAATTATCTCCCTAACGTTCTTTCCACAACCCGTTTGACTAGACTCCCGAGTCTTAGCGCGAACGGGTTGTGCTTACGGACTCGGTAAGAAACATTTTTTCAGGTTACTGTACTTGTTGCAGGTGCCTGCAGAAGGCGTATCCCTCAACAGAAATGCGATACCACTGAAGGTGAAGAGATTGTTTAGAGAGTGGGGAAATAGATTGAAGAGCAGTCAGTCACTGAAGTTGAAGCGTATTGTGAGCTGACGTGACCATAGGTGACGCAGAATTGATTCCCACATTTGGATTAACGGATTGCAGGGAATTGATCTATCTACGACGTAGTGGGAGACGCGTACATTCGAGGGGGCATAATTTCTGAGTTGCGGCGATATTCAGCCAAGTACTGCTCCAGGACAACGAACTGAGCCAAATTTAGACTGTAGTAAATCCAGCGCCCTTCATGACGAGTATGGACCAATTCCGCGTCTTTGAGGACTTTTAAATGGAATGAGAGCTTGGACTGATTGATATCTAAAGACTCACATAACTCACCCACACAGAGTTCTCGGTGGCGTAAAAGCTCTAAAACGTGGGTACGGAGAGGGTCAGCGAGGGCATGGAAACCAGCGAAAACTAGTTCAGGAGAGGTAGAACAAACGTGTTGCATCAGAGGAGGTCAGAGGTTAGGTGAATCGTTTATATCCGAAAAATGGGAACCGATTCGTGAAGTAAGAAACAATACCTATTGTAAAAGACTCTTCGCCATGTTAGGGAAAATCACTCATTTGGTTAAGCAACTTATGAACCAAAGAAATATGTTCAGGAGAAGGGTTTTGGGCTAAAAAATCTTGTAAATCTTGTCGGGCTTCGGACCAACGGCCTACATGATAGTACAAGATACCCCGATCTCGCAGCTCACTATAACACTTCGGATCAACGAGCAGAATCTGTTCAGATGTGCTGAGACATTTTTCCAGCTGGTTTTCATTGAGATAAATCTGTTTCAGATTGTTTAGTAGCCGCACCAGAAACTGCTGGGGACTAACCACCTGAAAGAATTCAGGTCTCATCTCCATCGGATGCCCAAAAACCTGGGTGATGCGATCGCGGCAATCCTGCTCAAACAAAATCTCCCCCTGATAAAAAGGATCCACAAAAATATTCATGTCATCCCGAGTAGGGCGAATAAGAAAATGCCCTGGAAAGTTAATTCCTTCCATCGGGAAGTTGATTCGACGGGCAATTTCCATATAGACCAACGATAGGGTAATGGGAATGCCTAACCGCCGATCCAAGACATCATTGAGGAAGCTATTGCGGGGATCGTAGTAATGTTGACTGTTGCCCGTAAAGCCAAGATCTTCATACAAATAACGATTCAGGGTTTGCAGGACTTTTAATGGGTATGGATCAGCAGGCAGTCGTTCTTCGACCTCTCCCGCCATCGTGTCCAAGGCATTGAGATATTCATCAACCGCTAAAGCGGGATACTCTTCCTGAGCAATATAAAGTGCAGCCGCAGCCAAATCTGGCTCAGACGGTTGACGGAGCAAATGATAGAGCTGTTGACGAGAGACCGAGAACTTCATCGTATTCACGATGTTACCTCGGAATTATTGCAAATAGGTCAATTTGCGAATTTCTACTGGAATTTCTGGCAGATATAAATCCCAAACAACTTCTTCAATCATCGATCGCGGTTCAGCGATTCGCCAGGGATGTTGAAGATCATGCCAAAATAAAATACATGGGATCATCATTCCAATCGCACAAACATAGGAATGAATACCCTCCACATGAACGCTCTGAGGAATGTGCCTTAATTGTTTAAGTCCATTTAGGTTCTGTTTTGATTCAGCTCTTGTTTGAAAGATTCAGAAAAATTATTGTGAGTTGGTGGGCCGACTCCAATATCCAAACTCGGCTTATGGTCGCTGCAACCCTTGTGGTGTCTTTGCTGATGAGTTCCCTGACATTTTGGGCTGTGAATAGCATTCAGCAAGATGCTCGCCTGCAGGACAATCGATTTGGCCGGGACTTAGGGTTACTTTTATCATCCAATGTAGCTCCGTTGGTAGCAGACCATAATTATGGAGATTTGGCCAAACTATCGCGGGAGTTTTATAGCCGCACCTCTAGCATTCGCTACATGATCTATGCTGATGAAGAAGGCAGTATCTATTACGGCATCCCCTATTCTGAAACCCAGGTCAATAGTTCCTTGACCTTGCGGCGGTTGATGCAATTGCCAGAGAACTTTATCCCGACTGCTGGATCGGTGATGGTGCGGGAGCATTCAACCCCTGACGGTGAAGTGACGGATGTATTTGTTCCTCTATTGCAGGATGAACAATACTTGGGCGTGTTGGCCATTGGCATCAATCCCAACCCCACGGCAGTGACTTCCTCCCATTTAACTCGCGATGTCACCATTGCTGTGTTTATCACCATTTGGGTGATGGTAATCCTGGGGGCCGTGTTTAATGCCCTGATTATTACCAACCCCATTAAAGAGTTGGTGGTGGGGGTAAAAACCATCGCCTCCGGTAACTTCAAAAAACGCGTTGACCTCCCGTTTGGCGGAGAATTGGGGGAACTTATTCTCAGTTTTAACGATATGGCGGAACGGCTAGAGCGCTATCAGGAGCAAAATATTGAGGAGCTGACGGCCCAGAAAGCCAAGCTAGAAACCCTAGTCTCAACCATTGCCGATGGAGCGGTGCTCCTGGATACAGATTTAGCAGTGATTTTGGCGAACCCTACAGCTCGCCGCTTATTTAACTGGGATAGCGAAGTCGTCAGCAAAAATGTCCTCAACCATTTACCAGAGCCTGTACAAATTGAGTTGACCCGTCCCCTCTATCAAAGCGCAGCGGGGCAAGAAGGCAGTGAATTTCGAATTACCCTGACTGGACCCACCCCCCGAACGGTACGTATCTTGCTGACAACCGTTCTGGATCAGCAACGGGAGAAGGTCAAAGGAATCGCCATGACGGTTCAGGACATTACTCGAGAAGTGGAGCTAAACGAAGCCAAGAGCCAATTTATTAGCAATATCTCCCATGAGCTGAGAACGCCTTTATTCAATATCAAATCCTTTATCGAAACCCTCCATGACTACGGCGATGACTTAAGTGCCGAAGATCGCCAAGAGTTTTTGGATACGGCGAATCGTGAAACGGATCGCTTGACTCGCCTCGTGAATGATGTGCTCGATCTATCGCGATTGGAGTCGGGCAAGCAATATCGCTTTGAAGCGGTTGATTTACTACAACCCGTAGAGCAAACCCTGAGAACCTATCAGCTGACGGCCCGAGATCAAGGGATCGAGCTCAGCTACGATATCACAACCAATCTCTCGCCCATTTGGGGCAATTATGATTTGCTCCTGCAAGTCCTCACCAACCTCATTGGCAATGCCTTGAAATTTACGCTTAAGGGTGGAAAGGTGATGATTCGGGCTTATCCCCTAGCGGAACATACCAATCAAGTACGAGTAGAGGTTGCGGATACGGGAATTGGGATTGAGCCGGATGATCAAGCCGCTATTTTCGATCGGTTTTATCGGGTTGAGAATCGCGTCCATACCTTGGAAGGTACAGGCTTAGGACTCTCGATTGTCAGAAATATCCTGGACAAGCACCATGCAAGCGTCAATTTAATCAGTGAGTCAGGGGTCGGTACGACCTTCTGGTTTGACCTCAACGTCTATCGTGATGACCTAGCCAAGAATGCGGCAGATGAAGCAGACTCTTTGGAAATTCCGGCCCAAGCCTAGGTCAATTACCACCCTAACCAAGAAGGGGTGGAGAGAAGCTGAGGAGCCTCTGAAGAGGTGACCACGCCATCGCTGACTAACTTTGATTCTGCGCAAAAAGAGGTGGTGTTAAATCCACCAAAGCTTTTGACCGTCGTGGTGCGCAATCGCAAGTTGGGATTGGCAAACCAAAACCGCTCTTGAGAACTCATGGTGTCATATTCGGTGGTTAAAACGAGGCCATTTTGCGCATCCACCTGATACTGACCCACGACGGGAACGCTCTCAGCATAACCCCGCTCCCGCAATAACTGACCGGCGTTATCACTACCTTCATGGGGGACTAAAACAAATACCGTTGACCCCCGATGAGGGTCGTCCTCCTCTTGATCCCAGGCCATTGCACCTCGCCACTGTACAAAACACCCGCCGATGGCTAGGTGGGGCTGGGCATTATGTAACTGGCAGATTTCAATGACTTTGGGATCATCCGGGGCTAAGACCTGGACCTCGATTTCCGTATTTCCCGACTCAGACCGGCGGAGGAGCAAATGGTGAGTAATGCGATGGGACCGCCACCGGCCTTCGCTGAGTTGGAAAAATTCTAGGGCATTCATGTTAGCGCTTGTTCAATCGAGGGGAGGGCATTCGGTCAATCCGTGGAGAGCTATTCCTCTTCCGTCTCGTCGGGGAGATCGCTCTCATCTTTACCATTCACTTTGATGGGCGCTTCGGTCACTTCATCTTCAGGCGCTTCGCTACCGCCACCAACAACAATTAAGTCGATTTGTTGGCGATAGTAATCAACGCTTTTGACCTCAACATCCACGCGATCTCCCAACCGGTACTGACAGCGATTCTTGCGCCCCACTAAGGTTTGTTGGCGAGACCGATATTCATACCAATCGTCTTTGAGGGAGCTAACATGCACTAACCCTTCGACCATTAGGGTTTCGATGCGAACAAAGAACCCATAGGACTGAATTCCGGTGATAATACCCTGTAATACTTCTCCCGTGTGGGTTTGCATTTGCTTGGTCTTTTGCAGCCCCGTTAGATCTTGGCAGGCTTGACGGGCAAGGTCGGCTTGCTCATTCAATTGGGGAATCGCGTCCGTAATTAAGGCTTCTAAGTGCCGCTGGGTCTCCGGGGGCAGGACATTCCAGCTAATTTGTCCATGGCAATCGCTATGGCGCAAGTTCACTTTCTCCTTGGCCCGAGAGGTGCGTCGATCGCGTCCTTCCGTAAAGACCGCATGTAAAATGCGCTGATTGAGTAAATCGCCGTATCGATTGAGGGGAGAGGTGAAATGGCCATAGTTGTTGACTAGGGCTAAGCCAAAATGTGGCCCTGACACCGCACTGTACTGGACGGGCTTAAGGGTGGATTGCAGCAGCTCAAATAGGATGGCTGAGCGTTCTGAGGTCTGAAACGTCTGGCTAAAGGTTTGGAAATCCTGGGGCTGCACCGTATCTTCCTGCTGCAAACCGAGAGAGAGTTGGATATTGTCAGCCAGCTTGAGCAGATCTTGGAGATCTTGGGCATCGGGTGGAGCTTGGATTTGATAGACCCCTGGAATGGCCAATGCCTGCAGATGGGAAAGAACCAGGTGATTGGCGAGAACTAACAAATCCGCAATGATGCTGTGCGTTTGGGTGGGGGACGCTAAGATAACGGCTCCTAAATCCCCTTCGTCACCCATGATTTGGGGAGGAACGGTGGACAGCAACAGATCAAAGCCACCGCGATCATAGCGTTGCTTTTTCAGGGCCTCACTGACCGTCTGAAACAGCTGCATGGCATCTGCAAGGGACTTATCTTTGTGGTCTCCATCCAGAATGTCTTGTACTTGCTCATAGGACAAGTGTTGATCGACATGAATCACAGAAGGCTGAATTTCAAATTCTAGAACCTCCCCTTCGCTATCCAAGGTGATCAAGATGGAAAAAGTGAGATGATCTTTGCCTGCGGTGAGGGCACCAATGCGCTCAATGCAGGTCTCTGGGAAGAGGGGCAGTGCCGTATCCCCCAGGAACATAGCGGCCCCCCGTTGGCTGGCCTGACGTTCGATGGAGGAGTCTGGGTCTAGGTAGTAAACTAAGTCGGTGACATGAACGCCCACTCGCCATTTGTTGCCTTTTAATTTTTCGACGGAAAAGGCATGGTCGAGTTGGGTGGGATTGGGGTTGCGATCGCAAATCGTAAACGTGGGCACCTTCAGCAGATTCACCCGCTTCTTCTGATCGGCTTTGCGCAGCTTTTTCGGCAGAGCTTCAGCCTCGGCTAAAACATCTTCAGGAAAAGAGCGAGGCAAATCGTACTTACAAAA
The DNA here is from genome assembly GCF_000238775.2 of Acaryochloris sp. CCMEE 5410. Lineage (NCBI taxonomy): Bacteria > Bacillati > Cyanobacteriota > Cyanophyceae > Acaryochloridales > Acaryochloridaceae > Acaryochloris > Acaryochloris sp. CCMEE 5410. Next base: position 2,200,674 of record NZ_AFEJ02000001.1, on the reverse strand, counting down.
GACAAGCTCTGTATCAGCCGCCGATTGGGCATCACTCCCTAGAACTTGCGTGACCCGGCCGAGGGGAGACAGCTGCCCTAAGGGGTAGCGCACAATCTCCACATGCACGAGCTGATCAATCGCCGCTTCCAAGTCCGGACCATCCGTTTCTGGATGGAGGGCGAGTTCAAATAAAAGGCGATCATCGAGAGGGACGGCTCGATATTCCCCTGCTTCTGTTTTTTTGACCCTGGCAATGACGGACGGGTTGGAGCGCTCCAGAATAAGTCGGACTTCGCCTTCGGGACTACGGCGACGGCGACCTTCCTTAGTGACTTTAACCAGAACCCGATCACCATTCCAGGCTGTATTCAGCTGGCTCTCTCGAATATAAATATCTTCCGTATCGTCTTGATCTTGGATAGCGAAGCAAAAGCCTTTACTGGAGCAGCGGAGCTTGCCCTCAACAACCCCTTCTTCTGGGAGACGCTTATATTTACCGCGCTCTTTGGTGAGGATACCGACTTTTTCTAGGGCCTCTAAGGTGATTTGCAATTGTCTGATGCCATCAGCAGCCTGGCAATCTAATTTCTTTTCTAAAGCTTTTGGAGCGAGTAACTTATCATCTGCAAAGTTGTTCAGCAGAGTACTAATCGAAAATTCCATGCAACTTTTAGTCCTTCATTGTGGCTAGGGCCAGGCTCCAACTCAGTGCCAATCTTGTTGATCGTTCTCACCATAATGCCAGGAGCATCTGTTCTCCTAGAGGGAATAGCTTGACAAGATTGAGCATGATTCAAACCGCTTAGGTCACCAACACTCATACCCATCAAAAAAAATCTCAGCTCATGGTCCTTTAAGCAATGGTCTAGCAAACTTAAGGAGTTAGAGAATGCCGTTTAGAAAAGGATTAGGTTTTGTAATGGACCTTGATCCATTTTTTGCGATCGCAGCATTGACTCTGAGACGTTGACGGAACTGCAGCAAAACAGTTAGAGCATCGAGTGCTTGAGTATGAAAACCTGAAGCGCCCTATGAACATTGTATGCTTTATTGATCGTTCCTCACAGGGGAACAACTGTCAAACGAAATTTGTCAATGGGTTCCTAATACCAATTTCCGATTTTTCAAGGTTGGGAGACGGCCGAGCCTTATCGCTTTCCAGTCACAATAAATGCAACCCTTTGTCCAATATTAGTGGCATGATCGGCCATCCGTTCTAAAGAGCGAATCACTAACATCGACAACAGTAAAGGTTCCGTGGGGCCAGAAATAGATTGGCTAGCGAGGACATCGTATAAATTGTCGTAGCAATCGTCTACAGCATCATCTTCCACTTTGACTTGGAGGCCAACTTCCGCATCTAGCTGGGTTAAAGCGGACAAACTCATGGCCAACATACTTTGGCAGAGTTCTGACATATGCTCGATTTCAGGCATGTAGGAGGCGACTGGATAGGGAAACAGCTTCACCGCCACCTCACCAATATCTTCGGCATAATCCCCAATCCGCTCTAGGTCACGAATCAGCTGCATCAGCGTACCAATCAACCTTAAATCACTGGCCACCGGAGATTGCAACGCAATTAACTGCAGACACTGCACTTCAATCTGTTTATAAAACCGATCAATCTTCTTATCCTGCTTGGCGAGGGTATCCACCACCGATAAATTGCGGTTAAACAGAGCGGTATGGGCAAAACGACAGGACTGCTCAACCAATGCCCCCATGCGTAAGACATCACCTTGAATAGTTTGGACTTGCCGCTCAAACTGACTGCGAATAGGTTTTGTCACTTTGGGCAAAGGCGATTGGATTAACATTTCTTTATTATTTACTGATGTCGACTGTTTATAACGATTTTGTGATTTAAATTGATTGTTTTAAGTTACCCCGTTTCTAAAAATCAGCATTCAATTAGGGCTGGCTTTTAGAAAGCAGATAATTATGACAATTGACAAGCTGCTTTTAATTAATTTCTAAGAGTATGGAAAATCAATGGCTATATCCATAAAAGGCCAGGTTAAAGGTGGTGACTCCATCCATCCTCTGAATGGATCTCCAATACTGAGGTAATGGGTAACCCAATATGAAGTCTAAGCAAAATCTGCATATTTTTTAGTAGTTCAAAACACACTCTGGTAATCCCTACTGGCTTGTCTGAATCTACTGAGACGCAATTTTGCGGTTCATGTTAACGTTATGCTCGTCAGTCGAGATGATTGCTGGGAGGCAGTTGATGTACTCGCAGTTCCGGTCACAATATCCGACAGGGAGTCTCACCTCTGAGTTACTGAAGGCCGAACCAGACCACTACATTGTTCGTGCCTTGATTCAAGTGGGAGGTACAACCTTAGCAACAGGACTGTCCTCAGCCTCGACGGTTGAAGAGGCAGAAGACCATGCCCGGACTCGAGCATTAGTGGTTTTGGGCATCGAAGCAGCAACCTTTGAAACCCAGGCTCATTTAATGGGGGAACAGGATCAGGCACGTTTACAGCCAGCATCCTTATCGGAAGACTTGCAGGCCATCGCCAACCGGGCCCTTGATGCGGCACCGGAGTGGGATGATCCCAGCTTGCAAATGCAAGATATGCCAGCTCCAGACTTTGTAGAAGAAGAAGCGCCCCCTCGGCGAGGGGCCAGTCGGCGACAGAAACCAAAGGCAACCACTTCAAAACGCAAAGCCTCTCGATCCCCCTCGGTCGATACAGCAGCCCTAGACTCCCCCCTCGATTTGTCAGATATTATTGCCCAAACGGATGTGGAACTGAAGCGTTTAGGATGGACCAGCACCCAAGGACGACAACATTTGCAACAAACCTATAACAAGCGTTCCCGTCAACATTTGACCGATCAGGAACTGCTGGAATTCCTAGATTTTTTGCAATCTCAAGCCAATATCGATGAGGCTCCCTTCTAACCTGAAATGTTAAGTTTTTGCATCAGATTCCCAGATTTTACCCCTGGAGTTAGAAGAGAATCTGAAAGTTGTGTGCAAGAGTAAATTAAGCATATTAGGGTGTAAAGGTGAATCTATTATTGTTAGATTCTTATGAGAGCGTTTTTTAACGTTCCCGATATAACCCAGAATGTGAGTCGGCAAGAGTTTAGGGCAATGGAAGAAAAACGCATGAGCGAGCAAAATCCTTATGAAATCCTGGAAGTTGCTGAAAACGCATCTTTTGAAGATATCCAAAATGCCCGAGATCGCATCATTGCACAGAACCAAGAAGACGAGAAATGTCGGCAAACCGTAGAAGCGGCCTATGATTCTGTACTGATGGACCGCTTGCGTAAGCGGCAAGAAGGCAAAATCAAGGTCCCTGAAGGCATCCGATTTGCCGAACGCTTGGCGGAGAAAAAGCCTCCAAAGCTCAGCATGCCCCAACTGAATCCGTCACCCAACTGGCTGCAGCAGTCCATCGATCAGCCCGACATGCAGGAAATTACCATTGTCGGCGCTTGCTATACGACCCTGGCTGGGATTGCCCTGTTGTCCCAATCCGTTGATACCCTGGCATTTCTGTTGGCCCTTGGGGTTGGTTTTAGTCTGTACTGGCTGAATCGTAAAGAGCAAAAACTAGGGCGGGCGTTACTGTTGACCTTGGCTGCGATTGGAGTGGGAGCCTTGATTGGTTCTGCCCTTTTGCAAACCGGTTTACAAACCGATCCGGTCCAACCTCAAGCTATTTTGAGTTGTGTGCTCTTCGTGATGCTGTGGCTGGTGGATAGCTTCCTCAGATAGCAGATGCTCAACAATAACCAGCACCATTAGATAGGTGAGGGCTACCTAATGGTCATTATGCTCGTTTTGATTGACTTGATCATCCGGGCAGGAAGGCTAGGTGTTACATCATCTGTTAGGGCGATAGGCTGCCCTGCTGGCTCATGGGTGAAGGCTAACGGAGTCTTGAAACGGTCATCAGTTTTGACTATCAAGATCTGTTTCTCTGTGCTGAGTATAGGCGCGGCGAGTGCTTTGCACCTGATACCAGTTCAGGAAGATACGGGCGATGCCTAGGGCAATTTGTGGGTGATGGTGGCGGATCAAAAATTGTAGGAGTGGGTTGAGGGACTGTTCGTTTAAGTGGCCTTGTAAGGTCAATACCCCCCAGAGTAAACGATGCCAAATAGTGAGTTGGACCATCATCTTGACGGTCAGGGTGGAGTGTTTGCGGTAAAACTGAGCGCCCATTCGCCCCCGCTGTTGTTCCTGTTCGATTAACTGAGGCAGCTGATCGAGACTAAAAGGGGGATGCCAGTGATACCCGACTGCGTTGGGTGCTTTGATCAGTTTGAGGCCGAGCTGTTGGAGCCGCACGCCTAACTCTAAATCTTCCCAGCCATATTGCTGAAAACTGGAATCAAAGCCTCCTGCCTGTTCCAGCCACTGACGACCAATAGCAACATTCCCGGTGGCAAAGTAGGCGGCTGAATAGTCTGACAGTTTGTAGGGGGTAGCGGTTGGATCCGAGAAGTTGCAAGTTTGAATGACACGGCCATAGGTGAACAGTCGATCATGTCCCAACCGCTGCTGTGCCGCCTGGATTGCCTCAGCATGGGATTGTAGGAAGGACTCGGTGACCACTAAATCACTATCGATAAACACGATGGTATCGCCTTGGGCTTTTTGCAGTCCGAGATTACGGGCAGCAGCTGGGCCTTGGTGAACCTGGCAGCAATGCTGTAGTTGGGGAAATGCCTGAGCCTGCAACCAAGAAACGGTGTCGTCGGTAGAGCCATCATCCACCACAACCACTTCATAGGTATGAGGAGCGGTTAAAGACTGCTGGGAGAGGGCTGCCAAACATTTTTGCAAGATCGGCAGACGATTATAGGTGGGGATAATAACGCTAAAAAACAAGCTGTGACAGTTGAGGCGACTGGTGTTTAGGATAGCTTACGGGGCTAGATTAGGCCGTTTTAACAAAGCGGATCAGCTCCCGGACTTGATTGAGGAATTGAGCATCTTCGCTCAGGCTTGCGATCGCACTCTCCGTATCCCTCGCTAACTGCTGATGTTCCACCTGATTATTGACCTTGAGGGTTTCCAGGGCCGTCATCATTCGATTGAGATCCTGACGGATAGACTCCCATTGCCGCTGCTGCTCACTAATCCAGGCGGTTGGATCGTCCAGATTAAGCCGTTGCACTAAACTTTCGATCTGTTTTTCCTGCAGGGCGATGCGGCCCCGCAACTCCAACACATCTTCCCGAGGATATTTGCACTGGCGTTGAATCATGGATAGGCGGCGGGCGAGAAAAGCGTAAGCTCTGATGCTAGGACGTAGCACAGCCAAAAGGAGAGCCGCTAGGGAACCCAAATAGCCAATGGCGCTAATGTGCCACCAGGCTAAGGCAAAGAGACCGATGGCAGAGACCCCATGCAAGGCTAAAGCAACCCATAAACTTCGACGACCAACCATCACGGCATATTGGCGTTGCTCTGGATCAATGGGAATGCCTTTTTCTAGGGAAAGATTGATTTCCGCCACCACTTCGCGGGCCTGAAAATGGACATTCCAGGGGACGGTGGTAATGGTCACCAGCCACCCAAAGATGGCGAACCCTATAATCCAATCCACGAAATGAATGGTGGCGATATCTACCCAACTAACGGCGCCATATCCAGCCAGAATAATCAAAACGAGAAAGGCGAACAGCCCGAAAGCGATATATTTCATAGTCTTGCGCTCCTTAAATCTTGATGTAATCCCTCAGGCAGTCCAGGGCTGGTGTTGGACTGCCTCAGATTTCAGCCGGTGAAGCCCAGCTCTTGTTGCCATTGCTGCAGCGGCTTCTCCCATTGCGCTTCCCACTTTTGGGATAGCAGCGGTTGAGTTCGAAGTCCTAGCTGATATCCCTGGGAAATGGTTGGCAGTAGGGTGGCCAGGGCATCAGGGGTTTTTAGCAGGGCCTTGAGTAAGCCAAAGGTGAGCAGGACCAGAGCCATGGGGCGGCGAGTTTGAGCCAGTTCAAAGGCTTTCAGGCCCAGTTCCCCCGCCACATCAGTGCCGAATCCGGTGATCAGATGCCAAATATCGTGGGTTTGGCGGAGTCGGAGGAGGATGTAGCTGGCATCGTCTCGAACTGCGATCGCACGGTAAAATTCCGGGTCAAATCCTGCTTCCGTCAACGAGGCAGCATAGCAATAGCCCAGGGAGTCTTGGGGATACTGCAACAGCGTCTCTAGATCGGGGGAAGGGGCTATATAACGGTCTTGCACCAACTCGGCGGTACTAGCATCAGCCTTAATAAAGTCCACCGCTAAATTCATGGCTTGGCTACCGTAGAGCCCGTCTTCAATGTCATAGACAGACTGGGTATTGCTGGGATTGCGCAGGAGGGAAATAACGCCCTTACCAATACTGAAGACATTGCGGGACGTCGTGAGGGGGTGAGACAGAAGCATATTGAAAGTCCTGTAGTAGTGTTGATTTGAATGAGATAAGAGGCTAAACCACTTTGTTGAAGGGGTCATGCTCGGCTAATAGCTTTTCCAACTTGGCTTCATCCAGACGGCTGAGCACCCGCTTCGACTCTTCCACGTCGCGGATAGTCTTGGACAAGCTGATGGTGGAGCCGATGGAGAATAAGGTGCCCATGCCCAAGTAGCCCTTCATCCAAGGGTTAACGGGCATATAGACAATACCGATGGCGGTAGCGGCAATAGAAACAGTAAAAGAAATCCAGGTTTGAGCAATCCAAGCACTGGTGTGAACTGTGGGGGTGGTGATTTGTTTGTCGCTCATGATGGCCTCCGTTGGGCTTGATTTGATTAATTGCATTCTGGCTTCTGCGCTGGTGAGGCCACAATGACTGCACCGTAGAGCTTTGAAGCAATATCAGGGCCAAGAACTATACTGAAGTAGGGTGAAGTGAGGTGAAGTCCTTGAATACTGAAGATCTAGATCAGTGGTGGCCCCCTGAACAACAACAGCAAACCGTGGAGAAATTGATTCAGCGAGTCGGTCTGACACGGGTGCGGGCTGAGAGCTTTGTCCGCCTCTGGATTTATGCCCTAGTGCAGGAGCAACTGGCGGACCAACCCCGTTTGCGGCCTCCCCTGAAAGATTTGGTCTTGCCCACTCAAAAAGTCATTTGTACCCATCGACAAGCGGCAGACTTGTTTTACTTTGATAAGGACCAAGGGAGCGATCGCGCTGCTGGGATGATGCTGGATAAGCTTGCAGCCCTCGGTTTGGTCCAAAAGCAGTTTGATGGCAATACTACCTGGATCGAAATTCAGCCGATGCCAGAAGGGTGGGATACCTCAGAAGAAACCGTCGAGCTAAAAACTGATGATTTTGACCCTCGCTGTGATGCGATTCCAGTGGCGAACTTGCTGGCCCGGAACTACAACTGGATGAACCAAAACTCGGAAACGGCACCACACCGAATTATGTTGAGACTTCGGCAATGGGCCAAGCAGTATGGAACCGGGATGAGGGTGTTGCGGCAGGTGAATACCCTGAATCCAGTGGGCTTTTATTTGCTATACCCAACGGATAGTGAATCTGATATCAATTTCTTTTCAGCACCCAGTAAGGGTCTGCATTTGAGTACCCTGACGGAGGTCGATCCATTCCAAATGGCAACGCCGGGCGATTCAAACTGTGTGTCGGTGTATGTGCGCAGCTGGATGATTGACCCGCTTTATTGGGACCACTATCAAATCCCGTTTCTAATCGATACCCAAGAAACCTTGCGGCGCATGCAACAGGATTTTCCAAATCTCTGTGACCTACATACCTTAGTCATTCACCCCCTATACGAAAAGATGGGGGTGATGTTGGGTTTTCAAAAGACAAGTCTAGATTCGACGAGTTCGATGTATTGGATGTACCGACCATTGGATCGGTTTTTAGCTTTGGATTTGCAGAGTCTACAAAACCATCCGGATACGAGTAAATAGAACTCTCAATCTCTTATACAGAAAAGCTTTTACTCTTTCTTTTTATTGAAGCTGGGTGCAGTTAAGCTGGCGCTGCTTGCTGGTTGATGCCAAATTTGGGTGACTTTATAGGAGGACTTGCCACCAACTTCTGAGAAATGTGTTAGAGTAACGCCAACTACTATAAAAATATATAATAGTTGAAAAAAATAGATTTCGAGTGATCGAAGAAACTAATGGCACAAAAGCGCAAAGATAAACCGCAAACAGAAAAGCCTGTGCGATTGTCTGCAATCGATGAAGATATCCTCACGGTTCTTTTGGGGCGAGAGTTCTATGGCTTAGAGATTTTGGATGAACTGAATCAGGGCAGGCCGATCACGCTAAGTTTCGGTAGTTTATATCCAGCTCTAAACCGTCTGGAGAAGAAGGGCTTAATCTCCTGGCGATGGGGGGATGAGGTGGATGACTCTGGTGGTGCTCGTCGCAAGTATTACAAGGTTACAGGGGTGGGGGCCAATACCCTCAGTGGAATCCAGCAATATCGGTTAAGGTTGGCTCAGCGATCGGGTCAGGGATAGCTTGTCTAGGGGTGGTTTGAACATGAAAAACATATGTGAACAGAGAAAGATGCTTAGGAGATTCTGGTTAAAGCGAGGGTTGTTAACTGCTGGGGGAGTTATTGCGCTTAGCTGTTCCGTTCTTCGCATATATGCGTTTCAGAATCAGTGGAAGCAACATTCTACATATCAAGAGCAAATTGAACGTCAGGAAGAGCTATCGCGACTTTCTTCACGCTTTCAAGAACTTAGAATTAAAGGATTGCTAGAAGAGGTTAATCTTGGGGATTATCAGCATATACAGGAGATATTTCAGCAAGCGCTCCAGCAAGTAGAAAAAATTGATGACCCAAGTTCCAAATCCGATGCCCTGAGCGCGATTGCAGCTGCCTATGGTCAAATCAATGACCCCAAACTCGTCCATGAAGGGTTGAAAAATACCCTAACCGTCGCCGAAAAAATTGATGACCCATATTCCAAACCCTCTACCCTGAGCGCGATTGCAGCCGCCTATGGTCAAATCAATGACCCCAAACTCGCCCATGAAGGCTTGAAAAATACCCTAACCGTCACCGAAAAAATTCATGACTCATATTCCAAATCCTCTACCCTGAGTGTGATTGCAGCCGCCTATGGTCAAATCAATGACCCCAAACTCGCCCAGGAAGGATTAAAACATACCCTAACCGTCACCGAAAAAATTCATGACTCATATTCCAAATTCTCTACCCTGAGCGCGATTGCAGCCGCCTATGGTCAAATCAATGACCCCAAACTCGCCCAGGAAGGATTAAAACATACCCTAACCGTCACCGAAAAAATTGATAACCCGTCTTCTAAATCCGATGTCCTGAGAGCGATTGCAGCCGCCTATGGTCAAATCAATGACCCCAAACTCGCCCATGAAGGCTTGAAAAATGCCCTAACCGTCGCCGAAAAAATTGATGACTCAAGTTCTCAATCCTATTCCCTGAGAGCGATTGCAGCCGCCTATGGTCAAATCAATGACCCCAAACTCGCCCAGGAAGGATTAAAAAATACCCTAACCGTCACCGAAAAAATTGATGACCCAAGTATCAAATCCGATGCCCTGAGAGCGATTGCAGCCGCCTATGGTCAAATCAATAACCCCAAACTCGCCCAGGAAAGATTGAAAAATGCTCTAACCGTCGCCGAAAAAATTGACAACCCAAGTTCCCAATCCGATGCCCTGAGAGCGATTGCAGCCGACTATGGTCAAATCAATGACCTCAAACTCGCCCAGGAAGGATTAAAAAATGCCCTAGCCGTCGCTGAAAAAATTGACAACCCAAGTTCCCAATCCGATGCCCTGAGAGCGATTGCAGCCGCCTATGGTCAAATCAATGACCCCAAACTCGCCCAGAAAGTCTTGAAAAATGCTCTAACCGTCGCCGAAAAAATTGACAACCCAAGTTCCCAATCCTATGCCCTGAGAGCGATTGCAGCCGCCTATGGTCAAATCAATGACCCCAAACTCGCCCAGAAAGTCTTGAAAATGCTCTAACCGTCGCCGAAAAATTGACAACCCAAGTTCCCAATCCTATGCCCTGAGTGCGATTGCAGCCGCCTATGGTCAAATCAATGACCTCAAACTCGCCCAGAAAGTCTTGAAAAATGCTCTAACCGTCGCCGAAAAGATTGATAACCCAAGTTCCCAAACCTCTGCCCTGAGCATGATTGCAGACACCTATGGTCAAATCAATGACCCCAAACTCGCCCAGGAAGGATTAAAAAATGCCCTAGCCGTCGCTGAAAAAATTGATAACCCAAGTTACAAATCCTCTTCCCTGAGAGCGATTGCAGCCGCCTATGGTCAAATCAATGACCCGAAACTCGCCCAGGAAGGCTTGAAAAATGCCCTAGCCGTCGCCGAAAAGATTGATAACCTGTATTCCAAATCCGATGCCCTAAGAGAGATTACAGCCGCCTATGGTCAAATCAATGACCCGAAACTCGCCCATGAAGGCTTGAAAAATGCCCTAACCGTCGCCGAAAAAATTGATAACCCAAGTATCAAATCCGATGCCCTAAGAGAGATTACAGCCGCATTTGCTCAAATCAATGACCCGAAACTCGCCCAGGAAGGCTTGAAAAATGCCCTAACCGTTGCCGAAAAAATTGATAACCCAAGTTACAAATCCTATGCTCTGAGAGAGGTTGCAGCCGCATTTGCTCAAATCAATGACCCCAAAATTGCACAGGCGATTCTGCAGCAAACACGCCAAAAATTAGAAATCATTGTTGCTTCCCGCATCACAACAACACATCTGCAATGGGAATTGATCTATCTACTCATCCCGACCGTTTCAGCAGGTATCTTCTTACTTGTTCTTCTCAAATCCCGTAGTCCACTCAATATCTCATTAACAGGACAACTTATTGTTGTTTTCCCAGAAGAGTATGTAGCAAATCTAGTTCTGCTCAAAAAACGAATGAAAAGTGAGCAAAGACCCAGTTGGTATATCCAACTGCGTATGGTGCAGGAAGTATTGGAATTAATTTTAGCTAACTATATCCAGATTCCTTTAGATAATCTAGGACTGCCATCCATAAGGCGAAAAATCGACAAATAGAAACACCTGAAGACTCTCATAATGCTTGAAATAGGAATTACTAGTAATATTCAATGAAAAGCCAAACGAAGAAGCCAGCATTTAGCTTGCAAATTAGTGTGTCAGAAGAATCGACTCGCTGGTTGATAGGCAGTCTGATTGCCATTACTCCTAGATCAAGTATTGTGTAGATTACTCAATCTCCTCCCAGCTCAGTAAACCCTTTCTTCCTGCAACCGCAAGCACAACAAACTCAGCAATAGGGATCGTGTCTTATTTCCATAAAACAGCTTTAAGCGTTTGATACTAGGGACCAAGCCAGGGCTGTTTTAAGTTAGCAGCGAAAAAATAATATCGACCCGATTAGCCAGCTTAGTCATCGCGGTTTTGAGGGATTGATAGTCGTTTAGCCGCAGGATATTAATCCCAATAGTTCTAAGCACTGACCAATTGAGCAGTGCTTGTTCATCTTCGAGTCGATAATCATCTTCGCCAAAAACAACATCCTTCGGCCAATGCAACCGATTTTCAATGCCCCAATGTTCTCGGACCAGAGATTGCCAATGCTGGGGTGAGGTGGCAGCTGAACTGATGTAATAGGCCGTATTGTGATACTCCTTTCCTTTGCGAGTGCCCCATCGTTGGACACAAAGCACAGAGCGAATTGCCTCCCATTCTTGTAGGGCTATGCCGACAGGCTCATAAACCTGTATACACCGATGTTCATCTCGTCCTCTACTTTGGGCGGAGTGGATGTGCTCAGCCATGGGTTTAAGACACTCAAAGTAAGTCTGGAGGTGGTCGTAAAGTCTTCCCTGATTGGATTTGACCGCCACAAGATAGTCGTTACCCGAGGCCACAATCTTCTCAAGTGTTTTTTGGGCGTGTAAGGCATCCATGGTAATCAGCAAGCCATCGAGTTGAAGGGTTTCCAACAGTGCCTGGACGACTTTGATTTCGCTATTATCCTCCTGAGTGAGGGCTTCGAGCTTGAGGGTGATGCCTGCTTCCACCGCAAATAAACTCACCAACCCTACAAAACGCTGCTTCCCCTTGGCATCTGTCAGCCCCTGACGAATCCGTTTGCCATCAATGGAGGCTGCATAATTATCGGGAGAGTGAGTCTGGGCTTTCGAGAGCATCCATGCTTCAAATTGGTGGCTCAACGCTTGGAAGTCAAGACCCTTCATCACTCGACGAAAGGTACAGTGAGACGGAACTTCGAGGCTCTCAAGCCCCAATAGCTCACTTAAAGGCTGGCGATAATCGCTCGTAAAGGTTTCTAAGGGGCGATATCCCTGGTATCCAGCAAGCATACCCATCACCATCAACAGCAACAGCAGCCATAACGGATGAGTACGGCCACGGGCACTGCGGAAATCAGGGACTTGCTTCAATGTATCAATTAGATGGCTCATCGGTCTCTCTACTGTTGGTCAGTAGAACCATCCTATTTTTTCTAGGAGGAACGTAAAACAACCCTGGGTTGGGTCCTATTAGTTCAGATCTGAATCCTATTGATTTTTGCTCTATTGATATCAGGATATTTATAAGTTGTGTCAGATATCCAAGAAGATTGAGTTTTTATTGAGATATACTATTTTAACAGCCTAGCGAATATCGATACTTTACCTTCAGTAAATTAAAAACAGAATATTTTTTTGATTAGATCTATCCTAGATTTCAGTAAACACACAATTTTAATACTGGGAAGCACTTCAAATATCATATTTTCATCTAAGTCTAATGTTATATTCAGCCTGTAAATCCTCTAAATACTTAATTCAACAGAAGATTGCATCCATTGCCTCAGCAATATTTTTTAATCAAAAAAATATAATAAACCAATATAAATTATTTATTTTATACAGAAAAAAGCGTATTTAAAAGTTAATTAAATTCGTGTTTCACCGCATCTTCACATAGTAGTAATAGTTTGTCAATGTTGACTAATTAAACAGAACAACATGGCGATCTTAAATCGAGACAAATTTGACCAGAAGATTTTGAGTCTGGTTAATCAGGAACGATCTAAAGCCGGGTTGAATACCTTATCTTTAAGTCAGAAATTAGATCAAGCAGCGGATGGGCACTCTACCCGCATGGCGACGGGTGATTTCTTCAGTCATACCGATCCGCAAACAGGAACGAGTGCAGGAGATCGGATTGAGGCTGCTGGATATACAGGATGGTCTACATGGGGTGAAAATATTGCTGCAGGGCAGACTACGCCTGAAGCTGTCTTTCAAGGATGGATGCGCAGTTCAGGACATCGAGCGAATATCCTCAACTCCAGCTTTACCCATATGGGGCTGGGGTACCACGCTTTGAATAACGATAAGGGAAGCGTAAATTATTCTCATTATTGGACCCAAGTCTTTGGTGCGGGCGCTAATCCAGGCAACTATGTTGCGCAAACAGATAGTCAAACCAATCCTCCGTCAAACAGCCGACCTTCTACAAATACTGCTACCGCAGGCAATGATTTACTAAATGGGACGAATAAGCCTGACAACATAGCAGGTTTGGCAGGAAATGACACGATTAAAGGTGCGAATGGGGCTGATACTTTATCTGGAGGGAACGGTTCCGATTCTATCTACGGTCAAGCCGGAAATGATCTCCTCAATGGCGGGGAGGGAAATGATCGGCTGAAAGGGGAATTAGGCAACGATCTGATTAGAGGGGGCAACGGAAACGATTATTTAGAAGGAGGAGCAGGCAAGGATCGGCTGTTTGGAGAGATTGGCAAGGATCGGCTTCGAGGTGGAAGTAATCGAGACACGCTCGATGGTGCTCAAGGTAATGATTCTCTTTATGGCGATGGTGATAATGATCTGCTGCTCGGTAGAGATGGTAATGATCGGCTATATGGAGGCTCTGGTCGCGACAAATTGGTCGGCCATAAAGGGAATGACACAATGTTTGGCGGCCTGGGCAATGACTCCCTTTATGGAGGCAATGGTCGTGATGTCTTGACTGGTATAGCAACCAATTCAAGTACTTCTAAATCTCAGATAGATAAACTCAAGGGCGGCCCTGGTGGGGATTTGTATATTCTAGGCAACCAATCTCAATCGTTTTATGATGACGGCAGAAATAATACCCTTGGTAAGGGAGATTACGCCCATATTGAGGGATTTAAGGTTGCTGAAGGGGATCGCATCGGGAGCGTGTCACTTCTTTGAGAGGAAAATGATAATTGATCTTAGATGATCCCTCTTATTGACTATGACACCAGAAGAAGAACAAGAATTCAATGCTTGCGTCACACGCATTTCAGAACTGCTGTATCAAGACTCCCAATCCCAGTCTCTGCCCATGAATACTTTGGCAGAGATTGAATGCACCGTTCGGACTCAACTGCAAACTCATGTGTCGCCTCAAATGGGTCTTTTTTTATCGACCAAGTTAGCCCGCCAGATGTCGGAGAATATCGACGGACCTTAAAAAGCATTCTGGGCAAACTCAACCTCACTCGGACCCAAGCAACAGCCCTCAAGGTCAAGCCCAACAGTCAGTTAAGCCCCTACTTAGAGATGTGCGCCCTGCGTATTAGTGCCAATGTTTCCTATGCCCATGCATCAGAGGATCTAGCAGTTTTAACGGGTATCACAGTCAGCTCCAAAACGCAGCAGCGTCTCGTTCATCGTCAAACCTTCAGTCCACCCTCTTTGACGCAAGGAGTCACTCAGCTCAGCTTAGATGGGGGCAATATTCGGTTGATTACTCCAAAAGGGGAACCCTGCCACTGGCGTGGTTATAAAGCAGTTCGCATCAATGGCGATAGGGTTGGCTTGGCCTACTATCAAGACCATACTTCCCTCTGCCTGGCGGTGAACCGCTTCAGATTTGCTGCAAGGGTTTACTGTCTTGGGGATGGTCATGTTGGGATTTGGAAGCTTTACCGACAGATGAGACTGCCAACTCAACAGGAGCAGATCCTAGACTGGTTCCACTTGATGGAGAATTTACATAAAGTCGGTGGGTCACTCAAACGGCTGCAGCAAGCTGAAACCTTTTGTGGAGAGGGAAGATTGATGAGGCCATCGATTTGTTCTGTGGTTTGAGCAAACCTCAGGCTAAACGGTTCTGTCAGTATTTGCGAGACCACCGAGAGCGGATTCCCAACTATGGTTACTATCAAGCTGAGGGAATACCCATTGGCTCTGGTGCCGTTGAGTCGCTTGTTAAGCAAATTGACCGAAGGACAAAGATTTCAGGTGCGCAATGGCAAGAAAAACATATCCCCAAAGTCCTAGCTCATCGCTGTGCCTATCTCAATCGACAACTTGACTCTATTTTTCTCCTGAAAAAGTGACACGCTCCCATCGCATCCTTTTGCATGGGTTTGCCAGTGAGTATAGTTTGGGTTCATCACCAACAGGCACTCCTTCTGGACAGGCTATTTTCCTTAAAACACCTGGCACTGATGAACTTATTGCGGTTGTCAGTGGATCAAGTAACCTGAATTTGAGCGGGTCAGGCTTTAATTACACTTCATGAAGTGAAGCCATTGAATAAGGAATCAAGCTTGATAGCAAACTAAGCGTCAAGCTTGATTGTTGACACCTTCTGCGACTAGACACCCCAATTTGGGTTAATAAGCCATCAAGGTGTTGGTATCGTAGTCCATCTAACCTGAGTTCGGTTTAAGCGGCTGGGAGTAAATACTCAGCAATGGATAGAGAAGGCTTCTTGGGTTGGTGGCACTAAGCAATCAGTCCACAGACCATATTGACAAAGAAGTTGACGGGACTACGATGTCTGGAATGTTCGATTTGTGAAATATTCTTGAACTGATCAATAATCGTCTGGCGGTGGGATTTTCGAATAACATCAGTTTGAGAGGCGGGTTTGAGATCGCAAAGTTGGTATACCCAGGTCGGCGCTTTGCTGGTTAAGTGGCAAATAGTTTGCTGTAAAAATGAGTAGCCGCTTCCAGGTCTTGGACATTAAGGGCGAGTTGGATGCGAGACATTGTTTGATCTCCAGGGCTAACTGCTTGATGGCTTCACTTTTATAGACGGGACCATTCTGTCAAAGACGCATCCGTTCCCTGGATAGACCGATCGATCACTTTTTCTTGCGTTTTTTGTTCTTGGGCTTCACAGCCCCAAACCCCGTCGTTTTCTTCCCTGACTTTTTCCGGTTCTGGGATAAAGCACCTTTGCTAAAGTCGGGTAATTTGCTCTGTTCCCGTGCCAACTCAGTGGTCATATTTGCCAATCGACGGATTTGCTCCATCCACTCTGGTTCCTGATGCTGAAGTTCTTCTGGAGAAAAGTCTGCTTCTGTTGCCAGTCCTAACGCAATCTGCACTTTTGCCCAACTGCCACAAAACATTTCGTCCATGGGACCTTCCTTGTAAGCCCGTTCAATCACACTGACGGCTCCAGTCGCTTTTAAGTTGATTAACTCGACAACTAAACTTCCATTCGTCTCCGCTGCTTGTTCCTTATGACGAGCTAGCGCTGTCGTTAATTCATCAATGCATTCTTGGCGATAATCAGGGTTTAGTTGAGCAATTTTGGTGAGTCCTGAAGCGGCCGTAGAGATCCCCAGCCAAGGACGTTCCCCCTCAGCTAGATAACCCGAGAGTATGGGAATACAGGTTGGGCCTATTTTTCCCAAGATCGTGGGCAACTCTTCTCTTAAAAAGTCATACTCACTATCAAAGAGAGTCAACAGTGCTTGAATCGCTTTCTCGGTTTTGAGTTGACCTAGTGCACGACAAGCATGCATGGGGGAGTAGCCCTCTCCCTCATCATCCCAGTTCAAGTCTTCTTCAGCAGCGAGCCGACTGAGTTCAGGGATATGAACGTCTGTAAATCCAAAGTTTTGGAGATAATCAATAGCCTCGGGGCTATTTAAATCTTCTGGATATCCTAGAGTGAGGAGTTGGGCTACAGGATCTTGGTACGCAGGGATAGGCATAGCTTCAATGATAGAAAGCGTGTCAATAGTAGCGTAGACTCAGTTGGCTTTGAATGCCAGTGCGACCTCATAAACATACCCCGATCTGCTGAGCACGTCACGGCTAAGGGGTGTTCTCCTGCCACTGCTCGTTCCGAAAATTGTTATCCACTGTGTCATGCGTTTCTTTGTCTAAGCTGCTTTGGTTGCCACAATAAATGCGACCTTTCCCGAGCCGAGCTGCCAGGTGAACTCACTGGGTTGCCAGGGTTGTTCAACCTCAAAGCCCGCATCCGTCAAACTTTGCTCCAACTCTTGGACCGAAAAGACTCTGACCAGTGGAAATAGCCGCAGAAATTTGCCAATGGGGGCAATCACCTTCAGCCAATCCATCGTCCCTCCTAGGCACACCGTACTCGTAATAAACCGTCCCCCCGGTTTGAGTATGTTATGGACCTTAGCAATTTCGGCTTCCTTATCTTTCAGCAAATGCAAAACGTTGAGTCCCAGCACCACATCAATACTTTGATCAGGGAGGCTCAACTCGTCAATGCTGGCTTGCTCAAAGGTGACGTTTTGGATGTTCTGGGCCTCGGCTTTGGACCGGGCGATTTTTATCATGTTTGCTGAAAAATCAATCGCCCGAATATGCTTCACATGGGACGCATGAATCAAAGCAGTAGAGCCGGTGCCACAGCCAAACTCTAAGACCTCCATATCTGGCTGCAGATACTTTTGCGTCACTTCTAGCTTTTTTTCGTAAGTGGCCTGATCGGCAATGTGCTGCTTGGCATAGCTATCAGCAACTTTGTCCCAAAACTGCATCGACTGAGTCATAAGCATCTCCTTGGTTATTCGATGAGAACGCGGTTCGGTGGCTACGAGTCGGAATGGGGAACGATGGAATATCTGGCTGAGTTAAGCAACTTGTGGAAGCGGGGAGTTCTTTGTATACACCGATGGGATATCCCAGGCTTCAGCAATACAGCCATTGACCATTCGCCACACCACAACAGCGTCTAGCTCGATGGGTTGCCCGTTCAACATCATCCGATCTTTGACATGGGTAACGATCAGCTCATCGCCCACTGCCGTAACGGAGATGGGTTCAACCTGAAAGGTTCCTGCCGTCAGCTTCTCCAACGTTTCAAAGAAGGCTTGCAGGCCCGCCAACCCCACATAGTCCCCCTCAATATCGGGGAGGTGGGGATTGAAAAAATGCCAAACAAAACCAGGGGCAAACAGCATTGGATCTGCAGCCAGGTTACTTGGGTCTAATCGTCTAAATATAGAGATATTGGGGTGCTCCCGCCTCATATTTCATCTCCCATCTGAATTTGATCAAGGATTGAACGCTGATGTCGTAGCATTGCAAAAACGATGGTGCAACACGCAACGCACTCTAAGATCCTAGTGTTTTTAACTCGGTTTTATCAAGCTGGCAATACTATTAGAAATAATGCCTGTACAAACTAATAGCTTTCCTATTTTTACCTGCCATCCCCTATAAAATAATTTGATTCATGACCTAAGGATATCAATAGGTTGACTCAACAGAATATGGCTGGGTAGGATAGCTGATTTGCCTCCTAAAGTTTCTCTGTGTATGGGTTTTAGCAAAATTCTTGCTTTGGGAAATAAGTTTGGATTATCTAGCTAAAGTCCTCTTTGAATATAGAGTTACGAGAGCTGATCTGACCTCATAAACTGTAGAAGAATTATCGAAGTGTATTAGTTAAAAATTCCGCAGAATTTTTTAAAACTTAACTGAACTTTGTTCGTTTTTTGAGGTCATTCTTAAGTCCAATCGCACCGTCAACATTCACAAGATATCTGCTCTCTATTCCGCTCTCATTGGCATCACTGATCTGCCCTGAACATAGAAACGAGACTAGTGGTGCTAGATGCCGCTCTTACTGTCGATACCCTTGATAAGCGCATGCCTAACCGTATCCCTTGGCTGGCCGTTAAAGCCAGCATTCATCTATCACTGATTGTGTTCTTTTTGTACTTGCTGAGTTTGAGTATGATGCGCAGGCGACTCAAGCCTGCTGTAGAGAGACCGTCTATCCAACCGGTGACTGAGACGGTCTCAAAATGTGGCCAGGATAAAAGACGTATTATCGCCTTTTGACGTTCTCTAAATCTCATGCCCCTGGAGGGACATCAAATTATAGAGAGCTTGTAGCCGGGTTTTCGCGTTCAGTTTAACGAGGATATTGTTGATATGAAATTTAACCGTACTATCGCTGATAAAGAGCTGCTCAGCGATATCGCGATCACGAAAGCCCTGGACTAATAACGCCAGAACGTCCCGTTCGCGGGCAGAAAGCTGCTGTTCGCCTTGATCTAGTCCCCAGGTTTCCCCTTGCATGACAGATGCCACCGCTTCCCGTAATTGCTCAGCAGTGATTGAAAGCTGGAGGTCTGCCTTGGCGCTTTTGGGCGTTATGGCTGAGCTATGGCTGACCCACAGCGGATAGTGACTGGTTTCGAGGAGGTCCACTTGATCCGTTAGTAGAGGGATTTGAGGATCGCTGTTGACGCAAACCTGTAGTCCAGCTCCAGAGGCCAGGTGCATCAGTCCCGTTTGCACTAAAGGAGACGCACACTGAATGCGCACACAAGTCCCTTGAACGGCCACAGGAAAGGTTAAGGCCACTTGAATAGCCTTGATATTAGGTTCTGAACTGATTTTGAAGCTGCCATTAAAACATGAAGCCATCAAAGATAAACGACCAAAGGTGGTTCGCTCCCAGGCGTTCCGTTCGGGTTCAACAGGGGCAGCAGCAATGGCTTCTAAGGTTACCGCTTCTTCGCCGTAGGTCAGGCGGCAGTAGCTGCAATCGAGATCCTTAAGGGTTTCAGCAGTCCGCAAAAAGAGATGGGTTTTGGACACGTCTAGGCATCGTTCAGTCCCCAATACCAACACCGTTGCTTGCCCTAAGATATGGGCCATTGCATCCGATAGAGACAGATTGGCCAATATCCGTTGGGTGTCCATGCCTGCGGGCACCTGCTGTTCTGACTGGTGCAGAGATGCCATTTCTAAAGCCACGGTCAGGGTTGTACAGAGACTGGATAAAATCTTCAGAAACTCTGGACGGATAGCGTCATGACTAAAAACAGCCAAGACGCCAATTACCTTATCTCCATGGGCTAAGGGGTAACCCGCAAAGCCGTTGATATTGTTGGCGATCGCCCAATCTGGATTTCTGACCCAGGATTCCTTGGCCAAATTATTGCTCAGGAGAGAAACTCGATTTTGAGCAATTTTGCCAATCTTAAATTCCCCCATGGGAATGCGGCTGAATGTGCCGTCAGTGCGGGTATAGAGTCCAGAAGAAGCCACTAGCTTCAGCATTGTCTGATCCGGCTCCACTAGCCAGATGCGGGCAAAGGCACAGTTAAACTGTTCCACGAAGCCATCTGTGGCGAGACGGGCAATGGTCTCAGGGTCCAATGAGGTGGAAAACCCTAGCGCAACCTTATTGGCTTGCTCTAGGTCCCAGACCAATGTTGCATTTTCAAGCATGTAGAAAAATGTCTAATCCAAATTGTGTGAGAACAGGAAGCAACAGATATCAATGCGAGGGGAACGGTGGGGCAATCATGGGGAAGTCCGATTTCTTGTCGTCCATGTCCTATGCCAGAACTGCAGGTGACGGGGGGATAGAAGGAAAAGGAGAACGCCTCCAAACCGGCGTATTTCAATGGAGACCGCTTCCCGATGATTTCTCTAATCAGGCTGTAGACTCCTCATCAACCCTGTATCGGCGAGAAACCGTTGCGTTTTTCCGATCTTCTGAATCAAGGTTGTGACCGATTGATTCAACCCCCTTCATACCTAGACCAGAAAATAAATTTGGGGCAGCTGTGACGGTTTGGACTCTTTGGACAATAGCCTTTCGATCTTAGAACATCCGCCCTTGAATATCTATCGCATCTGTATTGGAGCGTGCGATCGCACCCCATAGACCACATTCAATCAGACCCGAACTAACCTATTTTGGAGTACGCCCTATGCATCCCTTACCGCGCACCGTTAGCCTAATGTTTATGGCTAGCTTTATAGGACTGACCCCCACTTCTGTCGGCTTCGCGGCGGAAAGCCCCAGCCCTCAGACCAGCCTTCCTCCCCTGATCGACCGCGAGCTGTTTTTCTCCGATCCAGAGATTTCCGGTGCCCAACTGTCCCCGGATGGTCAATTTCTGGCCTTCCAAAAACCCCTGAAGGGGGTGATTAATGTCTGGGTCAAAGGCATTAACGAACCGATGTCTGCTGCTCGCCCTGTAACGGCCGATGCTACCCGCCCGATTATGATCTATTTCTGGAGTGCGGACGGTCGCTATATTCTCTACGGTCAGGATAAAGGGGGCAATGAAAATTTCCGGCTCTATGCCGTTGACCCCAAAACTGTCGGTGGCCAAACCCAAGCTCGCGACCTCACCCCGTTTGAGGGGGTGACGGCCCAGGTTTATGCCGTGCCGAAACGGACCCCCAATGAAGTGATTATTGGCCTCAATGATCGTAATCCACAGGTCCATGATGTCTATCGCCTCAATCTCACCACGGGAGAGCGGACCCTCCTGATCCAAAACGATCAGAATATTGCGGGCTGGGTCACGGACTTAGAGGGCAAGGTTCGCCTGGCGGCTCGCCAAACCCTTGAGAACGGCAATGAACTTCTCAAGGTTGAAAACGGCAAGCTCACCCCCCTGTATTCCTGCAAGGTTGAAGAGACCTGTGCCCCGATTCGCTTTCACCCAGACGGCCAGCGGGTTTATCTGCGCACCAATCGAAATGTGAATTTTACCCGACTGGAGCTGCTCAATGTGGACACTCAGCAGAGCCAACCCGTCGAATCCGATCCTGAAAATCAGGTGGATTTTGGGGGTGCATTATTCTCCCAGGCCACGGACGAGCTGGTTGCCACCTATTACGTGGGCGATCGTCGTCGCGTCTATCCCAAAACAGATCAGCTCACTGCGGATTTGAAGTTTTTGCGCCAGCAACTGCCTAAGCTGGAGCTATCCATTGGGTCGGTCACTCGGGATGATCGATTGGCACTGATTAATGCCCAAAGTGATGTAAATCCCGGAACCACCTATCTGTTTGACCGCCAGGCTCAAAGCCTGAAAAAGCTCTATGATGTTCGCCCAGAGCTGCCCAGTCAACACTTAGCCCCTCGCCAACCGATTCGCTACCAAGGCCGCGATGGCCAAGAGATTCCAGCCTATCTGACCTTACCCAAAGGTGTTGAGCCCAAGAATCTCCCAGTGATTGTGTTTCCCCACGGTGGCCCTTGGGCGCGGGATTACTGGGGTTATGACGGTGCCGCCCAGTTCTTGGCCAATCGCGGCTATGCCATTTTGCAGCCTAACTTTCGCGGGTCGACGGGCTATGGTAAGGCGTTTCTCAATGCGGGCAATGAGCAATGGGGAACCGGCATTATGCAGCATGATCTGACGGATGGCGTCCAGTATCTGATTGACCAGGGCATTGCGGATCCAAAGCGGGTCGGCATTACCGGGACTTCCTATGGGGGCTATGCGACGTTGGCTGGGTTGGCCTTTACCCCTGAACTGTATGCAGCAGGGGCTTCGGTAGTTGGTCCCTCTAATATCATGACCCTGCTCAATTCCATTCCTCCCTACTGGGCGCCGATGAAATCTATGTTTGCCCTCCGGGTCGGTGATCCAAAGGATCCAGCCGATCAAGACCGTTTGAAAGCTCAGTCGCCGCTGTTTTCGGCTCAGAATATTCAAGCGCCGCTGTTAGTGATTCAAGGTGCCAATGACCCTCGGGTGAAACAGGCCGAGTCAGATCAGATCGTAGCGGCCTTAAGAGACCTCGGTCGCCCTGTGGACTATCTGATTGCCCCAGATGAAGGCCATGGTTTTCGGAAAGAGATCAATCTGTTAACCATGACTGCCTCTCTGGAACGCTTTTTTGCCCAGCATCTCGGCGGCCGCTATCAGAAGGAGCTGTCTCCTGAGCTGCAAACCAATATTGAAGCTCTGACGGTGGATATTAAGACGGTACAGTAAGGGCCATTCGCATGAGGGGCAAGAAACTGAATCGGCCTAGCCCCGCAGTTCTTTGAATGTAGGTCATGGAGAAGATGGTTAACCACGTCGATAAAAAACTGGGGTATTGTGTTGCCCGGTGTTTGGCAATCGCAAGTTTATCTTTAACCGCCATCCTCTGGGGCGAATCGTCTGTTGCAGCTCCCCCCAAGTTGGCCCAGCAGACTATTTCCCTGGCCCAGCCTTTTCAAGATCTCAAGGTCAACGGCTCGATTTTGATTTACGACCTCAAACGCAACCGTACCTATCAGTACAATCCGGCCCGTAATACCCAGCCGTTTTTACCTGCATCCACCTTCAAAATTCTCAACTCCCTGATTGCCCTAGAAACAGGGGTGATTGCCAACGACCTCGCCCTTCTGACCTGGGATGGGGTAGAACGCAGTTTCCCCACCTGGAATCGAGACCTGAATTTGCAAACCGCGTTTAAGGTATCGGCGGTCTGGTTTTACCAGGTATTAGCGCGTCGCATTGGCTTTCAGCGGATGCAGCAATGGGTGACTAAAGTTGGCTACGGCAATCAATCCATTGGCAAGGCCGATGAGATAGATACCTTTTGGTTGACGGGGGAGTTGCGGATTTCACCGACGGAACAGATTCAGTTTCTCCAGCGTTTGTATGGCAATGAACTACCCTTTTCAGAATCTGCGATCGCAACGGTGAAACAGATCATGATTGTGGAGCAAACACCCGAATATACGATCCGAGCGAAGACGGGTTGGGCACTGCAGCCTGGCATTGGTTGGTATGTCGGCTATGTCGAGCAAAATGACAATGTCTATTTCTTTGCCACCAATCTCGATATCGGTGATCAGAAAGATTTACCCGCTCGGGCAGAAGTAACGCGTCGCAGTTTGAAAGCTTTAAATCTGCTGTAGTCTTTTCTCCTCTCCGAGTCTCGAACGCGAGTCAGCCCTGTTCCCCAGGGTTTACTTGGAAAAGTGAAACCGTCTCTGAATCGGTTTGCGGTAGACGGCAAATAGCAGCAGTGAACTCATAATCAATAAATGAACCTGAAAGGCGGCATTAGCAATATTCCAGACGGGAATGGAGGGCAGAACCAATAGCACGCTGAGAAGACTGGCAAAAAACATCGCACCTGTCTCGGTATCTGGATATTTCCAGGTTTTGATTAAGGTCGGGAAAGAGGCAAAAATATCGCCGATGATGGCACAGAGGATGGCTAGTTGCGGAGATGCGATCACAGCCCATAAAATCACCGCCAGCAACGAGAACGCCCCACAGCTTAAGTCAAAGACTCCCATTTCCCAGTAGCTGCGTTTATTAACAAATGAGGCTAAAAAAATTAAAAGGGGCAGTAAACCCGCAATAAAAACGCGCAAAGTAGGCCAACCAGCTGCCCCTGCTGAGAGTGCAGCTGCGGTACTAATCAAGGGGGATAAGGCCCACGTGGACCAGGACACCCGGTTGGGCTTCGTCTTACCCGCGAGGGTATCGCGAATATAGGCGAAGGCCCCAGCTGTACTAATCAGTACACTGAGGATTACTAACCAATGGATCAGCGATATACCTAGCATGCGGCCCTTTTATCTCTAGCAATCGAGTCCGTTTAACACTGTCTGGGATCAAGTCATGTGGCTTATCCCTAATGGCCTCTTGAGAGCATTAATTATTGGCTTGTGATATTTTCTGATTTTGAAACTGACTAAGGAAATTAGACCTCTTGCATAATTGATTGCGCGATATGGTAAGTGGGTGAGGTCATTGAAGCTCCACTACTCAGTTAATAATTTTATCCTTGCCCAATAGGCATCATAACCTTTAGCAGTAGAAGTAGATTTATTAACCTCCAAAATCTTAACTCTTTCTCCTTTCTTAATGACACCAATAATGTCACCAAGTTTTCCGGTGATTGCAGGAGAATTATTTCGAAAGTTAATATTAGTGATTGCTCTTAACTCATCACCGTTTTTAGGCAGGCCAGTTACTTCTATGGTTTTAGTTCTAGGTAATAATATTTCTGTCCCAGGTTCTGCGGTATGTCCTAAATAAATCCAACCCTCAGAAACCTCTTTAGCAGCAATTGCCAATGCAGATGTTTGTAAATCTTCATTTGGTTGTTTCGTTTCTATCGTCTCATTCTTAGATTTCGCAGAATCATTTTCTGACGCGTTTTTTGTGGCCGCCTCTAAGTTTTTTTGCCGAGATAGAAGGTTTTTGATTTTATCGTCTTTAAACAGTTCAGCGTATTTACTATCCTTAGCAAATGCCTTAAAAAGGGCAATAACTAAATATTGGTAAGCCCCCGGCTCTGCCGGGGAGACTCTCGTAGGTTTGACCGGGTGCAACGGTAGAAAATTCTCCTTGCAGTTTTCTCGCAAGGAGAAAGAAATGTCACCTAAAAAGCTAAATCATACGACTTGGGATTGCAAATATCACATTGTATTCATTCCTAAGCGTCGTCGGAAAGTTATATATGGTAGTCTTCGCATTCGCTTAGGCGTTTTATTTCGGGAGCTGGCGGAACAACGTGGTGTTGAAATTTTGGAAGGTCATTTGTTGCCAGATCATGTTCACATGTGTATGAGTATTCCACCAAAGCATCCGGTCTCAGGGGTGGTGGGTTTTATGAAGGGTAAGAGTGCCATAGCGATAGCGCGTCAATTTATGGGAAAGCGTCGGAATTATTCAGGCGAGAGCTTTTGGGCGCATGGTTATTATGTGTCGACTGTTGGTTTGGATGAAGGAGTAGTTCGTGCCTACATTCGGAACCAAGAGATAGAGGATGAGCGAATAGAGCAGTTAAACCTACCGATGAGTTGATGATACAGGAGTGCCCCTTTGGGGCTAATCCACTGGCCCCTTTCAGGGGCTAACAATGATAAGCCTCCGGCTCTGCCGGAGGTAATTTAACTAAATTAGAATTTTCAGTAGCTAGAACTAGAGATACAATTTTTTTACGATCTTTTTCATCATCAGCATGTAGATCTAGAGCCATTAAAGTCATTGTAGCCTTAGCTAAACTTTTTTTATTATCATCAACATCTCCTAGGAAATTAATTGACTTAAATATTCTATCCGAAAACACATCACGTTTTTGTAGGTCATTTTTTATACTGGCTAATTTTTTATCCTGCTCATCCAATGTTTTTTTCTGCGTGTCTAAGGTTTTAGATTGTTGAGGAAATAAGAGGAAGATTTGATAAGCAAGAATGGCTACAGTGATAACTGCTGCTATAGGTTCACCAAAATCTTTTATGAATTGAAGAGGATTAAATTTCTTTGAAGATGACATTGCCATACTGTAACTCCATGATTTTCTAGCTTTCAAAAACTCAGATATTTCTTTTTTAAACCATATTTCAAAACCAACTTCTCAGTTACTTCTGGTAGCATCCCTGTGATAATTCATCCTTCAGATTAAAGCAAGTGCCAACTTTGTTGGCACTTGCTTTAGCTCGAATCACATTAGGTTAGGAATAGACCTCTTGCAGTATCAGTTTTATGATGCGCTACTAACTTAATAAATGGTGAGATTTGACCTGATTTTTTTATCTGTCACCATATTATTAGCTAAATTTTATAAGAAGCCTATTCATGAACCAGGTATTGTGAAAAAGGTTAGACAGCCACCGACTGGGTCAGTCACCACAAATTCTTTCGGTCCCCAGGGTTTTTGTGCCAATTTTTCTTGGACAATTCTGTCGTCTTTTGCTTCATATTCAGCAAACAGCTGGTCAATCTCGTTGACCTGAATACGGATGCTGGTGGGACTGCCCAAATTTTGGTAGCTGTTTTTGCACAGATAGATAACGGCCATATCTCGCTGGACAATGGCTAGTCTCAGAGGATCCCCTTCCCGGTGGATGACCTTGAATCCGAGTTTTTGTTCGTAAAATGCGATCGCAGGTTCCAAATCCTCCCCAGCGGGGACAAGGGGATGGATAGGGCCTAACGTTGGGGACGAACTCATCAGGAATGACCTCACTGGAATTTAGGGCAATGGGAATCAAAGCAGATTAAGTATTATTGCCTAGCTTTTGCAATTCGCCGCATCGATCTCCTAAACATGATAGAACGGGGGACATGCTAAGTCTTAACGCCCTTCTCGACTTTTCCCGATGCAACTGCGTTGGCATTTGTGCATCCTTAGTCCCCATCAATATTCTGTCTACCGCCTTAACGGTTTATAAAGTTAGTCGAGATCATTCCCCTGGATCTATCCGCGCCAGCATTGGATTTTCTAGCCTAGCGGCAGTTCTGCTAGCGCTCCACGATCTGTCCTGGCTGATCATTGGCGTGATTATGGCTCCCACCTATATTCTGTTCACCATTGCCGTTGTGTGTTTGAGCTTCAATGCTTGGGCGGGTTTCCATCCTCACAGCATGAGACAAACCGTCTTGGCTATCGTGAGCTATTGTTGGCAGGGCTTGATGATGTTGCGGCCCCCTAAAGTAGATACCCTACTGAACCTCGATCCCATCCCCCTCAATAGCACTGTAGATATCCGGCGATACCAACCCCAACCAGGGATCAGACCTCGGCGTTAGAAATAAGTCGGCATACACCTTCTCATTCAGTTGATATATCGTTCCAGTTTGGTTGCGTTCTACAAACCACTGGTGGATGCGCGAATGGAGAAGGTATTCATTGCGGACTGTATCAATGGCCATGGCCTGCTCAAAGCTTTTGACGGTTTTGGCTAGCGTTTTAGGGGCACGGTAGGCACTGTGCTTACTTCGCATCAGAGATTTGCTGTTCTCATCCAGCTTTGCTTGATCTGCCTGAAATTCAGCTAATTTCCCCCAGGTCTGAGGCTGAGTGGCTTCATTGAGTTGATCGCGGTTTTGGTTGGCCAAAGTCGATAGACTCATAGACGAAGACACCAAAGGGATCTCCACGAGTGCCTTAGTGAGGGCAATGGGCGCAGCATCTACTGCATTCGGCGTTGTGCTATCGGGTAGTGCCTGTAGTTCAGGAATATCCTTGATCCCTGCTGTTTGTAGGTCTTGAGTCCAATTCGTTTGAATGGCTTCTAACCGCTGCTGATGATAGGTTTGCAGGGCTTGTTGGTATTCGCCCTCTTGTAGACGAGCCGTTTGCTTCCAAAGTCTCTCTGCCCGCTGTAAATGCTGAAGAAAAGCTTGAGGGCCATAGAGTCCAGGCAACGCTTCCAGGGGACGGCCACTGGCATCCAGCACATAGTGGATACTGTTGCCCGTGACGGTGCGTTTGAGCTGGCGACCATCACCAAAATCAATGGTCATGACGGGGGCAGGACGCACGGACTCCCAGTGCAAGACATACCGTTCGCGCAAATATTGAGACACCTCGGCATTGGGATAGAGGGCGACTCGGAAGAATCGACTATTGGCGCAGCTCAGCTCTTCATCTAAATTGCCCAATAATCGTAAAGACAATATGGGCTTATTGCTGGCTCGGGCTTCTGCTTGTGCCTTAGCTAGATCCGTATGCCAATACAGCTGAGAAGCGTGACAATCTCGCTGCTTACAGAGGGCATCTAGTTGTGTTCTCAGGTGTGGATTAGGCAGCTCGGTGGACTTGAGTGCCTGGCCATGATCTTTCAAAAACTGAACCAGTCCATCAGGACCTTGGGCTCTCAGCTGGGTTATGCTCGGAATAGCTTGCTGTACGGCCGATCCATTGGGGATGGCGGACTCAGCCGATACCGATTGTGCCCCTAGCACAATGCCAATCCCAACCCATAGCCACTGAACTTTTAGACGCATACAGGAGACTCCAAAGCCCGACTCTCAGCACCATCTTGGCACGTCTCTGGGCCAACGTCATGGTTGGGATCACATCCAGGGGCAAGATGGGCTGAGATAACGGTTGCCTTAGAGAAGATCCTAAGCGGCTTCAAAAAACATCAAATGTTGCTGGGGCAATAGGTTTTTGGTCTCTTTCCATACCAATCCGACCTTGAGCATCTCTTTACGGACCTGCTTTTGCGTCATCTTGTGTAAGGGCTTAATCATCACCAGGGGATTTTCGGCCCGATACTCGGCTAAAACAACTCTGCCGCCGGGTTTGAGAGCTTTAACGATGCCCGTCATCATTTCGTTGGGAAACTCAAACTCGTGGTAAGCATCCACCATCAGCACTAAGTCCACACTTTGCTCAGGTAAGTTAGGATTCTGCTCATTGCCTAAAATTGCGTCTAAATTATCAACCTGCCGTTCTTCTTTGAAATAATTGAGGATTTCTACCATCTCAGGCTGAATATCGACTGCTAAAACCTTTCCTTCAGGTAGGAAGGGAGTCATCCGAAAACTCATATACCCCGTTCCTGCCCCAATATCAGCGACGACGTCCGTCGGGCTTAAGTTGAGGGCTTCCACCAATCGCCGAGGTTGTTCACTGCTAGCCCGTCCTGAGCGCTCTAGCCATCCTGCGCCTTGGTGGCCCATAACTTGGGCGATTTCTCTGCCCATGTAGACTTTGCCAATCCCATCCAGGCTATATCCTGATTTCTCTTGGTAAAGGGCGGGATCCGTAAAGCCTACCCCGGCTAGAGCTTCCGCATTGAGGCCAATCAGACTCCATAGGACAGTACCGAGAACCCATAGCCCTGCTAATACCGTTGCGAGACGAGAGATTCGAGATCGCCATGCAAAGGGTGAGAGAACGTTAGAAAAAACGTTAGGTTTCGCTGCCATGAGGTCTCCAAAATATCCGGTGCTGATACTGCTATAGCCTAACGTGGCAATGTTGAACCTGTCTGTGAACTCGATGGCGATTCAATTTTTTCGAGAGAAGTAAATCTTGAGTCTCAAATATTTTAATTTCTAGACAGAAAGAACGGGGTATATTTATTCGCTAATTTCTCTGTATGACGGGCCATTTGGGCGAATCGGTCTTTATAATTAATGGGTATTAACAGGTGAGCTTTATATCTAACCATTGAGGAACTGTTTGATCTCTAGTCTGGGTGTTATCCTGCTATTTTTTTAGGCAGTAACAACTAAAGGCTACGATGCTTAATCTAGCAGCGAACGATTGGTTGTACTCTGCATTATTTTCCCTTATGTGATTGCTGTAAATCGGAAAAGTTTGGTGTCATCACTGAGCTGAGGTTTGTCTTTGCTATCTCTGCAGGCTGAACTTTTGGGGGCTTGTCTAATTTGCAGCGATTTCGAAAGCTAACACTTTGGTTGTATCAACGGATAGCACTGATTCTGGTGCTGCTGCTCTGTATGGGGACGGGGGTTGCCCTCTCGGGCACCTTTGAGTTATCGGCAGATTTAGTGGATGCCCAAGCACTTCAACATGCGCGGGTTTCTGTGAATACGGTTAAGGAAGCTTGGCTCCTTTACAGCCAGTCTGTGGTGGGGCGTTTGGACGATGTAGATAATGTGACGGCAAGTCCTGAATACCATCAAATGGCAGGTGGTGTTCCAGTGCCTGCGACTTTCACGATTGAGTTGGGAGAACGGGTCAGCCAATCGGAAAGTGGTCTATCTTTTCGCTTGTTTAGTAATTACCCCTTTCCCAATCGCCAAGGGTCAGGGGGACCCCAAAATATATTTGAACAGAAGGCGCTGAAGTATTTACAGCGAAACCCGACTGGCTTCTACTACCAAAAAGCAAAGGAGAAGGATCACCTTTTGTTTCGCTATGCCGAAGCCGTCCAAATGGAACCGAGCTGTGTCAAGTGTCATAACACCTGGCCAGGCAGCCCTAAAACCGATTGGCAGGTGGGCGATGTACGAGGAGTTCTAGAAATCACTCAGCCCATTGATGCCTTTGTGGCTCAGGCGCAAGAGGGGTTAAAGAGTATCTGGACCACATTGATTGTGATTGGCTGTCTGGCGGTCACCAGCCTGATCCTAGTGATTAGCTACTTACAGAATAGTAATCAAATTTTGCAGGCTAAGGTTGAGGCAAAGACCGCTGCCCTAAATCGACTGGCTCACCTGGATGGCTTGACTGAACTGGCTAATCGGCGGTGTTTTGATCAGGTATTGGAGCAAGAATGGCGACGTATGCAGCGCCAACAGAAGCCTTTGGCTTTGATTATGTGTGATGCTGATTATTTCAAACGCTTTAATGATGCCTATGGCCATCAGGCAGGAGATCACTGTCTCCAAAAGATTGCTTGTGTCATCAACGCCAATGTCAGGCGGACGGGAGATTTAGCGACTCGTTATGGGGGCGAAGAGTTTGCAGTGATCATGCCCAATACCGATCATAAGCAGGCCTGTCTGGTGGCGGAAAAAATCCAGCGGGCGATGCTTGATCTGCGAATTGAGCATTTGCAGTCTGAGGTGGCCGATCACGTCACTTTGAGTATTGGTGTTGCGAGCACCGTGCCCCAACCGATTTATCACCCCACTCACTTAGTGGGGGTGGCGGATGCAGCCCTGTATGAGGCCAAGGTCAATGGCCGCAATCAAATTATTGTCAAACTCCCTGAGATAGTGGGAAGTCGGCGGACTTAGCTTCTGAGGCTCACCTTGAACTGTTTTTCCAGGGCGTCACGCACTTTTTGGTGGATGGGGTTAACTTCTTCGTCCGTGAGGGTGCGATCGCAGGCCTGATACAGCAATCGAAACGCCAAACTCCGCTGCCCTTCCGGCACATGTTCCCCTTGATATTCATCAAACAGCTCAATGGCCGTCAGCAGAGACTGCTTGCGACCGCCTGCTGCCTTGCGAATGACTTTTTCAATCTCGGCAACGGTAACGTCCGTGGGAATAAAGAACGCCAAATCGCGATCGGCGGCGGGATAGGTGGAGTAGGTAGAAAACAGCGTCGCCTTTGTTTGCAGTCGGGCGAGCTGCTCTAGAAGCAGGTCTAAATTCAGCTCAAACACATAAACCGTCGGCAGGTCTCGCTCCTGCTGTACCTGAGGATGGATTTGGCCAAAATAGCCAAGCTTTGCGCCTTGAGAAATTAGAGCTGCCGTGCGCCCCGGATGGAGCCGCGGATCAGGACAATCGGATTGAAAGGTCACGGACAATCCCAACTGGCTTAGGACTCGCTCCAATAATCCCTTGGCTTCGAACCAGGTCATAGCATAGTCTTGATTTGCGGTGCGCATCCATTTACCTTGGGCGGGGTCGCCCCCCAGAATGCCTGCAATGGCCCGAGCCTCTTTTAGTTTCTTGCCCTCTTTCCAGAAAACTTGACCAACTTCAAAGCCATTGAGTGCTCCATTGCCCTGCTCCCAATTCCGTTGACAGGCATTGAGCAAGCTAGTCAGCATTTCGGTGCGCAGAGCGGAGAACTCTACTAACAAGGGATTCACTACGACCACTTGGTCATCCCCCCCAGGTTTGACCCAGGAATAATGAATTAACTCAGTCAAACCAACCGCTCGGAAGGCTTCTCTGAGTTTACGAGCCAAGGCATCCTGACTAGATAGGGTTCCTAACTCGGTCTTTGCAGGTAGGGTTTCACAGAAATTATCATAGCCATACAGTCGAGCAATTTCCTCCACCAAGTCGATTTCCCGCTCAATATCACTATGGCGATGGGGTGGCACCATAACGGTCCAAGTCTCCAGTCGGTCGGTGGGGGTTGTATCGAAACTGAGAGATTCTAAAATCGGCAGGATGTCTTTGGCGGTTAAGTCTGTGGGTTCACCGTTTTTGCCTTTGACTTTCCCCAACACATGATTGACCCGATCCAGACGTAGCTCAATCGATCGCTCCAAAGACTTACGATGGTCAGCCCGCTGCTGAGCAACCACCTTAGCTCCTGTCAAATCCACCAATAGCTGCAAGGCATGCAGGCAGGCGGTTTCTAGCTGAGATTCATTTACCCCGCGTTCGTAGCGGGCCGAGGCTTCACTGCGGAGGCTTTGACTACGAGCCGAGCGCCGAATGGTTAGGGAGTTGAAGAGAGCAGCTTCCAGGACTAAACGAGTACTGGTGTCTTTGACTTCTGTGTCTTCACCGCCCATTACGCCCCCTAGCGCCACTGGCTGATCATTGGCAGTAATCACCAGGGTTTGTTCCTGTAGCTTGCGCTGTTGGCTATCTAGGGTTGTGAGGGTTTCCCCAGATTTGGCTAAACGTACGCCTAAGGTCAGGGGCTTCTTATTTGCTAACGCCTCCAGGGAATCCGCGTCAAAGGCATGGAGGGGCTGTCCCCACTCCAGCAGGATGTAGTTGGTAATATCCACCACATTATTAATAGGGCGAGTGCCAGCGGCGATTAGTCGCTGCTGCAGCCAGTCTGGAGAAGGGGCGATAGTGACGTCTTCTAGTACCGTGGCGATATAGGCAGGGCAGGCTTCAGCGTCAGACAATTCCACTTTGACATCTTTGCCTGAGGGGATATCTAGCTTGGGTGTAGTGGGTAGTTTTAGCTTCGCCCCCGTCAGTGCCGTGACTTCACGGGCGACCCCCACCATACTGAGGGCATCGGCACGGTTCGCGGTGGAGGTCAGATCTAAGATGACATCATCTAGGCCCAAGAGGGGACGGACATCCTCTCCAACGGCTACACCCTCCGCTTCAAAGCTATGGATACCGTCAATCTCGCTTTCTAAGCCCAGCTCGGTCAGAGAACAAATCATCCCGGCAGAGGGCACACCTCGGAGTTTGGCTTTTTTGATTTTTAAGTCTGGTGTGGGTAAGTAGGTGCCTAAGGTGGCAACGGGGACGCACAGTCCGGCTTTGACATTGGGAGCACCACAGACAATTTGGGATGGCTCTGCTTCCCCAATATCAACGGTACAAACGCGTAGTTTATCGGCATTGGGATGGGACTCACAGGTCAGCACTTTCCCCACCACAACCCCATCCGCCCAAGTGCGCAAATCTTCAATGTCCTCAACCTCAAACCCAGCCAGAGTCAGTTGTTCTGCCAAATCTTCGGGTGACAGATCGATATCGACTAGATTTTTAAGCCAATTGAGAGAGATACGCATAAATTTGGTGCTAGTTGAATTAAGAGTGAGATAGTTCGAATCAAGGTCCAGCCTAGTGTACGGGCTGAGATGATCAACTACAGAGCAAAAAAAGAAGCTGATTGAAATCTACATCGCAGGGATTCCATCAGCATGACGTTTGTCACAGTCTCTATTGTGCGGTAATCGAATCACAGAGTGCAAACATTCTTGTTTTTCAATGAAATGGTTATTTGCCATAACCATCAAAAGATGGCTATGGAGCCTGTGTTATGCCAGATTTTCTTAAGCCACTTGAAGGCACCAGTCTTTGGCTAGAATATGAGAATTATTGTTAGCTCAATTTTCAGGGCAAAGAGGTAATGGGCGAAGATGCCCAAAAAGATCAAAGATTTGAAGCGGCTGTTGCAAAAGGCAGGGTTTGTGTTGCTGCCCAAGCGGGGTAAAGGAAGTCATTCTTACTGGATGCATGAACTCTTACCTAAGCCAGTTGTTTTGTCTGGCAAGGATGGTGGAGATGCAAAGCCCTACCAAGAGAAGCGAGTAGATGAAGCATTAAAGACGGTAGAACGGTTACAAGGTGAAGAAGATACATGAAATACAGCATTCTTATTCAGTGGTCTGATTCTGATCAGTCTTATATTGCAAGCTTGCCAGAGTGGGGAAGATTCGCATCAACCCACGGTGACACCTATGAAGAAGCTTTGGAAAATGCCAGGGAAGTTTTAGAGGATCTCATCTACGCCTATGGGCAAATGGGGAGACCCTTACCTTTACCAAAAGTTTTACAGGCTGCGTAATCTTTAGATTGGGTATTTAGTCATCCCTGAAAAACCCCTTCTATTTTGGCGGTACTTTGCCATAACCCTTGCATATCAAAGCTCTTAGAGGTCAAATTTGAAACATAGAGATTTGATCATCTACTAGGATTGGGAGTTTCAAATAATCTAAAAAAACGCTATTTCGCCAGTTTTTACAAGAGTCAGCGAATTTACTTGCAATTTAAAGCCGTACTTTAGCGACTTAAAGTCTTACGGTATATGGTCTGATGAGGTTTTTCAGGGACGACTATTTAGTGTTCAAAGTACTTGTAATACCAAATCCGATTTATATAACTCCGATATAATACATAATTAGAGAATGCCAAGAAAACTATATCTCGAACCTCATTTTTCGCCCGAGGAGCTGAAGTCTCATTATCGAGCCAGCCAAGACCCAGTAGAATCGCGCCGCTGGCATCTACTATGGCTCGTCAGTGAGCAAACAACGCTAACTCAAGCAGCCCAAGTGGTCGGTCTCAACTACGATTACGCTCGAGAAATCGTCAGGGAGTATAACCACAATGGCGCCCATGGGTTACGCAACCGACGCAAAGATAAGCGACCTCATCAATCTCGCAGTCTTCTGACTCAAGACCAATGTGCACAATTGTTGACTCGTCTACAAACCCCACCCGCCGACGGTGGTCTATGGAACGGACCTAAGTAGCCCAGGTCATTGCTCAGATGACAGGAGTCGATAAGGTTTGGCCCCAACGAGGTTGGGACTATCTCAAGCGATTGGAGCAGTCCCTGCAATGCCCACGTCCTCACCACCGTAAAGGTGAACCAGAGGCCCAAGCCGCTTTTAAAAAACTGCCTGAGTACAAAGCAGAATTGGAGCGACGCTACCCTAATGCTCAGGTCGAAGTTTGGTCTTTTGATGAACATCGTTTAGGCCTTAAACCCATTATTCGAAAGATTTGGGCGCCTGTGGGTCAGCGTCCAATTGCTGAGGTGGACCATCGCTATGAATGGACCTATCTATACGGATTCGTTCATCCCGCAACTGGCAATACCGAATGGTTCATTCTGCCTCGGGTCAATGGAGAATGGTTTAATCAAGCCCTACAAAGCTTTGCTCAGCAAGTTGGAGCGGGAAAGCACAAACAGATTCTTCTCGTTCTCGATGGAGCCGGATGGCATACCTGTAAGAATCGGGTGGTGCCACCTGGCATTCATCTGAAGGTTTACCCCCCTATTCTCCAGAGCTACAGCCCGCTGAACGGTTGTGGCGGCTAGCGGACGAACCACTGGCCAATCGATGCTTTGAGACCCTGGATGAGTTGGAAGATGTGCTCGAGCAGCGCTGTCGAACTTTAATGACCATGCAATCAGACATTAAAGCTCTCACTCACTACCATTGGTGGCCAGCTTGACAGATAAGATATTTCGGGAGTTAATGAGTCGGATTTGGTATAAATAATCAAAGCTAAACTACCCCAGACTTGGGACTAACGGCTGAACAAGTGCTGAAGGCAGGGCGTTGACATTGCTTTAACTCATACACCCTCATAAATATGAGATCGAATGGTTGTTATTGGACGAGCCACATAATCCGTTTTATTTCAATACAATTCCACAGAAAGTTGTAGTGTCTAATTTCGTAGGAAAGTGTCCATATTGTTCTCATCGAATTAAGGCTTGGACAGATACCCCACACGGCTCAGAGTATAACTGTCATAAATGTTCCAGGGTCTTCGATGTCTTGCTGACAGACTTCAATAATCATTCTCCACACGAAATTAGTGAGCACTTCCCTTGCTTAGTGTTCAAGATGGGGGAACTTACAGCTTTTACGGTGAGAAAAGAACAGAGATTTTGTGAAGTGTGTGGAACTTTCTATAGGCAAGACGAGAATGTGTGTCCCAATTTACTTGAAGAGATTGTGTATTGGTACCACCACCCTGAAGTGATTTCCAACAAGACAGACGAACTAGACCCAGATTTAGTACAGGGAGAAATCAAAGTATATCTTGCCGCTAATTTTAAAGACAGAGTTGTACGTAGAATCATTAACGGAAACTTGAAAAAGAAGAAAGAGTAGAGCACCTTGTCAGAAAACAGTTAACGTCAGAGCCGTTTCAAGTTCTTGAGAGCAAACCTGAAGCGGGTATTATTTCTCAAATGCTCTTTGTATCTAAAGAATCTTAGTTCTCCTGAATAAGCTCTGGTGAGCTGGAAAAGGCTCCATATTTATTTAGGTGCAAAAAGCAGAATTAATAGGTGCAAAAATCAGCGATAGATGCTGATTCAACTCATCATATTAAAGTCCCATTTCTGCAAGAGCTAGTACCGATGCGGGAAGCCTGAGGTTATGTCAGCTAACAACAATATGTTTGAGCAATCCCATCGCCAGGCCGGAGATCTTATCGCGGAGCGATACCGCCTCCTTTCTGTACTCGGTAAAGGAGGGGCTGGCATTACTTATGCCGCAGAGGATATTTATACCCAACAGGAATTTGCCCTCAAAGAACTATCTCTAAAGGGCATGGGAGATTGGAAACAACTAGAACTGTTTGAGCGTGAAGCCAAGGTTTTGTCTCAACTCGATCATCCAGCCATTCCCAACTATATCGACTACTTTCAAACCGATACAGAAGAAGATCGGTGGTTCTATATCGTTCAGGAATTAGCCCCGGGTCAATCCCTAGCAGACTTGGTGAAAGAGGGATGGCGGGCTAGCCAAGCTGAAGTGCGTCAGTTGGCCTTACAGATTCTGGACATTCTGAAATACTTACATGAGCTAACCCCACCGATTATTCATCGGGATATCAAACCGCAAAATATTATTCGTAGTGAAGACGGTCAGATTTACCTGGTGGACTTTGGTGCTGTCCAAAATGTCTATCACAACACGATGGTGGGCAGTACGGTTGTGGGGACTTATGGCTATATGGCCCCTGAGCATTTCCGGGGGAAAGCGGTTCCCGCCACTGATTTGTACTCTCTTGGGGCAACGTTGCTGTTTCTGCTCACCCACTGTTCCCCTGCTGACTTGCCGCAAAAGCGACTCAAGATAGATTTTCGCTCTGCCGTGCAGCTCAAGCCAGACTTTGCGGACTGGCTCGATCATCTGCTGGAACCTGCCGTGGAGGATCGGCTGGCCTCGGCCCAAGATGCGATTGACGCGCTTAAAGCACCGCCACGACGAGCGCAGCCTGCATCTCTTACCCCACCCAAAGCCAAGGCTCTACAGCGAAAACCGATGGGCAGTAAGGTTAAGCTACAACGCACAAGGACCCATCTAACCGTTGACATTCCCCCCATTGGTTTACGGGGAGAAACTTTGGGGATTGGATGTTTTGCCTTGTTTTGGAATGGGTTTATTTTTGTGTGGACTGCAGGCGCTCTGGCGGCTGGTGCGCCTTTCCTATTTCCCTTGTTTTCCATTCCGTTTTGGATTGTTGGTATTGGTATGGCAAGTGTCGTTGTCTTCGGGGTGGCTGGACGTACCCATTTAGAAATTAATCCACAAACCTTTGAGTTAGTTTGGCAAGTCAAGTCTTTAGGGCTTCGATATCGGCGTAGTGGCCGAACAGAAGACATCGAAGGAATTAAGCTGACCACGGCTTATACCAGTAATGATCGGCCTGTCAAAGGTTGCACTTTATTAGAAGGAGTTAACACTCACAAATTCGGCACCATGCTCAGTCCCAGTGAAAAAGCTTGGTTAGTGGAGGAAATAAGAGATTTCCTCATCATGCAGCAACACTGAGGAGGTGGCACCGAAACGGCCAGTTGCTAGTTGTTCAAGATCACCAACCGATTGCTTGAGTCAGGACAAAATGGAAGCATGACATTGCCGACAAAGAGATTCATGCTGGAGCAGCCCTTTTATCAAACGGGTGACCTGATTGCGGAACGGTATCATGTGCAATCCGTTCTAGGTCAAGGCGGATCGGGCATCACCTATGCCGTGGAAGATGTCCATACTCATCAGCAATTTGCTGTAAAAGCGCTGTCTCTCAGAGGAATTTATGACTGGAAACAGTTAGAACTATTTGAGCGGGAAGCTAAAGTTCTAGCGCAACTCGAACATCCAGCCATTCCTCGGTATATCGACTACTTCCAAACCGACACAGCAGGAAATCGATGGTTTTACATTGTTCAGGCACTAGCCCCAGGCACATCACTCGCTGACCTTGTGCAGGATGGATGGCAAGCTAGCCAAGCTGAAGTGCGTCAGTTGGCTGTGCAAATTCTAGGCATTCTGAAATATTTACATGAGTTAACGCCACCGATTATTCATCGGGATATTAAACCGCACAATATTATCCGTAATGAGGATGGCCAGATTTACCTGGTGGATTTTGGAGCGGTGCAAAATGTCTATCGCAATACGATGGTAGGTAGTACGGTGGTGGGAACTTATGGCTATATGGCTCCCGAACATTTCCAGGGAAAAGCGGTCCCGGCGACGGATCTCTATTCTTTGGGGGCAACCCTCCTATTTCTCCTGACGCACTGTTCTCCTGCCGATCTACCCCATCAGCGACTGAAGATCAATTTCCGCAAAGCCGTGCAACTCCAGCCAGATTTTGCCGATTGGTTAGACCATATGCTTGAACCTGCCGTGGAAGATCGCTTGAACTCGGCCCAGGAGGCATTGGCGGAATTAACCCAGCCCTCTCCCACCCGCCCCAAATCGTTATCTCAAAGAAAAAAGGAAGCGCTGCGACATCAGCCTAAAGGGAGTAAGATTCAACTCCAGAGAACGCCATCCCAACTGACGGTTGATATTCCCCCTAGTGGATTGCGGGGGAAAACCTTGGGGGTGGGGCTGTCTGCCTTGTTTTTTGAAGGGATTGCCTTGGTGATCGCAGCCAGTGTCGCCACCAGTCTATTCAATGGCCAAGTTCCTCCTCTGTTTGCGTTTGTCGCGATTCTACCCCTACTGATTTCAGGATCAGGGCTGTTGATAGCGGTCTTGTTCGGTATTGCTGGGAGTATCCAGTTACAGATCAACCCTCAAACCTTTCAACTGTGTTGGCAAATTCAGCGCTTGGGGCTGCGACATCCAATATCGGGCAGCACAGCAGCATTGGATGGGGTTAAACTAACGACGGCCTATAAAAGTAATGACCGACCCGTTGCCGCCTGCACCCTGATTGAAGGAGACAAACTCTATAAATTTGGTACGCTGCTTAGCCTGCCCGAAAAAGAATGGCTCGTTCGGGAAATCAGTGATTTTTTATGGTGTCAGCCACGCCAGAAACAGAATACCTAAAAGGCTCAGCGGTTTAAGGTTTAGCGTGACCTGCTCAAAAATGTAGGATGTCAGAAGCTCAGCGCTATCTGTGCAACCTGAATTAAAGGGTTCAGGCGTCTGACTGATGTAGATCTCCCTGATAGCGCTACCCTAGAGATCACGCGAGGAGCGGTATTCTCCAGTCATTCCCTATGAACTCCGGTTTTCCTAACCCTTACGCCTTTGAGCATTCTGATCCAGAGACCTTAGAAGCTGAGCTGGATCAGACCATTCAGGATTTTGAGCAAATGCAGGCAGAATTGGGGTATCAGCAAGCCCATTCTGCCCTAGAGACCTTGGTAGATAAGCTGGATCTCTCTCCCCGAGAGCGAGCGGGACTAGAAACCGAAATCAATTCCCTGCAATCCATGCTCGACAAGTTGGAAAAACAGGTGGTGCACATCGCCGTGTTTGGCATGGTCAGTCGAGGCAAATCGTCCCTCCTCAATGCCTTGTTAGGACAGTCTGTGTTTGCCACCGGGCCAGTGCATGGGGTGACCCAACAGAGTCAGCAGGCGAGCTGGTTTGTGGATCAAGACTCTGGCGAAGAGGCCATTCGCGTCTCTTTGCAAGGGGTGGGGCAATCCCGGATTGAACTGATTGATACCCCTGGGATTGATGAAGTCGATGGTGAAGTGCGGGAGCGCCTGGCTCGCCAAATTGCTCAACAGGCCGATTTGATTTTATTTGTGATTGCGGGGGATATGACCAAGGTAGAGTTTGAGGCTCTATCGGAGCTGCGGCAGGCCAGTAAGCCCATCTTGCTAGTGTTCAACAAAGTGGACCAATATCCCGAGGCCGATCGCAATGCCATTTACGAAAAAATTCGAGATGAGCGAGTGCGGGAGCTGCTGTCTGCCGATGAGATTGTGATGGCTTCGGCGGCACCACTGGTGGCCCAAGCGATTCAATATCCCGATGGTCGATTGGGGGCCGAACTCGTGCCAGGACCACCCCAAGTTCAAGATCTGAAGCTAAAAATATTGGAAGTGCTGGAGCGGGAAGGCAAGTCCCTGGTGGCCCTCAACACCATGCTCTATGCCGATGATATTAATGAGCAGCTGATTGAGCGGAAGATGCGGATCCGCGATCGCAGTGCAAATCAGATTATTTGGCGTGGCGTCATGGCCAAAGCTGTCGCCATTGCCCTCAATCCCGTTACCGTTGTGGATGTGCTCAGTAGTGCCGCCATCGACATCGCCATGATCCTCACTCTTTCTAAGCTTTACGGCATTTCCATGACCCAAAAAGGAGCCGTAGACTTACTACGAAAAATTGCCCTAACTATGGGCGGTGTTGGCGCTACGGAACTATTAACCACTCTGGGGCTAAGTTCCCTCAAAGGACTCCTCAGCTTAGCGGCTCCAGCAACGGGGGGAGCCTCCCTGTTGCCCTACGTTTCTGTGGCCGTTTCCCAAGCTGCCGTGGCGGGGGTGTCTTCCTATGGCATTGGCGAAGTCACCAAACGGTACCTGATTAATGGGGCGTCTTGGGGACCCAACGGTCCTAAAACCGTCGTCCATGAGATTCTCTCTTCCTTAGATCAGGCCACCATTCTCAATCGGATTAAATCGGAGCTAAAGGACAAGCTTGAGTCCTCGGATGACCCCATAGCTGAAGACGATTGAGCTTATGAGTCTATTCTGTGGTTTTAGCGGGTTCTGACCCCGTAATGGCGATGGTATCGCTGACGGTGAGTTTGCCCTGTTCATCAATGGTCCAAATGTCGTAACTCCCGGTCACATCCCCTTGCGGATTGAGATCGACCGTACCGCTAGCGCCTTGGTAGTTGATGGTTTTCCCTGCGCGTAACAACTTTAAGGCTTCACAAACATCCGTCACTTCTTCTCCGGGGGCATTGGCGACCGATTGCAAATGTTCTCGAATGCCAGAACCTGTGGGTTCTTTGGCGGCCTCAGCAGCCAAAACTAGCAGCGCTGCCGCGTCCCAAGTATTGGGGTCAAAGACACTAGGTTCTCGCTTAAAGGCATCCTGATAGCGTTGCTGGAACGCTTCTAAGGCAGGGCCTCCCGCACTGGGAGCCGTCCCCAACATCCCAGCCACAATATATTGACCTTGGGAGTTTTTCCCAACTAAATCCGCCAGATTGGCTTCTTTCATGCCGTCTGTTGCGATTAAGGCCGTTTCCCCGTTGAGGAACCCTAATTCTTCCGCAGACTTGAGGATTAAACTGCCGGTTTCGGGATAGGACACCAGCAAGACGGCATCCGGCTCTCCCTTAAAGACCTGATTCACTTCGGTATCAAAGGTGGAAGTATTGGGATCATAGAAGGTGGGTCGGGCTTCATTGACCACGGTTCCCCCTAAGGCTTTAAAGGCTGGGATAAAGGCAGAGACTAAGCCATTGCCATAGTCATTATTGATAGCTAAGATCGCGACCGATTTATACCCTTTCTGTTGGGCCAGTTGGGCGAGGGCCTGACTCTGGAAGGTGTCAGGGGGCGCAGTTCGGGCCCAAAAGCCTTTAAATTCACCTTTTTCGGCCCGTTCAGTAAACACAGGGCTCGTACTGGCCGGAGAGATTTGGACAACTTGACCCCGAACTGCAATGGGAAGCGCTGCGCTAGATGATGCACTAGAGGCTGCTCCCACCACTCCCACGACCTGATCAGCCTCAACAAGTTTAGTCATGGCTTGGGTGCCTTGGGCGGGATCCGTTTGAGTATCCGCACTGATGAGGGTGACCGGTTTACCCAATACTCCATCACAGGCATTCACGGTTTTGATTAACAGGTTGGCCGTTTCTTGCATCGGCGTGCCATATTGCGCCAAGTCTCCGGTAATCGGCAATAGTGTACCGAGTTTGAGGCCGCCTCCTGTTGAGTTAGGGACAGATAATTGACATCCTGTAATGGCACAACAAAGCCCTAAAGCTGCCCCTGAAACTAGACGTTGACGAAGCATGACCAACCTCCCGAGCACCGAATATCAACCATGAGTTGATGAGACCAGAAAATTCAATCACCAGCTTAGTCGACTCACTTCCGCTTCTCCTAGTCCTGCTACAAAGCTTTAATTTGCCCTAGCTTGACGAGAGGCGCTTGGAGACCCGCATGGCCCCAAATTGCGACCATTCACCATATTTTCACTGGGGGTTTGTATCGTAATACACAGTTTTGATTTGGGATATCCCCCGGAGGATCAGCATGAAAATAAAAGCGCTTGCCGCTATGAGTCTGGGCCTGTGTTTGCTGCTACCGACAGCCTCGACCCTGGCTCAATCTGAGTCGGATTCGATGCCCATCACTCCTACTCCTGATGGTTCGATGACCCCAGATGCGCCCCCCGAGGCAGCTCCCCCTGTAGAGACCGAAGCTGCGCCCCCCGAAGAAAGCATCACACCAGAGAGCGCTTCACCCACTGAAGGTGCTGAGCCAGATGCCAATATTGGCGGTGCAGAAGATGGTGCTAAGTTGGTCACCTGTGGCCCTAATGGTGCCGCTGTGGTCGCGATGTCGGTTCGCCCTGGTTGCCACTTACTGAAGGTGAACTCCCCCCCGGTGTTAAGTAAGCACTCCTGAGCATCAGAGCAAAGCTGATGAATTGGAATTCTGATGGTCTGGAAATGTTATTCACGTTTTCTTCACAAAGTTAGATAACTATCACTAGGCTTTGAGTAGAAACCCATCGCCTGAATTGTTCTGAAGGCTTTGATGTTTATGTAAGCTATCTTTACTGAACAAAGGTCTAATCTTTCGGCCACAAGACTATACCTTTGTTCAATAAAGAAAAACTTATTCGTTAGTTTTTAGTGATTACTTTTTTTTACTATCAAAAATGGCCGGACTTTGATCAAATGGCGCAAAGTAGCTTTGTAGACTGAGCATCCGAGTAACGCAGGATTAAATATATCAATCTCGCTACTGAAAATTTTATTTACAAAAATAAATAATTTGCTGCCCTTATTCTTGCATAATGCAAATTAATGAGTGCTTTCAGAGTTTTCTAAGAAAACTCTAATTTTTTTTCTTAGAAATTTTTGCTAGGCTAGGAAAAGTGAATCAAAGATTTGAGTATTAATCAGGCCATCGCTTGTCCCCATGTCGATCCGCGAAGTGGCGATGCCTAAATTTATCTTAATTGATCAAGGGGTATGACTATGAACGTTCAAGACATCCACCAATATTTCAAAAACCCTCCGCCCGTTTACATTACTAAAGAAGTAGCTGTTTG
Organism: Acaryochloris sp. CCMEE 5410; assembly: GCF_000238775.2. Classification (NCBI taxonomy): domain Bacteria; kingdom Bacillati; phylum Cyanobacteriota; class Cyanophyceae; order Acaryochloridales; family Acaryochloridaceae; genus Acaryochloris; species Acaryochloris sp. CCMEE 5410. Next base: position 2,156,555 of record NZ_AFEJ02000001.1, on the reverse strand, counting down.
CTATATCTTGACGGTTTTGTTGGAAGAAGGAGATTCCTATGGCACGGCTCTCCTGAAGCATATTCGAGCCAATCACCCTCCCTATCGAATCTCTGATACGGTGCTGTATGCGGCCCTCAATTTCCTTATTGATGAGGAGATGCTGAGTGGCTATTGGCAAAATGAGTCGGGTCGAGGTCGACCTCGGCGGATGTATCAAGTTGCCGAGGGACGGGAAGAGGATGCTAAAAACTTGTCCCAATTGTGGCTAAAGTTTCTCGGGAAGGATCCTGCCTTAACGGAGTCTTTAGTGTTGACTTAATCCCCCTTAGACCTTGATTGAATGAGCTTTCGGCTGGAACTATACCTGGGTTCCAGCCGTCTTAATATCAACGTGGGATTTGAATATTTTATTCCCCCGGGACATGACTTGACAGACGAGTGATCGATGTTAAGGTTTAACTCTGCTATGTGCATACTCAAGGCATGTAAGCACGGGTTTGAGGTCACGAATATCGGGTTTGCTTGAACTCACGCACATTCAAAATTTCTGAGCAATTAGAGAGGAGCTATGAAAGGATTAATTCGCTGGGGTCTGATAGTTAGCCTGGCTGGAGGTGGCTTTGTCGGTACCTCTCTAGTGCAGCAAGAAGCTGCAATCGCAATTCCTGAAGCGGAAGCGGTTAAGCGCCTCGAAACGGTTCCTACTTTTGCCGTGACGGACGAGAAAGGGTCCCCCGTTCTCGCTGCTGTCCCGAACCCGAAAGATAAGACCAAAAAGATCCAGGTGGCGACGTTCTTTATGAGCCAAACGGATGCTCAAAATTTGGTCAATAACTTAAAAACCAACAAGCCTGAAATTGGTAAGTCAGCCCGAGTGACGCTGATTTCCCTCCGGGATGCTTATGAAATCACCAAGAAGAATAAGGATAAACAGGATCAACTGGTGTTCCAATTTATCCCCAATAAAGAGCAAGTCGATCTGGCCAAGGCCATCCTCAAGCAGGAAGGTCAGGATGTTAAGCAGTTCCAGGGCGTCCCCATGTTCTTCGCCATTGGCGGCAAAGAGAAGGGATTGCTGACGATTGAGCAGGGCAAAGAGAAGATCATCCCCTTCTATTTCCGCAAGCAAGATTTGCAGGGCATGATCGACCAGCTCAAGAAGCAAAATAACCCCCTGAGCGGCACCACCAAAATTCAGGTGACGTCCTTGGATCGCCTGGTGGGTTCTTTGTTCAAGTCTGAAGATGCCACCGCTAAACAAATTGTGCTGATTCCGGCCCGAGATGCCTTAGAGTATGCTGTTCAGCAGCAGAAGAAAAATGGCGCTCAGCCCCAGAAGCCCAGTGCAACCCCAGCAAAACCGGAAGCCAAGTAATCGTTTCCAAGTCTCAAGTTCAAGACTTTGGCAATGGCATCAACAAGCGATCGCAGATCTGTCTCAAGAACAGGGGCGGTCGCTTGTTGATTTAAGACAGGAATTGGATTGGCTGTTGTTAGAGATCTCTAACCTTACCCCTCTAGATTTGAAGCTAACGCCATCTGCGCCGCCAATCGTTCAGATGCAGGTGTCCTTAGAAGAACTGCAGCAGCTCTGGCACCAACGACTGACTGAGAATAGGCCGGTTCAACATCTGACGGGGACAGCCCATTGGCGTCAATTTCATTTACAGGTGTCAGAGGATGTTCTGATTCCTCGTCCAGAAACGGAATTACTGATTGATTTAGCAGTGGACGCCGCTCAAAATTCTACTCGTCTAGAACAAGCCAATTTATGGGCCGATCTGGGCTCGGGAAGTGGGGCCATTTCTTTAGGGCTAGCGACGGCTTTTCCGCAAGCGACGATTCATACTGTGGACTGTAGTCAAGCAGCTCTAGCTATTGCCCAACGCAATAGTCAAACCTATGGTCTAGACCAACAAATCCGCTTTCATTTGGGGCAGTGGTTTCAACCTTTAGTGGGTCTAGAAGTCCAGTTCTCTGGGATTGTTAGTAATCCGCCCTATATCCCAACGAAAATTTTACCGACCCTGCAGCCTGAAGTGTTTGAACATGAACCGCATTTGGCGTTGGATGGTGGTGAAGATGGATTAGGCGCGATACGGGAGATTGTTGCGATCGCACCCCAATACCTCCGACCCGGTGGTGTCTTACTCCTAGAGATGATGTGTGGCCAAGATGTAGCCGTTAAAACCCTCCTCATCAACCAAGGCCAGTACGAACAGATTCAAATTCATCCAGATTTAGCGGGTATTCCTCGATTTGCCCAAGCTTACCGAATATAAGTTACGGTTCGAGTAGCAGCATTTGTGACGACCATGACCATTCTGGAGCGCCTTCAAGCAGACTACGACCGTTTCCCCGAGAACCAGTCTTTTGACCTGTATGCAGAGGATGTTTACTTCAAAGATCCTCTCAACCAGTTCCGTGGGGTTGCCAAGTATCAGGAAATGATTGGCTTTATCCAGAAGTGGTTTATCAATACCCGAATGGAAGTGCATGGGATTGAGCAGCAAGACAACGAGATTAATACCCGTTGGACCTTGTATTGGCAAGCTCCCTTCCCCTGGAAACCGGAGATGGCCATTACGGGCCGTAGCGAACTGAAGCTCAACGACGCAGGGTTAGTGTGTAGCCATATCGATTATTGGGATTGTTCGCGCTTCTCGGTGTTTAAACAACTCTTTTTCCCAGTCTCATCGTCTACCTTGTAGATAGGCGGTTAACAAGGTGGGGTATGGAAATCGGTTTACCGAAAGAAATCAAGGATCAAGAATTTCGTGTTGGTCTTAGCCCTGCTAGCGTGCAATCTTTATGCCAGCAAGGTCACCAAGTTTTTGTCGAGACCCATGCTGGGATAGGCGCGGGTTTTCCAGATGAGGACTATCTGCAAGCTGGGGCCAAGATCGTTACCACCCCCGATCAAGCATGGAACCATGAGCTAGTCGTCAAGGTGAAAGAACCCTTGCCTGCGGAGTATGGACTGCTGCAATCGAAGCAAATTCTATTCACTTATTTGCACTTAGCGGCAGATCGCACTTTGACGGAGCAGTTAATGCAAGCCAATGTCAGTGCGATTGCCTATGAAACGGTCGAAGTAACCTTACCCGATCGCATTTCTTTGCCTTTACTCACCCCCATGAGCGTGATCGCGGGTCGCCTCTCCATCCAGTTCGGAGCGCGGTTTCTGGAGCGTCAGCAAGGTGGACGAGGGGTCTTACTAGGAGGAATTCCAGGCGTCAAACCTGGCAAAGTTGTCATTCTCGGTGGCGGTGTGGTGGGCACAGAAGCGGCTCGTATTGCTGTTGGTATGGGTGCTCAAGTCACCATCTTGGATATTAATGTGGAGCGACTTTCCTATTTAGAGACCCTCTTTGGCTCTCGGGTAGAGTTACTGTACAGCAGCTCCCGGCATCTAGAGCAGGTATTACCCACGGCTGATCTATTGGTCGGTGCTGTTCTTGTACCCGGCAAACGGGCTCCCATCTTAGTGTCTCGCACATTAGTACAGAACATGGTGGCGGGTTCGGTGATTGTGGATGTTGCAGTCGATCAAGGCGGCTGCATCGAAACACTGCACACGACCTCTCACACCGATCCAGTTTATGAAGCCGATGGGGTTCTCCATTATGGGGTTCCCAATATGCCCGGAGCAGTACCGTGGACGGCGACTCAAGCTTTAAACCACAGTACGTTCCCGTTTGTAGCTCAGCTTGCCAACCATGGCTTAAAGGCCCTAGAGCAAGATGCTGCCTTGCAAAAGGGATTGAATGTTTATCAACAGCGCTTGGTTCACCCGGCAGTCCAACAAGTCTTCCCCGACTTAGCTGCCTAAATCAGCTCTGGGAGAGCGGCTCAACGGTATGCTGAAAGGGACGTCTTGAGTGGTTGGGCGCGAACCTATGTCCCATGCTGGTGAATTAAATCCTGAGTCTGATTTGGTCTTGGTGGTAGGTGCCACAGGCGGGGTGGGGCAACTGACGGTGGGCGAACTCCTAGCCCAAAATATCAAGGTGCGAGTTTTATCCCGCAGTGAAGATAAGGCCCGGCAGATGTTTGCTGATCAAGTTGAGATAGTGGTAGGCGATACCCGCGAGGCAGACACTTTACCAGCAGCAATGCCCGGTGTAACCCATATTATTTCCTGCACCGGCAGCACCGCCTTTCCCACTGCCCGATGGGAGTTTCGAGCAGCGTCAACTCGGTGGGAATGGTTTAAGCGATATGCCAGACCCAACTATTGCCAAGCCCAAGCAGACAATAGCCCGGAAAAGGTGGATGCAGTAGGGGGGCAACATTTGGTTGATGCTGCGCCTCAGGATCTAAAGCGCTTTTTACTCGTCTCTGCTTGTGGTATCGAGCGCAAAGATAAGCTGCCCTTCAGTATTCTCAATACTTTTGGGGTTTTGGATGCCAAGCTGGTGGGTGAAACGGCGCTCCGTGAGTCAGGTTTGCCTTTCACGATTGTGCGTCCCGGTCGCCTGATCGATGGTCCCTATACCTCCTACGATTTGAATACGTTGTTGAAAGCCAAAACGGAAAGTCAGTTAGGGATTGTTGTTGGCACGGGGGATAAGCTATCCGGAGAAACGAGTCGGATTGATTTGGCAGCGGCTTGTGTCGCCTGTCTGCAGAATTCCCACACGGAGGGCAAGGTTTTTGAAATAATGAGTGAGGGGGCTCGACCTAGCACCATTGATTGGAACACTCTATTTTCGGAACTGATCTAGCCCCAACAATGCAGCGTGTCGCTCAATTTTTTTCGAGGCAACCTCCCAAAACCTATAATATTTTGAGTATTGGCTTCCGTGGCGCTGGGAAAACCGTTTTTCTGGCAGGTAGCTATACTTCTCTGCACTTTAATCGAAAAAAAGCTCGATTGCACCAAGAATGGCTGGACTGCCAAGATGCTGAGTCTCACGAGAAGATGAATCAGCTGTTGGACTTTATCACCCAGTCTCGTCAGTATCCACCGCCAACCCTAAAAGCGACCGAGTTTAAATTCAGTGTTAAGACTCGAACCCTCTGTGGCGTCAAAACGCGCTGCCATTTGCACTGGTGGGATATTCCGGGAGAATTTTGCCAGCCTAATAATGCCGATTTGCAATTGCTGCTCTTTAGCTCCCATGCCTGCTGTTTACTGATCGATGCCCCCGCGTTCGTCAATGATCGTCCCTATCAGCAGAAAGTGAAATCGGTGCTCCAACAATTAGCGAACTTCCTTCCCAAATCCCAAGCAAATCGCCCTAACTATCCGTTAGCAGTGATTCTGACCAAGTTTGATTTATTGCAAACAGAGCTGAGTCGGGGACAGCTCAAGCAGCAGCTTCAACCGTTTGTGCAGGATTTACGCAGTCATCAGATTAACGCTCACGGGTTCACCTCTGCCATTCCGCTAATCTCCTTTGGGGCTAGCGTGACATTGCATCCTCAAGGTACAGGTGCGCCTTTTCGCTGGCTGATTGCGGAATTAAGCAACTCATCCTACCGAAAGAATCAGGATTGACACGATTTGAATCAGGCTGTTTAAGCTTCAGTCTCCATAACGGCAATACAGTTTTTAATCTGCTGAGGCATATCATCCAAACTGGCATGATATCGACGTCCATGTCCTGGCAGAATCCAGTCAAAATCGTAATTTAACAGCTTGTGCATGGATTGAATTTGCTCATCCCAGGAATACCAACAATAGCGTCGGAACCCAACCAAACGATTCGACCCTGCTGACCACGCTAAATGGTCTCCCGTAAATAAAAAATGCTTATGCAGCAAAACGGTATGGCCTTTGCTATGGCCCGGTACGGGAATAATCAGTAGCTCTGAAGCCAAAGGATAGGGTGCAGTCCCTTCAATCTGTAATTCCACATCTAGGGTTTCGGTGGAAATATCATCCTGGTGCAAGATTCGGGTGCAGCCAAAATGGGCTTGAAACTGAGCATGGTCCGCCACATCATCCCGATGGGTAAGATACATATACTTGATGCCCCCCATTGCTTCTAGCTGTTTGACCAATGGCGGAGTGAATCGGGGGGAGTCCACCAGAACATTGCCCTTGTCCCGTTGAATAAAATAGCTGGTCGCGCCAAAGGATTTTTCAGAATGGTAGCCGCAGTGGTAGACATTCTCAGCAATTAGCATAGGTAGGCTCTGCTGTACCTGTTGAATTTCGATGGGTTTATCTACGGTGCCAATTGAAGCTGTTGGGCAAGCGAGTAACGCTTGTAGGGCATGCAGCCGGTCTTTCTCTTGCGTGGGCTGGGCAAACACGGCGGACTGACTGCCATCCCGATGGAAAATGTTGGGGGCCATCCATCGGCAGGTATCACAGTCAATGCAAGTACTATCAACGTACAAATCACCCGTAACGTTTTGCGATCGCCTTTTCTGTATCTGAGCCATTTTTAAACCCTCTTGAAACACCGCTTGTCTCCAGCCTAGCGTGAGCCTCAAGTCTTCAGTCGCAGTGATAGGCTGTAACCGTCCGTGACTTCTCCTATCCCCTATGCGTACGATTGCCGAGATTAACGACAAAATCGAAGCGGGCAAAGCCGTGGTTTGGACCGTCGAAGAACTAAAAGCCAAAGTGGCCGATATGGGGATTACTAAAGCCGCGAAAGCTGTCGATGTGATTACCACGGGCACCTTTGAACCGATGGAATCTTCCGGGGCCATTCTCAACTTGGGGCATACGGATCCACCCATTAAAATTCGCCAATGCTGGCTGGATGGGGTGGCGGCCTATTCGGGGTTTGGGGCCGTTGACCTTTACCTAGGTGCTTCCCAAGCCCCGGATCGCAAGCAGCCCTCAGAATTGATGGAGGGGAAGATATCCAGATGCAAGGGGGCGGCCATGTGATTGAAGATTTGATCGCCGGTAGAGCGGTTCATCTCCGGGCACTGGGACAAATGACCGATTGCTATCCCCGGGCCACTCTGGACACGATGATTACCAAGGAGACCATCAATCAGTTTTATCTGTTTAATCCCCGCAATCTCTACCAAAACTTTATTGTGGGGGTGAATGGGGGCGATCATCTGCTTTATACCTACTTAGGTCCCTTACAACCGCGTTTAGGCAATGCCATCTACTCCAATCCAGGCGCTTTATCTCCCCTCCTCAATGACCCCAACCTACGGTTGATTGGCGTTGGCACTCGCATCTTTTTAGGGGGAGGCGTGGGCTATGTCACCTGGGAAGGTACTCAGCATTTTCCACTCCAAAAACGATTGCCGAATGATACGCCCATTGGGCCAGCGGCGACTCTGGCACTGATTGGAGATGCCAAACAGATGGAGTCGCGATGGGTGCGAGGCTGTTATTTCAAGCAGTATGGCCCCTCCTTGATGTTGGGGGTCGGGATTCCCTTACCGGTAATAGATGAAGAAGTCGTCCGCTGCTGTGCGGTTACGGATGAAGACTTAGTGGCTCCCATTATCGATTTTTCGATTCCTCGTCGAGTGCGACCCACCTTTGGCCTCGTCAGCTATGCCCAGCTTAAATCTGGAACCATTCAGGTGGAGAGCACCAAAGTCCGTTCTGCTCCGTTAGCCAGTATGGCCCTGGCGCGTCAGGTGGCGCTGGAACTAAAGCAGTGGATTGAGTTGGGGACGTTTACCTTAACGGAACCCGTGGCGTCTATTGCGTGCGATCGCACCTTCGTTCCCCAGGATGCTTGGGGGTCGCAAATTAGTCTGGATTAACCTCAGGTCCTTCGAAGAATCTGGAGGTTTCAGTCAGTAATCTGATTGAAATCAGGAATATTTTTATGGTTCAAACAACGAATAATTGTTGTTGGCAGCCTGAACAACTTTGTGCCCCTATTTCTTTCAGCAAGTTAAAAAAAATAGGGTATTCACAACAACCGAATTCAGCAAAATTTAGCATAAACAACATCTCAAGCTTGGGTCACCCATGAGGTAAAAAGCTTCATTCTTGACTCGAACTGCTTTCAGCCAGCGTCAACCTATCAGTGCAAGGGAACATCACAGTGAGCGGACCTTCAACAGCATCTCAAACCTGGCCATCCTTTCCCAAAGCGATCTTGTCGGTCAGTCGTAAGGAACATTACCATCAGCCTCTAGGTTTAACGATTCTGTCTAGGAAGAATGAGGAAAAACAAGTAGACCCCAGCAGTACAGCCTTCCTAGATCCACAATATTGGCATAGCCATTCTCCCCAGTCTGAGGAGCTAGGGCCTCTCCCCTCCACCTTGAAAGGCCATGTATTTGTGATTGGCACGGCAGCCTCTTTTGATTCCAAAAAGATAGAAAATACTGAGATTTATTTACCCACCCAAGATGGTTGGCAACATATTTATTCTGGCGATGGCATGATCTATCGCTTAGATTTTCATAACTCTGTGCATTCAACCGCTACACCAGAAAACCCTCACCCCGAACAGCCTTGTGCCACAACCCAGCAACCGGGATGGGCCCATTTAGCGACTCGTCTAATCAAAACCCCTGATTACTATGCAGACTGGGCTTTGGAATCCAACCCCAAGTATCAAAAGCCGAGGTCAGACTATCAGCAGCTGACGTTTCGGGATGCAGCCCTAACGCGTCTATCGATCGGGTTGGGCGGTCGAAATTATCTCAATACCGCCTGGTTACCCTTAAAGCCGAAACAAAATGATAGCGAGCGGTTACTGGTGACTTGGGATGCCGGACGGCCCTATGAAGTTGACCCTTGCTCCTTAGGATTAGTTGCTCCCGTCGGCCTCAATAAAGATTGGAAACCCATTTTTGATATGCCAGCGGTTTCACGGCCTTTGCAAAAGTGGTTTGGGTTCCCGATTTTGTCCCAGGTCTTTCCCATGATTTTGTCATCGGCCCATCCGGTTTATGACGACCATGAAGATGCCGTTTATATGGTCAATGGCACCAAATCCATGGGGAGCATGATGCAAGTCTCACGGCTGCAGCCCTATTTCCTCAAAGGGGTTTTGGAATTCATCAATAAGCAAGAGGAAGAAGACCCCAGTGTCCCGCGAATGTCCTTCTTTAACTATGTTGTGTTGGGGGTCGTTAATGTTGCGCTGTGGCTAGTCGGGATATTGCTGGCTATTTTGAGCTTCTGGGAAGTAGGGGGGACCGATCGGCTTTTCCTCTATCGATGGCAGGGGGAGCAAACAGAGATTGAGGAATCCAATCAATGGGAAGTGGTCACGGAGAAGGGGCGTTCAATTCCCATCTATCAGTCCGTTCATCAAATGTCTTTGACGAAAGACTACATTGTCATCTCTGATTCCAGCTTTAAATTTGTGGTGGCTGATGTACTGCCCAGCCTCTTCAATCCCCAAGATTTTACAAAAAACCTACGCAAGATCGTTCGGTTTGTTGCCCGCTCCAAACAGAAAGGGACCGAAAAGGCTGAACCCACTCCCACCTCAACTGACTCTCCCGATAAAAATCCAGAGGAGATTAAACAAGAGGTTAAAAGGGACTGGCGCCAGGATTTTCAAGATTTATTCTCATTCCTCAACTACGCCCAAACCCCCTACACCGATGTGTACGTTATTGCCCGCTCTGATCTGGAGTCTGGGGATTCCAGTCTAGGTGTCCGCAAAGTCAAGGCTAAGCATTTTCGTCTTCAACCGGAAACTGCCCATTTCCTGGCGAGCTATGATAATCCAGCCGGTAAAGTGGTGCTCCATGTCGGTCATATCAAAGGTCTTGATCCAGCCGAGTTTGTCAACAAAATTGATGAGGCAGTCTGTCATTATTCCGCCACTAGCAACTCAGGCCAACCTTGTCCAGAAGATATCAATGAAGCCCTGCAGCAGCGATCCGGGGTTTTAGCCAACAGTATGGCACCGAATCAGTTAGGGACGTGGACCCTAAATATGGAAACGGGGCAATCTGAAAAAGTCATTATTGAAGACGAAGACAAGTTTCAGCTGCTGGCCTTCTTTGCCCTCAACGAAAAGACAGCCAACCAAGTCACAGATGTGTATTGGAATTGTGGCGGTGCCTGGCCTAATCATCACACCCTCAATCATCTCGATTTATACAAAGAACAAATCGAGCCTCAAGTACTCGATCAACAAATTAACCGGCTTGCTAAGGAAGGCAGACCAGCCAATCTACTGCGAGTCAGTCAGACTCCTGCTCTAGACGGACAGACCTCCACGCCTCCTCAACTCAAGGTTGAAGACTATTACGCCTTTCCGCCAGGCTGTTATGCCAGCTCTCCTCAGTTCGTCCCCAGAGAAGATGGCCTCCCCAGTTCTACCCATGGCTATATTGTTTGCGTAGTTGTGGCGACGGATTATCCACAAACAGACCATGCAATCCATCCTAAGTTGAGTGAGCTATGGATCTTTGATGCCGCCCACCTCAGCCAAGGGCCGCTATATCGGCTGAATCACCCGGAGTTAAATATTGGGCCAACCCTACATACAGCCTGGCTGAGCAAGCTGGAATCGCCCCCCTCGCGGACGGACTATGACGTTCGGGATGATTACCAAGGGGTGCTGGATCAAGTGGAACCTGAGAGCCTCAGACAACGCATCCAGGATCTATTTGACCAGGATGTTTTTCCTAAAGTTCTGCATGACAGTGCAGATGCGAGTGCAAAGCAAACCTTTAAGATGAGGATTTTTGATGCTAATGGCGTATCTTCGGCGGTCCATCGTGGTGTTGAACAATATGCGATGGCCTGTGGATACCATAATCCGGTTGTGCTTCGAGTTGAAGAAGATACCTTAGTTCAAGATGTTCAATATCAAGATACGGATCAACTTTCCTCCCAGCAGTTCGCTGAAATTGCCCAAGTGGGGGTTGACTTGTTTCGCGGTCACCCACCCAGGCAACAATATGATGAGCCATCGTCACTTCTCCATCAGAGTGCCAAGGCCCTCGCAGCTCTGTTAAAAATCATTGCTGCTGTAGAAAATGGAGTTCTGCTGCTGGGCCAACTGATTATTATCAAATCGAGTAATCCAGAGAGTCTCCCCCAGACCTATGTGAAAGTGGTTTCGGAAGAGTTAAAACAGACCCTGGCAGAGACCCCTGAGCTGTTGGATAGCTCCCAGGCAATGGTCAATTTTCTCTATAACCGAGCAGAATTACCGGATGCCATTGCTTAGTCTGGGTTAAACGATGGGCCAACTTGAATCGGATCAGACTGGTGACAACCTTCATCTCTTGATAAGTTAGTGGGTGACTTCATGTTTGACCTGCACCATTTAATAAATTTTTTTCTTGTTAAATTTGGCTCGAACCAATCACAATAAAGCTTTGCTGTGGGCAACAATCAGTGTTCTAGGGTGGATCGGCCTGTGGTCTTCAGCCTCAGCTCAAATTCGCCCTGATACTACTTTGCCGATTAATTCCGAAGTGCGTTCAGAAGGCGCAATTCAACGAATTCTGGGCGGGACTCAGGCAGGGCAAAACTTATTTCATAGTTTTCGGCAGTTTGATTTGCCCCCTGGCACGACTGCCTATTTTGATCAGAATCCTGCTCTGACCCATATCTTTGCCCGGATTACAGGAGGACAGGCATCGAGTGTAGATGGTGTGCTTCGAGCCAATGGAACCACTAATTTATTCCTAATTAACCCCAAAGGGATCTTGTTTGGTCCCAACGCTCAATTGAATTTAGGGGGCTCTTTTTTAGCCACAACAGCAAATCGTGTTCTGTTCCCGAATGGCAGCGCTTTTAGCGCAATGCCTACTGCCCAGTCTGCGCCGTTACTGTCCATTAATCAGCCCCTGGGATTAGTGTTTGACCAACAGCCGGGTCCGATTACAGTACGATCTGGCCTTACCGTTCAGCCGGGTCAAATGTTGAGCCTGTTGGGGGGCGATGTGAATATCAGGGGCAATCTAACGGCTCCAGGAGGGCGAATTGAGTTAGGGGCCGTTGATGCGAATCAACAGGTGCAGCTCGATCCCTTATCTTTTGGACTAGACTACAGCGGTGTCCAACGCTTTCAAGATATTCGCATTGATAATTTAGCGATTGTTGATACGAGTGGCCCAGGTGGTGGATTGATCAATGTGCAGGGCGATCGCGTCACCCTGGCTGATGGAGGACGACTGCAATCCATTACTTTGGGAAATGTTGATGGTAGCGGTATTACGGTCAACGCCGAAACCTCTCTAGAGGTTTTGGGCAATTTTGCACCAAATAGTCCAATAGATCCCTTTTTTGCTCAACGAGGATTCTTTTTACCCCAGACAACCACTATTTTTTCAACCACAATTGGCTCTGGGCAGGCCAGTGCCATCGAAATTAATACTGGCACTGTGCGGGTTACAGATGGTGCAAAGATTACAGCAGCGACCGATGGCTTGGGTCCTGGAGGCAACCTTACCATCAATGCAGCTCGTTCTATTGATGTGGGAGGGGAAACGATCCTCTTGGGCTTTGTTCCAGAAGCGGTTCCTTTTACGGAACCCGTTACTCGAAACTTCCTGATTGACCAGACCAGCATTAGTCAAATTAATGCTCGTAGTGCATTTGTCCCTAACAGTGGTCCCAGTGGCAATATCACCATTAATACAGGCGATCTGACCTTACGGAATGGGGCTAACCTGACAGCGGGATCAAATCTTGGGCCTGGTGGGGCGATTACTCTCAATGCGCGGGGTACGGTTGAAATTGTCGGGTCCAGCAAACGTGGCTTCTCAACGAGTAATATCTCTACCGCGTCTATTAGTGAGAATAATGCCCTGGATACCATTATTCGAGCCAATAAACTGATTCTTCGTGATGGTGGTGTAATTACTGCCAGTGCCTTTGGTTTAGGGCAAGCGGGAGATATCCGGATCAACGCAACTCAATCGGTCGAAATTTTAGGTGTTAGTCGATCAGGCTTGATTGCAAGTCAAATTAATGCCGGTTCTTTTGGTGCAGGTAATTCCGGAGATGTCACAATCGATACTGGCGTTTTAATGGTCAAGGATGGGGGAACCCTTCAGCTGAGTAGTGTCGCCCAAGGCCAGACTGGCTCTTTGAGCGTAACAGCGAACTCAGTATTCTTGGAAAATCAGAGTCAAATTAGTAGTAATGCAGTGGCAAGCCCCGCTGGTAATATTAGGATTGAGGCCAACCTATTACTCCTGGGAGATGGCAGCAATATTACGACTAATGCCTCGGGGATTGATGCAGGTGGCAATATCAAAATTAATGCCGATTTATTAGTTGCACTGCCTTTTGAGGGGGATAGCAATATTACTGCGAATGCGATGAATGGACCGGGAGGGCAAATTACGATTACAACTCAAGGTCTATTTGGGATTGCAGTCCGAGATCGCAACACTAACCTAAATGACATTACAGCCATTTCTCAAAACAATCCTCAGCTCAATGGTGTGGTGGAACTCAACACCCCCGATGCTGACCCCAGCGACAACCTGGCAGAACAACCCGATGAGGTAGAGGCTCCTCAACCTATTGCGCAGGGATGTCAAACTCGGCAATTTGCGAACCAAAGCCGACTTAAACGTTCCGGGCGAGGGGGGTTACCCATTAATCCCCACAGCGCTCTTTCTCCCTTGGCGGTTTGGCAAGACCTGCGTACGGATTCTGAGCCTTTGTCTCAGGTCAGTCCTGCCTCCGAATTGACGGCTACTTTGCCTACAGATACTCCAGTTCAGGAGATTACGGAAGCTCAAGGCTGGCAGCAGGATGAACAGGGACGCACCGTGTTAACAACCCAGCGCCAAGGTCCATCTCATTATGCTTTCCAACCCTCTGCTCCCAACTGCTAGCTCCGAATGGCATCCACGGGACCAGCAGAAACGATAACCATTCGGTCAGGATGGATAAAGGCTTCAATGGCCTGATTAATCTCGGCCATGGTGACAGCGCCGATGCGTTGGGGAAGGTGACGGATTTCTTCGATGGGTAAGCCCAGGACTTCATTCATCAAAAACCGCTGGGCCAGAATATCGGGATCAGCCAGATCAACGGGATAGCTGTTGAGGATGGAGCGCTGGGCTGTGTCTAGCTCGGACTGAGTAATTCCTTTTGCTTTCACTTGTTTGAGTAAGGCGAGGGTACTGGAAATCGCAGTTTGAGTATCTTCGGGGGATGTTTGCATCTGTACGGCAAAGGGACCTGCATGGAGTCCGGCGGCAAAATAGCTGTAGATGCCGTAGGTGAGTCCTTTGCGATCGCGGATTTCAGTACCTAAACGACTCGATAACGTATCGCCTCCGATAATCTGGTTCAGAAGCATGGCTGCATAGTAGAGAGAATGGTGGCGTTCAATACCGGGATAGCCCATATAGGTCACCACTTGAGTTTTGCCCGGTAGAGGTGCATTCACTCGCTGGATCGTAGGAGGCATCTGAGGTTCAGGAAAGTTGAGCGGGGTAGAACTCTGGAGATTTTGCCATTGGCCTAGGGTTCGGTTGAGGTGCGATCGCAACTCCGCACCCTCAAAATCTCCCACCAAGGTCAAAATCATATTGTCGGGACGATAATGCTGCTCATAAAACCGCAAAATTCCTTCTCTGCTGATGTTTTTCAGGCTATTGGCTGTGGGGAACCCATGAAACGGATGGTCTTGGGCATAAATTTTTTGCTGAAAGGTCCGTCGGGCTAGCGCCCCTGGATCATCTAGCTCTAACTGCAGGTGGGTCAGCATGCGCTGACGAGATAAATCCAACAGCTGTTGAGGGAAGGTCGCATGCTGCAGGACGTCTGCCAAGGTCTCTAGCACCACGGGGAGGTCAGGAGATAAGGCATAGCCCGAGACATCAACGCCTTCTCGCAGGGATAGAAAATCTAAACTGGCCCCGCGATTTTCTAAGGCTTTAGCAATGGCTAGATCATCTTTGCTCGTCGTGCCACTCATCAGGTTGTCCGCCGTCATGCTGGCCACCCCGCCCAAAGTCAGATAATCCCACTGATTGCCAGCCTGAATATGACCACTCAGGGTCACCGTGGGCGTACTGTGATCCTCGAGTAACAGCACCGTTAGACCATTATCTAAGACCCACCGCTCCGGCAAAGATTGGGTGTCAGAGCCAGCAGAGGTGGCCAAGTCCGGTAGATATTTAGCGACCTGAGCCGGATCCACCGGCTCGCTTGGCGTAAAGTTCTCTGCCGTTTGGGTGGCGGGAATGCTCGCAGGCATGGGCTGACCCTCTAGCTGCGTGGGCTCGAATAAACCAACCGTTCTCTGGGTAGGGGTGAGATAGGTCTGAGCGACTCGCTGCACATCAGCAGGGGTCACCGCTTCAATCCCCTTTAGATAGCGATCGCTAAAGCAGTGATCATTGGTGACAATTTGGTTGTAGGCCAACTGGCTCGCCTGATTCTCAATCTCGCGGTTACTGAGAATAAAGCCAGCCTTGACCTGAGTTTTGGCTCGTTCCAGCTCTTCAAGGTTAATGGGCTGGCTCCGCAGTTGCTCCAGGGTTGCCTCCACCACCTGATCAATTTCTGACAGTTCCCCTGCAGCAGCGGTCACCGAAATGTTGTACCAACCCCCATCCATCAGGGAGGCAACATAGGCATGGGCATTCGTGGCTAAGCCAGACTCAATTAAGGCGGGATAAAACCGTGAATTGCGCCCAGCCGATAGAATGGAATCCAAAATCTCTAGGGCCGGAATATCGGGATGCTGGGCATCAGGGATGGGGTAGACCGCATCTAGCAGAGGGGCGCTGCCAGGTTCTTTCAATACAATCGGCGCTGAGGGGGCAGTTTTTGTAACCACGGACATGGGTGTCGGGGCCGTTGCGACTGGACGACTAGGAATGGGACCAAAGTAGGTCTGAATTTGTTCTAGAACCGTACGTTCGTCAAAATCCCCCGTGATCACCAACGTGGCATTACTCGGCTGGTAATAGGTTTGGTAATATTCCTGCACTTGGTCTAGGGTAAATTGCTCCACGTCCGACTTGTTTCCTCCAACTGACAACCCATAGTTGGACTCTGGAAAAGCCTGCTGCATCACGGCTTTACTCAGGCGATAGTCAGGACTATTCTCATAGCCCTGCAGCTCTGAAATCACGACACGCTTCTCACTGGCCAGATGTTCAGCCGTCAGTGTTACGTTCTGCATCCGGTCGGCTTCCAGGATCAGCAAGGTTTCTAATTTGTCGCTACCCACGGTGCCGTAATAGGCGGTCATGTCATAGCTGGTAAAGGCGTTGGAGGCACTGCCCAGGGCGCTGAAGAGTTTGCCAAATTGGATTGGACGAGAGTGGGTGCCCTTAAACATCAAGTGTTCTAGCTGGTGGGTTATGCCATTGAGCCCTAATGCCTCATTGCGGGAACCCACTCGATACCACACTTGCACACTGACGACCGGTGCCGTATGCACTTCCTTCAGTAAGATTGTTAAGCCATTGTCCAGGATTGTTTTGTTGACATCTTTGGTCAACACATGTCGTAGGTCAGGGGTACTAGAAATAGTCACGTTGGTAGATATCAATGGATCAACAGAGGATAAACCGCAGGAATAATATATAGTCTTCAGATCTTAGTATCGCCTACCTCCTTCTCTTGTGGTTGAGGGGAAAGATGTGGGGGCAGGCATTGACAGTAGGCAACGGCTATCCGACTTTTACCGTGCTCGTCAGACAACCGCCTCCCAAAGGGAATTATCATGACAGGAACGTCCGGTTGTTTAGTTAAGCACCATATATGACCATCAATCCAGCCTCTGAGGAGCAGTAATGGACTTCAATCAACTGTTGCTGTGGATGGTCTATGTATCCTGTATTAGTTTATTAATCGTTGGTTTCAAACGAGGCAAGGCGGCTAGAGGTTGGCTGCTGATTGCGGCATTGCTCCTGGGATTAACGCTCTTTCTCCAGCAAGTTTTACCCAATCATGTTGGGCTCATCAGTGGTGCCCTTTGGTTCCTCGTGATCCTGATCCCTCAACGAGGCTCGGTTCGCATCAATCAACTCACCTGGCAGCATCGATTTAAGCCTGCGCGTCAATGGGCTCAAGTGCTACGACTGTTGCATCCTATGGATAGTTTTTGGCAATGGCCTCGTTATCTCCATGCCATGGAACTCGCTCAAGCGGGTCAACTGCCGGAGGCTGAAACCAAACTGCGACCGTTTAGCCAATCGAAATCCCTGATGAGTATTGTGGCTCGCTGCCAAATCTCTCGCTTTCGAGGAGAGTGGCAGGAAATCTTGGACTGGATGACCCAGGAAACCCCCAAAGCCACGGTGATGAGTAGCACCTCGCTGATGGCGACCTACCTGATGGCCCTAGGAGAGACCAATCGTCTCAATGAGATGATTCTGGAGTTAGAGCGATTCCAGCCTCAACTGGCCAATGCTGCTAGCAAATACTACTGGGACTTCAGCCGTCTGATCGTATTTTCCTTCTGTGGGCAGCCAGAACTGGTGACTCGCTTGCTCAAAGGCCCTCTGGCGAAAATAGCGGATTCAGCCCAACAATTTTGGTCCGCCACAGCGGCCATGGCAGCCGGTGAAACCGAGTTCGCTCAAACAGAGTTCGATCAACTGATTGCCAGTGGCAATGGCCTCTATGCTAATACGCTACGCCAGCGTCATCCCCAAGCCCGCGTTGATGAAGCCTTAGATGATCATTCACACCACCAATTAAAGGTGTGGGGAGATGCCTTATTCGTAGAATTGCCAGATCGGGAACGACAGCGCGTCAAGATCTGGCAGTCACCGATCACCCTAGGCTTGATTGTCATAAATCTCGCCTTCTTTGTTGCTGAGGTCATTCTGGGCAGTCGTGCGAATGGACTCAATTTGGGGACAGATACCAATGCGTTGTACACATTAGGGGCGCTTATCCCGTCAGAAGTGGTCGCCGGGGACTGGTGGCGACTCTTGGCAGCAGCTTTTCTGCACTTTGGCATTCAGCACCTTAGCCTCAATATGTTTGGGTTAGCGCTGCTCGGGCCGTTTGTGGAGAAAATGTTGGGCACTTGGCGCTTTTTAGTTTCGTATTTAATGACAGCGATTGGCTCAATGCTGACACTGACCCTATTAACGATTACCGGTATTTTTGTCACCCCAGCAGCAGTGGGGGCCTCTGGAGCCATTATGGGATTAATCGGAACTGAAGCTGCGATTCAGCTGCGCATTATCAGACAGCAATCTTCTAAGGTGGCAGCGACTCGTTTAAGGCTGATTGGTCTGTTTGTAGTTATCCAAATGATTTTTGATGCCATGACTCCTCAAGTGAGTTTTATCGGCCATGCCTCCGGTTTAGTGATTGGATTTGGGGTGGGTTGCATACTGAAGCTGAATGATCCAGTATCTGTTTCTCAGCCAACGGCACTGAAATCTTCCTAAACTCAGGGGGCTTCAATGGTAAGGCCAACTATAAAAGAGGAATCTCTATCAATCCTGCGCAGATTATCATGTTTTGCTGCATGGACTTGTCGTTTCCTTTGATCAGTGTCTAGATTCAGGACACAAGGGTATGACAAGGTTACTTATGCGGAAACTAAAGTACTATATTGCATCCACGATTGATGGTTTTATTGCCCATGAAGATGGTTCCTTTGATGGTTTTTTGATGGAAGGAGATCATGTCTCAGATTATTTAGCGGCCTTGCAGCAGTTTGATGTCGTTTTGATGGGACGGAAGACTTATGAAGTGGGAGTCAAAGAGGGAGTCACTAATCCCTACCCACATATGAAACAGTTTGTCATTTCTCAAACGTTACCCATTCGTCCAGATGAAGCTGTGACCGTTGTTGCGGATGAGGTGAATGACTTGGTTCGTAATCTGAAAGCGGAATCTGGCCAGGATATCTATCTCTGCGGTGGTGGAGAGTTGGCTAAAACGCTGTTAGCGGCTCAACATATCGATGAAATTATTCTCAAAGTGAATCCAGTCTTATTTGGCACTGGAATTCCTTTATTTGCAAGTGGCCAACCCCCTATCCCCACCACTCGTCTGCAGCTATCGGATCACAATATCTATAGCAACGGACTAGTGTTGTTGTTCTATAACGTCCTTTACGATGCAGTGAGTTGAGGGACTGCGACGTTAGGACCCCCAACATAGACGAGTAGGTGTTGGGCTTTTGAAAAGTTCTTTTGCATTACTGGTACTAAGGCTGAGATTTTCTTGGGAGTGCGTGCCAAAGGGACCAATTTGTATTAAGTTTTGTCAAAGGGGGCCTTTGGCTCTCGCCTTACTCTAGAAATTGACTTTAGAAACTTAGAAAATATGTTCCGGATTCGCACCGCTATTTTATGTACGCTTTTAGCATTGTTTTTATTACTGCCTTTACCTGTTCATGCCGCCAGTTCTGCCGCAACTCGTGCGATTGATGATGAGGACATTGTCACCCAAGATTTTTCGGGGCAAGACTTACGAGAGGCTGAATTCAGTAATAATCAATTGGCGGGGGCCAATTTTAGCGAGGCTGACCTCACAGCTGTCGTGTTCAATGGGGTTGACTTAACAGGTGCCAGTCTAAAAAACGTAGATATGACCGGTGGAATGGCTTACCTGAGCAGCTTTGCAGAAGCCGACCTCAGTGGAGCCATCTTAACGGAAGCCATGCTGTTGCAGTCCAGTCTTCGCAATGCCACCGTTACGGATGCTGACTTTAGTTTTGCCGTGATTGATAAGGACCAAGTCAAGATCCTCTGCGAGACCGCCAGTGGTGTGAATCCTGTCACGGGTGTTGATACTCGCGATTCATTGGGTTGCCCTTAACGAAATTAGAAATAGAAGTTGCCCTACTCCCTGGTACCTAATAAATCTTGGGTAGCAGGGAATTTTTGGGTACGCCACTGTCAACGATTACCCAGCCAATGTTGAGAGAATGGTCTTTAAAAATGGCCAAGGTAGTTCTGGATTTTCTTCTGGCAGGCTGGTTGAATTGACTTTGGCTTATCTCATCTGCTGAACATGCCTGCGGAGTGGTCGTTTTCCGCAGGCTAACTTTGTATGCGGTTGCTGATTTCCCCCTTGAGTCTCCAAGGCCATGAATGGATAGGTCCTTAGCTTGAATAGTCTGTGTCGGTTGGTTTAGAGAAATTACTGTAGCAGTACCAACTGCCATGCACACAACACTCTACAAAGCAGAACAAAGAATTTATAAGACAAGTTAAAGAATGTCGCCTAATTTTGGGGATCAGGCTTAGGATCTAAGTGCATTAGCATGAGCTTTTTATTAGGTAAACCCATACTTTGATTTAGTGTTAAGTCCAGTTAGTAAAGCCTTGCGCTGATTACGCTTCAATCCCTTGGCAAAATTTCCAAAACTCGTTGTTCACGCCTCACTTCCGTTTTATAGTTCGATCGCTCTCGGAGCTGCATTTCCTGTCTGTGGCAATGAGGCCAAACCGCTCTCAAGATAATTATTTGGAGGGCATTGATCATCTCTGTGAACCGTTGGGTTTTTTGAAAACTATATCCCGCCTCTATAATTCCCAGGGAGGTCAGACGCACCGTAATTTTTAATTTCCGTTGAAGACTTACCACCGCAAGGAGCATTCATGACTGTTGCCGACAAGAAATTAGCGAACGCTGATAACCCTCAAGATCCAAAAACAGGCCTAAAAATCGGCATCCCGAAAGAAGTCTTTCCCGGCGAGCGCCGAGTCGCAGCGACCCCCGATACGGCTAAAACGCTGCAAAAAATGGGATTTGAAGTCTTAGTGGAATCTAAAGCAGGCGCTGATGCCACGTTTTCCGATCAGGTCTATGAACAGGCTGGCTGCCAAGTCGTGGCAGATACCACTCAACTCTGGGAAACCGCCGATATTATTCTCAAGGTGCGGGCACCCCAGATGCACCCTACCCTGAATCGCCATGAAGTAGAACTTTTAAATGAAGGCAAAACCCTAATCAGCTTTATTTGGCCTGCTCAAAACGAAGACTTATTGAAGCAGTTAGCTGAGCAAAAGGCCAATGTTCTGGCGATGGATGCGATCCCTCGGATTAGCCGCGCCCAGAAAATGGATGCTCTTAGCTCCATGGCCAATATTGCCGGCTATCGAGCTGTAGTGGAATCGGCGAATAACTTTGGTCGCTTTTTCACTGGACAAATCACCGCTGCAGGTAAAGTTCCCCCCGCTAAAGTACTCGTGATTGGGGCTGGTGTTGCCGGTCTTGCCGCCATTGGTGCAGCTCGAGGTTTAGGGGCGGTGGTTCGCTCCTTCGATACTCGACCTGTAGTCAAAGAACAGGTGCAAAGTATGGGGGCTGAATTCCTAGAGCTGGAATTTGAGGAAGATGGTACTGGATCAGGGGGCTATGCCAAAACCATGAGCCCTGAGTTTATCGCTGCTGAAATGGAGCTGTTTGCTCAGCAAGCCGAAGAAGTAGATATCATCATTACCACTGCCTTGATCCCAGGTAAAAAAGCCCCATTGCTGATTACCAAGGATATGGTTGAGAGCATGAAGGAAGGCTCTGTCGTCGTGGATATGGCAGCAGAGCAGGGGGGCAACTGCGAAGTCACCCGACCCAACGAAGTCTATCAACATCATGGTGTGACGATTGTGGGTCTGACGGATTTGCCCAGTCGCATGGCTAACCAATCGAGTCAGCTCTATGGCAATAACCTGTGCCATCTGCTGAAGGATATGGGTGGCGCTGAAGACTACAAAATTGACTTTGAAGACGAGGTGGTGCGGGGCGCTACCGTTCTGCAAGAGGGCAAAATTACTTGGCCTCCCCCTCAAGTCAGTCAGCCTTCACCGCCAAAGCCTGCTGCTGAGGCTAAGCAACCCGCAATGCCCGCTGAGCCGGAAGTAAAAGAAAAATCTGTGATTGGCCAGTGGCTCCCCTTGATTGCAGTCGGTGCAGCCTTATTTGGAATTGGCTTAACCGCTCCTCCTTCTTTCCTGACTCACTTCACCGTGTTTGTATTGGCCTGTTTTGTGGGTTGGCAGGTGATTTGGAATGTTGCCCCTGCGCTGCATACGCCTTTGATGAGTGTCACCAATGCCATTAGCGGCATTATTATTCTGGGGGGCATGTTGCAAATCTCTGGTCCCTTGGGTTCACCGACCACGATACTGGGTGCGATCGCAATCCTAGTGGGCACCATCAATATCGCCGGTGGCTTCCTAGTTACCCAGCGGATGCTGCAAATGTTCCGCCGATAATCTCTCTATTTCTAAACACCCTTCCCGCTGCCCTCAACTGGATAGGGCAGCGACTCTACCCTTTTTTAGGAGTCCACTATGACCAATAGCCTTGTCACCGTGGCTTACATCGCGGCAAGTGCATTATTTATCTTGAGTTTGGCCGGTTTGTCGAATCAGGAAACCGCTCGCAAGGGCAATGTTTATGGCATTCTCGGCATGGTAATTGCCCTGGGAGCCACCGCCTTGAGTGCTGAAGTTACCAGCTACAGCACCCTGGCCGCCGTGGTGATTCCCGGTGGGATTATTGGCGCGATTGTCGCTTCCCGCGTGGCCATGACCTCCATGCCTGAATTAGTGGCTATCTTGCATAGCTTTGTCGGTTTAGCGGCGGTTCTAGTGGGCATTGCCAACTATCTGCAGCCGGAATCTGGATTGTCCGGGGGTGAAGAAGCCATTCACCATATCGAAATTTATCTGGGTGTCTTTATTGGCGCGGTTACGTTTACCGGGTCGATTATTGCCTTTGCCAAATTGCGCGCCATTATTGGCAGTAAGCCGTTGATGTTGCCCGCCCGCCATTTTCTGAATATTGGCATGTTGGTGGGTTCGGTGATTCTAGGTGCTCAGTTTATGGGGGCGGCAGGTACTAGTGGTTTGCAACCCTTACTGATCATGACTGCGATCGCAAGTCTGTTGGGCATCCATTTGGTAGCGGCAATCGGCGGTGCTGATATGCCTGTGGTGATCTCCATGCTCAACAGCTATTCCGGCTGGGCGGCTGCTGCAGCGGGCTTTATGTTGGGGAATGACCTTTTGATTATCACCGGTGCCCTAGTGGGCAGTAGCGGCGCTATCCTCAGCTACATTATGTGCAAAGCCATGAACAGAGGGTTCTTCAGCGTGATTCTGGGTGGATTTGGTGCTGCTCCTAAAGGCGGTTCCAAGTCCGCGGATGGTCCCGTGGGTGAAGCCACCTCCACCACTGTGGAAGGCACCGTGGAACTGCTCAAAAATGCCAAGAACGTGATTATTGCCCCAGGTTATGGCATGGCTGTGGCCCAAGCTCAACATCCCGTGGCTCAAATCACTAAGATTCTGCGGGACCAGGGTACAAACGTCCGCTTTGGTATTCACCCGGTCGCAGGTCGGTTACCGGGCCATATGAATGTGCTGTTGGCAGAAGCCAATGTTCCTTACGATATCGTGCTGGAAATGGACGAAATTAACGACGATTTCGCCGAAACCGATCTCGTGCTGGTGATTGGCGCCAATGATACGGTTAATCCCAGCGCCCTCAGCGATCCTGAAAGTCCCATTGCTGGCATGCCCGTGCTAGAAGTCTGGAATGCTGAGAATGTTGTGGTGATGAAGCGAGGGATGTCCAGTGGGTATGCAGGGGTTGATAATCCCTTGTTCTACAATGACAACACCGAAATGCTGTTTGGAGATGCTCGTCAAAACGTCGATGCTATCTTAGGGCAACTCGCTGCGACCAAGACCAAGACAGCTGTCGCCGCTTAACGTCTCTGACTCAATATTCTGCCTAAAGTAGAGAATGCCTGTTTCTATTAGGTGTTCTCTACTTTTTTTATGGATAAACCTCTGTTTATGACTGAAAATCTTCCAGCAAAGACAGTGAACTTTCTGGATGAAAATACCGTCTACACTGTTAATTAATATCCTCTGAATCTCTCACTAGCCCTATGCTTTCCAGCCTTTCTAAGGGACATTGGTCTTTAAATCGACGTAGATTTGTACCCTCACTGCTGCTCTCAGTAAGTTTGGCTACGGGGCTGGGCTTGACGGCATCACAGCCCGCCACCAGTCAAACTCTGCGTCAAAAAGTCAATTTTGCGAATTCAGATATTAATGCCTTTTGGGATGAGGCGTTTCGGCAAATGGGTCGTAAATGGTATCGCCCCAAATCCTACACATACTATCGGGCGGTCCGCACGGCCTGTGGCATCTCTGGTCCCTTTAATGCCCTCTACTGCCCTCGTGATCATGGCATTTACCTTAATATCCCGTTTTTAGTCCGGGCTGATCGGCGCTGGGGAGATTTTGCTGCGATTACGATCATGGCCCATGAATATGGTCATGCAGTTCAGCGCCAGCTCGGCCTAAGTCGCCTCAATCGCTACCTATACCAAGAAGAGCTGCAGGCGGACTGTTTTGCGGGGGTTTATGCCCAATATGCAAGTCGTAAAGGCCTGCTTGATCCCAATGATGCCAAGGAAGGCTACTATCAGTCCTACTCCAGTGGTCATGCTCGATTTAATCCCAATACCCACGGCACTCGTGCTCAGCGGGCTCAAGCCTTTCGTACGGGCTATAGAAACGGGTTCAGGAGTTGCTTAAGATATACCGTGGTGAGGTTTAGGCGTTAGTCTATATCATCTGTGATCTGTTACTAACTCAATAGTTTTAAGCTTGTGACCCTACCTGACACCCTTGCGCAACTGCTAACGGCCGTTTCTACAGGTGAGGTCAGCCCAGACCTAGCCTTGCAAAAGCTGAAATATCTCGCCTATGAACCCGTGGGTGATTTTGCCAAAATTGATCACCATCGAACCTTGCGAACGGGTTTCCCTGAGGTGATTTGGGGACCAGGTAAAACCCCTGAGCAAATTATCGAGATTTTCAAAACCATGGAGGCCCAGGCCGATTGTGTGATCGCCACGCGGATAGAACCTGAGGTTTTTGCCCAACTGCAGCCAGCTTTGCCCCAGCTCCAGTACTTTGAAAAAGCCAGAATTTGCTCTACAACCCCATTACCCAAAACGTCGAAACAACCCGGTCAGATGGGGATTGTATCTGCGGGGACTGCCGATCAAGCCGTTGCGGAAGAAGCGGCTGTGGTGGCCGCTCTCTGGGGATATGCAGTGACTCGATTTTGGGATGTGGGGGTGGCAGGTATTCATCGATTATTGAGTTGCCGAGATGCGATCTCATCCATGGATGTCCTGATCGTCGTTGCAGGGATGGAAGGAGCCTTAGCCAGCGTGGTGGCAGGTTTAGTCGACTGCCCCGTCATTGCCGTTCCTACGAGCATTGGCTATGGGGCCAGCTTTAACGGCCTAGCCCCCCTACTGACGATGCTGAATTCCTGTGCCCCTGGCATTGGTGTGGTCAATATTGACAATGGGTTTGGTGCGGCCATGTTAGCGGGGCAGATTTTGAGGACAGCCGTTCAGATCCAGACTTCACAGTCGGAAAAGTCTGAGTAGACAGATGCCCATTCTCGATTTACCCCCCGATCATCCTCAGATTCACAGGGACGTCGCGACTTTGTTGGTGGATGGCTTTCGTGAAAATTGGCCCGAGGCTTGGCCCCATCTAGAGGCTGGTCTGCTAGAAGTACAAGCATCTTTACAGCTAGGTCGGATTAGTCGGATTGCGATCAACCGGGAAGAACAGGTCCTGGGTTGGATTGGCGGCCTGCCCAGGTATGCGGGCCATGTTTGGGAGCTGCATCCCCTGGTCGTTAAGGCATCAGAGCGGGGCCAAGGGTGGGGGCGTCGCTTAGTCGCTGATTTAGAAACCTGCGTGCAGCAACGGGGTGGCTTGACCCTCTGGGTGGGGACCGATGATGAGACCGGCCAAACGAATTTGAGTCATGCCAACCTCTACCCCAATGTGCTGGAGCATTTGGCTCAGCTTAAGAACCTGCGCCAGCACCCCTATGAGTTCTACCAAAAGTGTGGATTTTCGGTTGTCGGGGTGATGCCGGATGCCAATGGACGGGGTAAGCCGGATATTTACATGGCGAAATCGATCACGCCTAAACCCTAATCTCTATTTTTGGTGGTGGACTTCAATCACAGTATGGACGTTTCCTCTGGGTAGGAAGTCACCTTTTACCGTGATCTCTAAAGGATCACAGGCGGCCACAATATCATCTAAAATTTGGTTCACAGATTCCTCATGGGAAATATAGCGATCGCGATAGCTGTTGATATAGAGTTTTAACGCTTTCAGCTCCACAACGCGCTGATCGGGGACATAGGTGAGATGAATGGTGGCGAAATCAGGATATCCAGAAAATGGACATTTGCAGGTAAATTCTGGCAGCGTAATGTGAATGTCGTAACGACGCCCCACGCGAGGGTTCGGGAAAGTAATCAGTGTTCCTTCTGCAATTTGGCGTTCCCCATATTTGGATTCTGAAGTCTCTTGTACAGACTGGGCGTTGGGGTCAGAAGTAGGATTTTGGATGGGAGATTGGCTCATGAGGTTCGGTAGCAAGTGTGGGTCACCCCACTGCTATTTAAGAAGGTTACAGTTAGAAACGACTAAACTTGTTATAGCGTAGACGGTGGCAGCAAAGCAGCAAGAAACCCATGAAAATGCTTTTCTCAAAGTTCTTTCCAGAATTATGCTCTTTTTCCAGGCCAATACAGCGGCCTGATCGGCTCAAGAGAGTTCTCTCGGCTGTATTGGTTATGGGCCTGACCCTGGGATTGATGTTGCCTGCCCAGGCAGAAGTCGCTCCTGCTAGCCCTGCTGCTAAGATCCTCACCAGTGCAACCACTGGAGCCCCCCATAACTTTATTTCAGATGTGGTGCAAAAGGTGGGAGATACCGTCGTTAGGATTGATACGGAACGGACTGTGGTTCGTCCTGCTGCCGATCCCTTTTTCGATGATCCCTTTTTACGCGATTTCTTTGGTCCCGAAGGGTACCCCCGCAGTCCCCGAGAAGATCGGCTCCGAGGGCAAGGATCCGGGTTTATTATCGAGAGCTCCGGCATTATTCTCACCAATGCCCATGTGGTCAGCAAAGCCGATACCGTTTCCGTCACCCTTAAGGACGGCCGAATTTTTGAAGGTGATGTCCGTGGCGTCGATGAAGTTTCTGACTTAGCGGTCGTCAAGCTCAAAGGGGTCAAAGATCCGCTGCCCGTTGCTGCCTTAGGCAATTCAGATCAATCCCAGGTGGGAGATTGGGCTATTGCTGTGGGAAACCCCGTTGGCCTAGACAATACCGTGACTTTGGGAATTATCAGTACCCTGCACCGCACCAGTGCTGAGGTGGGCATCCCCGGCAAGCGCCTAGACTTTATTCAGACGGATGCTGCTATTAATCCCGGCAACTCCGGCGGTCCCCTATTGAGTGATGCGGGTGAAGTCATTGGGATCAACACTGCTATTCGTGCCGATGCCATGGGCATTGGGTTTGCCATTCCCATTAATAAAGCTAAAAGCCTCAAAGATCAGCTCGTTCGGGGTGAGAAAATTGCTTATCCCTACGTTGGTGTCCAAATGACGACCCTTACCCCAGAGCAAGCCCAGGAAAATAATAAAGATCCTAACTCTCCCTTTATCCTGCCTGAAATTGATGGTGCGCTAGTGATGAAAGTTTTCCCCGATACACCGGCAGCTAAGGCTGGTATCCGTTGGGGAGATGTGATTGTGTCGGTGGACGGTCAACCGATTAAGAGTGCCAATGACATGCAGATGTTTGTCGAAAATACTCAAGTCGGACAAAATCTGCAGCTCGTCCTCAAGCGCGGTGAACGAACTCAGCAGATTGCTGTGCGGACAGCAGCCCTGGAAAATGCGGCCTAGATGAGCGTATCTTCATCTCGCCCTCCCCTGTGGTTTTGGATAGGAATCAGTTGCGTTTGGATTTTTGCCTTAGCCTTCCGGTTTTGGGGATTGGAACGGTTTAATACCCTCGTGTTTGATGAGGTCTACTTTGCAAAGTTTGGCCATAACTACCTCACCCAAACGGAATTTTTTGATGCTCATCCTCCGTTAGGCAAGTATTTAATTGCCTTGGGCATCGCCCTCAAGGGCTTTAACACTTGGGGATTTCGATGGATGAATGCTCTGATTGGGGCTACGATTCCGCTGATCCTGTCGGGCATTGCCTATCAACTCTGCAAGCGCCCCAGCTATGCTTTGATCACCGCTGTTTTAGCGAGTTTAGATGGCCTCCTTTTGGTGGAATCACGGTATGCCCTGCTCAATGTCCACATCCTATTTTTTGGTCTATTGGCCCATTGGTTGGTCTTAATCTCCCTCAATCATCAAGGGATGCAGCGGAATGGATGGCTGGCAGCTGCGGGTGTTAGTTTTGGGGCAACGATAGCGGTCAAATGGAATGGCTTAGGGTTTTTGCTCGGCCTTTATCTGCTGTGGTTGGTGGCGAAAGGCGGTCAGGTATGGTTTGGATCATCAGAAAAGCCAAAGCGACGGTTACCCCTTCAAAAATTATCAGAGCTATCCTGGCTACAGCTGTTTGTGTATCTGCCTGCTATCGCACTCTTCGTCTACGGCATTTTATGGATTCCCCATTTAGCTCAAAACCCTGAATTTAACCTTTGGCAGGTCCATCAAGAAATCTTTAGCTACCATCGGCGAGTCGGAGGAGATGAGGTTCATCCCTACTGTTCGGCCTGGTATACCTGGCCTTTATTGCTCAAGCCCATTAGCTATTTTTATCAGGTCACCCAAAGCACCCTCGAACCTTTACCTGTCATAGGTCCCCCCTTGCCTCAGGACGCAGTGAAATGGATTTATAGTGTGTATGCGATTGGTAATCCCCTACTTTGGTGGGCCAGCACCATTGCTATCTTTGTACTCTTAGTCTGGGGGGGATGGCAAATTTGGGGTCTGGTTCAACGCCGTCAAGGAAACCAGGAGACGACAAGCCTATCAGGAGAACAGGCCTGGCTACCTTGCTATGTTGGCGTCAATTATTTAGCGAATTTTTTGCCCTGGGTGGGGGTCAGTCGATGTACGTTTTTGTACCACTATATGCCCGCATCCATGTTTACCAGTCTTGCCCTGGCTTGGTTTATTGATGATTGGCTGCGGACCTCAGACAGGCGGATACAGCAGCTAGCAGTCGCATTACTATTGCTAAGTCTAGCTAGCTTTGTGATCTGTTTACCGATTTTCTTGGGGCTACCAATATCACCCATGATGTGGCGACTTTTAAGAGCCAAAGTTTAAGTCGATTGACTGGTTAGGGCTTCGGGTTCCAACTTGACTTCTTCAATGGCGCCAGGCTCTCCCATAAGTTGGGCGGGTTTTTTATTGACGGCCATCATGACGCCGCCAGCATTACCAGCCTTAATCACTAGTTCTTTCTTCGCCACCACCGTTTTATTGGTCCCTGGAGATAAGATGCCTTCGTAGCTGACTTCACCATCCACCACAATCTCCATCCAGGATGCCTCTTTGATGGTGAGGTCTACCCGAACCGTCTCAGGATTGGTGGTGGCCGGATCGGCAACGGGTTTAGCCGATGTCTCTTTGGGAGCCTGAGCTTCTTCCTTGGGGTCCGATTCGGGATCGGCGTTGATAGCCCCAGCCGTATCGGATGAATCGCTAGTAGAGGTGATGGCTGAAGGATTGGTGAGGTAGGACAACCCAACCCCTGCAGACATAATTAGAGCAATATAGAGAACATATAAGTGAACAGGGCGTAAGCCACCTCTCAGGCCGCCAATTCGTCTTTTTCGCTTCTTGGTCTTAGTTTCGGTTTCTAGCTGATCTTGACTTAAGTTGCCTGAATAGACGTCTGCAAGATTGGAGCCATTTAAGCCCACACTATCTCCAAACCGACGAATAAACCCGCGAGTATAAATTGCTTCCGGTAGACTATCTACCCGGCCTTCTTCAATGGCTGAGAGTAGGCGGGTCGGGATCATAGTTTTCCCAGAGATCTCTTCTAAGGAGGTGTCCTGGGCCTGGCGTGCTTCACGCAAGCGAGTACCGATCTCTGCCAGCTTTTGCGTTAAATCTGGCTCAACTTCGAGCGGATTCATAGGGAGAACTCCTTCTTGGGCTTATACTGCTCCTAACTTTGATCAAACGTCGCAAATTCTTCATTTCTGAAGCTGTTAACGACCGATAGCGTCCCTGGGGTAATAGTTTACCTGATGGTGAGCGCAAGGATATTGAACCAATCTGGGTTCGGTGTAATTTACGCACCGGATAGCCCAGTTGTTCAGCAATTCGACGAATTTGACGATTCCTCCCTTCCTGTAGAATAACCTCTAAACAAATGGAATTGGTATGGCTTTGGTAAGGCTTTAGGATCTCAACTTGGGCGGGTAAGGTTGTTCGGCCATCTAGGTGAATTCCTTGACGCCATCGATCTAGGATTTCAGGGGGCGGGCATCCCTCTAACCAAACTTGATAGGTCTTGGCGATATGGAATCGCGGGTGGGTCAGGGCAAAGGTGAGTTGTCCATCATTGGTTAAGAGCAATGCCCCGGTAGAGTCAACATCCAGTCGTCCGACCGGATGAAGCCCTTGTCCTTGTTGATAGGGGGTGGGCAGCAGGTCCAATACGGTTCGTCGATGTTGGGGATCTTTACAAGTGGAAACAACGCCTTTCGGTTTGTTCACCAGTAAATAGAGTGGTTGAGGGCGATCCGTGGGATTGAGAATCTGGCCGTTGAGGGTAATTTGATCTTGATCAGGATCGGCTTTTTGGCCTAATTCAGCTGTGTGTCCGTTGAGCTGAACCTGTCCCGCTAAGATTAATTGTTCTGCCTGACGGCGTGAGGCAACGCCCCATTGAGATAACAATTTCTGTAGCCGGACTTCCATAAATGGTTGAGGATTGATTTCCCAATTCTAACGACTAGAAATGGAGGTAGCCATATAGTGAGACATAACGACAGAATCAGATCTTTATTTATTTTCTCAAGAAAGAAATAAGACTAATCATAGATGAGAGATCTTGCATCTGCTTAGTTTTTTATTGGCGGCAAAGGGTGAGACGGTTCTGAATCAGCTGGGCAATGGCTTGGACAATAATGCGGTGTTCTTGAATTTGAATGCGACGATGCAAACAGTCAGGGGTGTCTTCTGGATAGACTGGAACGGCTGCTTGAATCAGAATGGGGCCACTGTCCACTTCTAAACGAACGAGATGAACAGTACAACCTGAAATTTTGACCTGATGTTCAAGGGCCTGCTCAATGGCTCGTATCCCTGGAAAACTAGGTAAAAGACTGGGGTGAATATTGATAATGCGATCCGGGAAGGCGTCAATCAGCACTTGAGTGACTCGACGCATCCATCCCACCATGACGACCCAGTCCACTTCTGCCTCTCGCAAACGGTCAACAATCTGCTGATCAAAGACCTCCCGCGCTGAAAAATGTCGATGATTAATGAGATGGGTTGGGATCTGACGTTTTTGGGCTCGCTGGGCGACGGGGGCATCGGGGTTGTTATAAATGACCACCTGGATTTGGGCTGCCAGATGATGTTGGGCAATGGCATCTGCGATCGCAACAAAGTTACTTCCAGTTCCCGAGGCCATAATCCCCAGTTTTAGAGGGGGAGACGAAGATAGATTCTCTAGGGATATCTCATCAGGAGAGACCAGAGCAGGAGACACAGATTCTGAAGCAGAAAAACTCATAGGATTGGAGAAGCCAGGGTCAGTGCCTGTCTAAAATATTGCGGGAATGACCCGGCAACCTTAGGCAAAATCAGAACTCACAACAGAATCAAGTTTTGGTATTCCGCCAGCGGTGTAATAAGGCAGGCAAATCAAGCTTGATATTTTTGCGGGGCGTGGCTGTATCTTCAGACAAACAAGTTTGAGACAGGGCTGTGATCGCATCATCCAATTTTTCGGGCAAAGGTAAATCAGGACCTTTGCGATCCGCCAACAAATGTTCGAGGATTTGCTTCATTTGGGCGACGGTTTGCTCTGCCGTAAAAGAGCGATCTTTCCAATGTTGGACCGCCGTCTCATACTCACTGGCTTGCTGGGCCTGGTGCAAAATTTGTTCCTGCATCTCCGCTACCTGCTGCTCTAATTCCTCAGAGCGTTTTTGGAGAGACTGGGCCTGTTCCGCAAATTCCTGAGTGGAATGCTGGAACTGAGCTTGCACGATCGACTGATTGGACAGTTGGGTTTCCAAATCAGCGATTTTGTTTTGGGCTTTTAAGAGGCTAGAGCTTAAGCTTTGAATCGCCTGATTTTTGTGGGAATCTGACTTATCTGCATTTTGCAAGGACGTAATAATATCTTG
Organism: Acaryochloris sp. CCMEE 5410; assembly: GCF_000238775.2. Lineage (NCBI taxonomy): Bacteria > Bacillati > Cyanobacteriota > Cyanophyceae > Acaryochloridales > Acaryochloridaceae > Acaryochloris > Acaryochloris sp. CCMEE 5410. Next base: position 2,124,547 of record NZ_AFEJ02000001.1, on the reverse strand, counting down.
TTGATTGGTATGGCTTTCCCGGGCTTGCTGCAGCTGTACTTCTAAGGTTTGAATATCTGCTTCACATTCCCGTAACTGGGTGCGCAGCCGCTCTGCAGTCGTTTGGGCAATGATCCGCTGTTGGGTCTCATGCACCGCTGTTTTTTGCGACGACTGGATTTGTAAGGATAGCCGTTCGGCCTGATCTTGCAACCGTTCTAAAGCCGTGCGTTCTTCCGCAAACTGATCTTGGAGTTTAGATAGTTCTGCTTCTTGAAAGCGCAGGCTCGTATCTTTATCCGCCAACCGATTGGTTAAATCGATCTTGGCTTGCCGCAAATTTTCCAGCTCTTGCTGGATTTGCTCTCGATTGGTGAGCTGATCTTGCAGAGTAATAACCGCTTGTTTCTGAATATGGGAAAACTCTTCGGTTGTCGCCAACTGCTCTTCCAAAAAGGCTTGATCCATTAATTTGGACTTCAGTTCGTCAATATATAGCTGACATTGTTCTAAGGCTTGTTCTAAAAGCTGAATTCTTTGCTGGGGACTAGTGGTGTCTTGGTTCGTGCCTTGGTCCGTATCTGTCACAAGGGCATTGTCTTCTACTTCAGCAGGGGAAATCTCAAGGGACATCTCTGACAACTCCTGCGGTATGACAACGGCTTCTTCCACTCCCACGGCAGTTTGGGACTGTGAGGCACTTTCAGTGGCACCCTGATTTACCCAATCGATTTCCAGTTGCTCTGCCAACGTAAGGCTCCCACGAGTTGACCATTGCTTGGTGCAATTCAATGTGGTTTAGTTTAACAGTTGACTCGTAAAGCTTTCGATAAGCTCAGCCTTTTTTTAAAAATGCTAAGGGACTTATCCCCTTAAAGGTTTTTAAAAATGCTAAGGGACTTATCCCCTTAAAGGCTATAGCGTTTGCTGTTCATTGAGGGACCAGCGATGTTCTACGGTCCGGTCCGATTGGCTACATCGATCCTCTAAAGTTTTTTGATAGGCCAAGGCTTTGCGCAGGGAGACAACCACTTGTTTCGCCTGATTATATTCTCCAGATGCCGGGTTTAAGGACGGCAAGGTTTGCCGTTCTAGGATCTGGAGCAAAAGCTCATAATGGATATGTGAAGGCAGTGGAACTATCCCCATAACCGACCTGTATTATTGATTAGGTTCAACGGGTAACTGTTAGATAGTGATGCTAGCTGGCCGCTCATGAGGGTCAAATCATCTTCAGTAGACTGAATAACCTGAATCGATTTAGGAAAAAAGAGCAGAAATTTTAGCTTGCATTTGTTCTGTTTCACTATGGGTAGATGCATTGCCCGTTTCTTTTACTAAGGATTCCCCAATTAAGACCGCACCTGCCCCTGCCTGCTTGACTTGGGCCAGGTCTGCTGCGGTATGTAACCCTGACTCACTGACCACTAAGATATCTTGGTCTCGAAGGGCGGTCCCCTGCTGAGTCAGTAATTGGCAGGTGACCTCTAAATCGACTGTAAACGTCTCTAAATCTCGGTTATTGATACCGATAAGCTCAATTCCAGGAATATCCATGACCCTCTCTAACTCTGGGAGGGTATGCACCTCAACTAAGGCAGTCATCCCTAAAGATTTAATAATCTTGAGAAAATAGGTGAGGTCTTGATCGCTCAAAATGGCGGCAATCAGCAAGACTGCATCAGCTCCCCGAGATCGCGCTAGATAAATTTGGTAGGGATAGATCACAAATTCTTTGCAAAGCAAAGGAAGGCTGACGGCGGCACGAATCTGTTGTAAATAATCAAAGCTGCCCTGGAAAAATTCTGCATCCGTCAATACCGATAGACACGAAGCCCCAGCGGCTTCATAGGCCTGAGCAATGGCAACGGGATCGAAGTTTTCCCGGAGCACTCCTTTGCTGGGCGATGCTTTTTTGACTTCAGCAATCAGGGCAGGCTGAGTCTTGCCATGCTTTAACGCGTCCAGGAAGGATAGGGGGGGGTCACAATTGGCAACTTGCTTGCGTAAATCTAGAAGGGAGACAGAGTCCCGCATCTGCTCCACTTCCGTTTCTTTGAACCAAACAATCTTTTCTAGGATATTGCGAGGTTCATTTTCAGGGGTTTTAACCTGATATTGTAGCTCTTGAACATTAACGGCCACACTGGGGGGACGACGGCGAATTTCCATGGAGACCAAAACAGCTAGGGTCCAACAATTATAACGATTTAAGCGCCCCCCTTACTGTTCCAGGGTTTTTAGCGAGAACAGATTGCCATCAATGGGCGAAGCCTGCTGCTGCTCGCTTGAAGGCCTCATCGATCACCTCAGAAATGGTCGGATGGGTATGTACCAAATGGCTCAAGCTCTGGACTGGCTGCCCTTGGGCAACGGCATTAGAGACTTCATGAATCAGATCGGCGGCATGGAGGCCAATAATATGCCCCCCTAAAATCTCCCCTGTGTCTTCACGGTAGATTAATTTGGCGAGGCCGTCTGCCTCACTTTCTGCCAGGGCTTTGGAATTGGCTTTGAAATAGGATCGGACTGTTTTAATTTTAAATCCTTCCGTTTTGGCTAACTCTTTGGCTTGGGGTTCCGTTAAACCGACAAAACTAATTTCAGGATGAGTGAAGGCAGCAGCAGGAATACTGCGGTAATTAACGTCCCGAGGACGTTCGCAGATGTTCTCCACGACCACAATCCCTTGGGCAGAAGCGGCATGAGCCAGCATCATTTTGCCCGTTGCATCACCAATGGCATAGACGTGGGGGACTACTTCGCCTTGGCTTAACACCTGCATCTGATCATTCACTGGGATAAAGCCCCGTCGATCCGTATCCACACTAATGGCCTCTAAACCCAAATTATCCGTGGCTGGAATTCGCCCGGTTGCCACTAGGCAGGCATCTACTTCTAAGACCTCTACCACTTCTTTGGTCTTGACATCCGCCAGCTCAATTACAACGGGAGAACCAGGGGTCACCTTCTTAGCCAAGCGACCGGCATGGGTTTCAATATCCCGTGGATCGATTAAAACGCGCTTGGCAATCTTGGCAATATCGGGGTCGAAGGTGGGCATTAGCGTATCTAGGGCTTCGATAATCGTCACTTCACTGCCTAAAGCGGTATAGACATCGGAAAATTCGAGGCCAATATAGCCGCTACCGATAATCGCGACCCAATCAGGGAGCCAAGACAAACGAATAGCATCGTCACTGGTAAAGACGGTGCGGCCATCAATTTCGATTCCTGGGGGAACCCACGGTACTGAACCACTGGCGATGATAATGTCACGGGCAGTAATGGTCTGTTCACCTGCATCGGACTTGACGACCACTTTTTGGTTGCCAATGACTTTGCCCCAGCCGTGAATAATCTCGACTTTTAGGCGAGTGAGGCTATTGGTGAGATTGCCGCGAATGGTATCGACAAGGTTATCAGCATGGGCAGCAATTTGACCCCGGTCGAAGTTCACTTGACCCAGCTGAATGCCTAGGGATTGCAGATGATGTTGATCGCGGAGTTCACGCACCCGCCCGGACGCTGCTAACAAGGCTTTGGAGGGGATGCAGCCCCGATTGACACAGGTGCCTCCCATATCTGCAGCTTCAATAATGGCAGTTTTCAGGCCACAGTCTACTGCATGCAAAGCCGCACCATGACCGCCAACACCAGCGCCAATAATTACCAGGTCATAGTCAAATTGTTGGGTCACGTTGCTCTCCCGATCAGGAATCAATTCGGCGGGTTAGATGAACAATTATCTAACATCCATTCCCTATTGTTCACTGGAGCCGGGGCTTTAAGCAAGCGGGTGAGCGCTCATGGGGTTAAAATCTGCAAACGTCGGTCAATCTTGCAGGTATGGGTTTGATCTGCAATAGCGGCAAACAGGGTATGCGCCTGCTTGAAATCCGCAATGGCGGCCTGACGATTGCCGTTCAACACTTGGGCACTGGCCCGATTGAAATAAGCCCGAGCATGGTCGGGATCTCGTTTGAGAATTTCGGAGTATTCCATAATTGCCCCCTGAAAATCCCCTAGAGCAAAGTGGGCATTGCCCTTACCCAAATAAATCTCTAGGACGTCCGTTTTCAGATGGAGGGCCGCCTGAAAATCACTGAGGGCCGCTTGCTTTTTCCCCAGTTGTAAGTAAGCATTGCCTCGATTGTGGAGGGCAGAGGCATTATTGGGGGCTTTCTCCAGAATGGCATTGAAAGATGCGATCGCATTTTGTAGCCGCATTTCTTGGGTGGAGTCTAAACCTTGCTGGAATTGCTGATCTGGTTCCGTCACCGACAAGAACTCCGCATTTAAATAATTGAAGTCTAACGGTCGGATAGCGGGCTTTGTAGCGGTCGATCGGGCTGGTGGGGCAGGAGAACGGGGGGCCGTTGCCGAGATATTCGCTGTGGCAGTTGCGAAGGGTCGAGGGGACCGCTGCTCCATCGCGAGAGGCAAAAACTCTCCTTCAAAGAGGAGGTATCTGAGGCAAGTCATGAGTCCCAAGTACAACATCCATACCCCTAAAAAAGGCCGATTACCATACCAGATCAAACCTAGGGCAATCGCCGCGCCACCGGCAATATAAGCCCCGTAGACATCATGGCCCGCTAGGGGATGTTGCTTGCGGGTCCACTCCCACTGCAGCCCCCTGAAAATATAGCCACCATTCAGGGGCACGAGGGGGACTAGAGAAAACATGGCTAGGACGAAGTTAAATTCTTTGATGTGATTCAAAGAAATAATCACCGTCCCTCCCAGATTCAGGGATAAGTTGCCGAGTAGATTAAGGCCTGCATATAAGATAAAGTTCACTAGCGTTCCCGCAAAGTAAACTTCTAGCATTTGCAAGGGGTGGGCAAAGGTCTGATCGGTCTTAGCGACTGACCCCAGCCCCCGAATGTAAACCCCTTGGACCGAGATTTGATAATGCTTCGCTGCCAGGGCTCGACTCATCTCATGGATAAAGATGGAGAGGGGTAAGGCGAAGCCGACGATGACGCCGATAGCGAGGCCCAGGTCGGGGTGAAAGGCTTGACTCATCCGAGCCAAATACATCGACCCAAGGGCAATCGCAACTAAGCAAGTCAGATCTGCATAAAGGGGGATACCTGCAACGGCTCCAATTCGCCAGGGGTGAATGAATAGGTGCAGGATTTTTCGGATGTTCACGCTGTGATAGGCAAGTCAATAAAACAGCGATACGCTAGATGCGATCGCTGAAGGGTATGCATAGATGTCATGGAACCAAGCTCAGGTGCTCTATGGCTTGATTTGCAACAAAATTGACCTAATTGGCCGTAACCGCAAACTTTTGCTCAAATTCTTGGCGGTCAGCACAAATCTTGAAAATCTGGTCCATTTTGGTCAATTCAAAAATAATGCGCACCTGATCGTTCAGGGAGCATAGAAACATTTCGCCACCTCCAGCACGAACTGCTTTGAGCGTTGCGACTAAAGCGCCAATCGCCGAACTGTTCATGAAGGTTACGTCTTGCAAATCTACGAGGATGGTTTTGACGCCTTCGGCCATCACATCAGTGATTTCGCGGCGCAACTGATTAGCACTGATTCCATCTAGTAGTTCTGTGGGTTGGACAACTTTATGGCTCATCTCTGGTGAACTCCTCGTTCAGTTCTGTATGGATTTGGTTAGGGATTGGGCAAACTGGATAGACCGACCAGTCGCCCGAAATCAGGCGTTGTATACTCAGAATTCCCCATTCTTGAACCAAGGAAACATCCGGGTCCTAAATTTCAAAACCCCGGGCCGATTTTGTAGAGATATTGATAATGGAAAGCCAGGCTTGCGATTGGTTTGGGTCTGTAATTCGTCAGTGATAAATGGTCGAAAATGGTGCGTAATATCTTTGTTGAAAGAATGAAGAGTTGCTGAGTAAATGATTTGTAAACTAGGCTTGAAGAGACAGAATTAATTTACCTACTCTGAAGGTAAATCCAGTGCCCCCCACAAATGCTAAAAGATACGCCAGCATGAACCAAAAATTAGGCCAACGCAGATGGGTCAGACAGCTCTCCGCACTCGTGGTGGGTGTTGTCCTGTCCCAGCCTCTACCGGTATTGGCTGAGTCTAAAGACGAAAACGTATCCTACAGCGACTTTATTGAGCATATCGAGGCTCGTAGGATTAAGACTGCCAAGATCTACGAAAAACAACGGATCGCCGAATTCAAGCTCAAAGGCCAGCCCGAAGACGCTGAGTATTCCAAAGTCATTTTGTTTGATAAGGATCCAGAGTTATTCAGCATCCTGCGCGAGAACAAGGTTGACTTTGAACAAGTCCCTGATCCAGGGGAAAACCCCCTATTGGGCATCTTGTCTCAATTTCTGCTCTTTATCTTTATTATTTTTCTGTTTCTTGTATTCTTACGGCGAACAGCAGGATCGAGCAGTGGTCCAGGCCAAATTCTTAACTTTGGCAAATCCAAAGCGCGGTTTCAAATGGAATCCGAAACCGGCGTCACTTTTGTAGATGTGGCTGGGATCGAGGAAGCTAAGGAAGAACTCCAAGAAGTAGTGACCTTCTTGAAGCAGCCCGAACGATTTACGGCGGTGGGGGCTCGCATTCCCAGGGGCGTGTTGCTGATTGGTCCGCCGGGAACGGGGAAAACTCTGTTAGCTAAAGCGATTTCTGGAGAAGCAGGGGTACCTTTCTTCAGTATCTCTGGCTCCGAGTTTGTGGAGATGTTTGTTGGGGTTGGGGCCTCTCGGGTCCGCGATCTGTTCAAAAAGGCAAAAGAGAATGCCCCCTGCTTAGTCTTTATCGACGAAATTGATGCGGTCGGTCGCCAGCGAGGTGCTGGGATTGGCGGGGGCAATGATGAACGGGAACAGACTCTCAACCAGTTGCTGACAGAAATGGATGGTTTTGAGGGAAATACCGGCATCATTATTATTGCCGCCACTAACCGTCCAGATATTCTCGATACCGCTCTTTTGCGTCCCGGTCGTTTTGATCGCCAAGTCACGGTGGATTTACCGGCCTTTAAGGGGCGACTCGGCATTCTGGAAGTCCATAGCCGAGAGAAGAAAATGTCTCCTCAGGTCTCTCTAGAAGCGATTGCTCGCCGTACCCCAGGTTTCTCTGGCGCGGCATTGGCGAATCTCCTGAATGAGGCGGCAATCTTAACCGCTCGGCGTCGGAAAGATGCCATCACTGAGCTAGAAGTGGATGATGCCATCGATCGGATTACCATTGGGTTAACGATGGCTCCTCATTTACAGAGCAAGAAGAAGTGGTTGATTGCTTATCATGAGGTGGGTCATGCTCTGCTTGAAACTCTCTTAAAAGATGCCGATCCCCTCAATAAAGTTACGATTTTGCCTCGAGCAGGAGGGATTGGAGGATTCTCTCAGGCGATGTTTAATGAAGAGCGTGTGGATAGCGGTTTATATACACGAGCTTGGATGATCGATCGAATTACGATTGCTCTAGGAGGTCGTGCCGCCGAGGTTGAGGTGTTCGGTGATGCCGAAGTAACCAATGGTGCTAGTGGTGATATTAAATATGTTGCGGATATCGCGCGGGGGATGGTAACTCAGTTAGGGATGTCTGATCTAGGGTATGTTGCTTTGGAAAGTGACAACAATAGTGATGTCTTTTTAGGGAATGATTGGGGAAAGCGAGCAGAGTATTCCCAAGAGATAGCGATAAAAATTGATCGGGAAGTCCGAGACATTGTCATGCATTGTTATGACAAAGCACGACAGATATTGCGGGAGAATCGTAGCTTAGTCGATAAGCTGGTGGAGGTCCTGCTAGAGCAAGAAACTTTGGAAGGTGATGAGTTTCGTCAAATTGTTCTTGACTATGGTCAAACAGTGGATAAAAAGCCTGTCATACCAGAACCGTTATCTTTAACGCCTTAGATGTTTGAAAAACCGTGAGTGTTCGCTCTGCTTATTTGCTGGTAGCTCATGGAAGTCGCGATCCAAGATCGCAAGCTTCGCTGCATCAATTGGGTGAAGGGGTGAAACAATCCTTGCAATCTCAAAGGGACCGGCCTCTATGGGTAAAGACCGCTACCTTGGAATTTGGCTCTGTTCCCCTGAAACAGCAAATTTGTAATTGGGGACAGCAGCTCACCCACATTGATCAACTCGTGATTTTGCCGCTATTCCTGTTACCTGGCACCCATGTCAGAGTAGATATCCCTGACGTGGTGACGACGGTGCGCCAGTTTTTACCGAAGTCCTTAGAGATTGAGGTGCGATCGCATTTAGGTAGCCATCCAAACCTCTTCCAAATTCTACGGGCTACCATGGCCGGTACGGATGTGGATCGCTGGATTCTGCTGTCCCATGGCAGTCGATATCCAGGAGGGAACCAACCGGTTGAGGCCTTGGCCCAACAATTAGATGCAGCGCCAGCCTACTGGTCCGTATCTCCGAGTTTGCGACAAACGGTGACTCAAATGGCGGCTCATCCTGGGTTGAAGGTGGGTATCAAGCCCTATTTTTTGTTTACGGGCAGTATCATAGACACCATTTCCCAGGAAGTTGATCAGCTAAAATGTGATTTTAAGCACATAAATTTAACTTTTTCTTCACCTTTAGAGCCCAGTGCTCCCCTCGTTCATTTAATTCAAGATTTAATAACTGCCTGATTGTTTTACCCTCTTTTTCAGGTTGTCTATGACCACTGATTCTCCCCAGCCGCCAGCCACTTGTTCTGGGAAAGTATATCTTGTGGGAGCGGGACCCGGTGACCCCGGATTACTCACGCTCAAAGGTAAGACACTTCTAGAATGTGCTGATGTGGTGATCTATGATGCCCTCGTTAGCCCAGAAATTCTGGCTATGATTGGTGCTCAAGCCGAAAAGATTCATGCCGGTAAACGTCGTGGGCAGCATTCTCTGTTACAAGCAGAAACCACCCAGTTGCTGATTGATAAAGCCCAAACCCATGCCGTCGTCGTCCGACTCAAGGGGGGAGACCCCTTTGTCTTTGGCCGAGGGGGAGAAGAAATGGAAGATTTAATCCAAGCAGGGGTTGCTGTGGAGATTATTCCAGGGATTACAGCAGGTATTGCAGCACCGGCCTATGCAGGCATTCCGGTCACCCATCGCAACTATAGTTCCTCCGTTACCTTTGTGACTGGCCATGAACCGATCGACAAATATCGACCTCGGGTCAATTGGCGAGCCATGGCGGAGGCATCCGAAACCCTGGTGATTTATATGGGGGTGCATAATCTGTCCCATATTTTGTCTGAGCTGGACGCGGCAGGAAAAGACCCAGATACCCCCATTGCATTAGTTCGTTGGGGGACTCGCCCCGATCAAGAAGAACTCGTGGGGACCTTGGCCACTATTCTCAGCCAAATGGAAGCGGCTCAATTTGAGGCTCCGGCTGTGGCCGTCATTGGAAATGTGGTCAATCTTCATCCCCTATTGGCCGAGAGTCGTCCAAAGGTAATTCCTAGGCAGTAGAGTGTTAAACGACCGCTATTGAAGGCTAGTGTCGTGACGACTGAGATTGCTCAACGAATTATTGTGCCGTTGGATGTGCCTTCAGAGGCAGATGCGATCGCATTGATCGATCAAATTCCTCAAGTGCAATTTTGGAAAGTAGGGTTAGAGCTGTTTGTTAGCTGTGGTCCCAGTATCCTAAAGCAGCTCAAACAACGCCAAAAAAAGATTTTCCTCGATCTGAAATTCCACGATATTCCCAATACCGTGGCTGGTGCTTGCCGATCTGCTGCCACTTATGGAGTGGATCTACTCACGATTCATGCTACAGCAGGGCGTCCTGCCCTCTCTGCTGCGCAACAGGCTTTACAGGAAGGTGCCCAAGCGGCTCAAACGTCTCCCCCGAAGTTGATTGCAATTACAGTGTTGACCAGTCTCTCGCTGCGGGAGCTGGCCTTAGACTTAAAAATACCCCTAGAACTGCCAGAGTATGCCTTGCAAATGGGGCTGTTGGCTCAAGAGTCAGGTCTGGATGGGATTGTCTGTTCTCCTCACGAAGCGGAGCAAATGCGTCAGGTATGCGGGGATGAATTGCTCATCGTTTGTCCAGGTGTGCGCCCTCCGGGATCAGCGACGGGCGATCAAAAACGGGCCATGACACCAACTGCAGCCATGCAAGCAGGGGCCAACTATTTGGTCATTGGTCGCCCGATCACGACTGCTGCTGATCCTCAACATGCCTTTCAACAGATCTGTACAGATTTAGCTAGCGATTGATAGCCAAAACGGTTGGCTTCTATCGTGTTTTGGCTGTCAATCGCCATCATTGACCGATCGGAATTGACCAATGGATATGGGATGTTCTGTTGGAGTAAGGGACGAAAGTGGGTGTACTAAACATGAGTGCGAGTGTCGATGCCCATGTCCTGTGATTTAGGGAGCCCATAATTTCGCGACGATGACCTACAGCTTAAGGATTCTAGACTTACCCGAAAGCGATCGCCCTCGTGAACGTCTCATTGCCCAAGGGGCTAAATATTTAACCCATGCAGAGTTATTGGCCATACTCCTCGGGATGGGCCAAGGACCAGGCAAATTGTCTGCAGTCGGGTTAGGCCAGCATGTTCTGCAGCATTTCAGCGAACATCAGCAAGATCCACTTACAGTGCTGAGAGATGTTAATGCGTCTGAACTCATCACTATTCAAGGTATAGGGCCAGCGAAGGCGACGACTATCCTGGCCGCCATTGAGTTAGGGAAAAGAATTTGCCAAGCACGTCCGCCTGAATTGACTGTGATAGATGATCCAGCCGTTGCTGCTGCGGCCTTAGCTGGCGATTTAATGTGGCAATCTCAAGAACGATTTGCCGTACTGCTGCTAGATGTCAAGCATCGGTTACTCGGAACGCAAGTGGTGAGTATTGGCACTGCGACCGAAACCCTAGCTCATCCCCGCGATATTTTTCGAGAAATTATCCGTAAGGGAGCAACCCGAGCCATTGTGGCCCATAACCATCCGTCGGGGCAGACGGATCCTAGCCCTGAAGATCTTGAATTGACTCAGCAGCTGCTCTCAGGTGCGCAAATTCTAGGCTTACCCCTACTGGATCATCTCATTTTGGGGAATGGTGACTTCACTAGCCTTCGCCAAACGACATCTCTGTGGAATGATTGTCCTCAAGACCTATAGTTCTATATTTCTGCGCCAGTCATAGTCTTAATACCTTCAATTCTCAAGGCACAAAGTCTTTGGAGAATAGGGCTGCCTTGTACGATATGATGATTGAGGGTCACTACTGGCTTGACTATAGACTATAAATTGAACATAAGGATAAGACGCAGTGATTAGAGTAGCGATCAACGGGTTCGGGAGAATTGGACGAAATTTTATGCGTTGTTGGCTTTTACGGCCGAACAGCAACATCGAGATTGTCGGATTAAATGATACTTCTGACCCCAAAACAAATGCCCACCTGTTGACCTATGACTCCATGCTGGGTCGTTTAGATGCAGACATCAAAGCAGTCGATAACACGATTGTGGCGAATGGCCATGTCATTAAATGTGTCTCTGATCGGAACCCTGCTAACTTGCCTTGGAAAGATTGGGACATCGATCTAGTGATCGAATCTACAGGTGTGTTTGTCACCAAAGAAGGAGCTAGCAAGCATATTGAAGCTGGTGCCAAAAAAGTATTAATCACAGCCCCTGGTAAGGGTGGTGTGGGGATGTATGTGGTTGGGGTAAACCACGAGGATTACGATCCCAGCGAGCCCATTCTCAGTAATGCCAGCTGTACAACTAACTGTTTGGCCCCTGTGGTTAAGATTTTGCATGAGCAGTTTGGTATTGTTCATGGCTTGATGACCACTACTCACAGCTACACTGGCGACCAGCGCATTCTAGATGCCAGCCACCGAGATTTGCGACGGGCTCGTGCTGCTGCAGTCAATATTGTTCCGACTTCCACGGGTGCTGCTAAAGCGGTAGGAACTGTTATTCCTGCCCTTGCAGGAAAGCTGAATGGTATTGCCTTGCGGGTGCCCACCCCTAACGTTTCCGTTTGTGATTTTGTTGCCCAAACTGAGAAGCCAGCGATTGCTGAGTCTGTTAATGAAGTTCTTAAGCAAGCGTCTGAAAGCTCAATGAAAGGAATCATTGCTTTCAATGAAGAGCCTTTGGTCTCAGGTGACTTCAAAGGACATGACTGCTCTTCTATTGTTGATGGTTCCCTCACCATGGGCATGGGCGGCAACATGATCAAGGTTGTAGCTTGGTATGACAATGAGTGGGGTTATAGTCAGCGCGTGCTTGACCTAGCTGAGTATGTTGCTCAGAAGTGGTAAATCTCACCCTCTGGGTTATTGATGCCAGAGTACAATGATTCAACCCCTCACCCAGAAATAGGTGAGGGGTTTATTTGTGTGGCAAGATTTACCTGTTGAACTGTGTGTGCGTCAAACATCATCCTGAAAGGATGCTTATGAGCCCATTCGGCTAGCTGTTGCCAGTGATCGCTTTTTGGGTTCAATGGTGGCTGTCAAAGCTTCATTCAAGGGAGCGCGACCAAAACGCTGTTCCAAAATATTCATCACCTCTCGCCCAAAATCATTGGGACTTTGCTTCCAAGCTTGGAGACATACTTCTCCAAATACCGAACCCATGGGCTCAGGATTCCAAAGTAATTTCTTGGCCGTCCAAGGCATGAGACTCATGGGGTTATAGCCAGGCTTCAAAATATTGTTGTCAAAGGCATATTCTTCGAGATGGGTGTGAGGTTGGAGGCCAATAAAGAAAATGGCAGGTTCGACCTTATCTGCTCCAAAGATCTTTTCTAGTTCTCGATGATAGGCAATTGTCTGGCGAATCGTTTCTGGACGCTCATCAATGACATTGAAAGAATAATTGACAGAGACTAAATCATTGAAGCCAGCCGTTTTTAGATCTCGGCAGTTTTGCAGCACGGTTCGTAAGTTATATCCCATCCGCATCTTGCGAACCAGTTCTTGAGAGCCACTGGTGATCCCAATCTCGAAATAGTTCATCCCTGTTTTGACCATTAGATCACAGAGCTCTGGCGTGAGATTATCGGCACGAATATAGGCAGCCCAATGGATATCTGTTAAATCGGCATCTAGGATCTTTTGCAGTAATTCAATCGCGTCGGGAATATAGCGGCGGGCTGGGATGAATTGAGCGTCGGTAAACCAGAAGTTACGAATGCCGCGATTGTACAGCTGCTGCATTTCAGCAACGACTTCTTCGGCGGGATTGACTCGGACGCGTTTACCTTCAATGACGGTGTAGACGCAATAGCAGCAGTTGTGAGGGCACCCTCGCTTGGTTTGAACGCCTACATAGAAGTCTTGAGACTCAAAATAATATTCAAAATCAGGCCAAATACTCGCAATGTATGGGTAATCGCAGGCCGTTTTGTCGATCTCGGTGGGCCATTCATGGATCATGCGATCTCGGGGAGCTTTCTCGCCCACCACATAGCATCGTTCATCTCGAAATTCTTGCCCTGTCAACAGTTTCTCTAATAGGACCTCTCCCTCACCCACAGAGACAATGCTCCCTTTCGGCAGCTGGGTACCTAACTGTTCATAAAAAACGCTGACTGCACCACCTCCAACTACCGTCTGAGCTTCAGGATGATATCGCTGGGCTCGCTTGAGTCCTCGTTTGATTAGCCCTGAATTTCTCCATAACTCTGCGTAGTAGGCAATAAATACCCTTAATCCACCAAAAGCACCTTTGAGTTTTGTCCAAGGATTTTTACCATAGTACAGCTCAAAGGCATGTTGTAGGGGATTGCCACCTCTACCACCTACAGGAGCGTAAATTTGGATGTCTCGCCAGGAAAAAACAAGGAGATCAGGCTGGAAGTCATCTATACAGCGATCCAATGCTGGTTTGAAGTCCAGGGGAGGGACGGTGCCTAAATCAAAGATACGTTGCTCGACATGAGGTAGACATTTGTGAATATGATCGGCGAGGTAAACGACCCCAATGGGAAAAATGGGATTACAAGGTAGACGAATGTATAGGATTCGGGGATTGTTCATCACGCCTTGAGAGAACGTTAAGGTATAAGGTGATTAACACTTAGGTTATATATCTTAATCATAGTACTGAGTTGCCCTAGAGTGTTTGTCTAGACCGATGCCTTTGCAGTGACTCACCCACCGATCCCAAGATTCTTCGTTAAGATAGTTTCGATATGATCCCAACTTAACTAACAGCCATCAATTCTAAAGAAAAGGTAAAGATCATAACTTTCTCTAAGCAGTAAGTCAATTAAGTAACGATATTTACAGCGGTTTGGGATCGATGAATGTTAGCTTAAGTTTGCGTTAAATGCCCATTAAAAAGACCCATAAAATTACCCTTTTCCGTGAGTTGCCATGCCACAAGTCATCGATCCCGTCCCTCCAAACGATTCAGATCTCATTGTCTGCTGTTACGTTAATTCAACGAATAAGATCCAAGTTGCTCGGATTACGAATATCCCTAACTGGTATTTTGAACGTGTTGTGTTTCCTGGCCAGCGGTTAATGTTTGAGTCTGTGCCTGAGGCTCACCTGGAGATTCACACTGGGATGATGGCAAGTGCAATCTTGTCAGATACCATTCCTTGTTATCGCCTGCGCTTACACCAAAGTGTGAGTGCGTCCAAGCAGTTTTTGCAAGGTGAAGATGAAGCGGCTGGAACCTCGGAACCTTCTAGCATGCGTAGCGTTCCTGAAGCAGCTAAGGTGTCCTAACTTTATTTCAGTTTAATCCAGTGCCTACAGCGCTATTCAACTGCATAATCCTAAAGAAAGGGGTGAGTTGAGCTCACCCCTTTCTGCTGTCTATAATTTGTGCGATCTAAATTATTGAGGCAAATGACTCTATTCGCTGTTGATGTTCATTTCCTCAAGAACCTATTCATTGTTGTGGGGATCTTGGGAGGAGCTGCGATCTCAGATGGGTTGATGGGGCGCTGGATGCAGGGGCGTTTGAGAACGGTCCCCAAAAAAGGTCGAGCGATTTACCCCCTTTTACAACGGTGTTTGCTGTTTGGATTAAGACTCGGGATTTGGCTAGTCGCCTTTTACAATATCTTGACGCTCATCCCTGCCCTCCAACCTATCAGACAGTTGTTTATCACTGGTCTGGCAGCTTTTCCTGACAAGTTTTGGGGAGCGTTGAATACCCCTTTTACGGATGTCGGAGAACGGAAGAATCCGATCTCCTTGTTGACGCTCATCATCTTTGTCTCAATAACTGTTTTGGTTTTTGTGGGCGCTCGGTTATGTGGTCAGTGGCTTAAGAAGAGCATTCTTCCCCAGACTCGTATGGAGCGGGGAGCACAAGCCGCCATCTCTACCATCATCAGCTATACCTTTGGTCTGATTGGCTTCATCATTCTTCTCCAATCGGTAGGGATAGATCTGAGCTCATTGGCTGTTATTGCTGGTGTTTTGGGTTTAGGTTTAGGTTTTGGTTTGCAAGAGCTAGCCAGTAACTTCGTGAGTGGTTTGACCCTATTACTGGAACAGCAAATCCGGGTCGGAGATTTTGTAGAAGTAGATGGTTTGTTAGGGACTATTGAGCGAATTTCGATTCGTTCGACGATTGTTCGGACTCAAGATCGGCTGTTTGTTGTAGTGCCTAATCAACGGTTTTTTGCTAAAAACGTCATCAATTGGACTTACCAAACGCCAGAAAGTCGCTTGCATATTCCTGTGAGTGTTGCCTATGGTACCGATACGGTTTTAGTGACAGAAGCCTTATTGATCGCAGCGCGGTCAGAATCGCGAGTCTTAAAGTACCCTCCTCCGCAGGTATGGTTCAAATCTTTTGGAGATGATGCTTATAAATTTGAATTATTAGCATGGATAAACCAACCTTGTGATTTTGAACCCATCAAGAGTTCGCTCAATTTTTTGATTGAACAAGAATTAAATCGTAAGAACATCCAAATTCCTTTTCCCCAACGAGAGCTGTGGTTAAAGAATCCTGAAGCGTTGGCCCAGGCTTTACAACCTAAACCAGAGGCTGCTGCTCCACTGCCAACGGTTGCTAGCGGGGAGGGGCTCAAACTAAAGACGGGAATTAAAGTCACTAAGAACAGCACCTTACGGGTCTTACTGCGTAAGGTCAGCTATTTTGAAAACTGTACGAATGCTCAATTGAGAGTATTAATTGAACAAGGATATCGACAGTTTTATGCTCCTGAGCAAGTGATTTTTCGGGAAAATGAATCAGGTGAGTCCTTTTACGTTATCCTTTCAGGCCAAGTAGAAGTCTATTCTCAAAAACTCAATCGCCAAATCGCCATCTTAGGTGTTGGTGACTTTTTTGGTGAGATTTCTTTATTAACCGGGGCACCACGAACGGCAACCATGCGAGTTCTTGAAGCGACAACCTTATTTGTAGTCGATCGACAAGCGTTACAAAAATTACTCCAGAATTACAAAGCGTTAGCCGAAGAGATTGCAAAGTCTCTCTCTCAGAGGCAGCAAGTGCTTGAAGAATTGGGCTTGACGCAGATTAATCCATCAGAATCGGCGGGAGACGATCCTTTTATCTGGATCCGTCGCCGTATTCAGATCTTGTTTGGGATATAAAAAGACATCCAAAGGGAGGCATTATCTGTTGGTTATGGGCTTTGGAGCAGGCATGGAGAGGCTTGTAAGTCTGCTATCGTTGCATTCCCGGTGCAAAAGAGTACCGTTTCTAACTCAGCAATGAGCATGTCCATAAGAGTGTGTAAAGCGGCTTCTGATTCATGGGCAGCTTGTAAGAATGGATAAGCCATTCCTGCTATATCAGCTCCTAGGGCCAGTGCTTTAGCAGCATCGAGGCCATTGCGTAGGCCACCAGAGGCAATTAATGGGATCTTAGAATTGGCTTGAAAAATGGACGCCACACATTCTGCGGTGGGTAAACCCCAATCTGAGAAGGTTTGGCCGAGTCGACGCTGACGGATATCTTCTGCCCGTTCTCCTTCGACTTTGGCCCAGGACGTGCCGCCCGCACCGGCTACATCAATAGCCGCGACACCAACTTCCACTAAGCGTATGGCTAAAGGAGCAGAAATACCGTTGCCAACTTCTTTGACAATGACAGGAACAGGGAGCTGTTGGCAGAGTTTGCCAATTTGCGTAAACAGATTGCGGAAGTTGGTATCGCCGCGACTTTGAATGCATTCTTGGAGAGGATTGAGGTGCAAAATTAAGGCATCGGCTTCTAGTAAATCAATGCTGCGGCGGCAGGCATCTAAGTTATAGCCATAGTTAAGCTGGACTGCTCCTAAGTTGGCAAATAGGGGAATGTCTGGTGCATGGGATCGCACGGCAAAGGTATCCGCAACTTGAGGATGTTCCATAGCCACTCGTTGTGATCCCACGCCCATGGCAATCTTGAACTCTTGAGCAACGATCGCTAACCGCTGATTAATGGTTTTGGCTAGCTCAGTTCCCCCTGTCATGGATGAGATCAACAGCGGTGCTCCCAAAGGCTTACCTAAAAAGGTTGTAGATAACTGGATATCTTCCAGAGCTAACTCTGGTAAGCAGCAGTGTTGGAAACGGTACTGTTCAAAACCAGTGGTGATTGATTTGCACTGGACTTTGTCATCTAAACAGATGCGGAGATGGTCGGCCTTACGGGTTTTGATGGCCTCATCAGTATTGGGGGAAGTAGAAGTCACTCGCATAGGAAAGAGATAAGACATCAACCGGGCAGAACCAATCTCTGGCTTTGTGACCGGAAGCTCTCTTAATTATGCAAAATTCTGTTGGCTTGACTGAGATTTCAATCATTTGGGATTTTTTCTGCTGACCATAGGCTGTTGGCATCGTGTTGAACAAGACTGCTTGGAGCCCAGGGATTGGGTAGTGGTGTGTTGAGTCCAGCTAGGGGGCATGGATGACCAGCATTTGATTCCCCCCTTTCTGTAACTCATAACCAACGGTTTCAATGGAGGTAGCATATCCCCAATCTTGACAAGCTTGAATAATAGGTTGGAGGTAGGGCGAGGGTTCCAGCATCAACGTTAGCAAAGGAAAGATGCGCACTTCAGCGCTGATTCGCAGCAGTTCACGAATGGACGCTAGATGAAAAGCCACATCATACTGCTGGGAATATAAGAAGAGAAAATGGGAACACAATGCGAGTTCAAAGGTTTGATCAGGAAATGGCAGTGTGGGTAATGCTGCAGTTTGATACCGACCTTGTTGTTTTCCCAGCTCATAATCTTGCAGGAAAGTCTGCATGGCTTGAATACGATTGTGACGGAGGTCTTCGGGAGATGAATGATAGGACCAAACCCAATCTTGAGACGTTGCTTTGACCTGATTGATAATGTCATCTAGAACGGTTTCAAATCTCTGCTGAATGGCTGCACCGCTCAATTCATAGATCGGATCGACAGAAATAATTTTGCTCCCCAGGGGAGTGGACTCAGCATTAAAACTTGCAGGACCATCTCCCGCCCCTAGCATTGAACGGCTTAAATCAGCCGCCGTGAGATTAAACATTTTGATGTATTCATTCCGTGAGCGCCCAAAGGGGACCACAGAGTTTAGCTGTATTGCCATAGAGAACTGATTTACAGATGTTGAAGAGGAATAGTATGGCTTCTATGCTTCAATGTACTACGAAGAAGTATAACAAGAACAACGATCCTCATTTATGCTGTCTGTAGAAGCAGCATTTGATTCAGCATAGGTGGAGTTCAAATCCTGGACGGCGTTGAGTTAGGGGGGTGATCGGATTGGAATTGAGCCTGTAAGGGCCTCAGGACAGGACAAGGAGTCTGCTTGTCTAGCTTAGTTTGGCGTTGCCAGTCAAACCAGTTCCAATTGTAGGGGGCTTGTTGGGCTGCAGACATCCATAACAGTCGTTTGGCTCGGGTCATGGCAACATAGAGTAGACGAAATTCTTCTGCACGTTTAAGATCGCTAGCCCGTTGCCATGCCTCTTCCATATTCGGTAGTGGAAACTGCTTGTGGACATTAGCTCGGATTTGTGCGCGAGCCACTTCTGCCAAACTGAAAGGACCAAGGAATTGGCTAGGGGCAGGAATTCTTAGTTCCCCTGGAATAATGCGGGCATGTAGAAACGGCAGAAATACAAAATCCCAATCCAGCCCCTTAGCTTTGTGCATGGTAATGATTGTGAGTTGGCGAGGGCGCAAATATTGAGACTCAACATCTTCGACGTCAACGGGATCGAACCGTTCGGCACTGATGAGTTCTTGCAAAATGGGCAAGGTCGTTGTCATCGACGGTGCCCCTTGGGTTTGTTGTGCGAGTCGTGCTGCTAATTTATCGGCAGTGGCTAGCTCGGCGGGATTGTATTTCAGGGATAGGGCTAAAAAAGAAATCAGCCGATAATGGGGCAATTCCCACCGCGATCGCAACAGCTTGCAGCAAAAACTACTGGCTTCCTGCACCTGCTCCGACTGGGGTGGATCTAACGGGCCTGGATAGAGGAAAATTTCAGGTTGACTGGCTAAAGGATGGACCTCTTGGGCTGGGATGAGTTGCCGATCGACGAAAATTTGCAGGGCTGCTTTGAGGGTGTTGGGAGAATGGGGACGGGCCAAAAACTGCAAAATGGTCAGCATTTCAAAGGGAACTTGCGTCTGGCGGCTGCCACCTCCCACATCGAGGATTTCAATGCCATGAGCGGCTAGAGTCACCATTTGATCCGGGTGATTAAGACGCTCTGCTAGAAAGCTCCCTTGTTTATTTTCCCGAACTAGGATGGCTGCATTTGCGTCTGGGTGATCCGTCAGCAGTTGGCAGACCCGCTGGCCGATGAGATCAGCCGTTTGGTAAACATCTTCAGGTGTGTATATCTCTAGTCCTCGTCCTTCATGAGCTGGATTTGCGTTGGCTTGAGGATCGTGCTTGGTCACCGTTTGAATCGTCTGAGGTTGAAAGGGTTGTTCTTGTCCTGCTAACTGAGACTGATTGATCCAGTCCAGCATAAAATTAGCAGCCTGAATGATGATGGCAGAGCTGCGTCCGGCCTGATTCATGGTTGCTAATCGCTGTTGAGCCTGGCTCTGTTGACAGAAGTCTCGGAAGAAAATGGGATCGGCAGGGGTAAAGGTGGAGTTGATGGCTTGGTTGGGATCGCCAACGCGGACTAGATTGGGTTTTGCTTTGGAGGCCTCGTGACTAGCTAATCCGTTCAGTAAACGGAATTGGAGTGGGGTTGAATCCTGGGCTTCGTCTTCGAATACGGCAAAGACTTGTTTTTGCCAGACTTGGCGAGCGCTCTGGTTATCGAGCACCTGCAAAGCCGCTAGGATCATATCGTCATAGTCAATGAGCTGTTGAGCTTCGAGTAGTCGTTGGTATCGTTCGTAAAGACCAGCGGCAATGGCAAGTACAGATACCTCATCTTGCACCTGTTCGGCTAAAGCATAGAGCTGCTGAGGGCTGAGTCCCGAACTTTTGGCTTCACGAATTGCGATCGCAGCCAACTCCGGCAAACAATCCGATCTCAACACTGACTGCCGACGTAACCGCTCTGTTTCTTCTCCGTCAAAGGCTCCTCGAACCAGAAGCTCTTGGTACGCCTGAGGATGATCCGCCACCCATTGTTCGACGCATTGGCGCAAGAGGCGATGGTGGCGGTTGGGGGTAATCAGGGTGACTTGGTCTAAATGAATCCCCGAAAGTTGGGGATGACGGGAGGCAATATTGAGGGCTAACCCATGTAAGGTTTGCACGGTAAACCCACCTAAGGGCAGCTGTAGCTCGCGTAAATGTTTACGAACCTGTTGTTTGAGATGTGTTGCCGCTGAGCGAGTGAAAGTAACAATTACGAGCTGTTGGGCACGGTTGAGGTTTTTACGCCCAAGGGTAATCGCTGCAGCTACCGCCATGCCATAGGATTTCCCTGCGCCTGGGACAGCAGAAACAGCAAGCGGACCGGCTTGCCAATCTGCTAATTCTTGCTGCCCAGGCCTGAGAGAAGCCCGTAATTTAGCTATTTTTTGCTCTAAATCAATTACCAAGAGATGATAAATCGCTGGGGGTGAGCGTAGTATATCAATCTACTATTGCTCAACCTGCAAGATTCTGGGCAACAGGAAGGGGTTATCAGTGACTATCCAAGTCCCAAATTATTTTTTTGCCATTTCTAACAATTGGGGAATGGTCACTAGCCGATAGCCCTGCTGTCTGAGGCGAGTGATGATATGAGGCAATGCTTGGATCATTAGCTTTCGATCGCCACCGCCATCATGCATCAGCACAATGCCTCCCGGTGAAGCATTCTTGACAACGTTATCAATGGCTTGGTCAACCGTACCTCGATAGGTATCGTCCACCGTCCACATAAGCGTGACATACTTTTGGGCGCGAACATGGGCCACGAGTCCATTGTGCAGGAAGCCACCCGGTGGGCGGAAGAGAGAGGTTCTAAATCCGGTATGTTTCTCTATTTCCTCAGCAGTCCGTTGAATCTCGCGTTGAGCTAGCGCTGGCGGGTGATAACCATATTTATGACTCCAGGTGTGATTGCCAATGGCATGGCCTTCCTTGGCAACTCGCTTCAGTAACTTGGGAAAACGGCTGACATTACTACCTAAGACAAAAAATGTGGCTTCTACATCATGTTCTTTGAGGATATCCAGCATCTTGGCTGTTGTTTTGGGCCAAGGGCCATCATCAAAGGTTAGGGCAATCACTTTTTTGTTGGTGGGCAGTCTTACTCCATTAATAGTTAGTCCCTGAAATTTAACTGGGGGGTGATAATGGCGACGTTGTTTACGATCCATGTCGTCTATCTTTTTCAAGGCGAGACGAAATCCTGAATCAGACTCCGTGATCAACGTATTCTCTTCCAACCCACTGATATCTTCTGGAATGCCCCCAATGGAAACCTGATTCAACGTTGTTTGAAGAATGAGGGAGCCAACACCAAGGCACAAACAAGCTGCCGCCAACCCTGCGTACTGTCGGTTGACGACACGGACTCTTAAATTTTTACCAAACATTACTTGATTAACTGCAAACCCTTAGATAAAGCCAAACCATAGGTAAACCGTCAGTTAGAACTCGATCGGTAACGACTGGACGTTCAATGTGGCTGGCGTTTCACCTTCAAATCCATTTTTCCCTAAACAACTATGTAAATGACTCTTCTATTTCCTTCTTTTATAAAAAAATGGATAGCCTCGCTTCCATCGTAGCGAGTCTACTTTAGGGGGGCTAGAACTAATCTGAGATCTTCACTGTTCCTTAAGAATGATCACTACTGCAGAATGGTTCTAGGCTATAGGGCAGAAATCCTTAAAGAATGTGACTCTCTTTGTCTAGAGCAGGAACGAATACCAGTAGGATGTCTCTCAACGTGTAAATATTGCCCCTACTGCTCCACCTGCTAGATCATGATGGAGACGGCTACCCGACGATCTATGACCTATTCTTCTTCCTCGTCACGCTTTAGTTCCCTGGATGTGTTTCGGGGGATCGCCATTGCTGGCATGCTTTTGGTCAATAAATCAGGTTTAGTCAAAGAAGCCTATCCTCAACTCCTCCATGCCGATTGGCATGGCTGGACTTTGGCAGATTTGGTGTTCCCTTTCTTCTTAGTTGTTCTGGGTGCATCAATGGCGTTTTCCATGGCCAGACACACAGCTTCCTTGACTCAACCTAAACGGGCTGTCTACCTAAAAATCCTCCGACGTAGCGCTGTGCTGTTTGGATTGGGGTTATTTCTCAATGGGTTTTGGTCCTTTAACTTCAGTACGCTGCGGGTGATGGGAATTCTGCAGCGGATTAGCTTGACCTATTTAGCCTCTGCATTCGTCATCTTAAAGCTGCCCCGAAAGAGCCAATGGGGTCTAACAGGGCTGCTACTGGTGGGATATTGGCTGGCACTTTCGTTTATCCCGGTGCCAGAATTTGGACCTGGGAACTTGACCCGTACGGGTAATTTTGGAGCCTATATTGACCGTCTGATTATTGGTTCGTCCCACCTATACGTGGGGGATCAGTTTAATTCCATGGGTGATCCAGAAGGCTTGTTTAGTACTTTGCCTGCGATCGCAACCGTGCTACTGGGCTATTTTGCGGGAGACTGGATTCGGAAACGAGGTAGCGGTCTCAAGATTAAAACCAGTCGCCAAAGCTTGGCCCTGGCCTCCTATGGTTTGTTCAGCACAGGCTTGGGACTGTTATGGAGTATTTGGTTCCCCATTAACAAAAAGCTATGGACGAGTTCCTATGTCTTGTTTACCGTCGGCATTGCCCTGATTCTGCTAGCGGTCTGCTATGAGTTGATCGAAGTCCGACGCATCCGTCTCTGGAGCAAGCCTTTTGAGGTTCTAGGTCTCAATTCCATTGCAGTGTTTATGGCATCGGTGTTGGTAATTAAAGTCTTAGTCCTCACCAAACTGGGATCTGGAGAGGATGCTATCAACGCCTTTACGTGGTTATTTCAACATCTATTCTTGACGTGGGCGAGTCCAGATCTTGGGTCGTTCCTTTTTGCATTTCTGACCCTCTGTTTTTGGTGGATTGTGGCCTATATCCTTTATCGACAGCAGTGGTTCTTTAAGATCTGACCCCAAACTTCCATTTTTCACTATATTCAACGATTAGAATCTTCTTAATGGTCTCTTGGCCTTGAAATCCAGACCTTAAAAATTGAGGGGAGAGCGGTAGAAATGAATCGCCAAATCCTTAATTTGTGACTACGGTAAAAATCTTCCTACAAGCATTGTCAGATCCGCCCATACAGATGGGTACGCTTTGTCAGAACTCTGACCCGGATCACCGTTAACACCAGACAAACGGTGAATGTTCGGGGCAAGTAGCGTTCGCTAGCTTGTAAAAGATTTCTATCTACTGACAAGTTTTTCTGATATTTATGACCGGATTCAATCCATCTCACCCTGTCGACAGCGCGCCTGTCGCGGCCCCAGAGACATCCAGGCAAGTCACCCTGTTTACGGCAACGTGCTTGGTCATTGCCAATATGATTGGGATTGGGGTTTTCACCAGTCTCGGATTTCAAGTCGCAGGCATTCAATCGGGGTTTTCATTACTTTTTCTGTGGTTAGCAGGAGGCGTCTATGCCCTTTGTGGTGCTCTTGCTTATGGAGAACTCGGTGCATCCATGCCTCGGTCTGGCGGTGAGTATCATTTCCTTTCCCAGATTTACCATCCGGTCATAGGTTTCTTGTCCGGTTGGGTCTCGGTGACCGTTGGCTTTGCTGCACCGATTGCCCTGATGGCGATTGCCTTAGGCACCTATTTTGCCAAAGTATTTCCTACAGCGGATCCCACCATTATTGGCTTGGCTGTAGTTCTTCTCGTGACCTTGATTCACTCCCAAAATCTCAAATTGGGTAGCTCTTTTCAGCAGATCTTCACCTTGCTCAAAGTCCTGCTGATTGTGTTTCTAGTTGTCGCCGGGTTTGCGTTGGGGACGGGCCAAGAGATCAATTTCGCACCCACCCAAGCAGACCTATCTCAAGTTATGAGTGCCCCCTTTGCCATTTCTTTGGTGTATGTCACCTACTCCTACTCAGGATGGAACTCAGCGGTGTACCTAGCCAGTGAAGTCAAATCCCCAGAGAAGAACCTACCCCGTTCTCTTTTGTTGGGAACTGCCATTGTTATGGTTTTATACCTACTGATTAACTTTATTTTTCTCTACACCACCCCCATCGATTTGATGGCCGGGAAGCTAGAAGTCGGCTATATTGCTGCCGATCAAATCTTTAAGGGCAATCCCATTTTGGGGTTTCCTGGCGCTGAGCTGATGGCTCTATTTATCTCCTTGGGTTTAATCTCTTCCATTAGCTCGATGGTATGGGCGGGGCCAAGGGTAACCCAATCGATTGGAGAAGATATTCCTTTCTTTCAAGTCTTGGCCAAGAAGAATCGCAGTGGCGTTCCCTACTATGCGCTCTTACTTCAGCTCGCTATCGTGATTGCTTTAGTGATTATGAAGCAGTTTGAAACAGTGTTGACCTACTTAGAATTTACGCTGATCCTGTCTTCTTTTTTGACCGTGTTAGGTGTATTTGTGTCTCGCTTTCGGTTCCCAGACTTACCCCGACCTTACAAAACCTGGGGCTATCCCATTACCCCTTTAATCTTCCTCGCAATGAGTGTATGGGTTCTAGTGTTTTTACTCCAGCAAAAACCGATGGAATCCTTGGCAGGCTTAGGGACGATTCTTTTAGGCCTCCCGCTCTATTTCATTGCCTCTAAGCAGAAACTGGCATAGACCTCTCAACCATTATGAAAAATATGCGCTTATCCCTACTCTTAACGGCAGCCCTACTATTGGGCGGAGGACTCCAGTCCTGTGATTCCGCTAATCAGTCCACCACCGCGGCGAAAACAGAAACCGCTTCGGCCCCTTCAACCTCTCCCGAAGGCTCACCAGGGGAAACACCGACTACGCCTCAAATTGATGAAGCCAAAGCAGCGCGTTGGACGGATATTTCCAAGCTATTGGCAGGGATGAAAGTCGGTGATGATAGTGAGTTTAGTGAGGTGCAAAACCGGCCCACCTGGATAAGTCACCACAACTTTTTAGAAGATGCCTTCGGTAAGCTAGAAAATCAACAGCTGTCCAAGGTTCGGCAATGGGCAGCTACGGAGATTGCTGATTTGCATAACTCCACCCAACCGTTGTTTTACCCCTTTAGTGGCCCTGATATTCTCTATGCCAACACCTTTTTCCCCAAGGCCGAAGAATATGTGTTGATTGCGTTGGAACCCGTAGGGCCGCTGCCTGATTTTTCTCAGTTATCCCCCGACCAGCAAAACTTGAAGCTTTTAGAGGCTAAGAATTCGTTATTTGCCATCCTGCAATATAGTTTCTTTCGCACCAACGATATGAAGGTGGATTTGCAGAAACAAGGGGTGTTACCGGTTTTATTGGTATTTCTCGCTCGAACCCAGAACCGAGTATTGGATGTGGAATACATTGGCATTGATAGCAGTGGGACGGTTCAACCCACCGATGAGAAAGCTAAGGGGATGGTCCCTGGAGTAAAGGTGACGTTCACCGCAGCAAATGAGGAAAAGCCTCGGACTTTGTACTATTTCTCGACCGATCTCTCGGATGATGGTCTCAAGAAAACCCCTCAGTTGGCTCAGTTTGTCAACAATCTGGATCAACCGAATACTTACCTAAAAGCCGCGTCTTATTTGATGCACTATGACTCAGCCTTCAAACAAATTCGAGAGTTAACCTTGTCAAAGGCCACGAATTTATTACAGGATGATTCGGGCATGCCAGTGCGAGTGTTTGAGGATAATAAGTGGAATCTAACGTTTTACGGGAATTACACTGCACCTCGAGCGCCCTTTACGGCGGAAGAATACCAGACAGATCTCAATCAGATTTATCAGAAGAATGCCAATATTCAGCGGCTCAATTTTGGTATTGGCTATAACTTTGGGCCAAATGAGTCCAACTTGATGTTGGCTAAGGCAAAAAGCTAATCCAGTTTCACTCGCTTTCGTTGACCGTTATCCCTGATGCTTGGCTGAAATACTAGGTACTCAGGGATAACCTGTTCAACGGGACAGGGACAGTAGTACCAATCTCTTAGTGGGGCTATAGCCCTATTCTCAAGCTATCCCATAAGGATAAGCAGAGAGCCGATTCTAGTTCCCAAGGATAAGTGTGTCATCTACGGATGTAGGTCAACACTATCCTTCAGGCTTTAGTATTCCTTGCAATCTTCTTTCTTTGAGGATCAACGGCTGAGGTGTAGCTGCAGTCCCCAAGGACAAAGACTGATTGAGTTGTCAATAAAATTGCTATCGTAGATATTCACCACATTTCATTCCTGCACCTATGAGCCTTAACTTTGCATACCTTGCAGGTGGTAAATTACACCTCAAATTAGGCGATGACCCTGTTCGAACGATTGATAGCCAATTTGGGCAAGAGGTACAGGACCGGACCCTAAAACGTCAGCAGCGAAATGCTTGGAAGGATAAAAATCCTATGGCAGGCATGATTCCCCAAGCGTTCTTACAACAAATGGAAGCGATGGGAGAGGCCAAACTCCCCGTTGCCATCCGATCCGTCAGTCCTTGCAGCCCAGGTCAATTGCTTTATACTCTGGCCGTGGGGGATGTGACTGGTGTGTTTACCTTAGATGCTGCGCAAGACCAAGAACAGCGTCTATTTCATAATTCCGATTTTGCGGTTCAGCATTTGAACGTTCATCCCCAAAAAGATGAGTTTGCTTGTACCGTTATGCACAAAGATGGTTCTGCCAATATCGCAGTGATGCCGATTGATGGGGCCAGACCCAAAGAGATCACTGCCGGTGACTCTATTGATTTGGCACCCCAATGGCTGCCTGGGGCTCAAAAAGCGTTGGTTTTTCAGTCTGCCGGTATTGCCCGCAACTCAGAAGGGTTCGTCCTAGAGCAAAGTCCTTTTTCGATTGAACAATTGGATTTTCAGTCAGGAGAAATGACCACGGTAGCAGAGAGTGACCAATTTGATTTGCTCGCTCCCAAGATGGTAGCGGATGGCTCGCTGTATTACATTCGGCGCCCCTATCAAACTAGCCAAAAGCGGTTGAATATCTTGACCCTGCTCAAAGATATTCTTCTGATGCCGTTTCGACTCATTCAGGCGCTTTATGAATGGCTCAATGTCTTTACCCAGACCTATACGGGGAAGCCATTAGTCAAGCCCGGTCAGCCCAAAATACAGGCAAAACAAGACTTGCTGATTTGGGGCAATATCATCAATACTGAAGCCGAAGCAGAGAAAAATCGCCGATTTGGAGATCAAGACTCACCTGCCCTCGTACCCCGATCTTGGCAACTGGTCTGTCAGCGCCCAGATGGTGAGGTTCAGGTAATTGGAGATGGGGTCATCTCCTATGATGTTGATGCTAATGGCGGTGTGGTTTATACCAATGGCAGCGCTATTTATGCGACCCATCCAGGCGGGGTGCCCAAGCGACTATTACGAGATCGTCCCATCGAACAAGTGGTATTGATTGCAGATCAGTAGGGGGCTAGGCCAATTGGAATTCCTTTAAAGCTGGCTCGAAGTTTTTGTTCTCATGGCTGGGGCGACTGAGCTTGATTAAAGCAAATCGCTGCAGGGGACTGAGACCTTTCCACTGTTTGAGGCTAATGGTGGCCTTGCAGGATTTGGCTTTTGCAACTAGATCAGATGGGATCTTGGTTTCATCGAGCCAGGGTGGATTTTCATCAACCGGGACTTCAGCAGCTTCTGTTTCTGAATACATAAAGATCAAATCTTGGAGAAATTCCCGATAGTCCTCGATCTCATCTTCAGAGGAACAGGGCTGAAAGGTGAATTGTTCTCGTTCATCTTCACTAAATTGATTCCACTGGGCAAGCTTGAGTTTGATGCCACAGGTGTCAAGCTTGAAGCGGACAGCCATGGGGATACAGCGTAAATCATCGATAAACTCTTGCTCAAACTGAAAAAAGAGACTATCTTCGGCAGGAAAGTCTGGTGACGTAGACATGGTACTAAACCTCAGATGGGATTAAATCGTGGGGAGTGTTGCAATTCCATAACATGGCTTGGGATTGGGCATCTAGGGCAATTTTCTGGGCTGGAAGACGGGATAGCCAATCCTGGAAAGATTGCCCGCCTTGTTGGATAAAGGACTGCAAAGATGACCGGCTTTGATAATGGTAGAACCCACACAGGGGCTGCCATTGCTCAGGCTGATGGGGGACTAGCGCTAAAGCTTGGGTATCCGGCAATAAGGTTAACCATTCCCTGAGAATATCTGGACGGAGGAGGGGCAAATCACATGCTAGCAGAAGTACCCATGTTGTTTGGAGTTGATTCAAGCCTGCTAATAGTGCTACTAAGGGGCCTTGGTCAGGTGGGTGTTCCTGTAAAACAATGCAGGAAGACGGTATCACGGGTTGATAGCGTTCAGGCCAAGGGGTGAGTACATAAACGAGATCGCAGCACTGCAGGGCAGCGCGACAAACTCGCTGGAGCATTGGGACACCCTGCCAATAGAGCAACGCTTTATCCGACCCCATGCGTCGACTTCGTCCCCCTGCCAAGACTAGACCAACAATATAATTCTGTTGCGTGAGGGATGTTGGCTGGTTCATAGCGTTTTGAATGGGGCAAAACCGATGATGATGGAGGGGAGAAAAATTTCTCCATTCTTTTACAGGTCTGCTAGGAATGCCTGGACTTGGGTAAGGGTTTGTTTGGCTGTCCCATTGGTTAATAGGTTTTCTGCTGCTTGCAGTCCGTCATTCAAGCTGGAGCTAATCCCCACATGCCAAAGATAGAAGCCTGCATTCCATAAGACGGCAGGCATCAATTCGCAGGTTTGGCCGTTTAAGACGGCATGTAGTTGTTCTAGCAGTGCTTCAGTGGAAGTGTAGGGGATTTCAGGTCCTCCGAGATCATAATCTCGAGCCGAGAGGATTAAGCGTTGCCAGTTTAGTTCGGATGAGGGGTGATTGAGACCGAGTATTGCTTTGCGATCGCGGGGCAAATCACAACTCCCTTCCAATCCCTTGACCGTGGTGAAATGGTCCATCCCTCTCAAGGCCAAAGCCTCCCGCATCATATTTTCCGTAGGGGGATGGACAAAACCTGTAATCAAATGATGTTCCCCTAGGTAGGGCTGCCAGAGTAGCTCCGTGGTCGCTAGAGGCGGACGCTTCCCCACTTGATCCCTAAACTCCACCATGCCTTGGGCTAACGGAAACTGCTCCGGCAGATAGATAAAACCGAGGCCACATTTGGATAGAACATGATGGATTTGAGACAGATATCGATGGGACCAATCCACTCCTAATCCCTGCCACAGATCCACCAATGGTACGCCATACTTGGTGGGCATCCGATCTCCACCATGCAGCAACACCGGACAGCCAGAGGCGGCCAGAACCAGGGCAGTTATGGGTAAGACGGGAGCCGTGCGGGAGCGCCCATCGTAGGGAACGCTAAACACGATCACGGGAGAGGACGCAGATACAGCGGGTAGGGTCGGACCGAGCTGTTCATAGGCGTCCAAAAAACCGGCTAACTCAATTCCCGTGGGTCGTTTAATGCGGTGCGCAATCAAAAAAGCCCCAATTTGAGCAGGTGTGGCTTCTTGCTGCAACATCATCGCCAGGGCGGTTTGGGCTTCGATTCTGGTTAAATCTTTACTGGTATGCCTCCCACTGCCGACTTTTTTTAAAAATTCTCTAAAAATCTGACTCATGGCTGTTTACTTTGCCAACTCTAGAATCAAGGGTCACCTTGATACTTGCGTAGCAATTTACCCACATCTCCTCTTAATGGGCTTTATGGAATATTGGAGATGAATGAATCATGAACTAAACGTCGAAAATTAGCAATAGGTGGAATTAACAAGCGGTCCTGAGTGGTCACCATCACAACTTCGCGAGTCAGGTTTAATGGTGGATCCATATCCTTGGCTTCAGGGGCAGCCAAGTCTCGAATCGCCAGGGAGGGATCGTTGAGAGAATCGACTAAAGCCCCCCTAGGTAATAGAGAAATCATTTCTCCTTGGCGAATGACGCCTCGAAAGGCATCTAGGGTATTGAGTTCAAGGACCGCTTTCAGATCTAGACCTTGGCTTTTGAACTGATCCTGCACCAACCGCTGCATCCCATACCCATCTTTGAACATGACTTGAGGGAATTTGGCTAACTCAGGCCAAGGCACAACGCCGTGAGATGCTAAAGGATGTTCTGAAGACATCAGAACTTGAATGGGTTCGTTGTACAACCAGTCAACAACATTTTCTGAGCGGCTTGTGAGTAACGGATTATTCATCACAATGGCTAAGTCAACCAAACCATCCTGGAGAACTTTCAAAGAACGGTCGCTCCCCAAGGAAGTGACCCTCAATTGGACTTCCGGATAGAGCTGGCAAAATTTCTGGAGCACCGGCGGTAAGTAATGGGCACAGACGGAATGAATTGCCGCAACGCAGAGTTCAGGCTGTTTACCGGCTCGGAGATCATTGATCTCCTGGGTGGCATCTTGCCATTCGGTCAAAATTTTACGCACATGGGGGAGGAGCTGATCCCCTGCCAAAGTGAGTTTGCTTTGAGCACCGCGATGTAAGAGGGGGAGCCCTAGTTCAGATTCCAGTCCTTGAATTTGCCGACTCACGGTTGATTGGGTCACCCCACATTTCTTAGCCGCTTGTTGGAAACTCCCTGTTTGGGCTACCGATAAAAATGCTTGCAGTTGCTCGAGCCGCATGAAGTGTAGTCTAGATTACAGTCATGAGAGCACAGTAACGAATTTGGCCCGGCTATTCGGTAAGAAACGATACAACTTCGGTATTCTTTTTAGCGAAAGTGAATTCCCATATGGCTTTAGGCATCGTTCGAAAGTGGACGGATGGCTGAATGTTGAGCGTCTTATTTGGGATGTCTGCCATAATGCTGGAGCAGATCCTGTTGACTGGAACAGCAGCATTGGCTGCCTATGTCTTAGGCAGATTCATCTGGTGCCTGCCACGGAAATAATGGCTAAGACCATACAGGAACACAACGGTCCATATGCAGCCGGGTAAGGGTTCGATCCCTCAGTCCTAGTAATGCGTCACCCAAGCCCTTACACTTAATAGTGCATTAACTTTAATCGAAACTTAGATAAAACTACCGTGCGAAAAATTGTGATCGCAGGCAACTGGAAAATGCACAAAACCCAGGCAGAGGCCCTGGAATTTTTGCAAACCTTTCTACCCCTGCTACAAGATACCCCTGAAGATCGAGATGTGATTCTCTGTGCACCTTTCACCACATTGACGGCCCTCTCTAAGAACTTACATGGCAGTCGGGTGCAAGTCGGGGCGCAAAATATCCACTGGGAAGACACCGGTGCTTTTACGGGCGAAATCTCTGGGCCGATGCTGCTGGAAACTGGGGTTCGTTATGTCGTTATCGGTCATAGTGAGCGTCGCCAGTTTTTTGGTGAAACGGATGCCACCGTGAATCAGCGACTCAAGGCCGCTCAAAATCATCGCCTGACTCCCATTCTCTGTGTTGGTGAATCAAAGGCGCAGCGGGATGCCAACGAGACCGAAGCGGTTATCTTTGAGCAGCTTGAAAAAGGTCTGGTGGGGGTTGATCAACAGAACTTAATTATTGCCTATGAACCCATTTGGGCTATTGGTACAGGAGACACCTGCGCCAGTAGTGAGGCCAATCGGGTGATTGGCTTAATCCGTTCTCGTTTAACCAACTCTGATGTCACCATTCAATATGGCGGTTCGGTTAAACCGGATAACGTGGATGAAATCATGGCCCAGCCAGAGATAGACGGTGCCCTAGTGGGTGGTGCTAGTTTGGCGGGAGACGGGTTCGCGCGGATCGTTAATTATCACTAAGGATCAGGGGTTGAAAGGCATGGTATTGCTCTCCAGATATCCGGAGTCATCTCTATCTGGGCATTGAAGATACCGGTCATTTGATTTTGAGTCGCTAGACTAGGGGTATGGCTAAGAAAACCATCCGAGCGACTCTTCTCAAACTAGGCGCAGGTCTAACGGTCGTTACCGTGCTGACAGCGATTGTGTTGGGTCCTTCTCTGACCGTGCAGGGTGTTCCTGTGGGGATTATTCTTAAGTTTTTGCAAGATGGGCGGGCTCGAGAAGCTTATTTCTCTGATGATAAGCAGGGCTTACATACTCGCCTACAGGAACTGGATGTTGAAGCAGAAATTAAAGCGTTTTACCGACCGCAAATCCCAGATGAAGTCCAATTAGATCAACATATCCACCAGATCTTTTATGACACTGCAGGGTATGTGGGCAAAGCCTATCAAGTCAATGCTCAAGGTACTTTGGTCTTAATTGATCGCCAGTTTGAAAAATGGTATCCCTTGGCTTACCAAGCGGGTGTGGTGGTTGATAGTGTTTATAAAGATGATACCCACTATGTTGTGGGGCCAGATGGTATCACTGCTCCCTATAAACAAGTGGCGCAGCTATTTCCCATTCCGACTCTCAAAGAATTAATCAAATTGAAATCAAAACAATCCCTTTTGTAGGGGAACGCAATAGGCTAGCCGGATGGGTTGAGCCAAGGGCTGGGATCTATTACAGCTGCTCTTCCAGTTTCTGCTTATTCCATAGGGTTTGGTACAGACCCGGTTCTTGGACGAGATGATTATGAGTGCCGATTTGGACAATCTCGCCTTGATCCATCACCAAGATCTGATCTGCGATCGCAGCAGCTGACAATTGATGAGAAATAAACACCACGGTCTTGCGCTGAGTGCCGCTTGATAGGTTATTCAGGATTTCCGTGGCCGTTTGATTGTCCACACTAGACAGGGCATCATCCAAAATCAGAATAGGAGCATCTACTAACAATGCTCGCGATAGGGCCGTTCGCTGGCGCTGTCCTCCAGATAACGTAATGCCCCGCTCCCCCACAATCGTCTTATACCGCTGGGGAAAGTTCAAAACCTCATCATGGATTTGTGCTTGTTTGGCCACATATTCCACCTCGGACGCATCACTAAGGGGATTGCCATAGCGAATGTTGTTTTTGAGACTCGTACTGAAGAGGAAACTATCTTGGGGCACATAGGCAATTGCATTCCGCAAGTCGCGCAAATGGACTTGAGTGACATCATGACCATCGACAAAGAGTTGCCCAGCCGAAATATCTAATAGACGGGGTAAGGCGTTCGCCAGGGTCGATTTCCCTGAGCCCACGGGGCCGACAATGGCGACGGTCTCTCCGGGCTGAATTTGAAAGCTGACCTGTTTTAAAGAAGGAGTAGCCGCGCCGGGATAGTTAAAGGTTAGATTTTTTGCAGTTAATTTGCCTTGAACATGTTCTTGATCTAACCGTTGGGATTGGTCTGTATTTTGAATATGAGGTTCTACCCCCAGAATAGTTTCAATGCGGTCGATACTGACTTCTCCCCGTTGGTAAGCAGTAATGGTGAAGCCCAAAAGGGCTGTGGGGAAAATGAGCTGCTCAACATAGAGCAGCAGGGCGACAAAGTCACCGACGCTAATCCCACCAGATGGAATCGCCCGACTTCCAAACGCCAAAAGCACTAGCAAACTAATACTGGCCATGCCTCCTAAAACAGGAAATAGAATATTCCGGGTCTTGGCTAGCTTTAGATTGGCAGTTAATAAGGCTTGATTCAAATGTTGAAACTCGGACTGTTCATTGGTTTCTTGGGCATAAATTTTAATGAGAGAAATGCCACTCATATCTTCCTGAACCAGCTCACTCATATTGGAGAGTGCCTGTTGCACGGCTAATTGCTCACTACGTAGACGATGGCTAAAGAATTGCACTAACAGCATGATCAGGGGATACACAGCGATGGCAGTCAGACTCAACACTGGGTCGATTGCCAGCATGACTGGCAGCCGTAAGGCATAGGCAAATAAGGTGTTGGCCAAGCTTAGGACCGCGAAGCCCACTAGACGACGAATATTATCCACGTCGCTGGTGGCGCGGTTGATGAGGTCACCTGCAGTGTTTTCGGCGAAGTAAGACGGCTCCAAAGATAGGAGATGTTCAAACATTCGCTGCTTTAGATCGAATTCGACTTGCCGGCCTGTCCCAAATAACAGAATTCGGGAGGCCATGCGGAAACACCACATAATTGAAGCGAGACCCGCAATGACTAAAATGTTGCGAAGGATGGGACCAAAGCTAAAGGCAATCTCTAAGTCATCAATGGCATTGCGGATCAGCAGGGGTAAGTAAGTCCCTAGGCCATTGACAATAAACAGAGCCAAAATGCCCAAGAAGACACTCTGCCAATGGGGTTGAAGATATTGAACTAACTTGTGGAGTCGAGAATACTTACCGGTTGTCTTAGCCATTGCTTCAGTCTAACCTTGCCGGTCTTTTACTTCACAAAAGACCGACTATTTCCGAGTATGGAGGACGTCTCTGGGGATGGGATCCTTAGGATTGCAATATTCTCTAAGAAGAAGTGCATACTGAATCAAGCTTGAGACAAGACGGAACTGGGTACTCATTAGAGTAGTCATTAAATCGAAGGTCTGGCTCAAAGTCATCCAAGAAAGGTTGTATTTGTGTCATTTGGTCAGCAATTGGGCTGACCAATATTGACAGATGCTAGGCATGACGCTATAAGAGAGTTCATGTTTTCTTTATTGTTATTGTTCATTAGTAGACCATTGCCGGTTGGGCAAGTTGGGGTCATTTGCAAAGGAGTTCCGCAATGAAACGCAACCGCTGGTTATTCGCCGTTGGTGCAAGTGTCGTTGGATTAAATGTATTAGCCGCTATGGGGCCAAAAGCTGTAGGTAATCAGCCCCCTCAAGTTGCAGTGGGTACTTCGATCTGGCGCAATGGCTCTTTCCCGGTGGAAAATTTCCAGGGATATACGTCTCCATTTGGCTATCGCTCATCGCCAACGGGTGGTTATTCAACAGAATTTCATACCGGCCTTGATTTTGCAGCGCCCAATGGTAGCTATATTCGCAACTGGTGGTCTGGACGTGTGATCAGAGTGTCAGACAATACGGCTTGTGGCACTTCTGTTCGTGTGCAGTCTGGCTCTTGGGTCCATGTCTATTGCCATATGAAAGGCTATGTTGCCAGAGATAGCGGAGGCCCTTACGTTGTTGATGGTGGATTGCGAATTCGCCAAGGACAAACGGTAAAAGCTGGCCAACGCATTGGCCGGGTTGGTATGACCGGACGGACGACGGGTCCCCACCTTCATTGGACGCTCAAATACCAAGGCAAGCTTGTGGATCCAGCTGCCGTACTTCGAGCGATGCATCGTGCTCAGCGAGGCTCTATTAGTCAAAAGCTGTAGTAATCAGCCCGCTTAGCATAAGCGAGGTTCTAAACCGACTGAATCAATGACCCAGCAGAGTGGTTCTGCTGGGTCATTTGTCTATTTTTCTAAACGAACAACATACCACTGCAAAAATTCACCTGGACCTAAATCAAGCTCACATCCAGTAGATGCCAGATGCTTTGCTTGTTCAGAAATGCCGGAAATGTTTTGCAGATCTTGAGGAAGGTCCGCTTGCTGAGTGGACAACACGGACTCTAGTTTGGCGAGTAATTCTGCCGCTGTTAAAAACTGTTCTGGCTGATTAGTTTCCAGAACGACGTACATATCATCATCGCCATACATGATGGGATCAGGCATTAGACTTATCCCGAAACCGCAACTTGCTTACGGAGAGATCGAGAACGGCGCTTGGCTGTATCGTTTTTCGGATCTTGGGATAATACCTCATCATAAGTATCTAGGGCTTGGCGCATCAGCTTTTTGCGTTCATAGGCATGGGCCAGGTTATTCATGGCCACTAGATAATCTGCTTTACACTTCAGGGCTTCTTTATAGTTCCGAATGGCTAAATCAAACTGTTCTTGGCCGAAGTAGGCATAGCCCAGAGCGTTATATAACGGAGCCAAAGGTTCTATGATAGGGGAGTTGTCTGTTGTCTCAGTATCGTCTTCCTCTGAAGGAAGAGCGCCAAGTTCATCTTCAGCCGCCTTCAGTGCCTTTTTGAGTTGAGTAACCGCTTGGACGAAAAGTTTTTTCTGTAAATAGATACTGCCTAGCTCGAAATATTCTTCGACCGTACCAATATCTTTTTTGAATTTGGTTTCGAGCTTGGAAATGGTGAGTTCATTCTTGCGTGTTCTGAGGACTTGGCGAAACACAAACCACCCTGCGAAGCAGAGTAAGACTAAGAAAAGTGTCAAATAGAGGGTTGCTAAAGAATTATCCATTGTCGTTTGATTTCAACAGTTCCTTGATACAGTCTTGATATCTTTCCAGACTATCAAACTCATCAATTATCTTGTATCTGTGAAGGGGGTGAGGTAGATAGGGATAGATGAGTGGAGCTATGGTGCCTCAAAATAAGGCCAGGTCTGTATTTTTACAAGGTTACATCAGCTCTGTGAAGTGTAGATGTGAGCATCATGAGAGCCACATTTTGTAACATCGACGAAGGAGTGAGGCTGTAATGGTCCCAAGATTCATTCGAGGCTATAAACCTAGTTCTGTTAAGTGCTTCAGAAAGTCTTCCCAAGACAGATCCTGCTGTAAATATTGTGGGTTAGCTGGATCGTAGGGACCCTGTAGTCGGTCAATCGAGAGAATATTGGCATCCGCAGGCAAGACAGGGATATCAATATCAAATGCAGTGGGTCGCATTAGTGAACTGGAAAAGCCTCTAAAAATGGCGATTTCATCCGACTCGCCGGCAACTTCGGCTTTGACAATCAATACCTCTTGAGGATGTTGAAGGGTATATTGTTCTAACCTATCCCCGATAGTCATAGCTACGCGTCAGAATGGGATCAATAACCTGTGGCGGAACGACCCTGTTTGGACAGGCGGAAGAGCAAAAAATAGCCAAAATAAAAGCCGTAGAGAATTAACGCGAGGGTCGCTAAGATGTTAATTCGGCTGACACCAGAGCTAGCATGGACAATCGATGAAAATCCATAGGCAGGCTCTAGCCAAACTTGGCATTGATCCGTTGCGATCGCAGTTTTGGAACCTGCACAGCCTAAAGATGGCGATAATGCTGCTGCAGAGATCAGGCAAAATAGGGTGGTTGCCCAGCGCCATGAAGTTAGGGCTAGCTTTAACTTGCCGCGGCGGTCATCAATTTCTTCATTCAAATCCACCCAAAACCAGAGACTGGCTGGAACCAACAGCAAAGCTAGAAAAAGCGTCACAAAACTGAGGGGGACTTGAGCCATCATTAAATACATGGTGATGAGTAATAAACTGGCAACTCGCCAGTAGATGACCAAAAGTCGGCTAATGGGTTGAGCATTTTCAATAATGGCCCAAACCAGTAAACCAAAAGGGAAAAACACTAAAAAGACGAGCGCCAGTCGGCAATCTGTCCATACTAGCGTTCGTAACATTTCAATGGACATAAATTTCTCAAACGTTGGTTCAGCATATCTACTCTACCCAGAATTGGTCCCTTAAAAGTCAATCGGCTGGGGGGACTTCTAGGGTGAGGCAACGGGTTGGTAAGTCCATAGCTCTTCAATTTGCTCTTCAATTTCAGTAGTGAGGGAGGTGAAAAATACACCTTCCTCGGCATCAGGATGGTGGGTCAACCAAACACCCCGCATAATGACTTCGATATCATGGTTGATGAAATCTGAAGGCGCTATTGATTCTCTAGATAAATCTGAGAGGGACTCTTGGGTGCTTAGAGAAACTGCATCACAATTCCCTTGAGTCAGTTCAAAAGCCAACGCTCGAACCTCGGGAATCTCAGAAGGCACAATCAAAGAGACAAAGCTAGGTTCCATATGGATGGGCTGGGCAGATCGCATGGCCAGGACAACGCGTCGATTGATCACGTCTTCAATTGGATCGGCAACGGACTCTAAAACAGTGCCTTGCTTACCATAGTTAAATTTCAACATGCCCTATAGTCCCCGCTAAATGGATAACCCAACTCCCTGAAACTGATCGAAAACTGACTATTATTAGGGCTAACCCTAAACGTTTAACTTTATTAAACTCAGCATGTAGATGCTTTTTAACATTCACTTGTAGCCTAATGCGGTAATCAGGTCAAATATACTACAATCGTAGTACAATTTGTCTACGTTGTTTAGCTTATTTAGAGGAACTGTAAATGTCTGTCACTCATTCCGTCCCTACCACTGAGATGCAAGTCACCAGTATTCGGTTGGAGCGAGAATTGAAGGATAAACTAAAGAACCTCTCTGGCCACCAGGGCTATCAGGCACTGATTCGCGATATTCTTTGGAACTATGTTCAGCAAAAGTCGGGAGAATTTACCCCAACCGTTGAACGGTCACAGATCTCTGCATCATTTCCTGCTACAGCTCAAACAGACACCCGTTGTGCCTTAACAGGTAAAGCGATTCGCTCTCAAGAGCCTATTCAACTGGGATTAACAACAGAAGGGGTATTGATTCCCCTCAGCTCAGGGAGCTTGTCGGCATAAGTTAAGGCCACAGAATTGAGTTTGTAATGGGCTTGAGTTCGACTGCGGTCACTCTAAATAAACTCTGGATATTCTGACGATTTATAAACTAAACCCACAGAATAGGGGGATGATCTGGGCACGCTTGAAATATGGAGCAACTTTTCCAAAGTGTGCACGTCTACCCAACTCAAATGACGCCCTAGACGTGGGTGTTAAGGTGCAAGTTATGAAGAATCGTAGAAAAGGGTGGCCATGGGGGCGGTGGCAGATTCCTATAACCGCTTTATTGTTGATGGTAGGGCTGTTTGGCAGAGGGCCTGATGTGGAAGCTAATCCTGCTAATTTTGCGAGTCTCAGCTTATCGCCTGGATTCAGTTCTAAAACTGTAAAAGGCTATGCCAAAGGGGCAATCGCTCTTCATCGAATTGTGGGGGAGCGAGATATGCAGAGAAACATGTGCTTAGGGTATGGCTCGCCCAGCCCAGACCATGTTTTGGTTTTAAAGAAAAATGTCAACAAGCTGAAGTTACAGGTCAACAGTAGCCGAGATACAACACTATTGGTTAAAGGACCGGGAAGTCGTCTGTATTGCCTGGATGACTCATCCAAAGGGAAAGATGCAGGTTGGATTGCGAACCAACTGCCAGCAGGGAAGTATTCCATTTGGGTGGGGACATTTGAAAGAGGGCAACAATTTCGCTATACCGTCACTGTTGATGAGCTTTAAGGGAGCTTGACTTAAGGCTTGCCCCGTAATTTTGAAATGCTTTAAGAAACTCTTCTGAATCATGGGCTGGATGAAAATACAGTGCACCTTTATACCTTTCGTTTTTGTATCGGTATTTTTTGATGCGGATAATGACCGCAGGAGAAATCTTATCTAACTTGGCACCGACTACATATGTCCAAGGAATCAAGAGTTCAATGGTTTCACCTTGATGATCGCTGCCCTGACCCTGTAGATAGGGGAGAATGAATATACCGAAGAGGGATAGAGTGAGCCAAGTCGGGATCTCAGGCCAGACCGCTTTTAGCAACATTGCCCCGAAAACAGCTACAAAGAAGAGAATGAACAATAAAGAACTATTCAACTTGGGTGTATGTTTGAATCCCTGAATGTTGAGCCCATCGGATGTTAACTCACACTGTCCCGAACCGGTGATTTTGATTGGTATTTCGTCGGTCCCAATCACAGGGGGTTTAAAGGTTCCTGCAAATATAGCCATCGATGCTCCTCAGATATTGTAGATGGCAGCGTCTCAATACAGAGATGCTGGGGGAATCGAGTCATTCGGTGATGACATCTATGAAGTAGTAATCACCATCCTGTTGGTGGTGACATTGGTTGCTGCCATCCTTAGAATCGTTGCGGCCAAGGATAGATATGCATGACCTCAAGCATGAATCACCGTAGATCTTGAACTTTGGATTTGCTAAGGGCTGTACTGAAGGCGGTTGGGGAGAAGTTGGGCCAAATCTATGGGGCAAGCAATATTCTTTTTTTGCATGAAATCTATGTAGTTACTCAATAACCTATGCGTTTACCCTGCCTAATTTGATACATCCACTACATTTTCTACAGACCGATTAAGACTAAATGGGGACAGGTTCTCGATGATTTGAGGTCTAAATGCTCACCAAACTTGTCCGCTTCTTGGGCTCTATTAAGCTGGCCGTCCCAGTACTGGGTGCGATCGCAAGTATTTTAATCTGGGCCACCTTTTATGAAAGTAAAGTTGGATCGCTGGTGGTTCAGCAGCAGATCTATAAGAGTCCTTGGTTTGGGGCCTTGATGTTTCTGCTCGCGGTCAATCTGGGCGTCTCTACCCTTTCCCGTTATCCCTGGCGCGGGGCGCGAAAAGTGGGTTTTGCCCTGACTCATTTGGGGTTGATTGTACTGATTGCAGGGTCTGCGGCGGTGATTCACCTGGGTGTGGAAGGACTCTTGCTGGTGCGCACAGATCAACCTGCTAACCATTTGGTGCGGGTCGAGGGTGAACTCTTAGAAGTGATGGATGATCAAGGTCAAGTTCAGCAGGCGGCGGTGATGGTGAAACCCGGCCAGGTCATTTCACCCCATCAATTTGCTGGGTTGACCTTGTTGGACTACAGCGACAATTCTGTTGAAACTGTTGAGTATCGGGCAGGAAATGTTTCAGATAATCCTGCTGTGCGGTTGGTATTGAGTAGCGATCGCATGGGTCAAACCTTCGATCAGTGGTTATCGCCCATGGCTGAAACGGTGGATTTAGGGCCAGCCCAACTGGAACTGCGGCAAGCCGTAAATCAAACCGATCTCCAGCAGCTCTTGGCCGATCCAGCTCAAAGGCAAGCCCGCCAATCTGGAACCCTGCTGATGAAGGTGGGAGACGTAGATACCCCGTTGGCCATTGATGACTTACGTCGTCAGGATGCCGTTATTAACGATATCCAGGTTCACCTACTGAACGTGTGGCCCGATTTTCGCTTAGATGACCAGAATCAGCCGATCACGACGTCTCAGGATTGGCGAAATCCAGCCTTAGAAGTAGAAGTGAAGCAGGCCGATCTGCAAGAACGTTGGTTTGTCTTTGCTCAAGCCGGGCCGATCTTAGCGGGGGATAAAGCCTTACTGGATTTAGACTGGGAATATCAAGTCCCACCGCCCCCGGCTAGCGATTACTTCCGAGTCGTGGTGGCCGATCAAAAGCTCTATTATGCAGCCCGCTCCTCTAAGTCTTTTACCTCAGGGCCTTTGGAGATGGATCAAATGATTCAGCCGGGCTGGGCAGACTTTAAAATCACCCTGGCAGACTGGCTTCCCCATGCACAGCGGATCCAAGAGCGCCTTCCCGCTCTACCTGGTGTTGAGGGAGTTCCGGCGTTGCAAGTGGCTTCAGCGGATGGGCAGCAATGGCTGACCTGGGGAGACTCAGTACTGATTGCCGATGGTTCGCACCCTAAAATGGCGGCCTTTGGCCCCCGCATGCTGGCTTTACCCTTTCGGGTGAGTTTGGATGAGTTTGTTGTTGAACGGAATGAAGGTACCGATTCGGTGGCCATGTGGACAAGCCAAATCCGTATTGAAGATCTTCAGGGAGACTCTGCTCAAAAACGGTCAGTCTGGATGAATCATCCTACCTGGTATCAGGGATGGAAAATTGCCCAAGCCTCCTGGAATCCTGGCGATTTGAACCAGTCTACTCTGCAAGTTAAACGGGAACCCCTATGGGTAACTGCTTTGACCTGGAGTGGCGCCTTACTGACCGTATTAGGGGTTGGCGTTATGTTTTATGGCCCGACCCTATTCAAAAAACGGGCAGCGGTGTTGGAGCAACCCACTGAGCCGATCGCGGCTGAACCATCTCCCCTGCCCCTTGCACCTCAGGATGGATAATGAATCAACTGAAATTTTTATGGGGACTCTGTCTGGCGTTGGCTTTGGCGGTCACCCCTATCAGTCAATGGCAACCCCCAACCCAAACAGCGATTGATACCCTGGCTGTTCAGCTGGATGGTCGCAAAAAACCTTTAGATACGGTGGCCCGGGAAACCGTCGCCACGATTCATGGGTCATCGCGATATCAACTGGCCAGTGGTGAGGTTTTAGATGCGCCACAAACCTATTGGTCTTTGTGGCTCAACAGCCGGGATTGGAATGACGAGCCCTTTGTGCTGGTCAACTATCGCCCCCTCAAGGCCCAATTGGGACTGCCCTTGGAGCAAAAGCACTTTAGCTTTTCTACCCTGATCAATTCTGATTTGGGTCTGATCTTGCAACAAGCCCATACCAAACAGCTGCAAGAGCAACCCCTGACACGAGATGAACGAGAAGCATTAACCCTCGAAGATCGCCTCAATTTAATGTTGGATACGGTTGGCAGCCAAACTTTGCCTCTGGTGCCCCATCCCATGGATATCAAAGGGACTTGGGTCGGCATTGCGGATGCTGAACAACTTTATCCGCCTGAGATGGCAGCCAAGATTCAGACCCATTTTGAACAGCTCAACCAGCAGTATCAAGCCCAGGGAGATGATTTAGAGTCTTTGGCGGAGCCTGCGACCCTATTGCAGCAGTCCCTAGCAGACCTAAGTCCTGAGATTTATCCAGCGATGGCCACGTTGCAACGGGAAGCTTTTTTCAATCACTTCCATCCTTTTGGTAAAGCTTGGAAACTATATGGAATCGCATTTCTGGCCCTCCTCACGAGCCAACTCGTTCCCAGCTTTAACTTGTATTGGACTGGCATGGGAACCTTTCTCGGAGGCATCTTGATCCAAGCCTTTGGCTTTGGTCTGCGCATGCAAATTGCAGGCCGTCCCCCCGTTACCAATATGTATGAATCCGTGGTTTGGGTGGGCTTTGGGATTGCCGCCCTAGCCTTTTGTTTTGAGCTACAGACCCGAGCCCGTTCCTATCTGTACGCGGCGGCTCCCCTTGCCGTTGTGTGCCTGCTGCTGGCCGATAGTTTACCTGCAGTTTTGGACCCCAGTATTGAGCCCT
The DNA here is from genome assembly GCF_000238775.2 of Acaryochloris sp. CCMEE 5410. NCBI lineage: Bacteria > Bacillati > Cyanobacteriota > Cyanophyceae > Acaryochloridales > Acaryochloridaceae > Acaryochloris > Acaryochloris sp. CCMEE 5410. Next base: position 2,081,210 of record NZ_AFEJ02000001.1, on the reverse strand, counting down.
TAGTGCCCGTATTGCGAGATAACTTTTGGCTTAGTATCCACGTCCCCACGATTACTCTTAGCTATGCCAGCTTTGCCTTGGCCATGGGATTAGGGCATTTGGCATTGGTGCAATATTGGCGACATCCCCAGGGAGGGTCAACCGCCAGCGCCCTGTCCCGGCTTAATACTCGCGTCATTCAAGTGGGGATATTGCTGCTAACGACAGGCATTATTTTGGGCGGCATCTGGGCGCATTTTTCCTGGGGGCGATTTTGGGGTTGGGATCCAAAAGAGACCTGGGCTTTAATTGCCTTGCTTTGCTATTTAGCGCCTGTTCATGGTCGTTTAGCGGGTTGGTTAGGACAATTTGGTATGAATGTGGCCAGTGTCTTAGGGTTTAATGCCGTACTGATGGCTTGGTATGGCGTTAATTTTGTGCTGGGAACAGGATTACATAGCTATGGATTTGGTACGGGCGGTTCTGCAGTGCTGATCGCCGGTTTGGTCGGCATGGATAGCTTATTTGTGCTGGCAACCATTCTCCGCTATCGTTCTCAGCAGCATCGCAGCGCTTCTCCCTCGGTGTCTGAAGTGCAAACTGCTGATGCTTAGTGCTCCCCCCCTTATACCCACCAATTGGAAAACTAAACGATGGCCGTTCTCACACCGGAAGAGGTGCAAACGAAAGTTCAACAAGGCATTTCTTTACAAGGAGCAGAACTCAGCAATATCAATTTGCAGGGATTCTCCCTGGATGATGGTCATTTCCCTCAAGCCTATTTACGGGTGGCAAATTTATCCGAGGCCTCCTGTAATCGAGCCGATTTTACGGAAGCGATCTTAATCTTTGCGACGCTGACGGGAATTAGCTTGCAGGATGCTTTTCTAACGGAAGCTCAATTTACCTCTGCGCGCCTGGACTCGGCTAATTTGATGGGGATTCATGGGGTTAAGCTCAAATTGCATGGTGCCCATTTGAATCAAGCGAATGCGGCCACAGCCATTTTGGAGTCGGTGGATTTGGCAGAAGCCACTGGCCAATATGCCTCCTTCCGAGATGCCATTTTAATCAGAGCTGATCTGTCTCAGGGGGATTTCAAGGGGGCTAACTTCAGCCGGGCGAAGCTCAATGATGCCAATTTGAGTCAGGGGCAATTCTCAGAAGCCATTTTCGCCCACGCCCGCTTAGAACGATCTCGCTTTGTCCAGTCCAACTTGCAAAAAGCAGATTTTACGGGTGCTGATGTCATTGGCAGTAACTTAGAGCAGGTCAATTTGCAGGAAGCCCAACTACAGCAGGCCAGTTTTGATCATGTGTTCTTAGGGCAAACCTGTATGCGCGATGCCCGATTGAACCATGCCTCTTTCTATAGTGCTCATTTAGAGCAGGTTGACTTAACCGGTGCTCAAGTAGAGCAGACAGATTTTCGGGATGCAAATTTGGAAAACACTCAACTTCACAACGTGGACTTTTCTAGTGCCATTGTCTCTGGCGCAATCTTTACTGATGCTCAAGGATTATCCAGTGAGCAGAAAGTACTACTGCGAAAGCGGGGGGCTTTAAATGTCCCTAAATAATGTATATTTTTATACTTTTTGTTGGACTCATTCTTTGCTAAAGAAGCCGTAATTTTCAATGTAATTTTTGCATTGAAATTATGTAATTATCGACTTTTAGATAGTGTTAATTGTATTAATTGATACGACTCCAGTGGTAATTATTTTTTACCTTTGAAGGCATATTTTGAATCTGCAGCTTAATGCTGTTTATGAATGTCAAAATTTCAACAATACAGCGCTTTGGGTGAAGGCGTTGTCACGCTTGTTGTGGTTTTGATATCGCTGCGAGACTGATGAGAATGAGTGTTGCGATCGCATCTTGTACATTTAGCTTTCTATCTCTTTTCTGAGGAATGCCAAAACGACCTAGCCAAAATTGAAATCAATGTTTTTAAGAGGTGCATAATTACTCTTTTTTGCAACCTTAGACAGAATAAACAACTGTTCCCTTATTCCCTTAAGGGAGAGATGGTTGAGCTAAATTCATTCACTAAATATCCAGGCTTTGAGTGTAGCTTTATCGATCGATTGCTTTAATCTTTTGCATGAGCCTCTGAGCCCCATATCCTCAATAGGTAAATCTATGACCTTACAAGTTGAAATCCTTGAAAGTAGCTTCGAGAAAATAAAACCTCAAGCTAATGAATTTGTTTCAAGTTTTTATAACCACTTATTCACAGATTACCCAGAGGCCAAACCCCTTTTCGAGGGGACAGATATGGAGAAGCAAGGGGGCAAACTTTTACAATCTTTGGTGCTAGTAATTGAGAATTTGCGCAAACCGGATGCGTTGAGTAATGCCCTCAAAGGGCTGGGGGCCCGACATGTGAAATATGGGGCTTTACCCGAACATTACCCATTGGTGGGGGCGACCTTACTCAAAACCTTTGATGAATACTTAGGGGATGCATGGACTGAGGAGGTTCAAACCGCCTGGGTAGATGCCTATGGTGCAATTACCACCATCATGTTGGACGGTGCCGATTATTCAGAGGCTGACGTTCAACTCAAACCCGAAGCGCCACCTAATGATTCTGGGTTACAAGTTGAGCTATTAGAAACGAGCTTTGCCCAAGTCAAGCCGGTCGCCAATGAATTTGCCGATCGCTTCTATGAGAATTTATTTACCGATTACCCGGCTGCTCAACCCTTATTTGCGAATACGGATATAAAGCAACAAAGCAAGAAGCTCCTGCAATCCCTGGTTCTAGTGGTGGAGAATCTGCGCAAGCCAGATGCCCTAGGAGACGCTCTCACCGGCCTGGGGGCTCGTCATGTCCAATATGGAGCCTTACCTGAGCATTACCCATTGGTGGGTAATACCCTGCTCAAGACCTTTGGGCAATTTTTAGGACCGGCTTGGACAGATGAGGTCCAGCAGGCTTGGGTAGATGCCTATGGTGCGATTAGCACGATTATGTTGGATGGAGCAGATTATTCCGAAGCAGATATTCAGCTCGAACCCGAAACGCCAGCGTCGCCTGATGATTCTGGCTTGCAAGTTGAGCTACTGGAAACGAGCTTTGCTCAAGTGAAGCCCGTGGCCAATGAGTTTGCCGATCGCTTTTACGAAAACTTGTTTACCGATTACCCGGCTGCCCAACCCTTATTCGCGAATACGGATATAAAGCAACAAAGCAAGAAGCTCTTGCAATCTCTGGTTCTGGTCGTTGAAAACTTGCGGAAGCCAGACGCCTTGGGGGATGCCCTTACGGGGCTGGGTGCTCGACATGTGAAATATGGGGCCTTACCGGAGCATTACCCGTTGGTGGGTAATACACTCCTCAAAACCTTTGAGGAATTTCTGGGCTCAGCGTGGACTGATGAGGTCAAACAAGCCTGGGTGGATGCCTATGGGGCCATCAGCACCATCATGTTAGATGGTGCTGACTATTCCCAAGCCGATTTAGATTTGAATTCAGCTCCCCCCGCATCCTCCTCACCGAGCAGCTTCTCTAGTGAGGCGGCGGAAACGGATCGGCCAACAGGACTGTTATTAGGACTGGCGGGGGGCGGCATTGTTGCGGTCATTATCGCTATCTTGCTGGTCTAAATTTTTTAGGGCAATTGTAGTGGCCAAAACGAAAAAATCTTTTTTGAGTCTATCGGCTCTATTTAATGTCAGAAATACCGTGATTGTGCTGTGTTTAATTTTGATGGGTTGGTTGGGGGCTGCCTTTGCTTTAGACCACAAAACGATCTTTCTGCCGGGCGTAACGTCTAATGGGCATCTCCTATTTGAGGCGTCCTGTGCCTCGTGTCATGAAGGGTTTAAACCGGTGAGTAATGACACGTGCATGCGCTGCCATGAGGCCGAAATGGCCACTGATGCCCATGGCCCCAAAAAGTTCCGAGATCTGCGCTGGGCTGCTGAATTAGAGAAATTGGAGGTATTAACGTGCACCACTTGCCACAACGAACATGTGCATATGTTTGATCGCGGGGTGCATCTCAAACCAGATCTCTGCATGATTTGCCATGAAGGCATTATTCAAGGGGAATTGGCCAGTCATAAAGGGTTCTCACCGGATGGATGTTGGACAGCTGGTTGTCATAATTTCCACGACCATCGCAGTATTTCAACGGGCTTTTTACGTCAGAGTATGGGTCAGGCGGATATGTTGCCGAAGCCAGTATTACCAGCCCGTACCGTTAAGCCTGAACTGACGGCACCGCCTCAGCCTGACTTGGGGAAAGAGCTTCTTGGAGGGCGAGCATGAGGAGTTGGCTTCTAAGAGGGGTGTTGTTATTGCTGCTTTGGAATGGGTTGACGGTTTCTGCCTGGGCGGTGGATCAGGCTCAGCTTCAGTCTATTAACCAAAGCTGGTCCCAAAGTGCCCATGCCTTAGCCGATGTCAACTGTTCGAGCTGTCACCAGAATAAATCCACGAAACAGGTGCTGCAGCGACCCAATCATGAAAGCTGTCAATCTTGCCATGAAGCGCAAGTGGATACCTTTTTGCTGGGTAAACATGGTATTCGCTTACTAGAAGGACAAACGGCACTCACCCCTGCTTTGGCCCACCTGCCGATGCAGGCAGCCGCCCATGATAAACAGATGAACTGTAATGCTTGTCATGATGTTCATTCAGTGAAGACATTACCCGCCTCGGTTGATTCTTGTTTGACCTGCCACAAGGACACCCATTCGCTGAATTATCAGAACTCCCGGCATGCTCAATTACTGCAAGAAGAGGGGGCACTTCCCCGCCCTTCCACTGCTTCAACCACTTGTGCCACTTGCCACCTGCCCCGACAAACATCGGCATCGGGGACGGTAATGGTCAACCACAACAATACCTTCACGTTACTGCCCCGCGATCGCATGGTGAAAGAGGTCTGTATGAATTGCCACGGCATGGAATTTGCCTACAACAGCATTTTTGATGATGACTTAGTGGAATCGAATTTTGCCCGACCCCCTACCTTATCGATGGACACTCTGAAAATGGTGCGTGCGCTAGAACAACAACGGTCGGGCAATTCCAAATCAGAGTAATCTATCCCATCGAAGACTAATCTATCCCATCAAAACGAATCAGATGCATCTCATTGAGAGGAGACACAAGATGAATTTGACACGAAATTGGTTCAGAACGTTGCGTTCCAGAACCCTCGCCTTTTTTGCTCTGGCTGCAGCCATTTGTTTCACCGCTGTGGCCTGTAGTGGGGGTGCCGAATCCCAAGCCACTGGGGGGGTAAAGCCTGAATTAGTAGCTGATTATATCCATACTGCTTTAGCTTCAGACCGAACGGCCTACACCAAGCATGTGGTTAACCGAGCCAAAAAACTCGAAGGTAAGCCCAAAGCTGATGGTGTTCTGGCAATAGAAGCGACCGAAGGTTGGGAAAGCAGTGATGGTATTCCCCTGCCTGCACAAATGTTTCGGCTCGGGTCTGAAATTGCCTCCGAAGCAGACACTGCTTTTACCTATAACCTGATCTCAACTTGGTATATTAACGACGCTCAAGGTCCTAAAAATGATTTTGAGAAAAAAGCCATTCAAGAGGTTGAGAAAACGGGAGAACCTTTCAAGGAGTTCCAGGAAGTAGGGGGTAAGAAATATTTTTCGGCCCTCTATCCCGATAAGGCAGTAGCAGAAGCCTGTATTACTTGTCATAACACCCACCCTGTACACAAAGAACGCTATCCCGATAAGGTCTTCAAAATGGATGACGTGATGGGCGGCATCATGATCAATATTCCTTTGGAAGGTGCTTAGGTCGCAATAGCACTACCCAAAGGTAAGTGATGCTCTATGGGGGAAAGGGATCGCGCCACCAGTCGATCCCTATAGAGCATTTTTCCGACTTCGAGGGGGTGAACCGATGCTCCAAAGTCCTATCACCCTAGTTAAGCTATGAAGCCTAGGTTTTCAACTCTTATTATTCTGACGTTAGTGGTCGCAGCTATTTTGACCCCCTTTGCATTAAGTGGGGTTTATATTCCGTTGCTGCGCGATCGCAACTTCAATGCCTTGATCGTTCTACAAACGGATCTGTACAAGCTGATTACGGGGTTTGTCGTTCTGGCCCTTGTCTTCTTTGAACTGGCCCTCGCACTGCGTAAACGAGGGCGCCGGTGGAAAATTGCAGTGCCAGGTTCTATTCTGTTGTGGCGCAGCTTGCATATTTTTGTTGGTGTCGCTTTAGTAGCCACTGTTTTGCTCCATACCGGTGGTGCGGTTGGCGATAACTTTAATGCACTCTTTCTCTGGGTGTTCTTTGGTGTTGCCCTATCGGCCCTAGTGGGCGTGGTTGCAGAAACGGGTATTTTAGAATCTTCCCAGAAATACTTTGGGTTGGTGCCTCAAAGCTGGCAGGGTTTAGCTAAGCGGTTCCCCAAGGTTTCAAAGGGGCCTCTCATTCGCAAACTGCGTGCGATTTGGTTATCAACCCACATTATCCTGGTCAGTATGTTTTCTGTCATGCTTGGGTTTCACATTTTTGTGGCCTTTTATTTCCAATAACCGAATCTCTGAGTCAAGAACAAAAAAGAGGGCGGTAAACACCGCCCTCTGGGTCTTATAAATTAGGCTTGGAATTCTAGTAGTCGAAGTCTCCGCCCATGCCAGCGCCAGCAGGAGCATTTTCCTTGGGCTCAGGCTTATCAGAAATAATGCACTCAGTAGTGAGGACCATGCCAGCAATAGAAGCAGCATTTTGCAGCGCAGAACGAGTCACCTTTGCAGGATCGACAATGCCAGCGGCAAACATATCCGTGAACTCATTCACTGACGCATCGAAACCAACATTGAACTCTTTTTCGCGAACGCGTTCAGCGATAACGGCACCATTTTGGCCAGCATTCTCCGCAATGCGCTTTAGAGGTGCAGTTAAGGCCCGTTCAACGATAGTGGCACCAATCAGCTCTTCGCCAGTTAAGTTATCTGCAGCCCAACTTGCAAGTTGAGGACCAAGATGAGCCAAAGTGGTCCCGCCACCGGGAACAATCCCTTCTTCAACAGCGGCTTTAGTGGAGTTGATGGCATCTTCTAGGCGGAGCTTCCGATCCTTCATTTCAGTTTCAGTTGCAGCACCCACTTTGATCACGGCAACACCACCGGCCAATTTAGCCAAGCGCTCTTGCAGCTTTTCTTTATCGTAGGAAGATTCGGTTTCATCCATTTGACGACGAATTTGCTCGCAGCGAGCTTGGACGTCGGCCTCATTCCCTTCGGCAACAAGGGTAGTGGTGTCTTTCGTGATAGTGATGCGACGAGCTTGTCCCATCATTTCTAGCTTGGCAGTCTCTAGTTTGAGACCCGCATCTTCGGTAATCACCTGACCACCAGTCAAGACTGCAATATCTTCCAGCATGGCTTTACGACGATCGCCGAAGCCAGGTGCTTTTACGGCAGCTACATTCAACACGCCCCGTAAACGGTTGACGACGAGGGTGGCTAAGGCTTCTTTCTCAATATCCTCAGCAATCACCAACAAGGGCTTACCTGCCCGTGCAGCCTGCTCGAGTACAGGCACTAAATCTTGCACGAGGGTGATTTTCTTGTCGGTCAGTAGGATGTAGGGCTCGTCTAGCACAGCTTCCATCCGCTCTGTGTCAGTCGCGAAATAAGGAGAAATATAGCCTTTCTCAAAGCGCATCCCTTCAGTGACCTCCAATTCGGTGGTCATGGACTTGCCTTCTTCTAGGGAAATAACGCCTTCTTTGCCGACTTTATCCATCGCATTGGCAATCATTTGGCCGACTTCATCGTCGTTACCAGCAGAAATCGTTCCCACTTGAGCAATGGCAGTGGAATCTTCAACAGAGCGAGCATTCTCAGCGATTTTCTCTACGAGAAAGCCAGCAGCTTTCTCAATGCCACGCTTGAGGGAAATTGCATTCGCACCCGCAACTACGTTGCGCATCCCTTCTTTGACCATGGCATGGGCAAGGACCGTAGCTGTTGTGGTGCCATCTCCTGCGGCATCATTCGTTTTGGAAGCCGCTTGACGAATCAAGGCAACCCCTGTGTTCTCAATGTTGTCTTCTAGTTCAATTTCCTTAGCAATGGTGACGCCATCATTGACGATCTGAGGGGCACCAAATTTCTTTTCTAGAACAACATTGCGACCTTTAGGGCCTAATGTCACCGCAACAGATTCACATAGGATATCCATCCCTTTCTCAAGGGCGCGACGAGCATTCTCGTTATAAATAATGCGTTTAGCCATGGAAGCTCAACCTCAAACTTAAAGGAGTAACAGCGAAGTTAGACAAAATAAAATTGCCCAGTTGAATGGGCAGAACGAATCGAAGGATGATATTACGCTTGTCTAGTTGACGATCGCCAAAATATCTTTTTCAGAAAGCAGTACATACTCTTCACCGCCGAGCTTGACATCTGTACCGGCGTACTTGGAATACAGAACTTTGTCGCCTTCTTTGACATCTAAGGCTTGGCGAGATCCATCGTCACCCCGCTTACCTGGGCCAACAGCGGTAATTTCACCTACCTGAGGCTTCTCTTTGGCCGCATCGGGCAAAATAATGCCACCTGCAGTTTGCTCTTCTGCAGCACTGACTTTGACGAATACGCGATCACCTAAAGGCTTGACTGTAGAGACGCTTAAGGAAATAGCTGCCATACCGGCTCCTCCAAACTAGATAGTGGTTACTGGGATTTAGCACTCTCGACTCCCGAGTGCTAATCTATCTGAGGTAATTGACCAAATTCAATCTTTTGACTGTACGGGTTCCCGAACTCAAGTGCTCAAGTTGCTGTAGAACCCATGCTGAGAGGCGTTCAATGCTTGGTTGCTAATGATCTCGGGTGACTAATTCCACTCCATCCCGCTGATCGGTCGCATCAAGATAGACGTTGACCAGTTCTTCCCGTGCCGTTGGCAATGCCTTGCCCGTAAAGTCAGGGTGAATCGGCAGCTCTCGATGGCCCCGGTCAATTAGGACCAGTAATTGAGTCAGCGTTGGCCGACCATAGTCATGGACGGCATTGAGGGCAGCTCGTATCGTGCGACCACTGAAAATGACATCATCAACCAGGAGAACAGTTTTCTGGGAGAGATCCGTCGGTAAGTCAGTTTTTCCAGGTGTCCTGACGGTAATTCGGTCTAAATCATCGCGGTAAAACGTAATGTCTAAGCTACCCACCGGGACTTTGATCTGTTCTAATAACTCTATCTGCTGGGCTAAGGCATAGGCTAGAGGAACGCCCCGTGTCGGGATGCCTAACAGTACCAGATGATCTAGGGTGCCGACTCGTTCAATCACTTCTGACGCTAGCCGTGTGATCGTCCGGCGTAGGTCTTGAGCCGACAGAATTTCAACAATATTAGAGGACATGGATATAGAATCCGCGCAGTATCATCACGTTGAGGGCCTCATTGTGATGGAGAATAGTATAGTACTGCGTTGATTTTACGCATTTTTGCGGAAGCGAACATGCCTAAAACTTGATATTCCTAGATTATGTGCACAAACTTGTTGTCCTTTACCCTTTGAGTTGCTATGGTACCCAGCTATGACATAGCCAATAGCTACAAAAACATTATGGAAATTCTGGTTGACGAAGAAATCGATCAGCAAACTTGTGCTTGGTCTTTAGAGGAGGCTCAACGGATTAACCGTATTGAGGTGGCCGCCCATGCCCTCAATCACTTGCCTCCTCTTTATGCGTCTAGTCAAGAAGGGGTGGCGCTCCAGTATGAACGTGCTCAACGGGAGCATCAGGGTGATATTACAGCAGCAGTCACTGATGCCTTGACAGCGGTTAAGCGCATCCCTTGGAAAGGGTCTACCCCTTTTGATGTGCGCTAAAGAGAGAGCTTTGAACGCTGCTACTGGATCCTGAGAACTTTGTTCTGAAGTTGAGGGCCTACTGTGATTCTGCTAACAGAGATTGAGCCTGTTTGAGTGCGTTTTGCACTTGAGTGAATCCTGTTCCACCAAAGCTATTGCGGACGGCAACGACTTGTCGGGGCGAAATGGCTGAATAGATATCGTCAGCGAACTGGGGATGAAACTGCTGCCATTCCACTAGCGTTAAGTCTTTGAGTAGCTTGTTTTGGGAGAGACATGTTTTCACCACAGCACCAACGATATTGTAGGCTTCCCGAAAGGGCACTCCTTGCTTGGATAAATAGTCTGCGACATCCGTGGCATTGGAAAAATCTTCGCCCACTGCAGATTCAAGACGTGGGGTTTGGAATTCTAGGCCCTCTGCCACCAAAATAGTCATGGCCTCTAAACAAGCCTTAATCGTTGTCACACCATCAAAAATGGCTTCTTTATCTTCTTGTAGATCCTTGTTATAGGCTAAGGGCAGTCCTTTCATGACAACCAGTAAGCTTTGTAAATGCCCAAAAACCCGCCCTGATTTGCCCCGTACTAATTCGGGAACATCAGGATTTTTCTTTTGGGGCATAATGCTGGAGCCTGTCGCACAGCTATCCTTCAGTTTGATGAATCCAAACTCTTCCGAGGCCCAAAGGATGACTTCTTCTGAAAAGCGGCTGAGATGCACCATGATGAGACTGGCTGCACAGAGAAACTCAATGGCAAAATCGCGATCGCTGACACCATCCAAACTATTGCGATACAGATCGACAAACCCTAGCTTGTCGGCAGTGTACTGGCGATCGATGGGGAAAGGCGTTCCGGCTAAGGCTCCCAAACCTAAAGGCGAAACATTCACTCGCTGATCGATTTCTTTCAGACGCTGCCAATCTCGTTCAGCCATTTCAAAGTAGGCCAACAAGTGGTGGGCTAAGCTGATCGGCTGAGCTCGCTGTAAATGGGTATATCCAGGAATGAGTGTCTGCACATGTTCGCTGGCTAAGGTAACGAGCGCTCGTTGCCAGTTCCGAATCAGGGTTTGAACTTGTAGAATTTGATCATGTAAATAGAGACGAAGATCGGTACCTACTTGGTCATTCCGCGAACGCCCCGTATGCAGTTTTTTGCCTGTGTCACCGATCAGTTCAATTAAGCGGTTTTCGACGGCAAAATGGATGTCTTCCGCTTCAATACCAGGCTGAAATTGACCTTGGCGATATTCTTGCCGGATGGCCTCTAGTCCTTGATCAATGGCATCGGCTTCTGCTTGAGAAATAATGCCACTGTGGGCCAACATCTGCACGTGAGCTTGTGAACCCGTTAGATCATATTCAATTAAGGCGATGTCGAAATGAATGCTGGCATTAAAGGCAGCAATCACAGGGTTTAAGGCAGATTCAAATCTTTGACTCCAAACTTTGGGGTCAGAAGAGTCAGAGCTGTTTGCAGGAGGTACGGGAGAAGATGCCAATATATTCAGGTCCGAAATAATAGAGATTCAGTCGCTGTTAATAGGATGTAATGCTGCGGAACACATAGCCAACAATAAAACCGATGATCAGGGCCCATACCTGTCCCGATTGGATAAAGTTATCCCAAGTAGATTGGAAAGAAGAACCGAGATTATCTTCAAATTGTTGAGCAATCCAGAGGTTGTGGTTGAGCAAATTGAGGCTGGACTGAAGGAGAGAGAGGTTCATCTGCATTGATCCTTCAAGGAATATCTTCATTTGTTATGAAAGCATGCTCAGAGGGAACAGGAACTGTAGATCTTGTGAAGATTTCTAGAGAAGTAGAAGGATAGGAGAGGCATGGGGGGCACTACCCTTTTAATCCGCTCCCAGCTTCAGAAGGAACAATATACCGTTGCATAATCAAGAAAAATAGTAAGACTGGAGCGATGGAAATCACTGAACCTGCGGCAATTAAACGCCAATTGAGCCCAAAGGCACTAAACAGATTGGACACTGCGAGGGGAAGGGTGTAATACTCGGGCTGATCCAGAATGATGAGGGGCCATAAAAATTCTCCCCAAGAGCCAATGAAAACGAATATTGCCAGGGTAACTAGGGCGGGTCTAACCGATGGCAACATAATATGCCACCAAATCCCTAGATCTGTACAGCCGTCGATGCGTGCAGCTTCTTCTAGTTCTTTTGGAACCCCTTGGAAGGCCTGCCGGAGCAGAAAGATACCAAACGCAGATGCGATCGCAGGAAAAATCACGCCCAGATAGGTATTTTTGAGCCCCAACTCAACCGCTAAGACGTAAAGCGGGATCATCACAATTTGGAAAGGAATCATAATTGTGGAGACCACGACCGCAAAAATAAAATCCTTACCCTTAAAGTTCAGTCTAGCCAGAGGATAAGCAGCTAGAGAACTGAACAAAACGTTGAGGGTTACAGTGAGAGATGAAACGAATAGACTATTGAGAAAATACTGCCCAAAAGGCTGTTGTTGCCAAACAGAGACAAAATTGTGTCCAGTGGGATGGATAGGAAATAACTGCTTTAAGAAGAAAACAATATTCTCCAGGGGAGATAAAGACAAATCTTTCGACGCCGCGACGGGGAAAATATTGTCTTCCTGGCCTTTGAAGGCTGTACTAACCAGCCATAATAAAGGCAATAACATAGCCAAGGCAATGACCCCAAGGAGTGCATAGGTTACTCCTTGTGACAACCGTTTCCAATATCGATTTTGCTTTAGCACCATTGGGCTATTGGCTTAATTAATCCCATTATCCTACCAGCGTCTCCGAAGTAGCTGTCGTTCTCAAACTAAAAGACGCATTGATATTGATAAGTAGCTAAGCGCACATCAATGGTGCTGGAGCAGTCTTAGAAAGTAATTACAAACCTATACTCTAGACGGCTAAGATATTAACTTTTTTAAAAGACTGAAACTTGAGTGATAGCAGGCTTGTGAGTTTCGCCTTATGCTCACCATTGCACTGGTCGAGGCACTGTTGAATGGCTCCCTTAAAGGCGGGGAAATCAGCATAATACTTTGAGTAGAGACATTCTTTGCGCACAAAGCGCCAGAGCCGCTCAATTAAATTCAAATGGGGTGAATAAGAGGGCAAGTAGACTAACTCAATATCGACGATCTCAGCAAAGTCTGTCACAAGCTGGCATTTTTGATATCGAGCATTGTCTAAATCACGCTGATGGGTATGACAGGGTCGAGTAGAGCAAGCTTGGCTAGCAACAAACACATGCTATGAGAGTTGATGTAGGTGTGGTTGGTGATGCTGATGATATCTTTAGTGACGGCGTTGAGCGCCCCGAGAACATTGAATCGTTGACGACCGGAAGGAGAGGGGATGAAGATCCGACGGATGCACCAGAGAAACCCCAGATAAGCCTGATGAACAAAATGAGCAGCATCTACAAAAAGACAAGACGCTCTTGGCGTTGAGCTCCCTCTAATAAGGGTTCAAGGCAAGTTTTCGGAACTGCTCTTGCTCCTCAATTTTCTCGGGTAGACTCGACTTTCCCGGCACATACCCCACTTTTCGATAGCGACAACCGATGCGTTTGAGGAAAGCTTTGATCTGGGTTGGACTACGTTTAATGCCCGTCAATTGTTCAATGACTGCTTGAGCTTCTGCACTGGTGCGGGGCGGGTGTTGCTCAAATAGGCTCTCACACTATCGCTATGAGCGTTGAGTGAACTGGGTTGACCTTTATATTCCAGGGTCTTCAGTCCTTCAATTCCTCCTTGTTGATACAAACGAAGGGTTTTGGCTAAGGTCGGACGGCTAATCTGACAAAGCTGGCAGATCTGGGCATGGGCAAGACCTTGACTCTTTAAGTAGAGGACTTCCATCCGTCGCTGCACCCGTGGGTGAGGATGATGATAGCGCTCGTAGTTGAGGTGTTGGATTTCCTCTGCGGTGAAATCAATTTTAATCATGCGAGTAGGAGAGTCGGTTGGGGGATACTCCCAGTGTGCCAAATCTCTCCGCTACAATGTTAAGCCACTAGTCGTCCGCAGTATAATTGCCGTGCCTCTGACATAGATTTAGGCAATTGCGTCCTAGTCTTCATCATCGGTAATCTGTTTTAAATGGATATGCTTTCGTCCAAGGGAAATTTCAAACTCGTCGCCAGGAGCCAACTCCATCTGCTTGGTATAGGTAGACCCAATCAGCAAATTTCCATTAGATTGAACGCTGATTCGGTAACTAGCATTGCGACCGCCCCGACCATTGCCATTTTGGCTTTTGCCATCTAATTCTACGCCTTCAGCATCAATCAACGCATTGAGAAATTTCATCATGCTAATGCGTTCTGACCCATCCTCATTTAGGGTAAAGTAACCGCATTCTTTCGCCTTTTCTTCACGACTTAGGTCCTCAAGTTGTTTGACCTTCTCAACTAAGGCTTGTCCGCTTAAAGGCGTCTTACCTTGTTTTTGCTTTTTAGCCATGAGTTAATCAATCCTATTCTGCAATATCACCTGTTGAGACAAGCATAATATATGCTGCTTCTTGTCATCAATAAAGCACAAATGGAATCGCTAAAATTTTTTTAGACCAAATGCATAGTTTCCCCCCTTGACTTGAATGAGATGCGGCGATGATTATCTATCAAAATTTAGAAAAAATGCGAGAATAACAGTCGTGGCGAGTTTTATAAAGAAAATAAATGATATCTTGGGCTGCTCACTAATAAAACTCTCTTCTTCTGGAGACATGCTATTTTCTCTCCTCCTAAGTCTGTGATCCTTCTCATCTGTGAGCTTGAAATCTCACTATTAAGGAATGAAGAGCGGGATTTCTTTGTTAACAAAATAGTAATAAACTCTATAGTTTGTCACGTGCAGGGACCTAATCTCAAGGGATAAGTGTGGATAGATATTAGGTTATTTAGAAGCATATCGAAGTGCGATATACTGCCTGCCTATAAACTAACGGTTACCGGAGGTCAGGGGCTACCGGCTACTATGTATAGTTTCGGAAAAGCCGATTAAAACGGCTACCATAAATGTCAGCTCATCTGCTGTCCAAAATAGGGCAGATGTCTAGCCCGTAAACTGAGATTGAGCATCGAGTTTATAGATTTCGCCATTGGTCACAATGATAGGTCAATCTGAAAGGCAACTTTCTGAGGATAAGTAAAAATAGTTACAGGAATAAAATAGATGCTCAAGCAAAAATGTAGTCAATATTGGCTCTCCGGGAATTAGCGTGGTAGCCGCTAGATATAGTGTTTAGGTCTCATCAAATGTCTGATACCCATTGAGGTCGAGAGAAATCCTTTGGAAGAGTCTTTCAATATCGAAATACCGTAGTCCTAGAAATTCCCTGTGACCGTGTTTGTATCTTCAATCTGTGAGTCTACATCTAATAGGCTACTTAACCCCAGTTCAGCGCTAAGTCGTTCGATAGCTTGCCGGAATGGGATACTTCTTATAATTATTCACCCAAATCTCCAGTGTTGGTATCGTACTTGTCGATTCAGGCGTATAAAGTACTTTTTGGACTTCGGTACAAAGACACTCTAATGTTTCCCAGCGAAGTCATAGAAGTCGATGAGTAATGGAAAGTTTCCTGTCATAGATTATGAAGTGATTTTCGACCAGCCCAGACTGTACTACTGCGCGTAATCCTTTTCCTTTAACTTTAGGCGTATGCTGATCCGTCCGGCCAAAAGCCATCATTAACCAGAAAACAAGAATAGTTTGATCATCATCATCAGCAGCAATCGCTTAAGCGTGAATTTTCGCTCGTTCTTACTTACCGCGAATGTTTGAGGAAAAAGTCAATAATCATGGCACTTGCATTGATATCCTTCGACACCCTGCCAATCAATTTGGGTTTCAGGTACTGCGCACCACCAGGCCAAGTGTGCCCCCCACCAATAACTTTTACAAGCGTCACCTCAGTCTGATCAGCACACCCCGTATATTGCGCCATCTCAACCCTTGTATCGTCGTTAGGATCCTTATTTGGGAGTAATGTTTTTTTGGGCTTAGCGCGACAGTTATTGCGAAGACGAAAATGCTCAATGGTTTCGGCCGTGGAGAGTATTTCACCACGACTGCGGCCAAACTTAAACAGACGAACATGCCCACCCTGATAAGGCACAATCGGATCCTCAGTTCCGTTGATGATCATGACTGAAATCGGCTGATTAGAAGTCTTATGCTGCAGGGCGAGGGGAAGTTGTGCAGTTACAGGTGCGATCGCAGCGATTTTGTCCGATAGATCTAACGCCAAGCGTACAGACATAAACCCACCGTTGGAAATGCCAGTAACGTAGACCCGTTGGGCATCAACGCCATAGTCATCTATCATGCGGTCAATGACTTTGGAAATAAAACCAACATCATCGTAGGATTTATTGCGCTTCAGATGCTGCGTTCGCCCATCACTCCATTGGCGATTCATACCATCTGGGAAAACTAAAATAACTCCTCGCTGATTCGCAATGGTCTTGAACTGGCCTTGAGAAAGCGCTTGATCAAACTGGCGTCCTGTTCCACCTCCTCCATGCAGGGCCAATACCAATGGCAGTGACTTCTGTCGGTTAAACCCTTCAGGTAAGTAAATATGATAGGTTCGCTGGATGCCTTCATGCCTAACCCGTTCCGTCAGGCTTTTTGCAGAATGGATCTTTGAGTTTGGGGGAGTTACAGAACTGGCCTGGCATCCGACACACAATAGAATGGATGACGCCATTACACAAACACCACACCCAACGGCTTGTTCAAATCTCCTCATATCAGCGACTCCTCTGCATCTTTTTACAATTGGGTGACTTGAGTCTCTCACCTAAATGGGTTTCACCTAGGCTTAGACTTGCAGAGAAGGAGTAGGGTTCAATTCAGGCCAGGTCGTTTGGATTTTAAGCGGATCAAGAGACGTCCCTTACAGATGGTTTTCACGATTGGAGCAGCAGGATCACCACTACTTTTTAGGTTCAGCCGTGGATTTGATCTGCAATTCTTTAAGCTGCTTCTGATCCACACTGGAAGGTGCTTGTGTTAGCAAACAGCGAGCCTGCTGGGTTTTGGGAAACGCAATTGTGTCACGAATCGATTCTTCACCGCTGAGAAGCATCGCCAAGCGATCAATGCCATAGGCAATACCGCCGTGGGGGGGAGCACCAAAGTTAAAAGCATTGAGCAAGAACCCAAATTTATCTTGAGCTTCTTTCTCTGATAGGCCAATGGCGTCAAACACACGCCGTTGCAAGTCAGCTTGATAAATTCTCAGGCTCCCTCCGCCAATTTCTAGGCCGTTATAAACCAAGTCATAGGCCTGGGCACGGGCCGTTTTGAGATCTGCTTCATCTTCTGGGTAAGGCGCAGTAAAAGGATGGTGCAGCGCTTCCAGCCGCTTTTCATCGGCATTCCACTCAAACATGGGGAATTCCGTTATCCACAGTAGATCGATTTGGTCCGGATCAATCAGTTTCATTTCTGCCCCCAATGCCAATCGTAATCGGGAGAGAGAGGCGTTCACAATTTCTGTAGGACCTGCGCCAAATAGGAGTAAATGACCTGGCTTAGCGCCCGTTCGTTCAAGTAGTTCAGCCGTTTGCTCTGGTGATAGATTGTCTTTAATGGCCCCAATCGTATCAATCGCACCATCATCTTTAACCCGGATATAGGCTAGACCTTTAGCTCCACCCGCACTGGCTTCAGAAAACAGGTCACCACCAGGTTTGATGCGAACGTTGGAGATATTGGCATTGCCATCGGGAATGGGTAGAACTTTGACTTGTCCGTCTTTTTTAATCGCCCCTGAGAACACCTTGAATCCTGAGTCTGCCAGTAAGTCAGAGACATTCACTAACTCCAGATCAAACCGGGTATCTGGACGATCGGTGCCATAGCGTTCCATGGCTTCGGCATAGGTCATCTGTGGGAATGTCTTCGGCAAGTCAATATCTTTGAGGGCCTTGAAGACATGCCGCATTAAGTCTTCATTGAGCTGAATGATTTCCTCTTGGGACATGAAGCTCATTTCCATGTCCAGCTGCGTAAATTCAGGTTGGCGGTCGGCTCGTAAGTCCTCATCCCGGAAACAGCGGGCAATTTGGTAATAGCGATCAAACCCAGACACCATCAGCAATTGCTTAAAAATCTGAGGTGACTGAGGCAGGGCAAACCATTCTCCCGGATTGGCTCGACTGGGTACCAAGTAGTCTCGTGCGCCTTCAGGGGTGGAGCGAGTTAAGACGGGGGTTTCAATATCTACGAAGTTCTGCTGATCTTCCAAATAGCGACGAATCGATTGAATTAACCGATGCCGCATCATGATGTTTTGATGCATGCGATCGCGTCGCAAATCCAAATACCGATACTTGAGGCGCAGCTCTTCTTTGACCGATTCCACATCAGCCGTTGAGACCTGAAACGGCAACTGCTGGTGAACTGCATTGAGCAGCTCAATCTGATCAGCGTAGATTTCAACTTCTCCGGTAGGCAGACGGGGATTGAGGGAATCGTCCGGACGACGACTGACCTCACCGTGAATCCGAACGACATACTCGTTTCGGAGAGCATCGGCTTGGGGATAGGCTTCAGGAGTCCGTTCCGGGTCACTGACAATTTGGATCAAACCGGTGCGATCGCGCACGTCCAAAAAAATCACGCCACCATGATCGCGACGGCGGTCTACCCAGCCACAGAGGGTAACCCGTTCACCCACATGATCATTTCGTAATTCACTGCAATAGTGGGTTCGCATACCTGATAGATCCAGCTCCCTCTTCAAACAACAAGATTCCCCAACTCAGGAGGAAATTATCATTGCACCTTGGCAAACTCACCCATTATCGCAGCTATTAACCTTGGATTTAGATCCGGATCTAAATCTATGAGAAAGGTTATTTTCTTGGGACTTCCTAGCTTCTCAAGGATCAAAATAGGAGTGGTGACTTTGGGTAAAAACTACCTCTTCTCATTGCCAACGTTCCTGGCACCACTGAGAAATAGGGCATAGTTTTTAATCACCGCTAGATCTCAATACGATTCATCTTACATGGAGTGAATGAATCGTTTCACCTGATTAGGCCGTTAGGAAAAAGAACACTCCCAAGTTCAGCTATGGACGACTCTGCCAAACGACTGATGAGCACACGCAAACATTACTCAGACTGTAATATGGTCCCCGTTCTAGAGCTGCTATTTTTGGCTAGGGTTTCTACTTCTACTTACGCTCAAGCTTTCGACCCTGAGGTTTTTTGGGTGCCTCATGCTCTCTCCTTTTATTCAGCATCATCGGGATTCTCTTCAGATGGAATGGGAGCCCGTTCTACTAGCCCCATAGTGAAGGCTTCATCTGGCAGCTCACTCACCTTATAACGCCCTGGTTGAAACATCTGGCTCGGCGTTAGGCAAAGCTGTTTCAGAATCACAATCTCATTTTGCAAATAGGCATCCCGAGACAATCGACGTTCTAAAGGCATCACTGATTCTCCACATGGGGGGCATGCCCCTATTCTGGCATGTCCCAACCAGGGTTCAATACAGATCTTGATCTGGCGCCAAACCTCGGTTCGCTCTGCGAACATGCTGAACCCTCAACACAAGACCCAGGGTAATTTGTTTCATGATCCAATAGAACAGAATTAGCACCACCACAGTAATTAGAACCACGACAACCGGAAACTTTGAAGTGAGTTCATTCATGCTGACCAGCAAGACGTTTTTGGGATTGGTGATCAGATCCCAGCTGTTGAAGCGGATAAACCGCCCCAGATAAATGCCAATGGCACAGAGAATATGCACCAGGATCTCTGCCCCTTTCACAAACTGACCTGCCCCCTGTTTCTTGAGGTAATGTCCCTGATTAATCAAAGAGACGACATAGGCTTCAAACCCTGCCAAAATCGCAAAGGTATGGAGGGGGATAAAAAACAAGGTGACAATCCAAATGGAATTGGTACTGCGCGCTGCCCCCACCAGATGAATAATGTCTGTTAGCAGATAGGGGGCATTGGGTAAAAAGGCAATAAATGAAACTAACGCAATCCACCAGACCAGGGTTCGCGACCGATGGGGCCATCGAAACAGCCAAAAGCTTAAAGCCATGGGAATAAAGGCCAAAAAAAGATTCCAGACAATCCAACCGCTATATCCGTTAAATTCTCCTAAATATTCGCCCAGAATGCGTTCCATAGTCCTATTGTGATTGTCCTGTCTACTGCGAACTGCAAGGTCGTGCAACCATCATCCCCTGCCTTATTAGAATGAGAAGGTGATCATTATCACGAAGTTCCAAATGCACGTTCTTGGCCTCGATACGACTAGCTCAGCGTTAACCTTAGGGATCTCCAACTTTGCGCAAATTAACCGTTATCAAACCTGGGATTTAGGCCGTGATATTTCCATCCACCTGCATCACTATTTAAAGGACTTCCTAGCGCCCCTCTCTTGGTCTGACTTGGGGTGGCTAGTAGTTGCTCAAGGCCCTGGCAGCTTTACTGGTACCCGTATTGGAGTGGTAACAGCACGAACCTTGGCCCAGCAGCTAAATATTCCTCTTTACGGTGTTTCTACCCTGACGGCTCAAGCGTATGCCTATGCAAGTAGCCTATCAAAAGTAAATGAGGATGAGCTGATAGCGGTGGAGTATCCGGGGCAGCGTGGATCAGTCTATGGCAGTCTTTTCACTTGGGACGCATCTACTCAGGCGTTATCGATCTATAAAACCCTCCAGTACGTTGAGCTAGAGGTGTGGCAACATCTTCTATCCACTGAGAAGATTTACCACCATCTTTACCCCGACACCGTTGACCCCCAGGGCATTTGCCAAGCCATGATTTCCTTAGCCCATCAACGATGGCAGGCTGGGCAGCAACCCACCTGGCAGAAAATTCTGCCCTACTATGGCTCCCTCGCAGCTAGTCCACCCTCACGCTAACCCATCACAATGCGCAATACCCCCCTCCTCTCCAGTCGAGAAAAGGGGGGTATTTAGATTAAACCCAGAAAGGATTGCTACTGGGCGAATCTAGTCTTCAGTTGGCTCTTCTTCTGAGTCGCCCTGTAATTCGTCTTTAAAACCTCTCAGGGATTTCCCTAATGAGGCACCGAGTTCAGGTAATTTCTTGGGACCAAACAGGATAACTGCCGCGAGGGCAATGAGTCCGACTTCCAACCAACCTAAACCAAACATATGCAGATTCCTTGAAGGGGGGGTTAAGCAGCGTTTTCCCGTTTGAGGGCAATCTTAGCTTGTTTGAACTCTTGCTCCAAACGATCTTTGAGTCTTTGAGGTAAAGGACGGTTGGGATAGGAGTTATAGTGTCCAGCTAAGCCGTTCAATGCCGTTGCCATGGTCATAAAGGAAGCAGATCCTGCTAATTTGGGCTTACGGCGATACCGAGATACATACTCACTAATCAGCGCACCGGCTGCTGCTTGATTTTCTGCTTTATTGGGATCATCATCAGGCAAGGTGATCGCGTTACTGAGGTTGTCAATAACATAGATGGTGTCTTGCTGATAGTCACCCGATAGGAGGGTCTCAGGAGAGAGAAGCGAGCAACCAGTTAAGAACATCGAGGCTACAAGCATTAAGCTGAGTAGACGGGAGACAAAGCGCTTCATAATGATTATGGGATCTCGTATAACAAAATAATGACGTGGGATTTTGATTGACTCCGGCCTGTCAAAAAGTCCACAGTTTTAAAGGATAAAACATTACTGTTCTGAATGCTCTGGCAAATGGGGCATTTCTTCATGCCAACTCCTCCACCCCGCGCTGGCTATACTTTACCCGTTTTTGCTTGCGCTGCTGCGATCGCAGCCCTGCATCACCTCTACGACTCAATTGCGCGGTTCCAGGTGACCCTGGATTTAATCAATCCTCCGCAGTCTGTTGAAATCCCCATTGAACAGGTCTCAAAATTAGGCCC
The DNA here is from genome assembly GCF_000238775.2 of Acaryochloris sp. CCMEE 5410. Classification (NCBI taxonomy): domain Bacteria; kingdom Bacillati; phylum Cyanobacteriota; class Cyanophyceae; order Acaryochloridales; family Acaryochloridaceae; genus Acaryochloris; species Acaryochloris sp. CCMEE 5410. The sequence goes on along the minus strand of NZ_AFEJ02000001.1, from coordinate 2,059,488 downwards.
TCGTCAGGCCCTCGCGATTACCCGTAGCGATCCCGGCGATAATTTGGACCTAACGCGTCATACCCCGATCTGGGCCTTGGTGGAATGGGCTGCACCCGACCAAACTGAATCAATTGTTCTACTCGGGGGAGAGGGCATTGGCATCAATCGAAACCAAGGCGATCAAGCTGCCATCTACAGCTATGCCCAACAGCTTCTGCACATCAACTTAGGGCAACATCTCCAGCCAGGAGACCGAATCCAGGTCACGCTGATCCTGCCCGAGGGGCGAGCCTTGGCCAAACGCACCTCCAATGAGGCATTTGGGGTGGTGGAAGGGTTGTCTTTGCTAGGAACATCAGGGATCTCTCAGCCCTTGAGTGCCCCTCAACAGTTAGATCAATTTCGAATTGAGCTTCAACAGAAAGCGATTGATCAGAAACATCTGGTGTTTTGTGTGGGGGAGAATGGTCTAGATATTGCCCGTGCCTTGGGCATTCCTCGTGAAGTTCAGATTAAAACCGCCAACTGGTTGGGGCCGCTGTTAGTAGAATCTGGCTTTCAAGGCGTCTCTTCTGTTCTATTACTGGGGTATCATGGCAAACTGCTGAAGCTGGCGGGGGGGATTTTTCAGACTCACCACCATTTAGCGGATGCACGCTTGGAAATTTTGACGGCCTATGCCGCTAATTTAGGACTGCCCTCCCCCCAGATTCAATCCCTATTTGCTAGTCCAACGGCCGAAGCAGCGCTGCAATTCTTAATGAACTTCGATCACCAAACCCAGAATCGCTGGGTGGATGCTGTCTATGGGGCCATAACCCAAAGAATCGATGTGCGATCGCAAACCTATATCCATACCCATTGTGATCGCACCGTCCAAGTGGGTTCCGCACTCTTTAACCGCAACCGCCAACTGTTTGCAGTCAGCGCTTTCGGCACCCATTTACTGCAGCGTTTTGTCAGCAATCCCCAGATTGACTTAAACTTGTAAAAATATTTATACCTATTTTCAAAGCCTCCACAATATATTCTTTCATCGCTAGTTATCCATACTTCGGGTTCTAGGGTTTTCTGATTTTTTGTTTAACTTTTCTATCCAAACCCTGCCCCCTCATCACTCAAAGGGATACCTTCCGTGCCTTCTCAGACCCAGCAACCTCTCTCTGCTCATCCTCAAGACTCCACATTTGCCCAGACCCCTGTTGACCGGCAAATGATTGTCATTCTTGATTTTGGCTCCCAGTACTCTGAACTTATCGCTCGTCGCATTCGCGAGACCCAAGTCTATTCAGAAGTATTGTCTTATCGCACGTCCATAGAGCAGCTACGACAGCTTAATCCCAAAGGCATTATCTTATCCGGTGGTCCTAATTCCGTTTATGCCCAACATGCTCCTGCCTGCGATCCCGAGATTTGGAATTTGGGTATTCCCGTTTTAGGCGTTTGCTATGGCATGCAGCTGATGGTGCAACAGTTGGGAGGGCAGGTAGAAGCCTCTGACGCAGCCGAATATGGGAAAGCCTCCCTGATCATTGATGACCCTACAGATTTACTCACCAACGTCGAAGATCAAACCACCATGTGGATGAGTCATGGAGATTCCGTGACCGCTTTACCGGAAGGGTTTAAAGTTTTAGCTCACACCACCAACACTCCTCAAGCTGCCGTTGCCCACCATGACCGTCAGCTCTACGGCGTCCAGTTCCACCCTGAAGTGGTTCACTCTCAAGGGGGGCAGGCCCTGATCTGTAACTTTGTCTATCACATTTGCGAATGTGAACCGACTTGGACGACAGAGGCTTTTGTGGAAGAGGCCATTCGCGAAGTTCGGGCCAAGGTCGGGAATAAGCGGGTGCTACTGGCTCTTTCCGGTGGCGTAGATTCTTCGACCCTAGCCTTTCTTCTCCATAGGGCCATTGGCGACAACTTAACCTGTATGTTTATTGACCAAGGGTTTATGCGCAAGCTGGAACCTGAACGTCTCGTCAAACTCTTTCGGGACCAGTTTCACATTCCGGTGGAATATGTGATGGCTCGCGATCGGTTTTTAGAACGGCTGAATGGCATCACCGATCCAGAAGAAAAGCGCAAACGGATTGGCCATGAGTTTATCCAAGTGTTTGAAGAGGAATCCCGACGGTTAGGCCCCTTCGACTACCTCGCCCAGGGCACCCTCTATCCCGACGTGATCGAATCTGCCGATACCAATGTCGACCCAGCCACAGGAGAGCGAGTGGCCGTCAAGATTAAGAGTCACCACAACGTCGGTGGACTACCGAAAGATCTACGATTCAAGTTGGTCGAACCCTTGCGGAAGCTCTTCAAAGACGAAGTCCGTAAGGTCGGCCGCTCCCTCGGGTTGCCAGAAGAGATTGTCAACCGTCATCCATTCCCAGGCCCCGGCTTAGCCATTCGGATTATTGGGGAAGTCACAGCAGAACGCCTGAATATTTTGCGGGATGCTGATTTAATTGTCCGTCAAGAAGTCAATCGGTCCGGGAATTACAGTGAATTTTGGCAAGCCTTTGCCGTTTTATTACCCGTCCGCAGCGTCGGGGTGATGGGAGATCAACGCACCTATGCCTACCCCATTGTCCTGCGGTTTGTCTCCAGCGAAGATGGCATGACCGCTGATTGGTCCCGTGCCCCCTACGAACTCCTAGAAACGATTTCTAACCGAATTGTCAATGAAGTGAAGGGCGTCAATCGAGTTGCCTACGATATCACCTCCAAACCCCCAGGGACCATCGAATGGGAATAGGGCATCTTCACGGTATGTTCGCCAAGCCTGGCCACAAGGGCCGATAATAGTGTTATTCAGTAAAATGACACGATAGAACATGACTAGTGGTGAAACCACAACTCAATCGAGTGACTACTTAGACGAGATACAACGCATCGTTTATGCTCAGGCCCAGCGATCCGAAGGTGATTCCGCTGAGTTGCTACAGTTGCTGCGCTTGCTAGAATCCATGCATCAACGCATTCGGGAAGACTTATTTATCAAGACTTTACCCACCAATCGACAAGCCCTTCATTTGTTGCTCCGGGAAATGGAAGCCGAGGGGGGATGGCCTTATATACCTCGGATGCGCTTAAAATCTTTGATGGCCAATTTATATGCGGAAGAGGCCACGCAAAAACTGGAGTAATAGGTTTTTGGGGGGCCAGCGCTGGAGCAGCTAAAGCACAGACGCAGACTTCAATAACACATTCACTTTGCGCAATAGATCTTCGGGTTGCAGAGACTTCAGTAAGTAAGCATCTGCCCCCAGACTTAAATACCGTTGATGATCTTTGGAAATCCCTTCCTGAGTCAGGACGATGATTTTGATCTGATCTGTACCCGGTAGCTCTCTCAATCGACGAATTAAGCTCAGACAGCCTTGGGCTGGCAATTGGGCATCCACGATCACGGCAATGGGCTGCAACAAGCGTATTTGGTCAATGGCAGCGGACGCTTCAACCATCCAAATCACCTGATAGTTCGCCGCCGTCAACATATCGCACAGCAGGGTCGCATCCTCTTCATGGCCTTCTATCAACACAATGCGTCCGGCTGATAGGGGTTGGGACGAGGGCTCTTGTTGAAACAGAGCCGATTGATTCGGTAATTGCACCGTAAAAATCGACCCTTGTCCTTCCTCAGAGCTGACATCGATCCACCCCTGATGAAGGGTCACACATTGCTGAGCTAAGGCCAGCCCCAAGCCAGCCCCTTCATAGGTGCGATGGTAGGACCCATCTAGTTGCTGAAACTTTTCAAACAGGTGAGGTAGTTGACTGGGAGAAATCCCAATGCCCGTATCTTCTACTTGAAACACAACGGTATTGGTCTCTACCCATACGCGCAACGTCACCTTCCCCCCCATGGGTGTAAATTTAATGGCGTTATCCGTTAGACTGATCAGAATTTGCTGAACTCGCCGTAAATCAGCAATAAATCGGTCTCGCTCCGGGGGAATCTTCAAATTAGCCTTGAGCTGCACTTGATGGGCATCCGCCTTATCTCGCATAACTTGCAAAAGCTGTTGAACTAAGGTAGTGAGGGAAAAATCACTGACGTTGAGGGTGGCTTTACCGGATTGAACATGGGAGAAATCAAGAATGTCATTGATCAACTCCAGCAAATGTTCTCCACTGTCATGAATCGTTTGTAGGCAGCTCCGTTGCTTATCCGTTAGGGGGCCTAAAGACCAGCGCAATAAAGTAGCCGACATGCCAATCACACAGGTGAGCGGTGTGCGTAATTCATGGCTCATGGTGGCCAGGAAATCGCTTTTAGCCTGATTGGAAGATTGTGCTGCGAGCAGTGCAGCATGGAGTTCTTGGGTGCGTTGCTCTACCTGCTTATCTAAGGTTTGCTTATGTTGCCGAACTTGATCCTGCAAAGCAGCCTGATGAATGGCAATGGATACATGTTCAGCCGTTCGCTTCAGTAAATCTTGTTCTTGAACCTGCCATTGGCGGGGGTGCAGACACTGATGAGCAATTAATAGGCCCCAGAGTTCAGACTTGACCAAGATTGGGGTCACCAGTAATGCTCTCACTTGAATTGAGTCTAAAACCTTTGCTAAGGGTTCAGAAACAGAATCATTGTGCAGAACATCATGGATCGCTAAGGTATAGCCTTGCTGATATTTGAGCAGAGACTCAGATGAAGCGATGCTCCACAGATGTTCCTGATCAGATAACACAGAGGGCAACTCAGAAGAGGCCAAGGCTTCATGGACGACGGAGCCTGATTGAGCAGAAACCGGATGATGAGACTCATTACCAGGCGGAGCAGTCGGTGACAGTTGATAAATCAGTAGACGATCGGCTTGGAGCAGATGGCGGAGTTCTTCCACCACCATCGACAAAAGGGTGGGTAATTCTACCCCTTGGCTCAGCTGAGAGATAATTTGAGAGCTGAGACGTTCCTGATTCGCGGTGGGGTGGAGGGTCACCTCCGGGGCTAAGGGAACCGCTTCTGCTCTAGGACCTGGATACATCGCCGCGAGGGAGAGCAGCGTAAATTGCCCCTGAAGTTTGGCATCATTATTTTTTCGAGACTGACGCTCTCGCACTTCAGTAATCCGCTGTTGGAGCGGGGACCCCGCAGGGCAATGTTGGTAGAGGCGCTCCAAGAATGTCGTAATGGCCATTGGTTCAAACGTCAGCTTGAGTTGAGCTTTCTCCGCTTCATAGACCAAGGCACTAAAGCTTTTTGAGGTGAGGACGGTAAACCGCTGTGTCTCCGGAACCATTGCTCCAACCTCCACGCTGGTAAGGAGTTTGGCAACACCAGGAACAGACCGCACCATATCTGCTAGAGACAAGCTCAGTTGCGGATAGACGTGCTGCGGCAAGGTATGCTCAAATATTTCTGGTGCTGAAACAGGCATCATCCAGTCTCCTGCACTTGTATCCAGCTTCCCCCGGAGAAGCCTGATGGCTCTTCAAATTCGTGGATACTTTTTCTATGGCATGAACGACTTTAAGTGGCTATCGACATTCACCAACCTAAATTTACCGAGTAGAGATAAGATCATGACGGTTTAATGCCATGACTAATCTGTTTCTATCGTGAACTAGCCTAGATTGGGGAAGTTCAACTGATTTCTTTAAGGCTTTCAATTATTCGCAATATTTGCGTAGAGTCCTTCGTAATCATGTTTACGGATCAGATTCACAGTTCATTGATGGAAGGAGAAAGCTGATGCATCGTCTGGCCGCTATGCCTGGGGGGTGGGAGGCAGGTTCAACGGATGGAGTGATTTTTGTTGAGCAGACTCCAGCGCCCATTGTGGTACTGACGGCAGCGGATACGGATATTCAAGTGTTGGCCCAGGCGCAAGCTCGACGGCCTGATCAAGCGCCTTCTATCCGAGTTGCGAACTTATTGCAGCTCCAACAGCAGCTCAGTATCGATCACTATGTGGAGTCGGTTTTGAGCCAGGCCAAGGTGATCATTGTCCGGCTGTTGGGCGGGCGGGCGTATTGGTCTTATGGTTTGGAGCGGGTGAAAGAAACGGTTGCGCAGACGGGGGCCTATCTCTATGTTTTACCAGGAGATGATCGCCCCGATCCGGATCTGATCAGCCATTCTAATGTCGGGCTATCCGCTGTACACCAGCTTTGGCAGTACTTTACGGAAGGGGGAATTGAGAATTGTGGACAAGGATTACAGTTTATTGCCCGTCATCATTTCGACTCAAGATTGGACCCCTTACCTCCTCAACCCGTTCCCCGTATTGGCCGGTTCCCCATTCATGTGCCCGAGCCCGGTCTGGAATCTCCGCCTCGGGTGGGTTTGCTCTTTTATCGAGCCCATTATTTAGCGGGTAACGTGGATGCGATCGCATCCCTCTCCCAAGCCTTAACCCAGCACCCTCTCACCCCCGTTCCCATTTTTGTGCAATCCCTCCAGGATCCAGCGGTGCAGGCGGAACTAGTGGCATTGCTCAACCCATCTGACCAGCCGAGTATTAGTCTTCTGCTCAATACCACTAGCTTCTCCCTGGCAAAACTGGCCGCAGAAACCCTGAACTTGGACCTATGGCAGCAGCTGGATGTACCGGTTCTCCAGGTGATTTGTAGCGGAGGTACTGTCGAGGGATGGCAAACTCAACTGCGAGGCTTAGCACCTCGAGATATGGCCATGAATGTTGCCCTACCAGAAGTGGATGGTCGGATTATCAGTCGGGCCGTCTCGTTTAAGGCGGTTCAGACCTACAATGCTCAACTCGAAACCGATGTGGTCAGCTATCAGCCCGTAGCAGATCGGATCCAGTTTGTGGCAGAGCTGGCAGCGAACTGGGTGAGATTAAGGCACTGCCATCCATCTGAGCGACGCATTGCCTTGATTTTGGCCAATTATCCCACCCGTGATGGTCGCCTTGCCAATGGCGTAGGACTGGATACCCCTGCCAGCTGTATTGCCATTTTGCAAGCCATGCAGACCGCTGGTTATACCTTAGAGGGATTGCCAACCGACGGCGATCAGCTGATTGAGTGGCTCACCACTGGGGTGACCAATGATCCAGAAGGCTGGCCCTTGCGCAAGGTCTATCAGCAACTTTCTTTAGCGGATTATGAGGCCGTATTTACCCAACTGCCCTTGGGGGTGCAAGAGCAGATGTGCGCTCGCTGGGGCCCCCCTAGTCAATCCGCCCCAGAGGGCCACTTTGCCATTGCAGGGATCCAGCTTGGCAATATCTTGATCGGCATTCAGCCTGCCCGAGGCTATGATATTGACCCCAGCCTGAACTACCATGCCCCGGACTTAGAACCCACCCACGGTTATTTAGCCTTCTACATCTGGCTACGACAGCAATTCCAGACCCATGCGGTGATTCATGTGGGCAAGCACGGCAACCTGGAATGGCTACCGGGTAAAAGCATTGCCTTGTCCAACACCTGCTATCCCGAACTTGCCCTTGGTCCCTTGCCCCATCTCTATCCCTTTATCGTTAATGATCCGGGGGAAGGGGCCCAGGCCAAACGTCGCGGCCAGGCAGTCATCCTCGATCACCTGACGCCACCCCTCACCCGTGCCGAACTCTATGGCCCCCTACAAAAGCTGGAAGCCTTAATTGATGAATATTACGATGCCCAGAGTTTAGATCCCAGTCGGCTGCCTGTAATTCGCGATCGCATTCTAGCTCTTGTGCAATCCGAACAGCTCGATCAAGATCTGGGCATCGCCCTCTCTCCAGGTGATCCAAGCGGATTAGAGGCCCTACTCACCCAAGCCGATGGTTATCTCTGTGAGCTAAAAGAAGCTCAAATTCGCGATGGACTCCATATTTTTGGTGCTTGCCCAGAGCAGATTCAGTTACGGGACTTAGTGGTGTCCTTAGCCCGTCAACCTAGCCCTCATCATCAGGGCCTGACCCGCACCTTAGCCCAGGCTTGGCAGTTAGACTTGGATCCCTTGACCGCCGATCCGGCCCAGCCTCTCACGCCCAGGCAGAAGGCTATTTTGGGTAAAAAATCAGATGCCCTACATATTATTGGCGATGCGATCGCACTTCTTGAAACGGAAGCAGCAGTATTAGTCGAACAGCTCCTCGCCTCGGATCCCGTTGACCTATCTCAGTATCCTGAGGACCTAAAAGCAGAACTAACGTGGATTCGCGACAGTCTACTGCCTCGGCTTTACCAAACCGATCAAGAAATTACCCATCTTCTACAAGGGTTAGACGGACGGTACGTACCGAGTGGAGCCTCCGGTGCGCCGACTCGAGGACGACCCGACGTTTTACCCACTGGGCGGAATTTTTACTCTGTGGATATTCGGGCTTTGCCCACAGAAAGCGCTTGGGATGTGGGCCGCAAAGCCGCTGAAGTTTTAGTGGAGCGCTACACCCAAGATCACGGTGAGTATCCCCGCACCCTGGGGCTATCCATGTGGGGCACCGCTACCATGCGCACGGGTGGGGATGATTTGGCCCAAGCCCTCGCTCTTTTGGGAGTACAGCCCGTTTGGGAAGGGCTATCAAGACGGGTCATTGACTTTGAAATCCTGCCCCTTTCTCTTCTCGGTCGTCCTCGTGTGGATGTCACCTTACGGATCTCAGGCTTTTTTCGGGATGCCTTTCCCAATTTGATTGATTTATTTGATCGGGCGGTCAATGCAGTGGCCAGTTTGGATGAACCCGATGATTTCAATCCCCTGATATCCCAAGTTCAGCGAGAGCAGCAATTTTGGCTGGCGGAAGGGTTGAGTGCTGAAGTAGCAGACGTGCGATCGCGCTACCGCATCTTTGGCTCCAAACCCGGTGCCTATGGGGCAGGTTTACAGGGCCTGATTGAATCCCAAAACTGGACCGACGATCAGGACTTAGCTCGGGCCTATATGAACTGGAGCAGTTATGCCTATACGGCTCAATCCGCCAATTCATCTGCCGAAGCTACTGAGCAATTTGCCCCAGAAGCCTTTAGCCAACGCCTCAGTCAAATGCAGATCGTCCTCCATAACCAAGACAATCGCGAACATGATCTGCTGGATTCCGATGATTACTATCAGTTTCAAGGAGGCTTAGCGACAGCCGTACGGTCCGTTCAGGGACAAAATCCTGAACTCTACTTTGGTGATCATGCGGTTCCCAGCAATCCTAAAGTGCGAAAACTCCAAGAAGAGATTGCCCGGGTCTATCGGTCTCGGGTGGTGAATCCCAAGTGGATTGCTGGGGTGATGCGCCACGGCTATAAGGGGGCATTCGAAATGACGGCGACGGTGGATTACCTGTTTGCCTACGATGCCACCACCCATTGTGTGGCCGACCATATGTATCAAGGGGTAGCGACTTCCTACCTATTTAATCCCCAGGTGCAAGAATTTATCCAAGAAAAGAACCCCTGGGCTTTGCGGGATATGGCAGAACGCCTGCTGGAAGCCCATCAGCGAGGGCTGTGGCAGCAGGCGGATCCAAAAACGGTATCGGAGTTGCGCTCCTTAGTCAACCAAGCGGAAGGCATTATTGAGAGCAAATCATTGCCCCAAAATTATCCTTCCTCTTGATACTGTTCAGGGAGACTTAAAGTCTGTCCGTAGCTTTAGACAAAGTTGAAGGCACTGCTGTTCAAGGTCAAGTTATTGGTATAGGCCACAATAGCAACGAGTTCACTAGTTGCTCCAGGAGTATTTAAGAAAATGGCTGTTCCTGATTGCATACCCGCCGGAGCTGCCCCCAACCGATAGTCAGTGGCTTGTCCGTGGAGTTGAATTTTATCCCCACGAGATTGTTTGAATCCTTTGACCAGGGCATAATCTCCAGCCCCTAATGTATTATTTTGGCCATCATTGTAGAATGCTTGACTGGCATCTCCCAATACAAAGGTATTGACACCAGTCCAGGCTGTGAGGATGTCTTGCTCACCTCGACCGGCTTGGGCCTGGGTTGCATCAACCCCCATTAGCAAGTCATTGCCATGCCCCCCCTCAACGGAATCATTACCTTGGCCTCCAGTCAGGGTATCGTTGCCCCCTTCACCTCTGAGGGTATCGTTGCCAGCATCACCCATTAGCCAGTCATTCCCGTCTTGGGAAGAGAGCAGATCATTACCATCCCCACCATAGAGAGAGTCATTACCTGCGCCACCGCCCAGGGTATCTTGTCCCTTTCCACCATAGATAAGATCGTTGCCAGCCGCAGCCCAAATTTGATCATTGCCATCTTCCCCCCAGTGGCTGTCGTTACCGAGGCCCCCTCCTAGGTAGTCGTCTCCATTACCTCCCCAAAGGGCATCATTTCCAGCCTCGCCATACAGTTGGTCTCGACCCATTCCGCCTCGAATCAGGTCATCCCCTTCAGATCCATACAGGCTATCTTCACCTTGGCTACCGTCTAAAGTGTCATTCCCCTGACCACCATAGAGCGTATCATTGCCATATTCCCCCACTAACCTATCAGCCCCCAGTCCTCCATTTAAGGTGTCATTGCCTGAACCACCGTAAAGGGCATCATTATCAACACCGCCATAGAGGGAGTCGTTCCCTCCATCCCCACGGAGCATATCATTGCCTGAACTACCGTTGAGGGTATCGTTTCCCTCGCCCCCGAATAACTGGTCCTGACCACTATCTCCATACAGATTGTCGTTACCGTTACTCCCTACAAGGGTATCATCCCCTCCAGCACCATTCAGGGTATCGTCGCCGGCCTCGCCCAAGAGTCGATCCTGACCAACGTCCCCATAGAGGCGATCGTTACCCTCACCACCTCTAAGGGTATCGTTACCTTCGCCACCATTGAGGTTATCGTTGCCAGTGGATCCTGCTAGGCGGTCATCCCCCTCCAAGCCATACAATCTATCATTTCCCGCATCTCCCCAGAGGGTGTCATTGCCTGCCCCACCATTGAGGGTGTCATCGCCGTTACCCCCATATAAAACATCCAGACCAACATCACCAAAGAGATTGTCATTGCCATCCCGGCCTGCAAGGGTGTCATTATCTTTGCCGCTATTTAGCGTGTCATCGCCAGTGCCACCATCGAGTAAGTCGTTGCCATCTCCCCCATACAGATCATCGTTACCGACCTCGCCATGCAAGTGATCATTACCGGTGCCACCATAAAGGCTGTCGTTGCCACCTGCACCTCGAAGCGTGTCATTCCCACCCCGTCCTTCCATATACTGATTGCGATCGCTTCCTCGCATCCAGTTATTGGCATCCGTGCCATCAAGGAAAAAGTGGTTATCTCCACTGGGAATGGGAGAAGGCGTTGGTGTGGATATCCCGTTGCCAAACAACCTCACATCATCCAGCCCCACAAAGTCTCCCTGATCTTTCGTTCCTCGGGTATTCACTTGAAACAGTAGAAAGTCATATCCCTGCTTGAGATCAACATTCCAGCGAAACGATTGCCAATCAAAATTAGTACCACCGAGGGTAACGTCCGCCAGCTTCACCCGTTGCATGGGCAACGTCCCTGCTCGTTGTGGGCCAGAGGTTAAATAAAGGCTATTTTCAAACTGACCATTAACTCCCCATAGGGTAATGTCAATATCATTGTTGAGTTTCCCGCCTCCTTCAGTATTTTTGAGCTTAAGCCCCAGCGTTTGTATCCCCCGGCGGATGCGTTGGTCATACATGACTTGAGCGAGGCCTGTTCCGTAGTGATTGGGAGACGATAGCACCGCTGCACCGTTCCCGATTGAGGCATTTCGTCGAACGCCAGGAGTGGCTAACCAGCCTAAATCAGCACCTGCACTATTCCCTCGATAGGCAGCACCAAATGCAGTTCCTGAGCGAAAATCATTGTTCTGAAAAGGGTTGAGGTAGTTTGCCCTCTGAACATTGAATGTTTTCGTAAGGGTATGAGTGGCCCCCTGGTTATCCCACACCGTCAGGGTAACGGCTTGAGTACCGGCTTGACCAAACTGATGGCTGACTTGCCGCCCAAATTTATCGATTTTGCCATCATTATTGAAATCCCAACCGTAGGCTGCAATTGCATTACTCGCCAAGTCCCTAGTTAACCCTTGACCGTCTGGCTTGAGGGGATCAGTATCGTAGGATGGACCAGCATCAAACGCCAATGCTAAACCACCGATGGTCTTGCTATTGAATAAAGCCACAGGCAAAGCATTATTACCTGCACCAATAAAACGAGTGTTGTTGATTTTTAAATTTTTGGGAAAATCATCTGGGCGAGTACCATTACCTAGGGGTGCTCCACCTATAGCTGAGATGTTGTATTTATTCTGACTGAAATAGCTATTGTTGAGGGAAGACGCAATAAAGTCTTGGTGGTGATTGGGAAATTCAATTTTGAACCCCTCATTAAACCCTTTGACTCGCAGCTGATTAAAGTTGATATTAAACGAGGCATGGTTCTCAAAAATCCCTCTACCACGGGGTTGATCAGGATTACCGATGATCAAGCCATTTTTAATATCCGTGTAGGAGCTGTACTGAACTTTCACCCCCGTGTCCCGAACTCCCCACACTTTAAAGTCATCAATGGTGGAGCGTAAATTATGAGCCGTTCGCGGGGAAGGACTATCTAACGAAAGCTGTCCATCAAAATTAGTCTTATGGGCCCATAGGTTAATGCCATCTCGGGTATTGTAGCTTTGGAAACCGGTCAGCTGCCGCAGAGGAATATCTGTGACATCAACTTCAGTTTGCCCTGATGGAGCAACCAACGCTCGAATCGCTGGCGGCAATAAAGCCACTGCGATCGTATCTTTATCTCGAAAATCCTGGTCAGGTCGCAACGTATCGCCAAAGATAGAAATCCCTGCATCATTGGCACTAATCGCAATATTGTCGGTCATGGCCACTTGAGCTGCACCTTGCACCCAAAAGCCTTCACCTCTGAATCCAAAGTCAAATAATCGCTCCCGCGTTTTTACGGTTTGACCCAGGGTTCGCCAGTCTGCTCCAGTGGTTTTAATGGTGAGGTTATTACGCCAGGCTCCGATTTCATTACCCGATTCGGCGACTATACCGGCACCCACGACATCAAATACTACATTGTCTTCCAGTACAGCATGACTATCATGGTGGACAATTCCCCAGCCAGGAGTCCCGACGACAGCATTGCCACGAGCTATAGCCGGAATACCAGTGATATCATCTGCACCTGTGCGATGAAAATGTAGGCCATATCGTCCACGACGATTGCCTCCCCCACCTGATGAACCATCTACGTTAGTCCCAGGATCATCAACCACTTTGCTTTTATCTGAACGCCCTAAGTTGTAGAAACCTGCATTGGTTACCACAACATCAGGATTATGCATAAACATAACGTGAGCCCGCTGCTGAGTAGGCACGGTAGCCGCATTCTCAGTCTCGAACGTAACGTTCCGGGTCGTATTGGCCACATACAGTTTGAGCTGTCCCTGTTCGGCAATATCAGGAAACTGATGGTCAAACCGAAGTACAGTATTGTCGCCAACCGTGATGTCGTTATTGGTGAAATACACTCGATTCCCATCGATACGAGTGATGGTTAACTCTTCATCCTGAAATCGAGAATTATCCGCATCCGATTGACCGTAACGATAATTGGTGCCCCCTAATACAATCTGATCGCCAATCTGCCAGCCTTTCGGCACACTCTTGAGCACCAGAACATTATCGCCTGCACTCGCTTCTCCCTGCAGTGCCAGGAAGTCGGTCTTCTCAGCACCATAGATCCTCGCTTTGCCATGGCTGATCAGTCCTCGACTGAGTAAGGTTGAATCCCATGACTGATCAATAGCGCCATCTGCAGTAAAGATAATTTGAGTCTTAACACCGGCTTGAACGGGATTGCTTTCTGAGCCAATCATCAGCTCACCCGAGGGTGCGACCACAAAGGTATCCACCAATAGCTTGGTATCTACGTTATGGGCAAATTGCAAGGAACCATCGACCCGTAAGGTCTCTAAGCGAGTATCACTCACACTGTCGTAGGTAACTAAGATGCCTTCTTTAATCAAAACATGGGCATCATCGGTTGGAATTTTCCCACCTTGCCAGGTAGTGGGATCAAACCAAGATCCATTTTTGACAGCAATATGGGTGGCTTGTGAATGCGGGACCAAATCCAGTAAAGCGCTATGAGTCATCTGCTTAGCTGGATCATGGGGATGAGCACCATGGCCAGATCCTGAGGCCATAGTCATTCCTGAATGCTGGGAACCATGATTCACTGAGGCCATAGCCATTTGAGGCATAGTGGCAGTTGCTGTCGCATTAGGAGACGCAGCGGAACTAGCCATCAGGGTTTGAGGTTGGGAGATGGAAGTGGAGATGGACTGTGGTGTAGAAGGCGTCCCTGTACCTGAAAGCCCGATTACCCCTGCATTACTATCAACTTGAGAAGAAGTACCTAAAAGGTTTTGGGACAGGGGATTTGAGTTGTGATTGCCAGCCATATAGTGTCTTGTCGTTTAGAGTTCCATGGGTCTTACTCAGAAGAAGAAAGCTGACTTTTTGAATGCTCTGCTCTATTGCCAAACTTCAAGGAAAAGTGAGCTTACTCATGAGTTAATGGGCCTAATATAGATCCCCCAAACTAGATTATTTTATATAGAAAGAATGAATTTTCCGAGAAGATTGGTGGTGATTTATCGTTAATTGAGCAACCACAAAATTGCAAAATTGTCACGACTTATTTTCTCTATAATCTTGGTCAGTCATTTGCTTTAAAGATAGATTGTTGACTACCTAGAGAATGAAAGACTAGGGCGATAGGTTCCTGATATATAGAGCAGGACGAGGTAAGCTTTCTCCTCGCACTTAGTATGGCAATACCTAGTTTGAGATCGCGTTTGAGAACTGCAAGTATCGGTATAATTTACGTCATCGTTTTGTATAACTTCACAATAAAAGTTATACTGCAATCAAAGTATTTTTATTACAACGTCATAGATTAGCTCACGTTGATTCCCACCAAAACCTTCAGTTATCTAGGCCACAATTTAAAATATTCATTCTCGAGATAACCCGTCATACTCTTCAATTTAGCCCGACTACCATTCATCTCTAATTGGCTGAAGTAATAGCTTATCTAACCTTCTCAATATTTATCGTTTGTCGTCTAGGTCACAAAAAATTCAGTCCCATCTATTGTGGGGCTATAGATAATACATCTTTTCCAAGGATGCCAAGTGCCACTGTTCAATACAGCGGTAAAATAAGCAGCTCACCATCAATACTAGATCTGTTACCCTGACAGCATTACCGAGGCAATTTAGATTTAGGCTTCTTCTTAGCTTGATTGCGACGAGCAGCTCCTACGGCTGAATCCAACCACACCTTCAGTTCATCTAAATTCTCGTAAATGTCGATTGGCAAGAGATAGTAGGACATCACCATAGACTTCTCTTTACAATCGTAGATAAATGGTCTGCTACCTGCTTCAACAAAAAACGGTTGATTTTCTCCATCCACTTTGAGATAAATCCGTTCATCTGCAATCAAGGCAAACATCACCCCTTCCACGTATAGACCATGTCCTCCAAACATAGGTCGAGCAGAAACGGGGGCCAGATGGTTGAGACGTTCCAATACTGAACTGACAAATGTCGAGGATGTTGGCATGGAAACGTGCTTTCTCCGAAAAGATAGGTATACGGTTGAAGAGCAAGCTTAAAATCTCAGTTGAACCATAGCATGAACAAAACAATAGCTCGATGGTTTCTAGCCTTAGGAATGATGACAGCGGGTACCTTTCATTGGCTGACGCCCCATCCTTTTGTCCAAATGATGCCCACTTTCCTGCCTTATCCCTTGGAGCTAGTTTACATTAGCGGTTTCTTTGAAATTCTAGGGGGGGTCGGATTGCTCATTCCCCGAGTCCGTCGAGCCGCTGCTTGGGGGCTTATTCTTCTATTTATTGCCGTATTTCCAGCCAATATCAATATGGCAGTCAACGACCTTGTCATCGATGGACTTCCCCATAATTTGGTGGCCTATTGGTTAAGGCTTCCACTCCAAGGGGTCTTAATTGCATGGGCTTGGTGGTTTACACAGCCAGATTTACCAGCGAGTCAAAACATCCGCTGATTCAGCACCTTTCGCCCCTGCCATGGCCTCGTCCACTCCCATCAATCATGATCTCAAGTCTTTCTTTCGGCTAGCCATCATCAACGTTCTGTCCAACTTAATGGTGCCCCTAGCTGGACTATTTGATGTTGCTTTTTTGGGGCATCTCGATCAGTTGTGGTATTTAGCTGGCGTTGCCCTGGCCACGGTGCTGTTTAACTATCTCTATTGGACCTTTGGCTTTCTAAGAATGGGAACCACGGGTATGACCGCCCAGGCCCTGGGAAGAAATGACTCCGACGCAATGCTGCTAGTGGGCCTTCGTAATGGGGCGGTCGCATTAGGGTTAGGACTGGGCATTCTGCTCTTGCAATGGCCCATTAAAATATTGGGATTTAGTTTGCTGAGCGCTATCCCAGAAGTGAAAGCAGCTGGTATGGCCTACTTTGACGCTCTGATTTGGGGAGCACCCGCAACATTGCTCAATTTTGTCGTGGTGGGATGGTATTTAGGGCGAGCCCAAAGTCGAAAGGTCTTGCTGCTGTCTGGAGTCAATAATTTTACGAATGTCGGCTTCAATTACCTCTTTATTGTTCAGTGGGGATGGCAAAGTACCGGAGCCGGTGCTGCTACAGCCCTGAGCCAATATCTAATGCTGGGGGTAGGAGCAGCCTTGATCGGTAGAGATATCTCCTGGCCTCAACTCCAAACGGTCTGGCCTCGGGTGATTCAAGGAACAGCTCTTCGGCAAACATTAACCTTCAATCGAGATATCTTGGTAAGAACCTTTGCCCTGATTTCTACGTTTGCTGTATTTACCAACTTAAGTTCTGACCTAGGTACAGATGTCTTATCAACCAATACCTTGCTGTTACAGGTGGTCACCCTTGCGTCCTACTTTATCGATGGCATTGCGTTTGCGATGGAAAGTGTAACGGGGGTTCTTAGCCAACAAAATCAACCTCAGCGTCTGCGGCAGCTACTGGCCTTATCAGGTTTTACCAGCGTTGGCTTAGGGATAGGTTTCGCTTTAGCGTTCTATCTATTCCCACAACCGTTATTTAGCCTGCTCACCCATCATCCAGAGATTTTGGCTCAGGTCAATCAGTATGTGGTTTGGCTGCTGCCCATATTAGGGTTCGGTGCGATTGCATATTTGTTAGATGGTTATTTTCTAGGCTTAACAGCGGGCCAACACCTTCGCCATTCCGTATTAATCGCCACATTGTTTGGGTTCCTTCCTTTAGCCATAGCGGCTTGGTATTGGCAAAATGTTCATCTGCTCTGGTTAGCGCTAGTCCTATTTATGGGGAGCCGAGCCATAGTCTTAGGGATCCAAGTTCCTCAGTCTCTCAAGCGTGTCCATGGAACACCTGTTGTTCATTCTGGTCAAAAAGGGTAGGGACCCTCTGCTATTGATCTGGCGAGCCTCCCGGTTACTTACGGATAGAGTCCAGGACGTACCCCATGTTTAGAAAAACTCTGCTGGCCTGTGTACTCACCCCCATCGGCCTGATTCCATTCCTTCGACCCCAAGCAGCTTGGGCCTGTAGCTGTATGCAAAGTACACCAGAAGAGCAGATGGAACGGGCGGATATCGTGTTTACTGGGCGAGTGATTGATCAGAAAATGAAGGCCGCTGAGATTCAGCCGTTTGGCGGTCGTACCTGGGTGCAATGGACTTTTGAAGTGGAATCAGACCAAAAGGGAGCTGTATCTGAACAAGTGACGGTTGAGAGTGCGTCAAATAGTGCAGCCTGCGGTATTAATTTTCAAATGGGAGAGCGCTATCAGGTGTTTGCAAATCAGAGCAATACTGATTTGAAAGCTTCTCTCTGTTCCGGCACACGAGCTTTGAGAGATGGTCAACAGGAGCAATCTCAGGCACCATCTCCATGCGTAGGTAGGCATGGGAAAAGGACACCTGAAGCAACAAACTGATTCGGTGGTCAGTTTTCCTGTTATTTCAACTGAGCTAAAAGCTGCTTCTGAGCATCATCCAAAGCATCTGCTAATTTGCTTGGATCCCGTCCGCCTGCTTGAGCTAAGTTGGGACGACCACCGCCGCCACCACCGCATTGTTTTGCGATCGCACCCACAAACTTCCCAGCCTGCAGACCCTGTTCGATCACCTTCGGGCTAAAGGCCGCCACCAGACTCACCTTGCCTTCCGCAGGCACAGACCCCAGAACCACCGCTCCTTCGCCTAGTTTTTGCAATAATCGTTCAGCAGCCGTTTTCAGGGACTCTGGATCAACCCCTTCCAGTTGAGACACTAGGACTTTGACTGAACCGACAGATTCAGCTTGATCCAGAAGCTGTTCAGATTTGACCAGGGCTAACTGGGCTTTAAGAGCATCGAGCTGTTTCTGAGTCGTCTTAAGATCTGTTTGCAGAGTCGTGATTCGTTCTGGCAGTTCTTCCGGCTTGGCCTTAAACCGATCGCTCAAATCCCGAACCACAGCATCCCGCACATTCAGATACTCTAGGACAGCAGGTCCAGCAATAGCCTCAATTCGACGGACACCCGAAGCGACCCCGGCTTCGGCCACAATCTTGAACAGACCGATTTCAGAGGTATTTTTTACATGGGTGCCGCCACAGAGTTCCATGGAAACCCCCGGCACGTCCATCACCCGGACTTCCGATCCATATTTTTCGCCAAACATAGCCACTGCCCCTTTAGCCTTGGCCTCCGCAATCGTCATCACTTCCGTTTCGGTGCCGTGGGCTTCAGCAATCCAGGTATTAATTTGGGTTTCGATTTCCTGGATTTGTTCAGGGGTGACCGCCTGATTGTAGTTAAAGTCAAACCTTAGCCGGTCAAAAGCCACCAGGGAACCGGCTTGGCCGATGGATTCATCGACAATATTTTTCAAAGCAGCTTGCAGAAGGTGGGTGGCGGTGTGATGGGCTTGTACCTGACGACGACAAGCCAAGTCAATTTGGGCTGTGAGCTTGTCTCCTTTTTTCAGGGTGCCCCGCTCAATCCGACCATAGTGAATAAAGATGTCCGATTCTTTCTGCACATCTTCGATCCGCACCACCACATCCTTGCCATTGAGATAGCCGCGATCACCAATTTGTCCCCCAGATTCAGCATAAAAGGGGGTCTGATCCAGGACAATTTGTACCTCAGAACCTGCCGAAGCTTGATCAACGGTTTCTCCCTTCACCAGCAAAGCCGCCACTTTAGCTTTTGCTGAGAAATCGGTATAGCCCAGGAAATCTGTGGGATGAACGGTGGCAGCTAATTGCTCCAATGCACTTTGTACCGTTAGGTCAATGGTCTTGTGGGCACTACGACCGCGATCTTGCTGTTCTTTCATGGCCTTAGCAAAGCCGCCTTCATCGACCGTTAGCCCTTGCTCTGCAGCAATTTCTTGGGTCAACTCTAGGGGGAAACCATAGGTGTCATACAGGTCAAAAGCATCTTTTCCGGAAATTTGCTTGGGCTTTTTCGCCATGATTTCGCCCAGCAGCTTTTCACCCCGATTCAGGGTTTTAAGGAATTGCGCTTCTTCCCGCTCCAATTCTGTTTTGACGATTTTTTCCCGCTCTCGCACCTCAGGATAAGCAACTTCCAGAGACGCGATAGCGGTTTCCGCCACTTGGGTAATAAAGGCCCCGTCAATGCCAATCAGTTGACCATGGCGGACCACTCGGCGAATAAGTCGTCGGAGCACATAACCACGACCCACATTAGAGGCAGTAATCCCATCGGCAATCATCTGGACCACTGACCGTACATGATCGCCCACCACTTTTAGAGACGTTTTGGTCTTCGCTTTGCTCTTCTTATATTTAATACCTGCAATTTTGGCAGCGGTTTCAATAATCGGAAAGATCAAATCTGTTTCATAGTTATTGGATACACCCTGCAGGATCTGGGCCATCCGCTCCAGTCCCAAGCCCGTATCAATATTTTTGTTCTTGAGCGGAGTAAGATTGCCTTCACTATCCTGGTTATACTCCATAAACACCAGGTTGTAGTACTCAATAAACCGGGTGTCATCTTCTAAATCAATCTTGTCGTCCCCTTTCTCCGGATGGAAGTCGTAGTACAGCTCGGAACAAGGTCCACAGGGGCCAGTCGGTCCTGAAGCCCAAAAGTTATCCTCGGCTCCCATCCGCTGAATTCGATGTTCGGGAATGCCAATTTTGTCCCGCCAAATGGCAAAGGCTTCGTCATCTTCTTCAAACACGCTAGGCACTATGCGATCGGGAGGGAGCTTATAGACTTCTGTGGAGAGTTCCCAGGCCCAAGCGATGGCCTGTTCTTTGAAGTAGTCTCCAAAGCTGAAGTTGCCCAACATTTCAAAATAGGTGTGATGTCGAGCGGTTTGTCCCACGTTCTCGATATCGTTGGTGCGAATGCATTTCTGGGAGGTGGTAGCTCTGGGCACTTCGGCTTCTCGTTGGCCTAAAAAGATGGGCTTGAAGGGCAACATCCCTGCAATCGTCAGCAGAACAGTCGGATCTTCGGGCACCAGGGAAGCGCTAGGCAGGATTTTGTGGCCTTTGGCGGCATAGAAGTCGAGAAAGGTTTGCCGGATTTGAGCACCGCTAAGAGACGCAACCATAAATCTAAAGGAACAACTTAATTGATACGTATATCAATCATGCCCTGTCCTGAGTGCTTTGTGCAGGGAGATTGAAAAAATTACAATTATGGCTTCTTATAGTAATTTTAAAAATCAGGTTTTTGTTAAAATGCAGCTTGTTTGAATTATTTCTTGCTCCATGAGCATTGAGGATAAAGCTAAAAATGTCTTCAAAGAGTTCAATAGAGACTGAGTATGCTTCTACATTTAGGATCATTAAACAGTGTTTTCATGAGACTCATGATGTCTATGCGAGACGGACTAGTAGAAAACTAAGAAAAAGAAGTAGCTTTATAGGAAGACTTCAAGTGTTTCTATTTGAGAAGCCTTATATAAGCTCCTTGCTTTTTCCTGTAATTTATTTAATCCCTTCTTTGCTTGGTTTTTTTGTTGTAAAAACTTTTGGTAATGAAGTTATGTTGGCATGGTTTTTAATTATCTCATTTACACTTTATTTTTCTTCGTTGATACTTATTTCGATGATAACTCCACGTTATCAGTTTATTTATGAGGATCTTATGCAAGATAGCTTTAGGCTGATCAGACAAAAGATTTTGCCTCATGATAGAAATATAAGTAGCAATAAAGAAAATATATATATCAGAAAAAAGATTAAAAAATCTGTTGATCACTATCGAAGAAAAGGATTGCTTGTAAGATTTTTTCTTGTTATTGATTTTACTTTTGTTATGAATTGTCTAGCAAGTAAAGATTTCCAGAAAGCTCTTTTTGATTCTTCTAATATATCGATAATCTGGTCTGAAAACCCTCTAGGATTCATTGCACTAGTTTTAATGCCGTTGATAGCTCCATATTACTTGTTTCGCTATGAGACTCCTCAGAAATGGATGAAAGATATTCTTGATTATATAGAAATAGAATTTGAGGATGATTAATCTTAGACTGATGCGAGGGTGTTTCCTAGAAAAGAATTAATCTCTTGATTTTGTAGATATTGGTTAGATCATTTCTTGAATATCAAAGATAATAAATTTACAACCTTCTTTGCCATATTTACGGTGATGAAGAAATACTTGAAAGGACTTTCCCTCGGCATGGACAGGGACGGTATAGGTATAGTCATTCGGTACAGAAAGGTTACCAAATGATAGTTTGGCATTCCTATTTAATTCAAGCTGTTCTCGA
Source organism: Acaryochloris sp. CCMEE 5410 (assembly GCF_000238775.2). Taxonomy (NCBI): domain Bacteria; kingdom Bacillati; phylum Cyanobacteriota; class Cyanophyceae; order Acaryochloridales; family Acaryochloridaceae; genus Acaryochloris; species Acaryochloris sp. CCMEE 5410. The sequence continues at coordinate 2,037,783 of NZ_AFEJ02000001.1, read as the reverse complement.
AGAAATGGCAAAGACTGTCGACTAAAATTCACGCCTTTACGCTTGGGATATGCATAGTCAACTGTAAATTCGAATGCCCGATCAAATTCTTCACTTTGCAAGGCATTGATAAAACGGCGGGTTGCCTTAATGGCATCACGATCAATGCGGCAGAAATTCTGAAGCTGCCATTTAGGACCACGGTTGAGACGGTAATCTAGCCTTAACCATTTGACAGACTTGTTATCTGAAAAGGTAACGTTGGCATGTCCTTTTCCCTTAAAGCTACTGACATGTACTGTTTGCCATGGAGGAGCTGGCCATAGATCCATGGAAATCAGCAGGTCAATCATTTCTACGCGATCAAATCGATTGGCCAAATTGGCGCTGATAAATTCATCAGTAACTGATAGGTCTTGACTTTCTAGTGACTGCTGAAATTTCTGAAGTGAGTACTCAAGTTGTGTTTTTTCCGTCTGCCCCAGGATTCGAAAGAAAGGGACGGCCAAAATAAAAACCAAAAATAAACAGCCAAGCCCCAGATGATAGGAAGTTGGCTGATATCTTAGCTGTGATACAAGTTTTTTCATTCAACCCCTACTTGCTGGTGATGCCAGAGTTAGTAGGATTAGTGTTGGCAGATTTAGATTGACTCTCCTGGCACAAATTTGAGAGATACACCGTTCATACAGTAGCGTTTTCCAGTTGGTCGGGGACCATCATTAAAGACATGACCTAGATGCCCACCGCAGCGACGACAGTGAACCTCTGTTCGAGGGAGAACGAGATCAAAGTCGACGGAGGTAGCGACTGCATTCTCAATGGGCGCATAAAAACTTGGCCAGCCAGTACCGCTATTGAACTTAGCCTCGGAAGTAAACAGCGGTAAATCACATCCGGCACAGCGATAAAGCCCCTCGCCATATTCCTTATCTAAAGGGCTGCTACGAGGACGTTCTGTTCCTTTCTCGCGTAAGACGTGAAATTGCTGTGAGGTTAGAGCCTGACGCCACTCTTGTTCAGTTTTAGTGACTTCGAACACTTCGGCGGCTATGGCTTTCCCAGAAAACCACTTGGGTAAAAGACTCGAAAATCCTGTTGTTCCCATTAATACTGTTCCTACCCTTAGTAAGGCTCTTCTTTTCATGATTCGATCTCTGAATTGATAGGTCGCAGCTCGTCTCACAACAACGGCTCGACCTATTGTTCAGGATAAACGAAATTTTCCTGACGCTGGTCTATATCTTCGATAAAGCAGACTTGAAGGTGATGTCCCAGGGACCTTCTCGGCTGATCCGATACTCAAACTAGCTTTGATCAATCTTCACACACAATGGATAAAGATAGAGACTTGCTAAATCATACTCGTTATGACTATGATTTAGATAAGGCGTTGTCATTACGACAGTATGTCAATCATAAAAATACGAATTACCTGAACAAACGAGCCGCAGAAACTAACCAGCCTGTCTCATGATCGATAGCCATTAAGTCTTAGCTGTTTTTTATTCGCTCTCACAGCCTAGGAGAAGCTATGTTTACTCTCTTATCCTCAACTGCTATTCGCCTACATTTAGATATCTCCTCATCGACACAGGGCCACCCTCAAAAGTTACAGGCTATTGAGTTAATCACACTCGGTATGGTGCTGCTTGGGATTAAGGTGATGTCTAATCAGTTAGCCAATATGTTGCTAAGCCATTTCATGAGCGGGTCAGCATCCTGACGAGGATAGAAGCAAAAACGTAAGCGAACTGAAATCTGTTTCGATATCTTTGAGCTGTCAGTTGGCTTAAACAACCCAGTCTAAAACCTAAAATACAAGGTCTATGCAGGATCTTGTATTATGTTGTAGTATGCAATGGGAGCCTGCTAATCCAGAGATTTACCTGGCAGGATAAGTTTTCAACATCATGGCCAGCTACAAAGATATTGTCCGATACTATCGGCAATACTGGGGGATTTCTTTGCTCAGCATTGCCGCCGCCAGCTTGTTTGAAGTGATTGACCTGGTGGTTCCTTACGCCATTGGTCAAATACTCAATGTGCTGTCTCGACAGCCTTTGGATGCACCCCTGCAAGCCTTAATCGTTCAAATTTCGGCGATCACCCGTTTACCCATCAACCGTTCCCTATCCTTGTGGACGTTGCTCGGTATCATCTTTGTGGTGACGGTGGTGCGGGCTCCGATTCAACCCTGGATTGGCAGCTGGTTTCACTGGGCGATACCGTTAAGGGCAAAACGCGATCGCACCCGCCAAGTCCTCAAAAAAATCCTCACTCTGCCCCTAGATTTCTACGATGAAAATAATCCTGGGCGTATTGCAGGCCGGGTTGCTAGGGGCGTAACAAACCACACCTGGACCTATCCCGAAATTGCCGGACAGTTTATTCCCAAGCTCATGCGAGTTCTGGGCATTTTCATCATCATTGGTTTGATTGAGTGGCCCATCGCTATTATTTTTCTGATCTCATTTATCGTCATTTTCACCTTTAGCCTGTGGGACTTACGGTTACTGATCAAGCGAGAAGAAGTTCTCGATCGCTATATCGAAAATACCGAGAGTCGCACCTCAGAAATCATTACCAATATCAAAACCGTCAAAGCATTTGCTACAGAAGCTGCCGAACTAGAACGCCAGCAGCAGCGGCTTGATCGTGAAATGCAGGTGGTCCTCTTTCGAATTCACAAAGGCTATGTCAAGCTTGCTACCTGGCAACGAACCATCGTGCAAGCTTGTGTCTTTGGAGTCCTGACCCTCACCCTGATGGCAACAGTCCGGGGCGATATTTCTCTGGGGCACTTTGTCACCACGCTGACTATCTCCAGCATGGCCTATGCCGAAATTGAGCCCTTAAGTATGGTGGCCGAAATCTTTGCCCGTCGCTATGCCTCCATGTTGCGACTCCATGAATTTATGCAGCAATCCGATGGTGCGGATGCATCTAGTCTCAGTCAAGAGCCAGTCCACCAAAATCCCTATCGGTTCTCTGGCCATCTGGAACTGCAACAGGTTAGCTTTGGCTATGATCCACAGCAACCCATACTACAAGATATCAATCTGACCATTAAGCCGCGCCAAACCGTTGCCTTGGTTGGACGATCAGGCTCGGGGAAATCCACCTTAGTCAAACTCCTATTTCGCTATTTCGAACCCCATGCAGGAGAGATTCTCATGGATGGTCAAGATATCCGATCCCTGGATGTGAGCCGATATCGCCGCCGATTAGCCATCGTTCATCAAGATGTCGATATCTTTAACGGTACCATTCTCGAAAATCTCACCTACGGGAATCCCACCGTCAGTTTTGAGCAAGTTCAATCCGCTTGTGCCATTGCCAAGGTGGAAGAGTTTGTCCACCAGCTTCCTCAAGGCTATGCCACCGTTGTGGGCGAACGAGGGGTCAGACTATCAGGCGGGCAACGCCAGCGCCTGGGTATTGCTCGGGCCTTGATCGTCAATCCAGATGTTCTGGTTTTTGATGAGGCAACCTCCAGCCTTGACTATGAGTCGGAACGCACGATTCAACTCGCCATGCGTTCTCTGCTCGGAACGCGAACGCTGATCATTATCGCCCACCGTCTGAGCACTGTGCGAGAGGCAGATCAAATTGTCGTTCTCGATCAAGGCCGGATTGCAGAGGTGGGGAACCATGATCAACTGCTGCACCAGGGTGGTATTTATCATCGACTCCATACTCTGCAAGAAACCGGTGAATTACGGGTATAGTCCAGTCGCTGGCTCTCTTGCCCTAGCTAGGGCAAGAGAGCCAGCGACCATAGCAGAAAACTGATTAAGGGTCAGTCTCTAGAAAATTGGTAAAAACTCTGTCCCTGTGGTTGCCTACTAGAAGTCACCATGACCTTTGAAGCATGCTCAGGTGTAAACTCAACAGCCTGGGTATCAGAATGATCTAAGTTGACCACAGGCTGATCTGATGGTGGCAGAATATGGGTTGCTTTTAAATCAGGTACATAGGTTTCATAGGGATGAAAGGGCTTCAAAATCAGAAATGAATAAAAAGTTGAAGCCCCTAATAACGTCGGCCAAAAAATCAGTTTGGGAATGATGTTGTCTTCATAGGAAATGAACTTGAACTGGCTGGAATACTTATCATGAGTAAATAAGTAGGCATCCACTGCCACCCCGAGTAAAGCCGTATACATGGCCAGATAGAAATACTCTATATAAATAATTCCAGATCCTGGAAACTCTTGCCGAATCTGAATATGGGCAATCAGCACAACGAAGAATAATGCTGAACACACCCCCAACACTCCAGAGGTATTGAAGCCAAAAATATCTGCTTGCCCTTCCCTAGCAGTGATAGTCAGCAATGTTGCAAACAATAAAATGGCTGAAATCAGCAGTGGAACTAAGTTGACAATAAAGGCTCCTAAAAATTCTCGTCTAAGCACAATATTGAAATAGAGTTCTGGTGTTTCTGGCAGGGGTTTACCCAAGCCAAAATCCATGTCATACCGGGGCGTTTTGAAATCAAAAAATGTCTCTTCGACTTTCCAATCCCCCAGCACAATACTTTTATCAAACCCAAAGGCATCTCCAGGTTGAGTGGACGAATAAGCCTTGAGATCGGGAACCAGGACGTTACTTCGACCAAAGTCTTTACCCCAAATTCGGATCCAAACGGTTTTGTGGTCAAGCGGGTATTTTTGATAGTTAAAGCGCTGCTTTAAGGTTGATTCAAAATACCAACCAATCACCTCTTCTTGATCATTAATGGCACGTCGATAGGCTTGTTGGGGTTCTAGATTCTCACCCGAATCAACGGCTTCTGGCAATATAAACCCAACCGGCACGTCCTGGTCGGCAGGAATATCGGCAAAGACTGATTTATTATACTTCTGCCAAATATAGCCCGTAATATTTACTTCAGTGGCATTGTTGAACTTGAGAGACTGTAAAAAGACCCCTGTTGGAATCGCATCGGATTCCTTTAGGGATACCCCACGCTTTTTTAGGTGGGGAATAATCTCGCCTTCCTGTGCAAGCTGCTCTAAGTTGGGCTGATATGAATGATCAATCCGAAACCACATCAGACCAATCAGCACGATAAAGAAAATTGAGGTTCCTGAAGAAATCCACCACCAGCGTTTTGTATTCATCACTTGCAACCGTTCAAGTTCAGTAGAATCGTGCCACTAAGCGGAAGTAACAGGAATTCTACTAAAGTCGAAGGGCTTGTATCGGCCTGGTGACGTTGAACGCGGCTTCCCAGTGTATCTAAAGCGCCAGTGAGCAGCCAATCTCAAAGGCTAGGAACTATGGGCCAGATGAGTCTCCTTGGTCAAGCATTAAAAAAGCAGGATTCCCTATGAAAGGAAATCCTGCTGATTTCAAAGAAATGAATCGAGGGATGTGCTAGAAGTTCATTTCGGCAGCTTGGACTTTCTCGACTTGCTTCTTCTTCAGAACCAGAAGCGTTTGAGAAATCATAATGGCTGAGAAGAAGACCATCAACCACTTAATCCGAGTGCCACTCTGCAACACAATTTCGGTATCTTTTTGACCAAAACCACCCACGTTGGGGTCAGAACTGAGGGGGGCACCATCAGCCACAGCCTGTCCTTCTGAGACCACAACTTCTAAACCAGCGGGAATCGACTCAGTGACAGTCTGACCATCATTAGTGGTGATGGTCACGGAATTTTCACTGACGCTGCTGACTAAACCAGCAGCCGGAGAGGTAACAGCATTGACGTTCGTCTTGTCACCTGTGGGATAAATCTGACCGCGCCCACGGTTACCGCCTGCATGAACAGAGTATTTACCAAAGTGAATATTAGGGTCTGTTGCTGGGTCCGGAGAAAGGACGGGGAAGATAATTTCCTGGTGGTCGGCACCCGATAGAGGACCGACAACGATTACATTATCTGTATCAGGCTTGTACTTCTGGTAAAAGACACCGTTAATCTCTTCCTTCATCTTTTCAGGAATCCGATCATCGGGGGCAATTTGGAAGCCATCAGGCAGCATCAGAACTGCACCAACATTTAGAGGACCTAGGTCACCGCTCCCTAGGACTTGCTGGGCATCCGTGTCATAAGGAATTTTGACAACGGCCTCAAACACTGTATCGGGTAAGACGGCCTGGGGAACTTCCACTTGGGTGGGCTTGGCTGCAAGGTGGCAGTTAGCACAAACAATACGACCGTTGGCTTCTCTAGGGCTATCGTAGGCCTGTTGAGCGTAGATCGGGAAAGCCTGAGCAGCTTGGGGTAAGGAAAAGACGCTAGTGACGACAAGGAAGAGCGCAGCCAGGAGGCGAAGGCTCTTTTTCGTCAAGACGGATAAAAGGCTTTGCTTCATTAGTCTATCAATTGAAACCTGACAAGATGTGACGGGGCAGAAGGGATAAATTAGCTTAAACGTTCAAGGAAACTTAGACCCACCAGGGATCCTTATCTGTACGGAAATCAGTTTCTGTCCAGGTTGTGAACACCAGCTTGCCATCTACATCTTCTGCATGCACGAGGGCCAAAGATAATGGTGCAGGCCCCCGCACCACCTTGCCGGTTGAATCATACTGTGACCCATGACAAGGGCAAATATATTTGTTTTGGCCTGCATTCCAGGGAACAACACAACCCAAGTGAGTACAGACCGCATTTAGACCATAGTCTGCGATCTCATTGCTATCTGTGACAACAACGTAGGTTGGATCTCCTTTGAAACCTTGGGTTAAAGTGCGGTCACCCGGGCTATGTTCTGCTAAGAATTCACTAACCACAACGTCGTTACCGAGAGCGTCTTTGGCATTTAGCCCGCCCCCAGTTCCTCCACTCGAAGGAGGAATAAAGTACCTGACGACAGGGTATAACCCACCTAACGCGGTGCCGGTAATTGCACCAAAGGTCAGCAAATTCATAAATTGACGCCGCCCCATATCGGGGACGTCAGAAGATCCAGAGACTTGAGCCATGATTTACGGTGATGTTACTGATGTAATGGACAGCATTAGAGCCTGACCCTATGGAATTGCTCATGCTCGGAATAGTGTATTCCTAACTCAGGGTTGATCTGTGATCGATGCCTGAGTTAAAGACATGTTGCAAATCACCATCAGGTGTCATAACATTTCTTGACATTATTATCACACTTGATGAGCCCGTATTTCATACGAAATGTAAATTCATTGCGGCCAATCCCAGGATCTACCTTATCTGTGAGGTTGCTTCTCCCTTCCAGGACACGACAGAATAGAGACTTCACTGACATGGGATGAAGGCGGATGACCGGCGAAGAACTGCATCAACTCCTGATCAATAAATGGGGGCGGTCTTACGATATTCAGCTGCGCCGCACCCAAGGCAAAATCTTTGTTCAAGTCATGTGGCGATATCTAGAACAAGCTTCATTTCCCATGTCGGAACCCGAATATTTTGAGCATTTAGGTGCGATCGCAACCTATATACGGGGGTGGGATGCGGTCCAGCAAGTCGAAGAATATATTCAAGCCACGAAACAACGGCCCCGGTTGGGGAAAGCCGTCAGCATCCCCTTAGAACTGGGCGGGAGGACTTCTGAATGGCTGCTGGAGCAGTTCTAGGTCCGACTAGTGGCCCGTCAGTATGACTAAACCAATGCCTCCAAAATAGAGGCCCACTACAGCACCCCCCAGCAAGCTTTGGGTCAGGGGATCCGTTGAGGGGGTCAGTACCGCACCCAGGATGGCAGCGCCAAGAATTACGTATCGCCACCCAGACAACATTTGGCGACTGGAGACAATGCCTGTTAAGCCTAATAAAAGCTGAATTACGGGAATCTGGAAGGCAATCCCTGTACTGAACAACAGCAGCAATACGAATTCAAAGTAGCGATCAATCGACCAGAGCTGCTCAACCACATCTCCACCATATTGGATGAAGAAATTGAGGGCTGCTGGAATCAGGGCCACATAGGCAAATAAAATGCCTACAAAAAAGAGCACTGAGGAACCGAGGACAATCGGACCTAACAGCCGCCGCTCCGAACGGGTTAATCCTGGTAACACAAATTGAATAATTTGGTACAGGATAAACGGGCTGGCTACCAGAATGCCACTATAGGCAGCGACCTTGAGGGAGACAAAGAAGTATTCTCCAGGTGCTAGCTGTAGAAATTTAACCCCTTGAGCTGGGCGCTCTAAAACTTTGACGATGACGTTGACCTTAAAGAAGCAACCGACGATTGCGATCGCAACCGCGATCAGCGCATAAAAAATTCGAAAACGCAGTTCCTCTAAATGCTCGAACAATGACATTTCCACATCATTAAGCTCGTCATCTGGCTGGATGGTGGCATCCGTTGGGGCCTTGGAGGGTGCTGTTTCTAGGTCAGAAGGAGTCACAGGCAAGCTCAAGCGATTAATTCAATCCCCATTATAGTTTTGTGAAGGGGAACGCTCCGGTTAATTCCGTAGTTGACGAATATCCAAATTTGCATAAGGTTAAAGTGAGTTACCCAGTAGTGAGAAATCAGCCATGATTGATCGGCTATTACCTCTATTTGCTAGAGGTTTTCTATCGGCAGTTTTTATCCGTTCCGGCGTTGCTCACTGCTTCAATTTTGCAGGAACTCAACAGGCGATTACTAGCAAGGGTCTTCCTGCTGGGTTGGCCCTCGTCATGGCCATTGGATCGATCCTCTTGTTGCTGGGTGGAGGGCTTTCCGTCTTACTCGGTTTGAAGGCGCGTTGGGGTGCGATCGCATTGATCGTTTTTTTAGTGCCTGCGACGTTGATGTTCCATCTCAACCTGGCTGAGCAAATGGAACAAATTCAGTTCTTCAAAAACGTGAGTTTAATCGGTGGGCTTCTGCTCCTCGCTCAACACGGACCCGGTCGATACAGTTTTGATAATCAAGAACTGCGTCGGAGCTATGGAAAATGGTAGGTTAAACTCGTGTAGAGACTGAGCACTTTAAGTCCCTCAGCGTTCCATTCCCATTTCGTAACGACTGCATTAGGTCAAATCCATGACCAAAGTTTCATCTCTCCCTCAAAATATATGGCATTGGTTTGCCGACCATGTGATTTCACCTGTGAGACACACACTCTTGTCAGACGTGACGGCTAGCATGTTGGCTCAACTGAAACAGTTCGTTCATCGCTGTTCTCAAGGGATTAGTCGGCAGGGACTAGGGATTTGGGTCGTGGCCCTCACCAGTGCATTCTGCCTGATGGTCTGGAACGGGATGTTACTGATTGCCCTATCCATAGGCATCGGGACATCACTGCTTATCCAACAACAGCTGGCAACCCCACTCTTCTCATGGTCTGCAGTTGTCAAATGGTTATCTAGCTCTCACTCCACCACTGTTATAGCTATTGGCGGTGGTCTATTGTCCTTAGCCGCTAGTTATTTAACCTTGCAAATCTGGCAAGACACGAATAGCTTTGGACTCGCATTCGCCATTCTGTTGCAGGGACTAGGGTTGTTAGTGGTTCTTGGTCTCTTTGGCTGGCAACTCCTCAAGCAAGAACAGGGACATCTCCCCACCAGTCAACTTGATGGTTGGATCAATCATTTGACTGCCCTCGATCCACTCAAACGACTGATTGCTGTTCGGAGAATTTGTCGCTATCTTGAATCATCTCCCTTCGATGATATTCAAACCCAAGAAATACGAGAGTATTTACAGTTGCTGCAAGAGCAAGAGCAAACCCCCTCGATCCAGAAGGCGATCTCTCAGGGGCTAGATATAATCGATCTCCCCTTACAATAAATTGCCATTGCCTGCAGCAACCCCATCTTTTCTCAAGGGGTTGCTGCAATCAAAATACACGCTATTTTGTAGCTGCAGGTGGCTCAGCCGCATTAGGATTCTTACAGGCTGGATTATAGCTATAGGCTGTTTTCCAATTGCTGACTGTCTTCTTATCAATGGGAATCAAGATTTTATTGCCGTTGGAGAGGGTGAGTCGAGCCCGAGTCTCTTTGAGGGGGGCCTGAGACAGAAGACTGGCGATACCCGAATCAACCACAAAGATATTGCGCGTCATATACCAAGTACCGCTGGTTGTTTTATTCCCAAAGAAACTGGTATTTGTATAGTCTTGGGAAAAAACTTTTGGCTGAGATGCCGACTGAGGCGGCAGTTCAACCAGCTGACCGCCAATTCCAAGTTCTAGTAAAGTGGGTATGATTGCCGTGGGATCCACACGCCCTTGAGCCGGGGCATGTTGAATAATCATTTCTACAAAACAGCCTTCGATTTTACTGCCCCATAGGGAGATAAATGCGCTGCGTCCTGGAGCTGGCTTACGGGAACGGCCGAAAATAGACCCGTCTAAGTCATTGCCAACAAGATGCCGATCGGCGGTTACTTTGCCTAAGGGTGTATCAACTAAACTCTCTCGGATATCGACGGTTTTCTTAAAGGGGAGTTTTTTGCCTCCCCACTGCAATCCTTGAGTCGTGGTCAAATTGTCTTCATAAATGGCATCATCTTTTCCCGCTAGAGCGACATCTGCAGTCATTGAGCCAGCAACAGTCAAGCTAACGGCGGTAAAACCTACAAGAGCTGATTTTTTTAAAGTCATTTTGATCAATTAAGCGAGGTAGAGAGTTTTAAAAATCTATTGAAAACGAAATCTATTGAAAACGATAGACCTAGCATCGACTGCCTGCACAGACGGGAGACTGGCCAGTTCCTTTCGGACGAATCGGTTTGGGGCGCGAGGGGAGCCGTGGTGTTCCTGTCGGCGTCGTGGATGTGGGCTGGAAGCCAGGAGGTTGGACCGCAGGAGTTTGCTGTTGAGCGGTAGGCGTCGGCTTTGGAGTTGGCGGCTTAGCCGTGGGCTGGGCCTTAAAATCTAGTTTTATCCCCACTTTTGGGGCAATAGATAAGAATGTTTTGATGGGAATTCCTAGGTTCAAACCTGCTTTCACTTGCACATCACCCTGGACATCCGTTTCTGCTCGACCATGGATACCCACTAATTCGCCGTTGGTATTGAGGACAGGACCTCCACTCATGCCTTTACGGGTAATGTTGGTATAAATCAGGGAATATCCGTCTTTCGCTTTGGGATTAACCCCTGATACTTTCCCATCGGTAAATTGGAAAATCCGATTTTCAATCGCTTGGCCTGGATCGGGATAGCCAGCGGTATAGACCACTGAACCAATTCCTGCTTCTTCGGACTTCGCTAGCTTGGCACTCATGTAGTTTTTATCGCTAGTAAAGGTCACCACTGCTAAATCAACACCGGGGAATTTCTTCACCGTTTGATATTTCACCGGATGTTTTTTCCCGTCTTGGGTGACAACATGATATTCAAAATCTGAATGTCTAACGACATGTTCTGCCGTTAGCACCGTATAGGTTTTATCTTTCTTGTTGATGATTACCCCAGACCCTGGATAATCGCTAGCAATCAAAACAGTAAAATTTTTAGCACTTTTGCCAATTTGGCTAGATGGCAAACTCAAAGCAACCTGCGTTTGTAGACAAACTACGCTTGCTGTCAGCATTCCACCCAAAACTACCGTTGGATTATTGTTAAAGCGCATCGTTTTTGCCCACTTACCTTAGAGAAATCATACTCAAGGTCTCCAAGAACTTCAATGATGACGCTTTTCTTAAGAAAAACTGATCAAGGAAATGTCTCAATTTTCTGGACTTAAGATGACACTGCACCAACCTCTAACCAAGGGGATTTAGCGATTCACTTTGGGTGAGTTTACTGGAAGTAGCATCAACATTATGGATGAACGATTTACCGTCGAGATCATTTCCCAAACCCCCAATCCCCAGCAGATTACCTATGCTGCCATGCATCAGGACTATGCCGAGCAACTGGTCTGGACCGATCGAGATCAATGGCCAGAAGAAGCGAAATGCGGAGAGTTGGTGATTAAGAATCTGCTCCAAGGTAATCGTGGACATTATGGCCCCCTGGAGCATCCTCAAATCGTGCTCAACTTTGGCTATTTCCCCCACAGCACTATGCAACAAATGCGGACCCATCGAAATGTATCTTTCGATGTGCAGTCCTTCCGATACACTGGGCAACGAATTTTAGATGTAGTAGCTGGCACCCAAGAACTAGAAGATGTTTTCTACTTGCGTCCTGTGGGCACCTACACCAATCGCCAGGGAAAAAAGTATGACTATAGCCTGGAGCAACGCCAGCAAGATTTAGACTGGTGCCGTCATGCCTGCCAACGCTATGCCGAAAGAATTGATCAAGGATTGGCAGAAGAGCATGCTCGGGGACTCATTCCCTTTGATGTCCGCCAGCATTGGGTGATGAGCGCGAATGCTCGATCCCTGATGCATTTATTGGATATTCGCGGTAAGTACGATGTCCAGATGGAAACGCGGGTGATGACGGAGCTGATGTTTACTCAGTTTCAGCAGTGGATGCCAGAGGTGGCTGCTTGGTATGAGAAGACCCGCTGGCGTAAGGGACCTTTAGCCCCCTAATGATCGTCAACTGGATCTTGGTGCATGGTCCCATGTACAAAGGTGCTATTGATTCCCCCAGTGAAAGGTCCCCCATGTCTAAGGTTCATGTGCAAGTGTTGCGAATGGTGGGAGTTGCGATCGCAACTCCAATCCTGGCCTTATCCACCGCCGAAGCCAAGCTAGAAAACAGTCATAAAGCGCTGGTTGATCAAGCCTGGCAAATCGTGCAGGAAGAATATGTCGACCGCACCTTCAATCAGCAAGATTGGCAAGAAGTCCGCCAAGACTATTTAAGTCGTTCCTATACCTCCAAGCAGGACGCCTACGTCGCTGTCAGCAAAATGGTCAGGAAGCTGCAAGATCCTTACACCCGCTTTCTCACCCCCGATGGCATCAAGGATCTCGTCGATAATGTGTCAGGTGGATTTATTGGTGTGGGTGTCACCGTCTCCCTTGATCCCTTAACCCGAGAGTGGCAGGTGATCGAAACGGTAGCGGACTCTCCTGCTGATGCGGCTGGCATTCAACCTCAAGATATTGTCGTCAGCATCAACGGCACCCCGACCTCAGAGATTAACCCCCGTCAGGCTAGCGAATTTATCATTGGTGCTGTGGGGAGTAAGGTCACTGTCCAGATTCGCCGAGGCAAGGAATTTGCCCGCTATAAGCTGGTGCGGGAGAAGATTGATGTCAATCCCTTGGTCTATGAAGTGCAGGAAACGTCGAAAGGGAAAGTCGGCTATATTCGGATGCCGGTTTTTACCACCAAATCGGCAAAAGCGATGAAAACAGCCCTGACGGATTTAGAGAAGCAACAGGTCAAAGGGTATGTCCTCGATCTGCGCCAAAACCCTGGCGGCGTTTTTGATGCCAGTATTGACATTGCCCGCATGTGGATGGGAAAAGATCGCTTAATTTCTAGTGTGGATGAAAAAGGTAAAAAACAAGACTTTTTTGCCTATGGACCCGTCTTGACCAACAAGCCCCTGGTAATTTTGATCGATGAAAAATCAGCCAGCGCCAGTGAAGTGTTAGCTGCTGCACTCCAAGATCACAACCGGGCTCAACTCGTTGGCACCCCGACCTTTGGTAAAGGGGTGGTTCAAGTTCTAAAAAGTCTAGAAGATGGCTCAGGATTGGTGGTCACCGTCGCGAAGTACTACACGCCCAAGGGTAAGAATATTAACCAGATTGGCATCAAGCCTAATATTTTTGTCAAAAGCCAGGAGGGTAAACCTTTTAAGCCCCAACCTGGGCAGGTTTTACCGCTGGAATCCGATCCTCAATATGCTCGGGGACTCAAGGTTCTAGCGAAAAAGTTGAAATAACCATAAAAAAAGCTAGCAAATCGCTAGCTTCAACAGAATCAGTCACGTTGTATCTCATTTCGAGGAAGCCAAACTGCGCGTTCCCAGTTGTGCAGCAGGCAAATGTAACATTCCTCACATTTTCTATCGTAATGTAACAACAAACACAAAAGTTGATACATAAACCTTTACGTTCTGAGGATGATACCTCATAAATTTTGTTTATGAGTAATATTGATAATTGCCGAAAACAATCGCTTCAAGGTGAAGGTAGCGTCAAATCTAGGGGATGATCAAAGGTAAACTCCCCCGACACCTGTTTAAGCGCCCAGATTTAACATTCGTAACAGCCAGGGTAACAGAGCCGCAGAGACAAAGGCTGATAACGCCATCCCTAGCCCCGCAAAGGCTCCCATTTCCCCACTCACCTGAAAAGCCCGAGCCGTGCCGATGCCATGGGATGTAATCCCCATAGCAATGCCTCGGACGCTATCGTCTCGGATGCCTAACCAACGGAAGATAGGGGTCCCCAAGGTAGCGCCGATAATGCCCGTCATCACTACTAAGACCGCCGTTAAGGAGGGCAGGCCACCGATCTTTTCGGTAATCCCCATGGCTACGGGGGCCGTAACGGATTTGGGCGCTAGAGATAGGAGGGTTTGGGGCGTTGCCCCTAGGAGTGCTGCGGTTGCGATCGCACTCAGCGCTGCGGCACTGATGCCTATAATTAAGGCCAAGGTAACCGGTAGCCATAGTCGTCGTAATTTGGCCAATTGCTTATAGAGAGGAATGGCCAGGGAGACCGTCGCTGGTCCCAGCAAAAAGTGCACAAATTGTGCCCCCTCAAAATAGGTGAAGTATGACGTCTGAGTGAGGGATAACACCCCAATGAGCAACGCCACCGCAATCGCCACCGGGTTCAACAGCGGATGCCCTTTCCCCCATCGATAGATTCTATAGGCCATTTGATAGGCCGCTAGGGTAATGCTCAAGCCCAACAAAGGTGAAGCAGCTAAGTACACCCAGATTTCCGTCAAGTTTGACTTAGGCATCGGAGCGTCTCCTCAGGGTTAACACCTTGCTTGCCACCTGCATGGTCCAGGCCGAGACCATTAACGTCACCACTGTACTCACCAATAAGGCCACCAGAATAGCCCAGCCTTCACTGCGAATTCGCTGAAAGTGAACCATTACCCCCACCCCGGCGGGCACAAACAGCAATGATAAATGGCTCAATAACGTCGTGGCTGCGTTCTCCACATCTTCCGGAATTTTGCCCAGCATCATCAGCGTTAGCAACAGCAAGAACATGCCGATAACCGGTCCCGGCGTCGGTAAATTCAGCAGCAGCACCAACACTTCTCCTAATAGCTCATAGAGAAGCAGCACCAGAAAACCCGTAATCATAATTTATCCCAGAAAAAGCTGGTAGGCAGGGTTTTGACTTTCGTCGGAATAGGGATAGCCCAGGGTATCCAAGAAGGATTGCCATTCATTCATTTCGTTAGGAGGGACCTGGGTTCCGACGACGATACGTCCATAATCCGCGCCATTATTTCGGTAGTGAAATAAGCTGATATTCCAATCGGGACTCATACAGCCTAAAAACTTCGTTAGGGCACCTGGCCGTTCCGGAAACTCAAATCGGTAAAGTAATTCATTGCCAGCCATGGGCGATCGGCCCCCCACCATATGCCGCAGGTGCAGCTTCGCTAATTCGTCATCCGTGAGGTCCAAGGTTTTAAACCCTTGTTCTTCCAAGGCTTGGGCAATGTGGGCCGCATCGGCTCGGTTTTGAATTTGTACACCGACAAAAATATGGGCTTCCTGGCGATCGGCAATCCGGTAATTAAACTCCGTCAAATTATGGCTGCCAAGACAGGCGCAAAACTTGCGAAAACTCCCACGCTCCTCAGGGATGGTAACGGCAAAGATTGCTTCTCGCCGTTCTCCTAACTCAGCCCGTTCAGCGACAAAGCGCAGCCGATCAAAATTCATATTGGCACCGCAGGCTAAGGCAACTAGGGTTTGGTCCTGGAGTTGCTCCCGCTCAATATAGGCTTTGGCCCCCGCCACTGCCAGAGCCCCCGCTGGCTCCAGAATAGAACGGGTATCTTCAAAGACATCTTTAATGGCCGCGCAGGTATCATCCGTATTCACGAGGACGATTTCATCGACATATTCTTGGCAGAGGCGAAAGGTCTCTTCGCCCACTTCGCGGACCGCCACCCCATCGGCAAATAACCCAACATGGGAGAGCCGCACCCGCTTGCCCACTTGCAAGGACTGATGCATAGCCGCCGCATCCACGGGCTCAACCCCAATAATCCGAATTTCGGGGCGCAATCGCTTGATATAGGCCCCAATACCTGAAATTAAGCCACCCCCGCCAATGGCAATAAAAATGGCATGAATCGGCTTTTGATATTGGCGCAAAATCTCCATGCCGATGGTGCCTTGGCCCGCAATCACATCCGGGTCATCAAAGGGATGGATAAACGTCAGCCCTTTTTCTGTTGAGAGCTGCCGGGCATGGGCATAAGCATCATCATAGGTATCTCCGAAAAGGACCACCTGGCCTCCCCGAGCTTTAACGGCGTCAACTTTGACTTTGGGTGTGGTCACGGGCATCACAATCAACGCCGTTGTTCCCAATTGCCGAGCTCCTAAAGCGACGCCCTGGGCATGGTTGCCCGCAGAAGCCGCAATCACCCCTTGGTGCAGTTGATCCGGGGGCAGCTGAGCCATCTTGTTATAAGCACCCCGCAATTTAAAGGAAAACACGGACTGCATATCTTCTCGTTTGAGGAGAATACGATTGTGTAAGCGGTCGGATAGACGGGGGGCCAATTCCAGTGGACTTTCCTGTGCCACATCATAGACCCGCGCTGTCAGGATGCGTTCAAGATAATCTGGGTGACTCACAGAGCTGCCGATCAAAAAGCGAAAGATTAACTCTACTGTACGCTTTCTTACAACCGAAATACGAGTCTGATGGTCGGGGAGATCAAAAGAATCGGTTAGAGCTGTCCTAACAACTGGGGCAAATCAACAATCTCAGGAAACTTGGTGATCACTTGAGAGCAGGATTGGACAAACCCTTTGATCCACTTTTGAGCCAGCTCTTTTTGCTGTTCATCTAGGGCTTGGGCCGGATCGGCTGCGTAGGTAACGGGTTGCGATCGCTGAATTTGAAACTGTTCAAACCAGTCACTTTGAGGGCGGGCAGCCTGTAAATAATTAGTGGTAATCGCTGCACCTAAAAAAGTAGTGCTACTCTCTTGAAGCTGATTCAAAATTTTAAGTAACGCATCCACTGTAACCGTAGGTTTAGGCGGACTCGCAGTTGGAGCAGACGGCGGTACATTGGCACCTTGCTCTGAGGTTGGAGATTCCCCCAAAATTGAAAAAATCCGCTGTTCAACCTCTTTTAATTGAGGCTGAGGGGTAAACGATTGTGCAGTTAACCCTTGATGATACTGAACGAGGGTCTCTAACTGCCGGACCATCAGATCAATTTCACCGCCACTATACAGGCTCTTCAAAACCTGCTCCAGATCCATAAAAGTGGAAAAGTCATCGCCCATATCCTCTACTTGCGATAAATACGGATCTTTCTGCCGATACAGCTTCCGTATATAGTAATTGGTCATGGGTGAAATCTTGGTGGGCACAATCGAACCTTTACTGCGCAAATAAGGTCAAAGAAGTAGATTCTAAGGTGAAGCTCCTTTATTTAGGTTACACATTTTGTCAGATTGATCAGACACTAAAACAACCGCTAGTGAAAGAAAAAAGTGCCTGAAGGTCAAAACTCGAGAAAACAGAATTATTGTGCTGAACGAAGACGTTCTATTTTATACGGCAATAGAATAAAAAGACTGCAAATCCGTAATTTCACCGATTTAGCCGCATCGATGAATATGTAATCCTAGTGAATATTATTTACAAAAAAATATTGTTTCATTATTTGCATAACCAGGCTTCTTAGACTTTAAAATACGGCTCAAAAGTGAATATTCAAATCTAGTGAGTGATGCTTTGCATACACGACTTATGAGTATTCTGCTAAATGTGTGTTTTCTACAGACAAAATCTGCATCATTAAATCTGCCTGCTGAGTAGAATCGAACTTTAAAAAGGGGCATTCTTTAGATAGACAAAGTTCTCTGCACGGTTCGCGATTCCAGAGGACACTTGTTGGCTTATCAGTCTTAGGTCCATTTGAGCCTTTGCTAAGTAACGAATGCCCATTCGTCATTGAAATTACATAAAAAAGGGTTAGTCTCAATGGTTTTTACACCAGCTGAAACCGCTACCAGTGTGCCTGTAGGTAATACTGGTCGTTCATTCAAGCAATCGTACCCTCACAAGCTAAA
This sequence comes from Acaryochloris sp. CCMEE 5410, assembly GCF_000238775.2. Lineage (NCBI taxonomy): Bacteria > Bacillati > Cyanobacteriota > Cyanophyceae > Acaryochloridales > Acaryochloridaceae > Acaryochloris > Acaryochloris sp. CCMEE 5410. The sequence goes on along the minus strand of NZ_AFEJ02000001.1, from coordinate 2,019,702 downwards.
TCACTACCGCTTTGAGGATTTCTTTACCTTCAATCATTCAAAAGGCACTATCGATGATTGGCATGAATCTCGCAATATTCTGGCGAGTGAAGATTTTATTGTGGCCCTGATCGAAGGTTTAGAACAGGAAGTCGGTAGTGCTTCAACGGTCGTGATGTACAACATCGGCCAAGAGTGGGGCAAGCAAGATGCGGTCTTTTTCCAAAATTGGTTTGAAGCCCAATTCCAGCAATCTCTACGCAAATGCCGTCCCTCTCTTGCTTTAGAAGCCTGGTGGTGGCCCTTTACTAGCCAAGGCTGGGGAAACTGGGAAGTTGATTTGGATAATCAACAAAACGGTTTTATGTTTATCAACATTTTCGATTCTGCGGTTGCTCGCACCCTTGGAGATGTCGGCAAGCCCGTCTGCCATATCTATGCAGGCTTATTCGCCGGTTTCTTCTCCCACCTTGTTAATAAAGAACTGAGCTGTATCGAAACCCAATGCTATGCCATGGGAGAAACCTACTGTAAGTTTTTGCTGGGTAAACAAGATCGCATTGATGCCGCCACCTTTTGGCAAAACGAAGGAGCTACAGCCCGAGATATTGAAACTAAGCTGCAGGGTGGAGAATATCTATCGTGAATAGTTGGAAATATCTAACAGTTCGTGAGTTCTTAGAAGGATATAACTGGTCAGGAGAATCCATTCTCCAAGCTGACCCTATCCCTGAGGCAAGTGAGTCTATTGCGTGGCAACGTCAGACGGTCCAGACATTTTTCAGTCAATTCAATTGGACAGGACGCCTGATAGAGAAACCAACGATGGCGGCTACCGCTCCATCCTTCTCTACACGTTTAAATGTGCAGGCATTTTTTCAGCATTTTATCTGGGAGGGGCAACCTAATATTGCAGCGATGCCCAGCATTCCCTCATCATCCCCAATCACCCTTGAGGATGATCTGAATCTAAATGACTTCTCCGATATGTTTTGAGGATTACCATGCAATCGAACTTTGAAGATTATCTGCGGGCCGCAGAAGATCACTACTTACAGACCCCAGAAATGAACGGTTTCAAACAGCAGGTCGATGCTTTGCAAGATCGATTAGCCCTTTATGAAACCTTACGAGATCAAGAACTGATTCTTTTTCAGGCCATTGCCGATCAGTTAAACAAGGAGACCTTCTCTAATTCCCAATCTGATCAGGAGAAGGTTTTTACCCACTGGATGTCGGTGTTGCGCTATAGCGCCATGGCCATGCTCACGGATCAACCTCAAACCCTCACTATCCAACTGAGCTGGCTGAAGGATGTGGTTGGTGACAGTGAATTTACTGCCCTCCACCAGAAGATCAGTGAGCTGCTGCACGCGAGTTTGAGTTCTGTCTTATCGGAGAGCCAACTTGCGTTGCTTGAGCCGTTTTTAACAGAGGCCAATCGCGCTTTGGTCGGCCAAAGCAGCCCTGAATTAGCAATGTTGAGTTAGAGACCAGAGGAAAAAATATGATTGCTGTTGAAGAATTAATTGGTCAAAACCACATCCCAGGTAATTTCTTTGCCCCCGAAGTCTATGTGCAAGGAGATACCGAACTAGGGCTAATCGAGAATCGGGAAGGATCTCGCCTCATTGCCCTCCCGGACACCCTACTCAAATCTTTATACAGTAGCTTAGAACATGAGGTCGGTCCAGCTGCCGATTTAGTTCTACTGCAATGTGGTCGTTGGTGGGGCAAGAATTTTTACCGCCGATTTGCATCAGAAGTCAGTGACTATTATGGAAAGCCTCTGGCAGAGATGGAAATGGTGGAATTCTTACAGTCCTTTAAGGAATGTTGGAAAACCTATGGCTGGGGCCTGATCGATTTTGATTTTAGTCGCCATAACCAAGGATTTTTGGTGATCACGACCCAGAATTCGGCGTTCGCCCAAGGCCGGGAAACCGGAGATAAGCCCTCTTGCTTCGTCGAAAGGGGGCTCTTGAGTACCTTTTTTAGCCAACTGACTGGCCGAGAGCTAGACGGTGTGCAAACATCCTGTGAGTCGATGAAAGCCGATTGCAATCGCTTTATTCTAGGGCTACCTGAGCGCATGAAAGCGGCTGAAGCTTGGGTCAAAGAAGCCCAGGACCATGACACTATCCTTGCTCGGTTATGTGATAGCCAAGCTGCAGGGTAAACCAATGTTGATGCAGTTGATGAGTATTCCACTTTGGAGAAGTAAGCAATGCCCAAACTAGTTAGGTTAGATCCGATTGGTCAAGAAACAAGTGTGCCGACTAACGATAACTTGTTGTCAGCATTGCTTAAAAATGAGTTGAAAGTTCTTCATGAGTGTGGAGGACGCGGGATGTGTGCAACCTGCCATATTTTCATTAAGGATGGCATGGAACATCTATCCCCGATGAGTCGCCGAGAACGGCGAACATTGGGCGTGATCACAACTTGCAAACTCAATTCTCGTCTCGCATGTCAATGCAAGGTTATGGGAGAAGGCGTCGTTGTTGAACTCCCGGCGGGTATGTATCTCAGTGATGTCAGCGACATCGAGAGCTTAATCGGACGTCGAGCGGAAGAAAATATCCTTCATCCTCTGGATGGTCGGGTCTTAGTTGAAGCTGGAAAGCTGATTACCCGGTCCATGATCAGTCAACTGGAAGAAACTCGCAGTGATGTGTCAACTCACTTAGCTAATTCACAACTTGTATAACAACAGATTTTATCTGGGGGAAATAATATGCTGTCACAATTGAAGCGACTGAATATTGAAACAGATGGTCGCTATGCCACCGAGGCGGATCTAGCCTTTTTGAAGTCCTACTTTCAATCCGTGCGCGACCGTATTAGCGCCTATGAAAAGATTAGAGATGCTGAAGACGCCATTACGGATCAAGCCGACGAGGTTTTAATGGCTGCAGATCCCAAGGTTTTCCACAAAGGGTCTCAGGATTATTCCGATACCTGTCGCCGCGATCGCAGAAACACATTGCGTCATGCCGCCGCAGCCATGCTATTTAACGATTTAGACCGCCTGCGAGATGGCCTCCTACTCTGGCAAAGAACCATTGTCCATGCCGTCAAGGATGAGCAGGCCTCTGCCCTGACTTGGCAAGAGATGCCGGGGGTATTGAAAGACCATCTATCTGATGAGGAAGCAGCGTTAATGATGCCTGCGCTCCGCCTCAATCAGGCCTTATTAAATTAATCATTACTGAACCATTATTGAGCGTTTTTAGGGTTTCTAGAAATTATGTCAGCCTCACAAAATACATCCGGGAGTAACAGTGGCTCCCATTGGCTTGATCTTGCTGAATCATTGGCGGTTATTGCCGCCATCAGTGGCTCGGTAGCCGCCATCGTCGTAGAACAAATCGCTGTTGCTTCGATCCCTTTGGCCCTATCCGCCACCCTAGGACTGGCCAATCGTCGACGTCAAATTGGCGCATTCCAAGATCAACAACGGATGGAAATGGCCCATTTGCTCCAACAAAACCAAGCGGATTTTCAAGCTCAGCTAGACCCCATTAAGCAAGCCAGTGAAGGAGTACAGTCTCAGATTGAGCATCTCACCAAGCAGGATACTCAAACCGTACAGACGATTGCCACCCTCAACACTCAGACTGAAAAACTAGAATCGACGATTGCATCCTTGCAAAACAATCACAAGCAAGGGGAATCAACGGTCATCTCCTTGGGTGAGCAAAGCCAAGCCACTCAAGCCCAGATGGAGGAGTTGGCGACTCAGGTGCAAACCATGCAGGCTGCGATCGCGGAACTGCAATCTTCGGCTACAGACCTAGGAAGTCAGGTGGAAGATCAAAAGAGTAGTGCCCAATATCTCGCGGCTCAGACCGAAGGGGTTGAAGAACTGGTTGATATCCTGCGAGAGATTGATGCCCTCACCCAAACCATTTCAGCCCATCCTAACGTGGCCAAGCATTTCTTTGATCGAGGGATGACCCGTAAGCGCCTGCAGCGACTTGAGGATCAGCGTGTAGCCATGGAAGATTTCTCCCAGGCTATCCGCTTAGAGCCCACCTTCGCCCATGCCTACTATGAGCGTGGGTTACTGAAATCTGAATTTGGTCATAAACAGCATGCTGTCGATGATTTGCGCACCGCGGCTAAGTTCTATTTTGATCAAGGGGACTTGACCCAGTACGAGAAGGCCCGAGAGTTGAGTCAAGAGATTCACGACCTAATTGCCGGGTCTCCCTCCCCAGAAGAGGAAACAGAACAGTTCTTGATCGAGAACCTGTTCGGTTAAAGCCAACGCTTTTACCTCTAAACATCCATTGCCCGTAGCGCTGATTTTACTGCTGCGGGCAGTGTGTTGAGCAACCCTCACTACTGAGTTGCCGCCTGAGCAAACTTAGCGAGCGCTTGCTCAATTTTGATCAACACTGCGTCACAGCCCTCTACCTGGTGACGTTGTGCCAAATATTGAGGGTTGTTATAAGACAGCCAAACTTTGCCCGTTTTATCTTCCCGAATCAGCGCTTTTTGGGGTAAATCAATAGCTGCGGTGGGACTGCATTGCATCAGCGGTGTGCCCACCTTAGGATTACCAAACACCACCACTTCCGTGGGTGGCAGAGATTTGCCGACAGACTGAGCCCCCGCTGCATGATCAATCCGGGTAAAGACCGTCATACCTTTGCTCTTTAACAACGTAACCAGCCGATCTGCAGTGACGGGCACCGAATACTGGCTTTCCACATGAATTAACCCTTGCTCGTTCGCCATTTCAGCCGAATGCTCAGAGTCAGATTCTGCCATAGCTAGATGAGGAACCGCTCCCAACGATAAACAGCAGGTACAGCCCATCAGCAATAACAGTCTCGACAACATATCCCTTCCTCAAAACAGCTTTCTTTTTCAAGCAGTCTATAACTAGCTGCTCTTACTCTTGTTAGCGTCCCATATTTCGCTTTAATTCTTCAAATTCGGCATCCCGTTCCCAGTTCTTAAATTGTTCTTCCAATGGATCCGGATCACTCAGGGAAACCCGCTTGTACCAGCCTTTTGAGGGATCGGGAGGTTGTTTTGATGAGGGATTGGGCTGAGGCTTCCGAGGGGTTTGCTTAATTTTTTCCTTCACCTCTTTTTGACGAATTTGAATTTTTTCTAGCAGCGCTTGAGTTTGCTGGAGACGCGTTTTGGTCACTTCCATTTGCCCCCACTGCTGGTTTCCTTGGCTGAGCAATGAGGCTTCTCGTTCTTTGGCGGCAGTGGCTAAGTCCTGTCGTCCGGCTCGCTCCGCTTTCTTCACACGCTCATGCCAGCGCTGAATTTCATTGGCAGTGGCTAAAATAGCGTCTTGTTGGCGTTTTTCTTCCGCTTGTAGGTCAGTCAGTAACTTCATCGTTTTGACTTCTTGTTCGCGGATATTATCAGCAAGAACCTGTAACTCTAGGTGTGGATGGGCTCGGAGAAATTCTTCGAGCTGTTTTTCGAGAAAGCGGCTTACATCATCAAACACGTTCATCGTCAAAGCCTCAGTAACATCTGGCTTGAGTCCACTGTTCTGAGTGTGTCATATTTTCTCAGCGGTGGTCAGCTCCTTTCAGCATTCCCTTTTGATGTCTTTCGTCCTGCAGCAACAGGGCTAAACCATGCTTACTAAGGACTGCTCCCGTAACTCCTCAACAATGGACCAATACCAATCCATGTTACTCAACAGCGCATAGGTAATGAATTTGAGGTTATCGGGATGTTCGGTAAATTGAGGACTAAAATCGGTTCCTAAGAGTTTATGGGGGTTGCCCCAGGTATGGACGACATAGTTTTGAATCTCTTCCGGCACTTCAGATTCAACGATGATCGGCTGACAGTCCGAGGGCAACAATGCCTCGATTTGACCAATCATGGTGCGAATGGCAGTGGGTTGCCCTTGGCCAATGTTGTAGACCAAGTCTGAGATGTTGTTAATCTGAGGGCGAGGCTTAGGCAATGTCAATAAATACAGTAAGGCGCGGGACACTTCCGCAGCAAAAATCGTATCGCGGGTCTGTTCTCCGGGGGAAAACTGACCTTGACGTCCCCAGAGTTCAAAGGGGGTCTGCTCTAAGCTATGCCACAAAATCTGCGTATATAGATTGCCAAACTTGCCCTTATGCTGCTCTGTTACGCCATAGATAGAGAAAAATCGGCAGATTTGCACTGCTAAGTCGTTGCATAGAGCCTGCTGGATGGCCATATCTTCCATCATCAGCTTGGCTGCTTCATAGAGGGAGGCAGGCCACACGCGCTGATCCTCAAGGGACGGGCGTTTTTTGCACAGACTGCTAGTGGAGGCAAAAATCAAGCGGATATTTTCTGCAACACACCATTCCAGAACCGTTTTCCAGCTATCGACCTCATCTAAGACTTCTTCTAGGGTATGAAAGTGGGGCACACTAGATCGTCCCCCCACAAAGATGACGATATCTGGCTGAGTGGTGGGATTCAGGGCATAGTCTTTGTGGCAGCGGGTATCCACTTGGTCCCTAAGAAGAGCGGGTAAATTTTCCCGCTTACCCAAGCGTAAATTATCGTTGATGGTCAGGTGATCCAAGGGATAGCCAAATTCATAGAGCTTGGTCACTAGATGGGACCCAACCTGACCACAGCCTCCCATAACGCAAATGCGTTGAGACTGCAGCGATTGAATCGCTAGTCGATGGGGATCATTAAGGGTTTTGTCGACATACCAATCTTGAATATCTTGAGCATTCAGATCAAAGCGGTCTAGGGGAAACGGTGACATGGGAGAACAGAGGTTGCTCTTGGCACTATAAACGAGAATTTTGGCTTTGTGGCGTTTTGGGCTGTGTTCTGGAGTGTACCCTACGCGAGGTTGTCAATTCGCGTTTAATCTAATGAATTGCACAAAACGCTACGTTCCGTTATACATTCCCTGGAACAGTAATGCTAGGTGTCAAGATGAGCTGTAAATTCAGCTAGTTTCTGCTGCCAGAATTGGGTCGGTTTTCCTTCTGGAAAATATTGGCTGATATAGTCATAGCCATTTTGTGCCAGGGTATTTCTTAAGGTTTCATCTTCTAGCTGGAAGAGACACTGTACTACTTCTTCAGGGGTCTCTCCCGTGAGGGCTGTTTTGCCCTGTTCCATACAAAAATTAGCCCCTCGTGCCGTTTTGCCGACCACAACTATCCCCGCTGCCATGGCCTCTTGAGGCGGTAAGGCACATCCTTCAAAATTGGCTGAGGCCAGGAAGGCTTGGGGACGACGGAACTGCTGTGTTAGGGCCTGTAGGGAAAGGCCATCAATCAGTTCAAATTGCCAGAACTTTCCGCCTTTTTGCTGATATAGGGTTTGGGTGTCTAGGATAAAATCTTTCCCTTTACGGGGAAAGGCAAATAACAATCCCTGTTCTCGCTGGGCTTGGGAGATAAAGGGAAACAGTTCTTTATCCACAATATTGGGGACGATTTCTGCCGATTTACCGGGATAGATCTGGGCGCAAACCCCCTGCATCAAGTCTGAGTCAGTCCAGAGGAGAACGCGATCACTGTGGTAGTCGAAGTCGGTCTTGGTTTGGAGGGGGGATTGTTCATAGGCGATCGCAACTCCGTCTACATCCTTAATCAATTGGGTGGCATAATCGGGCACCAGGCAAATATCCTCGGGCCGTCGATCGTTCCAGGCGATAAAGGGCAACGGACGCTTCACCCCAAACACATCCCCATAATTATCTTGGCCACTCATGGTTGCCAGCACAGCATCCGCACCACATTGGCGGGCCACCCAACAATGACGCATGATATTCAGGGTGCCGCCATAGACTTCCGTTACATATAGCCATCGCCGGAGAGACCAATTGGCTAACGTGGGCTTGCGGGATAGGGTCGTCTCTAGCCTTTCCCAGAACCACCCTTGCTTTAAATCTGGAATTAAAAAGACGATGCGCATGACAGATAGAATGCCGTAAAAGAGCAGAATCAGGTCAGTTAGGCTACCATTGCTGAGGCATCCAAACTTTGGTGGACTGCTGCCACAACATCCTCAACATCTGGGTCGTTCAATTTAGCGGACAAGGGAATGCTAACGGTTTGTTGGCCAATGCGGGTGGCATGGGGATAATCTTGAGGTTGCCAGCCAAACCGTTGTTGATAGTAGGGATGCTCTGGAAGGCTTAAATAGTGAACGCCAGTACCAATATGTTGGTGATGCATGGCAACCAGGAACTGGTCACGACTAATCCCCGTTTGGCTTTCATCAATGAGAAGGGTATAGAGGTGATACCCATGCACCGTGTTTGGGGCTGGAGGTGCGGGTAGCGTGAGGGGCAGATCGGCCAATGCCTGATTGTACTGCTGCCAGATCTGCTGCCGTCTCTGCCAATAGGGGGTGACCCGCTGGAGCTGGTGAATTCCGATGGCGGCTTGAATATCCATCATGTTGTATTTAAACCCTGCTTCTACCACCTGGTAATGGTTATAGCCATCATCACTAAAGCGTTTCCAAGCATCTTGGCTCATGCCGTGGAGAGCCAATACTTTAATCCGATCGGCATCTTCTTGGGTTTGGGTGAGAATCATGCCCCCCTCCCCTGTGGTGATGTTCTTGGTGACATAGAAGCTAAAACAGCCAAATTTACCAAAGGTTCCGGCTTTGCGCCCCTGATATTCTGTTTCGATGGCATGGGCGCAGTCTTCAATCAGCACTAAGCTATATTGCTCTGCTAAAGCACAAAGGGCATCCATCTCGCAGGGACGACCGGCAAAATGAACGGGAATAATCGCTTTGGTTCGGTCGGTAATTTTGGCTTCGACCTGAGCTGGATCGATATTCATAGTCACTGGATCGATATCCGCTAAGACCGGGACACCCCCCGCATGGATAATGGCATTGGCCGTGGCACAGAAGGTTAACGGCGTGGTGATCACCTCATCGCCGGGGTTTAGACCCGCCGCCAACAGGCTTAGGTGTAAGGCAGCGGTACAAGAGTTGACTGCGATCGCATATTTGCCGCTTTTATAGGTGCAAAAATCCTGTTCAAACCGCATGACCTTCGGACCCGTGCCTAACCAGCCCGTTCGCATGCTAGCCATGACTTCTTGCATTTCCGCTTCTTCAATGGCGGGAGAACCAAATACCAAAAATTGGTCTTTTGAACGGGGCATGCATCTCACTCTCTTAGAGGATGTAGGTCAATCTCGTGGCAACGAAATCATCAAAGAACCCTGTTGAGTAATCAACCTGATCCTCCATACTGTAATATTCCCTAGTTCAATACAGCAGCCTACAGGTTTCATCAGACTTCAAATGGGTTAAACATTGGCCTAGAGTTACCTCAAAGCGGGAATTCTAGAATGAGACAGACTTTTCTTTAATCCACTGGTTAATTGATGAATCTCAATATTCGGTTGGCTCGTCCTGGGGACATGGAGCAGGTTCTCCATCTCCAGACACAAGCGATCCAAATGCTATGTAGCAAAGACTATACTCCTGCCCAAGTGGATGCCATTGTTCAATCTCAACATGAGTGGCGAGGACAACAGGAGGTGATCTATATGGCAGAGAAAGATCATCGCCTAGTTGGCTTTATTGCGTTTAGTCTCTGTAGCACCAAAATTCTAGGGATTTATGTGCATCCAGATTACACCCGTCAAGGGATTGCCACGCAGTTACTACAGTATTTTGAACGTCGAGCTCTGGGAGAACAACGACAGACTCTTGAAGTCCTGTCTTCCCTAACCGCTGTCGCACTCTATCAAAGCCAAGGCTATGTCTCTGTTCAAAAGACCAAGATTGTTGCCCTGGGGGTTTCGGTTCCCTGTTTGCTAATGGAAAAATCCATGACTATGCCCTCATCCGTTTCTGGATATGCGCTTAATCTGAGCCAATCCTCATCTCCTCATGGATTTAATCTGGCCCCTGAGGTGCTGTGGGCATTATTTTGTGTTTTTCTGTTATTGCTGCTCTTTCTATAATCAACAGGCTGAAGTCAGAACTCACGGGTGCTAGCGTCTCCCGAAAGTCCTTGAGGATCATAGGCTTTCGGGGATAAGCGAAATCGCCCCTTAATGTTGACAAAGGCCGGTAGCTGCTTCATCGCAAAATAAGTCATCTGGGCTGGCAAATTGGGAGAGCTATCCTTACTAGCCCTCGGTTGGGTCGAAGAATGGCCATAGACCATATACGGATTCTCCTCCTGGCCAAAGACTTGCTCTGGAGGTTGCCACTGCTGTTGGGAATAAGGACGGCGATACTCAAACGTATAGATATCTGGATTCCATATCTGTTCCAGGGTCTGATGATCGATCAAGCGATAGGGGACATCATCCCCCGCCCCTGCTTTTTCAAAATAAAGCTGCTGATCCACCGCCAAAGCAACATGATCTAAGTAGGTGCGGTTGCCATGCTGGTGGTACACCAACACAATATCCCCCGTTTGAGGATGGGCCTGAATCTTCATGGATCGCTGCCGCAATAGCTGCAACATGGGATGACTATCGGTCACAAATAGAGTGGGGGCAGGTGGATTATCCTGTTTGGCCAACCGCAGAATTTCGTAGAGGGTGCCCCAACAGTTGGCAGCGAGCCTAGTAGCAGATCGGGACTGGGGTTGGCGGGAGGACGATGGCGAAGTAGTCACCTCTTGCTCGTGAAAGCGATGTCGGTTCCACGCCTGCATGATCGGCGGCATAAAATCCATGAGATTGTAGTTGCGATCGCGATCGTAATCCGCCAAATTGCGTCGATTATGCCAAGCCGCATAGGTGGTCACCAACCGTTCCCATTGTCGGTACGTTAAACGACCAAACTCAAACCCCAGAGCCGCTTCCCATACGGGCAGCTTGGCATTGGCATCGCGATATAGACGGCAAGTATGAGGAATCTCCTCTGCTCCAGCTAAGCGTATGGAACAGGACTCTACGGAAGTCACAGGTATCTTGCGAAACTCACTTTTTGCGGGTTCTACCCAACCAACGCAGCCAAGGGCAAGAGCCAGGCTTAGCTGGGCCGAAGACCGGAGTCCTTTAGACTGTAACAACGTCAGGATTGGTTTCATCCACCGGTTCCATCTGAGCTTGTGAGTCATTATCCCCTAGGGGAGTGGAGGCATCAACCAACGGTAACAATGGCCCCACCTGTTCCTGGCCACTCACGGATAAATCACTATGGCAGAGAAAGACCTTTTCCGTCACTCGACTCAGCAAATCTAGCAAGAGCCGCCGCAACTGCGCCTGGTCATTATTCATTTCATCTTCAACGGTCAGCGGTTCCCCCGACCAGTTCCGCAAGCAAAAGGGTGCTCCCCAGAGAATCACGGCTCCACCCCCATGCCAGAGCGCAGATCCAGCATCTAACCAAAAATGCCAACGATGGACTTGACGGGCCATCCGATATTGAAAGGTCGTCGCTAGCATCACGGCTCGTCGGGGCTGGCCATTGGGATTAACGGGGAACGGGTTGGCCGTTAGGGTCCCTTGCCGCAGCAGCTGAATAAACTGCCCTACGGTTTCTGGGAGGGGAGGATATCGAGTCTGGGTTTGTCGTAAGCGTTGGTCCACCTGCCAATAATGCTGGGCCGTCTCCATTAACTCTCGCAACACAGAAAGCTGATCATAGTTAAGGGCATGGGGGGCCAGGAATTCCTGAACGGCACGATCCAAGATAAACACAGGCGTTAGGGTGAGATAGGGCTGTTGCACCGTTGAGCCTTTTTGTTGCTGGTCCAGCCAACTGAGTAGATTGTTATAGGCCGTGGTGGCCTGATGCCCTAAGCGGTCCCAGCGCGGGAACGTCTCTACGGGCAACAATTTGGGATGTTCGGGATGGGGTTGAAAGCAATAGTCGGCCAGTAACCCCGCTCGAACCGGGTCGATGGAACCCGCCGCATTCATTAAGGTGGGCGAGCGTTGATGGGTGAGCACAACCAGCATTTCCGCGATCTGCTCTGCATCAACTAAGCGACCTAAACCGGGATAGACCAGGGTTAACAGGGTCAACAAAGCCCGAATAATCGCAGAGCTGTTCAGAGGCCGCTGATCCTTAAGGGATTCCACGGGAATCCCTTTTGCCGTCAGGATCTCAATCAGGGTATAGCGGGCAATCGTATCGAGACCAGGACCAATCACGGCAATCTCTTCGGGCTGCGCCTGCCCAGACTCAATCGCTTCAATAATGTGATCGGCGGTTTGACGGAGAAGCTGAGCACGGGAACTGGTCTGCAAGCAAGTCAACGGTTCCGGTAATTCAAAGGTGTCACCACTGACAAAAGCGACAATATTACGGCCGATGACCGCCCCTAAGGATAGCGTAAAATCTTGATGTAAAGAGTGCAGCTGGCAAACCTCCTGGAGCCCAGCTAGGTAATCAGGATCGGCCCCCAGCCCTAAGCGAATCGCACCATCAGGATTAAAACTAAAAACGCCCAACGCTTCATGGTTGAGCCATATCTCAAATAAATCTCGGGTAATGGCGGGGTAGCTATCCACATCATCGGCAAAGACGCCTTGATATCGCTGTAATAAATGGCTTTGGTAGGCCGGATCGGGCAACAAATAGCGCCAATACAAGGCCGTGAGAATACCGTAGGTGAGCAGGCCCTGCTGCAAACACCAGTCCCGCCAATCCATCAGCATTTGGGCAATGGTTTCAGTTATCGTGCGGTCACACTTCAGTTCCCCTAAGCCATCTTCTAGACGACGGGGTAAGTCTTCTAAGGCGATACCGCCAAAAGCGGCAAGCTGAAGGACATCCAAAATCCTGCGCACCCACCGATCCGGGGACATATTTTCCAGATCTTGCAGTTCTTCCCAGGGAGCGGTCTGCCAGAACTGGGCAGCTAGCTCTTGTTCGGTTTCTGGGCGCAGGCGAAGGGGGAATTGGGCTTGCAATCCCAACGCCTTCAGGACTAGGGGCCAAAACAGCATCACTTCGTCTTCGAAGAAGCCCAGCGGCGTGGTGGATTGGACAATAATTTTACCCGTAGTGGCTTGTGCGATCGCAGGCATCAATACCTGGCGATTATCTGCATTCACCGCAAACACTAGTGCTGTTTTTACTGCAGGTTGAGCGGTCTCTCCTCCCGTCGCAGAAGGCTGATTCGACCAGTCCACTAGATGCTGAATCAACGTAGTGGTTTTACCGCTACGGACCGGACCTGAGATCCATGTAGGCACAGAAGTCACTTCAGTCAGTGAGAAGCAAATTTGCTACTATACGACATACCTATTATGAGGTTATGTCTAAATTCTGGTAGGTTTTGCTTACATAACGTCTCAGGACATCATGCCCCCATGACCCATACCCCCAGATTGCAGCAGCGAGTAGGGTAATCATGAGTTCTTCTTCTCCAAACCCATTTAGGCGTTCGCTTAAATTTGTTGAACAATGGTATCGGGAGACTCCCCAGCGAGCTTTAGACGGCGCTTATGAAGCGGCTCGCGCCATCGAAGAAATCGAAAAAAAACATTTCAAAGGTCAGCCTGTTCCGCTCCGCATCCGCACGGAAAGCGTGATGACCAACTACTTTCAATCCGAAGTCCAAAAGAACCTGCAATTTATCCAAACCCGCTTACGAGAGTTCAAATCCAGCTCCTTAGTAGTCGAAGTTGCTGACAAGCTCAAGCCCCCCAGTATCCCTCCAGCTCCTACCCCCTTAGATTCTCCCGACACCACAGATTTCACTGATGAGTACGATGTCACCTCTGAGGAGTACAGTTCCGAACTTGTTTCACCCTCTATTGATGCCCAAGGTTCATTAGACAAATTAGCGTTCATCGATGCAGTCTTGAACCGGTATCGTTCGGCCTCTATTCAGCGAGAAGCAGCAGCAGCGGCTTCTAAGGCGGCAAGAGCCTCGGCACCTAAGTCTGGCTCAGAGGCGAAAAAAAATATTCCTCAGCCCCTGCCCATCCAGTCCGCCCAAAACTCCCTATATGAATCTGAATTTATTTCAGATGACATCACTGAAGATCCATCCAAGCTAGACAGCAGTAGCTTTATTCCCCGTTCAATTCTGCGTACAGCTACCCGCTTCCGCAAAGAACTGAATCCAGATCCAGGAACGGAAGATGACATCCTCAATGATTTTCGCAACTCTAGGGTGCGCACCCGAGCCGCCGTTAGCTTTGTATTGGGGTTGATGATTGTCCCCCTGCTCACCCAGCAAGTGTCCAAAAACTTGGTGATTGGTCCCTTTGTCGATAAATTAAAAGGCCCCGAACAAATTGAAATTCGGATTAATCCTGAGATTGAGAATGAGGTCCTGACTGAGTTAGCTCGATTTGAAGAGCGACTCAAATTTGAAAGTTTAACCAGCCCCATTCCCCTTTCACCGGCAGAGATTCAATTCCAACTCAAGGCTAAAGCCGAAGACCTAAAAGAAGAATATCAATGGGACTTACGGCAACCCCTAAAAAATGCCATTTCGGATTTGTTTTCGCTGGTCGCCTTAGCCATTTACTTTGTCCTGAACCGTCAGAAAATTGCGGTTCTCAAGTCTTTCTTTGATGAAATTATCTATGGACTCAGTGATAGCGCGAAAGCCTTTATCATCATCTTATTTACGGATGTATTCGTGGGATTCCACTCTCCCCATGGTTGGGAAGTGATTGTGGAAAGCGTCCTCAGTCATTTTGGTTTACCCCAAGACCGAAATTTCATCAATATGTTTATTGCAACGTTTCCGGTCATGCTAGACACAGTTTTCAAATACTGGATTTTCCGATATTTGAACCAAATCTCTCCGTCTGCTGTTGCCACCTACCGCAATATGAATGAGTAGAGATACGACCTTAAGCCTTGCTCACACAGCTTTTAATCAACACTTGACAAATCATTAAAAACGAAAAAAATCCCCTACAATTTCTTGCAGGGGATTGAAAGCTTTTGTAACCGTTTGGTATAGCCCAAAGAGGGTATATTTCCACTCTCAGTTATTCCCAAATAGCCTTCATTTTGATCACACAAAAAACATCAATCGCTAAGACCCCCTACTTGTAGGCTTCTTAAGCTTCTTAAATAATAATAAAGAGATTAATAATATGAAACATAAAATTTTGACTATTGGATCGTATCTCTCAAGATTATTAGTCATACCTCGAACAACTATTATCAAGGAAGCGTTCACCCGCACCTTGGATCTCAATGATTCAGATGAAATCTATGAAAGCTATTGTGTATGAATATTCCCAAACCTCCGGTAAAACCGGAGGTTATTGATTCCCGGTGAAAAGGTTTTGGTTGCCGTTGTGATTAGAAATGGGGTGGATATTTGGTAGGTGAGATGGAATCTATGGGCAAAGACGTGCCCCAATTTGAGGTTAGGGAACAGGCCCTTGGCAGTAGTCAACGCGGCTATGGGCTTATGGTGAATACCTATGTGTGCCTGTGACCTATACGATCGAAACCAAACCAGACATAATAATCTTTGCGGAAGCAGCAACCGTACCCTTGGGATGCCTGAATGCACTACACTTTCTGCACAAAGCGTCCAGGTGAAACCGTTTAAGTTAACGGGGCTGAAAGGAGCATTGGCACTTTTGGCGTACAAATTGTCAAAGTGATGGGAGCCGAAATGACAGCACTATTAAGGAAAACATACTGCATCAGATAGGGACAAATCATTTTATTGACTACACCATAGTATAGAAATACTTTTATGAATGAGCTGCTTGCACAACTCGATGATGTCTTTGACATCATTGGGAAAGAGACAAACCCTCCGATCTCAGATGTAGAGTTGAAGCATTTATCTAGCGGTTTACCTTTCAGCCTTTCACCTCAAGTTGAATCGCTATTCAAATGGCACAATGGGATAGATGAGTTTATTCCGAATTATGATTTATTGTCCTTTTCTGAGGCTGTTGAGCACTATTCTAGCTTCTCAGACTACAGGCGTTTAACGCTTGACAGAAATCATTTTAAAGAGAGTTATTTGCCTATACTTATATTTGATGTAAAACAATATTTTCTAGTGAGTTTTGAGCCAACATCTGAAGCAGCTATTTATTTTTTCTTCACCGAATCAGGGGTAAAAAAGAGATATGACAGCCTTCAGCAAATGTTGCAGATCATAATTGGTTCATATCTGAGTGGGGCCTACTATACTCACCGGCCTGATGGTAGATACTTAGAGGAGAATACCGTTCTATTCCGTAAAGTTGAAAATCAATATTTCTCTGAACAACAGAAACACAAACGAGAATCTAACTGGCAAAGAGTTGTCCATGAGACAGAAGAGTTCTGGAGAAATAAAGATAGAAGAGCGGAGAAAGACGTTTCAGCAGTATTCAAATCCAATGCATATAGCAATTTTCAGGGAGACCTTTATAAAAAACACCTCATAGAACAGTTGCGTTCAACGTTTGATGAACGGGCTATTCACTATCTCTGCCAGTTTTTAAATGACAATAACTCTGAAATTATCGCCTCAGCAGCATATGGTCTAGGAGAATTGAAAGCACGGGAAAAAATACCTGAACTCCTACAATTGTTAGACCATCCATCAAAGCACGTTCGCAATTTAACCGCTTGTGCAATTAGAGAGATTGCAAATCCAGGAGATACGTTACTATTGCAACCACTCCTAAACTTATTAGACGACGAAGAAGATATAGTACGTTTGAGTGCTGCTGAAGCCATCGGGCAATTAAAAAACCCTGTAACCATTGCAACCTTAATTGAGTTGTTTATGGACTCGCTGGCAGAGGACGACTC
The DNA here is from genome assembly GCF_000238775.2 of Acaryochloris sp. CCMEE 5410. Classification (NCBI taxonomy): domain Bacteria; kingdom Bacillati; phylum Cyanobacteriota; class Cyanophyceae; order Acaryochloridales; family Acaryochloridaceae; genus Acaryochloris; species Acaryochloris sp. CCMEE 5410. The sequence continues at coordinate 2,003,046 of NZ_AFEJ02000001.1, read as the reverse complement.
GCAAATCAGACATTATATACTCAGTGCCCTTGAGTATATAGGAGACTTTCAAATTATTGACCAACTAGAACAATACCAAGCTGAGGCTGCACCAAGAGAAGCAAACCTAATTGAAGAAGCGCTTGATCAGTTAGACCAAGTGTTTTACCCCCATCTTTGCTATTAAATATGCTAAGACTCAGACTGAAACTGACATAGCTTAATTGCCATATTCCGGAGCATATCAAGAACGAGAATGAGTGGGATTACAGAGTTGACGTTCTTGATCGAGCAAATTCGCTGTTGGATTGTTGAGATAGAGCTGCAACCACTCACAACTTCTAGCCAGTAACTTATCTAAACTCAGGGCTTCAATCGCCCAAACCTTTACCCCTTGGCTTTCAGATGCAGTAGCTACATACTGTCCATCAGGGCTAAAGCTGAGATCAAACAAACGGCTGTTGCCATGCTTAAACTCAGCCAGTTGACGTCCCTGCAGTTCCCATAGCCGCAAGGTGCCATCTTCAGAAACCGTCGCCAGAGATTGGCCATCAGGGCTAAACCGTACCCCTCGAACGGCCCCTCGATGTCCTTCAAACTTGGCTAGAGATTGCCCCTCCAAATCCCACAGCCTTGCTGTGCCGTCATCGGAAGCTGTAGCCAAGGATTTTCCGTCAGGACTAAACTCCACCGTCCATACTCGGCCTTGATGTCCTTCTAAAATGGCAGTGGTTTGACCTGTCATCGACCAAAGACGAACGGTTTGATCCGCTGAGGCCGTCGCTACAATCGGTTCGGTGGGACTAAAGGTAACGCTCCAAACGGGACTCCGATGACCTCTCAAAATCGCGAGAGGCTGTCCTTGCCAATCCCATAATCGGGCGGTGCCATCTTTAGAGGCGGTAGCGATGTGCTGAGCAGTGGAGTCAATACTGACACCAAAGACCTCAGACTGATGCCCACGCAATTCAGTGATTAAGTCTCCAGTATTAGACCAAACCCGAGCGGTACGATCGCCAGATGCCGTAGCAAAATACCCCCCCTGTTGGGTAATATCCCAGATTCGACCCGCATGGGCATCAATCCGCAGTCGTTCTTCCCCGGACGGATCCCATAAGCGGATAAACTGATCGCCACCTGCAGTTACCATCACTGGGTCTGGAGACATAAAACTGAGGCTGAGAACAGGACGAGCATGTTTGAGAACCTGCACTGGACCTTTCTGGCGTAAGTTCCATAAACGGGTGGTGTAGTCTTCTGAACCGGAGACTAACCATTTACCATCGGGACTAAACTGCACGCTTCTCACCCAATCCTGGTGACCTTTCAGGGTTTCTAACCGCTCCCCTTCCGAGTCCCAAATATGGATGAGGCGATCTGCGGCAGCTGAGGCCAATTGCTTGCCATTGGCACTAAAAACCACGCTAAACACCTGGGTGCGATGACCATTCCAACTGCGAATCAACTTACCTTGGCGACTCCACAGATGCAGATAGCCATCATAGGAGCCAGTGGCAAGAACTTGACCATCGGGTCGCCAGTGCAGACTACGAACGGGACCATGCCCTACGGTCATCTGCAATATTCGCTGGCCCTGGAGATTGGAAATCTGGACGGTCTGATCAAAGGAGGCAGAGGCTAAGGATTGACCATCGGGACTGAACTGGAGAGCCGTAATCGCAGAAGGATGGGGACGAAAATCGGCTAAGGACTGACCGTTAGAGTCCCATAACCACACTTGGCCGTCATTGGTGGCAGTGGCGATCGCACCCTCTGCGTTGGGTGGACAGCTCACAGCGTTAACGGGTTGGGGATGGGGCAACGTTGCGAGGAGATTACCCTGTAAGTCCCATAACCGAGCAGTGCGATCTGCTGCTGTGGTGACTAGGGTTGTGCCGCTCAGGCAAGCATCCGTTACGCCTGAGCGATGTCCCACCATTTTTGCTAGCAGATTGCCTTCCAAATCCCAAAGCCGCACTTCCTGATCCTGTGAGGCTGTAATTAACCGTTGACCATCCGGGGTAAAACGAACTCTTGTAATGCCGCGTTGGTGCCCGCGAATCTGGTTTTGCTCCCGCATATCTTCCAAGATCTGCTGCAGGGCGAGAAGCGGGGTCAGGGTGGGAAAGCTAGACGCGTCAGATCGCTCTCCCCAATCCTGCATTTTGCGGGCTGTTTTTAAGGCTAAAAGCAGGGCTTCTAGCTGTTTGAATTCAGCTTGCTGTAGAGCTTGTCGAGCATCACGCTCGATGGCTGTGACTTCTTGGGCTTTGCGAATGGAGGTGTTGGCCCAGAATGCGATCGCACCTGCTGATACGGCAATTCCCACTAACGCAATCAACCCCGTCAACACCGTCCTTCTGGCCCGTCGCTGGGCTTGAGCCAGGATGGCATCGGCTTCCGCTTGCTGACAGGCCGCCAAAAAGCGATAGTCTTCATCACTGAGCTGTTTCCCAATCGACCATTGCTGAGCGGCCTGTAAGGGTTCGCCTGATAGAAAGTTGGATTGACTCTTTTGCCATTGACGGAGGGCTGCGGCATAAAAGGGTGGTCGTAAACTGGCGACCACCTCCTGCACCCAGTCGGCATTAAAAATATGGGCATAGATGCGATTGGCGACGACCAATTGTTCCAGTCGGTTGACCACTAGCCCCGACAATCGCAGCTCCACCTGGGCAGGACTAGCATCCGCCTTGATCGACCCCTGCTGCAAAATCTGTTGATAGAGATCGAGGACTTTGCTGGCGTATTGTTCGTTACTGAGGATGCGATCGCGGATCGTTCTCAAATGCTCCGGTTCATCCTGGGCCTCCCAGTTCGCCAGCAGTTTGTCCTGAATAAACTGGGTCACCCATGTGGCAATCGCCTCAGCTTGTGTCGGCAGCTGAGCCGCTGACTGGGCAATCATCTGGCAGATTTTTTGGGTTAGAAAGGGCTGTCCCCCGGTCCAGGACAGTACGGCCTTTAAAACAGCTTGGGCTTGTGGTGTCTGGGCGGTGAGTCCTGTGACTAAAGGCTGGGCTTCTGCCAATTGAAAGCCCTTTAACTCAATGGCATGCCCCAAGTTGAACGGGGTGCGCTGCTTATCCTGAATGAGTCGCGATGGGGTGGCCACCCCCAATAGCACAAAGGCTAACCGCTGATAGTCCGCATTATCGGTGCGATGGTTATAGCAGGCCCGCAAAACAGCAAAGAAATCATCTTTAAACGGTAGCCGCAGAACGCTATCAATTTCATCTATAAAAATGACCAGCTTGTTTGTACATTCCACTAACAAAATGGTTTCGATAAAGGTATGAAACCGCTGCACGGGTGACAGCAGGGCCTGGTCTCGCCACCATTGCCGTAAATTAAAGCGATCACTGAATTGAAAGCTGCTGACTAAACTGCGAATCAGTCCGGCATACCATTGGTCTGGCGTAATTTGCTGGCTCCCCATTTGAGTGAGTTCAATGGCGGCGCAGGCAATGCCTTCTGCTTGGAGCTGCCGCATCACCTGGACCCGCAGACTGGATTTGCCCATCTGCCGGGAATTCAAGATGTAGCAGAACTCGCCTGCCCTTAGCTTTTGATACAGCTCCTGATCGGCAGACCGGGTCACATAAGAAGGGGCATCAGCAGGTAGACTCCCTCCCACCTGATATTCATAGTGAGTTGTAAAGGACATCTATGCTCAATGATGGGGCGAGTCAGGCACACCTCGCTGGCCGTTTAAAAATGACAAGGGCCAAGGTCGGAAGTAAAACTTTCTGATAGCTTGAAGGTGTTACTTAAGTATATTTCGTCACTCGGAGTTTCTATGTCACAGTCATTCATACTGGAGTATTGGAATGATGAGGGTTGGCTGGTAGGACGCATAAAAGGCATACCTGGTGTATTCAGCCAAGGACAAACCCTTGAAGAACTTGAAGAAAATATTCGTGATGCTTATCAACTGATGGCGATGGACACTGAGCCTGCACCAGCTAAGGTCAAAACCAAGGAACTTGTCCTTGAAATATGAAGCGGAAAGCATTTATTCGCGAATTAGAAAAATCTGGTTGTGTACTTCACCGACACGGCTCAAAACATGACATCTACCTTAACCCAGCAACTGGACAAAAATCTCCAATACCTCGCCATACTGAAATTAAGGACAGCTTGTGTAAACAATTAGGCTTGTCGTAAACAACTGCTTCAAGGTATTTTTTTGTGGGCTAACGTGTAACCATCCATGACTTAAATGCAGTCTGCATCGATAGATAACGGATTCATTGCTCATGATATTGATGAGCTATTTTATACAAGAACTGGGTTGCGCCTTATCCTTTCTGGCTTCCAAGCTGGCTCAACGGAAACAGCCTATATGGAAGTTTTTTGGTCTGAGGTGCGTGGTTTTCGTTTCCTTGATGAAGGGGATTTGATCAAATATTGGGAAACCTCTCAATTTCAAACCGCTAATTGCGTTTATGAAATCATTTCAGGTGGCTGGCTGTATGAAAATGTGCCTGGTGTGCTATCAGTCTCAAGTAGTTTTGGATTTCGAGAGTATCTTGTCGCAACGTCTGATCCTTGCATGAGTATCCTAGCCAATGAGCCGCCAATCTTGCGAGTGTATGGTGCTCCGTATACATAAATGTGTAAGTGCCACCCGTTTATCTAACCACTCACTCCTCCGAACAAATGCGAAAATAAAGAGTGAACGGAAAATTTTGGTCTGATATAAATTGATGAACCCAAGAATCAAGCCTTGGTTACGCACTATTTCGGTTGTTTTTGCAGTTGTTTGGCTCGTTGGCTCCTGCTTTGTCCTCAATAGCCAACCCACTTGGGCAGATGACGGTGCCCAAAACTTCACTTTTGCGGACTTGCGTTATGAAGACTTCGAAAACAAAAATTTCGAGGGGGCTTCTTTAGCAGGCGCGATTCTGTTGAAAGCTAACTTAACGAATGCCAATCTCAAAGGCACGATCCTGACAATGGCCACCTTTCAGCGGTCTAACTTAACGAATGCAGACTTAACAGAGACCTTTGCTGATCGCGTCCTTTTTAACGAAGCGGATCTCACTAACGCCATCTTTACGGATGCCATGCTCACCAGCAGCAAATTCTACGATGCCACCATCACGGGCGCTGATTTCTCCTATGCCTTTTTAGATCGCGATCAGGTGACGATGATGTGCGAATATGCCGATGGCGTTAATCCTGTGACTGGCGTTTCCACTCGCGAAAGTTTAGAGTGTCCGTAAATTACGTTTGAGGCCATAAGTCCATACTCGGTGACATATGGCAGTTGGAGGGGTATGCACAGTCAACCCAGCAAATGATTTTTGGGGTCACTTAGGCAGACTTTTCATCTCTTGAACAACCATCCAATACAACCAGATTGAGATCGCGAATCCGATTGCTCCGCTGATCACTAATTCATATAGTTTGAAGAGGTTATGGCTGTTGGCTAGGCTATAGGTCCAGGCGCTGAAGGGGAGCATCAGCAAAAGACCTGTCCAAATTCCAGGTCGCAGCTTTTGGCCTTTCCAACTCAATCCCACATGGTCTAGGACTGGATGGGCTAACCCTATGGCAGGCAAGATACCGCTGAGGATCGGCCATCGCCAGCCAACAATAGCTAAAGCAATTACGAAAATAAAGATAATTCCATTTTCCAGAACAAAGAAGCGAGTGGATTTTACGACTTGCGACTTTGAGGTTGCTTTTTGATATTCGGGTAGCCAGCCTTCTTCAACTGTATGGATGATAATTGCGAGGGCAACTAACCAAATTGCTAAATCTTTAACAGCCATAAGCATTACATTGCTCATCGTTGTTGTATTTGCCTATTCTACTGAGATTAAGCTGTATCGGGAGAGGTTTGCGATGGCGATTAAAGTCCGTGCATCTATAAATTGTTACGCCAAATTGTTACGCCAACCTTGTGGCATCACCATGCTTTAGTTTATAGCTGCAATCGTTACCGTTCCACCTGTAGTGACATCAACGTGCAACTTAAATCCATATAGCAAGCTCATGCCGATTAGCGGATCTGCTTCAGCAATTGCCACGTCAATAATCTGAGGTTTGCCATCCCAAATTACCGTTGCTTTATGCATATCAAAAACGACCTCACTGCTATCGCCTAAAGGCCACTTCGAAAAAAGAATTGAATGTTTCCTCGCGCGTCACCAAAGCTTGACCAGCATCAATGTTCACGAGTTTTCAGCGCTCTTGGTCAGCTTTCAGTCAGCCGCCTATATCCGACCCAAGAAGTCCAAGGATATCTATTTGGCATGAGTCAAGTTCAAGCGAATGAATGGATCCATCGACTCAGTGGTGTACTCAATCAAGCCTTAGGTTATGAGAAACAGCTCCCAGAGCGGGAACCAGCGAACCTAAAAGCAGTACTCGACGTTTGCCCGAGCTTAGAGTTCATGATTGATGGGACCGAACGCCCAATCAATCGACCGAAGGATAAGAAGGACCGCAAGACCTATTACAGTGGCAAGAAAAAAGCCCACACGGTCAAAAACAATATCATCAGCGAACGGGGAGGCAAGGTGTTGTTTTTGAGTGATACCTATGAAGGCAAAAAGCATGATTAAGAAGATTGCTGATGAAGAAGGGTATCGGTTCCCAGAAGGGAGTAAGCTTTGGCAAGATACTGGGTTCCAAGGATTTGCCCCAGGCGGGGTGAGCATCAAACAACCGAAGAAAAAACCTCGCAACGCAGAATTGACAAACATACAAAAAGAGGAGAATCGACAAATTTCACAGGTTCGAGTGGAGGTAGAACACCAAATCGGGGGGATTAAGCTTTGTCAGATAGTGGTTCAGAGATTTAGAAATTGGCTTAACCATTATGTTAATGATGTCATGGAAACAGCTTGTGGGCTCCATAATTTTCGGTTGACTCACCGTCATGGGAAAACTACCGGGCAATTGGGAACTGCCTAATCACAAACTCAGAGTAAAAAGCACTTCTGCGAGGTGTCCACGTTATTTCCGATAAAGTCTATTGCATGCTAAAGCTGGGGCTTGATCCGTCGCCATAGCGTTAGAACCATTGGCCTCCACGGAAACGCCAACGCGGGAAAATGAGGCGCATCAAACTTTGTGAGGTGATAAAAACGGCTATCCAGACAAAACTATAGTGAACGATAAACCAGCCTAAATTCCAGGCATCGGTTCCTGGTAATTTAATCTCAGCAACATCGCTGAGCAAAATAATAAACAGCCCTTCCCATAACGCTGCGATCCATTGCAGTGCTGCTGGCCAATCTTGGTCCCAACGGAAGTTCTGGATTTGGATATAAAGGTAGTCCCAGCCTAAACCAAAGACCACAATATATTGCAACAACCAAAAATAATCTGAGCCTTCAGGATTACCGAAAAAACCACTGCAAAACAAGAGGGTAATCACAAGCCCCACGGTTTCCATAAGCAGAATACGGGTTTGCCAGCGTCCGAGCAGAGTGGGTGTCATGGTTGGATATCGTTAAGGAGTTTTGTTTTGGGCCCATTTTAGCCATTGCAATAATGAGCTAAGGCCATTGAGCCGATGGAGATTGGGGCCTCGGGCTGCAACTAAGCCATCGACGGCTTGTAGGGCGGTGTACTGTAATCCTAAAAAGCTGTCTACTGCAGCATAGGGTCCCCCAAAGGTAATGGCACCGGCACCATACATGCGACCATTTTGGTTACGCATTTCTAATAGCTCAAAGTCATTGGCGACGGCCAAGCGCCCTGCTGGGTTCAAGGGCAAATTATAGTGAGTGACCAAATCATTGAGAAGCGGACTGGCCTTGACTTTGCTATCGAGTCCAGTGGCATCAATGATAAAGTCTGCTTCCAGCTTGATCTCACCCCGTGGTCCTTTCTCTTGGATATAGGTTGTGGGACGAGATTGGGCATTAGGCACAACTCGGGTAACTTCGCCAAAGGTGATTTGATACCACCCTTGATCGAGTCCTGTTTGGACCAACTCTTTCCAGTCTTTGCGGTCTGCAGTGGTGGTTCCTCCCCAATCGGCTAGCAAATTCGTGCGCTGGTCAGGGGTCGCTTGTTCTAACTCTTCTCGCAAGGTCCCTCCCCAACAGGCTTTGGGCCAATTAAAGGGCTGGAATTCGAAGTGATTATCGACAGATCTCTGGGCCTTGCGAAAACGGTTGCCTTTTGGTTTTGGAGATCGCATCAAGTGCAAAATCGAAATATTGGGATTGCGCTGACGGGCTTCATGGAGCCGTTGAATAATGCGAGAGGCAACAATTCCTCGCCCCCGGAGAACGACTGTTCCTCCCTGGCGTTCTAAGGTCTCATAAACATGGTTATGGTCTTCGTAGGCATTGACAACGGATTTAAAGTCTCGGGTTTGTTCCCGATAGGCTTTCAGGTCCGGTAAAAACTGTAAAACAGGATATCCCGTTGCCAGATGGACATGACGGGCGACCACAAAGGCAGTTTGTTTGCGACCAGGGGAATAGGCGATGGCATAGCGGCCATCGTTGGTTTTGCGGATGGCTCGGACTCGCCCAAATCGATAGATTTGAGGCCAGCCAATGCGAACCGCTTCCCGATCAATGGAAGCAAATACATTGCCTGCCCTGGGGGTATAGGTTTGGGTAAAGGTGGGTTCTGCAAAGACCTGCCATAAATACTGCAGGGCAGGGTTGAGTTTGCCTTGATTAAATTCATGCCACGCTTCTCGTAAGGCATAACCTGGCCATCCCCAGATGTTGTCAGGGCAAGAATCTGAGTTGGATCTGAGGCGTTCGTGGGGGGGGATCTGGGAATTGAGGCAGAGCCGCTGATAACGCGCATAGGGGCGCTCTTCGATACCAAGGGCTCGGATTTGTTGGGGGGCGACACCAAAAATTCGCAGAAAATTCACCCAAATAAAGCTGCCGAGTCCTGCACCCACGGCTAAGTAATCGATCTCTTCAACGGGGAGCTGGGTGGCATATAAATCTTGAACGACGACCTGATGAGCTTGGAAAGCCGGGGGTAGAACGTTGACTGGCGCAGCTTCAGCAGGCGCAGCTGGAACGGGAGAGTCTGGCTCGGGGACCTGGATAATGGATTGCTCACTGGCTTCGGCGGTGGGTAAACCTGTGCCGTCCAGGGTAAACATCAAGGTGATTTCGTAGGGACCAATTTTGAGCTGATCGCCATTGCTAACGTTGCAGCTAGGCTGGAGGACTCCGTTCACCCAGGTCCCGTTACTACTGTTTTGGTCGGTGACGCGAATATGACCTTGGACCCATTCAATCAGGGTGTGATAACGGGAGACCTGGCTACTATTGAGGACAATCCGAGCAACCCGCTGATGGTTGAGTTCTGCAGGCATCTGCGCAAATTCGCGACCAAAGGCAATCGGACAGGTTAAAAGTGGGGTTCGTTGCTCCCCTGTAACGGGATCTTGCCAACTCAACCGTACTTGCCCAGGAATAGTGCTCATATTTCACCACTCTTAGGGTTTGCCAATAAAAACTGTGTTAGATGTGGCCATGGAATGACCACACATGGGACAGTCTTGCTTAATCGCATCATTACTATAGGCAGCGACATGGTGACATTGGGGACATTGCAATCCATAGGCTGCCGTTGAAGGGGGACCACTTTTGGGAAACGTGGGTGGCGTGGCAGCGGGGGTAATGGTCATCGCCGTGATTTGTAGCTCTACCCGTCCGAGTTTGATCCGACTCCCGGCTCGTATGGGTAAATCCCCTTGTTTGAGTAAGGTGCCATCCACAAGCGGGGGATTTTGTTGGCGCAGATTGCGAATAAAAAACTGTTGAGCTTGGGGCTGAAAGAAAATTTCTACATGTAGCCCAGAGACTGAGCGCTCTTGGAAAACAATGTCACACAAGGCGGGGTCGCGACCTAAGCGAATTTTTCCCAGCTGCTTGCTAGGTTGTTGATCTCGTAAAACTTGGATTTTGGTTTGGCCGAATTCTGACCATTGGAGTGTGAATTCACTCATGGATGCCGCCAGCTCGTAAGGTCTGAATCAAGTGCAGAAGCAGTATTCCCTATTAATAGTCAGGATCTTGCTTACAGCAGGATAAGGTACCAATTGTTTTAAGGAGTCTTTCGATCCTTACCTTCCCCTCAGCATACCCGTGCCGCCGTGACAATCATCACCGCGATCGCAGGCTGCGACAGGCTATAGATGGCTGAATAGTGGGCATTCTTAGGATTGCAGCAATATCCCAATCCTGCTAAGAAATAAAATAAGACAGACTCCTAGTTCAAGACAGCAATATCTATAGCGCCATCATGAGAATTAATCAGCAGTGGACCAACCTATGGTGAACGATCAGCAGAATGGTTTACTCAGACTTATTTCGGCTCAGTCCAATGCTGATGCTGCCCAGTCCTGTTATTCCCTATCGGAAACGGAGGAAACGGCCATTGGCCGGACAGCGGACTGCCAAGTCATTATCGATTCCAACCTTTTTGGTGGCGTCTCCCGTCGTCATGCAGTGGTAAAACCCACGGGGTCTCGAACGCCTCAGGGTGCTCCCATTTGGCAAATTTGTGATCTCAATAGTGCCAATGGTACCTATATAAACGGCCAGAAGATTCAGGGGTGTCAAACCTTGAATGTGGGGGATCGGGTGATGTTGAGCCATAACGGCCCTGAATTTCTATTTGAACATCGCGCCACCCAGCTAGTGGATCAGTTTGCGGCAACGGGCTCTCCTACGCCTGCACCGCCCTCCTATCCTTCGCCAACGCCACCATCTTATCCCCCTCAACCACCGGTTTACCCACCCCAGCCGACACCGGGAGCGACGTCTAATCAGGTGACCGTAAGTCAGCTGTTTCCCATCGTGTCTGCCCGCAAAGATCTCTTAGGAAAAGGGTATCTGATACCCGGCATTCTGACCGTGATGATGGTGGTGTTGCTCTTTATCTTTGCCAGCAACCCACCAGTGTTTAATTTGCTCCTAGCGCTGTATCTGGGGGGAGGCGGATTTTACTTTATTTATCGATTGTGCGGTAAACAGAAGCCCTGGTGGGTGCTGCTTCTCAGTACCATATTCACCATGGTGATTCTGGTAACGCCAATTTTGAGCCTATTTATTTTGGTGTTTCGAGGGATTTTGCCGGGGAATGTTCAAGGTGCCTCTCCAGATTTTATTTCACAACTGATTAGCCACTTCTTTGGGGCGGGATTAATGGAGGAGTTACTGAAAGCCTTGCCAATTTTTGGCTTCTTTTTCTTGGGATCACAGCTGCGTCCTCCCAGTCGGCAAAAAGTTGGTGTTTGGGAACCCTTGGACGGCATTTTAATTGGAGCGGCTTCAGCCCTTGGATTTACATTGGTGGAGACCTTAGGACAATATGTACCGGGGATTGCGGCAGATGTTGCCAGATCGTCTTCTAATGAGTTTGCGGGAGCATTGGCTGCTGTACAGCTATTGATTCCCAGGATCTTGGGTTCTGTTGCCGGCCATATGGCCTATAGCGGTATTTTTGGTTATTTTATTGGGCTTAGTATACTCAAGCCAGCCCAGCGATGGCAGATCCTAGGAATTGGTTTTCTGGTGTCTTCCGGGATTCATGCCTTTTGGAATGCGTCAGGAAGTTTGGCGCGGAATTTTGGAGAATTGGCGGCTGTGCTGTCACTGATGACGGTGGGCGTTCTGGCTTACGTCTTTTTAACTGCGGCTATTTTGAAAGCACGCCAGCTGTCACCGACGAGATCGCAAAATTTCGCGACCCGTATCGCTCCCCCGAATTAATAGGTATGAAACCCTCAACATTAATAGGTGTGATGTCTTTAAACGAGGCCAATCTCCTGTAGCCGTTCTTGCAGGTACTGTCGGGCTGTTTTGCCTTCTGCGAGTACCACCTCTGGCCGAGGATGGAGAAACAGGGGCATGGATAATCGAGATTGATGTCGAGCTGGACCGTCAGGGTTAACAACGCGGTGGGTGGTGGAGCGGTAAAACCCTTGGCTGGCGAGCTGTAGCATATCGCCAACATTGACGACAATATCGCCGCGATCGCACGTTACGGATTGCCACTGTCCTTCAGAATCCAATAACTCTAAGCCCATTCCCGTCGCTGCAGGCAATAGCGTAATTAAATTGATATCTTCGTGGGCCGCCGCCCGAACAGCTCCGGGTGGGATGGTATCGGGGAGCGGCGGATAGTGCAGGAGCCGAAACAGCGTCTCCTTACTATCTGCAATCATGGCGTCTAACGGTTCGGTAAAGTTTGCATGAATATGGGGTGGAGCTTGTGCTTCTATCCACTCCAATAGCTCGGTTGCTAAGTGTCGGAGTTGATTAAATAAGTCCCAGGTTGCCTGACTCATCCCTTGAGGTAGGGAATGCCCTTCATAGATATGGAAAAATTCTTTCAAATCAGGCGTCGTATATCCCTTTGCAGTCTCCGTTTGTAAGGGGAAATACCCCGCTTGGACTTTGGGGTCAAACCTATATTGAACCTTATCTTCACTTAGGAAAAAGGCTAGCCAGTCTCGATAGGTTCGTTCTATGAGGGGATGGTCAATGGGACTATGGCTGAGAATCGCGAACCCAGAATCTTGTAAAGAGTGGGCAATCGCTTGAGGTGCATGAACACTTCTGTAGTCAATAGTGGGTAGAGATTGATCAACCATAGTTCTTGACAACGCCTATCTCTAAAACAACATGCTGCGATGATGCCTCGCAGGAGTCAAGCTGCAAACCAGAATTCACCCACAGATGAGGTCAATTCAAGAGGCCGTAAAAAAGTCGTAAATGTGAGTCGTGCCCTCTAAGGTTGTATGAGGAGCAAAGGGCCAGCGCGTCGAATGCTTAAACAACTGCAAGATGATGCTCATGTTCAGGGGGTTTTGGCCGGGTGGATCACCATTCCAACCCACAACTAAATGCCCTTGAGGTTTGAGAATGTGATGAATAGCCTGCAGCGCTTTGACTTTATCGGCTTCATCATTCAAACCAAAACCAAAGACACCATTCATGACCACAACATCCATGCTGTGGGCGGGGACATAAGCATCAATTGCTTCAATGCCGCAAATATAGTGCCGATGGGGTTCGCCCCATTGAGCTGAATCTGGATCAATATCTGTGGTCCAAAACTCAACGGATGATGACATAAACCAGGTGCCATAATGCCGGGTATAGGGTTGGCAGCCGACGAATAAACATTTCCCCTTTGGCGCTGCTGCGATCTGAGGCAGGATATAGCTCTCCATAAACTGCCGATCAGGCCTGGCTGACATTAATTTCGAGGTTAGCCAGCTTTTTAAGGGCGATGGCAGTATCAGCTCTGCTGACTGACGGATGATGGGGAAGTTAGATAAAGTTTGACGAATGGAATAGGTCAGGGAAGTAGCGTCTTTATCTGAACTGATCTGGCGATTGTGTTGGCTCAAAGTGCCTTACCTCACGGAAATGCAGCGTTTGCAAAGGTTGGGTGAAGGTTAGCCAAAGGCCGGAATTTGAGCTACTGCTTATTAGCAACAGTCTATAGGGTTTCTTAAGTGTGAATAGCTTTAACGATCACCCGGTCGTTTCACTGGTAACAATATCATGTTATTTGAAGATAATTAGGGTTTTTATTCTCTAATCCCGAAAATTAGACTAAAAATCTCCGTCTAATTACAAATATATCTTGCTAATTGTGGGCTGCTAACAGTGCTGTACCATAGGCTGCCTGTTGATGATGAGCTGCATAGACAGGAACCTGCAGATGGCGTTGACGAATCGTTTGCCAGGTCGGGTTTTGGGCACCCCCGCCAGCCGTATAAACGACCTTTAACGGCGGAGCACCATGGATTTGCAACAGATGATATCCCTGGGCTTCGATGCGGGCCAAGCTTTCGAGTAGCCCCTGTAAAAATTCCACGGGATCTTCCGGGCGAGGGGTGAGCTGTGGCTCCAAAAAGGGATCATTAATGGGAAATCGTTCTCCGGGTTTGAGCAGTGGGTAGTAGTTCAATGAACTAGGTTGGCTGGGGTTAATGCGCTGGCTAAGTTCCACGAGTTCTGGGGTTGAGAAAAAAGACTGAAGGACAGCCCCACCTGAATTAGATGCACCCCCCACTAGCCAGTAATTTCCAAGGCGATGACTATAGATGCCGTAGTCTGACAAATCGATACGGGTCGGACTCAATAGCTTCACGACAAGAGTAGAGCCCAGAGACGTGACGGCCATCCCCGGCTGATTGGCTCCGCTGGCGATAAATGCGGCAATGCTATCTGTGGTGCCTGCACAAATGTGGCAGTCTGAGGGGATGCCAAAGCGATCGGCAAGGTGCGGTTGAAGGGGGCCGATATTTGAGCCGGGTCGAAGGACTTGTGGTAGCAACGGCAGCAGCTGGCGGAGAGGGGGTTGATGGAACCAGTCGGGATAGGCTGCGATAGCCGTTGGCATAGCCCGTCCTCTGGACATAGAGCGGTCTTTCCCCAGCGCCGGATCGTATCCCAGTTTCAAGCTGTTGTGATCATCACTGAGTCCTACACGACCATGTAATAAAAAGGCGAGCCAATCCGCCTGATGCATCAGATGGCAAACGGAGGTCATATCCACCGTCCGACTCATACCCAGCAGTTTCGCCAAGCTAGAGCTAGCGCTGAGTACGGGATGACCCGCAGGAGCCAAGGTGGTCAGCAATTCTAAACTGGCTGGATCGCAGGTGTCGTTATACATCTGCGGTGGATAAAGGGGGGTGCCATTAGCGTCGCAGAGCAAAATGGTGGAAGAGGTGCCGTTAATGGCGATGGCTTGAAGATGCGATCTCACCTTCTCAGGGATCTCACCGATTAGTTTCCATAAGGTACTTTCCCAACAAGCCACTCGATCTTCCGAAATAGCAGCAGAGAATAAATCGCTTACTTCTGATCGTATTAGGCCTTGTTGATCGATAACGACAGCACGAGCACCAGATGTACCGAAATCAATTCCTAAAGTGCATTGCATGTACGGTGAGCACTAAGCTAATAGTTTAGATGCAAGAGTTGACAGCGCTGATTTTTTAGCGCTATATATCGAGCTGATCACTAATTCAAGGATGAGTCTATGGATCAAGAAATTAAAAATTTTTATATTAAAGATTTAATTTTATGGACTGAAAACCCTCGTGATCCCATTGATGAAAATGCAAAAGACCAAGATGTTGTCAATAAAGCCTTAGGAGATTCTTCGGGCAAATGGTCTTTGAAAAAATTGGCCAAAGAAATGGGGGGGTATTATGACTTGAGTGAACTTCCTACAGTGGTATTTCATGGCAAAAAACCTGTGGTATATGATGGAAATAGAAGAATAATTCTTGCAAAAATTAAGTATAATCTTGTTTCTGTTCCAGATGGTTTAAACATCAAAATCCCAGATTTCCTAGAAGAAATCCCTTGCAATGTATGTTCAAAGCATATAGCACTTCAAAATGTTTTCAGGAAGCATGGCGAATCAGGTTCTTGGCAACCGCTTGAGCGTGATATTTTCCTACATAAGTTTATGGGAGAATCGAAAAGTGTATTTTTAATTCTCGAAGAAGAGACAGGTATTGTTAGTGCAAATCCTCATCTAAATCAAGGTTTTGTAAAAGGAGAAATCTTCAAAAAAGATATACTCGAAAATATAGGCTTTTCAATAAAAAATGGACATTTATATAGCAAGCATGAAAAAGAAGATGAAAGCGCTATACTATCTGATATTTCTAACAAAGTAAAGAAAAAAGACTTGACAACAAGAAAGAATAGAGGAAAAGTTTACGAAGTTTTAGAGCCATCTTGCCAAGAGTTGATTGATCAAAATCAAAATAATGAACCTCATCCTTCTCGCACAAAATTTAAGAATAGTAATAAGTCTCCATGTATTGGCGAGAATTCTAGTAGATCCGAAGATAGCAAGAAGGTTCGTAAGCAAAGATCTAGACGAGTTTCTACAGGACAATTAAAGCTATTTGGTGGTAGGTTGTACTTGCATAGTGGAGAGGTCAGCAATCTATACAGAGATATAGTAGATCTTTATGATTTTTACATCACTAAGAAAAGTACCTTATCACAAACATTTCCTAACTTAATTAGAATGTCATTACGTTTACTATGTGAAACTGCCGGGCACTGGTCTGTTAGCAGGATCTAGCTATAATGCTTCCGACGCAACCTAATGTAGATCAATGGAATGCCCATATTGTCTAAGCGAGAAGATCCTAAAGCGCGGCTTTGATAGCCTGCAAGATGGGACATTAGTCCAGCGATATCAGTGTAAGGATTGCAATCGGCGTTTCAACGAACGCACGGGTACCCCAATGGCTCGCTTACGCACCGCTAGTTCAGTAGTGAGCTATGCCATCAAAGCTCGCACCGAAGGGATGGGTATTCGTGCTGCAGGTCGAACTTTCGGTAAATCTCATACCACCATTATGCGTTGGGAAAAACGCCTAGCAGACCAAGCACAGAACTGGTCACCTCCCGCACCAGCAGCCTCTGATGTGACGGTAGAAGGGGATGAAGTTTACACGCGTGTAGGCAAAAATCTTCCCCCCAGCCAATCCCAGGGCTGGACCATCCATTTCCTTGAACGCGAAAGCCGCTATTGGTTGACAGCACAAGCTGGCCTCAAGGATGCACAACTTTTTGCAAATGGCGTTTACTCAGCTTGGGAGTGGGTCAAAGCCTGTGATGGGATTCGATGGTTTACCGATGGTGAGAGGCGTTATGGACAAGAACTTTGGAAGCTCGCCAATGTCTATCTCAATGGTGAGGAGTGTCATCCTGACTATGGGCATCGCAAGGTTTGGCGAGAGGGGTTAGAAGTCGCGATGAAAGTTAAAGGGTCTCAGGGGAATCGGCGAGTAGAGTGGGTGAAAGCAGAGCATCCCTTTACCGCTATCAGTCTAGGGTCTGAGGTCCATGCCAATCATAATGAGGCTCACAATGCTGCCTTGAGGAGACGATGTAGTGCTTATCGAAGACGGCAGAATCTCTACGCTAAGAAGCGGTCGGGGTTACAGCGAGTGCTAGATGTACAACGCCTGATTCATAACTGGGTTAGACCCCATTGGGGGCTCAGTAAGCAGACCACACCAGCAATGGAGATGGGATTTTGTTCTCGTCCGTTGAGCACACTAGAACTCCTCACCAATAAAGGGTTTAGGTATGTGCCCTGTTAGTAGACCAGTGCCAACTGCCGCAAATGATCGAAGTATGCAACTCAACAACTATTTAGTAAAAAATTTCGCAAGCGCAAAAAAAGATTTGAATCGAGACCAAAAGACTACTCTTTCAAATCACAATGTGAGCGAAAAAAGTATTGTGCAATTACTTCATACTGGTGCTCATATGTATGCTTCGTCAAGTAATATAGAGCAAACTATAGCACTATCAATTATGATTGGGGCAATATTAACCCAAACTCATGGGAAGAGCGACTAGCATGGGTATTTATTACTCTCCTTTGAGATATCCAGGTGGTAAAAACTGTATATTTCCATTTATATCCAATTTGTTTTATGAAAATCAATTAATTGGAGTAAAATATGCTGAACCATATTCTGGAGGCGCTGGCTTAGCACTTAGACTTTTGTTTGAAGGTTATGTTGATCACATTTACATCAATGATCTTGATAATTCAATTTATTCTTTTTGGACAACTCTCTTAGATAGATCTGATGAGTTTTGTAGATGGATTGAGGATGTTGAAGTATCCATAGAAAATTGGAGGAAGTATCGAAAAATACAGGATCAAACAGAAGTATATAACTATTTTGAGTTAGCAAAATCAACGTTCTTTTTAAATAGAACTAATGTCTCCGGAGTAATTAAGGGAGGAGTAATTGGAGGGCTAAATCAAACAGGTAAATATAAAATTGATGCAAGATTTAATAAGACAGATTTAATAAGACGAATACAGAATATAAAAGGTCTCAAGAATCGTATCTCGGTTTCCAATATTGATGGGATGGAATTCATCAAGAGATTAGACAAAAGGAAAGAAGATATATTTATATATTTAGATCCGCCTTATTATCAAAAAGGGGCGAATCTTTACATGAACTTCTACTCATATGAAGATCATAAAAAGCTTTCTAAAAAAGTTAATGCCTTGCGTAAAAAGTGGATAGTTTCATATGATAATCATGAGTTCATATTAAATTTATATGCAAAAAACAATAAACTGAGACATAATCTCTCTCAGTCTGCATCAAATAGGGTGGGTAACGAAATTTTTATATTCTCAGATAAAATAGATTTTACTAACTCTATAAGTGCACTTAAATCTCCTGAAGCATGTTAGTTTCAAGAGCTAAATTAAATAATAGATAGATATTTCTTGTACCTTATAAAGGTGCTCCGAAAAGGAAAGATTTTTTTGAGGTAAGGTAAAATTAAAATCTATTGTTGCTTTGCAAAACTCCTATGAACCAAATTTTGACATTGGAAATCAGTGAGCAAGTTTTCATCGCCATACAGAGACAAGCAGCCAAAGTTGGTGTTGCTCCAGAGCGTTTAGCTGCAACATTGATAGAGCAACGATTAACTTCCATCGATAGTGTGCATCATGATGCAACGAAAGCAGAAACCGCCCGGATAAAATTTGAGAGCCATTTTGGCACCCTTAGCTCAGAAACTCCCATCAGTATAGATAATCAGACCATTGATGCAGATTTAGCTAGCGAGTACGCTAGCAACCATGAGCTAAAGTAATGCTGCTTGATACATCAGGATTGCTTTGTTTACATTATCCAGCTGAACCTTCCCATACCCAGGCTCTTTCTGCATACAAAAGCGCAGCCCGTCTGGTCACTCATAATTACATTGTTGCTGAGTATGTCGCTTTAGCTAACGCAAGGCGGTTTCCCCGTAAATTTGCTTTAGATTTTGTAGTGGATTTGGTGAGTAATCCCCAAATTGAGACAGTTTGGGTTGATCAGCCTTTGCATCAAGCAGCTGTCAAACTGTTGACGATGAGATTAGATAAAACATACTCACTCTGTGATGCAGTCAGCTTCGAGTTGATGCGTCAATGTTCGATTACAGAGGCGTTGACCACTGATAAGCACTTTGAGCAAGAAGGCTTTATCCGTTTATTGAAGTTTTAAACGGTTTGATATCTACAGCAGCATGTGCTTCAACACTTCAGCCAGCTACTCCTAAGTTTCTGGACTAGTATCCGGTTCATTGGTATCAGGCTTGGGGTTAGGCGTTTGCGACGTGGAAATTGCTTCAGTCAACTGTACGTTTTGTCGATGGGACAACATGCCAAGTAAGACTGGAGAGCGTTTACCCTCTCCTTTTTTATTCTCAGAATACCGTTGCACTTCAAGCACCACGTCTTCCTGGGGGTACCCCGGACATTGTCGCCGATCCACTTCTAAATGAGGAATGGTCGCGACTCTAGGTTGAATATGAGTGGCGGCTTGGACGATCTGATCGGCCTCTAAAGCCTTGAGAAATACCTCGGACTGATCATCTTCGACCATGCCAATCCTTTGGCCCAGGCCATACCATTGATCGCAGGTTTCGCAAAAAGGGTCTTCGGCTGCAGACTTGGCCATGATCACACTAATGGCTTCAATGATGGCTAACTCAATCAGCCAATAGATCCAGGTAAAGGTTTCGTTTAAAGGGACGCCCTCACTACTGCTGCCCGCCCGACCGATGCTGAGCCCCTGTTTGGCGGAAAATTTAAGATACCCTACAAAGCCAGATGAGCCCGTTTGTTCTTGAAAAAAAGCATCCATCAGAGCATCAATCTCTGCCGGCTCCATGTCTTGACCCAGCTCAGCTTCAATCTCTTTGGCAAAGGACTGGCGAGTAAAAAAATACTCACCCCCATGATAAGCACCATAAGTGCTTAAGCCTGCTAAGACCCCAAACAACACACCCACCAGGGGACTGCGAGCTTTGCCTTTCTTAATGGCGACAGTTGTGGCACTGCCACTAGTAAACCCCATCAGGGCTGGGAAGATCAGCAATAAATAAATCCAACGGGCGATAAATGCAATTCCACCCCCTACAACTGCACCCCCCAGGGTTGATAGGGCCAGTAACCATACCCATCCTGTCCCAGGCACTTTGTTACTAGGTCGATATGGTTTCATAAGGGCACCCCTCACTCGGTCGTTGGTGAATGGGTCGATTGTACTGCTGTGCTTCTCCAGTTGGTGATTTTTTAGTTTGCCTGATCCGCATCTGGTCTTTAGGGGGGAATGCGGAAGGAAAACGATAGAAAAATGAATGAATTAGACAGGGTGATCCATAATATGTTCGAAAGTGAAAGGTTTATTGCTTCTCCTGAGCTGGCAAAACCTCAGCGTTCTGTCAAAAATTACATTCCCGTTCTATTCGCGTACCCACTGCAGTGAAATTCAACAATCGCCCCAATCGTTGTATTGAAGTATCCGGTAAGACCTGTTGGATTAGTCGAGATGTGACGGTCTTAGGCGTTATTTTTTTTGTGATTGGCGAGACGGCATATGTTCCCTTGGGCCTCAGAGGGGACCAAATGCCAACAGAACCAGGAAAATGGGGGCTGCCGGGGGGTATCTCGATTACGATGAAACAGCTGGAGAAGCGATGGTTCGAGAAATATGGGAAGAGCTGGGACTCAATATTCCCCATCTTCAGAGCCAGTATCCATTTCAGGGGGCCTTAGACCAGCCCTACTATGTGGGGTCTCGACCGTTACGACTGCAAAATGTGTCCTTGCGATTTCCCCTGATGTTTTTCTTGGAAAATATGACTCAGCTGCCGCCGTTAAAACCCCAAGTCGCCGTTGATGAAGTAGCTGAAACCCGGTGGTATGAGCTGGGAGAGGCCATTAATATGCAATTGGCGTTTAACCATAACGGCATTATGAAGCACTGTTTAGAAAGCTACTACAAAGATATTTGGTCTCCCGATTTCCCCGCTTCGTGATGGGATCTATCCACGGCTTTCGGCTAAGGCATAGAGGCGGAAAACGGATTGAAAGAGAGCCCAAACGGTTAAATGCTCAGGAACTTTTTGTTCGATCCATTGGTTGGGTTGGCAGTAGAGAAACGGGATCAGCGATCGCAACTGCACGACATCGCATTCAATAAATCGCAAGCCTACAAAAAACGGCCCGGCATCGCTATTTTGTTTCCACCGAATTTCAACTTTTAGTTCCGTTTTCAAACCAGGAATCCTCAATACCCCTAACTTATCGGTGGGAGGTTGTTTCCATTTCCGATTTAAGCGAACAGCGGCTCCCCCTTCTGAGATGTTGATACTGCGTCCTAATAACCATTCCCCGTTAATTTGGAGTTCGCAGGGAAACTGACGGTCAAACCGAGAGTGTTGCCGCTGAGGCACATCGATATTAACCAGAACGCAAATGTACAGGAGGATGAGATTATAAGTAGTCCAAACAATATTAATTCTGAGGCTGTCGGGGTTGGCCGTACTCCAAGGGGCATAAAAGATGCGCATGCCTAAACCGATTAAGGACAGCACAATCAACAGAACCAAGGGCCAGAGTAAATGCCAGTTGATATGTAAGCGATTGGCTGCGATTCCTTTGGGGGTTACCTTAAAGGCTTTGCCAAAGGGATTCCTCAGGGTTTGAATCACCGTCAGCATCATCGGAATGCAGAGAATCGTTTCATAGACATCTGACCAAAAGGCGGATCGCCGTCCTTCGGTCATCCATGAAAAAGAGATGGCATTACAAACGAAATAGGGCAGGTAGAAAAAGAGGACCCCATCAATCGTTGCTCGCAGAGGGGCGAGTTCAAACAGTAGATAGGATAGCGGCATCACCAAAAAGATAAACCGGGGGACAGAAAGGCACCAGTACAGTAATCCTAGGGAATGGGACACCCGCTGTAAGAGGTTCAATCCGGGAATCGTAAAGACATTGGCCGGGCAAAACATAGACTGTAAGGTTCCCTGCCCCCACCGTAAACGCTGGTCAATATAAGCACCCATATTCTCAGGAGACATGCCAGCCGAGAGGGCTTCATTGAGATATTTAATCTTGTAGCCCAAGGACTGTAATTTCAAAGAAGTAAAGAAGTCTTCAGTGATGCTTTCGGTGGGAATGCCGCCAATCTCGGCCAATGCTGTGCGCCGAATAACAAAGGAAGACCCACAGCAAATCACGGAGTTGGTGACATCTCGACTGGGTTGGATATAGCGAAAGAACAAGGCTTGCTCATTGGTCAGCACCTCTTGCAAGCCCAGATTGACGCCAATGGGATCTTCGTTGTAAAAGTTCTGAGGGGTTTGTAGTAAGGCGACTTTTTCGTCCTGAAAGAACCCGACTGTCCGGGTTAAAAAGTTGGTGGTGGGGATAAAATCGGCATCAAAAACAACGATTAAGTCTCCGTCCGTTTTTGCGATCGCATGGTTGAGATTTCCGGCTTTCGCATGGTCATTATTGGGACGGATGATGTAGTGGCAATCCAGCTCTTGAGCCAGCTCGCGAATATGAGGACGCCGCAGATCATCCAAGAGGAAAACCCGCTTGTGGTCATACTTCATGGCCTGGCAGCCGATAATGGTGCGTCGGAGGACGTCAGGTGGTTCATTATAGGTGGGAATTAAAACGTCCACCCAGGGTTGATACACTCCACTAATGACGGCCTTAGACAGGTGATCGGCTTCTGGACTGCGATCAATGCTGGGGATGGTTTGCAGCATAAACGCTGCCGTGTTGGTGAAGGCCATTAACTCCATGACAAACAGCAAAATGCTGAGAGTGCCATTGAGAGGATCGGACAAATTCAAAGTATTAAATAAGCGCCACAGCTCATAACGAACGCCCAGCCCCACCAACAGGATGGAAATGGTGGCTCGGCTCCACAAAAGAGGTCTGGGACTGATGGTTTTAAGGCAAAAAACAAAGGTACCGCCAATTGCGGTTGGCAATAATAGCCGATCGAGGCGATTCGCATCAGGGGTGAATACGGCCTGCATCTGTTGCCACAGTGTAGCTAAATCAGCCAGAATCAATCGTTCTTGAAACTGGCTCCATAGCCAAAGGCCCCCAAGGATAATCACTAAGCCCCAGACAATCCGTTCCAGCCCATCGATCTCAGTTCGTTTCAACATGGATGGCCTTAGCGAGAGACGACAACTTCGACACTGCGGCCGACACTACAGAACCGCTCAGGCTTCAGGTCATCGGAGGCCAGCATAATCCTTACGGCAACAGCGCGCTTCACTAATTCCGGGGGTGGCAGAGCGACGTCTTGTCCCGTGACGACTCGACCGACTCCTGAGCGAATGGATTGGATGCGACCTTCAATTTGATCTTGCTGGCCATCGGTCAGTAACCGGACATTCACAGCAGAGCCGATTTGCAGGCTACGCACATCTTCTTCAGCCATAAAGGCATCGACCCAGACCTGCTTACAATCCAGGAGCTTAATCAGTGGGTCACCACTATCCACATGTTGACCTAAGGCCCCACCGCGCCGTTCTACTGACCACACTACGCTATCTGTGGGAACCGTAATAGGAGCATTTTGCCTGAGGGTGAGCTGTTGGGAAATATGAGCGATTTTGAGATTATCTTGCTCAATTTGGGTGCGTAAGACCTGGACTTGCTCTTCTAAGTCAGCAACCTCGGTTCGCAGTTCTCGGGCTCGAATATCTGGCAGACTAAAGGTTTTAGAGCCACTGAGCTGTAAGCCATTGGTACTGGCCGCCTGCTCTGCCCGGGCTTGGTTCAGATCGGCCTGGCGATTTCGCACCACCTCATTGGCCCGTTGAGCCGCAGTAATAGCCTGGTCTGCTCGATCGCGAGATACGGCCCCTGCTTTGACTAAGGAGCCATACCGCTCAGCTTGCACATCAGCTAGTTTGGCTGCATGTTGAGCATCCCGTAGCTGGGCTTCTTGTAGTCTGATTTGCTGAGTATGATAGGTGGCTTGGTAGTTCTGCTGTAACACTAACTTTTGTGAGAAGTCAGCCAGGAGTTGTCGCCGATTGGCAATTTTTTGTTGTAGGAGCAGCAGCTGAGATTGGTCTAATCGCAATTGCGACTGAAGTTGCTGACGATTAACTTCGATCTCAGGGGTACGCAAATTTTGTACTTGTCCAATTTGAGTGCCGGCGGTTAAGGTTTCCCCAGGGGTTAAATTGTTGAGGGTTAGCTGACCTTGCATTGGAGAGTGCAAGGACAGGATAGGAGCATTGATATAGGCTTGGTGGCTAACCACTGAGGTTTGGCTCCGCCATAAATAGGAACCTAAAATTGCTAAAACACCAATACCAGTGCCTAGGCGCAGGAACTTAAAGACGGTTTGCCGGGAAGGCAAAGATAAAGGCTTAGACGGCGTCGGGGCTTGTTTCTCTTTGTCTAATTGGTAAGTTGATTCATTATTGGGGAAATTCTCAATTCCGGTGGTCATAACTCGCGAACTCTAAGCCATCTCTCTTACTCCTATTTTGGCTTACCAATCTTCTATTTTCTTCAGTGCGATTACTTAATATCAAAAAACGATCGATTCAACTTAATGTATAATCAAAAGATAAATTCCCTAGAATATATATTAGAATTTCAGTGTAATCACTCAAGCCATAACCTATTATCGAATCAGATGTAAATCTAGAATAATTTAATTAAAATCAAAAACCACTTTCTACAGATAAAATACATAAAAAAATGTCTTTATCTAGATAAAGACATGAAATTTTTAAGACCGCAACTCTTTACATAAAAGCGCTTAAGGATATTTTAATCAACAAATTATCCTGCATTAATGAAATTTTCATAAACTTAAATTATTATCTATGCCTTCAAAATTTTTATCATTAATTGGGAAAACTCTCATACTATAGATCATATATTGAGCCTCTCATTTTATCCTTATATATTTCCTATGTATACTAAATGTTTGATTTAGTATCTTGTACGCATAGAAATTTATCATTGAAGTCTAATTTAATCTTTTTCTAAAAGCTGGGTGATCCCACTCAGAAAAGGTTTTCCTGTTTGAACTTCAATTATCAGAATTTATCTATTCAGTTAATTCAGTCAATTCTCTCCAACCCCATGCCGGTGTGTTGAAGTTATACCGCAATGTAGAACTCTCCTGGTATAAGGGAATGCTGAACATACTTACCCAACAATTCGTGTGGTTGTCCTCACGCTTTGTCTTTGCAAGCTCAATCGGCTCAATGCATGGACTAGTCACTGGGAGACAAAATGTGTAAGCTTGGCAGCAGTTAAAACAATGGGATCGGCTATGTCTGCACCAACAGCAACGCTCCTCATTTCTTGCCCAGATCAACAAGGGCTAGTGGCTAAAATTGCCCACTTTATTGCAACTCATCATGGCAACATCATCCATGCCGATCACCATACGGATTTCACCAATCAATTATTTCTCAGTCGTCTGGAATGGAGTTTAGAGGGGTTTCAGTTATCGCGATCGCAAATCGGCACTCAATTCTCTGAACTGGCAGAATCCTTACGGGCCAACTGGCAACTGCACTTTTCCGACCGTAAACCTCGCATGTCTATTTGGGTAAGCAAGCAGGATCACTGCCTGCTGGATTTACTATGGCGACAACAGGCTGGTGATCTTCCCGTCGAGATTCCCCTGATCATCAGCAACCATGACACCCTGCAACCGATTGCTGAACAATTCAACATCGACTTTTACCACTTACCTATCAACAAAGAGAGTAAAGCTCGGCAGGAGAAACAGCAGCTTGCCTTACTCAAGCAATACAACATCGACTTAGTGGTCCTTGCCAAATACATGCAAATCCTCAGCCCTCAATTCATCGCCGCCTTCTCTTCCACCATCAATATTCACCATTCCTTCCTACCTGCCTTTCCGGGGGCAAATCCCTACCAAAGAGCCTATAAGCGGGGCGTCAAAATTATTGGTGCGACGGCCCACTATGTGACCGAAGAGCTGGATGAAGGCCCCATTATTGAACAAGAAGTCGTACGAGTCAGCCACCGGGATTCCAGTGATGAATTTATCCGTAAGGGCAAAGATGTAGAACGTTCCGCGTTGGCCAGAGCAGTTCGTCTTCACCTGCAAAACCGGGTCTTGGTCTATAACCATCGCACCGTTGTTTTTGATTGAGTCAGTTTCCTTAGGCTAGGATAGAGTCCGGTCTCACCTGAATAGCCATTTCTCTGGGTCTTATCGCGGCTGCTACTGCTGATAAATCAGAGAAGATCAATGATCAATACCAAACGCGATCGCGCATGGAGACGACGGCAGCGAGCGGTCAAAATTCGACATCGCCAAGTCCGGCTGTTGGGTGGTCAAACCGTCAAGCGTGGCCGATTTTCGAAAGTGAAAGGCTATCCATCCTACGGAGAGCCAGCCCAGGTCCGTCCCAGTAAAGACTGGAGGCTATTATATTGGCGGTCCAGAAAGCTAAAAAGAGCGGCACAGCTCGGGTTTGAATATCCCCGTAAACCCTGGCGAGACTTGCTTTTAGAGGTGGAAGACATTGGATAACATCACAAGATGCTGAAGATATTGTTTGTCTGTAGTCGTAACCAGTGGCGCAGTCCAACAGCAGAGCAAGTCTGGAAAAATTATCCAGGCTTGCAGGTGCGATCCGCAGGCACCAGCCCCAAAGCTAAGCGGACTCTGTCCATGGCCGATCTTCGCTGGGCCGATCTGGTCCTAGTGATGGAGAAAAAGCATAAAAATCGAATTCTGGCCCAATTTAAGCAATGGGCAGATCATACCCCCATTCATATTCTGGATATCCCAGATGACTATCAGTACATGGACCCAGATTTAGTTGAGCATCTTCAAGATGTCGTGTCTGGGTATGTAGAGAAAGGGCTCAGTGCGAACTCCAGTGATGCTCAGTTTACATAAACTCTCTACGTGTGATAATTTTAATGTCTACGGACGCATAGCTCAGTTGGTTAGAGCACCACGTTGACATCGTGGGGGTCTCCCGTTCGAGTCGGGATGTGTCCATTACCATTTTCTGATCAGGGTAGATTGGGGGTTCAATGGTATCTGGGAAGGAAGAAGACTCACTGACCGCTCGCATCATTGAACTTATTTCCAACGAGCCCCAGACCTTAGTTTCACTGATTAGCCACACCCATTCAACCTCGGCAAAGGTGAGTTGGATTTGCCAAAACTTGCGGAGTCAAGGCGTTATCGACCTGGATCGAGAAGGAATTTTTTATTTATCAGAAGTACGCTCAGAACCTTCTGGGCAAAATTAGACCCCCTCAGCCTCTTTAGTATCACAAGTATCACAGCACCTTTGACGGGTAATTTTTTGCTATCACTAAGGCTAGGCACCATCGGTTTGTAAGTCCTGTGTGCTGAGATCTCTAATCCTCATTACTGCGATGAAAATCACCCAAATGCAAACCCTGCCTAACGAAATTGTTCGCCATAATGCGGCCATCTCTAAAAAGGTGATGTTGAGAGCGGGAGAGATTCCTCAACTAACTCAATTCTCTCAAGCTCGTTTCCCTGCTGGTCAAATGGCCAAGGCTCATTCCCATCCAGATATGTATGAAGTGTTCTTTGTTGAAGCAGGGACTGGGACAATGCAGATTGAAGGCATCACTCATGCCCTAACGCCGGGGATTTGTATCACAGTAGAACCCCATGAAGTCCATGAAGTGGTGAATACGGGGCAAGAAGACCTGGTATTAACCTATTTTGGTTTGCAAGCCGACGTTTAAGGGCAGAAGAGGATGCCTCAATGTTTCTGATTCCCTTATTGCGGGAAAATACGGCTGCAAGTTAAACTTAACCACCCACGAATTTAACGGAATATCCTTGTTTCTTGAGGTAGTCGGCAAGTTTTTGGCGATGATCGCCTTGGACCTCAATTTCTTTGTCTTTGAGGGTGCCACCGGCCCCACATTGAGCTTTCAGCTTTTTTGTTAAATCGGCTAGGGTGGTCGGTTGGGCTTGAAAGCCACTAATAACGGTTACGGTTTTGCCTTTACGCCCCTTACGGGAGACTTGAATCTTCAAAGTCTGTTGAGCAGGAGGCGGATCGGGACGGGAGGTTGGATCGGGTGCTGAAGAATTGCCAAATTCACTGTACACTCGGCGATCGGATTGAGGACGCTGTTTCTTACCCATAGAACCTATCTTTCCCTATTGAACCGTCACTACCCCGCAGAATCTGCCCTAACCCCTTTCCATAATTGAGATAAAATTGGAGTCCGATGATACCATTATTGACTTCGATATATGAGCCAGGGCACGCTATTTGATAAAGTTTGGGACTTACATACCGTAGATGTACTCCCCTCTGGCCAAACCCAGTTATTTATTGGCCTCCATCTTATCCATGAAGTGACGAGTCCTCAAGCCTTTACGATGCTGAAAGATCGTGGGCTTAGCGTTTTATATCCACAACGAACGGTGGCGACGGTCGATCACATCGTCCCGACGGAAAACCAGGCCCGTCCCTTTGCCGATGCTCTGGCCGAAGAAATGATGCAGGCCTTGGAACAGAGCTGCCAAGATCATGGCATTACCTTTCATAATATTGGCTCGGGTAAGCAGGGGATTGTCCATGTTATTGCGCCTGAACAAGGTTTAACCCAACCGGGCATGACCATTGCCTGTGGTGATAGCCATACTTCAACCCATGGGGCTTTTGGTGCCATCTCATTTGGGATTGGAACCAGCCAAGTGCGAGATGTGCTGGCGTCCCAGACCCTTGCCCTTGCCAAGCTCAAAGTGCGCAAAGTGGAAGTCAACGGGACTTTGCCTGCTGGTGTGTATGCCAAAGATGTGATCTTGCATATCATTCGCACCCTGGGAGTAAAAGGGGGGGTGGGTTATGCCTATGAATTTGCTGGAACTACCTTTGAGCAAATGACCATGGATGAGCGGATGACGGTGTGCAATATGTCCATCGAGGGTGGAGCACGCTGTGGCTACGTCAATCCAGACGCCATCACTTTTGAGTATCTCAAAGGGCGGGAAGCAGCGCCTAAAGGAGCAGATTGGGACCAGGCGGTGGCGTGGTGGCAGAGTATTCGCAGTGATGCTGATGCTGTGTATGACGATGTGGTTGTCTTTGATGCCCAGGATATTTCACCCACGGTGACTTGGGGCATTACGCCAGGTCAGGGCATTGGCATTGATGAGGCGATTCCTGGCCTCGACCATTTTACGGATGCCGATCAGCCCATTGCCTCTGAAGCTTACAAGTATATGGACTTGCAGCCTGGGCAACCGATTCAAGGGACCAAGGTGGATGTCTGTTTTATTGGCAGTTGTACCAATGGCAGAATCAGTGATCTACGCGAGGCTGCCCAGTTTGCTAAAGGCAACCAGGTTGCCGCTGGAGTAAAGGCTTTTGTGGTACCCGGATCAGAGCAAGTTAAACAGCAGGCCGAGTCGGAAGGGTTACACCATATTTTTGAACAAGCTGGATTTGAATGGCGAGAGCCGGGATGTTCCATGTGTTTGGCTATGAATCCCGATAAGCTCCAAGGGCGGCAGCTCAGTGCGTCTTCTTCCAATCGGAATTTTAAAGGACGCCAGGGGTCTGCATCTGGGCGAACATTGCTGATGAGTCCGGCGATGGTAGTGGCAGCTGCCATCAAAGGCGAAGTTGCAGATGTCCGCCAAATCCCTAAGGCAAGCTCTTAATTCGGCCTAGTCAGCATCTTGCCTTTGCATTTGGAGCAGTGTGATTGATCGGGACATTCTGAGATAAAGCCCCCATACCTCAAAAGCTGATCAGTCTTCTGGGGCATGGGGGAAAGTGAGAGTAAAAGGTGCAAGCGTATTTTGGGTGAGGTTAGTGCCGATTATTCAGCCTTATTGGTCCCGGCGACGATTGCGCTTCTGGGCTTTTCTTTGAGCTTTAAGCCTGACTGCCTGACAGATCTTTGTATTCCATAGCTCATAAAGCTTTGCACTGTAGAGAGCGGATACGAGAGAACCAGATTTTGTTGTAGTGTTTCTTTTGAGCTTTTTAGAGGCAAAACACGGTTGCGGATCCTTGGTGAATAAGGGGACTGGCATCAACAACTCCCGTCCTTTATGGACCACCCCCTTGAGCCACCGCAATCCAATCTTGAGATAGCTAATGCCTCTGTGCCAATGGGGATCAACCTGTTGGCGTAGCCCTTTAATATGAACAGCCATCCCTGAGCCGTGCTGTATAGCAGTGCCACAGCAGCAATCAGGTACAGCCTCTCCAGAGCATCAGCACAGCGAATTTTCGACTCTTCAAGCTCAAACACACCAGATTTACTATCGAGGAATAATTCTTCCACCCGAAACCTCAAGGCGTATTGCCACAAGGTTTGTAACGAGGGTGATTCATCTGTAATCACTGCCCATGGTTCTTTTACGCCTCGGATATTCGCCAGTACCAAATTGCACCGATAGAGGCCATCATCCCAAAGCCCGACATTACGGTAGAGGAGAGCTTCTCCTTTGGATGGCCATAACCTACGGACTTCTCTTGGACATTGACGGGGGCCATGGAGAAGGACATCACATGGGATACGCAGACAGTAATGCCAACGGCTCTGCTGTAACCAGCTCATCAGTTGATGGTTCGCGAACCCACGATCTGCTAACAACATGACATCTGGATGCTGCCGTAATAACCAACGGGCCTGACGCAATAGCGGTTGATATTCCTCAAAAGCAACCGCCGCACTCTTGTGCTCTAATACTTTCCATAACAACGGTACTGCTCTGCCACAGCAGACAACGGATACATGAATCATGCAGTATTCATTCCATAAAACCGTGGTATCCATCGCTAGGTAAAGGCGATGGGTTCGCCAGTTCTTAAGCGCTAGAAGGACCAAAGGGACATACAGTTTGTGGACATCAATGAGCGGATTGCACAGAAAGCGTTGCCAGCGACGCTCGACACTTTGGGCTTTTTTGCTCGGCAGGGGACATAGGATTCCCAAGCAGATAAGCATAATCGTTCACTGCAGATTAAGGCGCTCACCATCCATCCCAGGGTCATGAGATGACGCAAATCTCGATAATGGCTGTGTTGACGTAAAAAGGAGAACAGTTGACGATAAATTTGGGTGGAGCCTGACATTTGAGTAACGCTGATTTGTGCTTAAATCTAGCTTCACATGTCGCTCCACTCTTTTCTCAAAGACTATGAAAATAAAGGCTTTGAGATACTTCTGTCAGGCAGTCAGGCTTTAAGCTCTTCTAACTTCTGAGCTTGCTCTGGAGTCAGCTCAGCTTTGATATCGTTGTACATTTGCTTGCGCAATTCTTTTCGTTGCTGGCGAAGGGTTTGGAGTTGGTCTTGTGAGGCACCCCCCTCCCGTAGCGTTTTAGCCTCTTGGCGTAAGGTTTTGATCTTGGGTCGATAGGAGTCGCGAATAGATTTGATTTGAGTGACTTGGGTATCCGTTAAACCTAGGGTCTGCTTAAATTGTGCAGCTCGCTTTTCTCGTTTAGCCGCCCGTTCTTCTGGACTCAGCTTTTGGCGTTGTGCCAGCACAGTCGATGAGTTCTGGCCGGGTTGGGCTTGAGAGGGTTGCCCCATGCCAACTAGGCCAATGACGGGTAAAAGAACTGCTGCGATTAAAAACGAAGAACGAAACTTCATAGGTATAGAGTGACTCCTGACTGGATGGGTTGTATTTCTTGTTCCCAGCCTATTCAATCCCTTGGGGGTGATACCAGGATCTA
This sequence comes from Acaryochloris sp. CCMEE 5410, assembly GCF_000238775.2. Taxonomy (NCBI): domain Bacteria; kingdom Bacillati; phylum Cyanobacteriota; class Cyanophyceae; order Acaryochloridales; family Acaryochloridaceae; genus Acaryochloris; species Acaryochloris sp. CCMEE 5410. The sequence continues at coordinate 1,971,500 of NZ_AFEJ02000001.1, read as the reverse complement.
AAGACTTAACTCTTGCTAGATGGGGTACTAATTTGGTCTGGGTACAAAGGACTATTGCCATGTTCTTAGGCTAATCCTTAAAGCTGGCTTGAGGGTCAAGGTTAAACGGCATAAGAAAACCTAATAAGTTCGCTAAAACTCCAGGTATTGCAGGGCTCGCCTGTTGGACATTCCTATCTGAGTCAGACTGGTGATCTGTCTCAAAATAGGTGTTGAGTCTGCAGGATTGATCACGAGACATAAAGGCCGGGGAACATTAACGAGAAATGGTGAAACGTCCCATGCCCAATTCCTGCTTAGACCAGGCACTTAAGCCGGTTAAAGTGATGATCTCGAATGCTGATCAGCACCTTGAGTTATGCCAGTCACTGGAACTGCATCTGAGGGATTTGCAGCAGAAAGGGTTAATTGAATTGGGGTGCGATCTCAAGTCTGACACAGGAGTCCCTGTAAAGCACTCCAGTGATAGTTCCCTTCACCAGGCTGATGTGATTTTGTTCTTAACAGCCACGCCAACCCTCTCTATCTTTATCCGCTCTAGCTACTTCGAGCAGACTTCATTACCCAAGCTCCAAGATGTGGCTCAAGATCAAGAATTTGAAACGACTCAACCCCAGTTTGCTCGTATGACTCAAGGCCCCTCTTGGACACCCGTTGTCCAAGAAGTGAGTCGAATCGCCCAAGACATTCAAGCGCAGATTCTGGCAGCACAACAAGCCCAGAGAAGGCTGACAGGCATTACGGAGTATAAGCAGCTAGCAGAGAAGTTTTTCCAAGATGGTGATATCTCTCCGGCTGAGCGAAAAATGTTAGCTCGGTTGGCTGAGCAATATCAACTGTCTGATAGGGATATCGATCAGATCAGGATTGAGCTGAAGGCCGCCTATGACACTGAAAAGTCTAACCGTCAGGAATTTAGAAATGCAGCGCAGCTTGAACTCCAACATCGGCAAGGAAAGTTGGAAAAAGCTCAAGACATTCTCAATGACCTGCGTCTGGCATTAGGAATTTCGGAGGACGTCGCTGGCCAAATTCAGCAGGAAATACTGAAAGAGTGGACGCCCTCAGAGCCAGATACACCGTTCGATGTGGTGTTGCTAAACCAGGAAGGAAAAGAAAAACAGCGTACGACACATCAAATTCAATATTATGTCGAGACATTGGCGTCTGACGTGGACCTAGAGCTCGCCGCCATTCCTGAGGGGAAATTTCATATGGGATCCACAGATGATGACAAATATCATGATAAAAATGAAAAGCCACAGCATGTGGTAGAACTTCCGTCGTTCTACATGAGTAAGTATCCCATCACTCAAGAACAGTGGCGTGCTATTGCCCAGCTAGAGAAAATTTCTATTGAATTAAAGGCTGACCCATCCCACTTTAAGGGAAGTCAACTTCCCGTTGAGAGTGTGTCTTGGTATGAAGCCGTAGAGTTTTGTGATCGTCTTTCTCAACTAACGGGAATGACTTACCGCTTGCCGAGCGAAGCGGAGTGGGAATATGCCTGTCGGGCCAGAACCGAAACTATCTTTCACTTTGGCAATACAATCAGCCCTGAATTTGCCAATTATGATTCCACAATCCTCATGACCTTTGTCAATATTTTCCGGGAAGAAGCGGGTAAGGTCGGCCGAGGGACAACGCCTGTAGGCCACTTTAAGGTCGCCAATGCTTTTGGCCTCTATGATATGCATGGCAATGTTTCTGAATGGTGTCTTGATACGTATCAAAAAACCTATGACTTAGCACCGGTAGATGGTTCAGCTTGGATTGATATGCATAATGGCCGCTCTCAATGTGTCAAAAGAGGTGGGGATTGGTTCTCGTCTTCCATGAACTGCTATTCTGCCTCACGCGGATCTAATGCTCCGGATGAGAGCAGCAGCCAGCTTGGATTTCGTGTGGTTCGTACCTCTATATGAGGTAAATACCTTAAACATTTGGAGCGTGATGGAAGTTGGGGAATGAAACCCTAACTATATGAGCAGTATTCTGGGCATGAGCACTTTTTAGCGCCACGGGAGATCCGAAAATTCTCACTGGGGCTGATCAGCGATCTCTAACAAGGGTTGTCAGTACAATCAATCCACTTTTCAGGACTAGCAGAATCCACTACAGTGAAGGTCATTGACCGAATTGATAGTGGACTATTGCATTGACCGTGCTCGCATTTCCTAGCCCTCCTACATCTATCACCGCACAACTGCTGCTGGTGGGAATATGGTTGGGAATTGTGATCGGGAGTGCTGAACTCCTAAAGCGACTAATTACCACCGATCCTGAAATCACCCGTAAGGTGGTTCATATTGGTACGGGCAATGTCATTTTGTTGGCTTGGTGGCTGGATGTGCCTACCTGGGTTGGAATTTCAGCTTCGGTTATTTTCAGTATTGTGACGTTGCTGTCTTATCGTTACCCTATTTTGTCTAGTGTGAGTGGTGTGGGCCGGAAAAGTCTGGGGACTTTTTTCTATGCTTTAAGCATTGGTATTTTGATTGCTTGGTTTTGGCCCTTAAAGCTGCCCCAATATGCTGCCATAGGTATTTTGACCATGACCTGGGGAGATGGTTTAGCTGCTCTGATTGGTCAGCGATTTGGCCGACATCCCTATCAAGCCTGGGGGATGAAAAAGAGCTGGGAAGGCTCTTTGAGTATGGTAGGCGTTAGCTGTCTGATCATCTACGGGATTTTGTGGATTACTCAGGGAAATATCACTGCCACTTGGATTAGTGCCGTCGCTATTTCTGTGATTGTTTCTACCCTAGAAGCTTTTTCTAAATGGGGTGTTGATAATCTCACTGTTCCCATTGCTAGCGCAGCTTTGAGCTTTGTTTTTAATGAGTTTTGGCTAACATAGACCTAGCAACAAAGGATAGAACATGGGACAGTTTGCACGATCATGGGCCGCGAAGTGGTTTTTCTTCTTTCTGTCCGGTGCGATCGCTGTCTATGTCCTTCGCGGTTTAGAGGTAATTACTTTTTTTCCTGGCTTTGTAATTTGGGGTTTGGTCCTGCTAGCCATCCTTGCCGGATTACTCGCGGCTTTAGAGAATCTCCGCTGATTAATGCCGGGTATTGCAAATATCAATCCGATACCATTCAACTCTGGAGAGGTTGATTGAGCAGACATCCTATAGGGCAATTAAAACGTCTCTAAAAGAAACGGTCTACGCCACAGGAAAAGCCTGGTAATAGAGGGGATGAGATTTCATCATCTGCTAGAAGCGTCTGATAAAGCCGCAGTCTAGCATCGTCTCGTCGGTAGACTTCTAACTGTTGTAATCGCCAATCAACAATCCAGTATTCTTGCACTCCTTTTAAGGAATACAATTTCAACTTCGCTTCTTTATCTCGACGTTCATTGCTCCCCCCTGCTGACAGCACCTCCACAATCAACTCCGGTGCGCCCGTTAAATGGCCTTCTTCATCAACAATCGCTGCCAGACGCTGATTGCTCACCCAAACCACATCGGGACTCACATTATCGGCATCAGAGAAAATCAAGCCCGGAGTCAGGATGGGTTGGCCCTGGTTTGTTTCTTCAGACCACAACAATAATCTGGCATAAATGCGTCCCGCAGCAAATATGCGGTGCCCGAGTCACAAACAACTCTCCATCAATAATTTCATAACGTTTCCATTCATCCGCTGCTAAGGACTCAATATCTGCTGTCGTCCAACGGAGTGGATCTTTGATGGTTTGAGTCATGGCAGCTCCTAGATATCGAGTTCAGCGAGGTTAAGTCGAGGACCGTGGGTCTCGATAAATTCTCGGCGAGGAGCGACGCGATCGCCCATCAGGATCGTGAAAATCCGATCCGCCTCCGCCGCATCCTCAATATCGATTTGTTTGAGGGTCCGGGTTTCGGGATTCATGGTGGTATCCCAAAGCTGGGTTGGCATCATTTCTCCTAAGCCCTTAAACCGCTGAATCGTGTAGTTAGCATTCGCAGGGAACTCATGTTGAACCAGGTTCTGAAGTTCGCGATCGCTATAGCAATAGTAGTGAGATCGACCTCGCTCAATTTTGTAGAGGGGGGGACAGGCAATATAGATATAGCCCTGGTCAATCAGTTCTCGCTGATAGCGATAGAAGAAGGTGAGTAGGAGCGTCCGAATATGAGCGCCATCTACATCAGCGTCCGTCATCAGAATGATCCGATGATAGCGAAGCTGGGAGACGTCAAATTCTTCGCCTTTAATGCCGAGACCCAAGGCAGTAATCAGAGACTGAATCTCATTGTTTTTGTAGATCTTGGCATCATCGGTTTTCTCGATGTTGAGGATTTTACCTCGCAAGGGCAGAATGGCTTGGAAGCCGCGATCGCGTCCTTGCTTCGCACTCCCTCCCGCAGAATCTCCCTCCACAATGTAAATTTCTGATGTACTAGGGTCACGGGAACTACAGTCTGCGAGCTTCCCAGGTAGGGTCGAGGATTCCAGTACCGACTTGCGACGAACGAGTTCCCTGGCCCGACGAGCGGCTTCAGCGGCGTTAAAGGCTTGCAGGGCTTTTTCAATCACAGAATCCGCCACATTGGGGTGAAAGTCTAAATACTCCGTGAGTACTTCACCCACGAGGGAATCAACAATCCCCCGCACTTCTGTATTACCCAACTTGGTTTTAGTCTGGCCTTCAAATTCGGGTTCCGGCACTTTGACGGAGATAACGGCAGTTAAGCCTTCCCGAATATGTTCACCCCCAAGGTTAGAATCGCCATCTTTAAGCTTGCTGCGCTTCCGAGCCAGGGAGTTCATGGTCCGGGTGAGCACCGTCTTCAGACCTTCTAAGTGGGTACCTCCATCAATGGTGCGGATATTGTTGGCAAATCCCAGCAGGTTGTCAGAATAGGCATCCCGGCACCATTGCAGGGCTACCTCGACCTGAACATTATTGCGTTCTCCTTCTACATAGATGCATTCTTCATGAATGGGTTCTTTGTCCCGGTTCATGTAATCAACGTATTCCTTAATTCCGCCATCGTAGCGGTAGGTCTCAACCTTGGGCTCGTCGGCTTCTAGGAGTTCCAGACGGTTATCGTGGAAAGAAATTTCTACCCCGGCATTCAGGTAGGCGAGTTCCCGCAAACGGCTAGCAAGGGTTTTATAGTCGAATTCTGTGGTGACGGTAAAAATCGTGTTGTCGGGTAAAAACGTAATGGCGGTTCCCGATTCTTTGCGATCGGTGGGTTCGGCGATTAATTCAGATTTTGGAATGCCTCGCTCAAATCGCTGGGTATGAACCTTGCCATTGCGCCAGACTTTCGCTTCCACCCATTCGGAGAGGGCGTTAACTACGGAAATACCTACCCCGTGGAGTCCGCCTGACACTTTATAGCTATCCCCATCAAACTTTCCGCCCGCATGGAGGACGGTCATCACGGTTTCTAGGGCCGATTTGCCTGTAGTGGGATGCTTGTCGGTGGGGATGCCGCGGCCATCATCGGTGACTCGGACAGAACCGTCCTCATTTAAATAAATGTGAATATGCTTACAGTGACCCGCAAGGGCTTCATCGACAGAGTTATCGACCACCTCGTACACTAAGTGGTGCAAACCTCTGGGGCCAGTGCTGCCGATATACATCCCAGGACGTTTCCGAACCGGTTCCAATCCTTCCAGGACTTGAATCTGATCTGCACTGTAGTTTGTGGCCATGTAGTGAAGCGCTCCTATAAGCGACTTAAAGCAGTGTTGATTTGGGCAAATACAAAAAACCCCCCAAATTCTATCACAAATGCCTTTTAAGCGATTTTAGACCTGTCTTAAGGGCTGTTTACCGTGGGGTTGCATTATTAATTCTTTAGGATTCAGTAGGAATGACGCCAGGGTTGATCGTAATTTGTGGGCCAACGGCGACAGGGAAATCCTCTCTGGCACTAGCTTTAGCCCAACGTTTGGGAGGGCCTATTCTCAGTGCTGACTCCCGGCAGATCTATCGGGGGTTTGATATTGGTACTGCGAAACCTTCTGTAACGGATCAAGAAGATGTTCCTCACTATCTCATTGATATCTGTGACCCTACTGAGACTTTGACGGTTGCCGACTACCAAGAACAGGCTCAGGCGCTCATTGCTCAGTTTCATGCTGAGGGGCAAACGCCGCTTCTAGTAGGAGGGACTGGACTGTATATCCGGGCGATTGTGGAGGGACTGAAGATTCCGCGGGTACCGCCGCAACTGGCGTTGCGATCTCAACTCCAATCCCAAGGCCAAATCCAGATTTACCAATGGCTCCAGCAAGTCGATCCACCAGCAGCCCAAAAAATTCATGCCCATGACCAAGTCCGTACCCTAAGAGCGTTAGAAGTCTTTTACACCACGGGCATCCCCCTATCGGCACAGCAAGGCAAGAATCCCCCGTCCTATCCCATTTTGCAAATTGGCTTAGATATTAGTGATTTGGACCAGCATACCGACATCATTCAGCAGCGCACGGCTGCCATGGTGGAGCAGGGCTGGTTGACTGAAGTCCAGAAACTCATCGACCACTATGGGGCCGAACTCCCCCTCTTAGAGACCCTAGGCTATCAAGAAATGAAGGCTCATATACACCAACAATTTTCTTTAGAAGACGCCGCAACCCAAACTGTTCTTCATACTCGCCAGTTCGCCAAGCGCCAACGCACCTGGTTTAGAGCGAATTCTGCCATTCATTGGTTCGATGCTGCAAATTCTGACTTACTTTCTCTCGTTTGGGAGGATATTCAAGGCCAATCCTGGTTGTAAAGAATAAACTCCATCCATCACCCCCAAAATCTGACTGACCTTTGTTAAAATAGCTGGGTTGTTTCGGCACAGTACCTCTTTGAGCCAGTCTCTCGATTTACCTCAGGTTGGCGACCCCAAAGCTGACGAGTTTCTACAAGAACTAGCAGCGATTCAACAGACCAGTTCCAAACGCATTGCCATTTTGGGTTCTCGCCACGTCCCCCTCATGCATCAGCACATCATCGAAATGATGAGCTATGCATTAGCCCTTTCTGGAAACCGCCTCCTCACATCGGGTGCGATTGGCACCAATGCTGCGGCCATTCGAGGTGCGATGCGAGCGGATCCAAAGTTATTAACGGTGGTACTTCCCCAAAGCATGACAGAGCAGCCCCCGGAGTCTCAACGGCTATTGGAGAAAGTGATGCATCTGGTGGAAAAACCAGAACATGACAACCTGTCCCTGGCAGAAGCAAGTGCTATCTGCAACCAGGAGATCGTTTCTCGATGTGATCAGCTCATTTGCTTTGCCTTCCATGACAGCCATACTTTGCTCAAGACCTGTCAAGAAGCTGAAGAACTGCGTAAGCTAGTGACCCTGTTCTATTTTGATTAGGATTATGCCTGGGAGGTCGAAGGCCGCTCAGGTAAATCGAGGGGGCTAATATCCTCTCCAGCACCCTCACGCTCATTAGCTGCGAACATACGCTCTCGTTTTTGTCGCATCTTTTCTAGGTTGGCAATGCTTTCAGCGCGTTTTTGTCTGAGACGCTCCAAGTTGGCTACGCTTTCTGCTCGTTTTTGTCGCAGCTCCTCTAAATTTGCCGTTGTTTGCACCCGTTTTTCTGCAGTTGACTCTAGGTTAATCGAGTCGTTGTTCTTGGATAGGGGGGATTCTGGGGGAGTAGCTGGCTCTGAAGTTGTGGTATCCGTAAAAGGCTGTGGCAAAGGAAGTTCAGTGGCCTTGGGTAACTGCACAACAGGCTCAGGTTGAGTATTGGCCGAGGGCGCTAAGGGATCTGAGGCGATGGGCTTGGCCGCAGGACTTGTCTCTGATGTTACGGGGATCTGAGACACAGTGGCGGCTGGCGAAGGAGCTGGGGGTTCTACTGAAGATGCTTTTTGTGATTGCTCAGACTTATCTTCTTCAGCGATGACTTGCCAGCCAGAATGTTGATCGATGGCTTGACTAAATTGGTTGAAAATCTGGAAACAATGATTATTACTTTGTAGCGGTAATTCCTCATTTTTAACGACAACATCCATATTCGTGATGTTACTGGTTGCCCGAGTGCTATCTACTAAAACTTCAATGGTAACGAGTTTGGCAAAGGGGACTTTACCCGGTTTCTCTCGGGCAATGATGCAGTCCTCTTTGGAGAAAAGCGCTTCCAAATCACAACTCTCTAACACAGCCTTCAATTGTGTAAGACAGTTGCTCAAAGATAATGCAACTGATAGCGAACGAGTATATCGAGCCATGGCAATTCGAAGGATGGGACACTAAAGAAAGAAGTTCACACTATAATACCCAATCTGCCTCAGGATTGCGGAAAAAGCACACTCATCGGTGTCTGATTTAAGCCTCAGGCTTCAAACCAAGATACGTTGAACCTCCTAAATCCAGGAGGATGAGGGTCTAAGGCGTGTAAACACGGCAATAAGGGTAATAAACTCACAACAGCAACCAATAATCAATTGATAGAGATAAGGATTCAGTTTATGGGTGAAGTATCTTCTATTTTGGGACAGATATTGTATTTTTAATCTGTATTTTTATTTCTTTATGGCAAAATTAAAAGCCAGCCTATTTCTGGCAGCTATTCTAGCTAAGCATTTCTAGATTTATTAAGTTCTATCAATGGAGAAAAAATACCGATATGTTCAGCCCATCCCACTGACCACACTCCTATCAGAACCTGTTCTCTAGAGAAGGGGATAATGGTTAAGATTGCCCCTCTTTTTCTAGTAAATAAGTGCAAATTTGCCCATTCTCAACATTTGTAACGTCCAGCATTAGACTAAATCACTCAATGGTCCAAACAGTGGAAGCTTACTTATAGCTGTCGATAATCTCTTGGCGACGAAAACACTCCAGACTATGGTCGTTCACCATACCTGTGGCCTGCATATGGGCATAACAGATGGTTGAACCAAAAAACTTGAAGCCTCGTTTTCGTAGATCCTTGCTCATAGCATCGGATTCTGGACTAGTGGTAGGCCAGGTATCAGATGCACTGAAGGAATGAACGATGGGCTGTCCGCCCACAAAGCGCCAGCTATAGTGGGCAAAGCTGCCAAACTCTGCCTGAATCTGTAAAAAGACGCGAGCATTGCCAATGATGGCTTCTATCTTTTTGCGGTTGCGGATGATACCGGCATTGCCCATGAGGGTTTCGATCTTGGCTACATCATAGTGGGCAATTTTTTGAGGATTGAATTGATCAAAGGCAGCTCGGTAGTTTTCGCGTTTACGCAGGACGGTGTACCAGCTTAAGCCCGCCTGAGAAGACTCCAGGACTAAATGCTCGAATAAATGCGGATCGTCATAGACAGGAATGCCCCACTCCTGATCGTGATACTGAACATAATCGGGCTTGCTTAGATCCACCCAAGAACAACGGTGGATCTGATTGGAAGAAGTCACTAGGATCACCTCATGCTTGGCGTGCTAGAACGGTTGAGTTGCACCATCGATATCAATCTCAGTCCAGTATGCTCAAACTTTAGCGCTACCCTCCTCTTGTGAATAGGGTAGATAAAAACGCTACTACGATGACAGCATCTTTTTAGGGGAGATTCACATCACTCTCATATTTAAGACCCAGTATTATCCTGAGGGCAGGTTTAACTTGCCATGATCCGTTATGAGGGTTATCTATGAAATTTAAATTTGCACTCTGGCCGGCAGTGTTATTGCTCGGTATGGGTCTGAGCATGGGGTGTACAGATCCTTCAACGTCTAACGCGGGATCTGGGGCTGAACAGAGCCAAGCCAATACAAAGCCTGCTGTTTTCTCGGCAGATGGTGCAGCCATTCGAGGATATGATCCGGTGGCCTATTTTACAGAGGGTAAGCCTGTCAAAGGCACAGGAGAGTTCTCCCATGAGTGGAAGGGAGCCACTTGGCAATTTGCGAGTGCTGAAAATCGGGACTCTTTTGCCAGCGACCCAGAAAAGTATGCGCCTCAGTATGGGGGCTATTGCGCTTGGGCAGTGAAGAAAGGCACCACGGCCTCTATCGATCCTCAAGCTTGGAAGATTGTAGATGGCAAACTGTATCTCAATTACAGTCTTGATGTTCAAAAGCAGTGGGAGGGAGATATTCCAGGGAATATTGCTGAAGCTGATAAAAATTGGCCGGGGGTTTTGGACAGCTAGTGGCCTCGATGTCCTTCACCCATGGACATCATTGAGTCAAACAGGCCACTCTGTGATTACTGGTCTGTTTGACTTGACCGATATCAACATCTACTTCTAGCGTCTAAAAAGTCGATTGGAGCAAACGGTTGCAGTGAAACAGGACGATTCATCAGTGATTCTATGAATAAAGATTAACAGGATGTCAGAATGGCACCGAATCAATACAGCAAGTTTGTTTAAGCTGTAACCTTCGACAGGATAGGGGTGTACAACCGCTGTAATGCCATCAAATCTTGGTGAAAATTGGTCCGGGACCAAGTCGCGTAACGGTCTGCTATTGAAAGTGGCAGTTTCGCTTGCTGAAATTGTTGATTGATTAGATGGGCAGCCATCATCCCTGAAGCAATCGCTTTCAAGACTCCCTGGGAGGAGATAGGGTCGAGAATGGCTGCCGCATCACCGACTAAAAAATAACCAGGGCCAGCCGCTGGATTGATCAGACGCCAAGTCATATCCATAACATGGGTGGTATCACTGGGCAAAAGCTCGGCTAGGTTGGGGGGAGACCAAGGAGTGTCCGATGGCTGGAACCACTTTAAACGAGTCCACTGATAACGTAAGGGTTGGACCTTCGCAACGGATACCCACCCCCCTGGTGCTGGGGCAATCAAGGGAGAATAATCTTGCTTGGGACAATGTCCGATCCTATAGCCGTATTCCACTTGTAACGAGGGAGAGTAGGGTGTGGTGTTGAGTTTCAGTTTTCGCGCTAGCCATTGATGGCTTCCTGTCGCATCCACCACATAAGTGGCCTCGATTCCCCCTGCCGTGGTGATCAGCCCCTGGACTTGTCCTCGGCTGACCAGTGGCTCAATAGCCCGGCAGGGTTGAAGAACCTTGACTCCCATCGCTTTAGCCTGTTCCAAAAGCAGGGTGTCGAACTGTGATCGCTTGACTTGGAATCCCAACTTGGGTCCATGTTTATTCTCACCAAAGCCGTAAAATTGGCGCTCCCCTTGCAAAGCGATCCAACGTCCGGGACATCGTGGGAAGTTTGCCGCTAAGACTTGATCTCTGACCCCGAGTTTCTTCAATAGCGGCTCAATCTCGGGATGTAAGGTTTCACTCGTATGAGGCCGGGATTCTTCAGCCCCTTCGATCAGTGTGACCTGTAATCCATGCTGGGCACAACGAATCGCAGTTGCAGTGCCGCCTGGTCCTCCACCAATGACGACCACATTCGTTTTAGAGAGTGGTGCCATGCACTCCCCCTTCTCTATGGCTGCTAACGGATCGGTTGTCCGCTAAAACGCAAAGATTGCGATCGCACAGTGGCTGCGCGTCTTCAATACATGCCATATACAGTTCCCCCCGTTGGCATTCAAGAGTTCGCTACGTATGGTACCCCCATCAACCCAGTCAAGGTTGTTTGATTCAATTCCTTATAAAATCTTAAAAAATAGTGTTAAGCGAAAAAGTTAGCATCCCCATCTCTTTAAAAAACCTGGAAACGATCGGCACTGATAGTGAATCCCCCAATCACGGGGGAATGGAGGTAAGGATGCGGCCCTTAGAGGCGATGGAGTAAGGTTTTCAAGAGCATTACGGGGTCTTGGCTGATGGCGGAAAGTGAAATTGCCACCACTGATGCCAGTCTGTCCAGGTAGACGTTAAAGCCTGAGCCTGCACTGCCGAGGTCGCATCGCTTGAGGTCGATAAGGTCATCTGGGTCCATAGACAACGATTGTCATGGAGAGGCGCTTGGCCGAGGATCCAGCCGAGGAAACGCCCAGATCGCCAATCGTATAGGGTACGGTTGCGCTTGAACTGATCGCTGGTGACGGTACTGGTTCCTTGAGGGTTGATACAGGCATCTAGCTGGCTAGCAGCGCCCTGAGTAAATAGGCTGAATTCCCCCACGCCTTCTACGGATTGCAGCACGGTGCCTAAACTGCCGGTCTGATGTTTAATCAGGGCTTTTAGGTCGCCATTGGTCTGGGCCAGATATCTCATCTCAATGTGTAAATGGGTATCGCCTTGGTGGTAGTGATACCGCTGCCCAGACACCACTTCACCAGGAATATCTTGAGGGTCTGGGGTTTGATCAGGCGTGAGGGGCTGACTATCAGTAAAGGTCCAATCTGCAAGGGGAATGACTTGAGGAAATGGGTAGGGCGCAACTTGAGGGATTTGGGGTTGGAAGATTGCGATCGCAACTCCCCATACCAAAACCGTGACTCCCCAAACCACTGCTAGTGGGTTGTTTCTACACCATCTGATCATGATAAATACCTCCCTTGGCGAGTCGGCAAACTGAGGAGCAGCAGCCCCAGCAGCAATACAGCCAGTAGCGAAAATAAGAGCGACCCATCGCCTTGGTGCCAGTAGTGAAGGGTATCCGGTTGGCTGGAGAGAATGGCGAGGAGAGCCACACGACAGCCATTAGCAAAGAAGCCAATACCGATCGCTCCCAGTAGGATCAGATATTTCTGTTGGCCCTGCGTCGCGGTTAAAGTCACATATATCCAGGCCAAGCCCAGAAGCTGGGTAATCGACCGTACCCCAGAGCAACCGTTATAGACCTCAATAGCACCCCCTGGCAGGGCAATGGTAAAGCCCTGTTGATGGACGGCAAAGCCCATCAGTCGTAGCAGCATCGTAGAAAGCTGAGTGGTCCAGGTGGTGAAATCGAGCAGGTAGAGCAGCTCCCAAGGCAGGGCAAAGAAGCCTAAGAGGTAAAGCGCTCCTTGATATTGCGCCAATCCCTGGACGCCGGAAGCTAAGAGACTCAAACTCACCAGCACTAGTAGAGGATAGAGCCGCAGAAAATAGTCAGATTCAAAGGCATGAAGCCCTCGATAAACCACGCCTGCCAGCAACAGCAGTCCACCCCAAGTGGCTCGATGGTCGCGAAGGGATAAGTAATGACGCTGGGTGTAAAGCTGCATAGCGGTGGCGGCCCAAAAGATACTGCTGGCGGGTAAGAGGTAGGGATATTGGCTGCGACGAACGAGGAGGAGATGGAGCAAGACTTGGGTCATACCAATGGCAACGAGCCAAGTCTTCGCCCCTGGTTGGGACTGAGCTAGACTCATGACTGCCTCCGGGTGGGCAACCATTTCAAGCCATGCTTTTTGGCCATAACCAGGAAGATGCCAAATAGAGCAATCAGGTAACCGAGAATTTCGCTGGGTTCCGGGGTAGCATGGGCCGCTGGGTTGGTCAGCTTCATCCCTTCCGGCAGATCAACCGGTACCCGTTGTTTGAGGTTGGGGTTGTTGGGGTCGACGCGAATCTCTTCGGTAACAGCGACAAAGGCGGTGTATTTAGAGAGCAAGCGATAGGCGAGGGCAGTATCAAGCACCTGCTTAACAGCCGGGTCCGTTTCTCGGCCATACATCTGGTTCATTAAACTTTTGATGCGATTCCGGCCCCAGAGCTGGGCTATCGCCTCATTGCCAGAGGCATCAAACTTAACGTCCAATACCTGCTTATAGGGTTTTCCACCTGCCATTCGGCCCGTAATTTTCAGCTTGCCGGATTGGCCATCCTGCTTGCGCCCGTGGAGAACCAGGGGCTGGTTGGCAAATAGATCCGGGACTCGCAGGGGATAAATATCGGGGCCTTTACCAGGACCGACCCAGGAGACTTCGATATCGGTCAAGACGGGCTTGTTAATGGTTTTGACAAACTTCGCAGCCACTTTCTCAGCGGAGTCTTTGGGGGCGACGACTTCAACAGTTCCTCGACCCACTTCTGCCAGACGATCCAGCAAAAAACGATTGGTGGAGAAACCGACGCCAAAGGGGTAAATGCGATTCCCCGGCTTCAGACGATCGCGCACGGCAGCAATGATGGTTTCGTCATCCCCAATCAGACCATCCGTGAGTAGAACCACACTGCGCAGGCGTCCATCTGGGGCCGGGGGAAAGGCGGCAACGGTATTGATGCCATTCATCAGCTCTGTCCCGCCATTGGCATCCAGTTTTTTAATATAGTCCAGGGCCTTTTTGCGATTAGCCGGGGTATTGGCCAGGGGCTTTGGGGACAGTTTAGAGGTGGTATTGGAGAAGTTGATAATGCTGAAAGTATCGTTGGGATTGAGCTTGTCCAAAAACTGGGCCATTAGCTTTCTAGATTGGACAATGGGTGGGCCACTTTGAGACCCGGAGGTATCAATCAGGAACACTACGTCCTTGGGGACAATCTCGTTCGACTTATATTTCAAGGCTGGAATTAAGTAGGTGGCAAAGTGACCGCCCCGTTGGTCAGACTGAGTTAGGAGTGTGGCTTGGGTCTGCTTGCTGGCCACCTGATAGCGGAGAATTAGATCCTTGTTGGGGATGGTTTTTTGATTGGCCAGTTTGACCTGGGTTTGCTGGCCTTTTTTGCTGGTGAGAATGGGATGGGAGGGCGATCGCAAATTCCGTATCGGTACCCCCGCATCTAAATTGACCGTGATACTGATATCGTTACCAGACCGCTGACTAGGCGGCAGGAGGGGAGGTGTAATCTTGGCAGCATCGGTGACCCGAGTGGTATTACCTGCGGCATCAATCTGATCGCCGGGAATATAGCGAGGCCCAACCACCGTGGGAAAGACAAACTCGTAATCTCCCCCTTCAAACTCCAAGCTGTTAGTGTAGCGAATCACCACTTCTATGGTTTCCCCGGGCACGATATTGGCGAGGGATTGGGTAAATAAATTAGCCCGCTCCTGCTCTAGGAGAGCAGCGGTTTTACCTTCCTGCTTAGCCGTTTCATAGATTTGTTTGGCTTCTTGCCGCTCTTTGATCACACCGCGAATAATCCGATTGCCAATCCGAATTTCCATATCGTCCACGGCGGCATCTTCGGGTAGGGGAAATTGATAGATCGCTTCCAATGGTCGGTCGTAGGGATTGGTAAAGGTTTGCTTGACCTCTACCCGCGACAGATTACCGGAGATATCGGCTTCGACATCAGTTTGTTTAAGGGGAAAAGACAGTTTCTTGCCATCCACCTCGGCAAAAAGCCCTCCGGTGGGTGGAGACGGTTTTGATTTCTGATTTACCTCTTGTTTGGGTTGAGATAGCTTGGGGGATTGGGCATGGGATTTGGATTCGAATTGCAACACATTTGAGCTGACAAAGACGGTTCCCGCGACCATGCCCGAGAGTAGTAGCAGGGTAGAGATGGGTTTGTGCCAAGACCCCGGTTGTTGACTGGGATGGGACATATGAGACTCCTTACACCAAATGCAATTGACCCCATTCTGGTCAAGGTGAACGGGAGAACCAAGGGGAATTAATTGGGTGTTGGAACGGGGTGCGATCGCAAATTATTGGAATTTATAGGTTTTAATTGGGAAGTGGGTTCCGGCATCAGCAGCGTTAAAAATTGGGTATGGAGAACGACGCAGACTTTAGCTGGCCCGTGGCTCGGGACTTTGCCAATCAACTCATCTTTATGGCAACTGCCAAACACCTCAGCGATTTGGAAGTCCAGGTATTGCTAGGGTCTTGGCATCACCAAACCTATGAGCAAATGGCGGAGCAGCTGCACTATGGAGCGGCCTACCTCAATCGAGATATTGGCAATCCTTTGTGGAAGCGTTTGGGACAGGCACTCAACGAGAAGGTTAGTAAAACCAATTTCAAAGAGGCATTGCGACGGGCTTGGGAACAGCAGGTTCACGCTCCACCTGTCGTAACGTCGAGTCCAGCACCCATCATTGAAGGTCCGATTTCGCCGGAGTCCCCGTTTTATTTGGAACGGGCAGGGGTTGAACAATTGGGCTGTCAGACCTTGCTCAAACCAGGAGCGTTACTGCGGATTAAAGCACCGCAACTGATGGGCAAAACCTCGTTGCTCTATCACTTAATGGCCTTTGCCCAACAGCAAACCTATCCGACGGTTTATATCGATATGGGCAGTATCGATAAATCTGTTTTGGCGAGCTTGGAGAAGCTATTAAAGTGGCTCTGCGCCATGACTAGCCGTCAGCTCCACCTGCCCAATCGACTGTCAGAACTTTGGGATTCAGAGATTTTTGGCAGTAATGATAATTGCACGGCCTATTTTGAAGATCATATATTCCCGGAAGTGCAGGGACCGTTTGTTTTAGGACTCGATAATGTCGATCGACTATTTCCCTTTCAAGACATTATTGAAGACTTTTTTGGCATGCTGCGGAGCTGGCATGAGAAGGGGCGTATCTCTCAGCAATGGCAGCAACTGCGGCTGATTCTGGTTCATTCAACGGAAGCCTATATTCCCCTGGATTACCATCAATCTCCGTTTAATACAGGGGTTCCCATTGGGCTCTCGGAGTTTACTGCCCACCAAATCCAACATCTGGCTCAACTGCATCAGGTGGCACTTACTGAAAGTGAGCTGTCAAAATTAATGGCGATGATTGGGGGACATCCCTATCTGGTTCGAGTGGCGCTATCTGCCCTCAGTACGCGGGAACTGACGTTTAATCAGCTTGTGCAAACAGCTGTTAGTGATGAGGGGATTTATAGTGCTCATCTACTACACCACTGGGTCACGTTGCAGCAGACGCCTGATCTGATGCAAGCGTTTCAAGGTGTGCTAATGGCTACTGCATCACTGAACCCAGTGCAAGCCTATAAACTCCACAGTATGGGGTTAATTAAACGGGAGAATAATCAGGTCATTCCCCGTAATGACCTTTATGAGTCTTATTTTCAAAGGATATATTCGCACTGACATTCCTATCAATTTTTTTAAAAAAACTAGAAGTGCACATTATCTACAAAAGCCCTATCTCTAATCTTTAAATAGCAATTAACTAAAATGCAATTTTTCCTTGGTCTGGGATTGAAGTCATGACAGAACTTGCTGAACAAGCCATTGCCAAGCTCAAAGCTTTAATTTTAGCTTTACCTCCTAATGAGCAAAATAAAATCGCAGCCAAGATTTTTGCAAGTTTGGAAAACGTGCAAGATGACATTAAAGCCAAGATTTTCTCGGAAGACTTTGAGGATAAGGCACGTGGGAATCAGATCTATGAACGCTCTAAAAGTGCTTTTCTCGAAGAAATTTCATCAGCTTTATCTGAATACCCGCTTCAGGAGGAAGCAAGAGGCTTCACTTCATCTGGGATTCTCCAATATTTGGATGAAAGTGATTATCCTCTACTCAATCTGAACTACGACATCGCAGCAGTTAGAGTGACAGGGTTTTGCAATCAGGAGAGCTGGGCGATTATCTATGAGCTACTGATGAACTACCCATCTTCAGATGGGATAGGACTGATGCTACGTGCCTATGGACCTGGTGTAAAAGTAGAAGAAGGATTTGGCACGCCAGGTTTACATTCATCTTTTAGATGGGATAAAGGGGAACTTCAATATGATGAAAACTATAAGCGTATTATCCCTCAAGAATTAGAGGTCTATATTCGTAATGAGCTGGTTATAATCCCATCAGAAGATGTGGCCAGACAAAATCGAGCTCCCGAGTTTGACTTTGATCTTCTAGTACATCTTGTAGAGAGTTTTGGCGAGGAACTGTACTCAACAGATGAGGAGCTATCTTTGTATATTTCCAAAGATTTAGAAAAGCTTGTTCAATTTGATGACTGGCATCATAAATATAACCATCATGATAAAGGCGAAGGCGTTTTTGAAGGCAATAAATTCCATATTCCTATCTATACATCAGGTGTAGTAGCTATTGCGAAAATCCTAGAAACCCAATACTTCGATTTGTGTGAATTACCATCAGTCAGACAGTTAGGTTTTGAGTGGACAACCTATGAATAAAGCCTCATTGAAAATCTTCGTATAAAACCTTGGTACACAGTTGAGTTTTACTACTACTCATGCTGGTGCAAGGCATTCGGGTCCATAAAACCAAGACCAGCAAGCGAGCGTAATGATGGGTGGCAGGCTTATGACTATTCAGGATTTGACAACTTGGTCCAACAGCACTGGAGCACCATTTCCAAAGTTAGAATAGTGAGCATAACTAGCGTAACGTCACCAGCCAATGACCGTTCGACACCCTCGGTATAGCAAAGAAGAGTTTGCTAAGCAAGGCAATGAAATTTATGAAACCCAGGTACGCTCTCAAGTTGAAGCGGGCTATCATGGCAAAATTGTGGCAATTGATATCGAAACGGGCGCTTGAGGTAGCTGATACCCCCATTTCAGCAACAGATCGACTTTATGAGCGCTGTCCAAATGCTCAACCCTGGGTGATTCGGATAGGGCCTCAGGCCGTCTATCGTTTTGGTTCACGGAGTCGTAAAAACACGGTATGATGCACGGCTTCGTCAACCAACGTTGTGAAGCCATCCTTCGCATTGCAGTGGGTCATGCTGATGCACCCAAACAAAGCGTTGAAGCCGTGATTGATACAGGGTTCACAGGCTTTTTATCTCTTCCACCCTCAACCATTACCAACCTTGGTATTTCCGTGATATTGGAACTTTATAATATGTCGATAGAAAAATATAAGGAAACCAACTTTGAAAACTATTTAAATTTAATCTTAAGCATAGTAGAGCGAATCTAGTTTGGTGTGGCAGCTTGTTAAGTTTTTGCCCGATTGTGCTGCATCCGCAAAGCCAGAATATGCTCACAGGGACCTTTGAACAGCTTATTTTGCTGATGCCAATTACAGGTACATTCGCCGTGAACCATCCGCTCATCTCGATCAATGGCCACAATCGGCTGAAATGTCTTATCCCGATGTTGAATCATGCCCTGTAACAGCAGGGTACCCTTCCCATCCACCGAAGACTGACTAACCCGCACCGCATTTTGATCCAGGAATCGCGTGGCTTGGGCTTCCCGCTCATTGCTAAAGCGCAGTTTATCCATAGGGAGTGGATCGCGGGCGAGTTCTCTTACCCGATAGACCTGCTGGTTGAGATCATAAATCGCCCGTCCCGCTTGGGTATAGGCACTCAAGGCTCCTAACACGATCGATTGATCCAGCCCCAAGCGTTTAGCCAGATCAGCAGGGGCCTCTACCCAATTCTGCTTCAAGGCGTCAAAGACCTGGCGCTTGGTCCAGTCATCCACCTGGGCGCGGGGGGCCATTAAGTCGAAATTTCCGGCTCGTGACCAGTCATTGGCGGTCCATCCCGATAGCCCTAAAGTGAAGGACATATCGTTGAGATCTGCCACGTAAAACGAGGGTAGTCCCGTGCCCAACAGATGCACCGTAAACTTGCGGGCGACAGGAATCAAACGCTCTAAAATCAGCAATCGTCGTCGCCCCCAAACCCTCACCATTTCTGGTTTACTCCCCTGATAAATAGAGCGGGCACAAACGATCTCTTGGTCCCAGGGTTCTAGAACCATCCGAATCGGTTCTCCAGGGGTGAGATGATAGCGGAGGCTGCGGGGACCCTGCTTTTCCCGGCGACGGCGGAGCGCAAAGCAGAGGTTGTAAATATCCATCGGATGCAGGTCAAATTGGATGGCGGGTAGAGCCATGGCCGAACTGACTTGCAAAAAGCCTCGCACCCAAGTGTCGGGTAAATCAATTTTGACCTCTTTGTAGGCCGCCGTGCCTGTGGTTTCGACTTCAAACCCAGAGGGATCAACTTCTAAGAGGGTTTGCCGATAGCTACGGATTTTTTGAAATTCGTCGTATAGCGCTGCGGAGTAGTCAACATTGGTGGTGCCGCAGGCAAATTCATTGACCTGGTCAAAGACGTTATAGCTGGCCCCTAAGCGACCGTAGCTAGATTCATCCTGACTAAAACACTCAAAGAACACCTCATCTGGGTGAACTGTAATCACGGGGTCAAGGACAAACCAGGCATCGTAGTCTTTGCGATAGAGGTAGTCAAAATATTGTTGTCTGGCCCGATAGAAGGGGGCTAATCGACTTGAACTGCGATGATGTAGGTCCGTGAGTTCCGATTGGAGGGCTTGGAGTTTATCAGTGACCTCTTGGCGTTGGGTGGCGACCAATTGCCAATCTATCTCATCCCGTTGCGCGGCCCAGGCCTTGTAGGCGGTTTTATCTTGAGGCTGAAATCGCAAGTCAGAGACCACCACATCATGAAGGGCACTAATGGCCTCGCGAAAGGCAATATTTTGCCGCAACTGCCCCCGAAAATAGGTCGGTTCGCGGGTCAAATCCGGGGAGAAGGACATTTGGGCTTGATTGCCCTGTCCCGATACCTTGCTATTCCGCTTGTAGTTGTAGTTAAACTCCATGCAAACTCTCTCGACTTCAGGATGGACGGCTTAATGATTTAAGACAAGGCAGCAGGCTTTCGCACAGCGACGGGCTTCACTTGCAGGGGGACTGATATTTGGGGATAGGCGCTGTGAATCTTCAATAAAATCTCTAATGCCTGAGCACGATCGCAAATGGCAATCGTCACGGACTGGCGAGTCAAAATTTCAGCGATAATCTCTGCAGCTTCCAGACTTTTGGTTGCTTCGGCTTCTAGGAAGGCATAGACCCGCTGCTTGGTAACCCGTCCGCGATTGACTTGGGTCAACACCCGCGTAAAGTAAGGCTTCAGGTCTTGCAGTCGCTGGGGATTATCTACGACATAGGTCTGCAGATATTGAGTAGCAAAAAGCTGCATATCGGTGGCAGGATGCTCACTAAATTTGAGCAAGTAGCTTTCCCCATCGGCATCGCGGAAACAGCGACCCACCAGATCGCGACCCAGTTGGCGGACCTGGGGAAGGTTGCTATCGCAAATGCTAATCACCACTGCAGGGGTCAGTTCATCGGGCCTCAGATCCTCGCGAAACAGCGTAAAACCAAATTGGCGCGTATCCTCCCAGGTAGACTCCAGTACCCTCACGATATCCAGTAAATCTGATTCGCTCTGGCGCAATCGGGGCAAAATCGCTTTCAGCATTCGCCATCCGGCGGTGCGCACAGAGAGCATTTCATGGTGGGTGAATTGGGCAATCTCAGTCGTGGGTAGGGTAGCCGACCAGCGATCGCAATGATGCTGCAATACATAACCCGCCATTTCTTGGGCTGCGGGAGATTCTGAGTCTAGGAGTGGGTAAACCTGTTCAGGGGTAATAGGGGCCATCCATCCCGGCAGATCCTGGCGCAGCAGCTCCGTTAAAAAGCGATGGATGCCTTCTGCTTCTTCGGGTGCCTGCAAGACCTCCAGTAGTGGTTGGGCCAGGTGCTGACTAAAGCTCGGTTGAGCCGTAGCCATACGCTGGATGGCTGGACGAATGGCCGAACGCATGTCAGCAAGGGGATGGGCGATCAGGGTGAGCAATAGTCCCGTTTGTTCCATCAACACCGCATCGGGCAATTGACTGAGGAGCCGTACCCCAACCACCCGCACGGAATCGAAGGGGGAATCAATCAGAGCATCAATTAGACCCGGTGGCAGTTCCGTCACCGGAGTGGTGTGGTTCAGCAGAATCCGCGCTCCAAAGGTCTGCATCTCTGCCGTGGGGTAGCGCAAGATATCCAACACCACTTCCAAACCGAGGGTCCGTAGTTGAGCCCCGAAACTCAGAAATAGGGTTTCGCTAATATCGGTGACCCAGTCTTCTGCCGGGATATGTTCAGGCGCTTGATTTAGGAGAATGGCAATCACCTGACCCAAAATCGCCCGTGCCCTCGTATCCTCCAGTAAAGCTGTACTCAACAGTCGCCGAGTAAAGGCCCGCATATCGGCAGGTTTACAGGTCATCAACTGAGCAATCAGCTGACTGTCGTTGAGGAACATATCCCGCTGAGCCATCATCCAGTCTTGAGCTTGCTGACGAGCGAGGGCATAGTTACAGGTTGCGATCGCAAGGATCAATTCCCGATTGGGTTGGGCTGGGTTATAGCGAGCCTGGGCAATTTCAAAACCCAACTGGGCCGTCATTTCATAGGGGCGCTCCAGCAACCGGATCACGCGCTCTAAGGGTAAGCCCTCCAGAAATGATCGACTGGACCGAATAGCTTTAACCGCAAACCCATGAACCGGTTGGCAGCAACTTTCCGACAATAAGCGCAGTAATGCATCAGGCTGCTGGTCCCATAAATGGGGGAAAGCTTCTTCCCGTCCAGGGGGAGCCGGATCACCCGGTTTATAGGAGGACTGACAACGCCAGGCTTTATTGGCAGGCTTGAGGACATAGCGAGGGCTTTGTTCATAGAGAACATGGTTAAAAGCGAGATACCCAGCAAAGAGATCCCAGTTAACCCGCCCCGTTTCCACCCGGCTATAGCTATTCCGCCAATCCCAGCGATAGAAAACCGATTCCCGAGTTGCCCCAGCATCCTCATCGGCATATTGCAACAACAGATCAACGGCAAAGCTGACATAGTTGGGGTCGCCCGCCTGACCGAGCTTGCGCAAGGTGCGCCAAACTCGACGTCGCAGGTAGGCTCGGGTCTTGTCGCTGTAAGCTAAGCGAGTATCTGGACGCCGTTGTTCTGCCGTAATCGGATTATCCGTGGTCCGCTCATACCGTCCTGTTCGGGAATTATAGGTATATCCGGCATAGAGATATTCCCCATCTGGCAGTCGTACACCATAGCCTTGATTGCGGTAGAGCGCATCTTCTTGCTCAAATCGATAGGCCAATAGCCCAAAGACTTCCGTATCCTGGCGATATTCGGCCATCTTGAAAATGTGGCGGAGTCGCTGGAAGTAGCTGGGGCGCAACGGGGCCGATTGAATCACCTCAAGTACAGCTGGTCGGGTTAGCTCACTATCGATCTGGTAAAGGATATCGAGCACGGCCAAGGTCTGGGAAGAGGCATTCGCGTCTAAGGTGTTTTTGAGGGTCTCTGTTAAGGCATTTGCTGGGCCTTGGCGAGCCAGGGTGCGTAAATCTGGCGGTAATTGTAAAATTAGCTCTTGCCGTAGGGCATCCCGTTGGGCCTCAGTTCCCAGCTTCAAGAGGGCTTCCAGGGTAATGCGTTGTACAAACTCTGCCCCAGGCTGGCGATAACGCTGTTCTAACGCCGTGTAGGTGGTCTGATCGCCACATCGCCCCAGTGCCCAAGCAATACAGTAATTTCTCAGATCCTCCTGGCCCCAAAGTTGTAGCAATAGGGGGGCTGCAGCCTGAATTTTTAATTCGCCCGCCCGCCAGATTACCCGATTTAGGGACCATGCCTTAGGCGCAGGGCGAGGGGCTGCAGAGGATTGAAGAGCAGCGGCTAAGCGATTTAAGACGGCTTGCGATCGCGCATTCGGATCAACCGGTGTCTCGATTGGGGTGGGTGCCGGGGCCGCCGTCGTCTCTGGTGGGCTAGCTTCTCCCGTACTGACGCGATACCCTTTGCGCAATTTGGCATTGATTAGTCGATCAAATATACGCTGCGCCATTTCTAACGGCACCGCAGACACCGTTTCGGAACCTTCTTTTAAGGCGGTGCCTTGGCGACCGTAGCGAAAATTAACCACATAAGCCCCGTCACTCACCTGGTACAGATCGACCTCATACACTTTTTCAGTACGACCCGCTTGATATACCAGGGTGGTTCGCTGAATCAGTTGCATGCAAGTATTCCTAACGATTCAATCAACAAAGGGAGAGGAGGCAAAGGAATTTTGAATAGTATCTATGTACTAATTCTAGGCCACCTTTATCCCAACAGCAAGTCCGTCCCTCTGGAACATTGCCAGGCAGGGAGATGGACAAATCATCCCCCTAGGTTTCCCAAAGCCACGCTCTAGTCCAGCTTTTTAAGCGAGCAATTAAGATTCTTGGGCAAACTCTTCAGGATCTGTATCCCAATTTACCCAGCGAATGGCTTCCCGCGCAGACTGAATACTGGGGGGAACCCGAGTGGCATGAATATAGCCCGTACTGGGACAGGTCATTTTCAATAAATAAATCGGTTCCACATCAATCGCGGGGGCAATTCGCAACAGCGTATATTCTCGCCAGGTGTTGAGGGATTCAGCTTGCAGTTCCTGACAAAGGCGATCATAGCCAATGCCCTGAATCAACACCCGCCGCAGTTCAGCATTCTGCTCATGGATCAGCCAATCGGCCTTCCAGACATGAGGATGGACGGTACCGTATCGCTCTGGGATTTGCACCCCATGAAACTGATAACTGCGATAGCCGTCCGCAAACTGGAGGGCTGCCCCCCCTTCGTAGTGAAAGCGCCCTTCGGGGTCCGCATGGCACTCTATGGGCCGATCGAACACGACACACATCTGCTCAAAAGGAAGGATTAAACCGCAATGCGTCGATAGCGATCGCAACTGTATCCACGCTTCTGGCTCATGATCGCACTCTAGGACCTCAATGCAATAGTCCAAAAGAGCAGGATGTAAGACTTCAAAAGTTTGGGTTAAAGCCTGCCAGCCCATGCCAACCAACCCCATAGTCGTGAGCATTTGCTGCATTCCCTGTTCCCAAGCCCGTATCTCAGGCTGTTGGCGAAAAGGGTGAATCACAGCCTCTTCTAAGGCCTGTCCTACTGGCTCTCCCCATTGCCACAGGGTCTCTCCCACATGGACTAGCAAGTCTCCGCCAGGCTGACTTTGAATTGCTTGTCGCCACTCCGTTTGTTGCTGCTGCCACAGTTGGTCCCACAGATTGGGCGACCATTCTCCCCAAGGGACAGCATCTTCTTCTATATGCTGGGTATTCCAAGCGAACAATTCGGCCAATGGAGTCCAAGTGATCAGGTTCAAATTTTGGGATAGGGTTGTTAATTCGGCAACTTTTAGGCGCTCACTAATTTCTACCAGCAATTCCGCCCGCAGCTGAGATCGAATTTGGTGACTGAGCTGTTTGACTAAAGGAAGGGTCAACAAAGGGACCCCCCACTGGTTGAGCAGTTGATCAATCCGGCGTTCTTGCAGGTAAGCCTGGGCTTCTAAAGGGCCAGAAAAAAATAGAATTTCAGGTTGCCGCTTCCCCATCAGAGCATAGCTGCGCTGAATAGTTTGCTCCACTTGCTGCGTTTCAATGGGCGTTGTGGCGCAGGAAACCGCTAGCCAACGCTGAAAGAAGGCTTCAATTTGTGCATTTTGAATGGGCGTTAAGGTATCAATCGGCCACATAGTGCCAACCTTCTGGCTCATATTCCCGTTGAATACGAACCTGCCAAGTCCCCTGAGGAATGGAGAGGGCGTTGTGCTCTTCGTGGGTGAGGGTGGCTTCCGGTGAGAGAACCCGCAAGTAAAGGGTGCCATCCTTTTCATACAGCTCGGCTTGCCCTTCACTGATGCGATGGCTATGCCCCGTCACTTCACCTTCCGCCAACGTCAAATGGGGAAGTTGCCGACCTAAGCTAGGTGTGGTGTTGGACAAAGGTCTGAGGATTACATCACCTTGACGAATGGGTTGCATCTCTGTCATCTCTCTAATGTCTCCTCCATTGTGGCACATGCATTTAAGAGATCTGTAAGGCTCTATTTCTCCTTAACAGAGGGCGAGATAGTCCTAGGGGTTGGCACTATTCAGTCCATCAAAAACTGGCATCACTCATTAAATAGAGGTCGTCTTGGGAAAAGGCTTAGAACAAGATGCCATTGCTGCAGTTATGCATCTCGGCATTAAGCAACAAACACCTTTTTAGGGCCAAACAGCTGAGCTTCTAGATCTGTCTGGATAGGAGGAGAAACGTAGCAATCCCCATACAAACATTCCACTAGGGTTTGTAAAACCCCATAGTATTCTTTGAGTTTTCCGTGGGTATCTAGGCCATTAAACCATTGCGGTTGAAATCCCCGATATTTCACCATCACTGCTTGTAGATCTTCTTGCCATTGCGGCCCCTGCTGTTGGTACCACGCCTGCAAGGCTTCTATATCCGCTGATTCGTCTGGCAACTGAACTTTCAAATCTTGCAAAGATTGCCAGAGGTGTGGATCTGCACAAATACTTTCATCAATCGCTAAGAACGTGGGCAGGAAGGTAAACGCTGGGTAATCTTGGGTGCCTTTCCGCTGCAAAGCCCTCACCGTTAAGAACAAGGCATAGTCAATGGCTAGATCCGCCGGTAAATTTTGGGTGAAGTTAGGGGCAATACAATTGGCCAAACCTGGATCGTCGCGGAGGATGAGGCTGATATAAAAGGCCGTAATCGGTAAGTGCTGGTCCGACGTCTCCAGGGTACTCACTTTCGTATGAATCGCCCCTAAAAAGTCCTGTACTTCAGGATGAGAACTCGACACATCGTTGAACGTGGTCAGGAGCTGCTGAACAAATGTATTGGCATTGGGCAACAAGCTCGCCGTCAGCAAAATCACTTCTCGCCATCGGGAATCGGTGATCTGAGTAGCGAGCTGACGGAGGGATTCATCGATGGTTTCAGGGGTGGCGATAATCTTCCGTGCCGTTAAATATTCTTGGAAGGTGAGATGGGAAAAGGAATAGACTTCCTTCGCCCGCTGGACTAAAAGGCCCGACTGTAGCTCAATACTTTTGAGGATGGCTGCACTTCGAGACCAGAGGGTCTCAAAATCCTGGGGCTCTGGAGCAATGGACTGCAGATATTCGGCAATTAAGTTGAGGACTTGTCGTTGCTCAAAATAATAATTGCCCTCGGCAAACGTCGTGGCAGCAATCTGACAAAGTAACGTAATCGTTTCTGGTTTGGTTAGGGAGAATTCATCCGCTTCCCGTTTAATGCCCCGAGCTTGATCCCATCGCTCTAGAAGGATTTCTAAACCGGCCTGATAGAGCTTGGCACGCTTGGTGGGGAAGGCCATGCGCTGTTGAAAGATGGAACAAATCAACCCTAACAACAACGGTGAAGCCGTTAAATTCTGGAGGGCCTGATTTTCCGGCTGTCGCAGCTGCTCTAGAAATTGGGCGGCCTGGGTTAGTCCCCCGGTTTTGGAGTTGCGGGCAGTGGCTACAAAATAGCGGCGGGCAAACACTTCCACCTGACTTTTCTGAAAGTCTGCCAATTCAATATAGTTAAAGCCTTGAAAATGGTAATGCTGAGCTTCAATCCGGCAGGTAATTAAAATTTGATTCTGATAATATTCTTCCGAAAATTGCTGAATTTGGGTCAATATGCTTTGGTTAAGGGAAGCCGGGACTTCATCCAAACCATCCAAAAGTAAGAGCACTCTTCCTCGGTCTAATAAGCCTTTGACCTGCTTAATATCTAAACCACATCGCTGCCAAAGCTGGTGGAGGTAAGTGAGTAAACTGCTATCAGCGGCATCTTGCGTTTGGGTCGCAAAAGTTCGCAAAGACAGAAACACAGGAATACATTCAGGTTTATAGCGGCCTTCATTACATTCCAAGGCCATGTGGCGCAGAAAAGTGGTTTTTCCAGCCCCAGGTTTACCTAGAATCACGACCTTATCCTGGTTTTGCAGGATGTCGATACTAGTCAGGGTAGAACCGTAAAGGGGTACCTCTTCTTCATTGCTGTAGGATTGCCGTTGCTGCAGGTCAGACACTTCTAGCCATTGTTGATGACTGAGGTTAGATAGGAAGTTGACCCCCGTATAGACCTGGTTCAGTTGAACGGGCTGGGTGATGTCTAGGGAGGATTGCAATGCTCCACACTGGGCTTGGATTTGACCTCGCAGTTGCGATCGCACCTTCTGTACCCAGGTATCAACCGCTAGATCTGTTTGCTCTTCCGAAATCGTCGTACTGGGAATCGGCAACTGAGGCAAAATCGCGATTTCTTGCCATTCCAGATCGAGCTGAAAGCATAGATCTATAAAGATATGCCGCTCAATGGGGCGGCCAGTGAAAAACTTCCAGACAGACTGTCGGGTTTCCAAGCCAACTTGCTCAGCCAAATAGGCTTGAGTCCAGCCTGTTCGCTGAAAGGCTTGTTTTGCAATAACTTGACCCCGTTCTGAGGCATTGAGCGATCGCTTTGCCATCGATTTCGCTGCCTATTCTTTACCTATTACAACAATGCCCACGGGAGTGGGCTGAGGAGACAAACTGAATTCAAATTACTCCCAGTTCAGATGAAAATGCCTATAATTTTCGCCAATATTGTTAGCTGAATCCCTTTTCCGTTTTGCATTTGCATCATAGGATTCAGTTAAATATTCGACTCGACAATTTCCAACTCTTGATAAAGGGCTGATCCCTCAGGAGTCAGCACATTCTCAACATCAGGAATTTGATTTAACAAAGAAATCTCGTCGTTACAAGCTTCTTTGAGAATTTGTAGACAACAATCTCGGCGAGCGCCAGGTTCTAGCTTTGAGAGCATTTGAATCGCTAGATTAAGCTTAGGAATAGACTTTTCTAAGTCCTGTTGCAATTGCTCAATCACATGATCTTTGCCTTCTGTATTCGCCTGGATCTTGGAAATTTTTGCCTGTAAATCTTCTGCTCGTTCTCGTTCGCGCTTATATTGGCTTTGAACAATTTCTCGCTTAGAAAGTCGGGTATTCACCGCTTCTAACAATTCAGATCTGGAAAAGGGCTTAGTGAGATAATCATCAGCACCAGAGGTCATCCCTTGGCGGATTTCAGCCTTATCAGCCATCGCCGTCAAGAAGATGAAAGGAATCATGGCGGTATCTGAGTTTTCACTTAGGGTTTCTAGCACCTCATAGCCGTTGAGTTCGGGCATCATCACATCGCAAATGATCAGTTCAGGTAGGTGCTCTTGAGCCCAAAGCGCCCCTAAAAAGCCATTTTCGGCGGTCACAACATCGTGCTCTTCTGCATCTAGAAGCTCAGCGATATTGGCTCTTACTAACTCTTCATCTTCAATTACTAAGATCTTAGCCATCTTGCTCTACCCTTTGGTTAATTGGAAGTTGCACAGTAAAGGTTGTGCCGACCTTTTCTTGACTGGTGAGTGAGATTTCACCCCCATGCAAGTCAACGGAACGTTTGACGATGGCCAAACCTAATCCTGTCCCCGAAATATTGCCAACGTTGCTGGCTCGATTAAAGGAATTAAAAACGCGATCGCATTCCGATTGCGGAATACCTAAGCCATGATCTTGAACATTGAAAATGGCGACATCATCTTCAAACACCAAATCAAAATCTACTGTTCCCCCCTGGGGAGAATATTTGATCGCATTGGACAGTAAATTGGTGAAAATATGACGCAGCAACTTTTCGTCCATTCGCGTTTCTGCCGGTTGGTCTTGTAAACGGCAGACAATCTCATGGGTATTGGTGGTAATTTGCAGCTCTTCTGCCAACCCCTTGCAAAACTCAGTCAGCTGCATGGGAATCGGCTTAAAGGCCAGGTTGCCAGATTCTGCTTTACCCAATAAGAGCACATCATTGAGCAAGCCAGTCATATGTTCAACAGACTGCTGGATCTGGTTTAAATGTTTGAGCTTTCGAGTGTCATCCCATTTATGACCGTAATGTTCTAGCAGTTCTGCAGAGGAAAGAATCGTCGCCAAAGGCGTTCTAAATTCATGGGATGTCATCGCCACAAACCGAGACTTCAGTTCGTTCAGCTCCCGCTCCTTGTTTAGAGCTGTCCGAATGTCTTCCTCAGAGCGTTTTCGCTCAGTAATATCTCGAATAACGGCCATGACCTCATTTTCAGCACTGACGGCAATCCGAGCTTCAAACGTCATGGGATTGCTATCATGGTCCAGCTCATATTCGAACAACTGCATTTCGTGACTCTCTAGGGCGTTTCTGATGCATTCCATAAAAGAAGTTGCTGTGTCCAGAGGAAAGACCTGGTCCAGAGGTTTCCCCAAGAATTCTTCCGTGGGTAAGGGTAAGGTTGTATTCGGCGCATCCTTATAGTTCACAAAGATGCCGTCAGCACTAAATCGGAACATCCAGTCGGGCATCGCATTAATCAAAGCCCGATTTGTCGCCACGCTAGATTGCAACGCCGCTTCGGCACGCTGGCGTTCGACAATTTCGCTTCTCAGTTGTTCGTTACTTTGCTTAAGTTCTGCGGTTCGCTGTTGCACGCGCACCTCCAATTCGCTGTGGGCTTGCTGTAAGGCTGCTTCTACTTGTTTACGGTCGCTAATATCACGACCTTCGAAAATGAGTAGGACGACATCTCCGTTGTCATCTCGGACAGGTTTTAGGGAAAAATCAATGGTCGCCACCACATCTCTCGCCCCTAGTACTGCCACTTCATAACGAATAAATTGGCCTCTGGCGGCTTCCAATACTGCTGCTTTCAGTCTTTTTTGGGTGTCAGTGGACGTCGTCCACCAGCGCGCTAACCACACTGGCCGATCAATCACATCCTCTAATTGCAGGCCGCCAAAGTCCAAAGCAGTTTGGTTCGCTTCTAGTAAAGTGCCATCGGGCTTTAATAGACCTGAGAACTGAAAGGTTTGATTAAAAATGGCTCGAAATCGCCGCTCACTATCTTGAAGGGCCGCTTCAGTGAGTTTTCGCTCTGTAATATCAACGATATAGCTGCGAATTAAATCGCTTTCTGCGATGAAGTGAACGGATTGTTCAAAAACTTGGTTGCCAATGTCCACTTCACGGACAAAAAATTTGTCATTGTCATTGCAAATTAAGGCTACCAATCCTGTCAAGATGGGATGCTTTGACTGCTCATCTCGTAGCTTAGGGAATTGGGCCTGAGCTGCCGGGTTCAAATAGGTGATTCTGCCGGTTAGATTGACCTCAATAATAGGATTTGAAAAAAGTTCAGGAAAAGAGGCTAAGCGAACAATGGCCGCTTCGTTGGAGCTGGTGAGCATCTCATCCGCTGTCGTCAGCGTCTGCATCGGATTATGAAGATTGGACAAAAATCCTGTCACATCTTCAGAGGCACACGATTCAAGATAATGGACATCCGAAATATTATTCGTCATGTAATATCTGGCCCGAACGTCATGGCCAAAGATGACTTCATCTCCATGCTTCAAGTCATGAGATGTGCAAGCTTGTCCATTTACAGTTAGACCGTTTTTGCTTCGTTTACCCTGGAGATTGCCATCAATCAGTCGAAACATATGGC
This sequence comes from Acaryochloris sp. CCMEE 5410, assembly GCF_000238775.2. Classification (NCBI taxonomy): domain Bacteria; kingdom Bacillati; phylum Cyanobacteriota; class Cyanophyceae; order Acaryochloridales; family Acaryochloridaceae; genus Acaryochloris; species Acaryochloris sp. CCMEE 5410. Next base: position 1,940,595 of record NZ_AFEJ02000001.1, on the reverse strand, counting down.
TGTCTGTATCGGGCATGGTCACCCGCATCAACAGGGCGTGTTGCCGAGATGAGGATGGGGAATGAATGACAATGGAATTACTAAGATCTCGACCGATGGAACAAGTTGAATCCATTAAGGGAATCGTTCGCTTTCCCTGTTCATCTTCAACCACTAAAAAGTGCTGAACTTTTGTAGAAGGACTTGTCAAAACCATTGAATTTAATTCACGTTGCACGCACTCTCATTTCTAATATGCCCATCACTCAGGTGAACTAAAGCAAGAGAAAATTATTCCTGAAAATTAAGCTATTCGAGTTAGATAAATTTTTCTATATTCTAAATAATCTTGCTTGTTTTTTAAACACAAAAATAATTTAATTTTCTGTAAACCTAGGTGTTAAATGAACTGTTTTGCAGATTTTTTAGCTAAGAAAATAATGATTTTTTTGAATTAAGGCTGTTTAAACTATGTTGAGATTAGTCTTTTTGTATCTTGTGTATTATAAAATCTGTCTTTGTTAATCCTCTCTGGCATTGAATTTCAGCTCAATTCTGTGCTCAAAATGGAAAAAGATAAACCCGTCAGTATTATAAAAATATAGATTTACCGAAAATTTGATTTTATGGAATAGTTTATTGACGAGAAATATAAATATTATAAAAATAATCTTTCTCTTGTGCTGTAAAAAATAAACTAGAAAAGTATGCGGCTCTTAAACAAGAAAATATTTTCTATTTAGACTGACTATAAATAATTTTCCTCTAGCTGATATTCTTGAGCATTTATTATATTTATTTCAAGCAAAATAAAGACGCTGAAATCTGCGACTTTACGTCCTTAAAATAAAAATCTAGAAGATGGAGAGTTTACTTAATTATTCTTCGAGAAAAAGGTGAATAGATTAATAGAAATGTGGATGTCTTCACGAGAAAGCTGCCATCAACTCTACGTTGCGAACAGCGTGGATATGAGCGAGCGGTCTCTAGCTGCTTCCTGACGCAATGGATGTAAAGATCTTCACTTGCACCAGGGTAATAAGAGGCGCTTCGAGTATAGGTCTGTTTATTTAGTGTGACGGATTGGGGTTTGTGATCGCATCCCCAATCTTGTCTAATTTGTAGAACTTAGGTGTGACTTTACATCCGCTCCAGTACTTCAATCCCTAATAGGGATAACCCTAGCTTCAGCGTGCGGGCAGTCAGATCAGACAGCACCAGACGAGAGGTTCGAGCCGGTTCCTCTGCATTGAGGACCGGACATTGATCATAAAACTGATTGAACTTTTGGCTCAGCTCGAACAGATACTGACACAGTCGGTTCGGCATAAGGTCAGCAGCAACCTCAGCTAGAATGTCCTGCATTTGCAGTAGATGCTTCGCCAAAGCCAATTCTGAAGGTTCGGCAATGGTCATTGAGGCATCACTTAATTTAGAGAAATCAATGTTTCCTTTGCGGCTAATGCCCTGCACCCGGACATAGGCATAGATCATATAGGGCGCAGTATTACCCTGCAACGCCAGCATCTTGTCATAACTAAACACATAATTGCTCGTGCGGTTTTGACTCAGATCCGCATACTTCACGGCTCCTAAACCAATGACCTGGGCAACATTGGTGATAAACTCTGGCGTTTCAGTTCGTTCATCCTCTGCCAATCGTGATTCAACATCACTCTGGGCACGACTAATGGCCTCATCCAACAGACCTCGTAAACGAACCGTTTCGCCTGAGCGAGTTTTCAGTTTTTTCCCATCTTCACCCTGGACCATACCAAAGGGAACATGGACAACCTGGACAGTATCAGGAATCCAATGTGCTCTCGTTGCAACTTGAAATACCTGTGCAAAGTGGTTAATCTGCTCCGCACCTGTGACGTAAATAATTCGTGTAGCAGATTCAGTGTTAATCCGGTGCCGTAGAGCGGCTAAATCCGTGGTGGCATAGTTAAATCCGCCGTCAGACTTTTGGACAATCAGCGGTTGCGGATCGCCCTGTTTATTGGTGAAGCCTTCCAAAAAAACGCATTGTGCCCCTTGATCCGTTTCCAACAGACCTGCTTTATCCAAGTCTGTCAGCACATCCGCTAGCAAAGGATTATAAAAAGACTCCCCTCGCTCCGTCAGCTCAATATCCAAATCCCGATAAATCTTCTCAAACTCACGCCGAGATTGATCGCAGAGGAGTTGCCAAGCTTGAGTTGCCTCAGGATCGCCTTGCTGCAGTTTAACGACCGCATTCCGGGACTGCACCTGAAAGTCTTCATCCTCATCAAAGCGCTGCTTGGCTTTTTTATAAAACGCGACTAAATCGCCTAAATCTAGAGCATCCGAGGTGGTTAACGCTGCAGGATGAACTTCAGAGAGGTAAGTAATCAGCATGCCAAACTGGGTGCCCCAATCTCCGACATGATTGAGTCGCAGCACATCATTCCCTTGAAATTCGAGAATTCGGGCAATACAGTCGCCGATAATCGTAGACCGCAAATGGCCCACATGCATTTCTTTGGCGATATTGGGGCTAGAAAAATCAACAATCACCCGCTGCGGATCAGCAATCGACTCAATCCCTAAGCGAGGATCCGCCTGCATCTGCTGAAGTTGCTCCGCCAAAAAGGTGGGCTTGAGGGTTAAGTTGATAAAACCTGGCCCAGCAATGGTAGGCGGTTCGCACAGATCATCAACCTCAAGATGTTGCAGAATCTGATCTGCAATTCCACGAGGAGATTGCCCCAAAGGCTTTGCCAACGCTAGAGAGACATTCGATTGGTAGTCACCAAACTTGGGATTACTGGCGACGCCAACAACCGGAACAGAAATAACTAACTCAGATCCAAAGGCAGCGTTTAACGCTCGATCAAATCGAGTCTCTAAGGTTTTGAGGATGGACTTCATGAGCTTAACTGCGTTTTTTCCTAGCGGCACGCTGCTCGCGCTCGCGTCGTCTGCGATCACGCCACTCTGAGACAGTGAGATAGACAATGCCACCAGAGACGATGATTAACATTCCCAAGGCTACTAATGCCAGGGTATTGGTAACTGAGAAGTCCACAATATTTAGCGAATGACGAATGGGTTAACAAAGGCAAATTACATGCCGTGGCGGCCCCATACCACCATAGCGATGGAGTATGTGAAGAGAGTAAGAACTGAAACCCAACCCAAGGTCAAGATATCCATTATGCTGTTTGTGAACCAATTACGACGTTTAGCTATTCTATCCTGAAACCCCGTCACCACGGCAAGCATCTGCATCTCACTCGCATCTAATTTGGTCTTCTCCCAACTATGCCCGCTACTCTTTCCCAACAAATTCAGCAGTTCTATGACACCTCTTCAGGCTTGTGGGAGCAAGTTTGGGGCGAGCATATGCACCATGGCTACTATGGCCCCACCGGTCAGCAAGCCAAACCCCGCCGCCAAGCCCAAATTGATCTGATCGAAGAACTTCTGGCCTGGGGAGAGGTTCAACAGCCCCAACAGATTCTAGATGTGGGCTGTGGCATTGGTGGCAGCTCCCTGTACTTGGCTCAAAAATATAAGGCCCAGGTCACCGGAATTACCCTCAGCCCCGTCCAAGCCAATCGGGCTCAAGCTCGCGCTAGGGAAGCTGGGCTATCCACCCAATCAGACTTTAGAGTGGCCGATGCCCAACAAATGCCTTTTCCTGATGCATCCTTTGATCTGGTTTGGTCCTTGGAAAGTGGCGAACATATGCCCGATAAGACCCAGTTCTTGCAGGAATGTTGTCGAGTACTCAAACCAGGAGGACTCCTGTTAGTGGCGACCTGGTGCCATCGCCCCACCCCACCCGCCCTAAGCTGGAGCGAACAGCGACTGCTCAACGATATTTATCGCGTCTATTATTTGCCCTACGTGATTTCCTTGCCCGGCTATGCAGACATTGCTCAGACTCTCCCCTTATCTGGACTACAGACTGCAGACTGGTCCACCGCTGTTGCCCCCTTTTGGGATGAAGTGATTACCTCTGCCCTGGACTTTCAGGTCCTAATCGGCATCCTAAAAGCGGGACTGCAAACTTTACAAGGGGCCTTGGCCCTGAGCTTTATGTCCCGAGGCTATCGGCAAGGTCTGATTCGCTATGGACTATTAAAGGGAACGAAAACGTGACCTCCAGCATTAACGCCAGCCCCATCCAACGGTGGCTGCAGGCTTTATGGAAGTTCTCGCGCCCCCATACGATTATCGGCACTAGCCTCAGCGTCATCGGTTTAGCCGTGATTGCTCTGTCTACCCAATATCGGGGCAGTGCCTTATGGATCGATCTCCCCATTCCAGCCCCAGCCTTTTATCTGCAGTTCTTCCGCTGGCTCGGCGCTGCCCTTATACCGAGCTTAGGAGCCAATGTCTATATCGTCGGCCTCAATCAGCTCACTGATATCGATATTGATCGCATCAATAAACCTCAGCTTCCCTTAGCGTCCGGCGAGTTTTCCCCCCGGCAAGGTCGATGGATTGTGGCGAGCGCTGGACTGTTAGCCTTAGGCCTCTCTGCGATCCAAGGCCATCGATTACTCTGGACGGTTGGGCTGAGTATGCTGATGGGCACGGTCTATTCTATTCCCCCCATTCGTCTCAAACGGTTTCCCTTTTGGGCCGCTCTCTGTATTTTTGGCGTGCGAGGAGTCGTTGTTAATGTCGGATTTTTTCTCCACTTTCGCCATTTACTAGGCGGAAGTGGGGCCATCCCGTTGAAAGTGTGGGTATTAACAGGATTTGTGATTCTGTTTGCCTTTGCGATCGCAATCTTCAAAGACATTCCCGATCGGGAAGGGGACTTGAAGTTTGACATCCACACCTTAACCGTACGCCTCGGCGGCGAATGGGTCTTCAGGCTATCTTGCTGGGTTCTGGGTATCGCCTACTTAGGAATCATCGGCATGGCCTTCTGGGGATTACCCCAGACGCATCAAGGTCTGTTGCTGTCTACCCATCTGGGGCTGCTCTTTTGGTTTTGGTACCGCAGTCAGCGGGTCAACCTCAAGCATCACCAACAGGTTACCCAGTTTTATCAATGGATCTGGAAGCTCTTCTTTCTGGAATATGTGATATTCCCGGTTGCCTGCCTGTGGCAATAATCCCGTCAGTTTCGGCCATTCGTACCAAGACGATGGATTAACAGCGCCCTTTCTTGCCTCGCTTGCCGTTAGGGTAGACCGTCAACCAATTTGTCTGGGCAAACGATAATTGAGACTCACTCAGTTTGGCACCTGATAAATCTGCCCCACAAAGATTAGCTCCCCGTAAATTGGCATGGCTAAGATAGGCATCACTCAGATTAGCGCCTCGCAAATCCGCATTGGCCAAATCAGCATGGCTCATATAGGCCTGCATCAAATTCGCGTTGCGTAAGTTGGCTCCGGTAAAGTTAGCCCGACCAAAATTCGCATTGATCAAGATGGCATCCCGCAAATCCGTATTTTGGAACTTACCTTCATGGAAGTTGGCGCTTGGCAGTTGAAACTTACGGAGATTTAGATTGCGTAAATCTTGTCCACTAAAGTCTCGCTGACCCCGTCCATAGGCATGTTGGACTGCATTAGGGGTTAAGCGTGCTTTCTTTGGACCTCGCGAACTCAGACTAGAAGAAGAGTCCAATCCTGTATAGCTAGAACGAGGGGTTGACAGTTGTCCTGAAACTTTGGAAAGGGCACCTGACAGAGGGGATTGAGCCCGGGAGTTATACCGCCGAATCCCAGAGGCGGCCCGAGAAGACGGTGAGTTGGAACGCGGTCTTGTGGGTGAATAGGACCGGGACGAGGAAGAAGAACGGTGAGGCGGTTGAGAGGCAGAAATGCCCGAAGACGATCCCTGAGCATTCTTCGCTAGAGCCTGGAGTACCTCTTTGGCAGACCGATAGCGATCCCGAAGGGAGACCTCCAACATCTTGCCCAGGATCTCTTGTAGTTCAGGACTAATCCGCACATGCTCTCGCCAGCTTAACTCGCCTGACACGGGGTTATAGCTTAAATCTTTGGGAGATTTTCCCGTTAACAAGTAAATGCAAGTCACTCCCAGGCTATATACGTCACTGGCATAAACCGGACGCATAGCCATCTGTTCCGGTGGGGCAAAACCGGGAGTACCAACGGCAAAAGAAGTGAGGGTACTATTCTCATCCGGGTTTGCAATCGCCGTCTGACTCACTTGGTCTTTGACGGCACCAAAGTCAATTACCACTAGCTTGTCATCAATTTCTCGACGAATGATGTTGGCTGGCTTCAGGTCGCGATGAATGACTTCTACACTGTGCAAATGCTCCATCAAGGGTAAAACTTCTTCCAGCACGTTATAGACCATCGATTCGTCAAACGGACCGGACCGACGAACCTCTTGCTGCAGGGTTGCGCCCTTGACATACTCTTGAACCAGGAAAAATTCCTGACCGAGCTCAAAATAATCCAAAAGTCTCGGCAGTTGAGGGTGATTACCGATTTTACCGAGGGTTTCAGCTTCTCGTTGAAACAATTCTCGGGACATTTCCAGAATGTGGGGAGCGGTGACGACGGGACGAAGCTGCTTAATCACGCAGGTGGGTTTTCCAGGTAGCCCTTCATCTTCAGCCAAAAATGTCGTTGCAAACCCTCCTCGACCCAAAATTCGAGTCGAACGATAGCGATCACGTAATACCAGGTTATTACCACAAGCCTGACAAACCATTTGCCGTGGTGCATTACTGGGATTCGTACAAGCTGGATTTAAGCAATAGCTCATTCAGCGTCTCTCAGGTGATTGTGAATCAGGTGTGCTTTTAGAAGGTGCAAACTCTCCTATAGTCATTCTGCCCGCTTTTGTTCCTCGTGGGAGCATGCCCTGCTAATTCGATAAACAAGGTCAGGATAACAACGATAGTTGTCAACACTAGGAGTAGACAGTTTTTGATGCCAAAAGGTTTTTCCTACCCATGAAAGTTATAGAGCATACCCCTGCCTTGCTAGTCTTGCAAGAACGGCTACTTGGAATTCGACTCTTTGGGGGAGCGACTGCTTTATTGGGGTTTATGATTTTCATCATATTTGAATTCCCCTTCGACCTATTTGGCTGTTTCTGTATTGCGATCGCAGCCCTGATCAGCACATTAAGCCCCCTCGAAATCTGCACCTTCGATAAATCAGATAATGTCGTAGTTCTGGAAAAACGCCGCTGGTTCAGCTCTCAAGTTCGACGATATTGCATGACCCAGATTGAAACCATTCATGTCGAAGAAAAGGCTTGGTTGGGGACCAATTTTTATCAAGTCAGGCTGAATTTTGCGTCAGGTCATCGCTCCACACTCACCCAGTTTGCAACCACTGATCGAATTGCCCAGCATAGTCTAGCAGAACGCATTCGCGACTTTCTTGAAGTTGGATGTTTAACCACCATCTCCTAAGCCTTGATGTAATGGCAGGGGATTTAGGGTAATCGGGAAAAACTCCCCAGGTAGGATTCGAACCTACGACCAATCGATTAACAGTCGACCGCTCTACCACTGAGCTACTGAGGATAGCGAATCTCATACTAGCGATAAACGGATAACTTTGGCAAGGTTAATTTTCAGATTAAGAATCCGAAGGGCTAGATGGCCGGTTACGTAACCAGTCTCGGCCCACTCGAATGGTTAAATCCGAGCCCAAGTCACCGGTGGAATTAGCTAGCAGTTGACTGTCTTTGAGCAATGCCTGCAGATATTCAGCCGATTCAAGATCTCCCCATTGGGGAATAATCTGGGTTTTGGCAATTGATTCAGGCCAGTCGTCATCTGCGTAATGGATATTGTAGAATCCTTGCTCCTGCAGATACTCAACCATTGTCAGATCCCCATCAGGATCATCTGTAGCATTTTGAACAACGATTCTGATGTCTTTAAATTGAGCCGGATCCCGAGTCGCAATCTCATATCCTTCTGGCGGAGAAACCTCGAAATAGGTTTGCATTACCCTGTCCATCCCCGCTAAGTCCATGAGCCAAAAACTAAATTCATACTCATCAGGACCACTGAAACGGCCGGGTAGCAGAACCATCTGGAGCTGTTCAGAATTCACTTGTAGTCCGAACTGCATCAAAGCCAGCATTTCTCCAACACTTAAATTAGAGTCAATATGCTTTTGCAAAACGGACAAAATTTGAGGCAGACGCGTCAACATCGCTGGATTAGCCATTTTCTTCTGCAATGCCTTCAGCAGAATTTGTTGCCGCTGGGCACGGCCAATATCGCCTAAATTATTATTTCGAAACCGAACAAACCCCTCAGCTTCCACGCCATTGAGTTTTTGTAGCCCAGGTTCTAAATCAATCTTCAGTTTTTGGGTTTGATCCTCATACTGCATGGCAAACGGGACATACACCTCAACCCCGTCAACCACATCTACAAGCTCTCTAAACGCACCTGTACTCACCCGGACATAGCGATCAATTTGGACATCGTTCAAGGTTGTACTGACGACTTCGGTGACTAAATCTGGCCCACCCCACCAATTAGCAGAATTAATTTTGGTAACCCCCACATCTGGAATGGACACACGGGTATCGCGGGGAATCGATAAAATGCTGACTCGATCATTACCTGGATTTAGGCGAACCAGCAGCATGGTGTCACTACGACTTTTGAACGGATCGCGTTCTTCACCTTCCTCAGGTTCTTCAAGATTAAGATCAACGCCCAAAACAATGATGTTAACGGGGCGAGAAATGCCGTAACGCAAACCGCCCTGGAGTAGTTCAGGCAAAGACACTGGACCATCTGTGTCTCCGAGCAGACGGAAAGGCATGACCAATGCCAGGGTTGCGCCCAAACCAGCCGAGAGGGTCATCGCGAAGGAAAACGTGACCCCCCAAGTTACCCATCTAAATAGCGTCCCAACACGGCTCGCCCTTACAGGCTTTGCGGTTATTTTTTGGTGTTTGTGAGAAGGTCTCGGTCCACTTGCAGCTCGATGCTTAGATTGGCGTTTCGTAGGAAATGCTCCTTTTTTTACATTGGCACTCTTGAAGGTATTATCGGCCACGGTAATTTTGTGTGAAGGGTTAACAAAAGGCGACGATTCTAGGCTTTCGACGGTTCCCTTTGCGCATAACGCTACGATTCTACACAATTAGATTGGAATGGCAAGGGGATTGGTTATATTGACTGACAGTTTACCCAAATTCTTCTTAGAACTTAAGGTTGTTAACTATGCAAGCCGTAATCATTGCTGGTGGAAAAGGAACAAGGCTATCACCTCTCACATTACGTAGTCCTAAACCCATGCTGCCCCTTTTCGAGCGCCCTTTTCTCAGTTGGATGGTTGAGCGGTGTAAAGAAGTCGGATTAACCGATATTTTGATGAATATTCGGTACCAGGCCACTCAAATCCAAGAGTATTTCGGAGATGGTCAAAAGTTTGGCGTTAAGATTCGCTACGTCATTGAGAAAGAAGCCCTGGACACAGCAGGAGCGATGAAGCTAGCAGAGCCTTTTTATACGGGAGAGCCTTTGGTCGTCTTTAATGCGGATATTCTCACGAATCTGAATCTACAGACTTTGATGCAAGCCCATGAACAGACTCAAGCCCAAGCCACCATTGCCTTAGCCCGAGTTGCAGATCCCACCGCATTTGGTCTAGTCGAATTAACAGATATTACGGCCTGTGAATACTCCTCCACAGGTACCATCCAATCCTTCCGGGAGAAACCCACCCCCGAAGAAGCCGCAACATTAGGCATTGATACAGTTAACGCAGGAACCTATGTTCTCAATCCCGAGATTTTCGCGCAGTATCCAGCCGATCAGCCCCTCAGCTTTGAACGCACGGTTTTTCCCAATCTTTTATCAAACCAACAGAAAATTTCTGGGTTTGTCTGGGAGGGCTATTGGATGGATCTCGGGACACCAGCCAAATTCTATGGGGCTCACTTAGATATTTTGCAGGGAAGAATGCCCTTCCCTTTACCCGAAACGATGGAAGAACGCCAGCCTCAAGTTTGGGTTGCCAACAACGCCACTATTGATCCTAATGCCAAACTATCGGGACCGTGCTTTGTGGGTGAAAACGCCAAGCTTGGTCCCCAAGCAGATATCTCTAGTGGTGTGATTTTAGGATCCTGTGGGTTAATTGATCGTCCCTTGTCACCGGGTATCTATCCCCCTGGGACAGTGGCCGTATAACGTTAGGTATGGGGGAGGATAACGGCTTTGATGGTTTTGCGATCGCGCATATCAGCAAACACCTGCCCCAGATGATCAAGAGGCTGAGTATCGTTCAGGAGTTGTTCAAAGGGCAGTTCCTGGCTGGCCAATAAGGCTAAGGATTCCCGAACAAAAGTGGGGGTATTGTGAAAGACTCCCTTTAGCGTTAACTCACTGTAGTGCAGCAAATCCGTATTGACGGTAATGCTCGTATCCCGAGGACAACCGCCAAATAAATTGATGGTTGCTCCTGGTCGTCCACAAGAAATGGCCGTTTCCCAGACGCTAGGCACCCCTGTTGCTTCAATCACAACATCAGCCCCATAGTTCTCGGTCAACTCCAGAGTAGTGGCGGATATATCCGTGTGATGGTGGTTATAGGTATGAACTGCGCCTAATTTTCGCCCCAGCTGCAATCGTTGTTCGGATCCGCCGAATAGAATCACCTCAGCACCTCGATGGGCCAACACCCCCACAAACATCAGGCCAATCGCACCATCCCCAATCACAACCACTCGTTGGGCAGGACCGTCCTTTAAATCAGGCTTAAAGCCAGAGCGAGCAATCCCATGTAGAACACAGGCTAAGGGTTCAGTCAGAGAGGCGACCGCCATGGATAAATGTTCTGGAACAGGGAGCAAGTTTTGCTCAACAATGGCTGCAGGAATTCTCAAGTATTGGGCGAAGGTGCCGTTATTAAAGGTTAAATCCGTGCAAAGGGAATATTCCTGCCGCTGGCAAAAAAAGCATTGTCCACAGGGGGCTGAATTATTGGCAACGACGCGATCGCCAATAGACCAACCTTGAACTCCTGCTCCCATAGCCACAATCTGACCTGCTGCTTCATGACCAAATAGCGTGGGCGGCTTCAGCATTTTGGCATGGCCCCCGCGTCGCCAAACTTTCAAGTCTGTGCCACAGGTTGTGGCGACATCCACTTGAATCACCACCTCACCGGGTTCAGGGGTAGGGTCAGGGACTGTTTCTAGGCGGAGATCGGTTTGGCCATGTAATACCGCTGCTAGCACGTTAATTCAGTTCTCCATTCAGCTTCATCATCTTAACGGGAATCGCTGAGGTCATATGTCTCTCTCAAAAAGATGGATAGGTTTTGCACTAGCTTATTCTGATTAAGATTCAGAGTTATATATCCAGCTGGCATAGGACAAAGGGTAAGAGAGCTAGACTGAAAATATGGCATCTTGGGCAATCATACAGAACGCTTCCTACATCCTTTTCATTCAAAGAAGCTGGTAAACGACCAGAGCTGAGCAATGGTGTTTTCCGGGGGGTGGCATTAAAAAGAACGAAACGCCAGAACAAGCATGTATTCGAGAAGCTTTGGAAGAGACACAACTTGCCATCAAAATTGTTGATACTGTGGCCAAGATTCGTGATGACTATTACTTCCTGTGCAAACTTGAGGATCCGCTTCAATCAGTTATCTTGAAACCCAATGAGTGCCAGAACTATGTTTGGGTTAATCCGACACATCTGACTGATCTGGGCATCATCATGAATCTGAAAGTTGTTGTGCCACTTTTACGTTCCATTGGATATGACGTTCATTTATCTAATGAATTAGAATGCTATATCGCATAAGGTACGGTTTATCGATAGTGATCAGGCATTTTCAAGTAACTGAGTTTCTAGGTGGTGTTTAAGAGTAAAAGATAGCCATACTAAAGGCTCAACATTGTTTTATTGTAAAGACCCTCTCCCAATATCTGGGGATTCGTTAAGGTTTAAGGGGTAAACTTCTCAACATGTTGCTGTGCATCTCAGTCTAGAGGGGCCAGCAGCCTCCCAAATTATGTTTTCAACGTCAATTCAAGATCGGTATTTGTGATCTATGGATTTTGATCATATTCATTTTTATGTTCATGATTCCAAGCAATGTCAGCGTTGGTTTACCAACGTTTTAGGATTTCAATATCTTGGGGGAAACACTACAGCGGATCGGCAGATTGAAGTCGTCTCTTCAGGGGCGATTGTCTGTATATTTTCCAGCCCTCTAAACCAAACCAGCCCCGTTGCCCAGTATCTTCAACAACACCCTCCTGGTGTCGTTGATTTGGCTTTCTTGGTCCCGAATGTTCAGGCTACACTCAACCGCGCTGTCCAGGCAGGGGCAACTCTTTTACAACCTTTGACTGCAGAAAAGCACGACCAAGGAACTTTAACTTGGGGAAAAGTACGAGGGTGGGGAGTGTTAGAACATACCTTGGTAGAGCGAAGAGGGCAGACCTCCGCTCTGCCGTCCAGCATTTTCCCCATCTCAATTCATGAGCATCATGCCCATCAGAGTCTATTTACCCAGATTGATCATGGGGTTTTGAATGTGGGTAAGCATCAGCTGCAAGCGGCTGTGAGTTGGTATCAGCGCATATTTGGATTTGAAACTCACCGATATTTTGATATTCAAACCCATCGGTCGGGCCTACGCAGCGAAGTGTTGACCCATCCCCAAGGCCAAATCAAGTTTCCGATCAATGAACCCACCTCAGCGAATTCCCAAATCCAAGAATTTCTAGAGGTCAATCGGGGGTCAGGTATTCAACATATCGCATTGGGAACTTCTAATATTGTTGAAACGGTTACTCAGCTTAAGCATCGAGGGCTATCCCTCCTAGATATTCCACCCAGCTACTATCAACGCTTACGACACCAGTTTGAGCAAGTCTATTCTCACCTCGATTGGCCTGCCCTGGAAAAACAACATATTCTGGCTGATTTTGAGGAAGATGCTGGAGCCGGGATTCTATTGCAAGCCTTCACGCAGCCTATCTTTCCACAACCCACCTTTTTCTTTGAAATTATTGAGCGCCAACGACAGGCCCAAGGGTTCGGACAGCGAAACTTTCTGGCTCTGTTTCAAGCCATGGAGCGGGAACAACAGAAGCGGGGAGTATTGCTATAGGCTCATCTCAGTTTGCTGCATCCTGCAAAAAACATGCATGAAACATCGCCTCTGCAATCCCTTCCGTCTGACTATGATGCCCGGTGGACATTGCTCGATACACTGATACAACGCTGGTATCCGCATCAGCAAAAAGATTTACCGGGGTATTCACTCGACGAATTAAAGAGTGCACAGAATATTCGTGGCTTTCCAATCCCAGATGCCTTATCGTATTGGTACCTTGCGAACGGGAAACGTTATGATGTCTGGTGCCACCAGGATCACTTTCTTCCGCCTGACCAACTTTACATACATAACAATGCGTTGATCTTTTACGTAGAGAATCAGGGTGTCGTGAAATGGGGCATTCCAGAAGCCGAACTTAACGTCAACGATCCCTCCGTTGTAGTCGAATCTGTTGATGATTCCAATATATGGGTTCCACAGACAAACCATGTATCACGGTTTGCGATATATATGTTGACTTACACATTGGCTTTTGCTGATGGCGATGCCTGGATCGACGGTTTTGCAGAATCACCGCTGCTCGCGTTAATCGCTAACACATTTCCAATGCTGGATTTCCCAAACTAGTGGTGGACGAAAACTCGTGTGTACGGCTACGAAGATTTGGTCATAGCAATTGATGGTTGTGATGTTGTTCACGCATGTGCAACCTCAACCATTGCACTCGAAACGTTTGTCCAACTCACTACGCTGGATAACTTTGATCGATATGCATCATCTAACAGCTAAAGGCAGTACAAAATATTGGGGTGATCTGAGGTCTGCAAAAACACATCGTACAGCGCTGTTTTCCATTCACACTTAGCTAACCGGAACGTTGGCGAACCAGGTTGGCGGCCAATTGAATCGCAGCAATCATACTGGTAGGGTCGGCAATTCCTTTGCCTGCGATATCAAAGGCTGTACCGTGATCTGGAGATGTGCGGATAAAAGGGAGACCTATTGTTGTGTTGACGGCCCGGTCAAAGGCCATCAGCTTAACGGGAATTAAGCCTTGATCGTGATAGAGGGCTAAGTAGGCGTCATAGGTGGTAGGTTGTGCTGTTTTTTCGCGGGGACCATACCAAGCTTGCCCTGGTCCTACCCAAAGGGTGTCCGGGGGAATGGGATCCGATAATGTCAGATCAGGATGTTGCGATCGCATCTCCCGTATCCACGGAATTAGCCAATCGATTTCTTCTCGCCCCAACTGTCCCTGCTCACCGCTATGGGGATTCAAACCTGCGATCGCAACCCTCGGACTCTCAATACCAAACTCACGCTGCAGCGTCTTCTTCAACAGTCCCACCTTCATGGTCAGCAACTCAGGAGAAAGCCGGTGAGGGACCTCCGATAGCGGTATATGGGTCGTTGCCAGTAAGGCCCTGAGTTGCCACCCGGTATAGGGTGAGCAACCCACAAAGAACATGCCAAATTCTGAGGTTTGAGACCGCTCCGCCAAATATTCGGTTTGTCCAGGATAGTGATGTCCTGCAGCTTTCCAGGCCGATTTGGCAATGGGACCAGTGACAATACCCCCAAATCGCCCTTCAAGAGCACCTGTAATCGCCATAGACAAACACTGAAAACTGGCTGCTCCCGTCGTTGCCGAAGGCTGCCCCCATGGGATAGAAGATAACTCCAATCCCACCTCTAAAAAATCGAGATCGTTAGGATCGGCTAAGGTCTGATCAGCATCTACCTGCTCTTGGAGATGTTCGTAGGCTGCCTCAAATAAAGACCGCTCCCCAATGACGCAAACATGAGCTACGTCTTTGAGAAGCGGTGAACTTAAAGCTTTGAGAATGACCTCAGGACCAATCCCGGCAGGATCACCCATGGGAATTGCAAGCTCGGGCAGAGGATGAGAGTCAGCCATTGCGATTCATCATCAATCCAAACACATGCATCGGGTGAAGAACAGCTCTTATGCAGGAGAGGTGACTTCTTCAGGTTCCGAAGCTGCTTCACCAGTAGAAGCATCTGAATCGGCTTGCCCACCTTCCTGTTGAGCCATCATTTGCTGTCGATATCGCTCAGCCATTTCCTCGGCTTTGTCATATACCAGCTGAGGGTTCTTGACCATATCACCAGGTTCAGGCTCTAACTGCTTAGTAGAGAGAGAGATACGACCCCGTTCGGCATCCAAGTCGATGATCATGACCTTCAAATCATCATTAACGTTGAAGACGCTATGAGGTGTATCGATGTGGTCGTGAGAGATTTCCGAAATGTGAAGCAAGCCGCTGACACCACCGATATCGATAAAGGCACCGTAAGGCTTGATACCACGAACGGTTCCAATCACCACTTCGCCCACTTCTAAGCGGTTCATCTTCCGCTCAACCAAGGCTCTTCGATGACTGAGAACAAGGCGATTACGCTCTTCATCCACCTCGAGGAACTTGAGGGGTAATTCTTCACCGATTAAATCTTCTTTGGTGGCTCGAGTGCTGATGTGAGAGCCGGGAATAAATCCGCGCAA
Source organism: Acaryochloris sp. CCMEE 5410 (assembly GCF_000238775.2). Lineage (NCBI taxonomy): Bacteria > Bacillati > Cyanobacteriota > Cyanophyceae > Acaryochloridales > Acaryochloridaceae > Acaryochloris > Acaryochloris sp. CCMEE 5410. The sequence continues at coordinate 1,925,055 of NZ_AFEJ02000001.1, read as the reverse complement.
CCCTTCAATTCGGACTAGGGCACCACCCCGGTTGGTCGCAAATACAGAAGAACGGACCGTTGCATCTTCTGTTTGCAGTTGGCGAACCCGTTCCCAAGCGCGCATATACTCGATGCGACGAATGGATAAGGTGAGCTGCCCATCTTCATTCTCGTCTGCCAGAATGAAGAACTCACGGGTTTCGTTGGATTGCAACACCTCATCAGGGTTCTCAATCCGATTGATGGACATTTCCTGAATGGGAATATAGGCGGCAGTTTTAGCACCAATGTCAATCAAAGCCCCTCTGGGTTCCAGACTGAAGACTGTACCCGCAACGACGTCACCTGGATTGAAGTGATAATCATACTTGTCAAGTAACGCGGCGAAATCTTCGTGAGTAAAGCCAATGTCTGGCAGTGTGGTTTCCCGATTGACCATTCTCTAATGTTCCTAGGTTTTTTCTTACTAAAGGTGGATAATGACGCCTCCTTTGTCCGCAAGGACTCAAATAATAGGAGCGCTGGGCGATGCAAAGAGTCAATTTTTACATCTATCTAGATTTGGCACTAGATCTACCATCGTAGCGCAATATCCGAAACCTTAACTATATATTTTTTTTGTTTGTGGTCTAGCGGTAGAGGTGCTAGCAGCTTAGATCAATGACCGATATTCACTGGGAAGACACCATAATAGTAGGCTGTACAGTGTCTTCATAGGGTTCATCCGGCACACTTGGCAACGGACTGTCCCCAGACTCTTGAAGCTGATCGAGGGCCTCTACAAAATCTCGAATTCCCCGGAACTGTCGATAGACAGATGCAAACCTGACATAAGCCACTTCACTGAGGGATTGTAGCTTTGTCAACACAGATTCACCGAGCTCTGTACTCGTCACCTCTCTCACAGCTTGCTGCTGAAGTTCCGCTTCAACATCATCCACCAAAGACTCTAACTGTAATGCAGTCAGTCCTGTTTTCTCACAAGCGGTTGCGACTCCCTTGAGCAACTTGGAACGATCAAACAGCTCTCTGTCCTGATTGCGTTTGATCACCGTGATAGGGACAAACTCAATCCGCTCATAGGTCGTAAATCGGCGGTTACACTGCAGACATTCCCGACGACGACGTACACTCTGTCCCGCTTCTGCTGAACGCGATTCTAAAACTCGGCTATCGGTATGCTGGCAAAAAGGGCATTGCATACTGGTTTATTCAAAGGGGGTAACAGAGCAATTCTAATTCCAGATAACGCTTGTGAGGTCGATGTTCCAAACCTCTAGCGTTTTTAAATCACTGTTATAAGATACTGTGCCCATTCTACTGCCAATGTTATATCCGTAAACGGAATCAAAAAAGGATTGTCGTTCCCTTGACTTTCCAGTACCAATTGGATGGTCTTACCTTTATCAGGGGGATTTCTAAAATCAATGCTTTGGCCGTCTATTTGGACCAAAACACTTCTAATGGTGTCGATTGAACAATGTTGAAGATTGATGGGGCCTTTTGATGTCGGCTTGCCCCAAGTCAGAGTTTGGCCCTTCTGTCCCAATACAGCATAGATATCATATTTAGCCCGTTCAAAAGACTGAGCCCAAACCCGATAAGCTTCAACTTTGCGATATTCGATCCACCCAAAGCTGGCTAATCCGATAAATACAAAAAGCAATGCCAACCATACGAGCCCTTCTGTCATAACTGATGTTGTATTGGCATTTCATGACTGCGATGGGAAGAGAAGGAAAGGTGCTAAATGACAAGGTTGGAATGATGGAAGTACACAACACCTTTCCTATCGTCGGAGGACTATTTAATCAATCCAAACGGATTGGTAGTAAGGGTCGCCAAAGAAGGGGACCACTCCAGTTGCAGGATAGTGATCATCATTAGGAGCAAAAATGCGTCCTACCGCTTCTGATAAATACTTGATCCCTTGTGCGAATAAATTGATGAGGTTCATACGTAGACTCCCATATACAAAACGAATGGGAACGAGCATTCCCATCCTTATTTGGATTAACGGCTGCAATCTCGTACTTTGATCATAACGTGAATGATTAGCAAAATTAATAAGTCTGACGATTCTAAATATATATTTTTTATGCAAAATTTAAACAAACACTGAGATGAGTGAAGACTTGCTCAAGTTTTATGAGATGTGTGTCTCGTTTGTAACGAGGATTTGAAGAAAGTTCTTGACGTTCGAATGCTTTTCAAGGCATGATGATAGACGCGATCGGGGCTATAGCTCAGTTGGTAGAGCACCTGCATGGCATGCAGGGGGTCAGCGGTTCGAATCCGCTTAGCTCCATTTTTCGTATCGTTTTATGTGGTTCCGTTAAGCTGTTGGGCCTAACCGGTGTTTCTCATGCCAGCGGCAATCCCGTTAATGGTGAGTAACGCGCCCCGCAAGAGGTCTTTCTCACTAACATTTCCAGCGCCTAAGGCAACCCGATCTTGCCGCTGATGCTGTCTCAACCGTTTAAGCAGAGACACCTGCAGAAATCCTAAGGGGACAATCGTACCGTTCCGCAGATGGACCGAACGCTTCAGGTTAGGATCGCCATCCAAAAGCTGCTGATTCCCTGTAATCTTGGAGACCATTTCTCGGGTGAGGTAATATTCCTGGGCAATTTGTTCAAACAAACGCTCAAACCGATCCACATCCTCAGAAGATGTTAATTCCTGAAGATAGTGATGAGCAATTTGCAGATCTACTTTGGCTAAGGTCATTTCTACCTTAGAAATCACCATCTTAAAGAAAGGCCATTTGCCGTAGAAATATTGCAGCAACGTCAGATGTTCAGCAGACTTCTCATCTAGAAAGTCTTGGAGTGCGGTCCCTACTCCGTACCATGCAGGCAACAGAAATCGGCTTTGCGTCCAGCTAAACACCCAAGGAATGGCGCGTAGCCCTTCTAAGGTTCGGCGATTATCGGCTCGTCGTCGAGCGGGTCGAGCCGCATGTTGTAATTGGCTAATTTCATTGATGGGGGTGACTTCGTAGAAAAAGTCCACTAAGTCTTCTTGTTCATGAATCAGCGCTCGGTATCGTTTGCGCGATCGCGCCGATAAATCCTCCATAATTTCATGCCAGGGTTCAATACTGTCCATGGTGGACCGCAATAAGCTGGACTGAATGACAGCCGTAGAAATCGTTTCTAGATTGTATAAAGCCAGCTCCGGCAAGGAATATTTGGAAGCAACCACCTCACCCTGCTCTGTAATTTTGATTCGACCATTGACGCTATATCCTGGCTGCGCCAAAATTGCTTCATAGGCAGGCCCGCCACCTCGGCCCACGGACCCACCTCGACCATGAAAAATCCGCAAAGACACCCCATAGGGTTCAGCCGTTTCCTGTAATCGTTGTTGGGCCTTATAAATCTCCCAATTACTGCTGAGGAAGCCGGAGTCCTTATTGCTATCGGAATATCCCAGCATGATCTCTTGAAGGGAGAGCGGCGGTTCTGGAGAGGGTTCCTGAGAGGCCTGGGCATCCACTAAATAATTGCGATAGAAGGCTAAATCAAATAGTTGGGTCATAACCCCTGGTGCCCGCTGTAAATCATCTACCGTTTCAAAGAGAGGGATAACGTGCAGCGTTCCACTGGCCGTTGTGGGATCAAAGAGACCGGATTCCTTCGCTAACAGCAGCACCTCCAGCAAATCACTGGCATCATGGCTCATGCTGATAATGTAGGTGCGACAAATTTCGACCCCAAACTCTTCCTGTAGCCGCCGAATCATTCGAAACGTATTGATCAGCTCTTGAGTTTTATCGGAGAAAGGCAGATCGTGGGGAATCAGAGGTCTGCGGGTTTGCAGTTCTTGGGTTAGCCACTCCAAGCGCTCGGACTCTGTTAACTCGTTATAGGGCTTGGGCAGAATCTGTAGGTAATTAACGATTTCAGTGAGGGCATCGGAATGGCAAGAACTTTCTTGTCGAATATCCAGCTGAGTCAGGTTAAACCCAAAGATTTCCACCTGACCAATCAGGGTATCTAGCTCCTGACAATTGATACCGGTTGCCTGCAGGTTCTCTTGAACCACTCGAAGTTCAGCCAAGAAGTTCTGAGCTGCGGGGTAATAGATCTGTTCATTCATCCCTTGGGGATGAATGGGATGGGAGAAATCGATCAGTTGCGCCTGCTGTTGATTGCGATCGCGGGTATTTTCCAGACGCTTTAGGATATAAGACAATTTGAACCGAAAGGGTTCTCCCAGAAACCGAATCGAGAGCCGGTCATACACCTCCGGCATTTGGAGTTGATCCTGGCCCAATGATTTCTCAAGACCCGGCGGAACCTCAGACCAATACTGGGACAAGGTTAGTAAATTGATCAGCTTATTGACAGATTGAATATATTTCTCAAGGACTAAATTGCGTTGGTAACAGGAGGTTTGCCAAGTAATATCCGGCGTCACCGCTGGATTGCCATCGCGATCGGAGCCGACCCAAGACCCAAACTTACAAAAGTTATAGCGAGGGGGTTGCAGTTTAGGAAAGGCTTGCTTCAGGTTTAGGGATAAGCGGTGATAGAGCTGGGGAATCGCATCAAACAGGACTTCGCGGAAATAGTGCAGGCTATACTCTACTTCGTCTAACACGGTTGGTCTAAATTGATGAAGTTCATCGGTGCGCCACCAAAAACGGACTTCTTCCGTCAGTTGGGCCTGTAAGGCATCGACCTCCCAATTTGAGCGGGTATGATTAGCCAGCCCTGCCTCCGCCTCATCTAACTTACCCAAAATTTTGGCAATCCGACGCTGCTTGGCTCGAATCGTCTGCCGCACAATTTCTGTCGGATGAGCCGTAAATACCAGCTGAATATCTAGGTTCTGAATAATATTTTGAATATGGCGGGGCGGCACATTTAACTGTTTGAGCTTGGGGAATAACCAGGTAAAGGTTCCCGCATTCGGTTCCCGCAGAATGGCATCAAAGATGCTGTGTTCAGGTAGCTCGGTCTGACCGTTCGCATGATTGTCAGCCCCCTCAGCATTAGGCAGCGTCACCGGGGAGGATTGAGTTGCCCCTCGAGTCCGCACAATACTTTCCTCTTGCTCGTAATGTTGTTCGACAATATTAATAAGCTGAAAGTAAAGAGCAAAGGCTCTGGCGGCCCGAATGGCTTCATCTAGCTCTAGCTTTTCTACCACCTTCAGGACTTCCGTTTCCGGAACCGTTGGGGCTTGTCCTTCCGGGGAACACATCGATCGCAATTGTCGCAGTAAATCGACTAACTCCTGCCCGCATTCATCTCTAAGGACACCCTCCAGTAGGTCTTCAATGACTTTAATACGATGTAGAAGCAATGACTCTAACCGGTTAGGCTGCACTAATTGGGGATGGTTACGGTTGAGGGTAGAACGCATAGAGTATTAACTCAAATAAATAAGATCGATGGGATAGAAAAACTTGAAGACAATCCTCAAGCTTTTGGAAACTTCGCCATTAAAAGCATCAACCTCAGTTGAGAACGGGGTAACGTGACATCAAAATAACTCCATCACAATTCTAGGGGGTAAACCTCGATTTACTATCTTTCTCTAAAAGCTAATGCCCTTAGTAGGGTTAGGTTCCCTCCATAAGTCGTTATTTTTTGGGATACATCCTGCTGAATAGCCTGGGCTTGAGCTGCATTTATCCGCCAATGGCAGACTATCGAGCTGATTCATCTTCATATGGACTTTCCTGGCGCTCTCAACGGTATTCTGAGGCTAGAGGCCAAGAAGAAGGCATCCCAATGGGAGAAAAACTCACGTTATTCTGGCAAGTCTAAAAAAGGCAAGGCAACCCCTTGCAAGAGGCTTTCGCTCCAAGTTCCCAGGGTCGTCAAACACCGGAATAGCTGTTGCTGCCCCAGCAAGGCAACGAGAATTGGCAAAATGGCCAGGCTGACCAAAAGCTCCAATTGCTCAGGCTTGAAGAGAATGGGGGGGACTTTTGAGAACGGATGAGTGGGGGAAAACATGATGAGACCTTTGATAGTGTTTTAACGAAGTGCCCAATCTTTGGCCCAAGCTAGGATTTTGGACACTCGATCGGGATGATGGGATTCACAATAGAGACGCAGAACAGGCTCTGTTCCACTAAATCGAACCAGTAGCCAGCTCTGATCCGCCAAGCTAAATTTAAAACCATCGATGGATAAAATATCCACAACCTTTTGGTCTAATACTTGGCTGAAGGGTGCTGTTTGCAATTGATCGATCAGCTTTTGTTTATTGGCTTCCGAAGATAAAGGTAGATCTATTCGATCATAAAAACTGGTAAACCCCGTTTGCGTTTGTAGCTGCTGATACAGGTGAGAGAGATCCTGCCCCGTTTGGGCTGCAGCTTCCAGCAAGTATAGGGCGGACAGTAAGCCATCTCGTTCTGGAATATGGTTGCCATAGCCAATTCCACCCGATTCCTCACCACCAATGAGTACCGACTCTGCGGCCAACATATAGTCGGCAATGTACTTATAGCCAATGGGAGTTTCGTGGAGCGGTAGCTGATACAAGCCAGCCACTTGCGGGATCAGTTCCGAACCACTAATGGTTTTGATGACTTCTCCCTGAAACTTTCGGCGATCGGCAAGGTGCTCAATCAAAATCGGAATCAAAATTTGAGAGCTGAGAAAATTGCCCTGACCATCCATCGCTGCAATGCGATCCCCATCCCCATCAAAGACAAAACCGACAATTGCTTCTTCTTGGGGGGCCTGTTGGCGATGGCTTTGAATGGCTTGAATCGATTTTTCGAGATATTTGGGAAGTGGTTCTGGGGCACCGCCTTCGAATAACGGATCGCGATCGCAATTCAGTTCTGTAATATCAGCCGATAATAACCTTTGGAGCCCCGTCGCGGTGGCTCCATGCATAGTATCGACAAAAACCGTCAGTTGTTTTTGATGAATCGCCTGATTGATCACCTCCATATCAACCTTTGATTGCAGAACCTGGCAATAATCGGGCCAGGGGTCGAAGGTGTCTAGGGTCCCGGTGGTGGCAGCTTTCACGGGGGCCGTAACCAGCCGATCTTGAATCGCTTGAGTGACAGCAGGCGGAACTGAACCACCAAAGGCTCCTTTGACTTTGAGACCAGAATAGATCCCAGGGTTATGACTGGCCGTAATCACCAGGGCCCCAAGGGCCTGACGGTGATAGGCCGCCCAACTAAATGCAGGGGTGGGTGCAAAGGTATCGGACAACAGCACATCAAATCCGGCTTGTTGAACCGCGTCGGCAGTCGCTTGGGCAAATTCTTCAGACAGGAATCTGCGATCGTATCCCACGATCACTAAGTGCTTTTTGTCAGGGCTGCCGTAGGTCTCTTCTAAGATTTGGGCGGCAATGGGGGCGACATAGACCAACCGCTCAAAGGTAAAGTCTTTGGCAATAATGCCTCGCCAACCGTCGGTTCCAAATTTGATTGAGGATGCAAAATCGTTAGGCATAGGGAATCCGCTAGGATACTGTCTCTACATCCTACACACCAAAAGTTAACCCGTAATTACTAACAAAACTTAATCTTTAGTTTATGATTTGGAGTGATACGCAGTTTAGGGAGGTTTATTTTGACTCAACACCAAGACGCCATTGCGCCACACGGTGGTTCACTCATCAACAGGGTTGCTTCTGAAACCCAAAAACAAGATTTGCTGGCCAAGGGCGATAGCTTACCTCGTGTACAGCTAGATAAGCGAGCCACCTCAGATCTGGAAATGATTGCCATTGGCGGCTTCAGTCCCCTTTCAGGTTTTATGGGGCAGGCGGACTATGAACAGGTCGTCCATCACATGCACCTAGATAATGGGTTGCCCTGGTCAATTCCAGTGACTTTATCCGTCGATGAAGGCGTCGCTGATTCTCTCAATGCGGGTGACTTAGTTCGTTTAGATGACCCAACAGGTGCTTTTGTGGGTGTGCTCGAACTGACTGAGAAATATACCTATGACAAAACTCAGGAGGCGGTTCAAGTCTACAAAACAGACGAGATGAAGCATCCCGGCGTCAAGGTGGTGTTTGAGCAGGGGGCGGTGAACCTTGCGGGGCCAGTCTGGCTCCTAGAACGACAAGCACATCCTCAATTTCCGTCCTATCAAATTGATCCAGCTGCTTCTCGTCAACTTTTCCGTGAACGGGGTTGGAACACCATTGTTGGCTTTCAAACCCGAAATCCCATTCACCGTGCCCATGAGTACATTCAAAAATGTGCGTTAGAAACCGTAGATGGATTATTCTTGCATCCCCTAGTGGGCGCAACTAAGAGTGACGATATTCCGGCAGATGTGCGGATGCGTTGCTACGAAATTATGATGGAGCATTATTTCCCGGAGGATCGGGTGATTTTGGCCATTAATCCTGCGGCTATGCGGTATGCCGGTCCTCGTGAGGCTATTTTCCATGCCCTAGTCCGTAAGAACTATGGCTGCACGCACTTTATCGTTGGTCGCGACCATGCGGGTGTGGGGGATTACTATGGAACCTATGATGCCCAACATATTTTCGATACTTTAGATGCACAAGCTCTGGGCATTACCCCCATGAAATTTGAGCACGCCTTTTATTGTAAGAAGACCCTATCCATGGCCACAACGAAGACGAGTCCTAGTGGGCCTGAGGATCGAGTCCATTTATCTGGAACAAAGGTGAGAGAAATGCTGCGACGAGGAGAGCTACCCCCACCTGAGTTTTCTCGCCCTGAAGTGGCTTCTGAATTGGCAGCGGCGATGAAAGCTTAAGCCTTGCTTTCGCAATCGGCGATATAGTGAAAACAGGAACCCATTATCTAGTAATGGGTTCTACCTTTTTGCCCATCCGTAGGCCCTCTCCATAGACATCACATCATGGCACTGACCCGACGCGCTTTATTGCGAAAAACTAGCTTAGTGCTAGCTGGCCTAGGTTTAAGTGATTTATCTGTATGGAAGTTTGCAAATCAATATCAACAGGTGCTAGCACAGCCCACTTCCCGGAAGCTAGCCCTGCTGGTGGGCATTAACCAATATCGAGATTTGGGCAAGCAGGCTAAACTGAAGGGCTGTTTGACCGATTTAGAATTGCAGCGAGAGCTTCTAGTCCATCGGTTTGGTTTTCATCCCGATGATATTGTCATTCTCAAAAACAAACAGGCTACCTATAAAAATATTGAAACGGCATTTACCACCCATTTAATTGAACAGTCTCGGCCTCAAGATTGTGTCATCTTTCACTTCAGTGGGTATGGATGTTTATTAAGTCCCTATATCGACACGGCCTTAGAGGCTAAAACGCCTCTCCCTTCACAAGTGTTGCTTCCTTTCGATAGCGATATTCAACCGTCTGACCATAGCCAAGCCCTTGAAAATGTTTTGTTGCAAGAGCAGTTAGCCCTTTGGTTTCGGTCTCTCAATACCCAACAAAGTCTTTGTGTGCTGGATGCTGGTTTCACCTATCCCGGGAAGGCCTTGTTGGGGAATTTGCGGGTGCGATCGCAACCCAGTATTCAGCAAAAAACAGACTTGCCGGACGATCGAGAGCAGCAAGAAAAATTGCTCAACCAATCCCAGCGACGTCAATCTCCCTCTGAGCTCATTCTTTGGGCCTCTCAGCAAGCTCAAACGGCCGTTGAAGCCCAATGGCATGACTTCTCGTCAGGGCTATTCACCTATGCCTTAACCCAACATCTATGGCAATCCTCTCCCACTAAAAAATTTTCGGCCAGCTTTAATCGGATCGTTTCTGATGTTGAGCGTCAGGTCGGTCGAGTCCAACAGCCTAGCTTAAGTGGGCAGTCAGGCTCCAGTGTTTTCGCAGGGTTAGCTCTCGGGGGCAATGCCGATGGTGTGGTCACTGATGTCGAAGACAATGGGGAAGAAGTTACGGTTTGGCTTGGGGGCGTTTTACCCCAAATTGTTGAGTATTACGCAACCACGACTTGCTTTAAAGTCACATCGAAAGAAGGCAGCCTATCTAGTAGCCCAGCTGTGGCTGCTTCATCTGCTGGAAGCGAATCCGAGCCTAACCCAGTCCCACAAGAACCCTTGATTCAATTGGAGTCTAGCCGAGGCTGTGTCGGGACTGGACGGTGTGAGCAAGAAGGGCAAATTAACTCAGGCCAAAAAATTCGAGAGTCATTTCGAGTCATTTCTCGGTCCATCAACTTAAATGTTGCTCTAGGCTCACAATTGAATCGGATTGAACGGGTAGATGCCACTAGTGCTTTTTCCGATATGCCTAATATCAATCCCGTTATTGCCGGTACTCAAAACGCAGACGTTTTGTTTACCCAAGCCTCTTCTTCCTCTCAAGTGATTGTTAATTCCGTACCGACGGACCTATCGGAAGAAGAAGAGGACCCTCCTGCACCACCCCCTCAAACCCAATATGGACTCTTTTCCCAAGGCGGTGAGGAATTAGCAGATACTCGAGGAGAATCGGGGGAGGCCATTAAAACGGCAGTTAATCAACTACACGATACATTGAAATTGCTGCTGGCCCGCAAAACCCTCGATCTGACGGTTAATGATTTTTCTTCGAGAGTGGGGGCCGTGGTGGCATTGGAATCCACTGATGATGAAAAGCCCCAGATCTTAGCCCAGCAGTTTACGGCCAGAGCGCCTTGGCTTCGGAAAGAAAACTCATCCTTGTCTTCCTTTGAGAAGCAAGGACAAGTTGTCCAGATTGCCAAAGGTCAACATATCCAATATCGGGTGTATAACTACAGTGATGCTCCTCTCTATTGGTTAGTATTGGGCGTTGATACTCGCACCCAATTCTTCTCAATTTATGCGCCGGAAGCGCTGCTGCTAGATACGTCAACCAACCAAGATGCTATTGCCTCTAAAGACTCGCTCACAGTGCCATTCCCAACGAATGAGTATGTTGTTCGTGGGCCGGAAGGGATCGCTACAACCTATATTATTCTGAGCCGAAATCCGTTTGAGAAAGGACTAGAGGCTATCGCCAGTAAAATCCGCCAGTCTTCTAGTAATACATCCCCTGTCGTAGCCCGCTTGGTCAATCCACTAGAGGTGACCCAGCAAGTACTACAAGATTTGCATAACAGTAGCGCGCCAACAGCGGAGAAAATGGGGATTGCATCTGATAGTAACTGGGTTTGGGATGTCGAGCAGTGGGCAACGTTTCAGTTTACCCATGAGGTAATTTAAATCCTCAGAAATTGTTGCAACCACCCAGGATACGTCCTGTAATCCACTCACAAGCTAGTTTGCAGCTGCAAGGAGTTATAGGCAAAGATTGCTAATTGGGCACGGTTGCGAAGGTCAAGTCGGTTAAGAATATGGGTGACATGTGTTTTAACGGTCCCTTCAGAGATATACAATTGCTCACCAATTTCACGATTGGTATGTCCTAAAGCGACTAGATTAAGCACTTCGGTCTCACGAGGGGTCAGCTGGCTTAGGTCTGACAAGGAGCCTTGATCAGAGACATCATTAGTTGCAGCCATTAGCTTTTCCAATAAACCTGGAGCTAGTTGAGTATAACCAAGATGCACTTGCCGAATAGCCTGTACAAGTTCTTCGACAGGAATATCTTTCAGTAAATACCCTTTGGCACCTGCTCGGATAGCTTTATTGATGCAATGTTCTTCATCTGAAGTACTGAGGACAAGAACCGGAAGTTCAGGGAACTGTCTGCAAATAGCTTGCGTAGCATTTTCACCATTTAATAAGAACATTTGAATGTCAATTAGGACTAAATTAGGCTCTAAGTCAATCACAAGCTCTATAGCTTGTTCTCCAGTTGTGGCAACACCTAAAACTTGGATATCTTTTTCTAGATTGAGAATAGATTGAAGGCCTTGGCAGACAATACTATATTCATCAACAAGTATGAGGTGAATCATAAATTCATTCCTCCATTTAATATTGGGATTTCAAAAGTTTTTTACTTAAGTAAAAAACATGGCATAATATCCTCCTGAAAAGAAAAGAGATTATTTATTGACGTCTAATCATTTATCTATATTTTCTCTGTTTTTATGCATGCTAATTGCTTCTTAACTATCATAAATGGCAAAAATTTTACTCTGCGAAAAAAGTATTTACTGGCTAACATAAGCATTCGACTATTTTTAGGGTATTTAATTTTGAGTTTCAAAAATTATTATTTTTGAAACTACAATACATATTAGTTTGCAGTGAATATTTATTCAAAAATTTGCTCAAGAATAAAAAATAGTATTTTACGATTAGTAGAGAGTATTACTTTCGTTGATATAAGATTCAGTACTTTTGATAGATAGAGTTTTTCTCGAATTCCTTTTAGTATACTGACAAGCCCTCAACAGGACAGCCTTTCCATATTTTTAATAGAAAAAAACGATCTAAGGCACGCTGTACCTTTATACATGTTGGCTACTATTATGCAGGTCAAAGGAAGAAAATGTTACCTGAATCTTAAAAAAAGATAGGTATTTTAGCCCTCAAAGTCTAGGGCTTTAATTATTTTCTTTCAGCATTATAGAGGATTCTTGTCAACCCAAAAAAGTGATTTATTTGGGAAAATTCAGATTGGAGAAAATTACTAATGGTTATTCCAAGACCCACATTTTTCTTTTCAGATTTTAATGATGGAAATTCCTTTGACAACAACAGAACCAATGGAACTAGTTTGAATGATCTCATTCAGGGAGATCTAGGTAACGATACTATCAGTGGCCTAAATGGTGATGATCTTATTTTAGGTGGCAATGGAAATGACTCATTACTTGGCGGCAATGGGGATGACTACATAAGAGGCGGTAATGGAGCCGATAGAATTATTGGCGGCTTTGGAAATGATTGGTTATATGGTGATGCTGGCAATGACTCCATCTTTGGCAATTCTGGAAATGATAGGCTCATAGGTGGCTCTGGTAATGATTTCCTCTCCGGTGGTTCGGGGAACGATAACCTGTTTGGTGGCTCTGGTAATGATTTCCTCTCCGGTGGTTCGGGGAACGATAACCTGTTTGGTGGCTCTGGTAATGATTTCCTCTCCGGTAGTTCGGGCAATGATTTCCTCTCCGGTAGCTCGGGGAACGATAGGCTCGTTGGTGGTTCTGGAATTGATAGGCTCTTCGGTGGTTCTGGTAATGACAATCTAAATGGTGGAACGGGCAGCGATCGAATTGCCGGAGGTTTCGGACTTGATGTTCTGAGTAGTGGTAGTACGTTAGATTCAGATCGCTTTGTTTATAACAGCATCCGTGAAGGAGGGCGAGGAGAAAGAATTACTGACTTTGATGTTATTGGTTTGGATGATGAGATAGAAGTTCGCAGATCTGGCTTCCGTGCAACTGGGCTAGCTAGACAACTCCCTCTTGGCACTCTTCCTGATAATCGTCTGGTTAGTGGAGTGAGCAGTCTTGGATTTAACGCAGGTTTCAGATATTTTGCTGGATCAGGCAATTTATATTTCGACAGCAATGGGGGAGGCTTTGCTGGATCACAGCTTTTAGTTAATTTACAGAATAGACCAAGCTTTAGTGCTCTTAGCAGTAGTGATCCAATTGTTGTAGTTTAAGCAAAACCAACAATACAAAGTCTATCTATCATCGATATGATGTGGGGGTAAAACACACCCACATCATACTCATTATTCATCTTTGAAAATCCCTTTCAATTTTAGAAGTGCTTTGCTAGAGCCTTTGCATATCAAAGCTTCTAGAGGTCAAATTAGGAACATCTAGATTGGATCATGTACAAGGGGTGGAAGATTCAAGAAATCTAAAAAAGCACTATTTCGCCAGTTTTTGCAAGGGGCAGCGAATATACTTGCAATTTGAAGCCGTATTCTAGCGCCTGAAAGCCTTGCGCTATATGCTCTGGTGAGGTTTTTTAGGAACGACTAGCTATCCCTTTCTCTGTACAAATCGCTTTCAACGGTTGGTCCCAAGACTCTGTTGGCAGCTGATCTAAAAGATCTCGTTCGAAGACAATACCAACTGTTGGGATACTGGCCCAGCCGGGAGAAGAGAGTAAGCGATCATAATATCCTCCTCCATAACCGAGGCGATACCCTTTGAGATCGCACGCCACTGCCGGAACCAGAATCAAATCCACCTCATCCGCCGATAACTCAGGACAATCTGGGTAAGGCTCCAAAATCCCATACTTACCCTTTTTCAGCATTTGGGAGTCTAGGGGGTTGCAGCGATGCCACATCAAATGTTGCCCCACACAGCGAGAGAGCCCCCAGCCGCGATCTTGTCCTTGTAAAAACAACCAGCTCAAATCCGGTTCTTGTCGAAACGTCATATACGCTAAAACCGTCTGTGCCTGTTGCCAGAGGGACGAATCAAGCAGCTGCTGGCAGAGAGTCTGACTAAAAAGACGCCATTGCTCCACAGGCATCGATTGACGCTGCGTCAGCAATTGACGTCTCAAAGTATTTTTATCGAGTTGTGGATTAGAGCCAGAAGACTGCACTAAAACTGGGTTGCCACCAATAAGAACAAGCTATCCACTAACAGCGTACCCAATACAGATCCGGAAAAAGCCCACCAACAGAGCTGATCTTTTTGCCCTGCCCAGGTATCTGGGGGCAGCAAGGGGCGAATACTGATCACACAGAGTCCAACCACCAAAACCATCGCCCAAAATCTTCCCCAAGGGGTTTGGGTATGCTCTAAAGCTTGGGGCAATAATGCCATGGCTTCCGTTTGATCCGTTTGAATCAAGACTCGCCAAGTCGGCATTAAATCCACCAGGAAGAAATACACATCCGTAACGGTGGAGCCAATCAAAGATCCAAGAAAGAACAAAGAGCCAACTTTAAAGCGGGAATTGAGTAATGCCCAAATGGCGACAGGTAAGCCAATGGCTTCCATTGGAACGTGCCATAACGGCTCTGCTCGAAACCATCCCCAATAAATAGAGCCAGAGAACCAGGCCAAAGCAAAGCCAAACAGCAGATCACCCCAGATATGCGTTCTGTCTTGGCGCATTAGCCCGTAACTTCCCAAAAGCCACCCTCCTGTGGCCACCAGACTTAGCCATGGCCAAGTCCTCACCAAAGGTGCCTGAATCAGCACAGGTAAGGACACCAAAAACATCGCTGCGCCGAATAGCAGCCAGCTCTGAAACGTCCCCATGCTTTGAATGGTTTGCCTGAGGGAGCTTTGAAAAGTTTGTTTCAAGGATTATTCTCCAGATTTTCCAAAGTTATAAAAATGCTAATAATTCAATATGATTGATTAGGCAATATTCGTTAATATTCGTTAATATTTTGCGTTTATTAAATCATCCTTGAGTTGGAGTGCAATTCAGATTAGTGTATCACGGGAAGGTCTGAGGGCTGTGCCTTCCACAACCTAGCTTCAACTAGCTCCCCTGCTTGAATTACTGCCAATTAATCAATATATCTCCTCAAATCTGATGCGCATTATTTTGCAAAGAGTTAATGAATCACGGGTCGAAGTTGCAGGTCAAATTATTGGCAGAATCGAAAAAGGTCTCAATTTATTAGTAGGAATTACCCCCTCTGATACCGAACAAGAAGTGGCTTGGATGGCGCGAAAATGTTTGGAGCTACGAATCTTTCCTGATCAGACTGGCAAGCTGTCTCAGTCCGTCCAAGATATAGAGGGAGGATTATTAGTGATTAGCCAATTTACATTGTATGGAGATTGTCGAAAGGGGCGGCGACCTTCCTTTGATAAAGCGGCACCTGGTTCTATGGCAGAACAGATTTATAAGCAATTCGTGGCAAAACTCAGAGCCAGCGGCCTGCAGGTGGAAACTGGACAGTTTGGTGCCATGATGAACGTTTATATCGAAAATGATGGTCCTGTGACGTTAATCTTAGAACGAGAGGCTGAGAGCGAAAGATAGGAATAACCTCCTTCACTTTGATTTGAATTCTGGTTTGATGTCCCTCTTAATCCAACAGATTCCAAAGATAGATACCGTTAGGGATTGCCATTTCTAGCAGAGTTGAGTCAAACTGCCTTTGTGTTGATCAATAGCGAGTCTCTCCAGAATTATGTGCGGTATTGTCGGTTATATTGGCCCTCAAACGGCCAGCGGAATTCTGCTTTCGGGTCTACAAAAACTGGAATATCGGGGGTACGATTCAGCGGGGATTGCTACAGTATCCGAAGCCCAGCTCCAATGTATTCGGGCCAAGGGCAAACTGCATCATCTAGAAGAGAAGTTAGCCAGCTGGGAAAATTCGGCAGTTCTGGGTATTGGCCACACGCGCTGGGCAACGCACGGCAAACCGGAAGAACATAACGCCCATCCCCACCGAGATGCCCGCGATCGATTGGCCGTGGTGCAAAACGGCATTATCGAAAATTATCGGGAACTGCGAGAAGAACTGAAAGAACGGGGCTGTACGTTTCGCTCCGAAACCGATACGGAAGTTATTCCCCATCTGATCGCTGAAAAGCTGGACGGTCTAAAGGCCAAAGGAGAGCCCTCTCTATTAGAAGCAGTGCGGCAGGCCGTGAATCATTTGGAAGGAGCCTTTGCGATCGCAGTGGTGTCTGCCGATTTCCCAGATGAACTGATCGTGGCTCGTCAGCAAGCCCCCTTAGTCGTCGGATTCGGCGATGGTGAATATTTCTGTGCCTCCGATACGCCCGCTTTAATTCACCACACCCGTACGGTTTTAACCCTAGAGAACCAAGAACTGGCTCGCCTGACCACTCAAGGGGTGGATCTTTACCACTTTGAAGGCAACCGCGTTCGTCGTCCGCCCCGCACCCTGAACTGGAACCCCGTGATGGTGGAGAAGCAGGGTTTTAAGCACTTTATGCTTAAGGAAATCTATGAGCAGCCTGGCGTGGTGCGAACATGCCTGGAACAGTATGTAGATAGCACCTGGCAACCGGGCCAAACCACCAGTCCCATTCGTCTCAATTTGGCCCCAGAACTAACTGCGAACTTAGAAAATATCCAAATTATGGCTTGCGGGACGAGCTGGCACGCCAGTTTGGTGGGCAAGCATTTACTGGAGCAGCTAGCGGGTATTCCCACGGTGGTTCAGTACGCCTCTGAATTTCGGTACGCCCCTTCACCGATGACGGCCAATACCCTCACCATTGGCGTCACCCAATCGGGGGAAACCGCTGATACGCTTGCTGCCCTTGAGACAGAACAGCAACGTCGTTCTCAGCAACCTGCTCATTTGCAAGCCCGGCTGTTGGGCATTACCAATCGCCCCGAAAGCTCTTTGGCCCGTTTAGTTCCTGCCATTATTGATACCCATGCCGGGATTGAGATTGGCGTAGCTGCCACCAAAACTTTTATGGCCCAGTTAATGGCCTTTTACTTTTTGGCGATTGAGTTGGCTTATCAGCGTAAAACCGTTGCTCCTCAGCGCTTAGGGGAAATTATCGATGGCTTGCAACAGCTTCCCGCTCAGCTAGAACAGGTTTTAGAGAGCCAGGAGCGGTATGTGGAAACCCTGGCCCATGATTTTGTCGAAACCCAGGACTTTATTTATATCGGTCGAGGCATTAATTTCCCCATTGCCCTAGAAGGTGCGCTGAAGCTGAAGGAGATTAGCT
This sequence comes from Acaryochloris sp. CCMEE 5410, assembly GCF_000238775.2. Lineage (NCBI taxonomy): Bacteria > Bacillati > Cyanobacteriota > Cyanophyceae > Acaryochloridales > Acaryochloridaceae > Acaryochloris > Acaryochloris sp. CCMEE 5410. The sequence goes on along the minus strand of NZ_AFEJ02000001.1, from coordinate 1,907,583 downwards.
ATATCCATGCCGAAGGATATCCAGCGGGCGAGATGAAGCATGGTCCGATAGCATTGCTGGATGCCAAGGTCCCCGTGGTTGCGATCGCAATGCCGGGTACGGTGTTTGAAAAGGTGCTCTCTAACGCCCAAGAAGCCCGAGCCCGAGATGCTCGCTTGATTGGGGTTACTCCTATGAATGAGCAGGAAGCCAAAGAGACCTTTGACACGTTGCTGCCTGTACCGGCAGTGGATGAGATGATTTCGCCCCTGCTAACGGTGGTGCCGTTGCAGTTGCTGTCCTACCATATTGCAGCTCTTCGTGGGCTGGATGTGGATCAGCCGCGTAATTTAGCTAAATCCGTGACGGTTGAGTAATGGATTTTACTCAACCCGATTTCTTACTGTTTCTTCAGCGCTTTTATAGACGGTTAAGGGATCTGTCAGCATGTCACCGGGTTGAGGTTCTAAATCAGCTGTGGACAACAACACTCTTCCTTTGTCTATATCCATCCAAGTGATGATAGCTCTGACCCAATCATGCAGTTGAAAAATTTGTTTGGGATCTGAAATAGGACTTTGAGAAATAGTGGAATTATGCAACATGGCAAAATATCCTCCAATATCCACAAAAACACCATAGGGTTTAAGTTTACGAACTCTACCGTCTACGATCTGTCCAACTTTGAGGGTTTCCAGTCGTGTTTGGCGTTCTTGATGAGTATGTGCGGGATGGCGATGGCGTGAAAAATCTAGTTCGCCTATTTCTTGATGGATTTTAGACTGCCTTTCTTGATACCAATGTAAATCTATCTCGCTTACTGCAAGATCAATGAGGAGATTCTCTTAGAAACTTGAGAGTTTATAAGCATCAAGTGGTCGTTCATACACTGTCAGCCGAATAGATGTGGAAAGATCAGATCTGAATTGACTGAAGATTTGCTGTTCTACAGACAGGTACTGTTGTCGGTGTTTCTGAGATTCCTGAGCATTTCTGGCGCGCCCCCCACCATACATTGCTAGTCTTTGCTCCCATTGCTCATAAGTAGTGTTACCTGGGGTAAGTAAGTTTTTCCAGTTGATATTATTCAGATTATCTAGACTTGACCATAGAGAAGGTTGATAGTGTTGATTAATAAAATCGATAATGCCATTAGCAAAAGCTGAAACAAGGCTATTTGGTGTGATTAAAATTTTAAGTCGCGGTTGATCTTCATGAGACATCCATGGCTCAATCCTAAAACTGAGAAGATCTGTGTCAGTACGTTCAGCAATTAGTTCAACCCCACTCCCCTCTTCATCGATCACCATTTTTGCAGGAAGATGAGAATCTCGAATTTTCCCTAACCACACATAAAGTTCTGGATAAGGGTCAAATACTGTGGATGTGTGGATTGCAGCACACAGTCCATCAGTTTCTATGCGAATATAAATCCAACCTTTGCGTAACTCACCAGCTTGATTCTGAGTAAAGAAGACTTTCATCGTTGATTTTTACAAGTGCAAAAAGGAAATAAGCAGGAGCTGATAGGCTGATCGTTTCTTTAATCCTCTGGAGATCGGGTGTAGCGATGCTTTACCCCAATCGGGAAATAGGTTGGATCGCCATTCGGTCGTAAATGAATCTGCGGCGTTTGGTAGGCTTCAGGAACATAGTGGGCAAATTCACTGTTCAACCTACGGAGTTGATGTAAAACGGATGCGGCTATCGCGTCTGTCCTGGCTGGACTAGCAGCCTCACCCGGCGCAAGTTCCACATCAATCACTAAATGAGAATTCTGATCCGCATCCGTTTGCACCTGCATTACAAATTTACCGGTGACCCAATCGCAAATCTCTGGCTGTTCTAGACCCACCGTCACATTCTCTGGATAGATATTGGCTCCAAAAAACGACACCGTGAAATGGGAGCGGCCAAACACATAAACAAACGGGAGAGGCCGAATTGGGACATGGCCTTGTTGTTGTAAAGTTGCGATCGCATCAAATCCACGGGCTTGCAAAAACGCCAACATCTGGTCGTAGGGGATAATGCCGCCGCGATCGCAGATGTGATACCGAATCAGGGGAATTCCATTATCACCAGAGAATAACAGTGTTCCCTCTTCAGTGACCTCAAAATATCGACTCCTAGGATCATACTGAACCAAGGTGGGCAAGCGAGATTCTCCAAATAGCTCTGCCGCAATCGTGGGATGATCAGCCAAAAATCGACGGATACAGATGCTTAATGGGGTTTCATTTCCCAATACACCTGCATCGGCAGTGCCATATAAAGAAGCCGAGTCAAAGCAGGGGCTTGTTGAACCTACTCGCTCCCCGACTAAATCTCGCCACGCTTCGCTAAATACTTCCCCTGCCATCACCCATTTGAGATGGTATTGAGGCCATGGGATACCTAATGCCAGTCCCGTATCAATAACATCCTTAAGAAATGGCGGATATCCCAACAGTACAACCTGGTCAAACATGGGGCCCAGGGTTTGCACCACCCGCAAAATTTCAGGTGTGTTATTGCCAGGTGTAATCACTGTGAGGGGATAACCTTTACTGGCTAAGTGGCGACAACAGTTGGCGGTGTACATCCCGCCCACCCAAGTCCCTAGGGCAAAGCAAACAACAGCAAGGGTCCGCTTTTGATCTGCAGCAAAGCTATCCGCAAAAATTTGTTCAAAACGGGTCGAGATTTGATACTCATCAGAGATGAAACGTGGCCAAAAGGTTGGTTCTCCCGTCGATCCAGAAGACACTGCGATCATGTCGCAGGTCTCCAACTTGCCATCACGACAGAGACGAGGTATGGGAAACTGCCGTAAATAATTGTCTTTAGTCGTTAAAGGCAGGGTGGCAAAGTCTTCTAACGTCTGAATTTGCTTGGGGTCAACGCCCTGTTGCTGAAGGAAGTCATGGTAAGCCGGAACGGTCTGGACAACCCGGTGAAATAAGGATAGGACATGTGCGGAGGTCGAAGCAGATGAATCAATCAGTTCCTCTAAGGGCGTATCAAGGAACGTCTGTAAAGCCTTAAGAGTATGTTGGAGAGGGCCTGTCATAGGGGAAAATGAGCGTACTCCCCTTATTTTGGCAAACCACTCGCTTTTGAGTCGATATTATTGGGACTGAAATTGTAACTCTTGAGAGGCTGGGTCAGATGGCACCAAGGTATCGGCAAAGGAGGGGATATGAATAAAGGCATGCTGATTGCGGCCAGCATCCTTAGCTTGTAGTAAGGCTTGCGTGGCTTTATCCACTAGTTTGGTTATGGGGATATCATGGGCAGGTCGCACAAATCCGACCCCTATACTGACGGTGACATATTCGCTAATGGGGGAGTAAATATGTTTGATTTTTAAAGCTTCTATGGATTCGATACAGCGTTGTGCGAGGGGTTCTGCATTGGCGGTATTCGGTAACAGTAGTGCAAAGGTTTCCCCTTCAAATCTGGCCACCAGGTCTGCAGGACGCTTGAGCAGAGATTCCAGTTGAGACGCGATTTTTTTTAGGCACTCATCGCCCGCGACAAACCCATATCCCTCATTAAATTGTCGGAAAAAATCTAGATTGATCAGAAATAACGTCATGGGGGTTTGCTCACGGATCGCCCGCTTCCACTCTTTATCCAAACAATCGTTAAAGTGTCGACGATTGGCAATATGGGTTAATTCATCTGTGGTAGAGATTAGAGAGAGTTTTTTGTTCGCTTCTTCTAATTCCTTTGTGCGATCTCGGACAACGGTCTCCACAAGCTTTGATTGCCGAAGGATAAAGAATACATAGGCTTCAGTCAGAACTGTAAAAACTAAACCCACCCAAAACACTGCCCAGGGCAGGCCACTTCGCTTCTCGTTGAAATAAACATTAGAAGGGATAGCCGCAATCGTCCATTGCTGCCCAGCAATCGGTTTGAGATCAGAACGATATTCATGCTCGGACATCGGCTGGCCTAATCTCGATTGCCGCACATAGGGAATATCTTCTGGATTGGATGTATCCATCAGTTGCAGGTTAATTGCATCTATCGCGCCAGGCTGAATCGCCCCATTGACTAAATCACTGATCCGAAAGACCCCCAACACCAAACCTTGCAACCGTTGGCGTCTGCTATCTAATGTGTTGGGCTGGTCTTGATAGACTGGAATAAAGGTGATAAAGCCCTTTTGATCTTCTTGTTCCTGGACCAAGGTCAAATTACTGGTGGATTGAACCATTCCCGTATCGGTGGCTAAGGTAATGGCCCGTTTACGAGTCGCATCAGAAGCCAAATCAAATCCTAAAGCCAATTCATTGCCGGCAAAAGGTTCTAAAAACGATACCGGGTAGTATTCTGCTCGTTTTTGGGCACGAACCATCTTGCCCTGGCTAACCTGTTGGGTAATTTCAAAAGCAGGATAGTTTTGTTGTTGCTGTTTGATAAATGTTGCCCGATCCGCATGTTTAACCTTAGGCACCCATTCCAGGGCTTGAATATCTTTATGACGAGCTAAGAGATTGTGCGTGAATTGCTGGAACTCTTTGGGTGTGACCTGCTCAGAACTATCAAATAGCAGCTTGAGGCTATTAATGACTTCCAGCTTGGCATCAATTTTGGCCTCGGGAGCATGTCACCTTTGCAAGCTAGTATTTATACTCATCTCAGAAATCCTTGCTAGCCTTGCTTTCAGACATCAAATTTTTAATTCTAAATTTTGTGCATCTGCAAAGGTGACATGCTCCCTTTGGCCTCTAAGCGGTGGACCTGCTCATTGATATCCTGCTGAAAATCTTTTTGAATAGATTGAGTTTCCAGGGAATAGAACTTTAATGCCAATAACGCTGATAGACCAATTCCCAGTACTCCTGTGGGAATGGAAATTAACGCTATTTTTCTGTTCAAAATGAATATCCCCCTCTGGATTACTTACGAAAACAGGCTGATCAAGCTTTATCCGTTATCCATCCTGTTTTATTGAGTAAGTAGTAATTATCATTCTGTATAGAAATAGAAACTCACCCACTGTCGACAACATTTATGCCAATAAATAAATGCTGTCCTACATCTATTTTGCCCACTTGACAGCGGCAATTGTAACAATCACTTTATGCTTCACTGACGGAATAAATTCTTTTCTTTTAATAGCTAAAATCCTTAATTCACCTGCCATGCTGCGTCTTAGCAAAAGGAGTAAAGAATTAGAGCTGGTAAAACTAGAAGAAGTTTTCTTGAAACAGTTTTTGTTATACAAAAGTTATACAAAAGCCTAGATCTTCACAAAAAAATCATTTCGACAAACCTTAAAATCTAACGAAAAAATAAAAAAATAGAATTCCAAAAAAAATGCAAGAATATCTGATCGCCTGAACGATATAAGCCTTAAATCATATCTCATATAGCTATCAACAAGGATAAATTTTTTGCACCGACCTAATATCTTGTTATTGAAGCGATATCCAGCATTCTATTGCTTCCTAGGTGATAAGCAAAAAGATCAGATCCATTTGAGAATTTCATTCATCGCCTGACCAATAGGCAGGGTTGTTTTACGTTCCTCCTAGAAAAAATAGGATGGTTCTACTGACCAACAGTAGAGAGACCGATGAGCCATCTAATCGATACTTTGAAGCAAGTCCCGGATTTCCGCAGTGCCCATGGCCGTATTCATCCGTTATGGCTGCTGTTGCTATTGATGGTGATGGGCATGCTTGCTGGATATCAAGGGTACCGTCCGTTAGAAACCTTTGTGAGCGATTATCGCCAGCCTTTAAGTGAGCTATTGGGGCTTGAGAGCCTCGAAGTTCCGTCTCACTGTACCTTTCGTCGAGTGATGAAGGGGCTTGACTTCCAAGCGTTGAGCCACCAATTTGAAGCATGGATGCTCTCGAAAGCCCAGACTCACTCTCCCGATAATTATGCAGCCTCCATTGATGGCAAACGGATTCGTCAGGGGCTGACAGATGCCAAGGGGAAGCAGCGTTTTGTGGGCTTGGTGAGTTTATTTGCGGTGGAAGCAGGCATCACCCTCAAGCTCGAAGCCCTCACTCAGGAGGATAATAGCGAAATCAAAGTCGTGCAGGCACTGTTGGAAACCCTTCAACTCGATGGCTTACTGATTACCATGGATGCCTTACACGCCCAAAAAACACTTGAGAAGATTGTGGCCTCGGGTAACGACTATCTTGTGGCGGTCAATCCAATCAGGGAAGACTTTACGACCACCTCCAGACTTACTTTGAGTGTCTTAAACCCATGGCTGAGCACATCCACTCCGCCCAAAGTAGAGGACGAGATGAACATCGGTGTATACAGGTTTATGAGCCTGTCGGCATAGCCTTACAGGAATGGGAGGCAATTCGCTCTGTGCTTTGTGTCCAACGATGGGGCACTCGCAAAGGAAAGGAGTATCACAATACGGCCTATTATACCAAATCCGATTTATATAACTCCGATATAATGCATAATTAGAGAATGCCAAGAAAACTATATCTCGAACCCCATTTTTCGCCTGACGAGCTGAAGTCTCATTATCGAGCCAGCCAAGACCCAGTAGAATCGCGCCGCTGGCATCTGCTGTGGCTCGTCAGTGAGCAAACAACGCTAACTCAAGCAGCCCAAGTGGTCGGTCTCAACTACGATTACGCTCGAGAAATCGTCAGGGAGTATAACCACAATGGCGCCCATGGGTTACGCAACCGACGCAAAGATAAGCGACCTCATCAATCTCGCAGTCTTCTGACTCAAGACCAATGTGCACAATTGTTGACTCGTCTACAAACCCCACCCGCCGACGGTGGTCTATGGAACGGCCCCAAAGTAGCCCAGGTCATCGCTCAGATGACAGGAGTCGATAAGGTTTGGCCCCAACGCGGTTGGGACTATCTCAAGCGATTGGAGCAGTCCCTGCAATGCCCACGTCCTCACCACCGTAAAGGTGAACCAGAGGCCCAAGCCGCTTTTAAAAAAACTGCCTAAGTACAAAGCAGAATTGGAGCGACGCTACCCTAATGCTCAGGTCGAAGTTTGGTCCTTTGATGAACATCGTTTAGGCCTTAAACCCATTATTCGAAAGATTTGGGCGCCTGTGGGTCAGCGTCCAATTGCTGAGGTGGACCATCGCTATGAATGGACCTATCTGTATGGATTCGTTCATCCCGCAACTGGCAATACCGAATGGTTCATTCTGCCTCGGGTCAATGGAGAATGGTTTAATACCAAATCCGATTTATATAACTCCGATATAATGCATAATTAGAGAATGCCAAGAAAACTATATCTCGAACCCCATTTTTCGCCTGACGAGCTGAAGTCTCATTATCGAGCCAGCCAAGACCCAGTAGAATCGCGCCGCTGGCATCTGCTGTGGCTCGTCAGTGAGCAAACAACGCTAACTCAAGCAGCCCAAGTGGTCGGTCTCAACTACGATTACGCTCGAGAAATCGTCAGGGAGTATAACCACAATGGCGCCCATGGGTTACGCAACCGACGCAAAGATAAGCGACCTCATCAATCTCGCAGTCTTCTGACTCAAGACCAATGTGCACAATTGTTGACTCGTCTACAAACCCCACCCGCCGACGGTGGTCTATGGAACGGCCCCAAAGTAGCCCAGGTCATCGCTCAGATGACAGGAGTCGATAAGGTTTGGCCCCAACGCGGTTGGGACTATCTCAAGCGATTGGAGCAGTCCCTGCAATGCCCACGTCCTCACCACCGTAAAGGTGAACCAGAGGCCCAAGCCGCTTTTAAAAAACTGCCTAAGTACAAAGCAGAATTGGAGCGACGCTACCCTAATGCTCAGGTCGAAGTTTGGTCCTTTGATGAACATCGTTTAGGCCTTAAACCCATTATTCGAAAGATTTGGGCGCCTGTGGGTCAGCGTCCAATTGCTGAGGTGGACCATCGCTATGAATGGACCTATCTGTATGGATTCGTTCATCCCGCAACTGGCAATACCGAATGGTTCATTCTGCCTCGGGTCAATGGAGAATGGTTTAATCAAGCCCTACAAAGCTTTGCTCAGCAAGTTGGAGCGGGAAAGCACAAACAGATTCTTCTCGTTCTCGATGGAGCCGGATGGCATACCTGTAAAAATCTGGTGGTACCTAAAGGCATTCATCTGAAGGTTTTACCCCCCTATTCTCCAGAGCTACAGCCCGCTGAACGGTTGTGGCGGCTAGCGGATGAACCACTGGCCAATCGATGCTTTGAGACCCTGGATGAGTTGGAAGATGTGCTCGAGCAGCGCTGTCGAACTTTAATGACAATGCAATCAGACATTCAAGCTCTCACTCACTACCATTGGTGGCCAGCTTGACAGATAAGATATTTCGGGAGTTAATGAGTCGGATTTGGTATAATCAAGCCCTACAAAGCTTTGCTCAGCAAGTTGGAGCGGGAAAGCACAAACAGATTCTTCTCGTTCTCGATGGAGCCGGATGGCATACCTGTAAAAATCTGGTGGTACCTAAAGGCATTCATCTGAAGGTTTTACCCCCTATTCTCCAGAGCTACAGCCCGCTGAACGGTTGTGGCGGCTAGCGGATGAACCACTGGCCAATCGATGCTTTGAGACCCTGGATGAGTTGGAAGATGTGCTCGAGCAGCGCTGTCGAACTTTAATGACAATGCAATCAGACATTCAAGCTCTCACTCACTACCATTGGTGGCCAGCTTGACAGATAAGATATTTCGGGGGTTAATGAGTCGGATTTGGTATTACATCAGTTCAGCTGCCACCTCACCCCAGCATTGGCAATCTCTGGTCCGAGAACATTGGGGCATTGAAAATCGGTTGCATTGGCCGAAGGATGTTGTTTTTGGCGAAGATGATTATCGACTCGAAGATGAACAAGCACTGCTCAATTGGTCAGTGCTTAGAACTATTGGGATTAATATCCTGCGGCTAAACGACTATCAATCCCTCAAAACCGCGATGACTAAGCTGGCTAATCGGGTCGATATTATTTTTTCGCTGCTAACTTAAAACAGCCCTGGACCAATAGGTGCTTGATAGAAGTCCTATTCATATCTCCCCAGTACCTTGCGGTCTAAAAGATCCATCCCTCCAAGCTTCTAAATTTCTGGCAAAGGTACTGAGGAGGTAAAAGGAAGGCTATGCACTGCGATTTGCTCATTGGCAAATTCCAAGAATTCTATTCCTAGAAGTGTTTGAGTTCCGCCTGCCCCAATCACCTGGAACTGTTCGGGGCCACCGCGGAACGTAAAGTCACTCATCAACGCTTGGTATCGGACAACATCATTACCCAGTCCCCCAATCAACGAATCTTGACCGGGACCACCCACAAAGACATCATCCCCCGCACCACCCGCTATCCAATCATCGCCATTCCCACCCACTAACTTGTCGGCACCATTCCCCCCTAACAGCCAGTCATGCCCCTCGCCGCCACGGAGAATATCATCTCCACCATTCCCCCATAATCGGTCATTTCCCCTACCGCCAAGGAGATCGTCATCTCCTTGATTGCCCCATAGGGCATCAGCCCCCTCATCGCCAATCAGAATGTCACTCCCCTCATTCCCCGATAGCCAATCACCGCCCTCTCCACCGAACACTAAATCATCACCAGAACCGCCCCAGGCAACATCCCGACCCGCTCCACCATCTATCGTGTCATTACCGCTATTCCCAAATAGCCAATCCCGACCTTGCCACCCTTCAATACGATCGCCTCCCGAAAGACCAAAGAGAAAATCATTCCCTGCGAATCCATCGATATTGTCTGCCGCCTTTGTGCCAAATAAGAAATCCCGTTGGGCAGTCCCTAGAATGTCATTAAAAATAGGTTGGGGAATGTCCCCTATCAACGTATTGAAGATGGTTTCACCGATGATGGCATGGGCCTGAGTGGTGGGATGTAACGGATCCCAAAAGAAAAATCCAGGGGTATTGGGAAGTGCTTGCCCCGTAGCGACTAATGACAGGAGTGGGTCGGTGGTATTGGTAAATCCAAAGCGGGTAGGATTCTCAGCAATCGTTTCTCCCAGCCCAAATAAATCAACTTCAACCAGCTCCAAGCTCTGATTGCCAACCTTTTGCTCCAGGTTGTCTAAAGATAATCCCAAGCGTCCGTTAAATGCGATCGCAACTGTTCGTGCTTCTCGTTGAAATGCCGCGCTCGTAGGTAGCCGACCTAGGTTTAGCATATTGGGTATCACGAATTTACTCGCTCCCGATGCCACAAGCGCTTCCACTCCAACCAGTAAGTTCTCAACCCCTTGTTCAATTAAGACCGCTCGATCGTCTGTATTTGTGCCACCTAAGTTATCGAGAAAATTAGTCGGCCCTGCCCAGATAAAGAACAAGCTATTGGCAGAGTCGGTTCCTAACTGCCGATACGCATCAACTTGATCTAATAACCCGGGTAAATCTAAATTGAAGTCATCTTCATTCGAGTTGTTGCGACCTGTTCCAGCTCCAGCAAAAGCGAAATTATTCCCGCCCAGTAATGACGGCGCTAGCGCTAAATTCAGATTTGATTCAGCATTATTGAGCCTATCTACTACATACTCAATTGCCACAGGTCCATTAGAAACCCGTCCCTCGAAGTAAGGAGGAGGAGGAATCTGACCAGCAGTGAGCGTAAAGATATTTCCTGTGTCAGATAGACTATCTCCGAGGACATAGATATTCGTTAAATCTCCAAGGGTAATTCTCATCTTTATCCCTCCCACAGTTCTCTTAAAGCGCTAGAGATTAGAGATCTGCACCAAGCAAATCTTAAAAAGGCTGCTAAATCCATTCTTGAACATGAGTTATACCCCAGCATGAATTTGGCAGGTTACTAACTCTGCCCTCTAGTAGAGATTAATTTTATTTCTGTTTTTTGGATAAAAATAGTTATTTACAATCCAAAAATTATTTCGAACACTTTATTGCCTATTCCCTCAGAATTAGAACCAACCTTTTTGAACCAGTAGGACTAATTTATTCAATCGGGAAAATAGTTTACTGATATAAAAGAATGAATAAATTAGATATTGGATAGACTGAAATATTTCTCTAACAAAGATAAAATCTCATTTCTGCCAAGATTGAATTATATGATAGTACTCACTCAGCTCGGTAACCAGAATCAAATCAGCCAGACAGTACTATTTGGCTAAAAGAAGCTTATATAGCTGAAATACTGATCAAGCATAGGCTTAAGAGTTGGCAGCCATTAGCAACCAACCGCAAAGGCATTATTTTGGTACTTCTGTGTAAGCTTTTTATGATGAGCCAATAAACAAAAGTTCCAGATTAAGAGATTCCTAGCGTAGAGTCATTCATCCTATTTATCCAGGAAAAAGAGATGCATTTAATGTTCTAGGCGATCGAAAGCCATGCAAATATTTAGAAAGAATTTCCCGAAAAATACTACCACGAGAATAAATTAGGTTAGAAGGCCAAAATATGGCTTTTAGGCACTGGTCTGTTAGCAGGATCTAGCTATAATGCTTCCGACGCAACCTAATGTAGATCAATGGAATGCCCATATTGTCTAAGCGAGAAGATCCTAAAGCGCGGCTTTGATAGCCTGCAAGATGGGACATTAGTCCAGCGATATCAGTGTAAGGATTGCAATCGGCGTTTCAACGAACGCACGGGTACCCCAATGGCTCGCTTACGCACCGCTAGTTCAGTAGTGAGCTATGCCATCAAAGCTCGCACCGAAGGGATGGGTATTCGTGCTGCAGGTCGAACTTTCGGTAAATCTCATACCACCATTATGCGTTGGGAAAAACGCCTAGCAGACCAAGCACAGAACTGGTCACCTCCCGCACCAGCAGCCTCTGATGTGACGGTAGAAGGGGATGAAGTTTACACGCGTGTAGGCAAAATCTTCCCCCCCAGCCAATCCCAGGGCTGGACCATCCATTTCCTTGAACGCGAAAGCCGCTATTGGTTGACAGCACAAGCTGGCCTCAAGGATGCACAACTTTTTGCAAATGGCGTTTACTCAGCTTGGGAGTGGGTCAAAGCCTGTGATGGGATTCGATGGTTTACCGATGGTGAGAGGCGTTATGGACAAGAACTTTGGAAGCTCGCCAATGTCTATCTCAATGGTGAGGAGTGTCATCCTGACTATGGGCATCGCAAGGTTTGGCGAGAGGGTTAGAAGTCGCGATGAAAGTTAAAGGGTCTCAGGGGAATCGGCGAGTAGAGTGGGTGAAAGCAGAGCATCCCTTTACCGCTATCAGTCTAGGGTCTGAGGTCCATGCCAATCATAATGAGGCTCACAATGCTGCCTTGAGGAGACGATGTAGTGCTTATCGAAGACGGCAGAATCTCTACGCTAAGAAGCGGTCGGGGTTACAGCGAGTGCTAGATGTACAACGCCTGATTCATAACTGGGTTAGACCCCATTGGGGGCTCAGTAAGCAGACCACACCAGCAATGGAGATGGGATTTTGTTCTCGTCCGTTGAGCACACTAGAACTCCTCACCAATAAAGGGTTTAGGTATGTGCCCTGTTAGTAGACCAGTGCCGGCTTTTATCAACCTCATTGGCATGCACCAAAGCCCAAGAAATTCTTTAAAGTACTCTACCTAATCAGGCACATAAATCTGATAGTCATCTTGGCGCAAGGTTTTTACCCATTTCAAGCGTTTGGGTCGAATGGACATCCTGGCTGTGACACAAGCCATCACCAAAAACCAGTGGCAAGTATACAGCGTCCCTCTTACGGTTTGTAAGAACATCACCAGCGGTGTTGGGGCAATTTGTTCAGCTTTACGAATACGGTCTAACCCATTCCACATGCCAACCAACGACAACAACATGGTGACACTCGTCATCGGCATTAGCAACGGGAGCTGGTTGCGAGCGGTCGCCATCACCAAGTCAGGCACAGCTGCAGTGGGAAGAACATACTGAGCAAACCAAAACACCACTAAATCGAAGGTTTTACGGGGTCCTAACCGATTGCGAATAATTAAAGGCCAATAATCCAAATACCGTTGATACCCCCCTTCGGCCCAGCGATTCCGTTGATGCCAAAGTGCTATAGCCCGAGTCACTCCTTCTTCCCGTACCGCAGGCACAGGCAAAATGCCAATGTCCCAATGATTTAGATGCAAGCGGAAGGTCAAATCCAAATCATCAGTGATGGTCGCTTCATTCCAGCCTCCACAACTTGCCAACGCTTGGCGGCGCACAAATTGACCATTACCGCGAAGTTCACCGACCCCTCCCACTGCAATCCGCTGCTGTTGAAGATATAGGTCTAACCCCATTTCAGCTGACTGACCTCGGGTCCAAAAATTGGTATCAGCGTTCGCAATCTGTTTACGAACCTGGACCGCACCCATCTGTGGATCATCAAACAGGGGTAACACTCGACAGAGTAAATCGGCAGAGACCTGGGCATCAGCATCAAAAACCCCAATGATGTCGCCTTGAGTCATCGGCAAAACCTGATTTAAGGCCCCGGATTTGCCACCACCGTCTTCTGCCGATCGGCGCAACACATGGAGTTGCGCATACTCTTCAGACAATTGAGCCAGCACATCAGGGGTCTTATCCGTACTGCTGTCATCTACAATCCAAACTTCATATCGTTCAGCAGGATAGTCTAGCTTGCAGAGGGTTTTAACCAAAGATTCTAGAACTGCTTCCTCATTTTTTGCCGATACTAACAGGGATACAAAGGGATATTCAGTTTCAGGTTTATCTAGGTTTAATGGCTCTTCAGTGGGCAGTGCCGACGCCCGAATCATTCGCAACCAGTGCATACTAATAACGGTTGTCAGACCACAAACGGCCCAAAACCCAACCGAAAACAGATGCAGCGCAATCGTACAGCTCCAAATTAAGGCCAGCATCAAAGCCGCTTTGCGTCGCCGACCTTCACCTTCGGGATAATCAATTTCTACCTCAGAAAGCTGTGGGAGTTCCGGGTCTTCTGGCCATGGAGATTTCACGTTAGACATGCTGCAAGAATCGTTTTCTGGCCAGGAATTCTCCGACATAACTGACTTGGTTCAAGACCCAATATTTATCAACACCTTGGAAAAAGCTGGGAATGAGATAGCACCAAACGGTACAACCTTCGCATACCTTAAGCTGCCCTTGGGATTGGCGGTATTCTTCAACGATTTCAGATTGTCGATATAGTTCGTACAATTTGCCTTCTATGGGTACGCCAGTTTGAGCGAAGTGATAGCAAGGAAGCAGCAACTCATCATTCGGGGAAATGGCGATTACAGCATCGACCGCTTTACATCTTGGGTTTGGGTATCATTCCCTCCAGCCCTGATGAACTCTAAAGCTGCTTTGTTGTACCCCAGATTTCGGTACTTTCTGCCACTAGACTCAATGGCCTCGACAATGGCAGGGGTTGGATTTTTCCGATTGTTATAGTTTGCGTAGGCGGTAAAGGCTGGATTCAGCCACACTCTGACTCCCAGACGTGCTCCTAATTCAGCCACCTCATGAATCCGCTCGTAGTTCTGAGCTGTCACCGTATGGTTCAGAACTGGATATTCTCCTAGGTCTAGGGCTAACTTAACCGACTCAACCAAATTATCAAAAATTTTGACTCCTCTGGAGTGATCGTGGGTTTCTGCATCCGGACCATCCAGGGAGAAATTGAGGAAGTCGACTAGCCCTCTGACTTCATGGGCCTTTTTTAAATAGAGAATCGTATTGGTGGTCATGCTGGTGTAGAACCCAAGCTGCTTCGCAGTTTGGTAGATTCGGCCAACATCTGTTCTTAAAAGCGGTTCTCCTCCTGTAAAATCAACGTATTTGACTCCCAGGCGTTTTAAATCTTCTAGATTATGCTGAATCGTATCGAAATCTGCTTCCTTGCCCGGATCTAACGCCCAAATATCACAGAAATGACATCGAGCATTGCAACGGTAGGTCAGATAATAATTTGCAACTAGGGGAGCCATAATCTTCTGTTCCAGCTAAGCAACTTTACCGGCAGAGGTCCATTGGTTCTACCCACCACGTATACCATAAACTGTATATATATCTTTATATATTTGGTGTGCTTGACATTCTGACTGCTCAATAAAGGGGAAGCATTTGAGAGAAAAGCAGAAAAATTCAGGTCAAACAGTAAAATTCGTCACGGACTTGCCCATACTTCATACATGAGGTTTATTGATTGATCGGTCAATGAGGACGTTGTTAGATGACCCAAGTTTTAGATGCTATTCAACCTGCTACCCCACGAGACGTTAATGTCTACCTGCCCTACTACCAAGGCGGCAAGAGAGATTTACTACCCTTAGCGATAACGCTATATCAAACAGTAATTTGGAGGGGCAACGGGGCATTGAAGGGGGAAGCAACATCCCATTTGTAGCGACTTGGAACGTTTCTAAGTTACCTGCAGACCTCACCCGCTGCCGTATCCAGTTCGATAATGATGGAGATCTCAATTACGAACTCACGATCACCAATTTTGAATTTATTGGTTTTTTAATCGAAGTCATTACCAACTACCGACGCACAAAAGTTGCTGATTTTCCCAAGACTTTCTATCGTAAGCTGTTAAAACTAGATGATTAACACTTAATCTATGAGGAGTTCTCGGAGTGCAAAAGGCATCAAAGCACCTGCTGATAGGTTCCATTGAAGCCTTCAGTGGTAAGTCAGCTGCCATTTTGGGCCTTGCTCAATCTCTGATCAGGAAGGGATACCGATTAGCCTATGCCAAACCCATCGGGACTTATGCTGAAGGATTGGCCGATGACGGGCTAGATATTGATGTTAAGTTCATTGCTGAAACCCTTGGACTCACGTCAGAGCAGATTTACCCGACCCTGTTATCTATCAATCCTCATCACATTCAGCAACAACTTGAAGATAGAGATGCGACGAACTACGTAGAACAGCTACATCAGTTGAAAAAGAAAGATGATGTTGACCTCGTCCTCTTAGAAGGTCCTGGTTCCTTATCAGAAGGGTATCTATTTGACGTATCTCTACCCCAGATGGCTCAGGCACTGGATGCAGAGGTCGTGTTAGTGAGCCGCTTTCACAATCTAGCCATGATTGATGCATTGCTTAATGCGAAAGCAACCCTGGGTAATCGTTTGGTGGGCGTTATTTTCAATGATGTCAACGTTGAACAGCAACAACTATTGCAATCAACAGTGCAATCTTTTCTAGAAACGAAAGAAATACCTGTTGTGGGGATACTACCCAGTAACGCCTTACTACGCAGTGTTAGCGTATCGGAATTGGTCCAACAGCTCCAGGCTGAGGTATTGTGTGGCCATGAATTTCTCAATCTTATGGTAGAAGAGCTGACCATCGGAGCGATGAACGTTAATTCTGCCTTAAAGTATTTCCGCAAAGGGCGAAATATGGCTGTGGTGACAGGAGGCGATCGCACTGATCTACAACTTGCGGCTTTGGAGTCCTCTACCCATTGCTTGATTTTGACGGGGCATTTCCCTCCCAACGAACTTGTACTGAACCGGGCTAAAGATCTGGAGATCCCAGTCTTATTAGTTGATTCGGACACCTTGACTACCGTTGACATCATAGAGAAAGCGTTTCAGCGTGCCCAAGTCCATGAACGCATTAAAGTTGAATGCATTCAGGACATGATTAGTCAGTACTGTGATATTGATCGACTCCTGAGCGCCCTGGATTTACCCTCTCCTGTCGCTCTTTAAAAATAATTGATTGTTCATCGCTCCATTCACTTGTCACCAAGTGTTCCGTTTGATTGTGAAAAAACAGAAACCCCCTCATTTGATTGGTTCTAAATGGACCGCTCAGTCTTCAACCTTTGGTTGGCGACATTTTCGGGTTGTTAACCGCAAAAATGAGGGTTCCCTGGTTTTTGCTGAGCTAGTTGCGGCTTGTGATGAAACGGTACGATTTTGGGTGAATGCCAAAGCTCTGAAAAATCGAGGGTTATGGAAACCGGGTTGGCAATCTTTACTGGAGCAAGCACAATCCATTGAGTAAGTAGGTAAAACGCCATGCCTTACATTGCTGCCCATATGAACCTACGCATCAATACGACGGTTCTTAAGCATGGGGTGCGATACTATGCACTGGGGTTCAAACTCCTGATGAATCCATGCCTGTGTATTAACTATGTTCGCTAATTTGTTGCCATTGTACTGGGCCGTTTTTACCTCTCCTGGACCAGAAATCTTCAGGGTTGGTTCTGTCGTTATTCGCTGGTATGGCGTCTTGATTGCGGCTGCAATTGTTTTAGGGCTGCAACTTTCCCGACGTTTGGCTACCTACCGTCGGATTAATCCAGACGACATTAGTGATTTGGCAATTTGGCTAGTCATAGGAGCTATCCCTTGTGCCCGCCTATACTATGTCCTATTTCAATGGGATTATTACAGTCAACATTTAGATCAAGTTGCCACTATTTGGCGCGGGGGAATTGCCATTCATGGGGCCATTCTTGGCGGCATGTTGGCAGCTATGTTTTTTAGTCGCCTGAATCAGATTTCTTTTTGGCAATTAGCAGACTTGGTTGCTCCATCCTTGATCTTGGGGCAAGCCATCGGCCGTTGGGGCAATTTCTTTAATTCAGAAGCTTTCGGTGATCCGACCGATCTGCCTTGGAAGCTATTCATTCCACCTGTGCGTCGTCCACTTGCCTATCGGAGTTCAGCCTACTTTCACCCCACTTTCCTCTACGAATCAGTATGGAATCTGATGGTCCTGGGAATCTTACTGGCATTGTTTTTTAAGTTCCCAAAGCTAAAAAAGGCACGATCTTTCTGGTCTATGCGGTGACCTATAGCTTGGGTCGGCTATGGATTGAGGGATTACGGACGGATAGTTTAATGCTAGGGCCTTTGCGGATTGCTCAAGTTGTAAGCTTGATTGGCATTGGGATTGGCATGCTTGGGTTGAGCTGGCTGTATTTGCTGAAGCGGAGCCTGCCTGATACAAACAGGCCTCTTAATGCGATACTGCGGCTCTGTTTTTTATTGATATTTAGGTTGAATTGAAATCCTATGACTCCCCTTCTCCTGAGCTACTCGACCAGACAACGTCCAGTAAGCCTCTATTACCAGCGGTTTATATCGTAGGAGCAGGGCCAGGAGATCCGGATTTACTCACCGTAAAAGCTCAGCGCATTATCCAACAGGCAGATGTCGTCGTTTATGCCAATTCACTAGTGCCAAAGGAAATGCTGAGTCTATGCCATGACAGGGCAGAATTGATTCCGACTGCCACCAAGACCCTTGAAGATATCGTACCGATGATGATTGAGAAGGTGCGATCTCATCTTTCAGTCGTGCGGCTACACTCTGGTGACCCCTGCCTGTATGGGGCTGTACATGAACAAATCCAGGCTTTGGCAGAAGCCGAAATCCCCTTCGAAATTATTCCTGGTATTAGTGCATTTCAGCTGGCTGCAGCTAAATTGCAGGTGGAACTAACGGTACCCGAACTAGTACAGACGATTATTTTGACGCGAATTAGCGGCCGAACACAGGTTCCAGAAGCAGAGGAACTCGCTAGCTTAGCAGCCCACAAAGCCAGCTTGTGTTTGTATCTCAGTGCGCGCCATGTCGATCAGGCCCAACAAAAATTACTCGCTCATTATGAGCCAGATACTCCTGTGGCCATCGGCTTTCGTTTAGGATGGCCGGATGAGCAAATGTGGGTTGTGCCCTTATCTGAGATGGCAAAGGCGACCGAAGGCCATGAGTTAATTCGGACAACCCTCTACTTAATCAGTCCAGCTTTGAAGTCAACGCATTCTCAAGCGAGATCGCGGTTATATCACCCTGAACATCGGCATTTATTTCGGCCGGGTAATAACTGAGCTTCATGAGTTAACTGGCCCTGCATAAATTGATAGCTGGAACACTGTGAAACGCTTGCTAGATCGGTGGATAAAGCGCGTAACCGTATTATTTTGCTTGACAAACCTGAATTTGGGATAAGCTAAACCCCTTATCCTTGCGTAGGCTGAAACCTTCATTCGTCCATAGCAGGGGCTTAAAAACGGGCTTAACCCGAACTGGGTTTGAAAAGTTCAGGCACTGGTTTCCAAAGATTGGATGCATAGGCTAAAAGCTAGAACAGTCAATAATTGCAGCGGATTCGAAGAAGTTTCTTCACAAAAACTGAAGATTTGTGTTGACATCTCTTTACATAGCTGTTACATTAATTTACATAAGGTTACAACACACATGAGTTCCACGGAGTCTACACACATGAATACTTCTAACAATTTCTTCGGATTTAATCCCTTTGCTGAAGCTTGGAGTGGCCGCCTAGCCATGGTTGGTTTTTATGCCGCCATCGTGATTGAGCTAGTCACAGGAAAAGGCGTTTTGCACTTCTGGGGTTTAATGTAAGCCGCCATATTGCCCTCGACCTTTTTTGAAATTACCAGCTGATTATTTAGGAGATTGAATCGCAATGAATACACAACCTTCTTCTGGCTTTAGCGCCTTTTCTGAGACCTGGAATGGTCGCCTTGCTATGATTGGCTTTACTTTAGCTATCATTACTGAAGCCCTTACAGGACAAGGAATTTTGGGCCAGCTCGTCGCCTGGTTCAGCTTCTAAAAGATTTCTGATCACCGACTAAAGTTTTTCTCTCCTCTCACTTTAGTGGGGTCAGCAATAAGGGTTAAGGTTACCGCTACCTTAATCTTGTAACGAAGAATTCTATCCGTAACACGGTGGTGAGTTCTCTAAATCGTATTTAATTATCACTCTCATCCAGGCCCAGCCATTGCGCTGGGTTTTTTACTATCCACTTAAGGCCATGCCAATGAAAGGGATGGACTGGCTTCACCTAGATTGAAGGAACTGTTGAAAAAAATTAAATCGATGCTTGACAAAACGTTACAAGAGCAGTTACATTTATTTACATAAGGTTATTTCGATTACGGAGTCAAACGATATGAGTACACAAAATCCAATCTGGGGCTTCACCGATTTTGCAGAGACTTTTGGTGGTCGTCTCGCAATGATGGGATTCTTCTTGGCCCTCGTGACTGAAGTCATGACTGGTCAAGGCATTGTCGGTCAAGTTGCCGCTTTACTGCACTTCTAAATTACAGGTTGGGTAGCTTGCGAAACACACAGCTACCCCCGATGTTCTCTTCTTCCTTGTCTGTCAGCCCCAGCTCTATGCTGGGGTCTTTTATATCCAGTTATTCCAATTTTCCGTAGACATGAAAACTTCATCTGTGAGCAAAGATTCCATTACGATCTATCTGCGAGAGATTGGTCGCTTTCCTCTGTTGAATCACGAAGAGGAAATTATCTTTGGCAAGCAGGTGCAGCGTTTATAGCTTTACAAGATCTGAAACAAGACTTGCAAGCGGATCTAGATCGAGAACCCACCCTAACGGAATGGGCAGACAAAGCTGAGCTATCGATTTCACAACTGCAAAAAGAATTGAAGTTAGGCCACAAAGCCAATCGCAAATGGTGGAATCTAATTTGCGTTTGGTGGTCTCAATTGCCAAAAAGTACAACAAAGCGAAAGTTGAGTTCTTGGATTTGATTCAAGAAGGTACCATTGGCTTGCAACGGGGTGTCGAAAAATTTGACCCGATGAAAGGCTATCGCTTCTCTACCTATGCCTACTGGTGGATTCGTCAAGCTATGACCCGTGCGATCGCAGAACAAGAACGAACCATCCGCTTACCGATTCACATCAATGAAAAACTCAGTAAGCTGCGCAAGGTTAGACGCCAACTGTCGCAAAAACTCCATCGCGACCCCACCATCCAAGAGCTAGCGGTAGAGATGGACCTTACGCCTAAAAGATTGAAGACTATCTCAACTATGCGCGTCGCTCGATCTCGTTAGATATTCAGATTGGCGATCAGCAGAATACGGAACTGTGGGAGCTACTTGAAGATCCCAATGAGTCTCCCGATACCTATGCCACAGCATCTTCCCTGCGGTCTGATTTGGCCAAGCTACTCCAAGATCTCAGCCCGCAGCAGCGGGAAGTGATTACTTTGCGATACGGCCTGATTGATCAAAATCCACTGACCTTAGCAAAAGTGGGTGAGCGTCTGAACGTCAGCCGGGAGTGGGTTCGCCGGGTAGAGCGGGAAGCCTTTAAGATTTTGCGATCGCAAAAAGTGATGCTGCAAGAATATATGGCGATTTAGCCACGAGAATGCGTCCCGCCATTCGCTATTAATTACTTTCAATTCTGCTGGATAAAAGCCCAGCGGGTAATTCTTCTAGCATAGAAACCACTATTAGTCCCTAGCCCTGCACAATCATGCTTGGGGCTAGGTCACTTCAACTCATCTCCATTCAGTTCACAATACCGTTACATTAATTGTGTTCTATGTAAAAGCTTTACAAAAGTAGACTATAAAA
The DNA here is from genome assembly GCF_000238775.2 of Acaryochloris sp. CCMEE 5410. Lineage (NCBI taxonomy): Bacteria > Bacillati > Cyanobacteriota > Cyanophyceae > Acaryochloridales > Acaryochloridaceae > Acaryochloris > Acaryochloris sp. CCMEE 5410. The sequence goes on along the minus strand of NZ_AFEJ02000001.1, from coordinate 1,886,317 downwards.
ATACTTAAATCGCCACATCAGCACACCTTATTAAACTATTTTTGATGCTGATTATCAAGAAAATATAGATGAAAGTGGCTATTTATTTACTTAAAAGTTCAAATAGAGTTCTTAGTGGCAACTTTAACTCACCGTAATTAAATTTGAACTGTTTTTTAGCTAAATAAGCTTTAACTCAGAGACCCTACAGAAAGTCAAGTTGAATCTTGACATTTTGTAACACTTTGATTAACATAGTTAACATAGCGTTACATTTACGGAGTCTGTTATGTTTGCACCTATCGTTGTTCTTACTCGCACTGCTGTTGGTACCCCCCGATTCACCAAACTCAGAGGCAAAGCGATCGCTCTGCATTCAAAAGCCATTACCAACTTCTGCAATCAAGTCGGTATTGAGCGGACTCAGCGCCAAAATTGGATTCGTCTTGCCCGCGATAACGGCAAGCGCTTAGGTCTCCTTGCCTAAACTGACTCAATCCCTCCCCTCCCGCAGCATTGATATATTGCTTGTCCAATTGAATCTTTTTCAAAATCGATAGGATGAAGACAATTGCTTTCAAGCCTTAGAGATTTAATCTCCGCCTTACTCCCCTGACGACTCTCAACCATGAACTATTCTGCTCAAACCAAGCTAATTCGTTACTTGCGGGAAGAGCTGTTGATCCCGGCTGATGCGATCTCACTTGCGATCCGCCAGCAACATAATCTTTCGAGCCAACTTCCCATCATTCTTTGGCAGTTCGGCTTTATTACCATTCAGCAGCTGGACCAAGTGTTTGAATGGTTAGAACAGACAGAGTCTTTGAATGGGGTGGGAGCTTCTCCGGCCACCTGAACCAGCAAGTTACCAAGCGTTAGGGAGCGAACCATGCCGATCAAAGACAAGCCTCAACGTCCTCGTCCAAACCTCATTACAAGTCTGCTGCTATTTTTACCAGCCATCTTGTTAATTGCGAATTTGGCTCTCCCCTTTGTCATGGGACCTAGGGTGCCCCGGGTACCTTACAGCTTTTTTATTGAACAAGTTCGTGACGAGCAGGTTGCCCGAGTTTCCGTGGGCCAAAAATTGATTCGCTACCAGCTTAAAGATGACACAGCTGAAGAGTCAAAAATCTTAGAAACCACCCCAATCTTCGACCTAGAGTTGCCCAAGCTTCTCGAATCCAAAGGCGTCGAATTCGCCGCCACTCCCCCTCCCAGCAATCGCTGGTTCACCACCCTACTGAGCTGGGTCATCCCCCCCGTCATCTTCGTCGCCATCTTCCAATTTTTTAGCCGTGGCGGCATCGGTGGCGGGGGTCCCCAAGGCGCCCTCTCCGTCACCAAAAACAAAGCCAAAGTCTACGTCGAAGGCGATGACAACAAAGTCACCTTTGATGACGTCGCAGGCGTCGAAGAATCTAAAACCGAACTCGAAGAAATCGTCGAATTCCTCAAATCTCCCCAACGCTTCACCGAAATTGGTGCCAAGATTCCCAAAGGTGTCTTACTAGTTGGTCCTCCCGGAACCGGTAAAACCTTAATGGCCAAAGCCGTCGCTGGCGAAGCAGGCGTCCCCTTCTTCAGCATCTCTGGTTCAGAATTCGTCGAACTTTTCGTCGGTACGGGTGCCGCTCGGGTCCGTGACCTGTTTGAACAAGCCAAAAGAAAGCCCCCTGCATCATCTTTATTGACGAACTCGATGCCATCGGTAAATCTCGAGCAGGCGGTAACGGCTTCGTTGGCGGAAACGACGAACGAGAGCAAACCCTCAACCAGCTGCTCACGGAAATGGATGGCTTTGGGGCTGGAGATGCCACCGTCATCGTTCTAGCTGCCACCAACCGTCCAGAGACCCTAGACCCCGCCCTCCTGCGTCCCGGTCGATTTGACCGCCAAGTCCTCGTAGACCGTCCAGACCTCACCGGTCGTCTGGCCATCTTGGAAATCTATGCCAAGAAAGTCAAACTGGGTGAAAATGTTGACCTCAAAGCCATGGCCACCCGTACCCCAGGCTTTGCTGGAGCTGACTTAGCGAACTTAGTGAATGAAGCTGCCCTCCTGGCTGCTCGTCGAGGCAGCAAAGTCGTCGAAACCCAAGACTTTGCCGAAGCCATTGAGCGAGTCGTTGCTGGACTAGAGAAAAAGAGCCGCGTCCTCAACGACAAAGAGAAGAAGATCGTTGCTTATCACGAAGTCGGTCATGCCCTCGTCGGTGCCAAGATGTCTGGTACGGATCAAGTCGAAAAGATATCCATTGTTCCCAGAGGCATGGCAGCCTTAGGCTACACCCTCCAGGTCCCCACAGAAGACCGCTTCTTGTTAAACGAAGCTGAACTCAGAGGTCAGATTGCCACGCTTCTAGGTGGACGGGCCGCAGAAGAAGTCATCTTTGGCAGCATCACCACGGGAGCGTCTAACGACTTACAGCGAGCCACGGACTTAGCCGAGCAAATGGTGACCTCCTACGGCATGAGTGAAGTGTTAGGACCCCTGGCTTATGACAAGGGTCAGCAGAACAACTTCCTCGGTGGCGGCATGAACGCGAGACGAATGGTCAGCGATGAAACAGCCAAAGCCATTGATAAGGAAGTCAAGGGCATTGTCGAAACCGCTCATCAGGAAGCTCTGAGTATTCTCAAGGAGAATAAGGAATTGCTGGAGACGATTTCGGAGCAGTTGCTGGAGTCAGAGGTGATTGAGGGCGATGGCCTCCGCCAGATGCTAGCCAAGGTTCATCCTGAATCCCATGTACAGCCTACGGAAGAACAGGAGCCTGTCACGCTCTAGTAGTTGATGAAAGTCCTAAGCAAAAGCCCTTCACATTTGTAGTGGAGGGCTTTTGCTTTAGATTGATTAGCGGTTGACCAGTTCACGGAACCATTCATCCTCACGGAAATCAACGAATTGAGGATCACTACGGGCTTGTTCTCGGAAGCTGGGATTCAGCTTGATAGCCCGTTCGAGATTTTCTAAGCTTAAGGCTGTCTCCCCTTGGAGGACATAGCAGACTGCCTTGCCATAGTAGGCATTGGGGTAATCTGCATTTATTTCTAAGGCTTTGTTCAAGCTGATCAGGGCTTCGCGATCTCGCTCTAGCTTGATCAGAGCATATCCGCGATGACTCCAGGCTTTGTAGGCCTCCGGCTTGTGGGTCACGGTATGTTCGAAGGACTCAAACGCATCTTCATGGCGTTCGAGGACTTGTAAGGCTAACCCCCGGTTTAACCAGGCTGCAGCATCCTCAGCCTCATGTTGAACCACATGATCAAACGAGGCAAAGGCGTCTTCATGGCGTTGGAGAGTGCCCATCACAAATCCCCGATTCATCCAGGCATTGCGATGGTTCGGTTCAATCGCAATCACACGGTCATAGGCAGCAAGGGCTTCATCCCAGCGCTGAAGACGCTCCAGCAGGGTGCCACAGTCCATCCAGTTTTGTGTCTCTTCTGGCTGCAGTTTTGCTGCTTCTTTGAAGGCCCCGAGAGCACCTTCATATCGCTGTAAATCTTTCAGAACTTGGCCTCGGCGCTGCCAAAGCTGGGGGTCTTCTGGGGTTAGCTCAATCGCTTTATCTAGGGAACCAACGGCCTCTTCAAATAGCTTTAGCCCTCTCTGCGCTTCGGCTCGCTGACACCATAGTTGAGGGTCATCGGCTTTTAGCTCCAGGGCTTGATTATATGCAGAGAGGGCCTGACGGAAATTGCTGTCTGCGAGGTGCTCATCTCCTTGACGGATATAGTCTGCAACATCCAGGAATAGATCGGGATGATTGGCCTGGAGGCGCTCCAAAGGCCCTAATGCTGTCTGCAATTTCTGATCGATTTCTGCCACAGCATCCCCGGCGATCTGGGCTGGAGATAAGGCTGCAAGCTGCTTGAGAATCTGATCTTTGCGAGCTTGGGCATCCGTCGCAATGGTCGCCAGATCTTGTTCTGTTTTCGCTTCTATGGCCTGCAAAGATTGCTGGGTTTGTTCTTGGGAACCTTGCAAATTCGTCTTGAGGTCCGCTAGCTGACTGGACACCTGTCGGGTCAGGGCCTCGAGGTCTTGGACTGCCTGTTCTTGGGTGGTTTGAACTTCTGTCTTTAGATCTGCCAGCAGAGTCGAGGCATTGTCGGTCAGAGCCTGAACATCCGCTAGGGCATTGGTCTTTTCAGTCTCTAACTGAGTTCTGTAGTTGAACAGCTGAGTCGAGAATTCAGACTCTTGTACCTGCAGCCGTTGCAAGGTCTCACTGGCCTGGGTTTGGAAGGTCTCTTGGGCTTCAGTGAGCTGACGCGTAATCTCAGTACCGACCTGTTTGAGGCGCACCAGGAAGGACTCTTTCTTCTCGTTCGCCTTAACCTGAAGCTGGCCTTCAATCTCCTCTAGCTGGGGGGTGAAATCACTTTCTAGCTGTTTGAGGTTTTGTAAAATCAGTTCCCACTGTTTACGAGCCTCTTGCTGGAGGTCAGACAGCTGGGTGACATATTCGGCTTTAGAGGTGGCAAGATAGCCAATTAAGGTTTCTTTCTCTGTTTGAGCAACGGCTTGTAGAGCCGACATTTGCGGCCCAAAATCATTACTCATTTTTTCAACCCGCGTCAGGATCTTGTCTCGTTCCTGCTCGCTTTTATCCAGAAGTTGGGACAATTGGGTTTTGAAATCCGTCTCAGACTGCTTCAGGCGGCTGAGAAATTCTGTTTTTTGCGATTGGGCATCCGATTCAACTGTAAACAGCTGGGGTTCAATCTCTTCGCCGAGGCGTTTGAGATGGGCCAGAATCGTTTCTTGTTCGGTTCTCAGTTCCGTATCTAGGGTGGCAAATTTAGCGGTTGAATCAGATTCAAAGGTTGCGATCGCAGCTTCCGTATCCGTCAAGGACCCTTCGATTTTATTGAGGATCTGCTGTTGCTTGGTGGAAAATTCCGCCAGCATATCTGACAACCGCTGGCGCTTACTGGTTAAGTCTTGATGAAACTGCTCCGACTCTTGATGTAAATCTGCATCTAGATCTTCTGCCTTTTGCAGAATCACCTCCACGGCATCCGCCGCATCCGCCAGATGTCCTTTTAAATCCCGCATCTCCCGCAGGTGTTTTTGCACCACCTCCGCGACTTCATGAACCACGGCGCGTCGAAGCAAAATCAAGCTGGCAATGGCCGTGGCTAGGATCAATCCCAGCACCACCAAAAACCAATTAAATAAGGTGGTGGTTTGATTGACGGCTTGAGTCGCCTCTGCCTGGGCTTGTTTTTGTCCTTCCCGTTCTTTGCGCAGCTCTTGCAACAGTCGCTCAATCTCTTGCGGATCTGGACTAGGGGCGGTCGGTGATGAAGAAGTCTGGGCCAGGGCAGGACTCAAGAGCAACGTCGAGAGAACAACGCTATACCAAATAGATGTGCTGAGAGTTTTGGATTTCATCAGATCTTCCTCACCTGGGTGGGGTTTGCGATCACCTTCATATATAAGGTAATCAAAATTGAGACGGGTGCTTGCTGTGTACCTAACATAGTAAGGGCCTAAGGAGCAAGTTCCTCTGCCCCTTCGATTCCCGTAAGCGCATGAATATCTTGAGAGTTAGCGGTGCATCATGGATCATGGGAGTGAACTCAATCTAGTCTTGGCAACCTGTCATTTTTTCTTTAACTCGGATAAAATTTGCCATAAAATAACACAGTGGCTAGACTTGGACTTTACCGTTCATATCAGACTTAACGTCTCATATCAGACTCAACGTCAACCTTAACTAGACTTCGAGTGTATCGTCTTTCTCAATAGCAGCCCGCACTGCTCAATTTAATGGATAGCGCCAGCAAATCTGTACTGCTCCTACAGCCCCTAAAATTCCAGGCTCAGGTATGGACAACCGCCCTACAATCCCAACAAATCGAAGTCATTGAAGAGCCTGTCGGCATCAGTTTCTCGCAACTCGCAGGTCAGCGTGATGCCATTGAACGGGCCAATATTGGCCTGCTGCTAGTGGATCTAGGGGCTCAACATCTGAACGCCTTTGATATCTGTCGGTGGTATCACGACAATTACCCCGACCTCAAGCTGATCCTGACCGCAGGGTTACGAAAAAAGGTTCTATCCACGGAGCGACGCTTAGCCCTAGAACAAGGTGCGGAAGACTTATTCCCTGGATTTCAACAAGATAATATTTTACCTGCAGCCATTGGTCGGGTGAGACGCATCCTAGAGATCCTGAGATATCACCCCTTAGAAGAACAAAATCTGATCGATGATCTGATGGCCTTCTATCGGCACGGTGCTGTTCCCGCCCACAAATTACCGACCCCCACGGAAATGGCGTTTTCGACTTCTCGCCAGAGCTGCCCCATCGACTTCGAAGAAAACCCGCAAACCACTATCATCCTGCCAGAGCGAGCCTATTCGGTGCAGCGGTTGTCGAGTCCAGACGAGTCTCCCCCACCCGTTTCACCCCCATCCCCCCCCCAACCCAAGCTCAGCAAGTTCTATCTCAAAGCGTCTTTAGTTGCCTTGCTCCTTCTGATTGCCGGTTTCTGGGGATGGTTACGGTCACCCCGTCAATTCCAAATCAGCCCGATTCAGGGGGCTGCTAATTTGGCACTCACCCCTACTTTTTCTGAAGTGCCTGATGTTCCAGAAGGGCTGTATAACTATGGCGGTAGCGCCACTTGGGCTTTGATCCGTCCCCAGGTCGAAGATGCGATCGCAAAGGTCTATCCCAACCTGCAGTTACGCTATGTAGAAACCGTCCAGGGCACACCCGGCTCGGGTCAAGGCATCAAAATGCTCCTGGATGGCAAAATTGACTTTACCCAATCCACCCGCCCCCTCAATGATGAAGAATATGCGATCGCAACCAAAAGAGGGTTCAAAGTCACCCAACATGCCATTGGCCTGGATGGTATCGCGGTCGTCGTTCATCCTTCCCTGAACGTACCAGGCCTAACCGTCGCCCAACTACGACAAATCTATTTAGGCAATATCAATAACTGGAATCAGCTAGGGGGACCGGATCAAGATATTATTCCTTTTTCGCGCCAATCTGGGGATTCTGGCACCGCAGATTATTTCCAAGAGTATGTGCTGCAAAATGAACCTTTTAGTTCAACCGTTGTCCCCATCTACTCCACCACAGATGCCCTACGCCAACTCAATGGTGCTACTGGGGGGATTTATTATGCCTCAGCGGCAGAAGTGCTCTACCAATGTATTGGCAAACCCATTCCCTTAGGACTCAGTCCAGATAAACTCATCCCTCCCCAGCAGGGCAAGCCAACCCAGAATTGTCCCCCCGCTCGGAACCAGCCTAATTTAGAGGCGTTCCGCGATGGCAGCTACCCCATCACCCGATCCCTTTACGTCATTGTCAAAGAGAACAAAGATCGGGAGCAGTTAATTGGCGAAGCCTATACAGACATGATGTTGAGCGAGCAGGGCCAGAAGCTCATTGAACAAGCAGGGTTTGTCAGAATCGAATAACATTCCGAGTGACCTGGATCAATCGCAACGTTTAGATTTTATCAACATCCCGATGAACCGCCTCTGGTGAAAAGGCGGGTAAGCAGACTGCAATATACTCTGCGCCATCCGGCGTGCTATACCGAATCCATTCCCCCGGTTCTGTAACGATGGCTTGCCCCGCCTGCACATCCAAGACACCCCCCTCATACTCAACTCGCAATAATCCTTGCAGGACAACGGTCATTTCCTGGAATTCGGGCTTTTGTCCAGGTTCTTGCCAGCCTGCAGGCGATACCATGCGGGCAACGCTGATATGGTCATGCTTGGAATTGACTCGCCCAAAAAATTCTTCAATCCGTTTGGGTTTATTCCCGGCAGCAGTAATAATCGTCGGCTGGGCAATCAAAGTGGGCATAACAGTCTCCATTAAAGCTTGAGGGAAAAATGATAGCTGTTGATTTGCAGACCTTCTCGCTGGTAAAACCGATGGGCTTCCAAACGCTGCAAACCAGAATCTAAATGCAACTGAGCACAATCCTGCTGACGAGCATACTCGACAAGCCAGTCTAACAGTTGGTGCCCGTAATGTTGCGATCGCATCTGGGCATCGGTAATCAAATCATCAACATACAAAAATCGTCCCCAAGATAGGCTTTCACTCATTCGAAATCCAGCAACTGAACAGATGCACTCTGAATTGGATGCATAGGCCAACTGATACCCAGACTGCATCTGGCTTTGGACTTGAGTAACAAAGTCGTGGAGTGTTAGGTGTGCTCTTAACTGCACCATCACTGGGTAACAGGCTCGAATCTGATCATCCGTTGTTGCAATCTGAATGGAAGTCACGGTTAATTTTTGACGCTCTGCAGGGTATCTATTGTCAAGATAGAACCAAACATTAGGTTAACAACCGGAGAAATTCGCCCATAACTCCAGCGACACTAAACAACTTTTGCATAGACCACTTGATCGACAAACTGCCCCTCTTTGTACACCCCTTTACGGAAATATCCTTCTTGTTCAAACCCATTCTTTTCCAACGCTCGGATAGAACTCAGGTTGGTGCTAAACACCTTGGCATAGATTCTGACTAATCTGTTAGGCCATAGTCACTCATCCCTGCAATCGCTGCTGTGACGATACCTTGCCCCCAAAAAGGCTGACTAACCCAGTAACTTAATACTCCGGAATAGCGACGAATATCATCATGGATTAGCAGACTAATGGAACCGATAGCTTCTTGGTCAGTGGCAATCGCCAAATACAGTCCATCAGCTCTGTGAAGGGCTTGATCAATCCACCGTTCTGCATCCTGGTGCGTATAGGGAGAAGGGAACTCATCCCGCATATTCCGCCAGATCTTTAGATTGTCAGCATATTCTTGAAATGCTTCTGCATCTTGGATGACCCACGGTGGTAATCTGAGTCCAGGTATTTGCAGGGGTAGAGACAAAGTGTTCATGACCAAGATGGGATTAAAAATTTAAGGGGTTGGACGAATCAAGGTCATCAGTGTCGCCATTGACTCTGCTCTGGCGCGGTGTTGTGTGCCAGCTTTAACCACCAAACAATCATTTTGGACCAGGTTAAAACTGCCATTCTCAGTGTCAATCGAAACAGAGCTAGAGAGTACGACAAACATTTCATCTGTATCTGTATGGGTGTGCCAATTTGCGATCGCACCTCGCATCACCCGAATTTCCACCTGATTGCCATTAAAGTTACCGACCCATTCGCTGGTCCAAGCGGAAGTGCCCCTGGAAAGTCTTTGGGTAATCGCTGATAGATTAGCCAATATTTCACCCTCTCGTTGGCTTGGCATCATCTATGGCCAAGATAACAATGATTTCTCCTTTATCGGCGACTTGAAAAATGATTGAGCACTCTTACCCCTAATGTAGAGGTTGGGCGAATTTAGAATCAATGCTGATGGGGATGTCCGATAATTGAAGAGCATCTGTCCATCAGCAGTCAACCCAGTCCATCCAGGTTTAGTTATACCTAAGAAATTATGAGTATTCGAGTAAGCAGGCCCTGATGTCTTTAATTGATCCAACACAAACCTCCATTTCAGATCTGCGCCGTGACTATCGACAGCAGGCCCTTCTAGAAACAGAGGTCAATGCCAATCCCATCCTTCAATTTCAGTCTTGGTTTGAGCAAGCCGTCCAAGCAGAATTACCCGAACCGAATGCCATGACCTTAGCGACCATCTCGGCAGACAGCCAGCCCTCTGCCCGCATGGTGTTACTAAAAGGAGTTGATCAACAGGGATTCGTTTTTTATACCAATTATCTCAGTCGGAAAGGGCAAGATTTAGCCCAAAGACCTTGGGCTGCTTTAGTCTTTTGGTGGGCAGAATTGGAACGTCAGGTCCGAATTGAAGGGAAAGTGGTGAAAGTCAGTGACTCAGAAACGGAAGCTTATTTTGAGAGTCGGCCTCGGGGCAGTCAACTGGGGGCATGGGCCTCAGACCAAAGCCAAGTGATTAGCGATCGCAATATTCTAGATCAGCGCCTGCAAGCGTTAGAACAGGAATATCAGAATCAACCGATTCCCCGTCCTCCCCATTGGGGAGGCTACCGGGTCACCCCTCATCTGATCGAATTTTGGCAAGGACGCACCAGTCGTCTTCATGACCGTCTCTGTTATCGATATTCGGATCAGGAATGGATTCTTGAGCGACTATCTCCCTAAAGCTGCATAGCCAATGACACTCATCCAAGTTTGGGGATGCTTACTCATTTTTGTTCTTTGTCCCTTGTTGGGGGGCATACCAGCATCAGAATGGTTAATTCAACGCCTGCCTGCGCGTCCAAGATCATCCTGGCGCTATGGAGTAACTTTCTTGGAGATGGGCATAGAAGCCAGTAAAGGGATTGCCAGTGTTTGCTTAGCTCGATATTACTTTCCTCGCGATCCGACCTGGTGGATCATCGCCCTGATTGCCCTAGTATTTGGACAGTTTTGGCTCCGGAAATCGAAACAATTACTCGGTATCGTTGCTGGGGGCATGGTGTATAGCTGGCAGATTGCATTTCTGCTGCTGCTCATCGGAGGTATCAGTATTACCCTGCTGCGAGAACGGCGCCTTGGACGATTGGGACTATTGATCCTATTTCCTCTACTGGTCGGCCTATACACCCAACAAAGTTCGCAGGTTATGGCGGCCATGGGTCTGAGTTTTGTAATCGCTTGGGTCGATGAGCAAGTGCCCCAGTCACCGGCTTCCATGGGGGAAAGTTCGGGTGAGTTAATGACCCTAGACCAGGCCAATGACGCCCATTTATTTGGTTTCTTTCAACGCGATCGCAACATCCGTACCCTAGACCATTCCCTCAAAGTTGACCAAGTTGGGCCATTAGCAGTGGTCCTCAGCCAGCTCAAAGCCGATGGCTATAATATCCCCCCAGGTTGGGTGCTCCCCCCAGGTGATGATGCAGCTCCCCTGATTCAGCTCCTTAACCCCAGTGCGAGCCAACCCCTCATGATTCGGTCTAGTGCCATTGGGGCTAATCCAGTTGGCCCTCCCCCCGAGCCCGTTTTTCAAATCACCTCTCGTCGAGCCTTAGCCCAAGTCATTCGGGCTTGTCGCTCAGCCTATAGTGCCACTCCTTCATCTTCCCATTCTCAAGATCAGGGGGTTGCAGTGATGGTTCAAGTCCAAGTCAAGGGTCAATATAGTGGCTTAGTCAGAAGCCAAGACCTCCCTAACAGCGATCCTGCCACCGTGGTCATTATCGGGGGTCCAGGTCCAACGCCGTCTGAAGCCCTGATGCATCCTCAAACGCAACAGATTCGAGTTTCTGATGTAGAAGAAGCTCATTCCCAGGACCTGCAATCAACTCGGTCGCTTCCCCCAGAGTTAGTGCAAAAAATCACTGCCATGGCCCGAGCCTTGGAGACCTACTATCAAGGCATTCCCCAACAAATTGAGTGGAGTGATGATGGAGCCACCCTTTGGATATTAGCCGTGAACGCCATCCAAGAATAATCTTGCCTACAATACAAAAGGTATAAATCCTGGCCCGCGTCGTAAGCGCCCTATTGAACCTTATGAACGAACATCAATCTGTTGAGCACCCTACTCGCGGATTACTAGCCTTGCTCATTGTCTGCATTGTGACTTCGGTGTTGCACTATGTCGATAATGTTCTGTTCTTTGAACAATACCCTGAACCGACTTGGTTTAATCCTTCCCTAGTCGATATTCTCTGGTTTGTGATGACCCCCATCGGTATAGCAGGCTATATCTGCTGGAAGCGAAAGCGTCGATCCCTCGCATTTGGGCTGCTATATCTCTATGTTGCCATGGGACAGTTAACCCTAGGGCACTACGTCTATGCTCCCATCTGGGATCTAACCTGGAAAATGAATAGTCTAATTCTCTTGGAATCTTTGACCGCACTGATTTTTGGAGCCTATGTCGGCTGGTTACAAGTCCGCACAGCACCCCCATTACCCCCCACCCATTCACAATAAAGCTCGCACCCATCAAGATTTAGTCAACGGAGGCCAGGTATCTATGCAGTATCGTCGATTTGGTAGGACAGAACTGCAAATACCCGTCTTTTCATGCGGCGGCATGCGATATCAGCATTCTTGGAAGGATGAACCTGGCTGGAAAGTTCCTAAGGCAAACCAAGACAATCTGGACGCCACGATTCGTCGATCGATTGAGCTAGGGATTAACCATATTGAAACAGCCAGAGGCTACGGTACTTCAGAACTTCAGCTAGGCCGAATTTTACCGACGTTTCCTCGCCATCAATTAATCATTCAAACCAAGGTCGCTCCCAAAGAAAATGCCAAGGAATTTCGCAAGACGTTTGAGCAGTCGCTGCACAACCTCAACCTCGATTATGTCGATTTACTAGGGATTCATGGCATTAATACCCCCGACCTACTGGAATTTACCCTTCGCCCAGGTGGATGTCTCGATATTGCTCGCCAACTGCAGGATCAAGGCAAAGTAAAGTTTGTGGGTTTCTCCACCCATGGCCCAACTGATTTAATTGTGGAAACCATTCAGACGGATCAGTTCGATTACGTCAATTTGCATTGGTATTACATCAACCAGTTCAATTGGCCTGCGATTGAAGCTGCAACCCACCATGATGTCGGGGTATTTATTATCAGTCCTTCGGATAAGGGGGGCATGTTGTATAAACCTTCTCCAAAGTTAGTGGAACTGTGCCAACCCCTCAGCCCCATGGTTTTCAACGATTTATTCTGCTTAAGTCATCCCCAAGTCCATACCCTCAGCTTAGGGGCAGCTCGACCCAGTGATTTTGATGAGCACCTGAACACATTGGAGTTAATCGATCAAGCAGAAACGTTGCTTCCACCCATTCTGGAGCGACTGCAAACAGCAGCGATCTCAACCCTAGGCGAAGACTGGGTCAACACTTGGCATCAAGGCCTGCCAACCCATGAACAAACTCCCGGCAATATCAATATCCCTACCATTCTGTGGTTACGAAATTTAGCCCTAGCCTTTGACATGCAGGAATATGCCAAGATGCGCTACAACCTTTTAGGACAAGCCAGTCACTGGTTTCCCGGCCAAAAAGCCACCCATCTGTCTGATTTTGATTTGAGTGAGTGCTTACGGACGAGCCCTCATGCTGACAAGATACCTGCCCTCCTGTCACAAACTCACTCACATTTAGGTGGGCAGTCTATACAAAGATTATCTCAAAGCTAATTGAATGATGGTTTTCAGCTTCTTGTGACACAAGGGGAATGGCTTATTTCAAACCATTGCTTCTGCCTAAAGGCAGTAAAACGGTGACGTCTGTCTTTCGCTAGTCACCCTTCTTGGTCCAATAGAGTGTAAAGATAGAACGTTGAGAAGAAGAAGAAGTAAATTTTTAATCAAAACTGCTGCAAACTTCAACTTTCTTTATAAAGAAGTTTTATTTTTGCCTGCTAGGACATAAAAAAATGAAATACTATTTTCTCATATTCTCTATTTAAAAATGAAAACTCTTAACTTTTTCTCTAGGTGAGTGAATAATTTGTGAAAAACTACTAGGGGTAAAAAAATCCAGACTACAGTTTCCTTGTGAATTAAATTATTTATTGTTCAGAGCAAATCAGATGTTTGAAGTTGTACTTCATTAGATGTGTGACTCAGCTGTTTTGTTCCACGGGATAATTTGAAACGCAAAAGACGAACGACATGTTGTGTTGTAACGTTAGTTATTAAATTCAAGCTGCCGAATCTCAGTGGTTTAGGCAAGTTAATCTAACAGCAAAAAACGTGAGAAAAGCACCGACAGGGGGATGTTCTTAGTGAACAGTTGGTGCTTTAAGGCATTGGATAAATTTCAGTGCAGTTTTTGTTGATTTTAATGCTAACTCTATTGCAAAATCTGTTTGTTTGGACTTATCTCTTGGGCGAGCTTTCATCACCAAAGCCCATTGCTACTAAACACTTTCAGCGGTAACTACTCATGAAATTCCAAAAAATCGCACCCCTTGCGGTCCTAATCTCCCTTGGCGCTGCTGCATTACCTGCTGCCGCAGGTGAGTCCTATGTTGAAAATAGCTATAGACTCAAAAGTACTTTTAACGGCCATTCCACAACGAATGTGAATGTCCATGAGACTTATAATGCCAATACTTGGGCTGATTCTTCCGCTGTTAAGACTGAGTGGGGATCCACAACTGTCACTGAAGCCAAGGATGGGCGCACGTTCCACGAAACAGAATCCTTTGATATTGTCACAGAAAGTTCTGCCCGAGAAGATGGCCGGTTGTCCAGAACAGTTAATGTGAGTACTACAGAAAGCTATGATTTCTCTGGCTTCGATAAGGATCACAGAGTCACCAGTGGTTTCTCGTTCTAACTGAATTTAGTTAGTTTCTTGGGGCAACACATCGTTGCCCCTCTATTATTCAGGAGAAAACACTCATGCACACTCGTCTAATTCTTTGTGCATCAGTTGTGAGTTTGTGCGCAATTTCTTCCCATTCTGCGCTTGCCCAAACCACCACAAACAATATCGATGCACCTAATAATGCAACTTCAACAGCTAATCCGGCGGTAGATTTGAACCAGCAAGGTTCATTAGTCAATACTCAAGTCAATACCCATCCATTAGGACGCAGCATTGTCGGTCGAGGGGTCGCAGATTGCACGAGTAATGGCATTGCTGTTTCTGCCTTTGGAAACGGGATTGGGCCTTTTGACACAGGTACGCTGGGCGGTTCGTTTACCTATACCCATTCTTTTGGGATGGCAACCTGTAACGAATATGCTCAAACTCAACTTTCCAAATCAAAACTGGAAAACTGCTTGTTGCTCATTAGCAATTATTCCAAGATGGTCAAAGCTGGCGTCAAAGTCAGTTACCAAGCATTAAAAGCTATTGGTGGTGTTGATTGTCCACCTGTAGTTGTTCAAAGTGCAGTGGCTCCAGCAAATGGTCCCCTAGGTCGTAATGCTGTTCCTCCGCATCAAAACCAATCCCAACCTGTTGTGAGTCAACAGAACCAGTTACAGCGCCAGCAGCAACAGATTACGCCGAATCGCCATCAGGTTCAGCAGCGAAATATACCTCAACATCAACAAAAACCTCATCACTCAATTCCATCAACTCCAGTGGCTTCCTCGCAACCAGCACCTGCATATTAAAGATAGCAGCGGTGATTTTGCAATTATCAATACTCTCATTGATGATGTAACAAGCTAGCGATTGTTGCTGAATTTTGTATGTAAAAATGTGAGCCCATTGACTGTTTGGCGTCATGTCAAAAATTGACTGTTTGGCGTCATGTCAAAAAAGGAATATAAACAACAAATTTTATGTTTTGTTGTTATGGAGTTTGAGCTGATGTTTCAGAACTATCTAAGCAATTATCTGTGTGACTTAGAGAGATTTTGTTGGACGAATTGATAATTTTGAAATCGTGAAGTACTTATTGACCACTGGATTGCTGGTTTTCGCTGGAGTTGTGGCGAAGCCATCTGTGGCCCAGAATGCTACAGCAACCACTGTGACAACGTTTGTGGTGTCACCAACTGGACATACCGTTATTGAACGCAATATTCATGACTCCGTCCAATCTCATCAGAATTCTGTCTCTCTAACCACTGATAGCCAGAGCGGCTCTTCCCAAACCTCGAATACGGAAGGGGGGAGGACGACACAAACGACTTATAACTATGGCAGCACTGCAACAAGTATTGCCGTAGAGAATATTGACATAACGCGAGAAGTAGAAGTTGAATTTCGTGAAGAATATGACTTTAACGAAGTCTTAATTATCAATAACTCCACGACAGGCTACAGCTTTTAACCTTATTTTTTTCAAATCAGTGCAAGTTCCAGCATCACTTTTAAGACGAATGGCCTCTGGTCCGAGGCAGGGAATAGTGATGCTTCTGATCGCTGCACAGATGGTGGTCATCCCGCTGCAAAGCATCGCGCAAACAACAAATTCGATTGATGCTGGCAATACAGCTGCGACAGATGCTAGTCCAGAGCTAGAGCTGATTCAAGGGGGTGTCTTGACCAATTCACGACCGAGACAGCGCCCCCTTGGTAAAGCAATTGTTGGCAAGAGTCTAAGTGACTGTACGACAAGTGGTTTAGCAGTGTCAGTCTTTGGGACTGGGATTGGCCCTTTTGATGATGGCTCAATTGGCGGCTCTTTTACTTATACTCAATCAGCAGGTATGGAAGCTTGTAAACGGCATGCCCGTTCCCAGTTAACTCGCATCAAACTGGAAACATGTTTGCTGTTGATTAGTAACTATTCAAAAATGAAGAAGGCTGGCATTAAGGTAAGTTACCAAGCCTTACAAAAAGCGTCGGGCGTGGAGTGCCCTAACTTGACTTTAGAGCAGATTGCACCAGGTGCAGTCATTAACAATTAGCAGAATCCACGCCTTTCGGCTTATTCAGCAGAGACTTTTACCGATAGGATTTTGTCCCCTTGGCGAATGGCATTCACTACATCCATATCTTGGGTTTGCCCGAAAGTAGTATGCACGCCATCCAAATGAGGTTGAGGGGCATGGCAAATAAAGAACTGGCTACCGCCTGTATCCCGACCCGCATGGGCCATGGATAGGGTACCAGCTTGGTGTTTGTTGTTATTAATTTCACACTTAATGGTATAACCAGGGCCACCCGTTCCTGTTCCCTTTGGGCAACCCCCTTGGATCATAAAATTAGGAATGACACGATGAAAAGATAAGCCGTCATAAAACCCTTTATTGGCTAAGTCAACGAAATTTTTGACGGTGTTAGGGGCGTCCTGATCAAATAAATCAAGATTAATCGTACCTTTGTCTGTTTCCATTATGGCTTTGGTCATGGTAATCCTAACTTTTTGATATTGTCTGCAACTTTGGCATCCTATCTTGGGACCAAGGGGATTGCAATTCAATTTTTACGTTAATCCCTTTTTAATTACTCATGCACACCCATCCACTCTGGCGGACAAAAATTCGACAGTTTCGGGGCTTCCTCAAACGACGGCGTCGCTGCTTGGGTATTATTTTATTGCTGAATGGTGGCTTGTGGGGCATGCCTGCTTTATATATGGCCATTCGAACCCCCCCTATCCCGGACGTTGAACTCCCTAATATCAACCAGTTAAAACAGCCCCAATACGACCTTTATGTTGTTAATTGGGGATTTCACACCGCTATTCTCATTGAACAACCCCAAGGCTGGAAACTAGGGCCACCCAACTCACCAAACACTCGGTATGTTGAGTATGGTTGGGGAGATAAGCAGTTTTTTATGATGTCTGATACCTCGTTCCTGACGACGCTTGCTGCTGGGATTATTCCAACAGATTCCGTCATGTACTTGAGAGGCCGTGACACATTGCTTGAAGCCCAAAACTATGCACGGCAATTGTATTACCGACAAATCTCTGCCCGACAACTTTATGATTTGATCACAACGCTAGAGCAAAGCTTCCAGCGTCAAGCGGGGGAACGGAGTATGCCCTATCCGCCAGTTCCTAATTTTAAGGGGCAGTTTTACCCAGGTCGTGAGTATTATGTGATTTGGTCTGATTGTAATGCCTGGACCATTCGCCATCTTCAAGAGATTGAGGTTGCCCATTCCTTGGTGCCCGTGATTTTTGCAGAGCAAGTAGGCCCGAGTTTACAAGGCTTTCAACTCATCCAAGAGGCGCATTAATTCAGCCCCTATCACTACAATCAAGTGAATAGAACGTTTCCCTCTGAAATTATTCAGGCAGGACACCTATAGCCAACAAAAATATTCTAAATTAAATTCTTAAAATATGGATCAACAGTTAAAAGCTGTTAGTAAGTTTCTCAGTTACATTCTCCGCCATCGACCAGAAGCGATTGGTTTAGAACTGAATGCAGGTGGCTGGGCAGCTATTTCTGAATTAATTCAATGTGCTAGCAAGCATGACCATTTCTTATCTGAAGAAATTATCAAAAAAGTAGTTATTTCTAATGATAAGCAGCGGTTTAAAATAAGTGAAGATGGCCAATATATTCGAGCTAGCCAAGGACATTCCATTAGGGTTGACTTGGATTTATTGCCTTTGAATCCCCCTACTGTTTTATTTCATGGAACAGCCACACGGTTTTTAGCGTCTATCATGGAGAAGGGCCTACTCCCTTCGGGACGCCAACATGTTCATCTTTCAGCGTCATACGAAACTGCGATCGCAGTGGGCAGACGGCATGGCAAACCCACAGTGTTGGAAATTAATGCCCAAAAAATGCAGGGTGACGGCTATCTTTTTTATCGTTCTGAAAATGGTGTTTGGCTCACCGATCGCGTGCCTACTCAGTATTTCGTAGAAGTAGAATAAAATTAGCTCAATCTATAACCTCTAGGCTCTATTGCGACAGAAAAATAAAAACCATACAATAGAGATGTTTGATAATAAAAAGTAAAAGGGAATAATTGGCTTAATACTGACATCTATTACCCCTTTCAACTCTACATTTTCTTTAATATTCAGGCTGTCCCCCTAACCTCATCATTATTGCTATGAATTTCAAGACTCTATTGATATCGTTTAGCCTAGTCTTGATGAGCAGTTTCAGTGTCTCTGCTTACAGAAGCAACGTCCATTCAGAGATTGAAACTCCCCCACAGCAAACGAATCCTGACTGTAAGTATCCTCCCTGCGACTAATTAGTGCACCAACGAATCTTCTGCACCAATGAATCCTCCAGTCTTTAGTTAATCATCCTGTTCAATTCAATTAGCCACCCATAGTATTCCTCTCCTTTTTGGTTGCGGGGGAGATCCACTTGCGTGCAGATGAGAGTGACAAGTTCTTGCACTCGGGGGCGATCTGCTACGGAAATAATGGACCAATCAGGGTCTTGGGCGAACGCTTCGGTCAAAGACACAGACATATGTTTAGACTCAGACACTGAATGGTAATCGGATTCATTCCCTAAGAATGCCGATGAAAAAACGCTCAGCGGTTATAGGAAATCTAACCACTGAGCAATATTTACACGGGTTTATTGGGGTACTAGGATACTTTCAAGAGATAAGGCTTAATCATCATCATCTCTGCCACGATTCAGCCAGCGATCAAGCTTGTCTTGGAAATCACCTCGGCGATCTCCTTTGCGCCAATTCTCATTTTCGTAGTCCCGGTCGCGACGACGAGAGCGCCAATAATCTTCCTCTCTACGACGACGACGATTTTCCCAACGGCGACGTCTCTCTAATCGACGGCGGCGTTCTTCCCAACGACGTTCTCGCTCTTTTTCCCATTTACGACGATCTTCCCAACGTTGCCGACGCCAACGATAATCGCGATTAGACTCGTATCTATCACGGCAATAGAGACGACCATATCGACGCCAACAGTAGCGCTTTTGACGTCGAAATCGATCTTTGCGGGCAATGAGTGAAGAGGCTTGCTCTTCTTGGACTTGTTGGATGTTCTCTTGGCTTAGGATTACTGCTTGAACGGGGGAAATAAATGCCGTCGCACCCATTAGGGCAGCAGCCAACATCACGGCGGATTTAGCCATTGCTTTATTACTCAGCTTTATCGGTTACTCTCAAGTGTTAGATTAGTCTCAAAGCCTAGGGCATGTCAGTCTAATGGCAGCCACAACCGAAGCATAAATAAATAGAAACTCGTTAACCTGGAAGTGGAAAAAAGTAGAAACAAGTGGAATTCAAGACCTTCCAAGCAATTGATAAAAACCAGAGATGAAAACCCTTCCCAAAGGATTCTCTACTGTGACTTGAGTGGGTCATTAAATTAGATGAAACCTCACCAATGGGATGATTTTTTGAAGCATATTGCTCAAGAAGTAAACTTAACGGGCAAAGTCAAAAGTATTTTTCTGACTCGTTTCGCTTATGAGCATTGGCGCAAACCTGATAAAGAGGTTTGGCCCCTGGCGCAAGCAGCCAGTCATGAATCCTATAAAAAGCAAATGACGACGGTTTATTCTGCTTTTGCTAGTCACACAGATCATGGCTGTGCTGAACTCGATTTACTGAGTAAAGGGCCGGGGAAATTCAATATTTTGCGGGACTGGTTACAGGATATACAGTATCCCAAATGGCTGCAAATGCGAGCAGCGGTCTTGCCTCAAGATTTACCCATCTTGAATTATCGAACCCCCTTATCCGCAAACTCTCCGTTTTATATTGATAGACCTCCCACGGAAGCTGACTGTACTCAAGCCATTCAGCAATCGGGAGCCCTAGTTCGGATTAAGGCCCCTGCCCAAATGGGTAAAACTTCGTTGCTGCGCCAGCTCTTATTCCAGGCCCAGACTTTAGAATATCAGCCCATTTATCTGAATTTTCGCGAAGCTGAGACGTCTATTTTTACGACTTTAGATAAATTCCTACAATGGTTTTGTGCCAATATTTGTCGTGAATTAGGATTGCCCCCCAAACTTGATCAGTATTGGGCTGAAGACATATATGGCAGCTTAATGAGCTGCAAAACGTACTTTCAAACCTATTTGTTACCCAACGTTGATCTTGCCCTGGTCTTGGCCTTAGACAACGTCGATCGACTGTTTGAGTATCCTCATATTGCTCAAGACTTTTTACCCATGCTGCGCTCTTGGAATGAAGAGGCCAATACTCAAACCATTTGGCAGAAAATTCGCTTGGTGATTGCTCATTCCACTGAAATTTACATTGAGCTAGATGCGCATCAATCCCCCTTTAATGTGGGGTGGCCGATTAAACTCTTGGGCTTTACCCCTGAACAAATGCAGGATTTAGCCCGTCTCTATCATCTAGATAGCGAGCTAGCGGTTCAATCTTCTGAAGTCTTTCAAGCCTTGAAAACCCTGATCGGTGGTCACCCTTACCTGGTCCACCTCACCTTTGATGCCCTGCGCCGCCAGCAGCTTCAGCTTGATCACCTCCTACAACAAGCGCCTACTCAAAGTAGTATTTACAGCACCCATCTACGGGGACTGTGGAATACCTTACAGGGACAACCTCAGTTGGCCACCGCCATGTATCGAGTAGTGACCGAATCTCCTCAAGTCCGGTTGGAACCGATTCAGGCCTATCAACTCGAAAGTATGGGGTTAGTCAGTCTCTCGGGAGATTATGTCCAGCCCAGTTGTGACCTCTATCGTCAGTACTTTGCCAATATGCCGTTGAATAATCATGAATTCGACAGCCTATAAAGTGGGCGGTAGTTTAGGCTACGACCACCCTTCTTACGTCACCCGCCAAGCTGATCATGACCTGTTAGCAGCCCTCAATCAGGGAGATTTCTGCTATGTCTTCAACAGTCGACAAATGGGAAAGTCAAGCCTGAAAGTCCGGGCCATGCATCATCTAGCAGATCGGCAACACTCCTGTGTCTCCATGGATATGACTTTGCCAGGCAGCCAAGTGCAGGAACAACAGTGGTATGCCAGTTTGATGGTTCAACTCTGGCAAGGGTTAGCTCTGACGGACCAACTTAACCTTAAGCAATGGCTACAAGCCCAAGCTTATTTATCCCCTGTACAGCAGCTGCAGCACTTTATCGATGAGGTGTTGTATCAATATATTCCTGACCGTAAAATTTTTATCTTTATTGACGAAATCGATAAAATTCTCAGTCTTCCGTTTTCCGTCGATGATTTTTTTGCTTTAATCCGCTGGTTTTACAATCAACGGGCCGAGAATACCGTTTATGACCGATTAACCTTTGCCTTGTTTGGGGTTGCCACCCCTTCTGATCTGATTCAGGATAAAACCCAAACCCTGTTCAATATCGGCCATGCCATTGAACTGGCTGGCTTCACCCCTGAAGAAGCGAGACCGCTCCAGAAGGGATTGCAGCCTTATGCGTCCAATCCCGCAGCGGTCTTACAAGCCATAGTGGCCTGGACAGGAGGACAACCTTTTTTATCGCAAAAGTTATGTCAATTGGTGATCCAGCAGCAGACTAACATCTCTGCAGGGCAAGAAGAAGCTAGCATTGCAGCATTGGTGCGATCGCACATTATCGATCATTGGTCTACCCAAGACGAGCCCGTCCATTTACGCACGATTCGAGATCGGCTCCAGCATCATCCAGCCCGCACGGGACAGCTCCTAGGGCTGTATCGTCAGATCCTAGACCAAGACTCCGTAACTGCCGATGGCAGTACAGCCCACAGTGAACTCCAGCTATCAGGGTTAGTGGTCAATCGTCAGGGGCAACTCACCGTCTATAACCGCATCTATCGTCATATCTTTACCCCCGCCTGGATAGAACAGGAACTGGCCGCCCTTCGCCCTTATGCAGAAATGATGCAGGCCTGGGAACGATCAGACCGCCAAGATACCTCACGCCTTCTACGGGGTCAGGCCTTACAAGATGCCTTGGACTGGTCCCAAGAGCAGCAGCTCAGCAACCAGGATTACCAATTCCTAGCAGCGAGTCAGGCGCTAGATAAGCAAATCGCCATTGATAATGAGCGGAAAGCGAGAGACCTAGAGCGTCTGAGTACCCAACTTGATGCCGAAAAACAAGCCAAACAGACTCTAGCTGCTGCCTATGCGGATGCCAAAAGGAAACTAAGACTAGGGACTGGCATTCTGACTTTGTCCTTAATCGGAGCCATTTCGACGTCTATTTGGGTCAACCATGCCTTGCAGCAGCAGCAAATCGCCCAAACCCAGTCCATTGAATGGGCTGGTAAAAGTGCACTCCAGCAATTTGACTTTGACCAGGTTTCGGCCCTGCTCACAGCCCTGGAAGCAGGGCAAAATCTCCGGCCTCTGGTGAGTCAACATCAGTCTTTACAGAACTATCCCACCACCACGCCCCTCATCGCCTTACAGGAGATTTTGCAGCATATTTGGGAGCGGAATCGGTTAGAAGGTCATGCTGCTACGGTCAATAGCATCAGCTTTAGTCCCGATGGCCAGTCAATGGCCACCGCCTCCCGGGATGGTACGGCCCGACTATGGAACCTACAGGGCCAAACCCAAACAATTCTCACGGGGCACCAAGGTGATGTCTACAATATTGCCTTTAGTCCTGATGGCCAGCGCCTTGCCACCGCCTCTCAGGATCGAACCATTCGCCTGTGGACTCGGTCGGGGCAAACGGTACGGATCTTGCAGGGACATCAAGGCGATATCTATGACTTGAGCTGGAGCGGAGACGGCAATTATATCGCCTCAGCCTCGAAGGATGGCACCGCTATTGTCTTCGATCGCCAAGGGAATCAACGGGTGCAATTTCAACAGCACCAAGACTCGATCTATGCCATTAGTATTAGTCCCGACAGCCAGAAGATTGCCACCACCTCTCGAGATGGGACCCTTCGTATCTGGACCCCTACGGGTAAGCAGCTCTTGGTGCTAAAAGGGCATCAAGGTGCAATCTATGATGTCAGCTTTAGCCCCGATGGTCAGCAACTCGTCACGGCGGGGGCAGATCAAACGGTACGATTGTGGAGCATCCAAGGCAACCCTATAAAAATCTTTAGAGGCCACCAGGGAGCGGTCTATGACGTCAGCTTTAGTGCAACGGGGCAGTGGCTAGCCTCTGCCTCCGGTGATAAAACCATTCGATTATGGGATCAGTCAGGACAGGCGTTACAGGTTTTAAGGGGGCACCAAGGCGCGGTCTATAGCGCTCAGTTTAGTCCCCAAGGTAACCTTCTCGCGACCACCTCCAATGACGAAGATAGTGCTCATATCTGGCAGGTTCGGTCTGCTTGGCTGGCCCAACAACAGCGGCAACTTCAGGGTAGAATCTCCAGTCTGAGTTTTAGTATAGACAGCCCGGATCTGATCACCGCTTGGGAAAAAGGTTCTTTGTCCATCGGGAACCCTACTCAATCCACCTTCAAACGCCTAAACAGCCAAGTCAAGGCCGTTACGAGTCTAAGCTTCCAGGCACACCAACAGCTCCTGGTCGCAGCCACCAAGCAAGGTACCGTTCACCTCTACCAAAAAGACCAGAGCCTCCAAACGTTCCCAGCCCACAAAGATACCATCTACAACATCCAACTCAACCCTCAGAAGAATCTGATTGCAACCGCCTCCCGGGATGAAACCGTCAAACTATGGAATTACAAGGGAGAGCAGCAAGCTTTACTAAAAGGCCATACTGGGGCGGTTTATACCGTTCGCTTTAGTCCCGACGGGCAGCTTCTCATGACCACATCTGAGGATGGTACGGCTCGATTATCGACCCTAACCGGGAATTTGATGGCTCAACTGCCGGATCACCAAGGGGCGGTGTATGACGGTCGCTTTAGTCCTGATGGTCAGACCCTGGCGACTGCATCAGAAGATGGCCAAATTCGTCTGTGGACGCTTCAGGGCCAACAGATTTCTGCTTTTCGCAATTACCCCAGTTCCGTGTATCGCTTACGGTTTAGTCCCAATGGCCAACGCATCGCCACTGGCTCAACTGATGGCAATATCCAAATCTGGGACTTACAAGGCAACCTCCAAATGGAATTTGATGGTCACGCTACAGTCATCCAAGATCTTAGCTTTGACCCCCAGGGCCAGCAGTTGACCTCCGTTGCCAATGACGGATCTATTCAGACTTGGCAGCTGTCTGAGACCCCTCAAGCCCATTTAGATGCCTTACTTCAGCGAGGTTGCGATTGGCTAGCTGACTATTTAGACCATCATCCCCAGGAACAGTTATCTGTCTGCCAAGGGTCATAGCCCCTCCGGCCATCGATAATGGTGCTATTAAGGCGCAGTTTTCTTGGGCGCTTTCTTGAAAAACATGGTGGGGGGTAAATCTTCTTCAGTCGGAGGCATTGTATTATTCATGCCAGATTGAGCAATATGTTCCTTGGTCAAAGTAGCGTGAGGATTGAAAGTATGGGGAAGGGTACTACGAATATCGATGCCTTCGACACTTACCTGGTTCAGCCCTGATGAAGACAAGGTCAGCAAGCGATAGGACGCTTTAACATTCCCTAACATGACAGCATCCCCCTCGATCAAAGTATGGGAGGTTGTCCGCTCACCATTAACGACGACACCATTGGTGCTCAGCTTACCCGTTGCATCTCCATCGACAATTCGGTAGCTATAACCAGAGCTATTGGCCCCGGGGATGCGCAAGAGCATGGCATGAAAACGGGATACTGCTTTGGACGCAGGCAACACGATGGAATTTTTTTTATCTCGTCCTAGAGAATAAGTGGGGGACTCTAACAATACACAGCGAATCCCTTCTTCTTCTTCAATCATCAACACATGACAATCTTGGGTAACCACTGTTGGCAGTGCTGGAGCTTGTACATTCATAATGTCTATTTTAGAAGAAGAACGGCGAATGGACGGCCATTATTGGCTTTAGTCTTAAGGTAAAAGCGCAATGCAGTCTGATGCCACCGTAAAAACTCGTAAGTTTGGGTCCTTACTACCTAAAAGGAGAAAATCCTCTGTAGATATCAATACTCTACGCAAGGCAAAATCGTCACCACCTGCGTTCTACACCAGTTAGAGTCCCAGGATAAAACTATCCCGTCGATGGAAATCAGCCTCAGATCCCGGATGACATAGCGCCCAGTAGCTCAGGGACTGCTCAGGCGATTGGATGACGGCACAAAATCCCATGTCTAAGGGTGGGGAAGCCCCCATGATCTGGTTGAGATCAAAGGTTAAGGATAATGTGAGGGCTGTCTGCTGGTGATGGACATGGAACGGCAGTTCTGTGATCCCCTCAACCTCCTGTAAGCCTTGGCGGTAAGCCTCCAGGTGAAAGACATTCCAATGTCCCGCAGGGGAGAGATTAAACTCCCAATAATGAGGTTGGTGAGGCTGCCCTAGAAAAAATTCCAGACAGGTCGCTTCCCATAGATCAAATTGGCGAGTCGGTAATGACGGCGAGGGAATCATCACCTGATCTAAATGGCCAGAAACTGTGTATGCGATCGCAAGTTGATTCCCCTCGCGCTCTAAGGTACCAGTAATCGTGATATCGGGGTGGGGGTCGCCAAAAGGCTGGAGGGAAAAGGCAGTCATCGCAAAGATTGGATCAGGGCTTGAATCGCGTCGGATTGGGCTTCGATACTCTCAGTTAACTTGAACTGGACTAAGGCACGGTTGAGATTATGGTCTGGATGGTCGACTTTGAAATAGACATTGCCCGCCAGGTAATCCGTAAAAAAGCGTAGCCCCAGTTCAAAGGCAATCAGACGAATCGCATCATAGAGGTAGTCATAATCATCTGCTGTGAGAAAGGACTGGGCTACCGCCAAATAGCCTTGTAAGATTCGCTGGCACATCTTGAGGTCAAAGTGGACCATTTCCCACTGTTCCGTTTCTTCCCCCAAGGGGTTACAGCCCGACCGCAGACAATCGCCAATATCGTAGTGAATGAGTCCTGGTTTGACCGTATCAAGATCGATGACACTCACCGCCTGCTGAGTATCTGTATCCATCAAGATGTTGTTGATCTTAGGATCGCCATGCATCAGGCGAAGACGGAGTTTGCCCTCTGCTTTTGCCGCTTCGAGAATATTGGTATCTTGTTTGCGATCGCACACAAATTGCAGGCAATACTCCACTTCAGGCGTCAACTCAACCCGGGTATCCTGCACCTGCTCAAACTGCTGTAAATATTGAGGGGTAATATGAAATCCCTCTAGGGTATCCGCCAGATGCTCCGCTGGTAGATCGCTAATTAGATGGTGAAACATCCCTAAGGCATAGCCCACCTCTTCCGCCTGATCGGGAGTCGTGATTTCCTGAAGGGCTTGGGCCGTTTCCACAAAGCTCATGGCCCGCCAAAAGTCCCCATTGGGACTGACCCAATGATCTTGACGGTCGGAGGTTAGCAGGACTTGGGGCACTTCCCAACGACGTTGGCATCCATCCGCTTGCAGTCGCTGACAGACATGCTCTGAATAGGTGCGAATATTCCGCATCACCAATTGAGGCTGCTGAAATACCTGGGTATTAATGCGCTGCAGAATAAACCGTTGGTCCGTTGCTGTATCTAAGGTGACCAGAAACGTACTGTTAATATTGCCTTGACCAAATTCTTGGACATCAACAATGGTCCCGGCAGATTTGAATTGTTCGGCGACTAGCCAAGGGGACGAACCAGGGGGGAGAGGATCAATCATGGAGCTAAATAATCAAAGAAACTGAGATAACACACCATAAATCAGTCGAAACACGAGACTCAGGGTCATCAATACCAAACCAGATACCACGCCCAGCAACAGAATAGATTGAATCGGATTACCCCCCTGCAGCGCCGGCACAAAGAAGATAATCAGTAAGGTCAGTCCGGCAATGATCACCAGATCAACCCGTTCAATCCATTGTTGCAACTGACAGTAGACCAAAACCGCCACTAGACCTAGCCAAAAGCCACCGCTGACTAGGGTTGTGCCCAAGAAGCTCGTCAGGGCCACCGCCAGCAAGCCGCCTTCAAATCCCGTAAAGGCTGCTCCTCCTAACAGGCGAACGATGGAAAAAGACGGTGGCGTTTTTACCCGAACTGGGGCTGGAGCGGCAGGACTGACGGCCTGAGGAGTCGGCGCTGCAGGTGAAGGGGGTGAGGGTGCAGGCGTGGAAGCTGGAGCGGCAGGAGCCGGGGGAGATTGGGGGACAGGCTGACTGTAGTTGAGAGGTTGACCCAGACTAGAGTGGGGTTGCCCCAATGCAGCCAGAATTTCAGCAGCAGACTGAAATCGTTTTTGGGGTGACGTCTCTAAAATTCGATCCAAAATCAGAGCCAGACGATCACTGACTTGAACATAGGGTCGCCATTTCCACTGATTGTGGGATGTATCGAATAAGTCGTTGGGGGCTTTCCCCGTTAACAGGACAATACAGGTGACGGCCAAGGCATATAAATCAGAGGAAGGAAATACCTGATTGCCATGGGTTTGCTCTGGTGGCGCATAAAAAGGGGTGTAGATGCTGGTGGCTTTACTAGGGGTCGGCGCGGCCACATTCGCCACCTGCTTCACAGCCCCAAAATCCAGCAGATACAGCAAGCCATTGCCCGTTTGGGTCATATTGGTATGGGTATGGCGCATGATATTCGACGGCTTGATATCCCGATGAATTGAGCCATTCTCATGGACAAACTGGAGTACCGGCAAAAGCTCTTGCAGCAGTTCCAGGATTTCTTTTTCCTGGAACTGAGTTTTGTCCTCTAACTCTTCCTCTAATGTTTTGCCGTTGATAAATTCTTGGACTAGATAGAAGAAATCTTCAGCAGGCTGTGATCCCCTTCCAGAGACCGGTAACTCAAAGAACGCAAATAGATCTGGAATTTGCGGATGCCGACCCAACTTTTCTAGAACTTCGGCTTCTCGCTGAAATAAGCTTTGGGCCATTTGCATCTGGTTCGGCCCTAATCCTGTGGGTTGAAATTGCTTCACCACACATTCTCGTAGGCCCGGCGTATAGCGATCACAAGCTAGATACGCAGCGCCAAATCCACCTTTGGCCAGCAGCCGAGATGGCAAATACCGACCGATCAGGATCAACGGCATACCACAGCTTAAGCAAAACTTTTGCTGTACGGTTTTGAGGGTTTGAGGATCATCCAGGTCAGCGAAATAGTTATTCGGACGCTGACAATTCGGGCGGGTACAGTAAATCTCCATTGAAGAGTTGCAGCTACTCGCAAAAACTAGTTAGTGGCAGAGGTAACGAGTTCAGCATCGTCAGATGAGTTGGCAATCCTTTTTAGGTCTGAGGATAGGGTACTAAACTTAGGCAAAATCTCTGAGATAAAAATTTCTGCCGCTTTGGAGCGATATCGATTGGGATTGATAATCAGAGATAATATCCTCTTTATAGCAACGTTCTCAATTTTTACCCGCTTTAGACTCCCCAGCTCCAGTTCTTTCTCAATCGCGGATGTAGAAACAAAGGCGGCTCCTAAGCCTGATTGGACGGCATTTTTGATTGCCTCGATGGAATTAAGCTCCATTTCAATTTTTAACAAACGCGGATCAATGTTACCCCGCGTCAAGATTTGATCGATCACTTTGCGAATGGTGGATTGAGCATCCAACGTGATAAAGCTCAGCTTGTAAAGATCTTCTCGTTGAATAACTGATGACTCTGCGAGGGGGTGAGACTCTGGCAAAATTAGCGCAAGCTCGTCTTCGGCATAGGCTGTCCTTTCTAAGGATTCTTGCAATTCTAGGGGGACTTCCCCACCGATAATCGCTAAATCAACTTGGCCATTGACAATACTCCAGCAGGTGCGACGGGTGGAATGGACATGTAGCTGGACTGCCACGTCAGGGTATGCCTGACGGAACAAGCCGATCAACCGAGGCATAAGATAGGTGCCCGTGGTTTGACTCGCTCCAATGACCAAGGTTCCACCCTGCAAGTTTTGCAAATCTTCGATGGCACGGCAGGTTTCCTGACAGAGGGCCAAAATTTTATCCCCGTAGTCCAGGAGAAGATGGCCTGCTTCGGTCAACTGGGCTCGGCGACCGCCGCGGTCAAACAAGGGGACGGCTAGCTGGCGCTCTAAGTTTTGGACTTGAAGGCTAACGGCAGGTTGAGAAACATATAGGCTATCAGCGGCACGCTTAAAACTCCCCTCCGCAGCAATCGCTTTGAGAATGCGGAGTTGATCCAGCGTAAACGGAAGGTCAGACATGGGGGATGACCTGCATGTAAGACAATAAAAATCGTCCAGTAATCAAGATATTCTAAGTTAACCGCAAAACGTGGCGGGTCGCACTGCTTGTTGATTCTTGCATACCCACCGAGCAGGGTTCAGATAACAAACCTCTGGCCCAGATAGCAAGAATAAAACCTCTGAAAACCTTTCTAAGACTACTCATGTCAGATATTTAGGGTTGGGAAAGCACAATCTTTAAGTTTTGTTTCCTAACGGGTCACTCAACCCTGGGAAAGCCTGGAATTAGTCCCTAAAATTAAGGCTTAGATCCAACCAACTCGCTTGGGTAATCGTGGCGCTCGTAGAGATATAGTCCACGCCTGTTTCAGCAACAGCCCTAATGGTTTGCAAATTGATATTTCCCGACGCTTCAATTTTGACTGTGGGAGCCCCCTGGACTCGAATGAGTTTGACGGCAGATTGCATCTGCTCCACCGCCATATTGTCGAGCATAATGATATCGGCCTGATGGTCCACGGCCTCCTGAACCTGCTCCAGACTCTCTGTTTCCACTTCAATAGCCAGGGGAAACGGAATGTGCTGACGCACGCGACGAATCGCCTCACCGATGCCCCCAGCAGCAACAATATGGTTGTCCTTTATCATCACCGCATCATCCAGGCCCATACGATGATTGACGGCCCCTCCGACCTGGGTGGCATATTTTTCTAAGATGCGTAGACCTGGGGTCGTCTTGCGGGTATCAACAAGCTGGGTGGGCAGATCCGCAATTTTCTCGGCATAGGTACGCGTGAGGGAGGCGATGCCACTTAACGGCATGATCAGGTTAAGGGCGACACGCTCTCCCATGAGTAAGGCAGCCATAGGCCCTTGGAGCTGAGCAATGACAGTTCCAGAGGGGTTGGCCTCCCCTTCCTTAACGCCAGGCTTGATCTCCACCTGGGGACTCAGGAGATGAAATACGCGCTGAAATAGAGGTAAACCAGCAACAACCCCCGGCTGCTTCAATCGGAGTTCTGCTTGTCCCCAATCGGCTTCTGAACCGTCAGGCCAAAGGGCTTGGGTGGTGCGATCGCCTCGGCCAATATCTTCAGCTAACCAGGTCTGCAAAAGGGGGTCCAGAATCAGCCAAGGAGGTAAATTTGCCACAGATTCTAGAGAAGATACAAAATCAGGAATAGAACAATCCAAATAACATCCACAAAGTGCCAGTAGACTTCGGTAGCTTCAATGCCAAAGTGGCTGGTTTCAGAATAGTGACCGGGAACTCGTGAGCGCCACAGCACAGTTGACATTAACAGCAAGCCAACAAACACATGCAAGCCGTGAAAACCAGTTAACAGATAGAAGGTGCTGGCAAAGAGATTGGTGGTTAAACCAAATCCCAGATGGTTGTACTCATAGACCTGCCCTGCTAAGAAGGTCGCGCCCATGGCAATGGTAATCGCAAACCACAATCGGGCGGCTTTAACATCACCACTCTGCTTAATGGCAGTGTCAGCCTTGTGAATCACAAAACTACTGGAAATCAAAATAATGGTGTTGATGCCAGGGAGCATCAATTCTAGCTCTTCAGTGCCCTCTGGTGGCCACTCAGGGGTCACCACCCGAAAGGCAAAATAGGCCACAAAAAGTCCCAGGAATAACATGCTTTCTGAGACGAGGAACACAATAAAACCGAACAGTCGTAAATCGGGATGCTCACTATGGTGCTCAGCGGTTTCCACTGTGGCGGCATAGGCGATGTCGGCTTGATTTTGATCGGCTGTTGAACCTTGCATAGGTATCCAATGTTGCTAACGTGTTCAGGTGGTGGAGGGGCTTACTCTAAGCTGTCAGCTGCTAGGGCTGGGGCAGGTGCTAGGGTGGCCGCCACAAAATCGAGGGCCTTGGGCGTCCCATAATCATAGGGACCAATCGCTAGGACGGGATCTTCCTCAAAGTTTTCTACGGGTGGAGGGGAAGGAACTGTCCACTCTAAAGTCAGTCCTTTCCAAGGATTACTGTTGGCTCTGGGGCCTGCCAACCAACTCCACACCGCATTAACTACAAAAGGAATTGTCGAGGTCGCCAAAATATAGGACCCAATCGTACACACGACATTCAAAGCTGCAAACTTTGGATCATATTCGGCAATTCGACGATTCATCCCTTGTAGTCCCAAGACATGCATGGGCAAAAAGCAAATATTGAAGCCGACAAAGGTCATGGCAAAATGCACCTTGCCCCAGAATTCATTCAGCATCCGCCCGGTCATTTTGGGAAACCAGTGATAGAGTCCGGCATAGATGCCAAATACGCTGCCGCCAAATAAGACGTAATGCAGGTGAGCAACAACAAAATAGGTATCGTGCACATGGATATCAAAGGGTACCGAGGCCACCATCACCCCGCTGAGGCCACCGACCACAAACATGGAGACAAAGGCCATCCCAAACAGCATGGCGCTGCATAAGTTCAGCTTGCCGCCCCACACCGTTGCTACCCAGCTAAACACCTTAATGCCCGTGGGCACGGCGATCACCATCGTGGCAATCATAAAGAACATCCGTAGCCAGTCGGGGGTGCCACTGGTAAACATATGGTGAGCCCAGACAATCAACCCCAAAAAGCTAATGGCAATACTGGAATAGGCAATCGCTTGATAGCCAAAAATCGGTTTGCGGGCATGGACCGGCAGAATTTCCGAGATTAAGCCAAAGGCTGGCAAAATCATAATGTAAACCGCCGGGTGGGAATAGAACCAGAACATATGCTGGTAGACAATTGGGTCGCCACCCCCTGCTGGGTTAAAGAAGTTGGTGCCAACCAATAAGTCAAAGCCTAACAACACCATGGCGCCACTCAAAACAGGGGTTGCCACCAGCTGGAGGGCCGAGGTCGCTAACATAGCCCAGCAAAACAGAGGCATATCATTCAAGGTCATGCTGGGAATGCGCATTTTAAGGATGGTGACCAGAAAGTTCAGCCCCGCCATAATCGATGACGTTCCCAGAAGAATAACGCCCAGAATCCAGATAGCTTCTCCCGCTTTGTTGGTCATTAAGCTCAAAGGCGGATAGGAGGTCCAGCCTGCAGCAGCGGGCCCAACAAAGAAGCTGCACAACAAGAGAATGCTAGTGGGTGGGATGATCCAAAATGCGATCGCATTCAGTTTCGGGAAGGCCATATCCCTAGCCCCAATCATCAGCGGCACCAAAAAATTGCCAAAGCCGCCCGTCAGGGTGGGGATGATCCACAAAAAGATCATGATTGTGGCGTGCATCGTGAACAGTTCGTTGTAGGTTTCCCGCTGCACAAAATCTGAAGCCGGCGTTGCCAACTCGGTCCGTACCAATTCCGCCAGAAGTCCACCAATCAGATAGAACACAAAGCTCGTGACCAGATATTGAATGCCAATCACCTTGTGGTCAGTACTGAAGCTGAAGTATTCGCGCCAAGGCGTCACCTCTACTTCTTCTAGATGGGGTGCTTGCGCTTCCGTCATAAATCAATCCTTTATCCCGGGGTGATCACAGAAATCGTTGTCTTGTCGTCAAAATAAATCTTGTTGTCAGGAGGCTGAAGGGGCGTGGTCAACCTGAGCTAAATCCGACTGATGGGGTTTATGCAGGTGATGAGGCAGACCCATCGCCGCAGCATGGTGTTCTAAGGGAGACACAGTTATAGATTGAGCTACCGTCTCCTTCGACGTATTCGCCACGAGCTGACTATCTACCCAAGCTTGGTACTCAGGGCCTGAATGAACAATGGAGCGGGTTTTCATCGCGCCATGATATGCCCCACATAGCTCTGCACAAATCACGGGATAAACCCCTTCTTCCGTAGGCTGAAAATTCAAATGAGTGACCTGCCCAGGGACCGCATCTTGCTTCAGGCGAAACTCAGGCACCCAAAACGCATGAATCACATCCCTCGCCGTGATGTTGAGGGTTACCGGTCGATTGACGGGGAGATGGAGTTCGCCGGAGATGATGCCCGTATCGGGATAGGTAAATAGCCAAGCATATTGCAAGCCATCTACATTAACTTGCAAAGGCTCAACGGTTTCAGTCGCCACTGCTTGGCTAAGCGCATCCGAATACATCTGACCTTGATCGGTGACCATAGTTGCGGCATCTGCATCAGCCACCCGTTCCATATCGCCATGTTGATGGGCCATATTATGAGATCCCATCGTACCGACACTATCAATGCTCTGATAGACATCGAAACTGTAGATTCCCAACCACAGCACTAGCATTGCAGGAATGGCAGTCCAGACAATTTCTAAAGGCACATTGCCATGCACGGGTTCAGCATCCGTCTGATCATCTGACTTACGGCGAAACGCAAATAAGGAATATAGCAACGCCCCTTGAACAATCAGAAATAGGCCGGTAGCAATGGCCATCATCGATGCGAATAATCGATCGATTTCTGCTGCTTCAGATGCTGCAGCGATGGGCAGTAATAAATCATTGTTTTGACTGACCCAAAGACTCGCAAGGGTAATTAAAATCCCAATAATTAAGGTGAGAATCGCCGTTGGAACTTTCACAGTGATTTTCCTGTAGTGATAGAGCGGATATCAGGCCAAACGATAAGAAGATTTAAACACCTATTTCAAGACCTTCAACATCACCTACTACGGTAGATCAGCTCCCTCGGTAAGGTGGAACTCTGATCAGCAGTCTTAGGCTTTTCTTTGGGATCCTGACAAGACAACAGACCCTTCTATCTTGGCAGTTGATTCTAGATTTGGAGATAACTGAACCTTAAAGTTTCCTTACAAAAGTCCATGTCTATCTACCTTTTAGTAGAACCCTTAAAAAAAGGTAATATCCGCAATAGTGTTAAGCAAGCTGCGACACTTGTGTAGCAATATGTTTCAGGCCATTCCAGCGTCAGGAAAATAGTGGTTACAGTGTATCTATTCTGACCAAGCTTCGATAGATCTCTACTAGTAGCGAACTATTAAAAGTTAATAACCACTGATGTGGTTACACTCCCCTTCCTATCGTTGTTGACACAATCTATGGCCGACATACTACAGAACCACTCCTCAGGTGCCAATTCAGCGAAAAGAACACCTTGTCAGCTCTTCAGCTATGCGTTTTTCGCCATGGCCCTATTGACACTCTTTTTAATGGCCTTAGGCAGTGCAACACGGGTAATGAATGCAGGATTATCCTGCCCAGATTGGCCCCTATGCTACGGGGAGCTGATTCCTAAGGAACAGATGAATCTCCAGGTTTTCCTAGAGTGGTTTCATCGTCTCATTGCCTCTTCCCTCGGTCTCTTGATGATGGTGTTAGTGGGGGCGACCTGGCGGTGGAAATCGCAATTACCCAAATGGGTACCCATCGTTACGACCCTGTGTCTTGGCTTAATTATCTTCCAAGGCGTCTTAGGCGGATTAACGGTCACCCAACTTTTGCGATTTGATATTGTGACCGCTCATCTAGCGACCGGATTGCTCTTTTTTAGCAGCATGTTAGTGCTAGGCAGTAGCTTAATGCCCTATCAGGGAACGGGGGTTGTGGCTCGACTTCCTTGGCTCAGCACCCTCGCTGGAGTGCTCATCTATTTCCAAAGTATCCTCGGCGGCTTAGTGGCTTCTCGTTGGGCTGCTCACCAATGTCTGGCAGGGGCACAGCTTTGTCGGATTATGTATAACCACTTTGTTGGGGTTGTTCCTCCCACCCTTGCAGTTCTCGCCTTGGTGTTTTTAGCTTGGCGAACTCCAGCCCTGCACCCGCGTTTAAGGGGATTGGGAAAACTGGCTTTAGGCTTGTTAAGCCTACAAATTCTAGTAGGCATATCAACCTTACGGTTGCACCTGCAAGTTGTCGGCTTAACCGTTGCCCATCAAGCCATTGGGGCCAGTTTATTAGGCACCCTAGTGATCTTCAGCGTGATCGCGATTCGAGATCGCCATCAGGCGGAATATGTGCAACCCTTACAAACCGTCCCAATCACAATGGCAGGCTCTTTAGAACCGTCTTAAGTTTTCTCACATTCGCTACATTTATCATCGTCTTGCCCCATCTTGGAATTTATTCAGAGGCTTAAATATGCAAAAAACCATATGGGCTGAGGTTCCTTGGCTTCATCCTGGTTTTGCTCAGACCTGCATCGATTTCTATCAACTGACTAAACCCCGGCTGATTTTGTTGTTTTTGATTACAACGGCATCTGCAATGTGGGTTGCTTCCTCTGGACAAGTCGGCCCGCGATTATTTCTCACGACGTTACTAGCAGGTGCTTGTGCTGCAGGGTCGGCCAATACCATCAACTGTATTTACGATCGCGACATCGATTACATCATGGAGCGAACTCGGCATCGTCCTCTTCCCTCTGGGCGAATTCAAGTTTGGCAAGCCAGTGTGTTTGCAGTAGCTTTAGCCCTCACCGCCTTTTTCCTGTTGACCTTTGGTGCCAATCTCCTGAGTGCCTGTCTCGCGATGGCGGGTATTGCCGTTTATATCGGGGTCTATACTTACTGGCTGAAGCGCTCATCCACCCAGAATATTGTGATTGGGGGTGCTGCAGGTGCGATTCCCCCCCTAGTGGGCTGGGCTGCGGTCACTGGAGAATTGAGTTGGGCCGCTTGGGTCCTGTTTGCCATCATCTTCATCTGGACTCCACCCCATTTTTGGCCCCTCGCCATGATGATTGAAGAAGATTACTCCAAAGTGGGCGTTCCCATGATGCCTGTGGTGAATGGTATGGCTACTACTGCCAATCAAACCTTTGTCTACACGCTTTTGTTGTTACCCGTCACCCTGTTATTGGTATATCCCTTAAAAGTGTCTGGTGCGCTATATGCGTCGATAGCCGTTGTGCTCTGGGGGAAATTTATCCACAAAGCGTGGCAACTGACTCAAACTCCAGACGATAAGCAGATTGCCCGGTCCGTCTTCAAGTTCTCAATTCTGTATATGATGCTGCTCTGTGCAGGGATGGGCGTAGATAGTCTCCCCTGGACTCAACAGATGTGGCACCACTCCACCCATATCCTGCAAGCTTGGATACCCAGTATTGGCTAAGGTCATAAATTCACGCTGAATTTATCCCATCTAAAATTTTTTTTATTCAGATTGATAGGGACCTCTTTTTCTAAAGACCTATAACAATATTCAGCGGATAACAGGCTTAAACTACTTAAAGTAAAGCCTAGCTATGTAAATCAATCAATCATAGGGAAAAAGCCGATTTTAAGCCAAATGATATTGCTATATGGCCTAGTGGTTGAGAGATTTCTGGAACATTTGGCTCCAACAACTACAATCTCAACTCGCAATTCCTAAGATTCATGCAATTGCATCGTAGACACAGTAATAAAATAAGAAAGACTGCCTGTTGAGATTTGTGATTCTATGGCTCCTGCTGTTCTCATCCAAAACCTAAAAAAATCCTACGGCAAGGTTGAAGCAGTTAAAGATGTCTCCTTTCAAATTCAACCAGGAGAGATTTTTGGCTTGCTAGGACCCAACGGTGCTGGTAAAACTACAACCTTACGTTGCCTATGCAGCTTAGCCACTCCGGATGATGGCACCATCGAAGTTAATGGGGTCTCCGTGCAAAAACATCCCAGAGCTGCTCGTCAACTGTTGGGATATATTGCCCAAGAAGTTGCCCTGGATAAAGTCCTCACCGGTCGAGAATTGCTGCAACTGCAAGCGGCTCTCTATCATTTACCGGCCAAAACAATTGCTGGTCAGGTGGAAAAAGTTTTAACCCTTCTAGATTTGCAAAGTTGGGCTGATACCAAAACAGGTACCTATTCTGGCGGTATCCGTAAACGGCTTGACCTTGCAGCAGGTTTATTGCATGAACCTGCTGTATTAGTTTTAGATGAACCCACGGTTGGCTTAGATATTGAAAGTCGGGTCGTGATCTGGGACTTTCTACAAGGACTGCGCGAGCGAGGCACGACTATTCTACTGACGAGTCATTATCTAGAAGAAATTGATGCCCTTGCCGATCGCGTTGCCATTATTGACCAAGGCACTGTCATTGCTGAAGGAGCTCCCACGGAACTGAAAGACCAAGTGGGAGGGGATCGAGTCACCCTCAAGATTCGGGAATTTACCCCAGATCAAGAGGCGCAAAAGGCCCAGGCCATGACAACTGCCTTGCCCTTTGTTCAGGACGTGATTATCAATCCTGCTCAAGGCAACTCACTCAATATGGTGGTATCTTCCCAAGGAGATGCCCTTTTAAGTATTCAAACTGCCCTAAAAGAGGCCGGGTTGCCTATCTTTAGCATTGCCCAAGCCCGTCCAAGTTTGGATGATGTTTATCTGGCTGCCACGGGACGAACCTTGTTGGATGCTGAGATGGCAGCGGCAGGTACTCGCGATCGCAAAAAAGAACGCAAAGAGAATATGCGTTAGCTCCCTATCGTTTAGGATCAACTTACCGTCGATGGATCCTCAATTTCTTCTGAATCTAGATACCAACTTTTAAAACTTTGTTATGACCATCACCTCTGCTAACACCAACTCTGTCGCTAACTCAGGTGTTCAAGCCGATTTATTAACGACCCCTGGGATTGTTTCTGGGGAATTCTTGCAAGAGACGGTCGCCCTAACCCGCCGTCTGTTTATTCAACTGAAACGACGCCCTACCACTTTAATCGCTGGCATTATTCAGCCTTTGATGTGGTTGGTTCTGTTTGGTGCCCTCTTTAAAAATGTACCGGAAGGCCTATTTGGCACCAGCCAAAGCTATGGCCAGTTCCTCAGTGCAGGCGTCATTGTGTTTACAGCTTTTAGTGGGGCCTTAAATGCAGGGCTCCCGGTGATGTTTGACCGGGAATTTGGTTTTTTGAATCGGCTGCTGGTGGCTCCCCTGGCGTCCCGCTTTTCAATCGTGATGGCATCGGCGATTTTTATCACCACTTTGAGCTTGATTCAAACCCTAGCCATTATGGCTCTCAGCTTCTTTATGGGAGCGGGGTTGCCCAATACAGTGGGTTTGGCCATTGTTGCTCTCATTGTTTTACTGCTCGTTTTAGGGGTAACAGCCCTTAGCTTGGGACTGTCTTTTGCCTTACCGGGTCATATTGAGCTAATTGCCGTTATTTTTGTCACGAATCTACCCCTATTGTTCGCTAGCACAGCTTTGGTCCCCTTGGCCTTTATGCCCACTTGGCTACAGGTGGTCGCAAGCTTAAATCCCCTCAGCTTTGCCATTGAGCCGATTCGTTATCTTTACCTCCATAATGACTGGAGCTTCACTAGCGTGGTAATGGAGGCACCTTGGGGTTCGGTCAGCTTAGCAGGTTCCTTATTGCTGCTATTCGGCTTTGATGCCCTAGCACTCTTAAGCATTCAGAAACTACTCTATCGCCGTCTCGGCTAATCTCACTTAAATTTCTGATGGAGCTGGTGTTGAGGATGTAAACGTTCCCAATTTTCCAGTTCTTTTTCATTGAGCTTCGTGTTGTCATCAACTTGAAGTATTTTTTCTGGCCGCTGACTTTGTCGCTGTTCTAGCCGCCTGATTTCGTGCTCCAGATGTTGGCGACCGACCTTAAAAAAATCTTCTGCGGCGTTCTGGGTGGCGAAAAAGCCTGGAGAAACCGTTGGCACAGCCCGTACCGGCATCGCCGTCAGACCAAGGGTTAAACCCAGTACAACCATTGGCAACTTAATGTCAGCCTTGCAAGGTCGCATGTGACGATTACAGTTTAGGTTTACCATCGGCCTGCCTC
Organism: Acaryochloris sp. CCMEE 5410; assembly: GCF_000238775.2. Lineage (NCBI taxonomy): Bacteria > Bacillati > Cyanobacteriota > Cyanophyceae > Acaryochloridales > Acaryochloridaceae > Acaryochloris > Acaryochloris sp. CCMEE 5410. The sequence goes on along the minus strand of NZ_AFEJ02000001.1, from coordinate 1,847,142 downwards.
TAATACCCATGCCCCTAATCTAGCCTGATCTTTCGGTAGACTGCCGGGGCTATGCAAAGACGAGCATTCCCATAGCTGTCGATGACTGGAGCATTTCAGAACCGTCCGTTAACTGCCTATACTCCAGCCAATCGGCAGCGTAGGCTCCGTTTCTGGAGTCTGCACAATGGGTTTTGGCCGGGTCTCCTGATTCAAAATCTCTATCACCTGGTTGTAAATCGTATCTGCCTGTTCGGGTGAATTAGCGATGCTGGTCAAACCCACTTTGCCAAACTCAGATAAACACCCCATTAGATGAAAGACGGTCCCCATCTCGCTCCCCGTCTCAAAATGGAGATGGTGACGGGCAATAATATCCATCAAGTCGTCGGGTAATAATCCTTGATAAGAGGAGTCACACAAATTATCGGAAGCCACATAATACTTTGGCAATCCTTGCTGGCCAAAGAATAGGCCACTATGCATGTCATAAAAGCCGTTGGTCAGCAGTTTCAGGGTCATAAAGGGGTGGGTCGTGCCCCCTTTCCGGAGGTTGATTTCAATGGCTTGGACGTCCCAATAGATACTGCCATCCGCCAAAACACGCTTGGCAACGACAAAGTCTACCCCATATCGCTCTAGTACTCCTTTTTTAGCCAGATTTTCACCGACTTTAAGGCCTAGCTGCTGAAGCTGGAGTCGATAATCTTCTGAGGCAGGAAATCGGCATCCCAAATAAATTTGTTGGTTGGGTCCCCCCAAAATCTGATCATGGGTTGAGAGAATTTCTACCTCGCCATTGGGGGTAATTTGGCCCTGAACACTGGGAGAGGTCTTATACTCCCCTTCGATAAATGCTTCGACTATGGTGCCGAGTTCAGGGATGCGATCGCAAAAATGAGACCAAGTCTCGGTGGGAGATTCAAAGGTTAGATAGGGAATGCGATCGCAAATCACGTTTCGTCTTTTTTCGAGGGTATCAATATCCCCTACATTCCTTAGATCCAGCAGCGCATTTCCTTCTCCAGAGAAGCCTTCATTGAGCTTAATGACCATCCGTTGAAGCTGGGGCTGTCGCTGCCAGAGATCCACTGCCGCCTCTATTAGGGCTTCCGTATCCCACACCAAAGGACTGCCATCGGGATGAGGAATACCACATTCTGCAAACACCTGCCGACTCCCACTCTTCGTTCCTAAATGCAAAAGAGTCGGATCAGCAGCCAACAGTGGAATATTGAGTTTGACGGAAATTTCCCGTTCCAGATCGGTTGAGTTAAAGCAGATCATGTAGGAGCAACCCGGTCGCATTGAATGGCGAATCCGCTCCATTAACCGGGGCCGTTCTAAAATTTTCTGACTCAGGGGCTTGAGAGACTGATCATAAATAGGCAGTAACAACAGGCGATCACGGGCATGGGAAAAGGGAATCCCCGGTAAAAGCTGGAGATAATAATCAATCACAATCGGCGGCAGCGGCTGTGAGGTTACATAAATTAAACGTGTTTTCGGATCACGGAGCCGGATCAGGGAAAACAACAGTCGTTCTTCATAGTGCAAAAAACCATCAATCTTTTGCAGTTCCTGCTGATCCACGCTAAACGAGGGGATCACTAAAATATCGGAATGTCCCGTATCTACCGTTTCAATCTCTTGCCAGCGATCACACAACTGGGCTTGAAGCTGTTTAAAGGCCTGTTCAACAGCCGCTAGATCTTGCATCCCACATGCCTGTGCATTCAATACCTGACATCTTAGCTGTCTGACGGTATCAGAGCGTGATTCGTATCAGCTTAGCCCTGTGATACCTGGCCAGGTATATATCTCATCCGACCCATGATCGTCTCCCCTATCCGTATATCCCCGCAAATCATTAAGAATCACAAATTCCGCCTATTGTCAGGAATTCAGTAGTTTCTCAGTGGTTGTTCTCCATTTGGATCGGACAGATTATATATATACTCTGCGAAAAGAAATCGATACCTTAAAGTTACGAAGCGAAACGTTTTCTCCTGCGGGTTTGTATTTACCTAGAACCAACCCCTAAAGACCGTGTCTAACCATCCTGATCAAACCATGCCTCCGTCCTTGAGCTGTATGTTGTCTCAATTGTCCTATATGGAACAAGTGCGGCTGATCATGACCCATCCATTTTTTACAGGTCAGTGTCCAGAGTGCAAAACAAACATTCACATCACTGAGCGGGCCATTGGCAATTGCCACTGCCCAGTTTGTAATTGGACTGATCGCCGCGATAGTTAAAGACAGGGGTCAGTTAACTTCAGCAAAACCTGCTGCCTACAATACATGAAAAATGAACGGGTAGTTGTAGGGTTCATCTGGGTTTTGAAAACAATGGCGAATCGCCAAAATCGGCATTACCCACTGTCCGATAAACAATAAGAATAGGAGCGGCCACCCCAGCAGCACCCAACATAAAATGCCAAAGACAATGCCATAGAACCAAACATTGACGTGAAAGTTGATGGATTCTCTAGCATTTTCTTTAATCACTGGATCATCCGATACGAGCAAGATGACCAACGGGATGCCGATGGATAACACCAAGGCACTCAGAAAAATCGAACCATGACTCAAAGACGACAGGAGTTTGCGTTTATCTGGATCATAGATATTAGCAACCATGAACTAGCCTCTTTTCAAGCAACGGCATTCAAGCGCATCAGGTCTTGAACTGATTAGATTCTACTCAATCTTTCCTGGAAAGCGAACCCCAGAAACCCGATCCTAGCTGTCTCTCTCTTTACGAACTTCTCCAACTTCATGTATTCAAAAAAAACTCCAGTTCGTTGAGAACTGGAGTGCTTCAGAGAGTTAAACTTTCAAGAATGAGGCTCGTCAAAGAATGGTGGCTTAGTAGGTTTCTACATGCCAACGATGAGCTTTTTTCATTTCCCGTTGATAGTCGCTCCAGTTAACGCCATCTTTGCTGGCAACGGCGCTTAAGGCTTCATCAATGCCTTTTTCCATCCCTTTCAAACCACAAATATAGGTGTGGGTATTTTCTTGCTGGATCATCTGCCAGAGTTCTTCCGCATGCTCTGCGACCCGGTGTTGGATATACATCCGTCCACCTTCAGGATTTTTCTGCTCACGACTAATGGCTTTCGTTAAGCGGAAGTTGTCGGGATAGCGACGCTGTAGGTCTTCTAAATCCTTGTTGTACAGAATATTGGGGGTAGTAGCGACACCGAAAATCAACCAGGTCTTGCCGTTAAACTTAGGCTTGTCAGAGGGCTTGACCCATCCCAATAACTTGGGTAACCAGAAGGGATTGGCATTGGCATCTTCATTCTCTTTGAACAAGTGCCAGAGGAAGGAGCGGAAGGGGGCAATTCCAGTCCCGGTCCCCAGCATAATGATGTTGGCGTTGGGATCATCCGGTAAAAGCATCTCTTTACCCACAGGTCCCGTGATTTTGACATCATCTCCAGGTTTGAGGTTACACAGGAAGCTGGAGCAAACCCCATATACCGTTTTACCCGTATCTGGGTCAGGATACTCTAATTGGCGGACACAGAGAGAGACGGTTTTATCATCTAGATAATCACCACGGTGGGCTGATGCAATGGAATAAAGGCGAATCTTGTGGGGTTTGCCTTTATCATCCGTGCCGTCAGCAATGATGCCGATACTCTGGCCTTCGACATATTTCAAATCACCAGCAGAGATATCGAAAATCAGATGTCGACAGGTACCAATACCACCAGGTCCCACCAGCTCTTCATTGGACACACACTTGCCCACAAAGGGTTTATTGGGACGGTAGATATTAATCGGAACATCCGACTTTTTCTTGGCTTTTTTCGCTGCAGGTGCAGCAGATTTAGTGGGAGCTGCCGCTGCTGCCGCTACAGGCTTAGCCTTTTCCGCTTTTTTAGCCGTCGGTGTAGCGATGGCTGCAGGTTTCGCTCCAGTGGTGCCAGAGGCTTCAAATTCGCATTTGATACCACAGGTCAAATTGCTAGGGGACACCCAACAGGAAAAGTTGCAGGACAGACCTTCCATTTCCGGCATCTCTTGATCACTGAGGGTAAATTCAACCACCCTGGCGTTTGAAACACCATACTTTTTCAAAGTCTGATTAAATTCAGCCAATATAGCCATTAACTTGGGTTCAACCTCTCCGGCTAACCCTTTCATGCTTTCATAATCCATTCTTAATGCTCACTCATCATTCAACTGGGGTATTGGCTGCTTATGCGATAAACCAATGCACCACTTTGGTGACGCCATCACCTAAAATAAATCTTAAGCGGTGCATGTCTATCGTACACCGCAAAAGCTTCAAAACCTTGTATTAAAAGGCAATAGTTCCGCAGAGGCGTAACATTCCTTTTGCTGCCCTAAAATACCCTCAACACAGCAGGATAAGGCTGAGTCAGCCTTAAACTCGCGATATTTGCCATGGCGGCAACAATCGATCCCTAGCTAGGCTCCGCTTAACAACCTGGCTCACAATTCTTGGACATCAGTCATCTTGCTTTTTGCAACTGCAGGAATAGCCGATTGATGGGTTTACGGCTTTCCTTCTTTTGAGGTGCTAGATTGAACGTTGCTAAATACTAAAGACTAAAGACTGATGCTCATAGGCTCAGTTCGTCTTAATTGTTGTGGGGAAATCAATGCATACATTTCATGGCGTCATCCGAAAAAATGTCTCCCGGATTGCGGTCGTTATCCTATTGACTTTGGTCAGCGCTTGCGGTGATAAACCAACCCGCCCTTCTCCTACCCCATCCCCCCAGGCTTCTCAAGCTCCTCAACCCCAACAAACCTTTCTTTGGCAAGTCAAATCACCCCAGAATACCGTTTATCTCTTAGGTTCCATTCATCTGCTAAAAGAATCAGACTATCCATTGGCGCAACAGATCAATGATGCCTATGAGGATGCTGAAAAGTTAGTCTTTGAAGTCGATATGGGGGAACTCGAATCGAGTAAAACTCAATCCCTCGTCTTGGAGAAAGCGACGGCTCAAGACGGCAAAACTCTTAAAGAACGACTAACGCCAGAAACCTACCAGTTGGCAAAAAACACCGCATCAGAAATTGGTTTACCGATTGAGGCTTTTTCCAGTTTCAAGCCTTGGTTCTTTTCTCTAACCCTGATCACCCTAAAACTTCAGCGCTTAGAGTTCAATCCTGAGAATGGTGTGGATCAGTATTTTTTCAAGAAAGCGACTAAAGACGGCAAAGAGACCCTCGCGCTAGAAACCATTGAAGATCAATTCAATCTATTTGATAGTTTTTCCCAAGGTGATCAAGAGCAATATATTCGCCAAACGATTGATGAATTAGACACCCTAGAAACATCATTTCAGGAGATGGTATCAGCCTGGAAATCCGGCGATGATCAAACTTTGAAGAATTTATTGCTGAAAAGTTTTAAAGACTATCCTGAGTTGGAAGACCAAATATTTGGGGCTCGCAATCGCAAATGGATGACCACTATTGAACCCCTTTTGCAAAAAGAGGATGACTATCTGATTGTGGTGGGTGCGGGCCATTTAGTCGGCAAGGACAGCGTTTTAGAACTTTTACAAGCTAAAGGCCATACGCTTAAGCGCCTCTAACCCCAGCGCTAAAATAACGGGTTTTTAAAAGCCCATGCCATCCATATTCTTGATACATTGGACTAGGAAAGCTAATCAGGTTTTTCCACGTACAATGGGCATTTGAGGTGCAGTGTGACCCTAACGGTGGCAGATATTGATATCACTCGTTATATCGATCACACCCTTCTCGATCCCTTGGCAACGGAGGATGCGATCGCAACCCTCTGCGACCAAGCGATTCGATTTGAATTTCCGGCGGTTTGTGTTTACCCCACCCATATCAAAACCGCCGTCAACCGTCTCCAGCAATATTCCCCCAAAGTTTGTACTGTCATCGGTTTCCCCAGTGGGGCCACCACGTCTGCCGTCAAACTCTATGAAGCTCAAGATGCTGTCGATCAAGGGGCAACCGAGCTAGATGTGGTGATTAATATCGGTTGGTTGAAGTCAGGAAAAGTCGATGCCGTCCACCAAGAACTCGCCAATATCTGTGCAACCACAGGCCAAACCGTCAAAGCAATTTTAGAAACGACCCTCCTCACAGATGCCGAAAAACGGTTAGGGGCAGAAGTGAGTCTGGATGCAGGGGTCGCCTTTCTCAAAACAAGTACGGGATGGCACGGCGGAGCCACCCCTGCTGATATAAAATTATTATCAAAGGTCGCACGCGATCGCGTGGGCATTAAAGCTTCGGGTGGAATTCGGACCCTCGAGCAGGCCCTTGCACTGATCGCGGCAGGAGCCAACCGTTTGGGAACCTCCCGAGGGGTTGATCTTGTACGGATGGCTACAGCTGAGATTGAATCACCTGAGCCATCAGGCCCTGGATAGTTCCGTTCTCGAAATATCCACCTCAAGATGTTTGGATCAAGGCAAGCGGGTGTCCACGCTATCCTGCTTCCCCCAACTCGGTTTTCTCGATCCAGGTAGACCCCGATGAGTCGAACCTACAAAGCGACAGGAATTAATCTCAAAAGTATGCCCTTCGGAGAGGCCGATCGCCTGCTGACAATCTTGACCCGCGAGCAGGGGTTGGTCAGAGCTGTTGCCCCTGGATGCCGGAAGCCAAAGTCCAAGTTAGGCGGCCGTAGTGCTCTGTTTGTGGTGAATGACTTGATGCTAGTACAGGGTCGGTCCCTGGATAAAATTGCCCAGGCCGAAACCTTAGAATCCTATCCCGGTTTAAGTCAAAACTTAGCGAAGTTAACCACCAGCCAATATCTCGCAGAACTGACCCTTTATCAAGCCCTAAGTGGTCAGCCCCAAATAGAGCTGTGGGATTTATTTTGCCAACAGCTCACTCAACTTCAAAACGCGACCCCGGCCCAAGTCCCTTGTTGTTTAATCCACGGTACCTTGAAATTATTGGCCTGGGCAGGCATTGCCCCCCAGGTTCATACCTGTTGCGCCACCCACCAGCCTTTGAACCCGCCCACCAGCAACCCAACCTGGCGTGTGGGTTTCAGTGCGGGGGCAGGGGGTACGGTGACAATCACGGGCCCACCTCGACCTCGTACCGCGATTCAGCAGGCAGCAGAACAAGCATCTGCCTATCCCTTGGGGGCAGATTATCGGGTGCAAGGCAAATTATCTGCCCAGGAACTCGCATTACTGCAAGATCTCAACCCTGCGGAGATTCAGCCTGCTTCCCCCTTACCATTGCCTTTAATCGCAACCTATCCGCTGGTGATCTGGCAAGGGGTGGAGTCTGCTCTCCGTCACTATGCCGAAGCCTATTTTGATCGGCCGATTCGATCCGCTGCCCTGATTGACACCTGTTTTACCCCCCTGCCCGACCTCACTTCCGTGCTTTCATGACCCAAGTACATGACCCCAAACGCAACCTGACCTCTTCTCCCCGCTCGGCGGGTAAACCCAGTTCATCCAATACTGCGGGTCCATCCTCATCCGCAAAATCTCCAGTCACCTCGGCGGCGCCTCTGCCTGAACCTGCCGTAGCTCCGGTCCTTGAAGAACCCGTAGAACAAGGCTATTGGCCTGTCCTCCGCAATCAGAATTTTATGCTGATGTGGTTGGGGCAAGTCTTCTCCCAAATGGCCGACAAGGTGTATTTGGTGCTGATTATTGCCCTAATCACCAGTCAATTTAAGGCCCCGGATCAATCTGTCAGCGTCTGGGTTTCATCGATCATGATTGCCTTCACTATTCCGGCGGTGCTATTTGGCTCCATTGCCGGAGTCTATGTGGATCGGTGGTCCAAAAAGTGGGTTTTAGTCCTCACCAATGGCCTGCGGGGGGCCTTGGTGCTGAGCCTTCCACCTTTACTATGGCTCTGTGGTCAACGACCCGGCTGGTTTCAGATTCCGTTGGGATTTTGGGTGCTACTCGGGGTGACGTTTTTGGTGTCTACCTTCACCCAGTTCTTTGCCCCTGCTGAGCAGTCTACGATTCCTTTAATTGTAGAGAAGCCCCATCTGTTAAGCGCCAACTCCCTTTATACCTTGACCATGCTGCTGGCGCTGATTGGCGGGTTTGCGGCAGGAGAACCGCTACTGGAAATTGTTGGGGGCTATTTCTCCCAGCTAGGGTGGGAGGCAGGACGGGAATTGGTTGTTGGCGGCAGCTATGCGATCGCAGGTCTGCTACTCCTCTTTCTGAGAACAGGAGAAACTTCGGCTAATCGCTCCACGGGCGATAGCCATGTCTGGGAAGATATCAAAGAAGGTCTGCAATATCTCAACGAACATCGACGGGTGCGCACGGCCCTCATTCAGCTGGTTATTTTATTCTCCGTGTTTGCCGCCCTTGCTGTTTTAGTGGTGCGGTTAGCCGAGGTACTGCCCGGCATTAAAACTTCCCAGTTTGGGTTCTTGTTGGCTACTGGTGGGATTGGTATGGCGATTAGCGCGACCATTCTGGGTTCCATTGGTCAGAATCTACCCCGCCATCGTCTCAGTTTTTATGGGTCTATGGGTATGGCGGTCATGTTAAGCGGCTTAGCCTTTAGTACTCAATCCCTCTGGATTTCTTTGGTGCTTATGGTGGGCTTAGGGGCCGCCGCAGCTTTGATTGGCGTTCCCATGCAAACGACCATTCAAGAGAAAACACCAGAAGAGATGCGGGGTAAGGTTTTTGGCCTGCAGAATAATGCTAGCAATATCGCCTTAAGTCTGCCGCTAGCCCTAGCCGGATTGGCGGAAACCTTCTTCGGATTACAGACGGTTTTACTAGGGCTTGCTGGGATTGTTGTGATCGGGGGGCTCTTATCCTGGTATATTGCCGATACCAGCTCATCTGTATCAGATGATGCAAACCCCTCACGACTGTCGTCTCCCTAGTCCATATGCACATCGCTTGGATTGGCAAAAAATCCCCGCCCTGTGGCAACGTCACCTACAGCCGCGAAATTACGAATGCCCTGCTAGATCGTGGCTATCAGGTCAGCTTTCTGCATTTTGCCCAAGATGCGTTTGATGAAGAAACCGGTAAGCCGTTGCCCATTCACGAGCCACCGGTTCCTCTGGAATGCCAAGAGGTTCCGCTCCCCTTCCTGTACAAATCCCAGGTTTATACGATACCTACTCTGAAATCGAGCAAGGTCTTAGCCGAGTCTTTGCGGAATCTGAAACCTGATCTGGTCCATGCGTCCCTCACCCTCTCGCCCTTGGATTTTGTCTTGCCGGAAATTTGTCAGGAATTACAGGTTCCCCTCGTGGCAACCTTCCACCCCCCTTTTAGCCATAAGCATCGCAATTTATCCTCTGGTACCCAACACTTCATGTACCAGCTTTATGCCCCTTCTCTGGCGAATTATGATGCGGTGATTATCTTTTCCCAGGCCCAGCGGGACTTGCTGATGCGCTTAGGGGTGCCGGAAGCCAAAATTGTGATTATCCCCAACGGTGTAGATACCGACAAGTATTCCCCAGGTCCTTCGACCTTCAAAGCGGAACTCCAAACCGAACGGATTTTCGTCTATCAAGGTCGGATTGCCATCGAGAAAAACGTCGAGTCCTTGCTGAAAGCTTGGAAACAGGTACAGAGACAAATGCCCGTCCACTCCAAGCTAGTGATGGTGGGGGATGGTCCACTACTCAATGCCCATATGACCAATTACGGCCCCGAACAAAACGTACTGTGGTTAGGGGCGATTTATGATGAGCATCGTCGAATAGAAATTTTGCGGGGGGCAGATGTTTTCATCCTGCCGTCTTTTGTCGAAGGTCTATCCCTCTCTCTACTAGAAGCCATGTCCTGCGGTGTGGCTTGTTTAGCCACCGATGCAGGAGCTGATGGAGAAGTCCTAGCGGGCGGGGCAGGCATTGTTCTCAATCCTCAACGGACCAGGGGCGAACTTCGGACCTTATTACCCGTTCTCGCAGAGCATCCCGAAATGGTGAAACTCTTGGGCCAAAAAGGTCGCCAGCGCGTGCTAGAACGATATTGCCTAGATCGAAACCTAGGTCAATTGGAAAAGTTCTACGCTCAAATCTTCCAGCAAACCAAGGTCGAAGTCTACCGCTAATCGGACGGATTCAAAAAACGGGGTCTGGAGACCGTTCTGCAATCACAGCCTCCGGCAAAATCAGCATGGCGTCACCGAAGGAATAGAAGCGGTATTGTTGTGCGATCGCATCCTCATACAAGGCCAATAACCGCTTCCGTCCCACTAGCGCACTCACCAACATCAGCAAGCTCGATTTCGGCAAATGGAAATTGGTGATCAAACCATCCACCACTCGCCATTGGTAACCCGGATAGATAAATAAATTGGTACGCCCCTGCCAAGGAACCAGCGGGCCATTCTGACAAGCGCCCTCCAGAGCCCTCGTCACCGTCGTTCCCACCGCAATCACGCGCCCCCCACTGGCTTTGGTTGCCCGAATCGCGTCCACCGTCGCCGCAGGCAAATCTACCCATTCCGAGTGCATATTGTGCTGCAAAATATCATCCGTTTCCACAGGCCGAAACGTACCAATCCCCACATGCAGCGTCAGACGCGCCTGATGAATACCTTCAGATTGGAGACGGGCGAGTAACTCAGGGGTAAAATGCAACCCAGCCGTAGGGGCAGCAACGGCTCCGGGATGTTGAGCATAGACCGTTTGGTATTGTTCAGGCTGGGCAGCAGACTCTTGAATATAGGGAGGTAAGGGGACTTCACCCAGTTGTTCCAGAAGATCCTCAAACGGCTCTTCAACCAGAGGCTCAAACTGAATAATTCGCCCCCTTGTGTCTACATCGGTAGCCAGAACCTCTGCTCGCAATAAGGGGCGCTCTGGGGAACCAAACTCGATCTGAGCCCCCGGCTTTAACCGCCGTCCTGGTCGGACTAGAGCCAGCCAAGTATTCGACTGTCGAGGTTCCAGTAAAAAGACCTCAACTGGCTGAGCCAGCTCAGAATTCACTTTGCGACCCAGGAGGCGGGCTGGAATAACCCGGGTATCATTAAAAACCAGCAAATCGCCTGGTTGCAATAGTACGACCAAATCCCGAAAGATTTTATGTTGATGCGCTTGTTTTTGAACCACCAATAGCCGCGACCGATCTCTAGGCACCAAAGGGGTTTGCGCAATGAAGGTCTCTGGCAGCAGATAATCATAGGCTTGGAGGGTTTGATCTAACTCGGGAGTGGAGCCCAGCATGCTTTCTTTTTTACTGACGGTGAATAGATTGCCCTGACGGCAATGGTCAACCAGGTTGGGTATAACCCCCTAATTATTATGGGGATTCTGCTCTACCCATAAGCAGAGCTGATCGTGACAATAAGTATAGGCAGGTATCCCTGCTCACCGCAAAAACGCTGGGGTTAGTGCCGAGGTAGGCACAATTATGGATTACCTATATTATCTAGGAACAGCAAGTTTAGTTTTACGCGTTGTTCAGCATCTCCGCCGATCAACGGACTTACCCGTCGAGTTTATGACCGTTGTTCACCAACTCAATGGTTGGGTGTTACGCATCAAAACGGCACCGGGCTGGACACAACAAGATTTAGACAATTTCCGCGCCTTTCTAGGCGAACTGGGCATCCCTTACCAAGTAGATACCCGGGTCAGCACCGTACTTCAAGCATTGGAAGCCGGTCAATCTCCGGTCGAGGTGATGAGCCAATACCAAGTTGCAGTCATTGCCCACGGCACGCCTGACATGACTGAAATTGAGGCATTCCGCCAGCAGTTTATTCAAGGTTTAGGTTATTGTCCAGAGACTCTGGCCTAACAGTGTTACAGATTTAATCTTCCAAGCTCTATCGCTAAAATTATAGGGAATTGGCTTAGATAGACTTTCCTTAGATGGTTTGTGGCGCAAAGCTCGAATGAAGGCCCTCTGAAAGGGCCTTCATGATGCATCTTAGGCAGGGGGCAATGCTAGAAGCATTTTTGCAGTCAAACGGCTCACCCCTAGAGATGCCCTCAATTAATGCGCATAGATTTAGATAATTGTTATCGTTTTGAGATAGCCATGGGCAATAATGCTCGCCTACTGGACCTAACCATTACCTCAGGATATCGGTATTGGTCATCATAATGGTTGTGTCGGTTACCGAAAAAGCTCTGTAATCGTGGCTGACATAAAAAATGGGCCACATTAAGCGCTCTAAAATGAGCCAGTTTGGACCTAAGAACCGCTTCAACATCTTCCGACCAAAAGTTATCGTCTAAGTCGCCAAACAACCTGCCCAGTATTTTGTCCGAAAGTTGCATACACTTAATATTAATCAAAGCTTAAATGCCATCGTTTAAGCCTCTTAAAAGACACTGTATTAACATTTCATGAATAAGAAGCTCAGCAAAATTAGTCTATTTGGGTTAGCTGTTGGCATCTTGGCCGTTTCTATCTGGCTGATCAGAAAGCTAGATGAAGAACCCCTAAAATCCCAAATTGAACTTTACGTTGAGCAACTGGGACCTTGGGCACCTTTGGGAATCTTTGCCCTTCGCTTGATCAGCGTTGTGATTCCTATCATCCCAGGTGTACCTCAGGCCTTACTCGCAGGAAGAATACTGGATTACCCCACTGCGTTAGGGACAATTGTTATTTCTGACCTCTGTTCCTGTAGCATTGCGTTTTATCTCGCTAGGCGATTCGGCCGAAATTTGGTCGAGAAACTAGTGGGTAAGAATTTTATGGGTCGAGTAGATGAGTTGAGTGCCAAACATTTAGAAAAAACCTTTTTCTTGTTAGCCGGTGCACTGATGACGGGTGCGTTTGATTTTGTGAGCTATAGCGTGGGATTGACAACCACCAAATGGAAAATGTTTTTGCCCGGATTACTCATTGCTTCCTTTGTCCGAGGCGGACCTATCGTTGCCATAGGCGCAACTTTATTTGACAAAGGAACTGGATATTTATATGCCGGTCTCTCGATCCTCGGCGCGTTTTGTGTGGCGATATTAGCAGGGTGGCTCCAACAAAGAGGGGCTGCATCAGCGACCAAAAAATAAAGGTGCTGTCTCATGGGACTCAGGTCTTTACGAAACAGATGCCTGACAGTCCGGGCACTGGTCTACTAACAGGGCACATACCTAAACCCTTTATTGGTGAGGAGTTCTAGTGTGCTCAACGGACGAGAACAAAATCCCATCTCCATTGCTGGTGTGGTCTGCTTACTGAGCCCCCAATGGGGTCTAACCCAGTTATGAATCAGGCGTTGTACATCTAGCACTCGCTGTAACCCCGACCGCTTCTTAGCGTAGAGATTCTGCCGTCTTCGATAAGCACTACATCGTCTCCTCAAGGCAGCATTGTGAGCCTCATTATGATTGGCATGGACCTCAGACCCTAGACTGATAGCGGTAAAGGGATGCTCTGCTTTCACCCACTCTACTCGCCGATTCCCCTGAGACCCTTTAACTTTCATCGCGACTTCTAACCCCTCTCGCCAAACCTTGCGATGCCCATAGTCAGGATGACACTCCTCACCATTGAGATAGACATTGGCGAGCTTCCAAAGTTCTTGTCCATAACGCCTCTCACCATCGGTAAACCATCGAATCCCATCACAGGCTTTGACCCACTCCCAAGCTGAGTAAACGCCATTTGCAAAAAGTTGTGCATCCTTGAGGCCAGCTTGTGCTGTCAACCAATAGCGGCTTTCGCGTTCAAGGAAATGGATGGTCCAGCCCTGGGATTGGCTGGGGGGAAGATTTTTGCCTACACGCGTGTAAACTTCATCCCCTTCTACCGTCACATCAGAGGCTGCTGGTGCGGGAGGTGACCAGTTCTGTGCTTGGTCTGCTAGGCGTTTTTCCCAACGCATAATGGTGGTATGAGATTTACCGAAAGTTCGACCTGCAGCACGAATACCCATCCCTTCGGTGCGAGCTTTGATGGCATAGCTCACTACTGAACTAGCGGTGCGTAAGCGAGCCATTGGGGTACCCGTGCGTTCGTTGAAACGCCGATTGCAATCCTTACACTGATATCGCTGGACTAATGTCCCATCTTGCAGGCTATCAAAGCCGCGCTTTAGGATCTTCTCGCTTAGACAATATGGGCATTCCATTGATCTACATTAGGTTGCGTCGGAAGCATTATAGCTAGATCCTGCTAACAGACCAGTGCCACAGTCCGTCAGATCTCTTGAAAACAGATATTTCATGATTGCTTTTTTACAGGTGCGTGAGGTTCACGGGCATGCTATCCCATCTCCAAGAGGCAGTATTACTCCATCAAGAGATTGATGCCTTCAGAGATGAATTAAATTCAGCGAATATTTCCTCCAATCAGCTGGGTACTATGAGAAGTAGGTTGGAAGAGTTAAGTGCCTAACGATGAATCCTCAACGAATTGCAGTGATTGCATCCAATGTATTTCGAGATATTTTCCGCGATCGCGTTCTCTATCTAGCTGCGCTATATGCCATTGGCCTGGTTTTAGTGATTTTATTCCTAGGTGAGGTCTCTGCTGGCACCGAGGCAAAAATCAGCATTGATGTAGGACTGGCCAGCATTAGTCTATTGGCCCTAGCCGTGGCCGCATTTGAAGGCGGTGGATTAATTAACAAAGAAGTCGAAAAGCGAACTGCATTAATTTTGCTGGCTAAACCCCTCAGTCGCACTGAATTTGTTCTCGGGAAGCATATCGGGTTGTCAGGGGTGTTGACTCTTTTAATTGCCATTATGACGGCGATTTTAGTGAGTGTACTCAGCTGGCAGCAGTTTGCTTTCGAATTCAATAATATTCTCCTGAGCAGTAGCTTCTTGATTTTGGAGATGGCTTTGATTGCAGCCGTTTCCATTCTGTTCGGTGCATTTACAAGTTCTTTAATGGGGACTGTTCTTACTTTTGCCGTATATTTCATGGGTCACTTCAGCCAAAACCTGCTTAAGCTCAGCGAATCGATTAAATCTGAAAGTGTACAGCAGATTGCCAAGGTGATTTACCTTATTTTTCCTGATTTATCACGCTTAGACCTAAAAAATCAGGCAGTTCATATCATCACCATTCCGCCTTCACAAATGGCCATGAACGCGGTCTATGGCATCGTGTATATCACCTTACTCCTAGCCATCTCCACCATTATTTTTACCAATCGAGAATTCTAGAGGGGGCGATAGACTCGATAGTTAATGTTGGGAAAGATGTTATCCATGACTTCTACTTTCTCCAGCCATCCACTATCTACCTGTTGCTTTTTAATTTCATGGTAGAGATGTTGGAATCGGGCCAAATGGGACCGAGTCCGGCGGACCGCATAGGGAACCATAGTTCCAGTCCGCATGATAAATGCCCAGTCAGAAGACTGAGCCAACAAAAGCTCTCGGGCCGCTTGATTTAAGGCTCGCCATTGCAGATCATCTTCAGGCTCCAACTTAGCCAATTCAATCATCCGTTCGGCAGCCTTATGGAGATGGGGATAAATCCAGGCATTGGTCTCATTGAGCCAGTACTCATGAAATCCCTTATAACCCCAACTGGACTGGGAGGGACGACAGACTTGTTGATTTGGCTGCGCTTTTAAGTAATCCGCCAAGTGAGTCATTTCATAGGTCTGTTGATCATGCCAGGACTTTCGGAATAGATAGTCAATAAACCAAGGCCCCTCATACCACCAGTGACCATAGAGTTCGGCATCGTAGGGGGAAACCACAATGGGTGGGCGCTGCATCATCCCATGCAAATTTCTGATTTGCTGCTCCCGGTTAAACATAAAGTTATGAGCATGTTCTGCCGCTTTTTCCCGCGCCCAATAGGGATCATAAAGCGCCTTATCGGATAGGCCCCCACCGCGGCCCGTAATTTTGTGATACTTTATCCCGACATTTTTGCGCTGGCCATTGGGCATAATGTAGGGCTTGATATATTCGTACTCTGCTTCCCAGCCAAGATCTTTATAAAACTCTCGATATTCAGGCGCTCCCGGATAACCCACTTCGGAGGACCACACTTGCTGGGAGGATTCATGATCACGGCCAAAAGCAGCCACCCCTGTTTCTGTAAAAATAGGTGCATAGGTGCCAAAGCGGGGGCGAGGTCTGGCATAGAGTAAGCCATGACCATCCATCAGGAAGTAGCGCAGCCCGGCATCGGCTAGCATTCGCTCCAGCCCTTCGAAATAAGCGCATTCCGGTAGCCAAATCCCCTTAGGGGGGCGTCCAAACGTCTCTTCGTAATGCTCGCAAGCGACCTGTAGTTGAGCCCAAACCGCCTGAGGATACATTTTCATCAACGGTAAATAACCGTGGGTGGCCCCGCAGGTAATAATTTCTAGGTTATTCGTGTCTTGAAACTGTTTAAAGGCTGACACTACATCGCGATTGTAGTTCTCCCATACCTCTCGCACTGTATGAAATTCATTGACATAGTGCTCGGCCAAATAGCGGATATGGCTATTGTGAACATTTCGCTCAACCTCTAGGGTGGCCAGTTCTTCTAATTTGGCGAGATGTTCATCGTATCGATCTTGGAGAAGGGGATCTTGCAGCATAGACACCAAAGGAGGGGTCATGCTCATGGTGATTTTGAAATCAATCCCATCTCGCTTTAATCCTGAGAAGACCTGGAGTAAAGGGATATAGGTTTCAGTAATCGCCTCAAATAGCCACTCTTCCTCTAGGACAAAATCACTTTCAGGGTGACGAACAAAGGGAAGATGAGCATGAAGTACCAGGGCAAGATAACCAAGAGTCATAAATTTTCGTTAGGAAGGGCAGACGGGACGACGGCCATTGACCGAGAGTATTAAATAATAGTAAAGAATGACGGCCCCAATTGAATAGATAGAAACATACAATTTTCTATCTTGATGCATGGGTGGGGTGTTCCATCCGGTTGACTCGCCCATACCATCGCAGTAAAACCCGTGCCAAGCGCTCGGGACTATGGCGAACATACTTGGTATTTTGATCTTCATCCATAACATTGGCCAGAATCACCCGACACCCCAGCCGCATCAGCATTTCACGGTCTATCACGATGGGATGGGCATTTTCTTGCATATAGCGAGCTAGGGCCATGGAAGAGGGTAATTTTTTTTGCACTAGCACGGCATCAAAGACTCGCTTACCGCAGGTCGCATCGAGGGCCTTAATGTGATCGGCAACGGTGTAGCCATCCGTTTCTCCAGGCTGACTCATAATATTGCAGACATAGATCCGAGGCACCGTTCGACGGGCAATCGCCTCAACAATTTCTGGCACCAGTAGATTAGGGACAACGCTGGTATAGAGACTTCCAGGGCCGAGAATGATGAGATCGGCATCAATAATCGCTCGAATGGCTTTAGGCAAAGCAGGCGGACGCTCTGGTGTGCAGCCCACACGAATAATTCTGCCTCCCGCAGCCGTAATATTGGATTCTCCCTCAATACAGCGACCATCTTCTAAATCTGCCCAGAGGCTCACGTCGCTGAGGGTGGCAGGTAATACCTGACCCCGGACGGCTAACACTTGGGAACTGGCGGCAATGGCTTGTTCCCAACTATCGGTAATCTCACTCATGGCTGTTAGGAACAAGTTGCCAAAGCTATGGCCAGCTAGTCCATCTCCTGCTTTAAACCGATATTGGAATAGCGCTGTGATCAATTTTTCTTGGTCGGCTAAAGCGGCAATGCAGTTACGCAGATCCCCTGGGGGCAGACCCCCAATTTCACGTCTTAGGCGTCCTGACGAGCCACCATCATCCGCCACCGTAACGATGGCTGTGATATTTGAGCTATAAGACTTCAAGCCTCGAAGCAACGTAGACAAGCCGGTTCCGCCCCCAACCACCACAATTTTGGGACCTCGATTCAAGCGGCGATGGACAAGAAGGCGATCCACAACCTCTTCTTGGCTATCTGGAATTAAGACTTCCGTAATGGACCCCAATGTCCGGGTTTGCCCCCACCACACTAAAAATAAGCCCAATACGATTACGAGAGGGCCACTGATCTGTCTGGGTAAGACTTGGGCAAAGAACCGGAGTGCAGATTCTAGAAACTGAATAACATAGAAAATGGGGGTTAAACGGACTAGGATGGCTAATCCCAGACTCGTTAAGAGGACACCGATGGCGCTTAAAAATAACCACCGTTTAATCGCTAGTCCAGGAGATAACCAGCGGATGGAACGACCTAACCGTCCGGGAAGATGCTGCAACGATTTGCCTTTATAAGAAGTTATCGTCTGTTTGGGAGATCCCATGAGCATCAACCGCAAAAGTGTTTATGTCCAAATTATAGAGAGGTAAAACCGTCCCTATTCACCCTGAAGTCGAAATGTTGGGGCAAGGGCCTGAGTATAGCTTAGGGTACTTTGTCTCTAATTTTTTGGAAATAAAAGATAATTGCGTTTCAGCCTACCGCTTCAAGCATTTCCTTCAAAAATGTTTCAGTTCAGCAACTGGTAGGAGAAGAAAAAGTTAGGCAAGATATGGATGATGGATTCAGAAGAGGTGGGACCGCATTATGTGATGCAACTTTCAATCCTCAACCTCAATTACAAAGACAAGTCGATGTCGGGCTTAGGGGGAGACTCATAAGACGATGCAGCATCTGATAGCCTTGGTGCTGGTGCCTCTAGTGGGGGTTCACCAAGCTCAGGAGTATCTTCTAATTCTAATGAAGTTTGAGCATCGGGCTCAAATTTGATACGACGGATCGGTAAATTGGCGATTAAGGCCGTTGCCCGCTGATCAGATTCCAGACTAAAATTGAGCCCCTCTGTATCGATCTCCACATAGCGAGAAACCACTTCCAAAATTTCTCGACGCATCGATTCCATCAGCTCTGGCGGCAGGTTAGCTCGATCATGGGCTAAGACAATTTTGAGCCGACTTTTGACATCATCACGACTAGTCGTCATGTCTTGGCCGAGAAAAAGCCGTTCGAGAAAATCGCTAATCATAGAATTTCAACGTAAGCGTGAACGTCCACAGTTAGAGGTAATGGCTACAGTATGACGTGTAGCTTGGCTGATGTGCTGGAGGATATGAGGATATGCAAAGAATTACCGTTTAAAGAAACGTTTAACCCGCGAGAAAAGCGTATCGTAGGGGGCATTGAGATCTAAGAAATCGATGTCTTTTCCTTCAATCCGCTGAGCAATATTTTGCAGAGCCATACCGCTAAGAGAAAAGTTCTCTGATAGTACTAAGGGTTCCCCACGGTTGGTCGCCACAATCACCTGCTCATCATCGGGAATCATGCCGATGAGAGGAATCGCTAGAATTTCTTGGACATCTTGGACCGACATCATGTCATTGGCTTGCACCATAGCGGGTCGGATGCGATTCACAATCAAATTGATGGTTTTGACATGGTGCGCTTCAAGTAACCCCACCACTCGGTCGGCATCTCGAACGGCGGAAATTTCAGGAGTCGTCACAATTAAGGCTTCGTCTGCAGCTGCGATCGCATTCTGAAACCCCATCTCAATCCCTGCTGGGCAGTCGATCAAGACAAAATCATATTTTTTCGTCAACGCATAAGCGAGCTGCTTCATCTGCTCTGGCGTGACGGCATCTTTGTTGCGATTTTGGGCCGCCGGTAG
Source organism: Acaryochloris sp. CCMEE 5410 (assembly GCF_000238775.2). Classification (NCBI taxonomy): domain Bacteria; kingdom Bacillati; phylum Cyanobacteriota; class Cyanophyceae; order Acaryochloridales; family Acaryochloridaceae; genus Acaryochloris; species Acaryochloris sp. CCMEE 5410. The sequence continues at coordinate 1,827,653 of NZ_AFEJ02000001.1, read as the reverse complement.
AAGCACCAAATCATGGAGGCGCTTGTCTTTAACCAGGGCTTGCTCTAAGCGACATTGCCCAGCCAAGACCTCAAGAGCTGTATAAACGACACGGTTTTCTAAACCTAGCAACAAATCAAGGTTGCGCAATCCAAAGTCAGCGTCTATGAGCGCGACCGAATGGTTTAGCTTTGCTAAAGCCATTCCTAAATTGGCTGAACAAGTGGTTTTACCCACCCCACCTTTGCCAGAGGTAATAACTATAATTCGACCCATATAACAGAGAGCGTTACAACTTTCGTCAACTCAGCCAAACAAATGATTTATAGTGTATATCAATTTTGTGATTTCGCTAGGGTTGGATCATATTTTTGCTAAAGTCAGCAGCCCGGGCAATCTGGATCCCATCACTTGCAATATAGGCCACCTCCGGATAAAACTGATCCGGGGAAGATTCCGGTGCTCGAGCCACCCAATCTGCAATTCGCAATTGCGTGGGTTCCATCTGAAGAGCCATGATTTGACTTTGTTCATTGCCACTCGCCCCTGCATGGGTAATGCCCCGCAGACGTCCCCAAACGAGAATGTCACCATCCGCAACAATTGAGCTGCCAGGATTTAAATCTCCCATAATCACCACCGTTCCGGGGTGACGAATTTCGGCTCCCGAGCGTAGGGTGGTTTGTAAATAAAGGGGAGCTGAATCCTTCTTCTCATTATCTAACGTGAACTGAGCAATCGTGGACTGGGCCATAGGCAAGATATGAGCTTGCTGTTCAATGGAATAGCCCGAGGTTGCAGCGGCGACCGCCGTTTGTCGACGCTTAGTGTGAATGCGAGTGAGATGTAACTTAGCGGCCCCTAATGCATTGACAATGAGCTGCAACTGCCGATGATCGAGGAGGCGATCGCCGGTGACCAGCTCCACCAAGGTGTTTGGAGGCCAAAATCGCTCACCAGCCTCCAACTGCTTTTTCACTTCTTTCAGTAAGTCTGCCCATTCCAGGGTAGTTTCACTGGGAGCCGGTAAGTAGAGCAATAACTTGCCATCTTCAGCTTCCATATGGAGTTGAACTTCGGCAACCCGAGGCGACTCCTGTTCAGATTCTGATTCACTGTTTGGGGGAGAAGTAGCGGCAAGTGAAGCCCTAAGCCGTTCTGGTTCCATAAACGCCCTTTTTTACTTGCGTGACTGTTCGGCCGATTTGTTCTTCGGAACGACATTAAGTCGCTGACTGATAATCGTCATGCCACCATCTTGCACCAAAATGGCAGAAATCCACTCGCTCATGGGTTTATTTCCTGCCGTACCTACCTTAAACAGACCACCAGCGGGTAACAGCTCTAGCTTAAGCTCGGGCTGCTTCAGATAGTTTTCCATGGTGATCGATTCTTCTAAGGCTAAGCCCAATAATGGGTTATCCCCCAGAGGCTCATCCACAATCACATCAAATTCAAATTTTTCGCCAACTCCCACTTCCTGGGGAAGGTTGACCTGCACTTTAGGCGGTTTCCGTCCTGAAGTCAGCTTGCTTTGTTCAGCTAGAATCTCTTGCTTGGTAATCTGCTGTCCGACCCAATGTTGACGGGACTGCAGGGTGGAGTGTAATTTCACAGGACCTTGATCCAGGGTTTGAGTACCGGTGATGGTCGTTTTGGTCTCAACGTTATAGCCTTGAGGGGTTTTCTCCCAGGTGACTAACTCAGTTTTATAGGATAAATCTTGGTACTCTTCCCAAAAAGTGGCAATCACCTGCTTCAAAGTTTTCCGATTTAGGCCATCGCCACTCGTAAAATTGGAACTGTAAAAGCCAAGCAGTTTGGCCAGATCTTTTTGGTTCGCTGCCATATCGACTTGAGCGAGCTGTTCTGTCAAGGCAGGTGGAGCATCCGTATCCACCTGAGCTGTGTCTGGAGCCACACTTTCAGCATAGGCCAGCTTAGGCCAGCCCCCCATTCCTAAAGCACATAGGCAGGCCGTAGACAATCCAACCCCCAACTGACCCATAGCATGGCGGCCCCTATTCAACGGGCGGCCAGACTGAGAAGCAACGGATTGCAAAATGCGGATAGAGTTGTACATGGAATGGTGGTATGTAATGACAAGAACCAAGTCACTCTTTCAAATAGGGTTCCCCGAGCTGATTAGGAGAGGCAGCATCACCAGCGAGTGGTCCGCTTTGCCACGTTTCCCTGAAAGTAGCATCTCAATTCTAGATTAACTTTCCTATAGAAGGCGAAAACGCTAGAATTTTCAACTTCCACCTACAAGGATAGCAACAGTGAGCAATTCCGAATCGGTTGCCATAACAGAACAGCCCAAGCGATTCCTAATCGCTGCTAGCGGGACAGGCGGGCATTTATTTCCCGCGTTGGCAGTGGCAGAAGTTCTCGAAGCTAAACAGTTTCAACTGGAGTGGCTAGGGGTAAGCAATCGATTAGAAACCCAGCTCGTTCCCAAAAAATATCCATTACGCACGGTCCCCATTGAAGGACTCCAAACTCGGATAGGCCCAAAGACCCCCATTCTCCTAGGGAAATTAGCCGTGGCAGTTTGGCAAACCCGTCAGCTTTTGAAGCGCGGCCACTTTAAGGGTGTGCTCACCACAGGAGGCTATATCGCTGCCCCTGCCATTTTGGCCGCCTGGTCCCTAGGACTACCGCGCGTGATTCATGAATCGAATGCTATTCCAGGGAAAGTGACCCGATGGCTCAGTTCGATCTGCACGGGGGTGGGTTTGGGGCTAGAAGATGCCACAACCTATCTGCCCAAGGACAAAACCGTAGTAGTGGGCACGCCTGTCCGTCCTGCGTTTCTGACCCCTTGTGAACTTGATTTACCGATTCCGCCTGAGGCCACGCTGATTGTGGTGGCGGGTGGTAGTCAAGGGGCGGTCTCCGTTAACAAATTGGTGCGAGCCTGTGCACCTGCTTGGTTAGAAATCGGGGCTTGGATCGTCCATTTAACGGGAACTCAGGATCCTGAGGCGCAATCCTTTCAACATCCCCACTATCTGTCCATGCCGTTTTACGACAATATGGCTGGTTTATTGCAGCGGGCTAATTTAGCCATTAGTCGGGCGGGTGCAGGGACCTTAAGCGAACTTGCGATCGCATCCACGCCAGCCCTCCTGATCCCCTATCCTTATGCGGCAGAAGACCATCAAGCCTTTAATGCCGCCGCCTTTGTGAAAGCGGGGGCAGCCGAGATGTATCGTCAGGATGAGCTGACGGAAGAACAGCTAAAACAGACGGTGCTCCAATGGATACAGGAACCCCACGTTTTAGAAGAGATGGCAGCTAAAGCCTATAGCTTAGCGGTCCCCAATAGCACAGAGCGCTTCGCTCAGCTCATTCTTGAGCAGATCGAAGCGTCTCCATGAAAAATATAGGTGCCGTATCCGTCGAAGATTCCCGTGGTTAAATCATTTTTAGGTGGGGATAAGCCGCAACTAAATCATCCGCACTGAGGGTGTCGGACTCCGCTTGGGGGGTCCATAATACTTCTAGGGCTAGGAGCTGGTCACTGGACACAGACCCCACTTGATTGAGGGCTTGGCGAAGATCCTGATCCGATTTAATATCTGGGAACTTTTGTTTACCCTGAGCAGCTACAACTAGGGTAACGACAATATATTCACCAGGGGCTTGAGTTAGGGCATCCGCTGTCTTGGTTAATGTGCCATTGGTGTCTTGGATCTGCTGTTTCACATTCGACAAGGTTTCCGCTTGGAACTTGCTGCGCTCGGTTAAGGCTAAATGGTTAAATTTAGCCTCGGCAGAGACAAGGCGGGTTTGTTCAGATTCAGCACTGGCATAAACCCAATATTCAGGGTGGCGTAACAGGGCTAAATTTGTTTCTTGCAGAACCTTCGCGAGACCTGCGCTAGATCCAGTATTGCCAGTTTGGGCAATCCGGTCGAGGTCCGCTTTCAGACCTCGAGCTTCGGCTAATAAACCCACTTGAATTTTGTTGACCGTAACAGAGGGGTTGGCAGAGTTTTGGTCATAACTGTTGCCTCTTAAGTTGAGGCCCTCTCCATCGCCAGCGATATTGCGGAAGCTAGACACCAAAAAGTTAGCCACGGCAATCAGGATCAGGATGGAAAATAAGCCACCGCCGCCAAATCCAAAGAAGGGGATAAGAAAAGGAAAGCCAAATCCACCGCCATAGCCACCCCGAGCGTAACCGCCCCGAGAATAGCCACCTGAATAGCCCCGGGAAGGGCTGCTGCGATAGGAGCGAGACGGTACCGAACGACGGAAGCTCCCTCCGCTAATCCGACCACCCGTGCGGGCTGCTAAGGCCGCATCGGCATTGCTGAAGACTAGGACACCAACGAGCGCGATCGCAACGAGTAGACGGGAAAAGGTTTTATAAATGGGACGTTTTTTATTCATCTTTCGCACTGAGGGCTTACATTAACGCAATCTTGGGACGGACCGTAGTGAATAGGACTGACCCGATAATCAGTTAGACAACCAGAATTATTCTGACAGTCATCGGCAATCCTCTGCCCCAAACCTTGCTTTGTCTTAAGTTTAGTTCTTCTATTTAGTCAAGGGGGAGCCTCAACAGAGGGATTACCGAAAACCAACCGTAACCCTAACTAATAGCGAATCCTTGGATCAACATAGGCATTGACGATATCGATCACGATGCTGGCCATGACGATGATGACAGAGACAAAGACAATAATGCCTTGCACCGTTAAATAATCTCTTAGAGAAATGGCATCATAGAGACGATTGCCCAGTCCTGGCCAGGAGAAAGTGACCTCCGTGAGCACAGCTCCCCCTAACATGGCGGCAAACGTTAGCCCCAACACGGTAATGACTGGAATTAGGGCATTGCGAAGAGCGTGGACTACCAGAATTCGTCTTTCTGGAATTCCCCGAGCCCGGGCAGCTTCTACATAATCAGCTTGTAACGTTTGCTTTAAATTTACGCGGACAATTCTTTCGAAGATGCCGCTGAGAACCAGTCCTAAGGTTAAGCTCGGTAACGCCAAGTGATACAGGGTTAATCCTAGGGCGTGCATATCCCCCGCCAATATACTATCGATTAAATATAAGCCGGTGGGACCCTGGGGGGGGAGCACTCGCGTCGGAAATCGAGTGCCATCCGGGAACCAGCCCAATTGCACCGCAAAAAAGAGCTTCAGCAACATCCCCACCCAAAACATGGGTAATGCATAGGTAATGATGCCAAAGAGTCTGCCGCCCAGGTCAAAAATAGTCCCGGGCCTGGATGCCGACAGGATCCCAGCCGTAATTCCAATGATTAAGGCCACAATCATGCTGCAAAAGGCAAGTTCTAGGGTGGCAGGAAAAAACTGCTGAATAATATCCCACACCGTTTGCCCCCGACTGGTCAGGGAGGTTCCTAAATCAAATTGCAGCAAGTCTCCCATGTAGTCGATATATTGCTTCCACAGGGACTGGTCCAATCCCAGTTGCGATCGCAACGCTAGTTTTTGAGCCGCTGGCGCTTTTGGCCCCAAAATGGCATCGACCGGATCTCCCGGTGTGGCCCTGAGTAGCAAAAACACAACTGTGGTTACGGTCCACAACATCAAAGGAGCCAATAATAAGCGGGCCACTACATAGGATTGAAGGGCTCGGGAACGCGACATAATAACGTCCTAGGTAGAGGAACGACTGAGGGATGCGAAAGGCATCGCTTGGGTGGGCTCAAGTCGCACGCCTTGGATATCAGGTCGGGCAAAGGCATACTCCTTACGTTGCCATAAGGGAATAAAGGGAACATCCTGAGCCAGCAGATCCTGAATCGCCTCAAAAGTTTTCTGGCGTTTGTCAGGGTCTTGTTCCTGACGCTGTTGATCAATCAGCTGATTCATTTTTTCACTGAAGTAAAATGACCCTTGTCCAACGGTCGCACCTTCTTTACAACCTTCCTCCACATTCCCCTCCGAACAGTCTAAGAAAGGATGGATATAGGTATCAGGATCATAGTAGTCTCCACTCCAGTCCAGCATAAACATCGGGTAGGTGCCTTTATCCAAGTTGTTATAGGCCGTTGCTGATTCGATGCTTTTGAGTTCCACCTTGGCTAAATCTTTCAGCTCTTTCTCAATAAGAGCTTTAATCGTCGTCGCTGCGGGGCCATCGCTGGGGACATTAGAGCGATACCAAAATTCCACTTCTAGAGGCTTTTCTGTGGTGTACCCTGCTTGGGTCAGTAGCTCCTTAGCTTTAGCTACGTCAGCATCGCTATCACTTTGAAATACCGGCTTGCTCGCATCAAAAATACTAGGGACCAGGCTATAGAGCGGGTCAACCTGGCCATTAAACACTCGATTTTGGATCAGTTGCCGATTAATCGTCAGCGCCAATGCTTGGCGAACCTCTGGTTTCTTCAAGGTTTCATCCCGAAGATTCAAGCTGACATAGGTAATGTTACTACCGGGTCCAGTAATGGCCTGCCAGTCTCCTTTATCAGCTGCTTTCGCTAATAGCTCAATTTGTTCGGGATTCAAAGACTGATAGGCAATATCCACGGATCCGGTGCGAAAGGCGTTGAACAAGTTGGCACTGCTGGTAAAACTTTGAATATCAATCCCTGGATTTGTGGGTTTGTCTCCCCAATATTTGTCAAAGCGGTCTAACCGGATAGAGTCGCTGCGATTGTCTACCAGCTGGTAAGGCCCCGTTCCCACAAAAGTAGAAGGATTAAACTTTCCAGGCCCAATTTCATAAGCTTTGGGAGAAACAGCCACTAACCCCGAGAAGGCTAATAAGTCTGTAAACGCGGCAAACGGTTTTTTCAGCTTGATCTCCAACTCGGCAGCTGACTTCGCAGTGACTAACTCCACCACGTCGGATAACAAGAACGCTGGCTGTCCCCCATTCTGGATAAAGCGATTGAGAGAAAACTCCATCGCCTTGGCGTCAAAAGGGGTGTCGTCATGGAAAACAACATCTGTCCGCAAAGGAATGGTGTAGACCAAACCATCCTCACTGATTTTAGGAAGCTCTGTCGCCAACTGCGGCACCAGGTCGGTTGTGCCGCTCTTGTAAGCGTATAGGCGATCTCCCATGTTGTAGAGGAGATTACCCGAAAAGAGTTCTAGGGCATCAGCTGGATCTAAAGTTCTGACTTTACCCGTTGTGCCTAACGCTAAGCGAGTGTCTGCCCCGGTTGCGGTTGGACTAGGTTCCGAATCGCGAGACTGGCAACCCACAATCAACAACAGGCAACAACAGAACAGACTGAGATAATACCTTGTCCCTCGCCATCGCCATCTCTGAGCCAGATAGTTGAGGGATTTCAATACAAGATGCGTCAAAAAGTTGGAAGGAGTCAACAAGGGCTTCTCTCGCAAATACAGAAAGACAGTAGGGGCTAGCTCTGAGAATCATCAAAGATGATTGATCCGGCTCTACTGTCTTGCCATTTTATAGTGAGAGGGCAAAATATGACGCGTCCCTACTCAGGAAATTTTTCTAAGCGAAACCCTATTTCTTGTCTTTATCCTTATCCGCAGATGCTAAGGCAATGGGTTCTTGACCCACACTGACTCTAACTTTCATGCCAGATTGTTCAAGGACAACCACTGGGGCTGCAGGATTACTAAGGTTAATTGACTTCACCAAAACTTGGCCATTGGCGATGCGTTCACCAACCCCCACAGTTCGGGTTGATTTTTCGCCGGGTGCCTTCAGAATGGCCTTAGGCCGACCTCCCAAATTAATCACCCCTGTTACTTTTACCCCTTGAGCCACCTCTGGTTTGGGCAAGGTAGGCAAGACAATCTTGTCAGGAGTCGTACTTGGTTTAGTAGATGGTGAGGAGGGAGTTGATGTAGAACTCGCTGTTGGCGCCGTCGCTTTCGGTGCAGTCCCCTTTGGCACATTCACAGGTGATGGGGGCTGTCCCTGAGAGGGAGTTGTACGAGGCGAGGAAGTATTCGGTACAGCCGGTACAATCTCGGCGAAAGGATCGGTACGACCACTCTTCACCACCCGTAACCGTTCATCAGGATTGGTGGGGCGAGTTAAGACTACCTTAGCCGCGGGGGGAGAAGGAATTTCTGGTGAGGCATCGGGAAAAGACTGTTCAGTGGGAGTCTCGGACGCCTGTTCAGCTTCAGGCTCATCACCCCCAGCTCCCCCACAACTTGCTATCCCTATGGATATACTGCGGACGACTAGTGGCTTAACATTGTAGCGGAGAGATTTGGCACACTGGGAGTATCCCCCAACCGACTCTCCTACTCGCATGATTAAAATTGATTTCACCGCAGAGGAAATCCAACACCTCAACTACGAGCGCTATCATCATCCTCACCCACGGGTGCAGCGACGGATGGAAGTCCTCTACTTAAAGAGTCAAGGTCTTGCCCATGCCCAGATCTGCCAGCTTTGTCAGATTAGCCGTCCGACCTTAGCCAAAACCCTTCGTTTGTATCAACAAGGAGGAATTGAAGGACTGAAGACCCTGGAATATAAAGGTCAACCCAGTTCACTCAACGCTCATAGCGATAGTGTGAGAGCCTATTTTGAGCAACACCCGCCCCGCACCAGTGCAGAAGCTCAAGCAGTCATTGAACAATTGACGGGCATTAAACGTAGTCCAACCCAGATCAAAGCTTTCCTCAAACGCATCGGTTGTCGCTATCGAAAAGTGGGGTATGTGCCGGGAAAGTCGAGTCTACCCGAGAAAATTGAGGAGCAAGAGCAGTTCCGAAAAACTTGCCTTGAACCCTTATTAGAGGGAGCTCAACGCCAAGAGCGTCTTGTCTTTTTGTAGATGCTGCTCATTTTGTTCATCAGGCTTATCTGGGGTTCTCTGGTGCATCCGTCGGATCTTCATCCCCTCTCCTTCCGGTCGTCAACGATTCAATGTTCTCGGGGCGCTCAACGCCGTCACTAAAGATATCATCAGCATCACCAACCACACCTACATCAACTCTCATAGCATGTGTTTGTTGCTAGCCAAGCTTGCTCTACTCGACCCTGTCATACCCATCAGCGTGATTTTAGACAATGCTCGATATCAAAAATGCCAGCTTGTGACAGACTTTGCTGAGATCGTCGATATTGAGTTAGTCTACTTGCCCTCTTATTCACCCCATTTGAATTTAATTGAGCGGCTCTGGCGCTTTGTGCGCAAAGAATGTCTCTACTCAAAGTATTATGCTGATTTCCCCGCCTTTAAGGGAGCCATTCAACAGTGCCTCGACCAGTGCAATGGTGAGCATAAGGCGAAACTCACAAGCCTGCTATCACTCAAGTTTCAGTCTTTTAAAAAAGTTAATATCTTAGCCGTCTAGAGTATAACAGGATCAAAGTTACCCCTAATATTGTTTTTCGCATCCGTTTCTCCATCGTCTTAAGCACTATTGTTCACTACTAGAGAGCTGTCATTCTTACGATTTGGTGAGTGATCTGGTTGAGTTTTCCCCGGCACTGTCAGCTCAGGATATGGAAGAGGTTGCTTACCAAACCAACATGTGGCCGCAGGAGAATCATCTCTTGCTAGCAATACAAGCTAGGATCGAAGCAGTTGAAATCCAATCGTTTTGAGCGAAAACAACTATTCAACAACTCAAACGCCTAAGTCACAGGGCAAGGTTTTTATCATTGGTGCTGGCCCTGGGGAACATAACTATCTTACGGTTATGGGACAAAACCTGCTTGCTCAGGCTGACGTCATCCTCTATGATGCCCTGATCAATCCTGAATTATTAAACCTCGTAAAGAAAACTTGCTTAAAAATCCCAGTGGGCAAGCGAGGTAAGGGTCCTAGCACTCCCCAAACAGATATTGATCGCCGGTTAGTGGCGTATTGTTGCCAGGGATATCAAGTTGTCCGCCTTAAAAGTGGTGATCCCTTTGTGTTTGGACGCACCACGTCTGAAGTCCTCGCCTTACACGCAGCAGGTTGTGCGGTTGAAGTGTTGCCGGGGATTTCTTCTGCCCTAGCAGCACCTTTATTTGCTGGCATTCCCCTGACTGATGCCCAATTGGGCCAGCACTTTACGGTATTGAGTGCCCATGCCCCAGAGCGTCTGGACTGGTCTGTTTTAGCCCAACTCGATACCTTGGTGATTCTGATGGGGGCGCGCCATTTAGAGAACATTGTCCATCACCTGAGACACAATGGCCAGCCCGAACAACATCCGATTGCCATTATTCGTTGGGGAGGTCGGCGTCAGCAGCAAGTTTGGACTGGCACGTTAGGGACGATTGTGGCCCAAACCCAAGGAGAGTCACTATCGCCTTGTGTGATCGTGGTGGGCAAAGTCGTTCATCTCCAACCAACCCTGGGGCTTTCTTTCCCGACCAACAGTGAATATGCTCATAGAAGTGATTCTGCACAATGTTCCATGGGTGCTACTTCTCTTCAGTCGATTTTACCGTTAGCAGGTAAAACGATCTTGGTGACGCGAGCCGTTGCCCAATCCAAGACCTTTAGTCAATCTCTCATATCGATGGGGGCGACAGTAGTGGATATGCCGGCCTTAGAAATTGGCCCACCGTCCTCTTGGGAGGCGTTAGATGATGCGATCGCATCTTTAGATCACTTTGACTGGCTGATCTTGACGTCTGCCAATGGCGTTACTCGCTTCCTAGACCGCCTATTCCATGCGGGTTTAGACACACGAGCACTCGCTTCCGTCAAGATTGCAGTGGTCGGTCGAAAAACAGCCAAAACTCTAGAACAGCAAGGATTAAAGGCGGACTATATCCCACCTAACTTTGTTGCGGATGCTTTAGTAGAGCATTTCCCAGGGGAAACACTGACGGGGCAGACCCTGTTATTCCCCAGAGTTGAAAGTGGTGGACGAGACGTTTTGGTCAAACAACTGACCCAAAAAGGGGCAACAGTGGTGGAGGTAGCGGCCTATCAATCACGATGTCCAGCAACCATTGCCCCCCAGGCCCTCCAGGCCTTGCAAACTCAAACCGTTGATATCGTCACCTTTGCCAGTTCTAAAACGGTTCGCTATTTTTATCAGCTTCTGCAGCAAGCGGTTGGAGAGGGTAAACCCCAGGCATGGCTTACTCCCCTCAAGGTCGCCTCCATTGGTCCTCAGACTTCATTGACCTGCCAAGAGCTGCTGGGACGAGTCGATATTGAAGCGGAGGAATATACCTTAGACGGTTTAACGCAAAGTATTGTTGACCACTATCAGACTCAAGATTAGGCCTCATTCCATACCAACATTTCCGGGAAATTCCCAGAAATGGTAAACCCCACCCAATACCAAGGGTGACTAAACGGACAAACATCTTGACCTGCCTCCTGGGCTGCGGCCTGGAGTTCGGCTTCAATTCGTTCAAGGGTGTTTTTTTGTGAGCTGTCTAATTCTAATGTGTTGCCCAGGGTAATCCACCATTGAATCGCATGTCGGTAGGTGAGGTTGCGAAGCCAGTGCTGAGCCTGCCGCAAGGCATGGACAGGATTGCCGTTTTGGTGCAATAGATGATGGACCTGGGTCATCAGCATGATTCGGGAACAGTGATTGACCTCCCACAAGCTGTTGAGCACATGCTGCACCCCTAATGAGAGCAGGCATGTTTCTAGATCTGGAATAGACCCTGGCAACGGTTTAAGGTTTTGAGGACCACCCGAGAGGCAAACCGTTGCATAGGATTGCCAATCCAATGCAAATAAGTCCTTTAGAGTCAATTGCTGGCCATTGGCTAGAACCCAAGCCGGTAAAGGGAGCGTTGAACGATTTGTAGCTGTCACCCCCGTAAAATGAATACTCCCTCCCGAGACCTTGAGCGCCGCCAAGACCGTCTTCTGAGTTAGCTGGAGTCCTCCCAATTGAATATGCTGTCGGTAGGATCGAGCGATGGCCAGGGCCTCTAATTCTGTGAGGTTATTATCTTTCTCCTCATTAGAGCCTTGGGGCGGAACAATGGTTAATAGATGGTCTTGAGGGGAAGACTTTGCGGTCAGTAGATTGAGGCCAATTTGCAAACTGGGGAGGAGCGTAATGCTAATCTGCTCTGGGAAAAGGGCCGCCATCGGTAGGTGACGCCATTGCTCAGGTCGCACAAGAATCAGTTCGTGAATACCAGTTAAGGCGTTTTGACATAAAGCCTCAATGGCTAAAATCTCTTTCAGTTGGGTGAGGAGTTGAACCCCTTGCCCTTTCAACCAAAAGTTAGCCCCCAGCCCTAAAATCGAATCAGAATTTTTTTGGGAAAGATGCTGGGCTTTATCCCAGTTTTTTTGCCACAACTGCAGGCAAAAATGCTGATCGATCAGAGCAGTATCTAGATCCGTCGGGTGAGCCGATTCTGATTCCAAGGAGTGGGCACAAAACAGCACAGGGTCTTGGTTGGATTTGAGAATAAAGGTATAGAGGTGGGCGGGACTGAGATGCCAATAGAGAATGGCTCGCTGAGGATTGAGGAGGGGGGTAAGGTCCGTATATTGATGCTGAACTGGATCGTAATCAGGACCAGATTGCCAATATCCTAAGGTGCGATCTTTGCAGCGTTCTGCCCAGAGAATCGCGTCTTTCAATTGATTCTGCTGGACCAGCCAATCGACCTGCATCTGTTGAAAACCAGCAAATTGTTCTTCTAGCTGTCGATCCTGCTCAGGGGATAGATTGACATCCCGCTTGATGGTTTGCAGCTTGATGGCACCTTCAAGAAGCATGGAGTGAACGGCAGCCGTTTCTTGCAAATGGAACCGCACTTGCAGTAGAGATTGCCAGATGGTTAAGTGATGCTGAGGAAAGGTTTGGAAATCCAGCAAATCTAGGGCTCTTAGATAGCTTAATTTGGCTGCTTTCCACATTTTGGTTGGCGACGGATCTTGCCAAGCCTGTTGAGCTTGAAAATCCCCTTTGCGCTGATGGAGGCTACCGCAGCCTAGAGCATAATCATCGGCATCACACCACAGGGCATCAATGCCTTGATTCCAAATCGCAATGCCAGCGTCTGCCCCCTGAAGATGAAGCATCGCCATCCCCAGATCGTCCCAAGCTTGCCATAACTGCTTATCGGTCCAGCGCAGGGCTTGTTCATAGCTATGAATGGCTTCTTTGAAATTACCCAGCTGAATTAAAATGCTGGCCCGGTTATTCCAGGCTTGGTACAAATCGGGCTGGTGCTCTAGGGCTTGATCAAAACTTGCGATCGCATCCTCATATCGCTGTAAATTGAATAAAACCAGCCCCCGTTGATACCAAGCCTGGGCATGGTTAGGCTTAAAGGCCAAGACTTTATCATAGGCGGCTAAGGCCGCATCAAAATCTTTGGCTTTGGTGCAAGCCAGGGCGCGTTTTTGCCAAAAGTCATAATCTTTACCGGAGATGGTGTCAGCGGTGGCAGGCGGTACGGCCTCTGTTTTGACTGAAGTGAGCAGGTCTTCTGGCTTTCCCTGAGCTTTGGCTAATAAAGACTCCAAAGGAATCATTTTGAGTTTGGCCTCTGGGCTGCCAAAGAGGCGTTGAGCATTATGGTTCGCCGTGATTGCCTCCCCATAAAACCCTAATTTCTGCAGGACATTGCCACATTGCAGCCAGGCATCTGCGTTCCTAGGGGTCAGAGCCAGACCTTGATGAATACAATTCAGGGCATCAATATACTGATTCTGTTGGAGATACGTTTTTGCCTGCTCCAGCCAAGTCAGGGAATCTGAGAAATCAGGGCTCGTCATACCAAATTTCTCCCTTACCTTGATACCCTGAAGGGGCAGTCAGCCTGCAGCGCTTTTTCGATGTCATTGAACCAATCCTTGCTGATTTCAGTCTAAGGGATTGAGAAGAGCTGCCGGTAATAAATTATTGAAAACAAAGTAAAGGTGAGTACCGAACAACTGTCAACCGACGATTCAGACCATGCCTTAATTCAAGGCTGTTTGCGGGGCAGCACCCAAAGCTTTCGAGTTTTGTATCGTCGACATCAGGCCCGAGTGCGGTCCACCCTCATGTCTTTATGCGATCCGGAGGTGTTAGATGACCTCGTTCAGGATGTGTTTGTTCGGGTTTGGAAAGGATTACCCAAAATGGAAGGTCGGGCCAAATTTACGACTTGGCTCTATCGCATCACTTGGAATGTGGCCGCAGATTATCGGCGGTCAGCAGCTCAAAAACGGACGCGCTGGCAAGCCCTGACCCATCAACTCCCCAGCCAGTCCACAGAGCCCAATTGGCAGCATCTTCACCATCAGGATTTGATTAAACGTGGCATGGGTCAACTGAGTTTTGAACATCGCAGTGTGATTGTGCTCCATGACTTACAAGATCTTCCCCAGCAAGAGATTGCCGAGATGTTTGAGATTCCTGTAGGCACCGTCAAGTCTCGTCTATACCACGCCAGAGCGGCCCTCCGAAAATTTTTGCAACATGAAGGGATTTCCCTATGAACCACCCTCCCGATCCTGATCTGAACGGATCTGATGCCCATCAAGATCCATTCCTGGATGACGCTCCGTTGGTGAATTTTCTCCAGCGGTATCAACCAGATGTACCCGACGCGTCTCCAGACTTGGAAGATAGGATTCTCCATGCCGTATTAGATGAAGTCACCCAGTCTTCCTCCGCTCAAGTATCGGAGGAGCAAGGAGGATGGAAGATGGCCCGTTGGGGGATTCCAACGGCGATTGCAGCCACCATCGCTCTATTCTGGGGCGGATCACAACTTTGGCAAACAGCTAAACAACCTATTCCTCCCGATGGAGAGTTGGAAGCCTTTGTCGCCGAAAGCTGGTCGGGCGCCTTTGACCCCTTCAATGACGAGGACACCGATTTTTTGACGGATCCCTGGGATTGGTGGGGGCATTCGCCTTCCACATCCGTTATTGCTGAAGCCCAAACCGTTATGTGCAAGAGGTCCAAACCATGTCAAGAATAACTAAAGGAGTTGTTATTTGCTTCGCCCTGATTGGAGTATGTTCCCTGGGGCAATGGGTGGGAAATACCTCGCAACCCAGTGTGGCTCAAGTCCCTGAACGTCCACAAAGACGACGGCCCGGACTCTTCCGAGACTTGCAGCTTTCACGGCAACAACGTCGAGAGATTCGCGCGATTCGTCAAAAATATGGTCCCCAAACCCGAGCAAAGGCTCAGTTACTGCGACAAACTCGGAACGAGTTAAAAGCCATGATTGCCGGGGAAGCTCCTGAAGCGGATGTGCGTGCCCAATTTCAGTCCTTAGAGGCATTGACTCAGGAGACCTTGAACCTGCGGTTTGAGAATATGATGGCGATTCGCAAAGTCCTGACTCCAGACCAACGTCAACAGCTAGAGCAAAAGCTAGCAGAGCGACGGCGGCGACGGCAGCGACGGCTTAATCCTGAGGGCTAGCCTCGGGGCGCAGCACTTTGGTGATCTCTTGGACGACAGATTCACAAACTGACTCCACAGACTGATCCGGCTTCAGCACGATATGAGCATCTGCCTGCCGATAGAGAGGTCGCCGTTGGGTCAGTAATTCCTCTAGAACTTCTTGGGGATTTGGTTTTTGGAGCAAGGGCCGGGACTGGTCTGTCTGAAGACGCTGCCATAGCTGATCAGGTTCTACATCCAGCCAGATGACAAGGCCATGTTGCAAAAAGCTCCAGTTCTTTTTATCCAGAACAATCCCGCCGCCTGTGGCCACTACCAGCTTGGTGTGAGCAGCCACTTCGGACAAGACTTTAGATTCAACTTGCCGAAAATGAGCTTCACCCGATTCAGCAAAGATATCGGTAATGGCTTGACCTGTCAGTTGGGTAATTAGGTCATCCGTATCAACAAAGCCGTAGCCCAGTTGTTGAGCTAAGGCCCGGCCTGTTGTCGATTTACCACACCCCATCATACCGACGAGATAAAGATTGACCCCTTTAAGGTTGATCATTGCTAATGGTTCTTAACTAGCCGCCTGGTGCTCCTTAAAAGACCGATAGGCTTTTTCAGAATCATAGAGATGGCATTCTTCTGAAATTTCTTTCATCAAGGCCCAGTTAAATTCGCGCTCATACACGTACTGACCCCAATTTTCCTTCAGGCTTTGATGGGCCATGCGTAAATTGTAGGAAGGAATCGCGGTAGAGACGTGGTGAGGAATATGGACATTGATATCGTGGCAGAGAAACTCAACCCAACCCGGATATTTGCAGTGCACTGAACCGACCAGCTGAGCTTCTGCAGCGTTCCAGACTTCTGTGGGTTGAAACGGAATATCAGAGGCGGTGTGGTGAACGATGGTGAAGGTGCTCATCCAGAAGTGGTAGACCATCCAAGGAATCAACCAGAACTTGACGAAACCCCAAATGCCAGTGAAGTAGATCAGAGTCGGGAATGCGATCGCAGCGAACAATACCACAACGCCAATAGAAAGCTTGACATCACCCTTATCTTTCTCATCAAAGGTGGTCCAGTTGAAGTGGAGATTGGCCCAATGGACAATGGAACCCACCCACCAGAAATAACCGCGAATCAGCTCATAAACTGTTCGAATCACCGGATCAAGGCTTTCATACTCAGCCCCATCAAAGGGCCGCCAGGCATTATCCACATCCAGCTCATTGGTATGGGTATGGTGGAAGTTGTGCAAAATCCGCCAGCAGTGAAAAGGATAGATCAGCGGCATCATAAATAGATGACCCACTACATCATTGACCCAGCGCTTCTTAGCAAAAGAGCGATGCCCGGCATCATGACCAATCACAAAGAAACCCGTTAGCGCTGTGCCCGTGAAGATCCAGGCTAGAGGCAGCAAATACCAAGGAGAATTAACAATCGCGACATAACCTAGAGCCACCATCAGCACATTGATGATCGCTCCTGTCCAAGCCTTTACTGCATTTTGCTTAAAGCATTCCTTGGGCAGAGATTTGATAACATCTTGAAGGGTTATGTCCGGATCGGTGAGTGTCCGCAGTTGAGGGTCAGACTTGACAAGGGATGCAGTCATAGCTGAATTAGGAATCTCCTGAGCTGAAATACGTGATCAAGCACCCTATGGCAGGGGACCAAGCAGGGTGTAATGCTTCAAGCTTGGACGGTTAACGGGGGCTTTTTATCCATAAGAGGCTATATTGCAAGGCATTTGAGGGTTGAATGAATCGCAAGACAAATCAATATTTCTCAAAAGCACTTTACACAACTAAACCTCTGTTTTTATAACATGATTTGGGGATCAATCGGTGTTTTTATTCGGGGATTCCTAGGACGGCAACCCGTTTATAGACAGTGACTTTAGCGAACCTTTTCCTGAGTGAATTACCATAGGAACGGTCTCCCTTTTAACCTCATCCAGCCTCTTACCTCGTTACATAACTTTATGAGCTTAGATTCGCGCCGATACCACATCACCACCTATGGCTGTCAGATGAACAAAGCTGACTCTGAGCGGATGGCTGGGGTTTTGGAAAACATGGGCTACCAATGGTCCGAGAACCCAGATGACGCTAATCTGATACTCTGCAACACCTGCACCATTCGAGATAATGCAGAGCATAAGGTCTATTCTTATCTGGGTCGGCAGGCCAAGCGCAAACATGCGCAACCAGATTTGACCCTAGTTGTTGCGGGCTGTGTGGCCCAACAAGAAGGAGATGCTCTGCTGCGCCGGGTGCCCGAACTTGATTTAGTGATGGGACCTCAACATGCCAACCGGTTGCAGGATTTATTAGAACAGGTGGCCAGCGGTCAGCAGGTGTTGGCAACGGAGCCCATTCACATTGTTGAAGATATTACGAAGCCCCGTCGAGATAGTGCTGTCACTGCTTGGGTGAATGTGATTTATGGATGCAATGAACGCTGCACCTATTGCGTCGTTCCTAATGTGCGGGGAGTCGAACAATCCCGGACGCCAGAGGCAATTCGAGCCGAAATGGTGCAGCTCGGAGAACAAGGCTTCAAAGAGGTCACCCTCCTAGGACAGAATATCGACGCTTATGGTCGTGATCTACCCGGCACAACCTCAGAAGGGCGGCATCTGCATACCCTGACGGATCTCCTCTACTTTGTCCATGATGTGCCGGGTATTGAAAGAATTCGGTTTGCCACCAGCCATCCTCGCTACTTTACCGAGCGTTTGATTCAGGCTTGCTACGAGTTGCCCAAGGTTTGTGAACATTTTCATATCCCCTTTCAGTCTGGAGATAACGATGTTCTCAAGGCCATGTCCCGAGGCTATACCCACGAGAAATACCGTCGCATCATTGATAATATTCGCGCGATCATGCCGGATGCCTCCATCAGTGCCGATGCAATTGTGGGCTTTCCGGGGGAAACCGAAGCACAGTTTATGAACACCATGCAGTTGGTCGAAGATATTGAATTTGATCTGCTGAATACAGCCGCTTATTCTCCTCGCCCTGGGACACCTGCGGCCTTGTGGGATAACCAGCTTAGCGAAGCGGTTAAAGCCGATCGGCTGCAGCGATTGAATCGTTTAGTGGGGGTGTGTGCGGAGTTGCGATCGCAACGTTATGCCAACCGTATCGAAGAAGTCCTCGTCGAAGATCAAAATCCCAAAGATCCTACACAAGTCATGGGACGCACCCGAGGTAATCGTCTCA
This sequence comes from Acaryochloris sp. CCMEE 5410, assembly GCF_000238775.2. Classification (NCBI taxonomy): domain Bacteria; kingdom Bacillati; phylum Cyanobacteriota; class Cyanophyceae; order Acaryochloridales; family Acaryochloridaceae; genus Acaryochloris; species Acaryochloris sp. CCMEE 5410. The sequence goes on along the minus strand of NZ_AFEJ02000001.1, from coordinate 1,809,172 downwards.
CGTTCTTCCCTGGCAAGATTGAGGAATTACGGGGCAACATCGTATCGGTAAAAGTCACTGAGGTCCGATCTTTCAGTCTGACAGGAGAACCTCTGTCAGCTTTGGCAACTGCCTCTAACTAGCGGCAGTCTGTATATTAAAGTTCATCCCATAGCAGCAGACTAATCTTTATGTTCATTCTTCAGCGTTTGGATGTAGTTAGAGACAGAACCATCCCAATGACACAGGCTGCAATACCCATGCAAGAAGTTATGCTCACATTTTGGATAACCATATAAATAATGAGCGCATTCAGGACATAGATGGGCCATCCGTGACTGAGAGACCACATATAAACTCCCGCATTCGTCACATGGTTGAGTATGGGAAGGTGTCATTTAAATCCTTACTCAGATTACATCTACTTCATAGCATTAAGAATTGGGGGCATATCTCATCCCCGGGAGTTGATTAACTAGACCTTGTAACTCTAACTGCAAAATTTCACCCGATACTTCTCCTGCTGATAGTTCAACTGATTGAACTATCAAATCGAAAGGAACAGATCCATCTCCTGACTGATGGCAAAGTTGGCTCACCACTTTCAGGATTTCTGCTTGTGCAGATGGAAGGTTAGAAGGAATCTCTGGAACGCTCGGAGTAGGAGCTGATGACAAGGGCGGTATAGCCCCTAACTGGTCCAACAGTTGACCAATCCCTAAAATTAACTGAGCCCCTCGCTGTACTAATCCTAAACAACCCATTGCCCGAGGATTATCTAACGAACCGGGTAGAACATAAATATCGCGATTATACTCATTGGCCTGATAAGCCGTAATTAACGCCCCCGATTTCGTTGGAGCTTCCATCACCAACAATGCGCGACATAAACCCGCCACAATTCGATTACGGCGGGGAAAATGGGCTCGATTGGGTTGTGTACCAGAGGGATACTCGCTCAAGAGTAAACCCTGTTGCTCAATTTTTTGATATAAACCTTGGTTTCGGGGTGGGTAAATCATGTCTACCCCCGTCCCTAGAACCGCAATTGTGCGCCCACCGCCCTCAATACACCCCAAATGGGCCTGGGTATCAATCCCTTCTGCCATCCCTGACACGACCGTAATACCTCGCTTTGCTAGGGCATAGGAAATCTTTCTAGTCCACCGTTTGGCATATTCAGACGGATCTCGAGTTCCTACAATCCCCACCATTGGGGTACTTCCCTGATTTTCGGAAAGCTGCACTTGGCCTCGATAGTAGAGCAATGGTGGCGAATCCGCAATTTCCGTCAGCATGCGGGGATATGTCTGATCAGCCATGCACCAAAAACTAGGGTTCTTCTGTGTATGCTGAGCCAACAGATCCGCCGGATTTGTTGATTGTCTATGTTTCAGAATGGTCTTCAGGGTTTGCGCCCCAATTCCCGTTACTGTACCTAAGGTGGCAGCATCTGCCGACCACGCCGAGGATAAAGTGCCGAACCGTTGTTGCAAACACTTGAGGACAACTGGACCGATACCTGGTATCTGTGACCAAGCTAACCAATAGGGGCGTTCTTCCACCTTCTCAGAAACTACCGATACTGTTTACGCACCTAAAATATCGCGTTTTGCACCTAAAATAACGATTCTGACGGTCCACCAGATCGCGAAGACTGAGATCAAAGCAAAAACGCTCGGCTCTAAAATCTTAGGCGGCTTCGACTGGTTTCACTGCTTGTTTTGAGAACCCCTGCTTTGTCAATTCTTGGTTCAGCAACAAGCTATTCTCCACTCGATCTACAAACATAACGCCTGTTAGATGATCCATCTCATGCTGAATGACCCGTGCCAGCAGATCTGTCGCCACAATCACTTGCGGTCTGCCTTGCTCATCTTTATAAGCAACTTCAATTTGGGCTGGCCGTCGGACATCTAGATATACTCCAGGGATACTCAGACAACCTTCCTGCCCTAATGCTAAGTCATCACTATGGCGACGAATTTTAGGATTGAGCAAGATAATTGGCTGATTGGCCGGTTCTTCCGGGTCAGTATCCACTACAATGAGCTGCTTGCCTACAGCCACTTGGGGGGCCGCGAGACCAATGCCGTCGGCACTATACATTGTTTGCAGCATTTGGCGGGCCAATTCTCGAATCTCATCATCCACCTTGGACACTCGCTTGGCTGATTGTCTAAGCACGCGATCACCGAGGGTGTGAATATTGAGGGGAGGATTTTTAAGTTTGCGCTTTTCAACCAGAACTTCAGAAGACATAACCAAGCGTATAGGGTGGAACGATAAAAGACGTAGAGAATTTCTCTATCCTTCAATTGTACTCAATCCAGGCTAGACCCTCAAAACTGCCAAAGCTTAAGCTACCCCATTTATCTTGCAAATAGTAATAGCCGGGTGCATTGAATTCAACACACTCGGCTATTACCTAAAAAGGTCAAGGGAAATGGATTATTGATGTTTTAATCACAGTTCCTGTCTCCCTTGACTTAGGGTCTACGCAATTGATCGCGATTGTGCAGCAAACGCAACAAAAAATGGATGGACAAAAGATACAGAGATGCAATGGTCAGCAGCAGGACGGGGAAAGGAATAGTTGGCATGGCAGAGGAGTGTAAGAAGGAAAAAGTAGATTTAGAATCAGCAGTATCAACGCAATGAGGTTGACCTAGCCTACTTTTTTAAGCATGCAAAACTCTACGATTAATAGGATAGGTTCCTAAAAAACGCAGCACGGCAACCTAGGGCAGGCCATTCTTTCAGCACAGGTGCACTAAAAGAATCTCATTACAAAACGGGCAAGTTAACTGGCAAAAAAGCTCACTTAACTTATTACTCCCAACACCCAAGGTATACAGAAAAATCGCGCAGAAACGTTACACAGTTCCTAAGCGTTTAGCTCTCTAAACAATCGGGAAAAGGTAGTGTGAGCCTCTTTTCCTTTCGGAGAGCGTGAATATCAGTTTTTCTAATCCCTTGAATTCTAAGTTAACACAGCTCTCTAGGAATTGTCAGTCCCATTCCTGAGAAAAATTAACAATAGTTAACAATCCCTGAAAATGTTCTTAGTTAACATTTTCAGGGATTGAATTTTTACACAAATATTATTCTAGAAAATAAAATAAGATGTTTCCTAGAATCCATACTTACCGTTTTTATGCAGATAGAGCTATAAGATTATTTAATGGTTAAGGTAAATATTAAAAAGCCGATAGACACTCGATCTCTTTCTAGGTATCCACCATTCCGCCTAAGTGAGAAGGTCTGGATCAAAAAGAGCATCCAATGCTAATTAGCAAATGGATGCTCAGAAAATTAATACCCCTATTGCTTATAAAGCTGAGGGTTCAGAACTTAGAACAATCCCAAGGTCAAAGACTTGTCAATGGGAAGTGTTGCACCAATTCCTAACCATAGGGTGAAGACTACGCTAAATAGGAAGACGCTAGTCGCAATGGGTCGACGGAATGGGTTCTGGAACTTATTCACGTTTTCAATGAAAGGAATAAGCATGAGTCCCAAAGGAATCGTGGTTTGAATAAGTACGCCCAACAGCTTGCTGGGAACTGTCCGCAGAATCTGGAAGACAGGATATAGATACCATTCAGGCAGAATTTCTAAGGGGGTGGCGAAGGGGTTAGACGGTTCACCAATCATGGCTGGGTCTAAGACCGCTAAGCCAATGACCAGGGAGATCGTGCCCATAATCACCACAGGGAAAATATAGAGCAGGTCATTAGGCCAGGCGGGCTCACCATAATAGTTATGGCCCATGCCCTTCTTAAGCTTTTCCTTTAACTGTGGATCGCTTAGATCAGGTTGTTTAAGTATTTTTGCCATGGTTGCGAGTGTTCTCCGTTCTATTTTTGGGTCAGCAGGTGAGGGTTCTCACAAAGACTTACGTCAAAAGTCTGACGTCAAAAGTCTGAGACTCCGAAAACAGAAAACCCGATTCAGAGCCTAAAAAGTGTTTACAAAGGACCAGAAATACCTTGCTTCCGAATCATCAAGAAGTGAAGCAGCATAAACACTGCAATCAACCAAGGTAGAACAAAGGTGTGCAAACTATAAAAACGTGTAAGGGTAGATTGACCAACGCTAGTGCCACCACGTAGCAGCTCAACGATGGAAGAACCAACTACAGGAATTGCTTCAGGAACACCTGACACAATTTTGACGGCCCAGTAACCAACTTGGTCCCAGGGCAGAGAGTAGCCTGTTACACCAAAAGTAACGGTAATCACAGCGAGGACAACGCCAGTGATCCAGGTCAGCTCTCGGGGCTTTTTGAATCCGCCAGTTAGATAAACCCGGAAAACGTGGAGAATCATCATCAAGACCATCATGCTGGCGGACCAGCGATGGATGGAACGTATCAACCATCCAAAATTGACTTCAGTCATGATGTACTGAATGGAGTTAAATGCTTCGGTGACCGTCGGCCGATAGTAGAAGGTCATCGCAAATCCAGTGGCAAACTGGATGATAAAGCAAACTAAGGTAACTCCACCCAGGCAGTAAAAAATATTGACGTGAGGCGGCACGTACTTGGTGGTGACGTCATCGGCAATCGCCTGAATCTCAAGGCGTTCCTCAAACCAGTCGTACACTTTGCTCATAAAGCTAGGGGTTCCAAAAAAATGTATCGCTCTTCATAAAAAATGTAACACAGTGCCTATACACCTTTCAGAAAATCATGGCGGTATTTTCCTGACTCGTCGCAATTAAACTTATTTTTAAGAATCACGGAAAATAAAATCAACGTTACAAAGCGCTTTTGAGGAGCTGGAGGGGCAAGATAAAGCCGAATATCGTTAGAATTTACAAATGATTAAACGTATTGTTAGCTATATATTTATTCTGCAATTTGCCCTCTCTCTAGCGATTGCCCCTCCTGCAGCCGCCTTAACTGAAGAGCAATTGCTCTATAACGAAGCTTGGCGTCTAGTGGATCAAGCTTATGTGGATGACTCCTTCAATCATCAGGATTGGCGGACGGTGCGTCAAAAGGCGTTAACCACCCAAATGCCGGATCGGGAGTCTACCTATAAAGCTATCCGCGACATGTTAGATAGCCTTGGCGATCCGTTTACTCGCCTGTTACAGCCGAAGCAATACCAGAGCTTAAAGACCAGTACGTCTGGTGAGCTAACTGGGGTTGGTTTACAAATTATTCAAAATGAGGAATCCGGCTATTTAGAAGTATTGGCTCCTATTGAAGGATCACCAGCTGCTAGTGCAGGGGTGCAAGCAGCAGACCAAATTCTCAAAATTGACAATATTCCAACCACGGACCTGTCCCTAGATGAAGCGGCTGAGCGCATGCGTGGTCCCATCGGGTCAACGGTAAAGTTAAAGGTGGAACGTCCTGATCAGGGCGTATTGCTGTTTCCCATTAAACGCGATCGCATTGCCATTAATCCGGTATTTGCTGAATTGCGTCCCCAACCCAACGGTCAAGATATTGGTTTTATCCGTCTGCGCCAATTCAACGCCAACGCCACCCAAGAAATGCAGGCGGCGATTACCCGGCTGGAGGCCGAGGGAGCTGAAGGCTATATTCTAGACCTACGGAATAATCCGGGGGCCCTTTTGCAAGCTGGGGTTGAGATTGCCCAGATGTGGCTTGATCCAAGTCCCATCGTCTACACCGTTGATCGCCAGGGGATTCGCAATAGCTTTGACTCTAAAGCCGGTTCCCTAACGGACGCCCCTCTGATTGTTTTAGTCAATCGGGGCAGTGCCAGCGCCAGTGAAATCTTGGCAGGGGCTTTGCAAGATAATGGTCGTGCTCAATTAGTAGGTGAGCAAACCTTTGGCAAAGGTTCGATTCAGTCTCTGTTTAATCTGTCGGATGGCTCCGGTCTAGCGATTACCATCGCGAAATATGAAACCCCTAGTCATCGCAACATTAACAAGGTGGGGATTAAACCCGATAAAATCGTTGCCCTCAAAACCCTGCGAAGTGACCAAGTGGGGACGGATGCAGATACTCAATATCAGCAGGCCCTCAAACTTCTGGCAGAACCAGCGGTGATTGCCAGTGCAACCTCTACCTAGTCGGACCTATCATGATCCCTTACATGGGAGCATTACCTTAACGGCCCAAGATCCGGTTGAATCTCTGCTGATTCAGTTGATCGATACCCCTGAATTTCAGAGATTAAGGCGTATTCGTCAGCTGGGGACCGCCAGTCTTACTTTTCATGGTGCTGAAGGTTCTCGGTTTACCCACTCTTTGGGGGTGATGCATATCGCTCGGTTGGCCTTTGATCGGTTAATCCAGATCTATCCCCAATTGTTGCCCTACCGTGCCCTCGTTCTTTGCGGTGCTTTGCTACATGATATTGGTCATGGCCCCTACAGCCATACTGGCGAGGATATATTTAATAGCCATCATGAGACTTGGACGCGCACCATTTTGAGGGAGTCCCCCCGCATGCGCACCTTGCTGGATCAATTTGACCCGGATTTAGCCTCTCAGTTGGAACAAGTCTATTTAAAGACTTTTGAGTTACCCATTGTTAGTCAGCTCGTGTCGAGTCAGTTGGATTGTGATCGCCTCGACTACCTTTTGAGAGATAGCTATTTCACGGGGGCGTCTTACGGCCAGCTCGATTTAGACCGCATTCTGATGGCGTTGGATTATGACCCCCAAACCCAGCAGTTAGTCGTGGAGCAAAAGGGGCAAGCTGCCATTGAGCATTATTTGGTGGTTCGCTACTTTATGTATGCCCAGATCTACAATCATCCCAAAAATTTGGCATCGGCTTGGGGCTTAGTGCAAGCTTTTCGGCGGGCCAAAGAACTATTGAAGGAAGGAAAAATTAGCGCCGATCAAACCGTAAGGGCCTGGTTGTTTCAGACGGACGGTAATTTATCGCTGCAGGATTATCTAGCTGCGGATGATATTGTCTTTACCTACCATCTGCATCAGTGGCAGCAGAGTAATGATGCCATTTTGAGCAATCTATGTCGCCGTCATCTTAATCGGGATTTGCTGAAGGCCATGGATATTACCGATCTGACAGCAGCTCAACAAAAAGACTGTTTAGCCCATAGCCAGAACTTGGTGCAGGCGCAAGGCTGGGACCCCAAATACTATACGGGGTTGCAAGTCGCGCTGACTCGTGGCTATACCTTGTACCAACGGGGCATTAATTTACTCACGGGGCAAGGACTGGTGGAAATTAGTGAAGTGTCGGTCCTTGTCCAAGCCTTAATTCAACCGTTTCGACGAGCGTGGATTATTTATCCCCTAGGGATTGAGAATGATCTCAAGCAGATTCCTGTTTTACAGGAGCAACGGCAGTAAAAGCACCTCTACTAAACATAGCTGGAACGGTTCTGCATTGGAGTGAATCATGACATCCATTTCCAGGCGAAGATATCTCTAGAAAAAATGGGTAACATGTTTAAATCACATACCTGCGTACAAGCAATCAATTATGTGGTTCTAGGGTCATGTTAGGCTTAACCCGGATTAAGTAGATGATCTTGAGATATAGTTTTATTTCTGCTCGATAAATTATTTTGAAGTTGTTATTCCCTTAAAAACACCATGGATGCTGACCAGGAAACAAAGACGACTGCCAACTTGGATGTAAGTACCGAAACCTCTGGAAGCTTGTCTCCTCTTTCTGCGGACGACTCCACTTCGATTGATGTTAATGAGATTGGCAAGCAGTTAAGAGACTTTGTGGATACGTTCCCCAAACAGGTGGGAGAAACTTATTCCATTTATAAAAAACCTCTAAATCTGTTCTTAGTCATTTCTGCTGCAGCCGTTGCCGCAGCGGTTGCAAATGGCGTTTTAGACGTTCTCAATTCAATTCCCTTCGTTGCACCACTGCTCGAACTGATTGGTCTAGGCTATTCCGCCTGGTTTGCCTGGAATTACTTAACCTATGCCGAAAAACGACAGCAGTTGGTAGAAGACTATCGTCAGCTCAAAGCTAAAGTTACAGGGCAAAGCTAAAGTTTCAAGTGGGTCTTGCTAACCCACCTCTTTAGACTTGATAGATTTGTGAGGCTGCATTTGCAGCCTCACTTGTTTTTTGGAGCCGATGCTTAGGAGTTAAGACGCTCTAACTGCCACAAAATCTGGTTGCCTTCCCGACGGACACGGGAGATTAGCCAATTGCGCCACACCCATTCATCCCCTCTGCTAGTGACCGCGTTGGCGTGGACCGCCATTAGATCTGCTAATTCAGAACTGCTGATTAGATAACCCTCTTTCGCAATGTGATCGGCAATTTCCAACGTTTCGACTAAATCCTGCAGATGAGAGATCCTTGATTCACTGGCAGGATGTTCTGCATGATCGGGAGGATGTTGATTCACTTCGGGAGAGTCTGGCATGGCACTGGGGGTAATTTGGTGAAGGTCAGGGGTTTGATGCTGGGAAAAAGCACGGGCGATCTGATCACATCGCTCATTGCCTTCATGGCCTGCATGAGCGCGGATATATCGCCAGTCTATGGTCGCATCATTAAGTTGATCGAGCTGTTGCCACAAATCTTGATTCAGAACCGCTTTACCTTTAGCTGTTTTCCAGCCTTTGCGTTTCCATCCTGCCAACCACTTAGTAATGCCATTTTTGACGTACTCGCTGTCAGTATAGAGGGGAATGGTCTTGGGTAACGGTTGGTCTTGCAACAATTCCAAGATTGCGATCGCAGCCTGCAATTCCATCCGGTTATTCGTCGTTTGAGGCACAAACCCGCCAATTTCATGGCAGGATCCATCCTTGAAGTAGATGACACTGCCCCATCCGCCTGGACCGGGATTCCCCGAGCAAGCGCCATCAGTATAGATACTGTCAATATCAGAAAAAGCCGGCATGGTCCGTCATCATCACAGCAAACATCGCTCCTATCCTAGGTGATTGGTCGCAAGGATAACAGAACTGATTTTTAACAGAGGAGATCCACCCCATGCCCCCCTTGATTGTGGCTACCCAAAACCCTGGCAAATTAAAAGAGATGCAGCAGCACCTCGCCGATTTGCCCTGGGAGTTACAGCTAATGCCCCCGAATCTGGAGATTGAAGAGACCGGCACCACCTTTAGGGAAAATGCAATTCTCAAGGCAACCCAGGTGGCAAAGCACTTGGAGCAATGGGCGATTGCCGATGATTCAGGTTTAGAAGTTATGGCTCTGGATGGAGCTCCCGGTCTTTACTCTGCCCGATATGGCAAAACCGATACAGATCGGATTCAGCGTCTGCTGACAGAACTCCAGGGGAAGGCCGATCGCAGTGCTCAGTTTGTGTGCGTGATTGCGTTGGCCCGACCGGATGGCAGTGTGGCCTGCCAAGCCAAAGGTATTTGTTCGGGGGAAATTCTTCAGTCTCCCCAAGGAGAGGGCGGCTTTGGCTATGACCCTATCTTCTATGTTCCCTCTCAGCAACAAACCTTTGCCGAACTATCGGCTGCCGTCAAACGCCAGATCAGCCATCGGGGGGAAGCCTTCAAGGTGTTGAGACCCCAACTATTAGCCCTGGAGACTTAAGGGAAAATCACTAAATGCCACTCGGCATTCATCTTTTCGAGGATGGGCTGCTGGGTATCCCCCACCACATAAGGACCCCAGTATTTTTGCGACCCATCCAGGGCAAAGGCCATCAAGACATCGCCTTGATAGAGCTGCATGGGACCTGAGGGTAAGGAGACTTTAAGACCGTCAATACTGCCCTCTTGGGGAGCAAAGTCCCAATGGACCGGCTCTTTAAAATGGGGCATGTTAGGGGGACTGGGATGGTTGGGGTTGAGATGACTGCGAAGGACAATGCGAATGGGATATTGGGTTTGATTACTAATGCGGAGGACATCGGTACGAGGGTCAATGGATTTGGGAGGTATTTTTTTGGTGATGCTCTCCGGTCGGTCTTTGGCCATGGCATCGGGGACTGTTGGTTTGACTTCCAGCACGGGGGGGACCTTCTCAGCGGTGACGGAAGGTTCAATCCAAATACTGAAGTAAAGTTGTGTTAACAACAATGCTGCTGAGCCGCCTACGACTGCAGCCAGCACCATCGGTACAATCCCAGCTTTTGAAGCCATCCCTGTTTGGCCTCCGTCTTATTGATGCATCATCCTATCGTATATTTTCCCCCTGTACATCCTGACGGAAGGAATGTCTTAATTTCCAATCAGTCCGGTCCACACTAGAGCCATTCCCATGGCGACGACCGCCCCAATAAGGGTATTAATCCCATTAACGACTTCATTAGTGAGCCAACTGAATTGGGATTGGACCGTCGCTCCGATCACGCTCTCTAAATTGGTAGCAATAAAGGCCGCAATCACGCACCAGATTACCCCGACCCCAGAGATGAGACCTACTGCCCAGGCTAAGAGGGCAATCACTACCGAAGCCAACATACCTGCAACCGTCCCTTCTAAACTAACAGCCCCTTCAGTTCCTCGAGGCACGGGTCGCAAAGTCGTAATCAGAAATGTGCGATTGCCATAGGCTTTGCCGATTTCGCTAGCAGTCGTATCAGAGAGTTTAGTGCTAAAACCGCTCACATAGCCCAAACAAAGCAAAGGTCGATAGGGCAAAGGAATAACTAAAGTCGCTAGGGCACATAAGGTTGAGCTAGCAGCAGAACCCCAGACATTCTCAGGTCCCCTGGCCCCGGATCGCTTTTCTGCGATGCCAGCGGCTTCTTTCTCAGCCATGCCGACTTTTGTGACGGCGGATCCAGCCAAAAAGTAGAATAGAACGACGCCATATCCTGGCCACCCCAACACACCCCAGACGATTACCCCTAAGATCCAGGCATGGACTAATCCTGTAGGTGTTAACAGTTTGGAGACGAGTTTCCAGCCCACCAAGCCTAACCCTGTATTTAACAAGGCAGCAAGGAGCCAGGGATTCAACGCTCCAATGGCATCAATCAAAGTCATTTTTGGGAACTATTGAAACTATGGATACACAACCGCCCACCACTGACTTCATCCTATTCCACCTGGCTTTTCCTGTCACGAATATCCCAGAGACGAAAGCCTTTTATCAGCAAGGCTTAGGCTGTGAGCTAGGTCGCGAAAGTCCCCAATCTCTGATCATGAGTCTCTATGGCCATCAGTTAGTGGCCCATGTCACCCGTCAGCTAGAACCCCAAAAAGGTATCTATCCACGGCATTTTGGACTGGTTTTCTCTCAACAATCCGCTTGGCAAGAATTGGTGGATCGAGCTGAAAAGCATCAACTTAAGTTTTACCAACCGCCTCGTTTACGCTTTCAGGATCAGACCCTAGAGCATTTCACCGTTTTCCTAGAAGATCCGTTTCACAATCTGTTGGAGTTCAAGCATTACCGCAATTCAGAGGTGATCTTTGGCGGCCATGAGTTTAAACAAATTGGGGATATGCCTTAGAGGCTGTTTGAAAAGACCTATCTTTATATGAGAAACATGTATTTTAGGCTCTGTCTGTCAACGAGAGATCAAGGGTTTTAGACTACTGACTGACCTTTTCAAACAACCACTTAGGTTTTTGAACTTTGAGCTTGAAGGCGCTGGGCGAGATAACGACGCCATCGACTCCAGCCAAATACCGCGACAAACCCGATAATAATCGCCACGATACTAATCACACCGGCTTCCGGACCAAACGCTCCTCCCGTAATCCAAACTGGGCCAGTTACCCTATGGTCAATCCAATGAAAGCTGGTAAAACCACTGACAGGGAAGCCAAACACCACGCCTTCAAAGAAGTTCCAACCTGCATGAATGCCAAGGGGTAACCAGAGTTGCTGGGTAACGAGCCAGGCAAACGCCAGCCAGAGGCCAGCGAGAAAAATAATAATGGTGGAGAGGGCACCAGCATTGGCATTACCGATGTGGCGGGCGGCAAAGAAGATGGACGTTAAAACAATGGCCAAGGCTAAATTGAGCCCTTCCTTGATATTTTGCAGGTAATAGCCCCGATAGGTTAGCTCTTCTTGCCAAGAGGGGCATAGCCCAAGAACTAATAAACCTGCCAAGGTCTCAGCGACAACGGTTCCCATCGAGTCTTGTTGCCACCGATAGCCAATGAACTTCAGCCAGCCAGCTTGGTATTCGATGGTATAAATCCCCCCCATCAACACCCCAGCCAGCAAGAATCCAAATAGTAAATCCCACAACATCCAGATATTCACTTCTAAGCCGATGGAGTCGAAGGAGTGGCGGTCGAGGTAACGACGGGCTAAGTAAATGGAAAGGGTGGTTGCGGCAACGAATAGCAGCTTGTCGAAGATAAAGGCTTGTTGAGTGGCATCTGAGACATTCCGAAAAAAAATAAAGTGAAGAAAGATGTAGAGAACAAGCTCTAGCCCATTCTGGACAACGATTCGCCAGCCCGCTCTTAGCCTACGGGGGCGTCGACCAAAAAATATAGTTCGAAGTTCAATACTCACAGGGCGTACCGGGCCTGTGGGGCGAATATTGAAGATATTTTGATGTATAAGGTCATAAATATGGGGATTTATCCTGTAATAACCAGATTATCGCGATGCACGACAGTTTCTGCTCCGGCATATCCAAGCACCTGGGGAATATCCTCCGATTGACGCCCCTGTATGCGCTGCAGCTCATCACTACTATAGTTGACCAAGCCTCGGGCAATTTCTACGCCCGCAGAATCATAGAAGCAAACGGCTTCTTGGCTTTGAAACTCGCCTTCAACGGCCGTAATACCCGCTGCCAGCAAAGATTTTCCCAGCGTTGTAATGGCTTTTGCTGCGCCATCGTCCAAAATGAGTTTGCCCGTTGGTACTAAGGCATGAGCGATCCAATGTTTGCGGGCATTGTGGGGGCGAGGATGGGGTTGAAATTGGGTGCCGAGGGATTCTCCCGCCAGAATCCGAGGAATGTTCTCAGGGGTTTTGCCTTGGGTAATCACGGTCCGAACACCTGCATTTGTTGCGATCGCAGCTGCAGAAATTTTGGTAGCCATTCCACCTGTTCCCCACTGAGACCCTTGGGCCCCTGCATTGACGTTTAGTGCAGCCAATTCTTCCATCCGCTCGACAGTGACAATGGGCTGGGCATCAGGCTGGGTACGTGGATCCGCCGAATAGAGGCGATCTACATCCGTGAGAATAAAGAGCCAGTCTGCCTGAACTAATCCTGCCACGAGGGCCGATAGGGTATCGTTATCGCCAAACCGGAGCAGCTCATCTACGGCGACCGTATCGTTTTCATTCACAATTGGTATCACACCTAATTTGAGCAGCTCTTGCAAGGTATTGGAGGCGTTGATATACCGACTGCGATCGGCTAAGTCGCCGCGGGTCAGCAGTACCTGGGCAATGGGCTGTTGCAAACTAGTAAAAAAATCATCGTAGATGCGCATCAATCGCCCTTGACCCACTGCTGCCACGGCCTGCTTGAGGGCAATGGCTTTAGGACGTTCCGCTAAACCTAAGCGGGCACAACCAATCCCGACGGCCCCAGACGACACGAGAATGACTTGGTTGCCTACTTGTCGCAGTTGGCTAAGGACTTCTACAAGGGAGGCAATGGTGGCTAAGGCCAAATGCCCAGTGTCTGGGTTGGTTAAGCTGGAAGTGCCAATTTTAAGAACTAAGGTTTGCGACATATAGTCTCTGGTCGTTTCTGGGGAAGACTAGGCCCACAGATACCTAGATTAAAAGAATACAGGTATCATGCCTTACCTATACCAATTTCAATCATGTCATTATCAAACATTGCTCTGAGGCAAAGAGTGAATGAAATTAAGGCCAGATTTATTCGTTCGTCCTATAGTCGGATGGACAGGCCAACTTTAGCTCATGGTGAATAACAATCTGGTTGTTGGTGACTTGAATCGCTTTGGCTTCCAACTTGGATTTCATCCCTCTTCAAAGCCGATGCGTAAAGTCTCGATTTTTATTGGTGGGCAAAATCTGACTCCTTTCGATAATTCAGCTTATCTGCCCAGTTTTGTGAATCGACTACAAGCGACTTCAGAATGGCTTAAGGGTAAAATCGATTACTTGAAATATGAACAGCTATTGAATGGACTTAATCTCACAGAGATCCACAACACATTGGCTCATAACCATCTAGCCATCTTGACGGATGATGAATGGGATCTAGTTAGAAAAGTGCATACTTTCGGAGATTGGGGTGAAATAACTGACGACTTCAACGCATTCTTAATTCCTTATTTTGATCGGCTATATCTGACCTATCAGCTACGAAATAATGACTTGCGTGAATTCAATATCCTAGATGTAGTCGATGGCATCGAAAGCACCCCCTATGAACTCATCATGACCCTGGATGAAGCCATTTCCTGCTTGACGGGGCAAAAATGATGGATCAAGCGTGTTTGCCGATTTGTGCTGGTTAGAGCCTGAGTTCGTGTGATTGGATGAAAGCCCATATCCTGAGTGATTTACATATTGAGTTTGAGGATTTCGCTCCTCTACCCACAGATGCAGATGTAGTCATTCTGGCGGGGGACATTCATGTGGGTAAAAAAAGCATTGAGTGGATAAAAACGAGATTTCCAGATCAGCCTGTTATTTATGTGTTGGGTAATCATGAGTACTACGGCAGGGCCTTTCCCAAGCACATCCATGATCTCAAGCAGTTGGTCGCAGATACAAATATCCACCTTTTGGAAAATGATCGCTTAGTCATTAATGAGGTGACATTTTTGGGGTGTACTTTATGGACGAACTTTAAATTGTTTGGTGAGCCCCAAATTGCAGGCTACGAGGCAACTCAGACCATGACGGACTACCGTAAAATCCGTGTGAGCCCAGACTATCGCAAGCTGCGATCCGTTGATACGGCGATCATTCATCAAAAATCCTTGAGCTGGTTGTCTGAGGAGGTGAAGCAGCTCAAGGCGATGCAGCGCAAGGTGGTGATTGTGACGCACCATGCCCCCAGCAAACGTTCCATTCCCCACCTCTACCAAGAGGATATGTTGAGTGCGGCCTACGCATCGCATCTGGATCCGTTTGTTGCCAACTCCCATGCAGCATTATGGGTTCATGGCCATGTCCATTCAGAATATGACTACGCTATTGGCAGCACACGGGTGATTTGTAATCCCAGGGGTTACCCAGATGAACCCAATGAGCGTTTTATCCCCGATCTGGTGATTGAGGTTTAACTATCACCAAAGGCAGCTTTTATCATCCGCCGAAATCCTACTCTCTACAATGAATTGCACCCATGGCACATTCAGCACTGACGCTTCCCTATTTCGATCTGATTCTGAAACAACTCGATCAGGGCGACGCTATTTTTGAACAAGCTTTTGGTCGCCATGTGCATTGGGGCTATTGGGCCAATCCAGATCAAGCTACCTATACAGCCAAGGATTATGGGGCCGCAGCCGAGCAAATGAGTGTTGAAATTTATTCTGCGGCTCAGGTTCAAGACCATCAAACTATTTTGGATGTGGGGTGTGGCGTAGGGGGAACCTTAGCTAGCTTGAATGAGCGTTTTACGAACGTAAATTTGTTGGGACTGAATCTGGATGAACGTCAGTTAGCCTATGCCCGACAGATGGTGACTGCTCGGCCAGAAAACACCATTGAATTTCACCAAGGGAATGCTTGTTCGCTGCCCTTTGCGGATCAATCGGTGGATGCGGTGTTAGCGGTTGAATGTATTTTTCACTTTCAAGATCGCAAGCAATTTTTGCAGGAAGCGTTGCGGGTGCTTAAACCGGGGGGGTGGTTGGCAATTTCTGATTTTGCGCCGTTTGAAATGGAAGGATGGCCTGCTTTTTTCTGGCAGTCAAATTCTGTCTTTCCTAGTTTCTATGGGGCGTTTGATATTACTTACACCCTCCAAAAATATCGGGTGCTGTCTGAGCAGGTTGGCTTTGGGGCAATGCAGTCTAGGGATGTGACTCAAAATACGCTGCCTACCTATGGATTTTTTCAGCGACTGCCCCTGGCTATTGAGATTTCACCGGATTTGTTACCTGCGATCGCACAAACGCTACTGCTCGAAGGAACCAGTCGTTTAGGCCTACTGCGCTATATGATTTTGTCATGGCAAAAGCCGCTGTTGTAATCGAAAAGGACTGCTTGTTTCTCGCTCCAAGAAACTTCCTTTTTGCTTCCCTAACCCTGCATTAAGGATGGATAGTTGAGTAACCTGTAGTTTTCCAGAGTGGCACTTGAAGCAAGACATCGTTTCTTATTGGCAGAGGACAGCACAGATCAGCTAACCTAAAGTTCAGTCGGAGCGTTCAGATTCAGATTATGCTGCGAGAAACCCTCAAAAAAGACATTGATCAGCTTAGTGAAAGCCAATTGCAGGCAATTTCTGATTGTGTCAATGCCGTCAAAGCGCAGGCTCCGCCAATGGCTGAGTCCTTACCGTTTTGGCAACATGCAACTCCGACGGAACGTTCTCAAGACTTCCGTCAGTGGGTTACACACCTCCCCAATACAGCAGTCACTTTAGATGATGATGCGTTTGATCGGGGCAGTATTTACGAGTAGTGGCTCAATATCTGCTGGACACCAATATTGTTCTCAGGTTTAGCAATCCATCTGATACTCTGCACAACTTGGCAACGGAAGCTGTGGCGACTTTGCTAGCACAGGGAGATGAGTGCTATCTCACAGCCCAAGTCTTGATCGAGTTATGGGTTGTTGCGACACGACCAGTGGATGTCAATGGATTGGGATGGTCAATTGAGCAAACACAAAATGTCATGATTCAACTATTGGATCGCTTCCCAATGGCAAAGGAAACAGCTCAGATTTTTCCTGAGTGGTTAAAGTTGGTCACTGACAACCAAATCAAAGGTAAACGAACTCATGATGCTCGTATCGCTGCTGTGATGATGGCTTCAAATATCAACCGTATCCTAACGCTGAATTCTAGGGATTTCTTGGGTATCCCAGATATTATGGTTGTGCATCCTCAAGCAGTTATTGATGAGGCTACCGCAACTGAATAGATAGCCTTCATGAGTGGCCTAACGAGCTGATCATTAACTATGGTACGTTAGTCGTTCAATTGCACCTGAAGATATTGGATTTGCAAGAACGTTTGCACCAATTACGAGATGTACTTTGTAATTCTGAAGCATTTCCTTGGAAAGCTGCCTTATATCTACCTAAAAATGGTGATTGGCAGCTTTCTAGTGTTTGTGCGGTACTTATCCGCAATCAGGATCGTGAAGACATTGATGAAGAGCCTAAATTCGCTGTGGTGAACGATCTTCGCTACGTACTTCAGTTTTCTGATGTTCAAGGAATTGTGTGTAACGCCAAACAACAATTGCCCAATGCAAATGAAGATGAGCTATTTCGAGCCTTCGAATTTTATGTTGATAATGATGCATTCATCGACTTTAGCAATGAAGAGTCATAACAAGGTTTAGGAGGTTGGGCGGGAAGTTGCTAGAGACTTCAGCAAGACGTATCTTGTTCACCAATTACAGGTATTGAGTCTGTTACCTAAACTTGTACAAACCCTACTTCTCGAAGGAACGAGTCGGTTGGGGCTGTTGCGTTACATGATTTTGTCTTGGCAAAAACCACTGGTGTAATTGTCTATCGATCAACGCTATTTATTTCTCATGGATTAAATCTTCATGCTGCAGCACAAAACTATTGAGAAACTCTGTGGGCATAGTTTATTCATAGGTGAAAAACCTTTGTTTCCCGAAACTCATGTTGCCTATCCCTCAGGCTGTGTAGTGTCCAAGTCTGCAGAGATTGTTGGAAATGGTCATGAGTCTTCAGAGTCATTTTTTACTGATGCTAGTGGAGAAGAGGTCAAATCTAATTCCCCATCTATATTCTTTTGGTATGTAGGTGGTTGTTGGAATATTGAAGTTAGGGAATGTGTTCCTGGTCCAGGACCTTATGATTTTCGTGAATGCTTCTCTACCGAGGATGAGGCTGCAGAGAGAATAATTCGTTATTTTTTTGATCCTGAGGATCGGGCGTAGCTAATGGATCGGGGATGCCTTAGACTTCGGAATGGTTACCCCTGGGAATAGGGAGTCAAACCGTTGATTGACCCAGGCAAGCCGCAGCATGAGTAGATGATTGAAACCATCCTCACTCCAGCGCATACCAACCCCCTTAAAGCGCTGTTGAATCAGCCACTTACAAGCACTTTCGACCATTCCTGACCCCAGCGGTATCTGTAGTTGTTCAAAGTGGCGATATTGGATGTGTCGCA
Source organism: Acaryochloris sp. CCMEE 5410 (assembly GCF_000238775.2). Lineage (NCBI taxonomy): Bacteria > Bacillati > Cyanobacteriota > Cyanophyceae > Acaryochloridales > Acaryochloridaceae > Acaryochloris > Acaryochloris sp. CCMEE 5410. The sequence goes on along the minus strand of NZ_AFEJ02000001.1, from coordinate 1,791,028 downwards.
GATGGCGCTGGAAATAAGCCTGTACCTGGAGCAACGTCGTAAAAGATTTGCCCGTAAACAATTGTGAGTGAATCAACATCGTCAAGGACCGCAATACTAATAGGTGTTGCCCATGTCGCAATTGGTGTCGCCAGCGCCGAAACCAGGCTTGGGCTTGAGCAGAGCGAGCATCCCCAAACATCGCTTTTGTTGCTCGTGCAAGATGGCCTGCTGCATGAAAGAAATCGAGAACTGCCACAGCACAGTGAGAGAACAAGGTGCGGTAGACTCGCCAGAAGCCTCGCCCCCCATCACTCAACCAGATGACGCTTGGGGCCGATTCAAAGTCTTGTTTGCGGGCTTCGAGGTGCAGTAAGGGATGAACTGGTCGATATCGCCCAATACTGCCACCAGTCTTCGACGTAGTAGTTGGGGGACACGCTTTTGTGCTCGGGTGCCCCGTGTTCCTAGGCGGGCTAAGATAGCAACTTTGACTTCTCGCCACTGGATTTTCCCTTGGGGGTTTCGGGGTGGGGCGAAAGGGCACCATCACACCGTCAGCAGCAATGGCCAAAGGTAGAGCAGACAACACCTCTGAAATCGCTTCACAAGGAGTCTGGTCACCTGAGGCTTGAGCTTTGAGTTGAGTCTCTAGCTCCTGATAAGCTTTGTTGCCCATGACTTGCACCCAACTCCACAAGCTTGATGAGCTGACGGATAAACCACTCCACTGACTCAGCATCCAACTGGCCAGTTCATAGGGCATAAATAGACTTAACAAGCAGCCTAGACGAACCAATTCTTCACTGCTGTGCTGATAGGAGGTAATCCCAATGGATTGATCCAAAGGAGCGGATAGACTACCTGGACACCTGTGGGGACAACGACCCACCCGTCGCTTTCAGGCAATATTTCCCACCAGTGTCTGCATCTGACGAGATTCCCATCCCTTCGAGTGCAAGCGGGTTCCGCAAGTGGGACACCTCGGCCATTCCAATACTGTTTTGCTCGCCGTGAGAGTTCATCCTCCAGAAGCCAGCGAGCCAAAACAAACCCATTTGCAGAACGATATAAACCATCTGACTCAGGCTGGGTGCTTCTTGAGTGCTTCGACCTGTTCTAGAAATTCGTGATGCTCTAGTACGGTTGGCAATTGCGATGTTAGGCTCATGACAAGTTTTTGATTCGGGTACAGGATCTATTGTCCTTGACCCGTTTTTCTTTGAGCCATACATCCCCGATTCTGTGCTTACGCCCCTGAGGATCCGATGTTTATATTGTTTTATAGGGAAGCTGAGAAATCAGCAATGAATGATAACTCATGAAACGGGTAAATTAGCTGACTAAATCATCTAGATTATGTGAAGGAATGCTCAAAATACTCTATTGGTCGACGCTTTTGAGTTAATGCTCGCGCCTCTGAATACGACCCCTCAGCCTCTGTATTGAGTTGATTTTGGAGAAGATGACATTATGGGAGCATGGGCCGAAAATACGTTTGGAAATGATAGTGCATGTGATTGGGCTGGATCATTCCTTGATAATCCTGGATTACCCATGGTTAAGTCTGCCATCACAGCCGTTCTTAATACCGATGCCTATCTCGATAGCGACGAAGCATGTAATTGTCTTGCAGCCTGTGAAGTGCTCGCCCGTCTACAAGGAAAATGGGGATTGCGTGATGTATATAGTGAAGAGCTTGATAAATGGGTAGAGGCGAATTTGACAGCCGTTCCTCATGATCTCAAGGCGGCAGCCGATTCGGCAATCGAGAGAATTCTTGGACCCGGTTCCGAACTGCCGGAACTTTGGGATGACGGAGGTCGAAACGATGTTTGGCACGATGCGATTGACGATCTTCGCAAACGTATTTGGGGCTAATCAAGTACACAAACGGAGTTGCGGTTCAGGCTTACACCTTAATTCAACATTTTGTCTCTACCTGTTTATGCAAGTAGTCACTTATTTCTGCTGAGTTCCAGGGTTTTCAGCCTTGGATTGATTTCAACATCCTGGGGTCGTTGAATATTCCAGGCCAAACCCAACATTTGTAAACAACGAATCAGCCACCAACCTGGATCTGCTTGATGAGGACCATGCCCCAACCGGGCTGAATTGGGAAAAGCATGGTGATTATTGTGCCAACATTCCCCCATGGTGAGCAGTCCCAAACCTGGGACGTTATAGCCTTGGACCCCTGCGCCATCAATATGCCAATCACGATGGCCCCACCGATGGGCAAAGTAGCCCACAAGCCAGTGCCCCGTGATACAAACACTTACGCGGACGCAGATTCCCCAGACTACCCAAGGCCAGCCCCCAATCACGTAAAACACCATTCCCCAAGGCATCTGCTGTAAAAATCGAGTTTTTTCTAACCATTTGTAGAAGGCGTTGGTTGCAACCCGTCTTTCATAGTGGATGGCTGGTGGATACCGCAGATATAGATCGCAATGCAACAGCCAAAACCAGTCTTTGCAGAGGTTCTGGCGGCTGGCAAAATAATCATGACAGTGGGGTTGTCGTTGCGCCCAGTCCCGCAACTCATGCATACGGATAATCGAAAATGGTCCTGCGAAGCCCATCAAGGTGCCGCAGTAGACCATGGCCTGTTCTAGCCATTGGGGGCAGTCAAAACTGTTATGAATTAAGCGACGATGCATACCCACGGAATGCCCCGCACAGAGGGTGATCACGCTGGTGACGGCAAACAATAGAAATGCATCCCCTGAGAAGGTCAAGGGTCCACCGATTAGCGCTGCTAAATACATGCTGCTGATCCAAGCTGATTTTTGGGGAGACCAACGGACTTGACCTAAGCAAGGATCAACGTTGCGATCGCAAGCTTGAATTCTGGCGATATCATGGGCAGTGTTCATCGGGCGGCACCAAATGCTTATCTTCTTTATCTAAACCGGACCCAGGTTGAGATTACGGTTGGACGAGAGGGGACTTAGGGGTGACTTAGGGCTGAGTTTGAGCCAATGGATGGACGATACAATTTGAGCAAAGCCTCTGCACGAAACAATGGCACGATCCCTGCGCGTCACCATCGACAACTTGCCGAAAGTGAAACTGGCTTTGCAACGGAACGGGTATCCCAGTCAAAAGACCTTCGCCGCCGATATTGGCCCATCCCTCTCAACCGTCAAGAATTTTCTGGGAGGGAAACCCATTGACTACGAGAACTTCCGCGAAATCTGTGATCAATTGGGGTTGGATTGGCAAGCGATTGCCTACACAGAGTCCCCATCGGCACTGGATGCTCCATCCGTTGCTCTGGAAGCGTCACCGTTTATCACCGGGGCACCCATTCATCATCCCCGTCATTTCTTTGGTCGAGAAAGACAGCTCAAACGCTGCTTCGCTTTGCTCAAACACCATCCATTGCAGAATATGGCGATTATGGCTCCACGACGGTCGGGCAAAACCTCTTTTCTCCGCTACCTGGCGACCATCACCACGACTGCAGCAGATCAACTGCGACCCCACCAAAAGCAGAATTGGTTGCCACGTCCAGAACTCTATAACTGGATTTTTGTCGATTTTCAAGATGCCCGCATGTCCAGTCAGGATAAACTACTGGGCCATTTACTATCGGCCCTCAGACTGCCGGTTCCTGATGCCCTGGATTTAGATGGCTTTATGGATCGGGTCAGTGGTGCCGTCCATCAGCCCACCGTCATCCTGCTAGACGAGATTGGGGTGGGTTTGCAGCGGTGTCCTGAGCTAGACGATGCCTTTTGGGAAAGCCTCCGATCGTTAGCCACGAATCAAACGGCAGGTAATCTGGCCTTTGTGATCTCTGCCCCAGAAACTCCTATGGAACTGGCCCAAAACGGTGGCTTCAGCTCGCCCTTTTTCAATATCTTTGGCTATTCCACGACATTAGCCCCTTGGCAGCAGCAAGATACCTTAGAGCTAATGGCGAGTTCACCGATTCCCTTTACGGACGCGGATCAAGCTTGGATTTGCCAGCAGAGCGGGGGCTGGCCGTTCCTGGCTCAAATTTTATGTTCTGAACGGTTGTTTGCCTTAGAAAATGACGAAACCGGGACAGCATGGCAAGCCGAAGGGTTGAAACAGATTGAACCCTATCGATATTTGTTGGATCAGACATAACGGTGTCGCGCTTACAGGGCTATACCCATGCTCCGCCCCTCCATCCCAATTTAGTTTTGGGCAGTTTGCATCTACTCTGTTGGTTCTTTTTCCATCCATCGGCCTGGAAACATCACCTGCGCCCCATCAATCTGCGCCCTGATTTCTGTCTAGCCGAGATTGACTGGAGACTACCCCAACCTTTAGTGCTCAAGCGGCTGTTGGTTCAAGGGTATGTGATTCTGCCTCTACTGGTTGGGGGTGCTGTTGGTTTGGGACTATGGGGATTCGGTGTTTCTGGTGCTGATATCGCCTTTGGAATGGCAGTGGGCATGGCTGCGAGTGGCGCTGGCAGCTTAGCCGGGGGAATGGTGGTGGGCTTCGCCGTTAGTTTGGCCAGCAGTTTTATCAGCGGAATTGTGGTGGGACTGCTATTTGGGGCCATGTTGGGAACGACCACCCTTGCTGATCTCGGTTGGGGATTTGGCTCAGCCGCAGCAAGTGTGGGGGTTTTACAGAGCTTTATTCACCCGGTGTCCTTGGTGGGGATTAATGCCTCGAATGTGGCGGCTAGTGTAGCTGTGAGTTTGTCGCCCCGGAGAAGCGATCGCATTCCCGTACCGCAAAAATTCGGTGGTGCAGTGTTGGGGATTGTCCTTAGCCTCAGCGGTCTATGGGCGGTGGCCCAAGCAACGACGCAGCTTCTTCGTCCGGGGGAAATTCCACTCAACCCCTTCTCTTTTGCCCTTTTAGGGTTGGGAATGGGGTGCTTTTACGGTATTGCCCTGGGATGGCGAACACAGCGATGGCGGATGGCAATCCCGATGTGCCTTGGTTTAGGAGCCTTTATAGGCGCAGCAGTGGGACTGGGCTTAAACGTTAACAGTGCTGTGGTTCGGGGTATGGCGATTGGTGGTGGCAATGCCCTACTCTTAACCACCTTATTTGCCCTACCCTATGTGATGACGGAATCCATTGCTGGCCCTTGGATTGCCGCAGTTGTGGGCACCATTGGCAGTGGTGGAGTGTATATCATTTTTGCCAGTCTGATTGGTGGGTTGTCTCTGCAATTAACGTTACCGTTAAGCTTGGTTTGTATCGCTTTGGGCTTAACGATGGCCCAGTGGCGACCTGTTTTGCTGTATCCCTTACAAGTCTTGTGGAATCAGTGTCTGTATCGGTTGGATACCCAAAGAATGGAGGCTAAATCTAGCTATCTGCGATGGCATACGGTGTTCTGGGACGAGTTTCAATATTTGCCCTTAATCGGGCTAGATCAGCATTTAGCCTTGGCTCTAGAGGGTTGGCCACAAGAGGGACAAGCGGCCATCGACTTTATTGATCGAACACCGCAACGATGGGCGGCTCAACATGCCCAAGTGGAAATGGATATTCGCCAGTTAGAGCAATGCCAAACAATCGCAGATATCTGCCAGGTTCAGAAGAAGATTCTGGGTGAAGAGACGGAGGAAAGTTATCTATTCCGCATCTGTAAGCAGATGAGTTTGGATGTGGATGCTGCCTTACAGCAAAGGAGTTCCTACAATCAGCGGTTGGCCCTGAGTGCAGTCTTGGAACGATTGGATGCTCAGCGGCAGGTGATACGAGGGGACGCGGCCTATGTCCTGCGACCAGCAAACAACGGCCATCGCACTGCCAGGTTCCGCACTATTTTTCAGACCTGGCATCAGATTATTGCCCAACAGATAGAAACCCTCCAAACCGAGACGGACCAAAACCAAGAAATTGACTCGCCCTACATTATCGGCATCCCTTTAACCGGGCAACAAGCGCTGTTTGTGGGGCGGACAGACATTAGCCAGCGGATTGAGCAGCTCGTGCGAGATGATCGCAGTCCGGCCTTGTTGCTGTATGGGCAGCGACGCATGGGCAAAACGTCACTGCTCAATAATTTGGGGCGTTTGCTCCCCCAGACGATAATTCCCTTATTTGTAGATTTGCAAGGGTCGGCATCGCGGGCTCAGGATCACACAGGCTTTTTATATAACCTAGCCAAAGCCATGTCAGCCGCTGCAAATCAATATCGCGGCGTTAAATTTCCCCCTTTAGAACGAAGTGATTTAGCGGTTGATCCATTTACCCAGTTTGAAGAATGGCTGGATCAGATAGCGGTTCTGCTGGGCAATCGGACGGCATTGCTAGCCCTAGATGAGTTTGAAGTTTTAGTGGGTGCCTTTGAGCAGGGACGGTTCGATGAAGCGGCTATTTTGGGGATGCTACGTCATCTGATTCAACATCGTCCCCGGTTTAAAGTGTTGCTCTCAGGCACCCATACCTTGGAGGTATTCAAAAGTTGGGCCAGCTATTTGATTAACCTGCAGGTGGTTCCGGTTAGTTATTTGACGGAACCAGAAGCACTGCAGTTGATCACCAGTCCTATCCCTGAATTTGAGTTGCAATATGAGCCTGATGCAGTGCAGCGGGTGGTAGCGTTAACCCACTGCCATCCTTTCTTGATCCAACTGCTTTGTGCTGAAATTATTGCCCTTAAAAATGAGCAGAACATCACGATCCGCCGCCGGGCAACCTGTGCAGATGTGGAAGCAGCGGTTCCCCAAGCTTTGGCCAGTGCCAGTTTCTTCTTTGCCGATATTGAGCAGAATCAAGTCAGTGCCGACGAGTTAGCAGTTCTGCGGTATATGGCAGCTCAGGGGGAAGGAAATGGGGTTGCTGCTAGTGACCTAACCCAATATCTAGATAAATCAGTCGATAGCCTAATTCATCACTTGAGACAGCAAGACCTAATTCAACCCATAGATGGAGGGTATAGCTTCCAGGTGGAGTTGATTCGACGGTGGTTTGCAAAGCTCCCTCCGACCTAGCTGGTTTGACCTGAGCTAAGTCGAGGAATTGGAAGGAGGGAAATAACCTCTGGGGGTAATCATCCAATCCTGGTGAAACCGGGTGGTGGCATTGCCGATAATCACGGTACTGAGCATATCTACGGGCAGCGTATCCAGCTCAGCTAATGTTCCTAGATGAGTCGTTTGGTCTGGACGATACACCGATCGCACCACGGCTACGGGGGTTTGTGGATCTCGGTATTGCAAACAGATTTGCTGAGCTTTGAGCAGATGTTCGATTCGTTTTTGCGATCGCGGATTGTACAGTGCCATCACAAAATCAGCAGCAGCCGCAGCTTCAAGACGCTTTTCGATCACGGGCCAGGGGGTGAGCAAATCACTGAGGCTAATGGCGCAAAAGTCATGCATTAAAGGCGTACCGACCTGGGAAGCAGCCGCCTGCAAGGCAGAAATCCCAGGAAAAATTTGGACGGCTGGGGTCTGCCCATCCCAACCATTCTGCTGGAGCGCTTCCATCACTAAACCGGCCATGCCATAGATACCCGCATCGCCCGAAGAAATCACTGCAACCGTCAGGCCCCACTGGGCTAAATCGATGGCCCGTTGGGCGCGTTGGCGTTCTTGGGTAATGGGGGATGGTTCGATGATTTGACCAGGACGAAACTGCGATCGCACCAGATCTACATAGAGGGTATAACCAATCACCACATCTGCTTGGGTAATGGCCGTTTTGGCCGCAGGGGTCATTTGCTCTAGGGCACCAGGCCCCGTTCCCACTAGCAGCAGTTGCCCCGTACGCTCGGTATATTCTTGCTCAGCTTGAGCAATGGCAACGGTGACCGCCCCAGGTTGTGCCGGGTCTTTAAAGATTTGCTTGGTGACGAGAAGGGTGGTTTGCTGGGCAGCTTTGAGGGCAGCGGCTTCAGCAACGCTGGGTGTCCCTACTTCGGCCTTAACGACATTGGAAGGGGTGGGGACTGCTACGGCTTTTAAGTCTTCAGGGGAATAGCATTCCAGAGGCCAGTTAGCCTGTTGGCAGAGATCCACTAACCCGACTTCATCAGCCTTTAGGTCTAGGGTGGCAACCCCGGCAATGGCTTCCCAAGCCAGTTGATGTTGTTCACAGACTTGGTGGAGGGCCTGTTCCATCAGCTGTTGAGAGGTGCTTCGCTCGCAGCCCATGCCTACCCAGAGAACGCGGGGATGCCATTGGACGGAGGGGTGGTCTGCAGATTGGACTTTGGGGCTGATCCAAATTTGGGGCGCTTCAGTATCGGTAACGAATTGATAGGTGTGAGATGGGGGTAAATGACCTTGCCATAATTCTGAACCAGCGGCTTGATGAACAGTGACGGTTTCACCTCGGGCAATAGCTCCAGCGATAGCGTTCCAGTCTCCAGTCCCTCGTTGCCAGCCAAAAGGTACACCGAGGGTATCGATACTGGGCAAGTTAGCGGCATTGCTAGCCCCGGTGAGGATAGGGGTCGCTCCGATTTGTTGGGCGAGGAGCTGGGTAAGTTGATCGGCTTTTCCCAGGTGACCGCTGCAGAGGCTAATCACGAATTGGCCGGGTTCATCAAGAACGACAACGGCAGGATCTTGGGATTTGTCGGTTAAGAGGGGGGCGATTAGACGAACAACAGCTCCGGTGGCAAGGCAGAAAATTAGCCCCTGGTGGTCGTTCCACAGGGTATGGAGATGGTCTTTAAGAGAGCCTCTATAGACTTGTGTGTTGGGGATATGGGCGAGGGAGGCGGGGACCCAGAGGGTGGCTTTGGTCTGCTGGCAGAGAGGTTGGAGGGTGCGGACGGCGTTTGGGGTGGTGGCGATGGTGGCTAAAGGCTGGAAGGTTTGAAACAAACGTTGACTCAAGTGGAATGCCTGCAGATGGAAGTATAGGAGAAGTCTACTATGGCCAATAGAGAAAATTGGTAAGTTGGCGCAGTTTCAGAATGGCCGAGTTGTTGTGGGAGTCCAAGGAGAATTACAGTTCTGGAAACGATTTTCCACCTCTCTAAATTGGGTGCTTGGGGTGGAAGGGCACGCTTGTTAATTGTCCAGTTCAAAATCGAGCCATCCCAATGCTCACCGCCATTTTCAATTTCACCTTCTACCTACTCCTGGGGCTATTTGTTATATCGGATTCCGAGGCTTACAACAATTCAGGAGCAATTTAGATCACTGCAATGTCAGAGATTTCATATTAGAGATCACTTATCCCTCCAACTATTACTCGATTCTTGAATGCCCCATTGCCCCTTTCGATTGAGTCAAAGGATCGCTTCCACCCTAGTGGTGACTAGTGCGGGCTTATTGCTGGGCTCCTTTCTGTTCAGTGTTTTTATTAATCTATTTCTGCATAAACTGTGGGGGCCAGCCGTTTTACCCTATCCCAGTGCCGAGCAAGTAGGAACTGATTATCTATCAGCCATCATTGCCAAAAATAAGAACTATATTCCTCAACACGACTCTTGCACCCATACCGCTTTAATCAACGACATTGATCAATATGGTGGGGCCAAAATTAGAGATATTTCAGTGCAATCTGAGTGGCGATCTGGCAATAGTGATCACACCTTTGAAATCACCACCATTCGCTTCGATCACCACCAACAGCATGAAGCTTGGCAACCCGGTGAAATCACATTAATGACCGCATCCAATTTGCTAGAACCCCCGCTCCTACCTTTTCGCAAAATCATCTGCAGTGGGGGTTAATGCTAATCCACAACCCCTAGCATTTCATCTCAAACTTTTATCCAGTCCCAAAACCAAGCGATAGGGAAGTCCTCCCTGGCGCATAGATATTGAAGCTGGGCATAGGTCAAGGTCTCTAGCCAACAAATGATCCCTTTGACCGGAAACCATTACTATTTAAAGAGCCCAGTCATTGTTACCGATAATCCTATGACTCAATCGGCCTCTTCCACCTCATCATCCCCTGATACACAACTCACGGCAGAACAGCATCAGCAGAAAATGCAGCGCCGCAAACAGGTACAGGATCAGCGGGTTGCTGAGCGATCGCAAGAGAAAGGCTTAGTCATTGTCCATACGGGAAACGGTAAAGGCAAAACCACCGCCGCCTTAGGCATGGTCATGAGATCTCTAGGGCATGGATATAAAGTCGCCATTGTTCAGTTCATCAAAGGGGCTTGGGAACCTGCCGAAAAAGCTGTCCTAGGAAACTGGCCCGATCAGCTTGTGTTTCATGCCATGGGTGAAGGATTTACCTGGGAGACCCAAGATCGCGAGCGTGACACCGCCAAAGCCCAAGCCGCCTGGGAACAAGCCCTGTCTTATATCCAGAATCCTGACTATCGCCTCGTTCTCCTGGATGAAGTCAATATTGCCCTTAAGCATGGCTACTTGGATGGTGCAACCGTCATCGCTGGGTTGCAGTCCAAGCCCGCCGACACCCACGTTATCCTCACCGGGCGAGGAGCCCCCAAAGAATTAATCGACCAGGCCGATTTAGTCACAGAGATGACTCTGGTCAAACATCCTTTCCGCGAACAAGGCGTGAAAGCCCAACCTGGTATCGAATTTTAGGAGGATCTTAATGGTACGGACAGTGGAACGGCCCACCCAATCAGTGGAGTACGTCAAACAACCTCGTCCCTGGCGCAGCATCATTGCCGACGTCATCTTAGTGGGATTAGTGTCTGGCCCACTGGCCGCTCCCTTCCTAGCATCCACCGGGTTACCCATCCTGCCTCAGATCGCCAGCATCATCTACTTTATGGGCGATCATGTTTGTCCCCAACCCGAAATGGGATTAGCGCTAATGCCGCCCTATCTGATGGCCGTCTGTATGCGCTGTTTCGGCACCCTAATGGGACTAGTAACCATGCGCTATCTGTTCTCCGTTAATCAAGGCCAAGCCCCCTATTGGCTGAATCGATATGGTTTACCTGGTTTGGTTCTGACCATTGGCCTCTGTTTGGTCTATCCCTTTGAACTCTATGCCCAGTCTTGGGGGTGGTGGGAATACAACAACTTCGTGGTCACACTGTTTGGCCTAGTTTCAGGGCTTGGGCTGGGAGCCTACATCATGCCGCCCCTTCATCGTGCTCCTCGCACCTAACCTCAACCTTCTGCTGATAATGCTGCAGAAAAATCATCCGTACCCAGCACTGCTCAAGTCCATTGGCAGATGTCTGGGTATTGTTTTATGCACCGTACTGTTGAGCGTTTCTTATATCACTCCAGCCCAGGCGGAACCCATCACCCTTAGCTTTCTGGTCGCTGCCTTTGAAGTCCCCGTCTGGAAACCGCTGATCGCTGAGTTTGAAGCCCAGCATCCCGATATTCATATTGAAGTGATCGAAGGTCCCAGCACCTCTAATATTGTCGAAGACCTCTACGTTTCAGCGTTTCTGTTGGGCAACGCGCCTTACGATCTGGTCTATATGGATATCACCTGGGTGGCTAAGTTTGCGGCTGCAGGATGGCTACAGGATCTATCCTCACGAGTCACTTCTGAACAGGAAGCCCAGTTTTTACCCGGTGCTTGGTCAGGCGGGAAATTCCAGGACAAACTTTATCGCTACCCTGCCGTACGAGCAGATGTAGGGGCCTTGTATTATCGCCAAGATTTACTCGATCAGTATGGCTATTCTCCCCCTGAGACCTTTGCTGACTTGATCCAGATGTCCCAAAACTTGCAAGCCCAAGGCATTCCTTGGGGCTTTTTATGGCCAGGCAAACAGACCGAAGGCACAACCGCTATGTTTTTGGAGGTATTGTCAGGGTTTGGCGGTTATTGGATTGATCCAGAAACGTTGGCAGTGGGGTTGGATACAGAAGATGCAGTTACAGCCTTAGCCTTCCTCGTCAACACCCTGACAGAGGGCCTTTCACCACCCGGCACCGTCAGCTATCAAGAAGAAGAAAACCGCCGACTCTTTCAAAATGGGCAAGCCGTCTTTATGCGTAACTGGCCCTATGCCTGGTCTTTGATCAACGCTCCCACTTCTTCAGTCCAAGGCAAAGTCGGCATTCACACGATGGTGTCTCAATCGAATCAACTTGCACAGGCCTGCCAAGGCGGTTGGGGTTGGGGGATTGCCACCACTAGTCCCTATCCCGAAGAAGCCTGGCAAGTGATTCAGTTTTTCTCTAGCGAAGCAGCTCAACAGCAGGTGGTCCAACAGTTTGGATATCTACCCACTCTCAAATCTCTCTATGCCGATCCAAATATTTTGGCCCAGTATCCTCATTTCGCCCTACTCCGAGAGATTCAGGAACAGACTGTCTTGCGCCCTGCCATTGCTCAATACGATCAGGCTTCAGATATCCTGCAACGGTATCTCAATGCAGCATTTACCCAACAGCTCAGTCCCAAAGCAGCCATGGTCGCTGCTGCAAGAGAAACCCGTCAATTACTGGCTCACTGATGTCAATGAATCTAATGAGCCGAATATGAAGATAGGGACTGAACCAATCACTATAAACTGAGGCAAGAAGCCCTACCCTACAGACACCATCGTGACTTCAGACTGTACAGCAGTAGAACAATATCTCCACGAACATATTCCAATCTCGGCAGCCATGGCCGTAACCGTCACTGCCATACATCCTCAAGTTATCTTGTCCGTTCCTCTCCAACCAAATATCAATCATCGTCAGACTGGCTTTGGGGGTAGTATTTCAACCCTAGGAATCTTGTCGGCTTGGACTTTTGTCCATACTCGGCTTCAACCTCTATCAAAGCCTTACAGAATCGTCATCCAAGATAACAGCGTGGAATACCTACAGCCTGTCACCAGTGACTTTGAAGCAAGATGCACACCACCCCCAGCAGAAACATGGCAACGGTTTCTCAAAATCCTGCAAAGAAAGGGCAAAAGTCGAATCCAACTAACCGCTGAAATCTATGCAGCGGATCAATTAGTCGGCACATTCACAGGTAACTACGTCGCTTTGGACATCCAAAGGGCTTAACGCCAAGACAGCTTTGGATATGTCACATTAGTGAGGTAGGTCAAGAGTCTTGGTGGCAATTATGACGAGCACCCAACTCCCTAACTCAGAACAATCCAGCGATAACCACAGACCGATCAGGAATGATGGCCTAGTTCATCAGCAGTTATATGAAACTGACTTTGTTGAGTGGATCAATCAAGCAGTTGTATTGCTCAAGCAAAGTAAATTTAGTGAGCTGGATCTTGAAAACCTGATCGAAGAGGTAGAAAGCTGGGGACGCAGCGAAAAGAATGTCCTCAGAAGTAATTTACGCATTCTTTTATTGCACCTATTAAAGTGGCAATACCAACCCGGCAAACAGAGCGGCAGCTGGCGAAGGAGTATCAGAGAACATCGCATCCGCATCCAAGAAGCCTTTACGGATAGTCCGAGCTTGAAAAATTACTATATAGATAGCTTTGGAGAAAGCTACAGAAAAGCACGACAGCTAGCGGCCGATGAAACAGGGCTAGGTATCAGCACATTCCCCACGGAGAGTCCTTATACACCCGAGCAAGTTCTAGAGAGTGAATTTCTACCAGAAGTGCAAGGTATAAGTGCATGAACAGCTTGCCAACCTAGAACTCTAATAGCCGCCTTAACCCTATGAGGACCATGAACGGCCAAGCCAATGAATTGAAAATTTATGTAGACACGAATTCATTCCTAGTCTATGATGATTAATCGGTGCTTGTGCAGGATACTGGGTTCCGAAAATAACCCAAGTCCTTAAGACCGAGAAGCTATTCACGCTTCTGTTGTTTCTACAATTAACTTGCTCCTCAGATTGGCGTTAACTCTAATGTCTACCTGGCTTAGAGTTCCGGCGATGTTGCGTCTTTTAGGCGACCTGAGGTCAATTTTTTTGTGTTATAGGGGTTTCCCTATTGTGTTTAGGTAAGGGAGTCTGCTCACTGTGTCTGTCGGTATTCTAGGAACAAAACTGGGAATGACCCAGGTTTTTGATGAAGCGGGTCGTTCGATTCCAGTCACCGTCGTTCAGGCGGGTCCCTGTCCGGTCACCCAGATCAAAACAGCCCAGACGGATGGCTACACCGCCATTCAGATTGGCTATGGCAGCACCACTGAAAAAGCATTAACACGTCCCGAATTAGGACACCTGAAAAAATCCGGTTCTACTCCTGTGAGACATCTGCAAGAGTACCGTCTCGCTGATGTCAGTGAGTATGAGCTTGGGCAAAGTATTTCCGCCGATCTCTTTTCCGAAGGCCAGCTGGTTGATATTTCCGGTACAAGCATCGGTCGTGGTTTCGCGGGTTACCAAAAACGCCACAATTTCCGACGAGGCCCCATGGGTCACGGTTCTAAAAACCACCGCGCACCGGGTTCAACGGGTGCAGGTACGACCCCTGGCCGCATCTATCCTGGTAAGCGAATGGCCGGGCAAATGGGGAACGTCAAAAAAACCATTCGCAAATTGACCGTTGTGCGGGTAGATGCCGAGCGCAACGTTTTGTTGATCAAGGGTTCAGTTCCCGGCAAGCCTGGTGCTTTGCTTAACATTCAGCCTGCCACCATTGTGGGCGAAAGCTAGTTTTGTGCCGAATGCCTAAAGACGCCTAAAGAGTAAAGAACATGGTTAATTGTGTAGTAAGAAATTGGCAAGGAGAGGACGCAGGTCAAGCAGAACTTGATCTGAAAGTCGCCAACGAAGAGAATGCGGCTCATATCGTGCACCGCGCCCTCCGCCGTCAAATGAACAATGCCCGTCAGGGAACCGCCTCTAGTAAGACCCGCTCTGAAGTGCGCGGGGGTGGACGCAAGCCCTGGCGACAAAAAGGGACCGGTCGCGCTCGTGCAGGTTCCAGCCGTTCTCCCCTTTGGCGGGGTGGTGGTGTCATCTTTGGCCCCAAGCCTCGGAGCTATTCCACCAAGATGAATCGCAAAGAGCGACGGTTAGCCTTGAGAACCGCCTTTGCTAGCCGAGCTGAAGACTTGGTTGTAGTAGAAGATTTTGGCGATAACCTCTCTCGGCCCAAGACCAAAGATTTGCTAGAAGCAATGGGGCGTTGGGGTGTAAACGCAGACTCTAAGACCCTGCTGATTTTGGCAGACAAACATGACACTATCTATCTGTCTGCCCGCAACGTAGAAAAGCTGAAGCTGATTTTAGCCAGCAACTTAAATGTCTACGATTTGCTAGCAGCAGACCAGATTGTGGCAACCCAATCTGCGATCGCAAAAATTCAGGAGGTTTACAGTGACTAAGGTAACACCCACCAGTTTAGCCGACTTAATTCGGCGGCCCATCGTTACTGAAAAAGCCACCTTACTTCTGGAAAACAACCAGTACGTATTTGAGGTCGATCCCAGAGCGACCAAACCTCAAATCAAAGCTGCGATTGAAGAGCTTTTCGAAGTCAAAGTGACAGGCATTTCCACCAGCAACATGCCGATCAAAAAGAAGCGCATCGGCAAGTTTATCGGTCATAAAGCTCAATACAAACGGGCGACCGTCACCCTTGCACCGGAATTCACCATTAACCTGTTCCCAGAAGTTTAAGTGCCTCCCTCTGACGTCTTTTTTGAAGTGATATAGCAATGGGCATCCGCTATTACAGACCTTATACCGCTGGAACTCGCCAAAAGACGAGTTCTGACTTCGCCGAGATCACCCGCGATCGGCCCGAAAAATCCTTGGTCAAAGCCAAGCATCGAGCCAAAGGTCGCAACAATCGAGGAGTCATTACCAGTCGGCGACGAGGAGGCGGTCACAAACGTCGCTATCGGATCATCGACTTCTATCGCAATAAGCTAGGTGTCCCTGGCACCATTGCTACCGTTGAATACGATCCCAATCGCAATGCTCGCATTGCCTTGGTCAACTATAAAGACGGCGAGAAGCGCTACATCCTCCATCCCCGTAACGTTCAGGTGGGTACCACCATCGTTGCTGGACCTGACGCCCCCATCGAAGTGGGTAATGCGCTACCCCTAGAAAGAATCCCTCTAGGTACTGAAGTTCACAATGTTGAACTGATTCCTGGGAAAGGGGGGCAACTGGCCCGTGCTGCTGGAGCCTTGGCCCAAGTCGTTGCGAAAGAAGGGAAAATGGTCACCCTCAAGCTACCTTCTGGGGAAGTCCGTCTTTTCCAGAAAGAGTGCTACGCCACCATCGGCCAAGTTGGTAACGTCGAGTCCAACAACATCACCATCGGTAAAGCCGGTCGAAATCGTTGGAAAGCTCGCCGTCCTAAGGTCAGAGGATCGGTGATGAACCCCGTGGATCACCCCCATGGTGGAGGTGAAGGACGGGCACCCATCGGTCGCAGCGGTCCTGTCACTCCTTGGGGTAAACCCACCTTGGGTTATAAGACCCGGAAGAAGAAGAAGCAGAGCAACAAGTTGATTGTCCGTCGCCGCCGCCGTTCTTCCAAGCGGAGTCGGGGTGGTCGCCAGTCTTAATCTATCGTTTGCACTTTATTTGACGTTTCATTCACTCAACCATGTCTCGTTCTCTGAAAAAAGGCCCCTTCGTTGCTGACCATCTTTTAACCAAGGTGGAAAATCTCAACGAAAAAGGCGAAAAGCAAGTTATTAAAACCTGGTCACGGGCATCCACTATCATCCCGCAAATGATTGGTCACACAATTGCCGTCCACAATGGTCGTCAGCACGTACCGGTTTACGTCAGTGAACAGATGGTGGGACATAAGCTGGGTGAGTTTGCCCCCACTCGCACCTTTAAAAGCCATTCCAAAGGCGACAAAAAAGCACGGATGTAGGATAACGCGATGACAACGCAACTCAAAGATATCAACGGCGCATACGCTAAAGCAAAATATATCCGCATGTCTCCTCGGAAAGTGCGCCGGGTTTTGGATCAAATTCGAGGCCGGAGCTATCGAGAAGCCCTGATTGTTCTCGAATTTATGCCTTACCGAGCCTGTGAGCCAGTCTTAAAGGTGTTACGTTCGGCGGTGGCCAATGCCGAAACCAACCGCGGATTGGACCCTGTAGATCTCGTAGTCAGTCATGCCTATGCGGATCAAGGTCCTCGCTTAAAGCGGTTTCGCCCTCGTGCCCAAGGACGGGCCTATCAAATTCAAAAGCCGACCTGCCATATCACCATTGCGGTGAGTGCTGAGGCTAGCTAACCACCTTTATTGAGCCATAGACAGAGGACATTTTTGTGGGACAAAAGATTCATCCAACCGGTTTTAGACTAGGGATCACACAAGATCACTGGTCGCGCTGGTTTGCCGATACCGATCGTTACCCCGAACTCCTTCAAGAGGACTTTAAAGTTCGCAATTACGTCAACAAAAATCTGAGCAATGCTGGCATCGCTGGCGTGCGCATCGAGCGCAAGGCTGATCAGATTGACTTGGAAGTGCGAACAGCTCGCCCCGGCGTAGTCGTGGGCCGAGGCGGCAGTGGTATCGAGTCCCTCCGAGTCGGTCTTCAAAAAGAGCTGGGGGATGATCGTCCCATTCGCATCAATGTCGTCGAAGTGGCTCGCGTCGATGCCGAAGCAACCTTGATTGCTGAATATATTGTCCAGCAGTTGGTCCGTCGAGTCTCCTTCCGTCGGGTGGTGCGTCAAGCCATTCAACGGGCGCAACGCGCTGGCGTCGAAGGCATCAAGATTCAAGTGGGTGGTCGCCTTAACGGTGCTGAAATTGCCCGGAGTGAATGGACCCGTGAAGGTAGAGTGCCTCTACATACCTTACGTGCCAACATTGACTATTCCTACCGTACTGCCAGCACCACCTACGGGATTTTAGGTGTGAAAGTTTGGGTCTTTAAAGGTGAAGTCATCCCCGGCGCAGATGAACAGCCCACCAACCGCGAACCTCAACAGCGACGACGTCAGCAACAGCGACGACGCCAGCAGTTTGAAGATCGTTCTGAATAAATCTTTTGATTCTGTTTAGCCGGCCGCTAGACACAGCTACTCCCTTACCCCCGATTCCTGATTATGTTAAGTCCCAGAAAAACGAAATTTCGTAAGCAACACCGGGGCCGTATGCGCGGTAAAGCCACTCGAGGGAACACCCTCAGCTTCGGTGATTACGGTCTTCAAGCCCTTGAGCCTTCCTGGATTACCTCACGTCAGATTGAAGCCGGACGACGAGCCATGACCCGCTACGTCCGTCGGGGTGGAAAGATTTGGATTCGTATCTTCCCAGACAAGCCGGTTACCATGCGTCCTGCAGAAACCCGGATGGGTTCTGGTAAGGGTGCGCCTGAGTATTGGGTGGCCGTAGTCAAGCCAGGTCGTATTATGTATGAAATGAATGGTGTCCCTGAGTCAACCGCTCGGGAAGCCATGAGATTGGCAGCCTTCAAAATGCCCATCAAAACCAAGTTCGTTGCCCGCCCAAAGGAGGAATCTTAAGTCATGGCATTGTCAAAAATGGCTGATTTGAAAGACCTTTCTGTGGGTGAGATCGATGCCAAGGTTCAAGAATTAAAGAAAGAACTCTTTGATCTACGATTCCAAAAAGCAACCAAGGAAACGATTCAACCGCATCGATTCAAGCACATACGGCATGAGATTGCCCAACTCTTAACTTTAAAACAGCAGCAAAGTTAGGTATTTAGGTTTGGGACTTTACATGTTGGATTTGGACGATTGGAGTTAA
This sequence comes from Acaryochloris sp. CCMEE 5410, assembly GCF_000238775.2. Lineage (NCBI taxonomy): Bacteria > Bacillati > Cyanobacteriota > Cyanophyceae > Acaryochloridales > Acaryochloridaceae > Acaryochloris > Acaryochloris sp. CCMEE 5410. The sequence goes on along the minus strand of NZ_AFEJ02000001.1, from coordinate 1,772,547 downwards.
ACACATGGCTATTAAGGAAAGAATTGGGGTTGTGGTCAGCGACAAAATGGACAAGACGGTGGTCGTCGCCGTGTCCAACCGCGTCCCCCATAAAAAGTATGGAAAAATCGTGGGTCAGACCCGTCGGTATAAGGCACATGACGAAGAGAATGCCTGCCATGTCGGTGACCGCGTACGCATCCGAGAATCCCGTCCCCTCAGTCGTACAAAGCGATGGGCGGTAACAGATGTTTTAGTGGCTGCTAATCGACCCTAGGGACCTGAATCATGATTCAACAAGAAACCACACTTAATGTTGCAGACAACAGCGGCGCTAAACGCTTGTTGTGCATCCGGGTTATCGGCGGTGGTAACCGTCGATATGGCGGCGTTGGCGATGTCATTATTGCCACGGTCAAAGATGCAACTCCAAATATGCCCGTCAAAAAGTCTGATGTGGTCAGAGCAGTGATTGTCCGTACTCGCAAATCCATTTGCCGAGAAAGTGGCATGAGTATCCGCTTTGACGATAATGCTGCCGTTTTAATTAACCCAGATGGCAATCCCCGAGGCACCCGTGTGTTTGGCCCCGTTGCCCGTGAGCTCCGAGACAAGAGCTTCACTAAAATTGTTTCTCTCGCGCCAGAGGTGCTCTAATGGCTAAGAAAAAGTCAACCGCTAAACGCTACAAGATGCACGTCAAAAAGGGAGACACAGTTCAAGTCATTGCTGGCAAAGATAAGGCCAAAGTAGGCGAAGTGATTGATGTCTTACCTAAACTCAGCCAAGTTGTGGTTGAAGGCGTCAACATCAAAACCAAGCATGTCAAGCCTCGCTCTGAAAGTGAATCCGGTCAGATTTCCACTGTAGAGTTTCCCATCCATAGTTCTAATGTGATGCTTTACTCCAACAAGGAAAACGTCGCTAGCCGGGTTTGCTACACCTTTGACGATTCAGGCCGTAAGGTCAGAATGCTGAAAAAAACTGGTGAAATTATTGACTAACGCTCATTTTTGCCCTGACCAAGCCCAGGGCGTTACAGGATAGAAAAGTAATGACAGTCCGACTAAAAACCCTCTATCTCGATACGGCCGTTCCGAAATTACAGGAACAGTTTAAGTATAAGAATGCCCATGAGATCCCTAAAGTCACCAAGGTTTCGGTGAACCGAGGTTTAGGTGAGGCATCACAAAATGCAAAAGCCCTAGAGCGTTCTCTGGAAGAATTGGCGGTCATTACAGGCCAACGGCCTGTGGTCACCCGAGCCAAGAAAGCGATTGCAGGCTTCAAAATTCGGCAAGGGATGCCCGTCGGGGTCATGGTTACCCTTAGAGGAGAGCGGATGTATGCTTTTCTCGATCGATTGGTCAATCTCGCTTTGCCCAGAATTCGTGACTTTCGGGGGGTCAGCCCCAAAAGTTTCGATGGTCGGGGGAATTACACTTTAGGATTGCGAGAGCAACTCATCTTTCCTGAAGTGGATTACGACAGCATTGATCAAATTCGAGGGATGGATATTTCGATTATCACGACTGCCAAAACCGATGAAGAAGGTCGTGCCCTGTTAAAAGTTTTGGGAATGCCCTTCCGTGAAAATTAAGTTGTTTCGAAGGGGGCGGTTCATAAGGAGTAATTATGGCAGCTAATGACACTATTGGTGATATGCTCACGCGGATCCGCAATGCGAATCTAGCACGGCATCAAACGACACAAGTCATGTCGACCCGAATGACCCGAAGCGTGGCTTCGGTGCTGAAGGATGAAGGCTTTATTACCAGCTTTGAAGAGTCTGGTGAAGGGGTAGAACGACGCCTAGTCATTACGCTGAAGTATCGTGGCAAAAATCGGCAACCGATCATCAACACGTTACAACGTATCAGCAAGCCGGGACTTCGAGTTTACTCCAATCGCCGTGACTTACCGAGAGTCTTAGGCGGCATCGGCATCGCGATTATTTCTACATCCAGTGGCATTATGACCGATCGAGACGCTCGCCAAACTGGGGTTGGTGGAGAAGTGCTTTGCTATGTATGGTAAACCCAGCCCCCTTGCAGTTATTGATTCGGAGTTAGACTATGTCTCGCATCGGTAAGGTACCCATTCCTATTCCTGACAAAGTGAATGTCACGATTAAAGGGCAAGCCGTGACTGTGAAAGGCCCTAAGGGAGAGTTGTCCAGAGAGATAACCCCAGAAGTGGCCATTGAGCAGGCTGATAATCTGGTTACGGTAACGCGTCGCAACGAATCACGCATCGCTCGTCAGCGCCATGGCTTATCCCGAACCTTGATTGCCAACATGGTGGAAGGGGTCTCCAAAGGTTTCGAGAAAAAATTGCAAATCCAAGGGGTGGGGTATCGAGCCCAAGTACAAGGTCGTAATTTGATCTTGAACGTGGGTTATAGCAATCCCGTCACCATCGAGCCGCCTGAAGGCGTGCAGGTGGCTGTGGAAAGTAATACGAATGTCATCGTTAGTGGCATCAATAAAGAAGTCGTCGGCAACACTGCTGCTCGAATCCGGGCAGTCCGTCCTCCCGAACCCTACAAAGGCAAGGGAATTCGCTACGCCGATGAGTATGTCCGCCGCAAGGTTGGTAAGGCAGGTAAGAAATAATGAAAACTACTCGCAGAGATGCAACCCGTAGCCGACATCAGCGAGTTCGCCGCAAAGTTGTGGGAACTGCAGAGCGACCTCGGTTAGCAGTATTCCGATCGAACCAGCATATCTATGCTCAGGTGATTGATGATTCCCAGCAGCACACCTTAGCTGCAGCCTCTACCGTTGAATCTGATCTCAAATCATCTTCTGGCGCAACTTGTGATGCCTCCACTGCAGTGGGCAAGCTGGTGGCTGAGCGAGCCATTGAAAAGGGAATCAAGGCCGTAGTGTTTGATCGCGGCGGTAATTTGTATCACGGGCGAGTCAAGGCGTTGGCCGATGCTGCTCGTGAAGCTGGCTTAGAATTTTAAGTAGGATATTATCCATGGCAAAGGAAAATCGTCGCAAAAACAACCGGAACAAGGAAAAAGACTCCACCTGGCAAGAGCGGGTCGTCCAAATTCGACGGGTCTCGAAGGTCGTCAAAGGTGGTAAAAAACTCAGTTTTAGAGCCATTGTTGTGGTTGGCAATGAGCGGGGCCAAGTGGGCGTCGGTGTCGGTAAAGCCAGCGATGTGATTGGTGCCGTTCGTAAAGGCGTTGCCGATGGGAAGAAGCAGCTGGTTGAAGTTCCTTTGACTCGGTCCAACTCTATCCCCCATCCGATGATTGGTCGAGGCGGAGCCGCCAAAGTGATGATGCGACCTGCAGCGCCTGGTACAGGTGTGATTGCCGGTGGTGCGGTTCGTACCGTTTTGGAACTGGCTGGTGTTCGCAATGTGTTGGCGAAGCAGTTGGGGTCCGATAATCCTTTGAATAATGCCCGCGCTACCCTCAATGCCCTAGCCTCCCTCCGCACCTTTTCTGAGGTGGCCGGTGAACGAGGCATTGAAGTGGAAAAACTCTATGCTGCTACTTAGTGCTCTGATAGCCTAAGCGAACCAGTTTATTAACCTCTAGCCCCTGACTTAACAAGATAATGAGACTAAACGATCCTAAACCCAAAACCGGTTCCCAACATCGACGTCGCCGTTTAGGCCGAGGAATCGCTGCTGGTCAAGGCGCTAGCTGTGGCTTTGGAATGCGCGGTCAAAAATCTCGTTCAGGTCGCCCGACTCGTCCTGGATTTGAGGGTGGACAAAATCCTTTATACCGGCGAGTGCCAAAGTTAAAGCATTTTACGCTGATCAATCAGAAGCAATACACTACGATTAATGTAGGTAAGCTTAATGAATTGAAAGCGAAATCCGATGTCACTCTTGAGTCTCTGATGGCCGAAGGCATCATTACATCCAATGATGGACCTTTGAAAGTACTAGGAGATGGTGAGCTAACGGTTGCACTCAATGTGCAGGCCGCAGCAGCAACCCAGTCTGCAATCGCCAAAATCGAAGGGGCCGGTGGTAGCTTTCAGTCTACTGAGTCTTAACATCTTTCATTTTTAATCGGCTTTTAGAGAGGTATCCCTGACATGGTTGTCAGCAGAGGTAAAACACCATCCGCCCAAGAAACCTTTATGCAAATGGCCCAGGCAGCTGGGCTTAGAGGTCGGGTCTTTATCACCCTGGGGTTGTTGATTTTGGTCCGGTTGGGTATTCGTCTGCCGGTTCCAGGTATCAATCGTGCTGCTTTTACATCAACCTTTGCTGGCAACCCTGTCTTTGGCTTTTTAGACTTCTTCTCTGGTGGTGGTTTTTCTGCCCTAGGGATTTTTGCTTTAGGGATTATTCCCTTTATTAATGCCTCGATCATTTTGCAGCTGTTGACCGCTGCGTTGCCGTCCCTAGAGCGTCTACAAAAAGATGAAGGGGAAGCAGGTCGCCGCAAAATTTCCCAGATTACTCGCTATGTGGCTTTGGGATGGGCCATTATCCAAAGTACTGGATTTGCCATCTTAATTAATAGTGCCGAGGGTGTGGTGTTCAATCCCGGCATTGTCTTTATCGTCCAGATGGTGGTAGCCTTAACCGCTGGCTCCATGTTTGTGATGTGGGTGGGTGAACTGATTACGGAAAGAGGAGTCGGAAACGGTGCCTCCTTACTGATCTTTTTGAGCATTGTTTCGGGTCTACCTAGCACCTTAGGGAATGCTCTGCAGATTGCTGAACAAGGCGAGGTCTCTAAGGTCATCATCTTGATTTCCGTGTTCATATTGATGATTGTCGGCATTGTATTCGTTCAAGAAGGCACCCGCAGAATTCCCATTGTCTATGCTCGCCGCCAGGTCGGTCGTAGAACCTATCAAGAACAAAAGAGTTATCTGCCTCTCCGCTTAAACTCGGGTGGGGTGATGCCCATTATTTTTGCCTCGGCCATGCTGATTTTGCCCGGCACCTTGGCAGGACTAACGAACAATGCAACTATCATTGAGTTTGCTGGATATCTAAGCCCCAATAGTTCTCTACCTTGGGTCTATGTGATTTTCTATCTGTCGATGATTGTTTTCTTCAGCTACTTCTACGCATCTTTGGTGGTTAACCCCATTGATATGTCCCAGAACTTGAAGAAGATGGGGGCCAGTATCCCTGGGATTCGCCCTGGGCGGGCAACGACAGAATATGTAGAAAAGGTTCTGAACCGATTAACGCTGTTGGGTGCTTTCTTCTTGGGAGCTGTTGTGTTGGTTCCGGTGGCTGCCGAGAGAGTGGTTGGTGGCGGTATCTTTTCTGGTTTTGGTGCAACATCCCTTCTGATTTTGGTGGGTGTTGCCATTGATACGGCTAAGCAAATTCAGACCTATGTGATTTCCCAACGGTATGAAGGGATGGTGAAACAGTAGTGGCGCGTTTAATTCTGTTTGGGCCACCTGGGGCAGGCAAAGGTACGCAAGCCGTTACCCTCGCAACAGCCTTTAATATTCCTCATATTTCGACGGGGGATTTATTCCGAGCAGCTATTTCGGGTAAAACTCCTCTAGGCTTGAAAGTTCAATCCTATTTGGATCAAGGGCAATTGGTCCCAGATCAAGTGGTGATTGATATGGTCCAAGAGCGATTGGCCCAGTCGGATACTGCTGGTGGATGGTTGTTGGATGGATTTCCCCGGACCATTCCTCAAGCCCAAACGTTGGATAAGCTTCTACAGGAGATGAACCAAAGTTGCGATCGCGTCATCAATCTCCAAGTCCCTGAACAGACGTTGGTGACCCGAATGCTAAGCCGAGGGCGAAAAGATGATACAGAAGCCGTTATCCAAGATCGTCTCCAGGTCTACCATACAGAGACTGCACCTATTTTAGATTTCTATCGTGAGCGCAACTGCTTAGCGGATATCGATGGCGATACGACAGTGGAAGCAGTGACCGATCGCATCAAAGCGGCTTTGGCAGATCTCACATAATTCTTTATACTCTCTGTGTAGAAGCTGGATAACCCATCATTCGGTAAATCGGTTCAAACTCATCCCTAGGAGGATCAACTTTTTGGCTAAGCAAGATGCGATTGAAATGGAAGGTACGGTCACAGAATCGTTGCCGAATGCCATGTTTCGCGTGGACCTAGATAACGGGTTTAATGTTCTAGCCCATATCTCTGGCAAGATTCGGCGGAACTATATTAAAATTTTGCCCGGTGATCGTGTCAAGGTCGAGCTGACTCCCTACGATTTGACCAAAGGGCGGATCACCTACCGCTTGCGCAAAAAGTAACTCAACGACCCCAGGTACATTGCTCAAGACGCATTTGAGTTGAGATCGCAACTTTATCCATTGCTATGGTGTCCACTGATACCCTGAAAGCGCAGCTACAAGACGGCGTTTTATCTTCGGTTGAGTATCGTATTGCCGCTCCCCTTGATTTACTCGATGCCCCCAACTCCAAAGCTTTAGCAACCCAGGCTTGGCCAGGGCGTCATTTGACGTTTGGTTTGACCGACCTCCCCCAACCCGGGCAAGCCCTTTCGGTTCGCCTTTGCGAAGATGACTATCCTGGCTGGATTCGTCATGAAGCTCTCACGGCCCTCGAACCGGCAGCCCAGTCCTATCAAGCATCGTCTCTCACCCGCGATCAAATCTCGGCTCGCCTGCAATATGTCATTGCCTTTATGCTGGCAGCCATGGACCAACCCAATCAGTATTTATGGGGAGGCACCCTTGGTCCTAACTTTGACTGCTCAGGGCTAATGCAGCGGGCCTTTGCCGAACAAGGTATTTGGCTACCCCGCGATGCCTATCAACAGGAAGCATTTACCCAAACTTTAACGAACCCAGGATCTGAAATCCAAGACTTTACCCAGATTTTGGAAACGGGCGATTTAGTCTTCTTTGGTCCCATCGAGAAGGCCAATCATGTGGCCTTGTACCTGGGCGACGGCAAATATATACATAGTTCTGGTACGGATCAAGGCCGCAATGGCATCGGCATTGACTTCATTTCCCCTTCTGGAGATGCTGTCACCGAAGCTTATTATGGCCAGATCCATGGTGCTGGTCGGATCATCGAGAGCTATCAGCCCCAAACACAATCTTTCTAAACCTATTTCTGGCAGAAACCCAGGGTATCTGTCTAACCGTCGATATTTTTTGATAGGTCATCCCATCTATCTGGGTTCAATAAAGACATCAGCATTTAGAGGTCATGGGCTGGGATGTCTCCCACTCGATATCGCATTTTAGGGCAGGTTGGACAAGGACAATTTGGTCGAGTGCTTTGTGCACGAGATCGCAACACCGGATCATTAGTAGCCCTCAAGGTACTCAATAAACGAGAACTTCCAACTCGCTTTTTTCTACGAGAGTTGCGGTTACTCGCTAGTTTGCAGCATCCCAACATTGTCTCTGTGCAGACCATTACCTATACCGCCAAAGAACGATATCTGGTGATGGACTATTGCGAAGGCGGTACCTTACGGGAATTAATACAGCATCCCGTTCATCTCAGCTTTCAGCAACGGTTGCAGATCATTATTGATGTGCTCAAAGGGTTGGAATATGCCCACCAGAACGACATTATTCACTGCGACCTCAAACCGGAAAATATCTTACTCACCTATACCAAGCAGGGGACAACCGCTAGAATCACCGATTTTGGTATTGCTCGGTTAGCCGAAGAAGCGGGATATGGAGTCTTGGGCCAAGGAGACACCGGGTCTCCTGCCTATATGGCACCCGAACGCTTTTACAGTCAACATTCCTACGCCTCGGATCTCTATGCTGTTGGCGTGATGTTGTATGAACTATTGGTGGATAAGCGTCCCTTTATCGGCCTCCCTGGCGAACTGATGACCGCCCATCTCAATGAAGTTGCTCAGATTCCCCAGGAAGTTCCTTTTCTCCTCCGTTCAGTCTTAAAAACGGCCCTACAAAAACTCCCTCAGAAACGCTTTAAGAGTGCGACGGAAATGCTCAAGGCCGTCTCCCTGGCTGCAGATATTTTAGCGTCGGAAGATTCCAACTACACCCTTGCACCGAGTCAACAATGGCCAGAGCACTCGAGTCATCTCAATCTTCAACAAGAACAATATCCGAGTCCCATTCACTGTATACATATACAGGACCATCAAGTTTACCTAGGCAGCCACAACAAAGTAATTTGCCGATCCTATGCCGCCGATTTTCCAGCGCCTGGACCGTTTCAAGAGCAGCAGTGGCAGTTCGCATTACCGGTCAAGGACTTATTCTGGGGAGGGAGCCAAGCCTGGGTCCGTACCATCCAGGGCAACACCTTTAAGCAGCCCTCTCGCCTACATCCCTTATCCCTTGAGAATACGGCAGACTACCAACCCTGCGATCTACCTACGGTCGAAAATCTTTCCGGTATTGATTGGAGACAGAACAACAAAATTGGTTGGCGACCCGAACTGAACTGGTTAGCTATTACCTGCGGCCAGCAGTCTTTTGAAGCGGTTCAAGGAGCTGAGCTAGGCGGTCAAGCGCTCTTACAAATATATCAATGGCCCCAAATGCAGCCCATCCACCAGCCTGTTCTCATTCGTAAACCCAACTGGCTATTTGTATTGGACTCCCATTTTGGTGTCGCCATTTCTGTAGATGAAGATCAAAGTCATTTTCAGGGGTTTACTCGCAGAGGTAATGGCTTCCAACCCTTTTCGATGCCCATCCCGCTGCAACAAATGACTCAAAGCGTTGCCAATCCCTATCGATTGTTAGCTGTCAGTCAACATGACCCTCAGATGGCCTTCTTAATTGATTTAAAGCCCTGGCGACTGACGAAAATATCTTTAGCTTTGCAACCGGAACAGATTCTTCCCACTGCTTGGGGATACGTTTTATTGGCAACTCATCAAGTTCTTATCCTGAGTCATGAGGGCCATCCCTTAAGCCACTTCCAGTTACCGACAAACCCCAGCGAGAAGATCGCGGTTTGCGCCTGTGCAGAGCAAGGATTTATGGTCAGCACTTGGTCAGAACAATCCGCAACCCTGTATACCGTTGATGTGCGTTCACATCTCCCAGAATGGTGTCGACAGACTCAACTCGACTCTCAAGCAACGACTCACCATAAAACAGCCTGAACCGAAACGCCCTCCAGCAGTAAGAAAAGCACAGCATAGATCTGGTCACAAGAGGTGCTGGCGAATCTGCGTGAACGGCATGATGTATTGCGATTTGCCGAAAAGCATGGACTTTAGGTCTCCTCAAGGCTAGGGTTAATCGACCAGGCTTTAACTATCGCTTTGGCTCCAGTCAGTTAAGGTTGGGATTAATTCTAACTGGCGATAGCTGGATGCGATCGTTTAAGGAACCACTGCTCAATCAACCTGAGCGTTCCGGGGGCCTTAGCCTAAATGGAGTTGGACTGAACGCCGATACTGTACAACTTAAAGGGCTAACAGTTTTACACCCAGTAACCGGACCTTTGATGCAGGGTGCTCATCAACCCTCAGAAATCCAGGCTGGGAACATCCACCGAAGTGTACCCATAACCATCCATAAACCCTACATAAAATCCTGCTAGCTTCTAAAGCATAATCACGGTCTATCGTTCTTACTGCTTCAACATAACTAGAACCTCTAACCCCCTCCATTGACGGTCAATAAAAGCATGGAGCGCTCCAAACTGTAACAAAAGCTACAATCCTCTCCCTAAGCCAGTCATAGAGATTTATATATGGATGCAGATACCATTAGCATCCGTATTATTACTGAGTTATTTATTTTTTCTATCCAAGGATTCAAATGTTTATGGGTGCTATTGAAGGGGTAACAAACTTTCTCTGTATAAATACGTAACCCAGAATTAGAGCTTATTTAAAAAAGTAAGAATAAAGCTATTTAACCCTTGATTATTTAATTAGTTGAAAATGCGAATATATATAAATATTACATGAAATTAATTCTTGAAAATCCTTTTGAGTAAAGGCATTAATGGGATTAATGACATAGATGTATTTTACAAAATATTCTCATAAAATCTTTTTTGCTCAGGTAGGATAGTTTTTGATTATTAAGTGAGTCAATGTAATCAAACTGCTCGAATCACTGTCCAGAATTAGGTGTCATCCCGGATTTCAAAAAGGGCATACTAAACCTAGACTGATAAATAAGTTAATAAAACCTGGGTGCACTGATAATTCTGTACGGCGTTGCTTCCAACCCAAAAACAGGCTTTCAAAGAAAGGATTAGTCGCCACTATCAGCTCACTGGCTTATGCTCTTAATCTTAAAAACCTCACCTAGAGATGAAGGCAGAGAATGAGCCATTAGCCCTGAGTTTTGAGGGTCCAGCTCAAAACAACAGGATATCGACCCAGCCTTAGGCGGGGCAATCACAGCTCATCTCTGCCGGAAGATGCCTATCTTCCTATTGTCCATTACCAAGAACTCAAAGACGACATCATATGACTCAAGATACACCAAAGTCCCCTAGACGACCACGGAAGATTGGCCCTGCCGCCATTGCAGCCTTATTGGCAAGTGGTCTTTTCCAACCTCTTCTTCCCGCTTTTGCAGCCGGAACCGATGCCGGTCAACAAATCAGTAACACAGCTACTGCAACCTACTCAGAAACAAGTGGTGGACCCACCATTGATGCAACATCAAATACTGTTACCGTCACCGTTGCAGAAGTTGCAGGTGTGACCGCAGTTCCCGCCGGTTTTACTGACTTGGATGGTGGTGCTGTTGAAGCGGGTGACACATTAGAGTACGTCTTCGATGTCACTAACGTTGGTAACGCCGCTACTGATCTATATATTCCAGGTGTCAATACCATTGGCACTGAAAACTTCACTCCAACAGCTGTTGAGATTATTGATGGAACAGGCGCAGTTATCGCAACGGTCCCTGCAAATGGCGGTAACTTATTAGACGCAGCCGGAATTAATTTAACTGCTCTCGCTCCAGATGCCGTACTAAAAGTTAAGGTTACGGGTACCCCTGCCCCCGGCACTCCTGCTGGTGCAGATGTCGGCGTTACCTTGGGTAGCACCGGTCCTAACAACAATAGTCCGAGCACCCAAAACCAACCCGATACAGGCGATGGAGATCCAGCAGCTGGAAATACCAATACAGGAGACATTCGTACCATCGATGCGAATCCTGGCAATGGAGCTCCCGTCAACGGTGAGCGTGAGGCGAGTGCAACAGATAGCATTCCTTTTGCAAGTTCCGTCCGTCCCTTAGCGTTGGCAACTGTAACTAAGATTGCGTCTAACCTAGCGCCTGGTGCGACTGCCAATGCCAATGATGATTTAATTACCTATGACTTGGGAATGTCGGTTGCAAGCTCGTCTCCCAACGCCGCGTTTACAGCAGCTGACCTTGAAGGAACAGAAATCGAAGTAGATGGTGGTGATGTAGATCGAATTTTAGTTTCTGATGCTATTCCTGTAGGAACTGTTCTTTCTTCTGTCGATACAGCTAACCTTCCTGCCAACTGGCAAGTTGTTTATACAACCACACCTACTACTGGTGCAGGCTCTGCAACAGCGACAGGCGCAGCCTGGGTAACAACTCCACCTGCACCTTTAAGTACTGTCACCCGAATTGGTTTTATCTATACAGGTGGTGCCACTCTCGCAAGAGGTAGTGCTTTCAGTCCCTTCCGTTTTACTGTTGAAACCACTGGATTACCAGCAACTGGTGGACAAGTGGCTAACATCGCTCAAATCTTTGGTGAAACCGTTGGCGATACCACTAATGAAGTTGTTTACGATGAGTCGGGTGACAGCAATCCCAACAACTTCAACGATGACAATACTCCACCTGATCCAACAGGTACCGACTATGACCCTACTCCTACCACCGGAGATACAGGTGTAGCTGACCCCGTCACTCAAGGAACAGATACTGGCAACGATAACAGCGGTACTGGCCCCGATGGTGAAGACAACGTTGTTAACATCGGCGATGTTGCTGGTAGTGACGATATCCTTAATGGTCCCGATGGTGTACCTGGTGCCAATGGTCCCACGGATGACAATGATGACTTTACGAACCAGACTACAAACGTTCCTGCTGGTGTAGGTCCAACCGATGGTTTTGACCCTGACCCTGAGGCCTTTGACAACACGGTACAGAATCCTGCTAGCTCTGGCTTTATCGCAGATGTGACTCTGCAGCCTATATCGCCTACTCAGGCTCAAGGGGTGGATGACAGTCTACTAACGGGTCAATATGGGGCTGATGGTGATATTCCTGTTGGCACTGTAGTCACTATTACTGCTACTGATGCTGCTGGCGATATTCAGTCCGCTGTCTATACCTATGACGGAACTAACTTTAACCTCACCAGCAGTACAACCGATCCAGCAGGACCAGTTGGTCCATCTGCTGATCCCACTCCAGAGCACGTCAATGTGGGTGATTTACCTGCAGGTCAAACTCTAGACTATGACGTCGTAGTAGATCTCCCCAATGGTGTCTTACCGAACGATGAGATTCCTATTCCCATCCTTGCCTTCGCAGATGATAATCCTACCACCACGCCTGGATATAATTTCACCGGCCCCGGCACTCCTGAATCAACCACTAACGTCACCATTGAACGACTCTATACCGGCTTCATGAAGTTGACTAAAGAAGTTCAGATTCTGGATGAGAACGGAGTGATTATCCGACCTTGGACTGATAACCAGACTGATATTGATGCAGTGGATGTCCTTCCCGATTACCAAATCGAGTACCGAATTACCTACGAGAACATTTCGACTAGTGTTACTGGAAGTGGCAATTCCACTCTAACGGCCTTCGACTTCGAGATTGTTGAAGATGGCAATGCTGCAGTTGGTTCCAATACCAACAACTGGGCATCCTTTACCGACCACGAACAAAATACCAGTGCTGATCAAGGAATTGTGCAGTACTTCACTAATAGTGCTGATACAGATTTGGTGCCTGGTCCTCTAACCACTTCCGACCCCATTGCTGGGACCAAAGTGGACAAGTATGAGAACGAAGTGGGTCAAGTCGACCCCGGTCAAACTGGTCAGTTCCAGTTCCGCCGCCGCATCCAGTAATGCATTGAGTCAGGTAGTGAAAGCATTGAGCCTTTCACTGCCTGACTCTCCTGCGGAATCACACTTCATTTCTTAAAGCATTTTTCTGAATTCAAAAGGTTTTCCAATCATGAAACGTCGTTTATCCATTGGTCTCGGTGTCTTAGCAGTTGCCGTCGCCGTTCCTTTCGCTAGCAGCACTCCTGTTCTTGCAAATCTACAGAAAGCAGGTGAAGCCCTAGTCCAGCAGATCCTTCAGCCCAAGGTAAAGATGGTGCTCTCTGCCGAGAAGCAAATCGTCACCACCAATGCTGAAGGGAAGCAAGAAATCTCCTGGGAAGCCGTTGAAGGCAATGTTACTGTTCGTCCGGGTGATGTTCTCCGCTATACCTTGCTGAGCGAGAACGCCGGAGACAAGCCTGCCGCTGAGTTAAAAATCAACCAGCCTATTCCGAACAAAACAGCTTTCGTTTTGGATTCTGCCCGAGCCAACGGTGCCAAGCTCACCTATAGCATTGACGGTGGCCAGTCCTATTCTGAAAAGCCCATGGTCGAAGTTACTCAGCCCGACGGCACAGTCAAAATGGAGCCCGCCCCTGCTGAAGCTTACACCCATGTTCAGTGGGATTACAGCGAATCCCTCAAGCCCATGGCTTCTGTCAAAGCGGTTTACGAAGTAGCGGTTCAGTAATGGACTGAGAGCTATGGGTGAATCCAACCCTCTTTTCGGTGCACCCATAGCTCTACTATCACCGCCTTAAATTTTATTTCCCTTCGGCAAAATAGCATTCTTCAGGCTCGATTCGCAGCCTGATAGGGATCTTATACCCAAAAATACTTCTTTTACACCCATTTGAACCTGAAAAACACTGTTTTTCAACCTTGTAAAAGAGCCAGCGATTCTATCCGATTGTTCCAGAGGAGATATCTCCCGTGAGACCACCTCACTTGCCATTCCCCAACCAACCCTTCCCCAGGTGGGCTCGTGCTCTGACTTCAACTTTAGTGTTGGGCAGCCTATTTTCGAGCTCTGCCATTTCTTGGGCTCAAACCACGGAGGAAGAAGACTCCAGAGATCTTCTGAATAACACTGCTTCTTATTCTTACACCAACCCCAATACCAACACGCTGATTGAAAGCTTCACCAATCCGATTTCAAATGTGTTGGATCCTTCGTTGCTCGATCCCCGTGGGCAAGTTTTAGGCTGTGGCGGAGAACCTCTCGCGGACTACACCGGGTTTACGGTCGGTCTCTACAATATTGACCCCAATGATCCGACCCAATCGGAATTGGGGAGCTTAGTGTCGTTAACTCGCACTGAAGTTCCTGATATTCCCAATAACGGTATTCCCCTGGGCATCACCCCCAATGGATCTAACATCAATCCATTCCCCCTCACTAATGCCGACCAAGGGACCTACAGCTATCTACTCGACCCCAACCGAGGACAGCTCTCCGTGGGTCAATCTTATATCTTGGTGGTTACACCGCCGGACGCGTCCATTTACAACCAGCGTCGCGTTCGGCTAACTATTACCTCCATTATCCCGACGGGCAACCGCAACCTGGTGACCTATCGGGCCACTTCCCTCGATGGTTTGCCCATCGCCGCAGAAGGAGAGACCAACTTTGAAGAAACGGTAACCACGATTGGGGATGCTGAGCGAATCTCGTTGCAACTACTGGCCTTAAACTTCTCTTCGACCCTGTGCCAGACCAATCAGATTCAAATTAGTAAGTCTGGGGACCGAGCCAATGCCGCCCCTGGAGATTCGGTGATTTATCGCCTGACTCTCCGTAACCTGTCCGATGGGCAGCTAGACACCATCTCTGTACAAGATATTTTGCCGACGGGCTTTAAGTTGCTTCCCAACTCGGTTAGAGGGGCTCTGAATGGAACTGAAGTTCCGATTACAGTTGAGCAAAATGGTCAGAATCTAACCTTTAGGACCGACGCAGTTATTCCTTTAGAAGGGGTCATCAACGTCGTCTATGCAGCACAACTTACCCCAGATGCTATTCGAGGCGATGGTAGAAACTCCGCCTCGGTTCTCGGATTCCGAGTCGATAACAACCTGGATGTTCGGGATGGCCCTGCAGTCCACCGAGTGCGGGTAAACCCAGGCATTTTAACAGACTGCGGCAATATTCTAGGCCGAGTCTTCGTCGATAAAAACTTCGATGGCGAGCAGCAAACGGGGGAACCTGGTATTCCCAATGCTGTGGTCTGGATGGATGACGGCAATCGCATCACAACCGATGAGAATGGTTTATTCCATGTCAGATGTGTATTGCCTGGACCTCGCACTGGTGCTCTGGATTTAACCACCTTGCCCGGTTACACCTTGGCCCCCAATCTCCACTTTATAGAAAGAAATAGCCCTTCGCGTTTGGTCAGACTCTCTCCCGGTAGCACCGTACGCATGAACTTCGGTGTCACACCTACCTTCCAGGAGGAGTCCAAATAATGAAACGTCAACGTTCTTCCCAGTGGATGCAAACTGGACTTCTCGGAATTGTCGCAGGCACCAGTGTTGTCTTAACCCCAGCCCTGACTAGTGCCCAAGGGATTGAGGAGGTCCAGACTGCAGACGAACCAACCTTGAGTGCAGAAAAGCAATCCGTTAGTCAAGCTGAACCAACCCTAGAAACACCGTCTACTAAAGAAGCGCTCACCCAAGAGCCTGATATAGAAGCAGTCACCGACTCTAGTGTTGCTGACGAACCTCAATCGGTTAGTGACAGCCAATCAGTCAGTGAACCACAGCTAGGTCAGACTGATACGGAGATGACTTCTGCTCAGAAAACTACCAGCCCTGAAAGCTTAACCGAAGATACCCCCCTCGTTGTTGAACAACCGGCTGAAGCTACAACTGAAGCCACTATTGAAGCGGTATCCTCCCCAACCCAACCTGCCATTCCCGCGACTCAGACCCAAGAGTCGTTGATCAAAGACACTCCCTCAATTTCGGATGTGCCTAAAGCTGAATCCCCAGCTTCTGTTTCTACGGAGACACCTACAACGGCTCAAGCTCCAGCGACTACAACCGCCTCAGGCATTTCTATTCTGACCCCTGGGTCAGGAAGCGTTGTTGATAAACCAGCAACTACGGTCATTATTGAGTTTGGCACCGAGCAAAAAGTTGAGCTAAGGGTCAATGGCAAGGCGATTGATAGCGCTCAAGTGGGTCGGACTGAGACCAATTCAGCGACCCAGAAAATCCGACAAACCTGGTATGGGGTCATTTTGGATGCGGGTGTCAATACCATTACCGTCAATGAAGTCGGTCAAGAGGCCCCCAGTGCCAGCATTCAGGTGGAAGTCCCTGGAGAGCCTAGCCAAATTAAAGTGCGTACCGCTCAAAGCAAAGTGCCTGCTGATGGACGGTCTACGGCTCAGGTTATGGGGTACTTGTTAGATGCCAATGGTAATCAGTCGAACTGGGATGCCATTGTTACCCTAGAAACCACCTCCGGGAAATTCGTGGGTACTGATAACAAACCCGACGTGCCTGGGTTCCAGGTGGAAGCCATTGATGGTAAATTCACCGCTGATTTGCAGTCCAGCATTAATGCCGGGTTGGTACGAGTTCGGGCCAGCGCTGCCAGTTTGGAAGGGTTCCACCAGTTTCAGTTTTCTACCCCTATTCGGCCTTCGGCTCTGTTAACCGGGGTGGTAGATGTGCGGATTGGCCGTCGGGGCACCAACTTCTATGACAGCTTCCGCGAGTTCTTACCGGTCGATGGCGATAATGGGTATGAAGTTGATGCCCGTGCCCAAGCCTTTGGGATTACCTCCATTGGCGATTGGTTATTAACGGGAGCCTTTAATAGTGCTCGCCCCCTGAATGAGGACTGCAACGGGGAATCTACCCTGTTCAAAGCCTCGGGTACCGAGTGTGATTACAACAACTACGCTACCTACGGCGATAACTCCACTACAGATGTAACGGCCCCATCTACCGATAACTTATTTGTACGATTAGAGCGCACCTCACCCGTCCCCGGTGCTGGTAGTGATTACTTTATGTGGGGGGATTACAACACCGAAGAGTTTTCTCGGTCCTCTCAGTTATTTACCGCCACCAGCCGCTCTTTACATGGCTTTAAGGGCAACTACAATATCGGCAATCTGCAGTTGACTGCCCTGTACGGCAATAATACTGAAGGTTTCCAGCGAGATACCATTGCTCCCGATGGCACCAGCGGATTTTATTTCTTATCTCGACGGTTACTGGTTCCGGGAAGTGAGCAAGTTTTTCTAGAACTGGAAGAACTCAATCGACCTGGTACTGTTTTGAAGCGGGAGCGACTAAGCCGAGGGGCTGACTATGAAGTGGATTATGATCGCGGGACGTTGAAATTCCAACGCCCGATTCTACGCACAGATGTGGATGATGACGGCTTTGTGCTGGTTCGCCGAATTGTCACCACCTACCAGTTTGAAGGAGAAAGTGCTGATACCGATACCTACGGTGGACGTGCCCAGTACACCTTCTCTCGGAGCTTAGATCAGGAGAGTTGGGTGGGGGCTACCTATTTCCGTGAGGATCGCGGGAGCCAAGACTTTGAACTCTACGGTGCGGATGCGCTCGTTTCCTTTGGCAAGGATAGCTACATCGTCGCGGAATATGCCCGGTCCAATAACTCCCTGGATTTTGCAACGCCCGTCAGCGGTAATGCTTACCGAGTCGAAGTTGAAGCAAAGCCCACGGACGATATTTCGGGTCGAGCTTATTTCAAACGGGCTGATGTGGGGTTCTCCAACAATGCCACCACTAGCTTTGTTCCCGGCCAAACTCGTTATGGGGCAGAAGTCTTAGCGGCAGTCGCCAAGAACACTAAACTACGGGCCAGCTTTGACCATGAGGATAATTTTGGGGTTGCACCGCGTCCCCTCGATTTATTTGAGGATTTAATCCAGCCCGGTTTCTCCCCCACCCCTGGAAATCCCGTTAATAACTCCCTGACTACGATTACAGCAGGGGTTCTGCAGCGGATTGGTGATTCGGAAGTGAGTTTGGACTACGTCCGCCGCGATCGCACCGATCGTCTCACGGGCCAGGACATCACCACGGACCAGATTCGCTCCACTGCCCGGATACCTCTGACGAGAAAACTGACCTTGCGGGCGTTGAACGAGACCACCTTCTCTTCCGAGATTGATCCCATTTATCCTAACCGCACTTCCGTGGGTCTGGAATATGAGGTTTATCCTGGGGTCACCATTGGTCTTAACAACACCTACCTGACTGGGGGCCAGTTCGATGATGACTTTATTACCAGTCTAGATATCGCGGGACAACATACCTTCTCCACCGATACCACCCTCCGGGGCCAATTCTCCATGATGGGTGACTTGGGTATGGCGGGCTACTTCGGCGTCGAGCAGGGCTTAACCATCGCTCCGGGGCTACGGGCAGATTTCTCCTACGAGCATGTGTTTAACACCGCTTTGCAGCAAACCGCCGCTAGCCAACAGTTTGCCCAACCCTTTGCCTTAGGATCCGGTGCGTCTGCCTTGGGCTTAACCCCCGGCGACAGCTTTAGCGTTGGCTTGGCTTACACCGATAATCCTGATTTCCAAGCCAATGCTCGTTTTGAATATAGTGATACAGCTCAGGGCAGCAATACTATCATTACGGCTAATGCTTTAGGGCGAGCCACCCGTGAACTAACGGTCTTAGCTAGCTATCAGCAAGCCAGTGCCTCGAACCAAACCCTGACCGGATTGGGCACCACCCGCGACTTGAAAGTGGGTCTGGCCTATCGAAATCCCGATAGCGACAAGTTCAATGGCTTGCTCCGCTATGAGTATCGCGAAAATCCTTCCACGATTCCTGATACCCTCCTGTTTGCCAACGGTACCGGCTCCACGGATCACCTGATTTCCGCAGAGGCCATCTATGCCCCCAACTGGCGCTGGGAACTCTATGGCAAGTTTGGTTGGCGACATAGCAAGTCTTACCTGGCTCAAGATTTAATCGGTACCAGCAGCATTTCCCTGGCTCAAATGCGAGCCACCTATCGGATCAACTATCGTTGGGATGTTGGCGGTGAAGTCCGCTGGATTCGCCAAAATAGTACTGGTTTTAACGAGGTGGGTGCTTCTGCAGAAGTGGGGTATTACCTCAATCCCAACTTACGATTGGCGGCTGGATATGCGTTTGGAGATGTGGGAGATCGCGACTTCGGTAACTCTCGCTCTGCTAGTGGTCCCTACTTTGGCGTCACCCTGAAGCTCGACAACAATCTCTTTGATGATTTTGGCTTCGGTGAAAATAAGGTGGCTCCTCCACAGCAGCAAGAGTCTGCACCGGATAACGGCCAGGTCCAAGAAGCCTCAACCCCTGCTTCGACCTCTAAAGATAAGGCGTCCAAGTCCAAGACTACAACCGCCAAGCCTAAGGCTGAACTGGTAAATACCCAATCTGAGCCGGAGGCAGAGCCCGCGCCTGCACCCCAAACTCAACCTAGTTTTGAAGTCGACCGATAGCTGAACCCCTAACCCTGTAGTTCTTTCGGATTACAGGGTTAGCGCTATCTCCGACATCACACCTATTAAATGACATTACACCTATTAAATCTCTACCCAGTTTGTATCCCCAAGAGGTCATCATGAAATCTCGCGGCACGCTCCAATCCATTTCCCGCCTTCCCCAGATCTCTTCTGGAACGGCTATTGCCTGGGCTTCCTTAACCTCTTTAATCGCTGCATCAGGACTCCTCAGTACGGCCCAAGCACAGCCCCTTCGGGCAACTCCTGCCCCCGTACAAGTTACGGTCAATAGTCCGCTGGATGGCGAAATTGAGGCCGATGAAGTCGTCACGCTCCGAGAAGCGATCGCAATTACCAACGGCGTACTCAATAAGGGCGACCTCAGCGAAGCCGAACGGGCTCAAATCAGTCCCAGCAAGGATCATAGTCGGATTGATTTTGACTTACCCAGCGACAACACCACGATTCGATTGCAGACCCTGCTGCCCACCATCACCAACCCCGGTCTAATGATTGATGGCACCAGCCAAACGGGGTATGCCCTCGTGGATGGTGACGCCAGTGCCCCAGCACCCGTCGTTGCCTTAACCCCAGCGGAAGATGCAGAGGTGTTTCGAGGATTAACCCTCGCTGCAGATCGGGTCCATATCAGAGCATTGAGTCTTTATGGATTTACTTCCATCCACAAAACAACCGCCACAACCCCACCCGCAGATATTTTTATTGCCCATCGGCTGCTCCCTTCCAAGCGTCTCAAGGAAGATAATCCCTGGGTGTCTTATCCCTATGATGATGAGCGGGATATTCCCCCCCAAGGGATTGTGATTGAGGATAACTGGTTGGGCATTACCCCCCAGGGGAACGCTCCTGACGCCGCTCGATCGGCCTTTGGCATATCCATTTACAACGGCATTGGCACACGCATTCTCAACAACCGGATTGCTCAACATGATGGTAGCGCGGTAATTACCAGCGTCCGCGCCGAACAAACGGAAATTGCCAATAACATCATTGAACAGAATGGCTTGGCTGGGATGCCCGACGCCATCCGCTTAGAAGGCGATATTGATGGCACCAAGATCCATACCAATCAGATTCAACAGAATGCTGGCAGCGCTGTTTACCTCTTCAAGCCTGAAGGCTCAGTCATGGTGGAGAAAAACCTGATTGCCGACAATGGCCAACGATTCCGTCGGGCTGCCATTTTGCTGATGGGGGACAATCACCATGTCGTCAACAACACCATCCAAAACCAGCCCGGTCCGGGGGTGGTGATCACGTCTTATCCCACGAGCAAGCGCAACTTTATCCTCGACAATCGATTTGCCAATCTTGACGGCCTCAGCATCGATTTGATTGCTCGCGAAAACCGTTTTCTTGACCGCTTCTCCCGCATCTCTATCAACCGCGTGGACTTAGGGGATCGATCCAGTACTAGAGTGCAAGACTACCAAGTAGGGGATGGTCCTAATCCCTTACGCAATTCAGACCAACGCAAGCGCGATACCGCCAACCGAGGCTTGAATACGCCTCAGTTTCTCAGCTCCGAATTTTACTTAATGGACGGGGCGGTCAACCTGGATGGGGAAGCCGATCCAGGGGCTGAAATTGTGCTGTACAAGGTGATGGAAGAGGGTAAGCAAGGTCCTCTGAATGAGCCAGTGACCATGGTCAAATCCGATGAAGAGGGGCGGTTCGCCATCACTCTCACGGATGCCAAACCCGGCGATCGGTTCAGTGCGATCGCAATTCATCCTGACTCCGGTACCTCAGAACCTGCTCGCAATATCATCATCTTAGAACTCAAATAACAGGTCTGATTTCTCAACCCAAGTCACTGAATCTCTCGCCAGCATCATCTTTCCGTTGAGAAGAGCTAGAGCGTTCTTGACTCTAGGGAACTCAGAACAAATCCTAACGGCTTGAAACCATTATATCCGCTATAAAAGCGTCAAGTTATCTGAACATTTTAGTTCAAGGAAAATTGCTTGAACAATCGAAAAATTGTTATTTGGTCTTGCACATGAAAATTTTTTGCAAGCCTTAAAAACCTTATACCAGCATTATGTCTGAATAATATTTCGGATTATTTTCGTAATTTAAAATCTCGTATTTTTATACAAATAAAGAAAAACTGCATTCTATCCGATTATCTACTGTCGCGCCTTTCGTAATCTTAGGGTAGCACTTGGCTATCAGTATTTTTTATTCGGCCATGCAAAAAATACAGCTCGATAAGTGAACTATATCCATAGATGGTGAACTATGGCTGTGAGCAGCGAACTCTAACTATAAACATTTCTTGCTGAATGGCCTTTTCCTTCTACAAGATCTTTTCATTTCGTTCAATATCCAAACCCCCAACATGATGTTCCCCAGATTTTCCACACCCAAAAATCTCTCTTTTTTCCAAGGCACTCCGATACTGGTATGTCTTATCCTATGTGAAATGTTTTGCGGTGTAAGCTTTGGCGCTTTTTCATCGGTAGCCAAAGCGGGATCCTCACAAGCGAAGAACGATCGGGTTTCTATTTACAAGAAAGTTCAAACTAAATTTAAGCAACCTAGTACTTCACCCTTTCCCAACCCAGTTAAAGACATTGTTATTGTCGACGGGAACGTCACTCACTCCGATACATTGCTAAAAAATTTGCCCCGTCAAACTGCGGTACATTTTCTCAGTCCGCAAGCAGATGGAGTAGATCAAATCAGCGATATCCTCAGCCATTATCGTAATCTCAATTCAGTGCATTTGATTTCCCATGGGGAATCAGCACAGTTACACCTTGGAAACTCACGGGTCACTTCAACAACCCTCAACCACAAGGCTGAACAGATTCAACAATGGCAAGCTGCATTATCGCCGACAGCAGACATCTTTCTCTATGGATGCAATGTTGTTGCAACAGATAAGGGACAAGCCTTTGTCTCTCGTCTTGCTACCTTAACCGGCGCTGATATAGCTGCCTCAGATAATCTGACAGGTGATGCAACCCAGGGCGGAGATTGGACCTTGGAATATCAGCTGGGTGAACTAGAACCCCATAGAATTTCTCAGCAACTAGCCCAGTCGAACTACAATCAGCTTTTACAAGTTACCGTTCTTAATTTCAATGACCCAACACCCTTATTAGAGCCTGCTACAACGAACGTTTTTCGCTTTCAAAATGTCGCTACTGTCGGTGGACAAGGTATTGACGCCCTAGTCACGGTTAGCAATATCAATAATGCAACCCTCACTAACTTGGATGATAATGGCTCTTTCCCTGAGCGATTCCAACCTGTGATTCGTCATGATGGTGGAGCCAATGCCATCTCCTCTATCCGATTTGATTTTCAGCTCGTTCAAGCGGGAACAACCACTCCTTTAGCTGCGACCAATGTTTTTTTTAGTGCCCAAGACGTTGACGGTAATGGCGCTGCTAACTCTGTTAGAGAATTTGTAGAAGTCATTAACGCAGATACTGTCTTTATCGACGACCCTACTTTTTTAGAACTCGCAGCCTCATTAGCTGGAGGAATCCGCCATCGAGTTATTAATTCGTCCAATGTGCAAGGCGGTATCGGTACGGACGATCGCTACGAAATTTACAGTTACTTGGGAGATACCGTTACTAACTTTTCGATTGTTGCGGGTAATGATGTGGGATCTGCCAATTGTTCCGGTGCCAGCTGCCCCCGCCAAAACTCTTGGACCTTTGATATTTCTGATATTCAAGTTGTCGATTTCAGTGATGCGCCATCGAGTTATGGTATCCCTTCCCATGCAGGTGTCACAGCTACTGCGCTTCGACTCGGTACTAGAAGAGATGGTGAGAGTGGTCCGATTCCTTCAGCCAATGCTTTAGGAGACGATAACGATGGCTCTGATGATGAGGACGGCGTTACCTTAGCCACCCTCAACGCCAGTAATACCTCCTATTCGATTCAGGCATCGAGTCTCTCCGTCGCCAATAGTACGGGAGGCCCAGCAACCCTGCATGCCTGGGTTGATTTTGATGGCAATGGTACTTTTGACCCCGATGAGTATACAAGCCAAACGGTACAGAACGGAAATAGCTCACCAGATGGGGCCTTAACTTGGTCGGGGGCTGGGGTAAGCGGAATGTCAGGGGGCACGACCACCTATGCGCGTTTCCGCATTACGACGGATGGGGATATTAATGCCAGTACTCCAGGTGGATTTGCCAGGGATGGTGAAGTGGAAGATTATGCTCTTGCGATCGCATTACCCACGTCCCTCCCTCCAAGGAGCTGTGCCAACGGTACGGGTACCTTCGATTGGAGTACGTTTGAACCGCCAAGTACTCCAAACTGGCCCAATGGCTCCTTTGGCCCCCAGCAATTCACCGTCAACGGTGTGCAATATACCATCGAAGTCAAAAACCCGAATAATCATAGCTTTACAGACTCTTCACCGAGAGTAGACTCCACCACTTTTACGGACAACAACCGTAACCCAGCCTTGTACTATCGGCCCAATATGACCGCTGCCACGCCAGGCCAATTTATTGAGATCCACATCACCATGCGCGATCCAGTCACCGGCAATCTGTTGCCTATTTCCGGGTTTCAAGGGGTTGTTGATGATGTGGACCAAAACAACTCTGGGGGTACTTGGCAAGATGAAGTGGTGTTGACGGGTTACTTAGGCGGAACCACGGGGACAGCCTATGAACCAACATTAGTTGCCAATAATCCAAGCAATGTTCGGGTTGTCGGCAATGTTGCATCAGGAGTGACCATCAATAATTTCTCAACTGGCGGCGGGCCGGGGGCCAGCGTGGACTATGGCTTTGGGAATCAACCCATCGATACCGTGGTTATTCGCTATCGTCCGGGTCCTGATACGACGAACCATACCTCCGCCCAGCATACAACCCTCAATAATTGGACCTTCTGTTTGCCAGTCACGAATAATCCCAATGTCTTACTGGTCAAGCGCATCACCCGCGTTAATGGCTTGGTCTCCAATGATGGTACAGCCCTCAATACCTACATTGATGACCCCCTCTATCCCTACGATGACAACACCCTGAATACTCCTGCGCCAACCCCCCTGGATACGGAATTTTGGCCGACACCCAACACCTTTCTCCTGGGGGCCACCAATGGCGGGGAAACACGGCCTGGCGATGAAGTGGAATACACCATTTATTTCCTATCCACGGGTAATACCACTGCGGTAAATGTCCAATTGTGCGATAAAGTCCCTAGCTTTCAGACCTTTGTACCGGATGCCTTTAACACCGTCCCGCCTGCTCCTAGTGGAGGGGTCGGAGCCAATCGGGGGATTTCTGTTGAATATAATGGCAGTCTCCTTTCTTTTACGAATGATGCCGATGGAGACACGGCTCAATATTATCCACCTGGCGCAACCCTACCAGCAGCCTGTGCCAATGCTCCTGCCCAAGCAGAAGACAATGGTGCCGTGGTGATCAACTTAGGAAATCTACCCCAAGCCACGGGCATCGGTGCCCCGGTAGCCTCTTATGGTGCTGTTCGGTTTCGGGCCAAAGTGAAGTAGGTCTTTGCTACTTCACACCTATTAATTGAGGTGCAAAGGCTGAATTAATAGGTGTGAAATCCTAGGGGATTTAGAACTTATACCGCATCTAGACTGGAGTAATTACCCGCTCAAGTTGCGATTGTTAGGGACACCTATTCTCCACCGACGCTAATGGGCGTCCCCCACATTTTGACATCCGTGAGATTGAGATCAGCAATCACTGCGCCCCGTGCTTCGACATTGTAAAGGCGGGCTCGGGTCAAATTCACAGACTCCAAGTGGGTGAGATTGAGGCTGGCATTGGTGAGAAAGGCATCCGTTAAATCGGCTTGTTTTAGCCGTGCCCCGGTTAAATCAGCGCCTTCCAAATTCGCTTCTTGTAATTGAGCCCCGGTTAAATCTGCATTCCGCAAATCCGCGCCAATCAGGTGAGTTTGGCGTAGATCGGCATTGGTTAGATCACACCCTGGGCAAGTATTGGTGGCTAAGAGCTGCTGCACCTGTTCAGGGTCCGCTGCCTGAACTGGGCATGCCCAAAGTAGGGGTGTGAGGAATGCAAAAGCCACTAATAGTGAGCGTTTCATCGCTTATCCTCCTTTAGCATCGCTCTTCCTGGGTGTTTGCGATCGCTAAAATGATTCGGAAGAGAGGTGCCAGTTGGCGATACGGTAGAAGTCCGTACCCTTACATTTAAATCGTCCCATATTGCGAGGGGGAGAGGGGTGGAAATGTTGACACTTTTAACACAGTCATAACATTCCTCAATATTTGCCTAATTGGGGAAATATCCGTTTTTTATCCGTTAACAATCGAATAATTTTTTAAACCGTTGGCTATGTCTATGGGGAGAATCTTTTAAGCACCTTTGAGACGCCAACTTTCAACAACGTTGGCACTAACTTTGGTCCGGGTAAAAATACAATCCCTAATTGCTGCATTAACCCCAACGCATCTCCCTGCCCCCAATGTTCGACAATTTCCCCCTGTTCTAGGCGGTCAATATGCATCACCTCCAGCTTGACCCGTTTCCCCGTCGGTGGGAGTCCTTGAAATTCTCCCAAATGGGTGGCATGGAATGTCCCACAGGTAATCACTTGATCGTCCGTTGCAATTACTTGTTCAAACTGATGGTGGCTATCGGTAAAGGCGGCATAAAAGTTCATGCCAAAGGCTTTGAAGGCTTCGGCGTCCAAGGGGGAGCATGTCACCTTTGCAGATGCACAAAATTTAGAATTAAAAATTTGATGTCTGAAAGCAAGGCTAGCAAGGATTTCTGAGATGAGTATAAATACTAGCTTGCAAAGGTGACATGCTCCCGTCCAAGGGGTCTGGCATGCCAGCCATATGGGCAACAAAATTAGGAGCCAACATCTCTAAAGCTTGATCAATCTGGCGGTTATCAAAGGCAGCGTAAAACTCAAGGATGCGTTGTTGATTGTGATTGGTACTCATAAGGTTGCTCTGGATAGATACGCAAAAGGTGGAACCGATGGCGCTGACGCCTGATTCAGGATTTAAGACTGAGGTGATGGTTAGCCTTGGGTTGAGTCACCGTAAAGAGCTGGGCAACCAACTCTGCTCGTGATGATACCTCCAGCTTGCGAAACATCCGCTTGAGGGCCTGTTTAACAGAGTTTTCCGTAATCCACAGTTCACGACCAATGGCCGCATTGGTTAACCCCGAGGCCACCAGCTCGGCTATTTCCAACTCACGAGGCGTTAAGCATTCTTGTTTCTGGGCATTTTCTTGGCGTTTAACGGCAGCCACCCAAGTCGACAGATGCAGGCAAATGGCGCTTAAATCCGCTAAGTCTTGGCTATCAAAAGCAGGTTTAGCTTGCTCCCGAGTCAGCCCCACGGCCCCCACTAGCTGCCCTTGGTTCACCAGTGGACCGGCCATTACATGCCAGTGATCTAAACGAGGGCAAATCAGTCGCCAGACTTTGGGGGAAGTGACTAAGGATTCGTGTACGGGCGCATGACGCTCGGTGATATATCGAACCACAGGATTGTGGTCAAGAGAAAGGGCGCGGTCCATCACTTGTTGTAGCCGAGGTTCCAGCATGGGTAGCTGATCGAAGAAAAATAGCCCTTGCCGTGTACTGGCAAAGTAATGGCCCAGTTGGGGAATGACTTTTTGTCGCAATGTTTGTTCGGTGGGGGCTTGATGAATGGCGGCAAACAACGCTTGAATCGTGATCATCACAATGCCTCAAAGAGTACCCGATCGAGGACTGGGTCTGGGTGGCCTACTTCCTTAATCTTAGCGGTAGTTCTTTTCACGGGAGCACCGCCCATGTCTCAATACGCCCATCCCGAAGTCTTAGTGGATACCCAATGGCTGATGGAACATCTCCACGACTCCAACCTCCGCATTCTTGAGGTGGATATGAGTCCAGAGGCTTATGACAATGCCCATATTCCCGGTGCGGTCTTTATGACGATCGCTGAACTGATGCGGCCAGATTTGTCTCTCAATTTAGATCCAGTCGCCTTTAGTGCATTGCTGGGCAAGTCTGGGATTGATGCCAATACAACCGTTGTTGCCTACGGTAACTACCCTGGCACGGGGGCCTTTATATTTTGGCTATTTCGGCTCTTTGGCCATCAAAATATTGTGGTGCTTAACGGAGGATATCAGCAATGGATCGCCCAAGGAGGAGCGGTAGTTTCAGAGCTTTCTACTTTCCCAGCTACGGAGTATCGGGTGCAAGGACCGGATGCCAATTTACGAGTTTTGTCAGCCGAAGTATTGGCTGCGCTAGAGAGACCGGATCAAATTCTGCTAGATGTGAGAACAGAGGCGGAATATGCGGGTGAACTATACCTGATGGAGCCACCTCAAGGGGATGAAGTTGGGGGCCATATTCCGGGTGCGGTGCATCTGGACCATGCCGAGACGCTGAATGAGGATGGCACATTCAAGTCGGCGGATGTGCTACTCTCTCTTTTTCAGCAACGAGGCATTACACCCGATAAAGAGATATTTCCCTACTGTGCGATTGGTGGGCGATCTGCCTATGTCTGGTTTGTTTTGACCTATCTATTGGGCTATCCCCAAGTTCGGAATTATGACGGCTCTTGGCAGGAGTGGAGTCGATTACCTGAAGTTCCAATTGAGCGAGGGTAGAAAGGATGAGGGTACTTGAGGTTTCGAATGGCTAGCGTTGCTTAAATTAGCTCTATATCGATCTGGGGCTATACATGGTTGTCCAAGAAAGGAGCGTTCAAATTGAGATGAGTGCAATCTTAAAGCAAACACTTGTCCAACCAGTAATTTTAGGTTTATGGACTTTGATTGAAAATTTTTGGCTCTCTGGGAATTAGCGTGTAGCAGTCCTACATTTAGTGTGTTTCCTTTTTCATCCCTATGGAATGATCTGAGGTAGTACTTCAGAGCAATGGCGTCATGGATAACTCAATTCGCATCCCGCTCAACCTTCCTGATGTTCGAGTTCTAGAGCTAACGAAGACTGAGAGAGGGGATTGGCTCATCAAAATTGAGAGTACGCTTCAAGGAACAACCTGTCATCAATGCGGACGTGAGATTACTGACCTCCATTGTCATGATCAGCCTTTTCGGATTCGTCACCTGCCATTATTTGAAGTCCCCGTTTACTTAGAAATTCGGCCCAAGCGTTATCGATGCAGGTATTGCGATGACCATCCCACAACAACTCAACATTTAGAATGGCACGAACCTCGCAGTTCCAATACAAAAGCATATGAGCATTGGCTTCTGCGAATTTTGATCAATTCAACGGTCTCAGATGTTGCCAGAAAACTAGGCGTTAGTGAGGATATCGTCAGTGGAATCATTGATCGTTGGATTGCCGCTCAAGTTGACTGGAGCGAATATGCAGACCTCAAAGTTATTGGGATGGATGAGATTTCTCTCAAACGAGGCCATCGTGATTTTGTGGTTTTGGTCACGATTCCTACGACAGATGGGGTGGACATATTGGCAGTTCTAGCCGACCGTAAACAGCAGACAGTGGCCAATTTTCTTAAATCAATTCCCATCAATTTACGCCAAACCATTGAGCGCGTCTGTACGGACATGTACCAAGGATTTGTCAGTGCAGTCCGAGAACAATTGCCGCAAGCCAAAATTGTCATTGACCGCTTTCATGTGACCAAAGCCTATCGTAATTGTGCCGATACGGTTCGTAAACGTGAGGTCAAACGTCTACGACGAGAGCTCTCTAAGCAAGAGTATGACAGCATCAAAGGCGCGATGTGGCCTTTTAGAAAACGACCAGAGAATCTGAAAGAGTCAGAGCAACAACTCCTTGAGCGATTGTTTGCTTATTCTCCACAACTGAAACAGGCATATGATCTCCGAGAGAAATTCACGCAGATATTTGAGGGCAGGTACACCAAGCACGGAGCTAAATGTGCCATCCGAGCCTGGTGTAAACAAGTACTCAAAAGTGATATCAAGGAATTTGATAGTTTTCTGACTACTATCAATAATTGGATGGACGAGATGACCAACTATTTCCTGGAGGGGTGGACCAGTGGCTTTGTGGAAGGATTTAATAACCGAGTCAAGGTCTTAAAAAGGCGATGCTACGGTATTTTCGATATTGAAAGACTCTTCCAAAGAATTTCTCTTGACCTCAATGGGTATCAGACATTTGCTGTGACCTAAACACTATATCTAGCGGCTACCACGCTAATTCCCGGAGAGCCTATAATTTGCTTTCATCATGCCAAAAGTAAGTACAGAAGACTGAAAAATTTACAAGATATTGATGCCTTGATCTCAAAATCTCCATAAAACAGCAAGAGAGTCTTTGTAGTACAAGACAAAACTTTTTTGAGCTAGCTAGGGGTATGTTTTTAGGGAGAGCACGATCCCTCACAACTAGATCCAATGTTTTTCTAGTCAATAGTCCCAAGTATGCTGCATTAGCCCCCTAAATCCCCCATTCTGGGGGACTTTGACTGTCGAGTAATGCTTTGCTCACTCGCCTGCCGGATTTGCTGAAGTACATGATCTAGGTGGTGCATAACTTCTGAGTTATGGAATCGAATCACTCGGAAACCAAGCTGGTTGAGCTGCTCGGTACGGGCTTTATCGTATTCCACCTGCTGATTGTGGATGTCGCCGTCTAGCTCAATCACTAATCGGCATTGGGGACAGTAAAAATCAACAATAAACGAACCAATGGCGTGTTGACAGCGGAATTTTAGGCCGCTGAGTTGACGTTTTTGCAGTGCTTTCCACAGCTTTTGTTCTGCGGTCGTCAGATTGAGTCTGAGTCGTCGCGCGGCGGCAACGACTGCTGGGGTCGTGCCGCGAATGCGGTGGTGTTGTGTCTGTTTCTCTCGCATCGTGTTACCTCTAACCCTATCTCCCATTTAGGATAATCATAAATTTCAAAGTCCCCCAGAATGGGGGATTTAGGGGGCGGATGCAGGGTTTAACGGGGCTGCCAAAACAACTTCTCAACGCGGCTCATGATGACGACAGAGGGTGATGGCTTTAAGTTTTGTACTGCACTGAGGAGAACATTACACTCAAGCACCAACCAACATTGGCGTAATATGACACAAAAAAGTGCTTAACCCCAGACAATGCGTTCATGCTGGAAAGTCCATAGATAAAGGGATAGCTTAATACATCGGCTGTCAATTCTGATTTTTGGCCACACACCTGGAATATCAATCACATCTTCTCCAGAGTGATTTCAAAACATATATTGCGCGTTATTTCTTCCAGAAATACCTGAAAAAATCCGATTGCGGCAACAGCGCTTGTCCTCCACACTGAGAGTAGCTCAACGCAAGCGAATCATATATTGATTGAGCTTGCAGACAAGTATGAGGTCCATAGGAGTGGAAATGCTGTGATACAGCCTGAACAGCTGATCAACGCTGCAACCGAGGCCATTTTTAAGTGCGACAACGAATACCTGAGAACCATCGAAGTCGATGTCCTAGACGCCTGTCTCGCAGGTCTCACCTACGAAGAAATGGCCGAAAAGCTCGACTACTCCAATCGCTATATTGCCGGTGATATTGCCCCCACCCTGTGGGCGAAACTGACACGGGCTTTAGACGAAAAAGTGAGTAAGTCCAATTTGCGAGTTGCCCTGGAACGTCTGCATCAACGCCAACCATCACCGGAAAAACAAACCGCCTATCGCCCCTATCCAGAAGGACCCGTCCCTTTAAATTCTTCCTTTTATATCAACCGATCTGAAGTAGAACGTCACTGCTGCCAAATCATCACCCACCCAGGGACTTTAATCCGCATTAAGGCGGCCAAAGGCATGGGCAAAACCTCCTTAGTCAATCGGATTCTGAAAACGGCGGAGGCCCATCCCCTCCAGACCCTGTACCTGGATTTTCAGTGGGCGAGTCAAGCCTCCATCAATGACTTAGAACGCTTTCTGCGTTGGTTCTGTTTCCAGATGGGGCGCCAACTTGGGCTAGACAATCAGCTGGATGACTATTGGGATACGGAGCTACTCACTAGTATTGATAACTGCAGCCAGTATTTTGAAGACTATCTGCTCCCCAATCTAGAAGCGCCCCTTGTATTGGCCCTCGATAGCGTAGAGCAAATTTTCCCTTACCCCGAAGTGGCGGGGGATGTCTTGAGGATGCTGAGGAGCTGGCATGAAAAGTCCAAAAGTTCAGCTATCTGGGAAAAAGTGCGGCTGGTAATCACCCACGCTACGGAAGACTATGTGTCTCTCGATATCAACCATTCCCCCCTGACGAATGTAGGGGAACCCATTACCCTAAACCCCTTTGAGATCGAACAAGTTCAAGCCTTAGGGGCGCGGTATGACCTGCAGTGGCAGCCATCAGAATTGGAAAATTTACAGGGAAGAGTAGGTGGGCATCCCTATCTGATTCATTTAGCCCTCTATAAAGGGGCCGTTGAACGCAAGACTTTTCAGGAGATTCTCAAAACCTCAGACCAAGAAACGGGCATTTACTTTAATCACCTGCTCCGGTTGAGGGAAGAACTGATCCAATCCCAGGATTTAACGGCTGCGTATCGTGCGATCGCAAATTCACCCCAAGGTATTGAACTCAACTCCCTCCAGATTTATCACCTGCAAAGTCTAGGCTTAGTCAAGCTCAAAGGCAATCTGGTACTGCCCTCCTGCAGTCTTTATCAGCAGTACTTCCAGCGAGAGTTAAGCCGTGATGCGATCGCATAATGTAGCGGAACCAGACTATCGGTATCAGGTAGGAGGCAGTCTGCCCGCATCGGCTCCCAGTTATGTCACCCGAAGCAGCGATCTGACCTTCTATGACCATCTGCAAAACGGTGAGTTCTGCTATGTGCTTAATTCTCGCCAGATGGGTAAATCCAGTTTGCGGGTGCAGACCATGCACAAACTGCGGGAGGAGGGGGTTGTCTGTGCAGCTATTGACCTGACTGGGTTTGGCACCCAGGGCATCACCCCAGAAAAATGGTACGGCGGTCTAATCAAAGCCCTGGTCAGTGACTGCCAACTCGACCTTAACTGGCGAGCCTGGTGGAAGCAGCAGGACCCGGCGACTCCGGTACAGCGGTTGCATACCTTTATCGAACAGGTTTTACTGCCAACAATTTCGCAAAACATCGTTGTTTTTATCGATGAAATCGATCTGATTCTCAGCCAAAACGTATCCGCTGATGACTTTCTGGCTCTGATTCGGTTCTTCTACAATCAGCGGGTGGATCAGCCCGCCTATCGCCGTCTTACCTTTGCTCTATTGGGTGTAGCCACTCCCTCTGCACTCATGCAGGACCATGAGCGCACTCCCTTTAATATTGGCAAAGCCATCTATTTAGAAGGGTTTCAGCTACAGGAAGCTCTGCCCCTGGCTCAGGGCTTTCGCGGTAAGGTGCAAGACCCAGAAGATGTGCTCCATGACATTCTAGAGTGGACGGGGGGACAGCCGTTCTTGACCCAAAAGCTCTGCCAACTGATGGAAGTATCCCTGCGGGGCGATCCAGAGATCACCGTAGAGCAGGTGGTTCACACCCAGATTCTGGAGAATTGGGAGTCCCATGATGAGCCTGTTCATTTGAGAACGATTTGCGATCGTATCCTCTTAAACGACCACAAATCGGTCCAACTTTTGGGGCTTTACCAGAAGGTTTGCACTAGCACCGTCACCACGAAAAGCAGCCCTGAACAAATTGAGCTGCGCCTATCGGGCCTGGTGAAAGATCAAGAGGGCACCCTCAAGGTCTATAACCGCATCTATGGTCAGATCTTTAACCAACAGTGGATTGAGACAACCCTGCAAGAACTCCGGCCCTACGCCGCTGCGTTTAATGAATGGGAACAGTCCAACGCCCAGGCGGACAAGCTCCTAAAAGGAAAAGCGCTAAAACAAGCCCTGAACTGGGCCGTGGGCAAAAGCCTCAGCGATCAGGACTATGACTTTATTCGCCTTAGCCAGGTCAAAGCCGAGCGAGAAAAACTCCAGCGCAATATTTTTCTGCGAAACTTGCTAACGGCTGTGGGTTTGGGCGGTTTACTGATTGGCGGTCTTTTCTGGGGCAGCGATCGCTGGCTGGCGGATCAAAACCAGCAGACCCTAACCACGATAACAACCCTGCATAAACAAGTGGCTCAGGCAAAGCGCAATCAAAATCAAACGGAGGCTCTTGCTCTGGCTATTCAAGCGGGGCAGAAACTCCGCGACTTAGTGCAGGGGGAGCCAATTGCTAGCTATCCCACGACCACTCCCTTACTGGATCTGCAGCAGATTCTCAAGGATCAAGAACGGCCAGACTCTAAGCAGAACAAAGAGAATCGTTGGAATCTACAGATCCTCAAAGAAGAGGCAATCTGGGATTTAGATATCAGCCCGGATGGCAAAACCATTGCTGTCTCCGGTTGGGGCAATTCGGTCCGGCTGTTACAGAACAGTCGTCAACAGCGCCTTGTCCATCCCGACTCAGAGATGGTGATCAGCACAGACTTTAACCCTCAAACGGATCAGGTCGCCACTGCTTCCCTCAACGGCACTGTTCGCCTCTGGTCCGCCACTGGACAGGCCCTCCAGCATTGGAACACTAAACAAGATGCCGTTTGGAGTACTCGCTTTAGTCCCCACGGACAGTACCTGGCCACAGCAGGTTGGGATGGCACGGTTCGTCTCTGGGATTTAGACGGAACGCA
Source organism: Acaryochloris sp. CCMEE 5410 (assembly GCF_000238775.2). Classification (NCBI taxonomy): domain Bacteria; kingdom Bacillati; phylum Cyanobacteriota; class Cyanophyceae; order Acaryochloridales; family Acaryochloridaceae; genus Acaryochloris; species Acaryochloris sp. CCMEE 5410. Next base: position 1,738,419 of record NZ_AFEJ02000001.1, on the reverse strand, counting down.
GCGCTTTCAGACTTCGCAAAAACACCAAGGCCCCGTTAAGGATATTCGCTTTAGCCCCGATGGTAAATGGCTGGCCTCCGCTGGAGAAGACGGCGTGATTCAACTTTGGAAACTATGCTTAGAGGCCACCTGTCTTAAATCGGATGACCCTCAATCTCTGGATCTCCAAAAAGCATGGAATGGACATAGCGGCTGGATTTGGAGTCTAGATATCAGTCCTGATAGCAAGGTTTTGGTTTCTGCGGGTGAAGATGGCATTGTTCGCTTTTGGGATCTCGATAACCCCAATGCCCCTCCTCAACGATGGCGATACGGGCAAGGTCGTATCACTCAAATTCGCTTTAGCCCTGATGGCCAGTGGCTAGCGCTTAGCGGTTGGGATGGCACGGTACAGATTCGCGATCGCAACGGCAGAATTTTTTCCCAATGGCAAAGCCGCCGCCCAGTCACGAGCCTTAGCTTTACCCCTGATCAACAAATACTCTTGGTCGGAACTGTGATGGGAGAAGTCTATCAATGGCCCATTAAATCCCTCGATCAACTCCTCAAGGAAGGATGCCAAACCCTCAAAGGCTTGAACAACACTAAGACTAACAAAGTATGTTCCTAGAAATTTCTTCAGGTGCTCGTTACCGATATTCCCCTACCTGCTGCTGCATCAGATCGACATTGGTGGCATCGATAAAACTTGGTCCAGTGGAAATAATCTCGCTAGGAGGGCTAAACCCATGACGCTGAATCCAGGTGAGCCATTGCACCGTTAAATACCCTTCCAAATAGGGCTGTTGATCAATGGCAAATAGCGTCGTTCCCTGCTCAATGGCGGTCAGGATAGTCCGACTAAGATCAAAGGTGCCGTGGCTATAGGTGTCTTTGCGATTAGAGATGACCTGATAAAAAGGGACTGCTGCTTCGGGGCCGAGAGTCAAAAAGACATTGACCTCAGGCTTTTGAGTAACATAGCGCTGCAAAATTTTCTCGGATTCCGCTGGGTTGGGCGTAATGTTGACCTGCTCTGCTGCCACACCAGCTTCCTGCAAAGCATCGAAAAAACCTTGGCAACGCGCCTCCAAATTCAAAGCACCGGGCTGGTGATTAATACAGGCTCCTTTAACTGCAGAGGGAGACTCGGCCAACAAGCGCTTCCCACCTTCATAACCACCTTGCCGCTCATCTGGTCCGATATAGGCTCGGTAGGGAATATTGTCTTGTTTCGGCCCTGACCCGGCATTGTAGGCAATCACTGGAATATTGAATTTCTGCACTGCCTGGGTTAGGGGCGCTCGGAATCTATCTGGATCAATGACGGCCACCCCAATGGCATCGGGTCGAATGGGTCCATCGATGGCTGACTCAATCAGTTGGGTTACGGCATCAGGGTCAAAGGTATGGGGACGACGAATGGTGACTTCAACCCCCAAATCCTGGGCAGCATCATGGATGCCCGTTTCCACCACACACCAAAAATAAGCCCAAGGACAGGACGCATGCTGAATCAAGGTCAGATTCAGCGTCTCAGTTTCAGACTGCACCAGGGAGGGGCTGTCTACAGGTGCTGTTGTCGTAGATCGCAGGGATGGCCGACAAGCAACCATCATCGCCACCAGTAGACCAATCACAATTATTCGGCGCACAGGACCCTCAGCAGAACTTCAGCACAGTGGAATTATATCCTGCTCAAAATTACAACCTGAAAAAACCTGAAAAAGCAGATTTCAATTCCTGAAACAGCAGAAAAAACCTCATTGTTGATCACCAATATCTTAAAGACAATGAGAGCAACAACTGCATGAGAGAGATCGAGAAATAGCTTTTTCAACTGTGGAAAAACAGACAGTCAGGATTATTAAACAAAATCTCAGGTGAGAGGAGTCAAGCAATGCACAGTACTCATTCAGGATGCACTTGGCAATCATTAGCCACCGTTTCATTCATCGCAGTCCCCCTGATTGTTTATCCAGTTTTCCACTATGCAACCCAAGACCATGTCACGTTCACCGTTGATAAGGCAGAGCGGGTTGTTGATGGCAACTCGTCTCGATACCTCATCTTTACTGAAAATGAAACATTTGAAAACACAGACTCTCTATTGCCTTCTTTAAGTTCAATTCTTCCGATATCTATGGACGAATAGATGAAGGAAAAACTTATAACGCAAAAGTCTCAGGAACAAGAGTTCCCTTTCTTTCTTGGTACCGAAATATTATCGAAATTCAAGAAGTACCAAAATAATTCTCTATCGTTTTTCTGGGTTGAAACAACTATGAAAATTTTTAGCTTTATTTAGAGGTTGATATCAAAAATATGAATCGTACAAAAACAGTCGTCAGAGCCACCTGGAATTGGCTATGGGGAATGCCCATCGATGCAGGCGGAGACATTGCGGCCCAAGTCAGCGAAGACAGTATCGATGATCTGACTCAGGCCTTTCAAACATTAGTTGATTCGGTGGGTCTGCAAAAAGGCGCTTTAGCGCAGGCCCTCCGGCTGCATGACGAGACGGAGCAACAGGTAAAAGCCCTCAGTGACCAGGCTGAACAGTTAGTCGCTGCTGGTGAAGATGATGCCGCCCTGGCCGTATTAGCCGAACTGGATGTTCTGGAAGAGTATCGTCCCCAGCTTGAAGAGCAGGTGTTATTTGCCAAGCAAACCTTAGCGGAAGGAACAGCCCGCATGAAAGAAGCCCAATTAGAGCTGAAAAAGATGCAGGCCCAGCAAAAAATGGGGGCTTCAACCCTACGGGTCACCCAAGCCTTAGAGCGCGCCAATCAAGCAGCGGGCATTGATAGCCAGTCGCCAATGCGACGGTTTGAAAAATCCCAAGCCGCCATCCAGCGGCGCAATATCCAAGCCCAAGCCACCTCAGACGTTCAGGGAGAGCTGAAGGGAACCTCCCGAGCGATTAAAACCCTCCATGCCCAGGATCGCCTAGCCCAACTGAAAGCGAAGCTAGCCAACCCCACTGCAGAAAATAAGGAGCAATCATGAACACTAAAAGAAAAGGATTACCCCCCATCGCCTATATCGGTGCCGCATTACTCGTATTTGGAGGCGGGTATATGGGCCTCAATGCCATCAATCTAGGAGACCCTTCTCCCCTTAACCAACTCGCCTATGGCAATGAAGCCCGACAGCTCACGGTACTGGGTGATACCTTCTCCGGCTATAGCACCTTGCGAGCCGACCCCTTCGCTGCCAAAATCACCCAAGCGGATTTAGGCATTCGCTATCAGGATGAATTCGATCAAGCCGCTAGAGCCAAAGCCCTCGGCCAGAAGGCTGACATCATTGTCACCACTCTTGATCAGTATTTAAAGCATCAGCCCCAAGGTCGCATCGTCGGTCTGATTGATAAAACCGTGGGTGCCGATGCCGTGGTGCTGAATACCCAGCAATACCCTGAGCTAAAGGGGTTGAATGATATTGCCAAGGTGCACGCCTCCGCCTCGGCTCCCCTGAAGTTGGTCTACTCCGCAGGCACCCCCAGTGAATACCTTGCCAAGCTGCTGGATCTGAAGTTTGAAGGATTGAGCTTGGCGGATTTTGAAGTGGTGGAAGTGGAAGAGTCCACTCAGGCTTATGAGTTGTTAAAGTCTGATTCGCGGGTTGCGATCGCAATCCTCTGGGAACCCTTCGTTTCTAAAGCCCGCAAAGAAGGCAACACCGTCGTTCTCTCTAGTAGCGACGTTCCTGATGCCATTATCGACGTGATTGTTGCCAGCAATCCGCTGATTCAAAATCGTCCCGAGGACCTCAGTCAATTCCTCACCCTCTATTACCAACATACGGATCAGCTGATTCGAGACTCAGGTGCCCTCAGTCAGCAAATTGGCAAAGACGGCAATCTATCCACCCAGGATGCTACTTCAGTGTCGAAGGGTATCGACTTTTTCACCGCTCTAGAATCCAACCAATGGATGAATGCTGGCACCTTAGCCCAGCGCATTGAAGCAACTTCAGCGGTTCTTTCCCTCACAGGTGAGACGGCAGGGGTGGTCCAGAATCCCCGTAGCCTCTATACCCAAGACTTTATTGCCCAGGCCGTGACCCATTCTGAACAATTGGTGGCATCTATTGCCGCCACAGATCCGGAATTGGCCAAAGTACTCCGGGGGCAGAAGTCCTCAACCACCAAAGTCCAGGTCACTCCCCAGCAAATTCAATCAGCTCCGCAGGTGGGTAATTTCAAGGTCAGAGGTGAGGTGAAATTTGCGACAGGTTCTGCGGTGTTATCCGGAGACAGCCAATCCACTCTTAAAGCCCTTGCCAAAGAGATCAACGAATTCAATCCCAGTACCATCGCCGTGAACGTGGTGGGACATACCTCAAAAACGGGGTCCGCTGCCACAAATCAGACTTTGAGTCAGCAACGAGCCCAAGTGGTGGCTAATTTTCTCCGGTCTCAAGGAGTGCGCCCCAATCTGGTGGCGGAAGGCAAAGGGTTCTCTGAACAACTCCCAGGCGTTGATCCAGCCAGTCCGGCCCAACAACGCACAGAAATCCAGCTCAGGCGAATAGGGGGATAGGGGGATGGCGGAGTCTTTGCGCCAAGCTTACCAGCGCTTTGGCGGTATCAAGCAGTCTGAGGTGCCTTGGATTATCTGGCTCCTAGAAAATCCGGCTAGTCCCCTCCCTCTGGCCGGGGCAATTCCTCTCAAGGAGCATGATTACCTACACCTCTTACTCAATCGTGGAAAGTCTCCAGAGGATGAAGCGTTTATTATTGGCTTTACGATGGGAAATGATAGCTCCCTCAATCCGCTTCACCTCTGGATATTTAAATTCGCCTCTCGGTTTCTCTATCCCCAGGACTATCGATTCACTCAGCACCATTGCAACATTTTTGATGCCGGGGTTCAGCAAGGAAAGCGACTGCCAACAAAAAACTTGTGCCGCTTTGATTTCTCATCCGTTGAAGAATCCTCGTTAGAGGAGCTGAGAGCTTTACTGACGATTGATCAAAGTCTGTAAAGCAAGGCCAATCATACTTTGTTAATAGTCTGAATCGTTGTGCCTGGATTCCCAGAGAGTAGGGTATATGGGGTAACGGCTGCTGATCAACCATCAATTCGTTTGGATGGCATACTGTCCAATAATCGATGGTAACCAGAGCTGTCGCTATTCGTCTTTCAGAGCAGGTTATTGTGGCTCTTGGGTTGGAGCAGACTCTGCGGAAGTTTGGCTCTTCGCGAGTCGCAAATCTTCGGCAACTTGGGGGTAACCAGGGTTTAGATCATAGGCCGCTTCCAAATGGGGAATCGCTGCCGATCGTTTATTTTGTTGAAGCAACGCTTTCCCCAGTCCGTGTAGTGCCTCAACATTGGTGAAATTGAGCTGAATGGCCCGTTCAAAATCCACAATGGCTGCATCCGCCTTCCCTTGTGCCAGCAATGCTAATCCCCGTCCACTGTAGAACTGGTGAGTAAAAAATACATTACGAGGCTGCAGTTTAAGGGCTTTCTCATAGGCCGGAATCGCCTGTTCGGGTTGGCCCTGTCGACGCAGAATATTCCCCGCCGCAAAATGACCTACCGCAAACTCTGGATCGATCTGAACCGCCTTTTGATAATGTTCGAGTGCCAAGTCATATTGTTTAAGCTCAAAGTAGAGCTGTCCGAGTACCGTCTCTAATTTCGCGTCAGGCGTTGTCTCAATTCCCACAAAGGCCAGGGGGAAACCAACCTTCTTTAATCCTGCTTGCAACATTTGGCGAGCTTCTTGCTTTTGACCTGCTTGGAGTAGAACCTTACTGAGGGTTATCCGTATAAAAGGATTCTCTGGTGAGTCCTTTACAACTGGACGTAGAACCGTCAGAGCCTCCTCTACTTGACTATTACCAGCTAAAGCCCCGCCCAGATTGATCGCAATCATATCTGAACCAAAGGGGGCGGACTGCTCGGCCTGATTCGCTTGAAAAACATCCTGGGCTTTTCTCAAGACAACAATTGCCTCTTCCCACCGCTCCAATGCTGTGAGCACAACCCCTATTTCATTCAGTACATGGGCGTTTTTGGGTTGCAAAGCTGCGACCTTCTGATAAGCCTGAACCGCAGATTCTAAGCGATTGAGTTTTTTGAGCGCTTTCGCTAACCATTTATAGGCGTCGGCATCTAGCTCAGCATCGGGTTTAGTCGCATTTGAACCTAAGAACTGCCGATATTGGGTAAACGCTCCCTCAAAATCTTGTTTTCGAATCAGGGCATCGCCTATCAGGGCATGGGTATAGATGCTTTTCGGGGCAAGTTTAAGCCGTTGGGTGTAATTGGCAATCGCTTCATCCCATCGTCTTTGCTGAGCATAGTTTTGCCCCAAGACTAAATAGGCATCTGAGTATTGCGGATCGAGGGCAATGGCATTTTCCAGAAACGGCACCCCTTCTTTTACCTTTTTAGTCGTGGTTAAATAGTGTCCCACCTGCAGGTAAGCTCGTGCATCGAGTTGTCTATCCGTTAACGATGCTGATTCTTTAATGAGGACTGCCTGACGAAAAGACTGGATAGCTGGGTCATATTTCTGAGCTTTCACTTGGGTTTGGCCTAGATTCGTCCAAATCCCAGCCTTCTTAGGCGTCAGTCGAGTGGCGTAATCGAAGGTTGCGATCGCACGATCCAACTCACCCACCAAAACCAAATTTTCACCTAAATCATTGTAGGCAAGCGCATCAATTTCCTTAGCAGAGAGCTGCTTCGATTCAGATTGATGATATTGACGGTAAATATTGAGGGCTTGGGTTAGTTTTTGCTGTCTAATCCGGACTCTAGCAATATCGAACTTGTACTGGGCATGCCAGCTTTGCAATGCCTTCCCCCGTTCGAAAGCGGCAATCGCTTCATCAAATTTTTGACAGTTTTCTAATGCCTGCCCCAGGATGTAATACCCCCCCGCAATCTCATGTTTGGGCGTTTTTTCCAGCGACTTTTCCAGTTCTTTCTGCATCCCAGTCCAGTCCTGGGCACATTCTGCTTCTGTCGGTGGTGGAAACGGTGGGGAAGCAAGTGGTAGTTTTAACTGGGGCTTAGCCTGACTGGGCATTGCAGATAAAGCCAAGACTAATGCCAGTGGAAATGCCAATCGGCGCATGTTTCAATCCTTCGTATACAGCGGATGGGAAAGTATTTGTATTCAACAGAGCGTTTTCCTTGTGAAGAAGGCACTGGTATCAGATGTTCGTTGCCTTATCTTTTCAACTTATCTTTTCAAGTAGATCGCCACTATCGGCCTAGATGACTTAGTAAGCGACGTCTCCAGATGCTCGTGCGTGATCGTCTCTTCGCATTCTGTAGATCCTTGAGCACTTGGGGATGGCGAGGATTTAGATCATAGGCTGTTTCTAGATGTTCAATCGCAGCCAACGGCTTATTATTCCGCAGCAAGGCTTTCCCTAACCCATGAGCAACCTCAACATCGAACGATCCAAGCTGGATTAACCGTTCCAAATCGGTAATGGCTGCATTAACTTTGCCTTGGGCCAGCAATGTGAGTCCTCGCCCCCGGTAAAACTGTTGGATAACCCATACATCATGAGGCTTGAGCTGCACGGCTTTGTCAAATGCCAGAATCGCTTGCTCATATTGGCCTTGGCGACGTAATGCCTCCCCGGCAGCCTGGTAACCCAGGGCAAATTTTGGCTCTAAACGAACTGCTTGCTGATAATGCTTGAGAGCCATATCATCCCGTTTCAACTCACTATAAATTCGGCCTTGGAGCATTTCCAGTTTGACCGCTGGGGTCGTATCCATATTCGCCACTTTCAGGTAAAAGTGGTCTTGTTGGAGCCCCGTCTGCAAAATCTGGCGGGCTTCCCAAACCTTCCCCACCTGCATGAGCACTTTACTCAGGGAATATTTCACGTCACTGATTAACGGATCCTCTTGAGCACTGTGTTGAGCTTGTCGCAAAACCTTGAGTGCTTCCTCGGTACGCCCCCTTTTTGCCAGTGCTTCTCCCAAACTGACTGAGATGGTTTCAGCCTTGAATGAGGTTGTCTCTTCCGACTGCCCTGAGTTCACCAGACTTTGGGCCTGTTTGAAAACGTCAATGGCCTGATCCCAGCGTTCCAACTGGCTCAGCACTTTTCCCATCTCATAGAGCACCTTGGCATCTTTGGGGGTTAAGGTTGCCAATTGCTCATAGGTTTTCACCGCAGCGTCTAATCGATTATGGTTTTTCTGGGCTTTGGCCAGCCACAAATAAGTCTGTGTATCCAGCTCAGCTTCGGCAGTAGGAGAAGAATCTGGACCTAAGAATTTTCGGTAATGGGTAAAAGCCTTCTCAGCGTCTCCTTTACGGATCCATAGATTTCCCATCAACAGATGGCTAGTTCCATCCGTTGGAGAGAGTTTCAGCCTTTGGGTATAGCTGACAATGGCTTCCTTCCACCGTCTTTGCTGGGTATAGCTGTGCCCTAAAACGAAATAAGCATCTGACAATTGAGGATCCAGTGCGATCGCTTTTTGCAATACGGGGATACTTTGCACCTCATCCATGGCACTTAAAAAGTTGCCCATTTGGAGATAGGCGCGGGCATTCAGTTGCTTTGCGGTTAAGTCAGTCGATTCCTGCAATTCAACCCTGCGGCGAAACGCTTTCTGGGCTGAAGAAAATTGCTGAGCGTGTAAATGAGCTTGGCCCAAGGTCTGCCAAATTTTTCCATTGTTGGGCGCCAGCTGGGTGGCCTGCTTTAAAGTTGCGATGGTCTTCGACCGGCCTTCGGCCATCACACCCTCAACGTTCTCCAACGCCATCAAGACTTCCCCCAAACTTTGATGAGCCAGGGCATCAATCTCTTGCTCTGAAGGAGTCTTCGATCCAGGCTGCTGGCGAGCTAGTATCTCAGCATCAGACTGATGGAATTGACGATAGATATCGAGGGCTTGACTCAGTTTTTGCTGCTTAACCAGAACCCTTGCTGTGTCCAGGTTGTAGGTCAAGTCTTGTAAGCGTTGCTTTTGCCCAAAAACGACAAGCGCTTCCTCAAATTTATTGCACCGCTCCAATGTCCCCCCTAGATTGGAATATCTTCCTTCAAGCACCAGGGGAGGTGTATTGGGCGGTACTTGTTCCAATGCTTGTTTCAATCCAGCCCAATCTTGATCACAAGCCACTTGAGGTAGTGGCGGCAATTTAGGCATTCTTGCTTGCAACTCAAACTGGGGCATCGCCTGAGTCGGTAGCGCAGACAGGGCTAGACCTAATGTGATAGGAAGTGTTAATCGATGCATCTTGTTGTATTCAGTCCATTTCGTAGAGTTTTTGGCGGCGTGATTTATGGCGTTGTAGTAGCCGCTAAGCGTTAAGTTGATCCTTCGCCTTTTGCAAGTCCTCAGATAAACCGGGGTGTCGAGGATTGAGTTCAAAGGCAGTTTGCAGATGCTGGATTGCTTTAGCGCTTTGCTGCTGGGTTAACAGCGCTTTACCCAGACCATAATGAGCTGCACTATTTTGAGGATTTAACCGAATAGCTTGTTTAAATGCAGAAATCGCTGTTTCTACCTGCTTGCTCTCGAATAAGGACCAACCCAAGCCGTTATAGGTCTTGTGAGTAACATCCAAACTGTGGGATTTCAGCCTCAATGACGTTTGATAAGCTTCGATCGCTCGATCAAAGTGTCCCAACTGGCGTAAGACATCGCCGCGATAATAGTGAGCCAACGGAAACTTCGGCTCTAACTGAATAGCTTCGTCATAGTGCTGCAATGCCTTGTCATAGTGCTGGAGTTCAAAATAAATTTCACCATGCTTGGCAATCAGGCGAGCCTCATCAGAAATGGGAGGATCAGCATATTCAAATTGAGTCTTTGTGGGATAAACGCTTTGCAATATTTTGCGAGCTTCCTGATGTTGCCCCACTTGCGACAGTACCTTGCTGAGGGTCGTTATCGTCAATGGTCCTGTTAGAGAATTGGCTTGAGCTTGGCGGAGGATGTGAATGGCATCATGTGGGTGGCCACTCTTCGCAAGGGTATTGGCCAACAGACTAGTTACCCTCTCTGGCATTGAATAGGAACTCCCGATAAAGAGGGGCGTTTTTGGCGTCGGTCGGTTGACCAACTCATGGGCTTGTTTTAAGTAAACGATTGCTTCATCCAAACGTCCTAGCTCTGATAGATAAGCGCCGATTTGGGCATGAGTGCCAATATCCTCAGGCGTTAAAGCAAGAGCTTGCTGATAAGCCTTCACCGCATCAGCCGGTTTATGCTGATATCGGAGGGTCCCAGCTAACAGGACATAAGCCGCACTATCAATAGCTGGCCCTTTTCTCACTTGACGCTGATCAAGCTGAATCAAAGTCCGAAAATGGGAGAAAGCGTTGCCCAAATCACCTTTACGCACCAGTAGAGATCCCATATTCTGATGCACCACCGTATTATCGGGAGATAGCTCCAGGAAACGACGATAGGTAGCAAGGGCTAAATCCCATTGCTTGTCCTCAAAATAGTGTTCTCCCAAAATAAAATAGGCACCCTCAAAATCAGGGTCCAATTCAATAGACTTTTTCAGAAAAACAGCCCGTTGTGGAGATGGGTTATAAATATTGCTTGCAACGCGGTAATAAGCACGGGCATCTAATTGTTGGTCGGTCAGTGAGGTGGAGTCCCGAAGTTCCTCGACATGCCGAAATGCTGTGAATGCCTGTTGATAACGCTTTTGCTGAATGTAAACTCTACCCAGGTTGTACCAACGCATATCGTTTTGGGCATCGATTTGAATGGCGTATCGATACATTGCGATCGCACGATCCAAGTTACCCTCCTGGACTAAGGCTTCAGCCAAATCATCATAGGTCAGTGCCTCCAGCTCTAAGGCAGATCCTTTGGTATTTCCCTCAACCAACCGACCTTGTCGATAAACGCTAAGTGCTTGCGTAAATTTTTGCTGTTTAACGAGAATTTTGGCGATCTGGTATGTGCTGTGGGAAGAAGCGTGAAAGGCCTGTCCTCGTCGGTAAGCAGACAGTGCAGCATCTAATTGTTTGCACTTTTGTAAGTTATGCCCCAAAAGCTGATAACCATCTGCAACATGGCGTTTGTCAATGGTTAATGCAGCTTTTTCCAACTGTTGCTTAATAGCATCCCAGTTCTGATTACAAGTGGCAGGCGTTGAATGTCTAATGGGTTTTTGATCTGGAATCTGTGCCCAAACTTGATAAGGCATTGACGAGAGACCCAGACCTATCAGTAGCGCGAGAGATAAGCGGCGCATGCAGTAATGTCCTTCTGTAGTTGATAGCCAGTCGTGAGGAGCTTCGGCATTGGTCATCATCATTGAAAAGACGATCTAATCTGATGTCTTTTCAACCAATCCGAAATACGTTATGCAGATATAACTGGAATCATAGAAGTTTCCCTCACCGCAAAACATGAGAGATATCACCCCCACTATTGGACTCGATCACAGACACTCTGCAATCGCTCAGGCACTCTAGCCCCAGACTGCTATGTCACAAGCGCTCTGTCCAAGTGAAGTGCAGCGAGTTAGGTTAGCCCACCTCTTCCTTGGTCATTGGATATAGATAACCCCATTTTCTGCTCTCAACAAATGGCTAGAGCGTAAAAAACGAGGGAATGCTGGATCTATTCTTTTTTCTTGGGTACAAAAGGCTGGGTGGCCTCAATATCTACAAAGTAGGCATCATCACCATCTCGAATAATCCGTTTTCCCAAACGCGGGAATTCACCAATTTCAGCATGCCTGTGTTCACCCCCCATCAGATAAACCAGATCTTCCTCAAATGGATTGCGGAGGTGATGAGCCACAGAAGGGGTTGGAAAACCCATAAAGTCCCCAGGACCGACTTCATATTCTTGATCCTCAATTTCGGCAATACCCCGCCCCGAAAGAATATAGATAAACTCCTCCTCATGGTGGTGGGCATGATAAATAAACGATTCTTTGCCCGGTGGTACCCGACTAAGCCGCAGGACCGCTCGTTCCAGGCCGACCTTTGCTCCTAAATCCCGTAGATAAATTTCAGAATTAGGGTTGAGGGGATGCTGAAAGGCAAACTCTGGAGTTTGTTCAATAGCATCTGCGCGCAGAAGATAAGGATTGGTTTCAGTCATTTCCGTTTTCCTGTAAAGATTGAGGGTTACACCATAAATTCAGCGCTGAACCAGCTATCCAGAAATAGGCTGGCCACGCTCCGAGGCTTGAATAGTTTCAGATTCGGTCTCTCCCGCCTGCAGCCATTCACGCATATGCGGATTCTCGAAAATCGTATGGATATAGTCCTGAGCAACTTGGGGTAAAGACACCCCATAGGTGACAAAACGAGACGCAACAGGGGCATACATGGCATCGGCAACCGAAAATTCCCCAAACAACCAAGGTCCCTCTTCCCCATAGGTTTGACGGCAAGATTGCCAGACCGAGACAATCCGGTCAATATTAGCTTGGCAGGCCGCAGAAGGCTCCACCCCTGTTCGTCGTGCCCGACAATTCATCGGCATTTCTGAGCGCAAAGCCATAAAACCGGAATGCATTTCTGCCGCAACAGCCCGAGCGTGAGCCCGTATTGCTGACGGTTGAGGCCAACCCTGCTGATAGGTCTCTGCCACATATTCACAGATCGCCAGAGAATCCCAAATCGTTCCCTCGTTAGTGATTAAGACGGGAACCAGTCCTGATGGAGAATAGTTTGCTAGTTGCGATCGCGTTCTATCCGTACATAATGGAACCCGAACTTCCTGAAAGGGAACGCCCACCTGCTTTAGGAAAAGCCAAGCCCGTAATGACCATGAGGAATAATTTTTGTTGCCAATCACTAACGTTAGATCTGCCATGGTGACCTCCAAAATGGTGAGGGTTTTGCCTGGGTCTAAAGGATTCAGCGGTTCTGCAATGATGCTTCGTTATATTGAAAGTCTTATCGGGTCTTGCTAAGACAGCAATCGCATTTGTTCATCGGGGGGCTGATATCCCAAGTGAGTCCAGGCTGCAGGTGTCGCCACTCGGCCCCTGGGGGTTCGGTTCAGATAGCCAATCTGCATCAGATAGGGTTCATAGACCTCTTCAATGGTCTGAGAGTCTTCACCTGTTGCTGCTGCTAAGGTATCCACACCCACCGGACCACCGTTATATTGCTCAATCATTACCGTCAGTAGTCTCCGATCCGTCCAGTCCAAGCCGCAAGGATCGACATTAAACAGCTCTAAGGCTTCCTGGGCAATGGTTTGGGTGATCTCTCCTGAATGCTTGACCTCCGCATAATCCCGCACCCGTTTCAGTAGGCGGTTAGCTATCCGAGGCGTCCCCCTGGACCGCCGGGCCACTTCCTCTGCCGCATCTGAAGTGATTTTGGCCTTGAGGATATCTGCAGTTCGCAACACAATTTGCCCCAGCTCATCAGCTTCGTAAAAGCGCAACCGTTGGACAAAACCAAATCGATCTCTCAAGGGTGAGGTCAACGCTCCCACCCGTGTGGTTGCACCGACTAGGGTAAAGGGCTTTAAGGGCAAACTGCGAATCCGCGCAGACTGCCCCTTACCAATCGTGATATCAAGCCGAAAATCTTCCATTGCCGGATACAATAGCTCTTCCGTCATCCTCGACAGCCGATGAATTTCATCGATAAACAAGATATCGCGGGGCTGTAAGTTAACCAGCAAACCGACAATATCCCGGGGACGTTCTAGGGCAGGCGCACTGGTGACTTTGCAGTTCACCCCTAACTCAGCCGCCAAAATCAGCGAAATCGTCGTTTTTCCCAGCCCTGGGGGGCCATAAAGCAGGAGATGGTCTAGGGCTTCTTGCCGAGACTTCGTGGCCTGAATGGCAATATCCAAAACCTCTTTCAGTTCCCGCTGCCCAATATATTCGTCAAACCGCTGGGGCCTAAGCTTATCATCCTGCTTGCCAACGAACTCTTCCTGCACTGCTTCCGGTTGCAATAATGCATCCGTCTGCTGGGGCTTAGATCGCTCGACAGGCTTCTGGACGGATTTTACCTGAGCGGGCTTTTTCGACCCATCCGGTTGAGGAGATTGCTTAGAGGAGACAATGGCCATAATAGCCTCCATCATAGCGGCCAAAAGCAGTGGGTGGGAGATCCCCCAAATCCCCCACTATCCTTTAACGCAGACCACTTGCTTCAGAGTGGCGACCACCTCTACCAAGTCGGACTGATTCGCCATCACTTCTTCAATCGGCTTGTAGGCCCCAGGAATTTCATCCAGAATTCCCTTGTCCTTGCGGCACTCCACCCCTTGGGTTTGTTCGATCAAATCATCCAGGGTAAAGTGCTTTTTCGCCTTGGTTCGAGACATAGTCCGCCCCGCCCCATGACTGCAAGAGCAATAGCTTTCCAGATTCCCCTTGCCTTTGACAATGTAGGACTTCGCGCCCATGGAACCGGGAATGATGCCGTAGTCTTCCTGGCGAGCCCGGACCGCCCCCTTACGGGTGACATAGACCTGCTCCCCATAATGCATCTCTTGCTCTGCATAGTTGTGATGACAGTTAACGGATAGCACTGGCTTGGTGGGTTTGCCCCCAGCCAAATGCTTTTCCACAATCCGCTTAAAGCGAGCCATCATCACCTCACGGTTATAGCGGGCATAGTCTTGAGCCCACTGTAAATCCCGCCAATAAGCGGCAAACTCTGGGGTACCCGCCACAAAGTAGGCCAAATCTAGATCCGGCAATTTCATCTCAGCCAGCTTGGCTAGCTCCTTTGCCGTTCTGATATGGTTTTGAGCCAGCATATTGCCGATGTTGCGAGAGCCAGAATGCAACATCAGCCATACCTGATCTTCAGAATCCACGCAGACTTCAATAAAATGGTTGCCCCCTCCCAAGGAACCCATTTGCCGTAAGGCTTTCTTTTCCAGGTGCTGTACTCCAGAATGAAGATGCTTAAAATCCTGCCAGCGCTGCCAATTGTAGACCGACTTATCTGCTTCGTCGTTTTGGTTGAAACCCACCGGAATCGTGGCCTCAATATCTAAGCGGATTTGCTTAAGAACCTTGCTATCCAGTTGGTTGGCGGTAAAAGGCATTTGCATCGCCCCCATGCCACAACCAATATCAACGCCGACGGCTGCTGGAATCACTGCATCCTTGGTGGCCACAACAGATCCCACTAAAGCCCCTTTACCCAGATGCACGTCTGGCATCAAGGCCACATGCTTATAGACAAACGGTAGGGAAGCCACATTCTTTGCCATTTGGGTTTCTGCTGGCCCCAAATCATGATTGGCCCAAGACAGGACAGACTTTGGTGCTGACAGCTTCAGTTGTTGGTAAGACATGGTTTCACCCCCATCCAGAGATCGCAAAGATTAACAGCTCTATTCCCCAGCTCAAATCGAGACGAGTCGTAGAAATATCTGTAGTACATATACTACAAAATTTTTTTGGATTCAGCAACCTTATCTTTTGCCCAGTTCTTCCTCCAGCCTGATTGCCAAAGTCAATGCCCTATCTCTGGGTGATGTTGAATTCCCTACACCAGAAGGGAACGATCACCTCAGGGGAATGGTTACAGCAATATGTCTGAAGTATGGCCAGTAGGTGTGGGCAGCAGTTAGCTGCTAGGTTGAATTCTATAAGTTATGGCGTTGTCCCATTCAAGTGTTGTGGTTAAATTACCTCACTCCTTAAAACCCTCCACTGGCGATATTCGAGCCCCCCAAAAACTAAGATTTGCTAAAGGCTTGGTGGGGCGTTGGCCCAGAATTAGTGCTTTGTTGGTGAGTGATTTCTTAGCCTTGGGCATTGCCTGGAAAATTGCGGCTCGGTTTAATCAGTTTTATGCGCCCATTCCACCACAACTGATTTGGTGGTCTTGGTTAGGGCTACCCAGCTTATTTTGGGTGTTTTCGAGCCTGATGGTTATTGTGCTGGCCTGTGGTGGACTTTACAACACATCAGGAGCCTGGAAACACTATGTTCGTGCTGGCCAGTTGGTCAGCTTGACGTATTTATGGTCCTTAGTGATCAGCTATTTTTATGACCCCAAGCTCGATGCGCCGCGATCGTTATTTTTTACGGCTTGGTTTGGCAGTGTGGTAATGGTGATCGGGTTACGACTGATGACCACCCTGGTTTTAGAACAAATTGGCCTCTTCCACCGCAACAAAATTCCAGTCTTTATCATTGCGCCTGCGGATCGCTTACCCGTGCTCGCTAAAGTGATTCAGCAGCAGTCACAGTATCGGATTGTTGGTGCCGCCCTCTCCTCCACCGCCAATGCCAATAGCATGATGCAGTTAATTTGCAAGACGCCTGCGGTGGAAGTGCTGGCAGAAGAGCTTCCCCAAACGGATTTAGCCTCGATGCTGTATTGGCAACTCAGACGAGAAGGAATTACCCTCCGCCTCTTGCCGTCCAGCGTAGAAATGCTGCATCGCCGAGGCATTCCCGAAATGTTTGCCCATATTCCCACTTTGAGAACAGAAGTCCCGCTATTAGGTGGACTCGATTATCAGGTCAAACGCTTGATCGATATTTGTGCGGCCCTTGGCTTGCTGGTTGTGTTGATGCCCGTTTTTATAGGAATTGCCATTGCCATTAAGCTCACGGCCCCCGGACCCGTGTTCTTCTGTCAAGAGCGGATTGGTCTGGGCGGACGGAGCTTCCAAATGTGGAAGTTCAGAACCATGGTGGTTAATGCAGAGACACTACAGGCCCAGTTGGAATCTCAGAATCAAAATAAAGATGGCATTCTGTTCAAGGTCAAAGATGACCCCCGGTTGACGAAGCTAGGAAAGTTCTTACGTCGCACGAGCTTAGATGAACTCCCTCAACTGATTAATGTTTTATTGGGACAAATGAGCTTGGTGGGGCCGCGGCCATTGCCCATCCGGGATGTAGAGCGATTCGACTCCTGGCACCATATTCGCCATCATGTTGTTCCCGGCATGACGGGATTATGGCAAATTTCAGGCCGCTCTCAGGTGGGTAACTTTAATGAAGCCGCTCGCCTGGATCTGTATTACATCGATAACTGGTCCCTAAACCTTGATCTAGAGATATTGGTGGAAACAGCAAGAATTGTGTTGTTCGGCTATGGTGCGTACTAAGGCGTAGGGTAATGTACCCACCATAAAAATAAAGTCCCTTCGGTATTAACGACCATCATGCCTATAAAGGGTTAGACTCGTTAATTTGCGTCTTGCTCTTTCGAGACAAGTTGCCGTTTCGAGGACTTAACTGAGCTATACGGGGGGATCGATAGCCCATCTGTATACGAGTATAAACCGATTTATTCTCCATGACTACAAAAAGCCATTAAATTTCTATTTAATTTGCCCTATAGAAATATGCTAAAAACCCGAGATCCCTTCTAGAAAAGGATTGTGGCGAATTAACATTCCCTTACAAAACCAGTTCTCGCATTACAGGATTTCAGAATATTCTGCCAGACTTAAAAAGTGATATAAATCACATTCGATTATCTTCAAACTATCCAACATGTGCCTGTTGTCTACAGCAATAAACCCGCTGTAAATGCCTTAGCCTCAACATTGGGCTCAATCCACCTGTCGCTCGTACTGAGGTCATTAAAGCTCTCTCCGGTCCATGTAAACCTGCAAACAAACAACGATGGCTTTTCTGAGAGAACTATCATTGCCCAACAGCCCCCGCTCTAGAAATCGCTGGTCATGATCACCACAACATTTCCATAGCAGTGGCAAGACACTATCCTCACATTTCAGAACCAGCAACAGAAATGGATGTACAACCCCCATCTTCCCGAGTTGAGATTGTATGCCCCTAGTGGTCACTAAACAGTTCTTTCAACTAATGTTGCGATCTTTCGAAATCTCTAGCTGATTCCGAACCATAGTTGATGCATGTTTAAAACTGCCGATCTCTCGAAGCTGACCTCATAGGTGATCCATCTTGACGTATTGCCCTGATTCAGATGGGGCAAGATTGCCGACTTTGACGCTTTCAAGGCAGCATTCATCTTTACTGTGCAAGGCAGGAGTGATCACGGTGGCTACATTATTAGGCAAGAAACATGCTCACTTGGTCTGTCCTCGCAATATCAAGCTTGCCGTTTAGAGTATTCGTAGCGCTCTTCACTAAGGGGGTGACCAAGGCCATGAACGAGTAGTTGCTAGCAAGTTACCTGCTATCTATCATCTCAGCACACACCTGTCCTGGGATGGTTTAGACCTTAGTTAAGGTCAATGGCTAAGCCATTTAGAGCTATCGAAATCAATTAGACTTCCATTTGTAATGCAGCAGATTTTTGCAAGAGACCGACTAACTCGTCAATTCCTTTCTTGATTCGTCGAGTCACGGTTACGGGGCTAACACCAATCCGTTGAGCCACTTCTTGTCGAGACAGTTGATGGACAAAGACAGACTCGATCATTTCTCGGGTGCGATCTTCTAACTGATCCAGTGCTTGCTGAAGTTCTAAGCGATCTTCTTGGTTCGTCTGCATAATCTGGCACCGAGCGTCCATCAGAGTATCCCCTAAGGTCATCATTGAATCGGACTGCTGATGATGGCCAGAAGAGACCCGGGCATTCAAGCTGAGAGGCACGCGGTTAGATGCTGCTAACTTAACTGCTCGCCATTCTTGCATAGACAGGTCGAGCTCGTCGGCAATTTCTTGATCGCTGGGATGGCGTCCTAGTTCCATCGTTAATGCCTGGCGAACTTTTGCACCATCGCGGCTTAACTGCTGCCATCGGCGAGGGATACGAACGGTATTGGCACGATCCCGCAAGAAGTGAAGAATTTCGCCTCTAATGTAGGGAACAGCAAATGAGCTGAAGGCATAACCTTGGGTCGGATCAAAGCGCTCGATAGCGGTGATCAATCCCAGGAAACCACATTGTTCTAAATCTTCATAAGGCTCTGCACATTGATGAGCGAGACGGTGAGCCACCTTGCGGACTAATCCCATATTCAAGCGGACCAAACGGTTTCGGAGCTGAACAGAAGGTTTCTGGCGATAAGCAACCAGCATCTCCATTGTTTGGGACTGTAAGGAAGTTTGATAAGCCATAGTTTAATCGTCCTGATGTCCTGTACCTGGAAATCATTATCGAGATACTGAACTTGAAAAACCATCGTTAAAATACGGGACTTTATAAAAATAAATGGAAGAAGCCTACGCATTATTACGTAAGTAGATCCCCGGACAGTCTATTTACATTCGGTAATAATTCGGGAGAAATCAGTATTAACACGGAGTAGTAATGCTTTACCGAAGAAATAACTCCGTATATTTACATTACCTAGACTATCTGTAGCGTCGATGGTCTAGGCATTTATCCCTTTGCAGCATACCCAAAAATTCTCAGGGTTTTATCCACTTTAATAAACCCCTTACGTTTAGGGGTTACGGATAACCCTAAATTTGTTCCTCCCTACTAAAGAGGGAGATAAGGCAAAATGAGAGGTAGCAGACCAGTCAAAGAGTTTGTTTAAAAGAGGAAGCCCGTGAGTAATACAAGTAATTTTCGTAACGCTATTCAAGAGGCCAGACAGAACGCCCTTGTTGGCCCCAATGTTATTCCAAATGCTCTACCTTACCTAGGTGCAGGCTTAGTTTTAACTGCTGTCGGCGCATGGGGTGGTCTAGGCGTTATTTCTAGCTTTGGCCCCCAAACTTACAGGGCCACTAGTCTGCCAGCGATGATTCTGTTCTTTGTACTCTTCTTCGTGTCACAAAGAGCAGCCACTAAAGTCAATAACAACGTTGCTTTGCCTCTGTTGGCAACATTCAGCTTAGTTACCGGCTATACCCTGTCCTTGCTTGTTGACATCGCTCTAAAAACATCCGGAGTAGGTGAAACGGGGTTAGCTATTGCTGCATTGAGTTGTGGCATTACCTTTATTGCCGCTCGGCCTATTGGAGCGAATCTATCAGATGAAGATGGATTTGCCCTCACCAAAACAATTCAACTAGGGGTGATCGCTTTACTAGTTGTCATGTTTGCCCAAGTCATATGTATGTGGTTTGGCATTATTTCTCCTAGCTGGTTGGAAATTGGGATTTCCGGCATTGGCGTACTGTTGTTTGTTGGAGCAGCTGTTGTTGACTTCTTTGTTCTGCCTAGAACTTATGAAGATGAGCAATATTTATCTGCTGCTCTATCCATGTACTTGACCTACGTCAATCTGTTTATCTTTATTCTCCGATTCTTAATTGCAATCAATAGTAGAGATTAACTATTTCAGCAGCTAGTGCTTTAATTTCAAGGGGTTGGATACGCATCCAACCCCTTGAAACTTTTAAACTTCGAACAGAGTCTTTATAAATTAAGAAGAACAGCACTTAGGGAATATTACCCAGAGGAAAGAATGATCGGTCAAACAATCCTGACGATGACTTGGCTTAGTTTAGGCATGAGTTTGATGGCCAACAAACCGCAAATATCTCCCCCCAATCCCGTCTCTTCTACTGTGGCTAGACCTCCCTATAATTGCTTTACCCGTGAGGTTTGGAGTCCAGCGAAGCAGGCTTGGTGTGATCGCTTTAGTCCTCATACTGAGAGGGAGCATTGGCCTGATGTAGCGAGACCGGAGGTATGGGAGAGCGATCGCAACCGCTATACGTTAATCAGCCTAGACACTGTGTCCAGGGAGACAGCTTTGACGGGAACTGATCCCAAGTCCATTGCTTTGTCTTTGGTCGAGTTACCAGACACGGAGGGGGACTCTCAAAAACGGACCTCCGTTTCGATTCAAAAAGGCCAGTCAGCCGTGGTGATGATGTCTCAAGTCGGCTTGGCAGATGATTCAGTGCAAGGTCTTCGATACCGCTTTGAATTTGAGCCTCAGGGAATGATTGAGGACGAAGAGAAATGGCAACTCGTTTGGATGGGACGGCAGCAACTCTGTTGGCCAGGCCGAGGGCCAGAGAAATGGACCAACCAACCTTGTCTGTAATTTAGGGATGTTGCGAGCGATCCAGTTCAGCATCTTCCCAAGACACTGGATCTTCGATGGGTTCTAAATGGGTCATCACATGGGTGCCAGGTAAAGCGGTCATAATCGATTGTTCCAAGATGTCGCATAGCTCATGGCCTTTTTGGACGGACCAATTTCCCGGCACTAGAACATGAAAAGAGACAAAATTTCGAGCCCCAGCCACACGGGTGCGGAGGGCATGGAACTGAATACCTTGGGCTTGGTAGGCCGTTAAAGTAGCGCGAATCACAGCTTGGTCTGCTTCAGGCAGCGCACTGTCCATCAACCCAGACATGGTTTCCCGAATCAGCTTGCTGGAGACCCAAGCAATATTCAAGGCAACCAATAGGGCCATGATTGGATCGAGAATCAGCCATCCCGTCAGCTTCACAATTACCAAACCCGCCACCACCCCCACCGATGTCCAAACATCGGTTAATAAGTGGTGAGCATCAGCTCGGAGGGTGATCGAACGTAACCGTTTACCAGCCCGGAGTAGAACCCAGGCCACACCAGCATTGACCAGGGATGAAAGGATAGATAAGCCTAAACCGAGTTCTAACTCTGCTAGGGGCTGGGGATTAAACAATCGAGGGATGGCTGTGATGGCGATGCTAATCGCTGCTACCAGAATCAGAAGTCCCTCTAGGCCGCTGGAAAAATATTCAGCTTTAGAATGACCAAAGGTATGTTCTTGATCGGGGGGCTGAGCAGCAACCGTTAAAGCCCAAAATGCCGCTAATGCGGCAATTAAGTTCACACTGGACTCGGCTACATCCGAAAATAAACCAACGGAAGAAGTGAGCTGATAGGCACCAAATTTCAGCACCATTGTTATCAACGCAGCCGCAATCGATAACAGGATATAAGCTCGGGCAGCCTTACTGCTCATAATGTTTTCTACACCTCAGCCCCCATACCAAAGGGCTTCAATTTTATGGGCCATCTCTACGGCCCTAACCGGATCATCAGAGGATAATAACATTGTCGCATGTCCTAACTTCCGACCAGGCCGACTTTCTGTCTTGCCGTACCAATGAACGAAGGTCTGGGGAAGGGCAGCGATAGCCTGTCGTTTTTGTAAATAATCATTGTGACTGGTTTCAAAGCCCAGCAGGTTAACCATGACAGCAGCAGAAGTGAGGTGAGTTGGCCCTAAAGGCTGGCCGCTAATCGCCCGTAGATGCTGTTCAAATTGGGAGGTGGCGCAGGCATTGATGGTGAGATGACCCGAATTATGGGTGCGAGGAGCAATTTCGTTGACCCAAACTTGATCGTCCGCGGTTTGGAATAACTCAATCCCCACAATCCCCACCATATCCAGATGCCTTAATATCTGGGATGCGATCTGATCCATTTGTGCCTGAGTCTGGGGTGATAGTTGCACAGGGGCAATGGCCCAATGGCACACCTGATCTTGTTGATGGGTTTCTACCGCTGGAAATAGGGAAATCTCCCCCGTGGTAGAGCGAGCTGCCATAACCGCCAGCTCCCGCTGAAAAGGAACATAAGCCTCTACCATCAACACAGACGGATCCTGCTTGGCTTGCTGCCAACATTGGGCAAGGTCTGCCGAGGTATGACAAATAAATGTGCCCTGGCCGTCATAACCATTGCGGCGGGCTTTAACAACGACGGGAAACTCGAAGGATGGGGGTAAGGAGTCAGATGTTAGGGGTGCGAACTGGGGGACAGCTATACCAAGGGAAGCAAAAAAGCTGCGTTGCTCATACTTATCGAGTAGGGGGGTCAGGCTGGTTAAGCTAGGGCGAAAGCACACACCTTGAGCTGCCAGCTTGCCTAAGGCGTCTAAATCAACAAACTCATTTTCGAAGGTAATGACTTGGCATTGTTGAGCGAGTTGAGCGGTGGCGGCAGCATCCGTAATAGGGGCGAGAATGGCCTGCTGGTCTAGATCTGCCACACTTTGGAGGGCTGAGTCAGAGACGTTGGGGGTTTGAAAAACGAGGTTAAGGTCTAAGGATGGGGCCGCTTGATTTAACATCCAAGCTAGCTGACCACCGCCCAAGACACCAACGGTATGAATGGGGACTTGAGGGGATATAGGAGCGGACGAAGTTGCGATCGCAAAATCAGACATAAAATCAAGTTGTTCTTAAAAGGCTGGCTCAGGCTCTGCTTCTGGTGGTGCTTCCGAAGCGACATCGCCCTGAACCCGTTCGGTATTGCCCATGGACACCCAGCCTTCCACATCCTCGCCTTCTAGGTCAGCTTTAATCTTCTGCCATTTTTGGTCTGATGATGCTTCAATGACGGTGACGGGCTCTTCGTATTCTAGGACTTTAATAACATCCGCATCCGAAGATCTTTCTTTTCTAAGGAATAAACCGTCGGGGTAAATGACGACTGCTGGATAGGGCTTAGGCTTAGCAGGCGTTGTGGGTTTGGCGTCGTTAGGAAACTTAGGTTTTTCAGGGATTTGGGAAAATCGGTTCAGGTACAAATAGCCAGCACCCACCACTGCTCCCCCAACAATTGTCAAACCCAAGATGACACCAATGACGATTTGAGCGATCTGAGACGGTTTCATACAGGCATCAAGATGACAAAGTTAGTCAAATTCTAAGGGTAGAGAACAATTAATGGTTATTCAAATAAAAATTATTTGCAGCACAGTCCGATTAATCCGGCTGTTGAAGTTGCCGCTGAATGCGCAAGCTTAGTGTACTATGCTTGGACGCTAATCGGGCTTTCCCTGATGCTGCCCAATCTTGCAGAAATTCTACCTGTTCTTGGGCTGTACGGGCCAAAGGAATGATTTGACTGGCGGCTTCTAAGATATCATCCGTCGTAAAGTCTCGGTTCTGGCTAAATCCCAAATGCATCGCTTCAATAATGCTTTGTTCTAGCTCGGCTCCGGAGAAATCGGGGGTTTCGTAAGCTAATCGCTGCAAATCATATTGGTTGAGATTATGGGGACGCAATCGGGACAAATGCACCGAAAAAATCGCTTCCCGTTCTTCCTTGGTCGGCAATCCCACAAAAAAGATCTCATCAAATCGCCCTTTCCTTAGCATCTCTGGGGGTAAAGACTGAATATTGTTGGCCGTTGCCACGACAAAGACCGGAGAGGTTTTCTCCGCTAGCCAAGTAATAAAGGTGCCAAACACCCGACTGGTCGTCCCCGAATCCCCGCGACCATCGATGCCTGCAAAGGCTTTATCAATTTCATCAATCCAGAGAATGCAAGGAGCCAGGGCCTCCGAAAGCTGAATCATTTGTCGGGTTCGGGACTCTGACTCTCCAACTAATCCGGCAAATAGACGTCCGACATCCAGACGTAATAGCGGCAGGTGCCAATGGTGAGCAATCGCCTTCGCCGTTAAGGATTTGCCTGTCCCTTGGATGCCCACTAACAATAGACCGCGAGGATGGGGCAAACCATACTGTCGCGCTTTCTCAGAAAAGGCACCTCCTCGGCGCAGTAGCCAATCCTTAAGGTTATCGAGGCCGCCAATATCGGAGATATTTTCCCGAGCAGGATAAAAATCCAGAATCTGGGTTTGGCGAATGGTTTGGCGTTTCTCTTCCAGGATGAGTTCCACATCATCGGCACTGAGTTGACCATGGGTTGCGATCGCACGGGACAATACCCGCCGAATCCGATCCATTGTTAACCCTTGGCAGGAACGGGCCAAATCATCTAAATCCTTACCCGTCAAGGGATGATCAGTGGCGGCCAATAGACGTTCCACTTCAGAACGAATGTCTCCTAAATCAGGTAGAGGAAAATCAATCACATGGACGACTTCCCCCAAATCCCTGGGAATGGCCACTTCACTGGCGAGCAAGACAATATTCTTAGGCTGAGACTTCAACAGTCGAGATAGATTACGAAGCTTCCGAGAAATGGCCACATCCTCTAAAAATCGATTGAAATCTCGCAGGATAAAAATCGCAGGGGCAGACGTGGGTAGCTGCTCAATGAGTTCTAGGGCCTGCAACGGGTTGCGTTGACCAAACCCTGCATCCGTGGGGTTCCCTTGATAGCCATCCACAAAGTCCCAAGTATAGACTGCTCGATTCCCCTGACGTTGAGCCGAATCCGCAATCACCGATTCCACTCGTTCTTCTTCTTGCGTCGGAATATAAATTAATGGATATCGGGCTCTTAGGAGTAACTCAAACTCACGACTAAAACTCATGGGACTAACCCTGACATAGTGAATATTTTTTGAGAGCAAGATAAATGGCCACGAACTCCATCAACAATGTGTGGATAGATCCCGCTTGCCAATTCTACCTGGGCATTGAGAAGGATTGCATCACGCTGGAATGTGGAAAACTGATGCTTCTCCCTGGGTAAACTGAGTAAATCACCTTATCCATAGGAGATCTTGCACCAACCCAGGCTATCCCAATATGGGACATGGATATGAGGCAAACAATCATCAGGGGGAAATCCCATGTCCATTATTCAATCGACGGATCTGGAAGCACAAGGACTGCTGAATGATCAATCATCGGCACTGCAAATTAAAGGCAAATGGTTTAGGCCTGGCCCTGCTTTTACTAAATCTTTACTACAAACAGCCCTAGAATTCTGTGAAGATGCCCGAAACCAGGGGCGGCAATATTTACTCATTGAATTCCCCACCTATTTCATGGCTTGGCAGCGCATTCGCCCTAAAAAATCCACATCACCCTCGCAGAAACCGCCCGCTTCCCCACAAGACATTTCTCCTCAAACTTCGCCGCCACCCAATCCGACCGCCCAGCCTAGCCCATCCACAGGGCCACCCGATCTATCCACCAAAGCAACCCTGGCTAGTGTCAATCGGATCTTTATTAACCGTTGTAAAACGGAGCTTGCGATTCATGTAGGACCAATGGCTGATTTCTTAACCGAACAGATTTTGAAGCAGTCACCTCAGCTGTCGCCCCAGCAGTTCATTGATGCCCTTGCCCAACAAATACCTGATCCCCAAGCGGCCCTAGCCTTTCGCAAAACCTTGGAGTAAGGTTACTTTTTAAGCACAAAGTAAATAGACCTCTTGCATAATTCAGCTAACGATATGGTAGCGAACTAAAAACCCAAGTCAGATCGCAGCATAAATTGAGTTAGAAGCACATCATGGAACGAATATTGCAAGAGGTCTAATATATTCATTTTCTGATATCTACGCTCTGGAGAATACTGTTAATCACGAACAGAAACTCCTCCAGGTTTTGCTGATGATTAATTTGCGAGCAAGAGATTATTCAGACCATAGGCACTTGTTGCGAAGTAAGTTTACACTTGCTGAGTTGACGTTTATACTCAACAATAATTAGCTCTGTTAGCAGAGTGGTTTAGGGGGGATTTGCTTGCTATCACTTCAGCAGGAGGATTCTCTTGAAAGTTATTCAAGTTCAAGATCTGCAAGCACAAGATATTCAAAGCATTAGTGAGCATCAGCTCTTATTTCATGGCCAGTTATTTCAGCTAGGACCTAAAATCTCCAAAAAATTAGAGAAAGCGGTCCTGGAATATTGCCAAATCTCCTGTAAATCCGGTCAAGCCTGCCTGTTACAAGATGATGGCTCTCATTGGGTGGTTTGGAAACGAGTCAAAAAATCACCTGAACGGGCTCTTCCACCCAGCCCTGCGACCAATACAGCCCAACCGCGCACCCTCTCTCCTCAATTTATTAATCGCTGTAAGCAAGAGCTGGCAATCTGCATTGGCCCGATTGCTGACTTAGTCTTTGAACAGACCCTGTCCAGCCTCAACACAGATATCCTTAAACCTCAGGAATTCGTTGCGGCCTTAAGCCGCAACATTCCATCCTCCGCTTTAGCCTCTAGATTCCATGATCATTGTCAGCCCGCGTCGGAGGCCGAGATGGTAGCATCTAGAGTTCGATCCATGAAGCATTCTACTCAAACCGGGGATTATCTCAGCCGTAATAAGCGGGTTCATTCCCCGGTTTCCATTTAATATTGCAGCCAATACTGGGTTTCTGATTTGCCGAAATCGGCTGTTCTGCCAAGGCAGCATCCAATGCTCCTCGCAAATCTTCCCCCGTCACCATCAGATTATTGCTGGGGCGGCTATCGTCTAGCTGTCCTCGATAGACGAGTTTGCGGTGAGCATCGAAGACAAAAAAGTCGGGTGTACAGGCCGCAGTATATTGCTTGGCAACGTCTTGGTGTTCATCAAAACAGATGGGAAAGTTATAGCCGAGGCTGGTCGCCATGGCGGTTAAGTGCTCTGGATCGTCCAAGGGGTGGCTCTGGATATCGTTAGAGCTGATCGCCACAATTCCCAAACTTTGATCAGAATAATCTTGACCGATCTGGGCCAGTTCGGCTTGGACATGTTTCACAAATGGACAATGCTGGCAAATAAACATCACCAAGAGAACGTTGCGGTGGGCAAATGTCTCTAAGGAAATGGTTTGCCCACTCACCACATCTGGCAGCTGAAAGTTGGGAGCGGGTGTCCCCAGGTCCAACATGGTCGAAGCGGTTAACACCATAATGTCTACCCTTGAGCAATTAGCACACTTACTTTATTCTGCCGTGGTTCAGCTCAGTTTACCAAGCTGTCATTCTTAACCTGCCGTTCATCCATTCAAGACGAATGCTTCAGGACAACGGCTGCCTTTCCCTCCCAAAGCTAACAGAATTGGTGAAAGAGATGAAGAAAACGTCTTAAATCAGAGATCTATGTCATCTTGTTGGCAGTGCCACAGCCCAGAATCCTGGGTTCAAATGTAAATCACAACAGAATGTGCTCACCCATGAGAAATTGGCAAACGATTGAGAATACGGCCTTTGACCTCGTCGTGATTGGGGGAGGCAGTAATGGAGCAGGGGTGGCCCGTGATGCGGCTCTGCGAGGATTGAAAACTCTGCTGATCGATAAAGATGATTTCGGCAGCGGCACCACAGGCTGGTCGAGCCGGTTGATTCATGGCGGGCTACGCTATCTGGAATACTTTGAATTTAACCTGGTCCGGGAATCCTTGCGAGAGCGGGAAGTGCTATTACGGGTGGCCCCCCATTTAGTCCGGCCTCTACAGATGTCGATTCCCGTCTATGCCAGCGGCTCGCGAGCTTTCTGGGAAATTCAGGCCGGCATGCTGCTCTATGATGTTCTCAGTTTTGATAAATCCCTACCCAATCACCGGATTTTGCCTCTGCAAAAGTGCTTGCAGCTATTTCGGCACCTGAATCCAAAAGGGCTAAAAGGGGCAGCCCAATATTTTGATGCCCAAGTCGTTCATGCTGAGCGCCTCTGTTTGGAGCTAGTTCTATCGGCTCAAACCGCAGGGGCGACGACCCTGAACTATGCCCAGGTGTCTCAGCTTCAAATCGAAGGAGATCGAGTCACAGGCATTACGCTTGACGACTTGATTGCAGAGACCACCCATAGGGTCCAACTATCCCCCCAAACCGTGGTGATTAATACGGCAGGCCCCTGGGTCGATCAGGTTTTACAAGGGATACAGTCCCCAACCCTGAAACAAGAGCGAAAAATCGGCGGTACCAAAGGCAGTCATATTATCGTCGATCCATTCCCAGGAGCCCCCGATACTGCTCTTTATGTGGAAGCCGAAGTCGATAACCGTCCCTTTTTCATTTTGCCCTGGGCCAATCAATATCTGATTGGAACCACAGATATTCGGTATAGCGGTGATTTAGATCGCGTCAAGGCCGATAACGAGGAAATTGATTATTTACTGAATGAAACCAATCGAGTCATTCCCTGTGCCCAACTGTCTCGGGCGGATATTCGCTTTACCTATGCAGGCGTCCGACCGCTCCCCTATAGCGAAGGCAAAAAGACCAGCAGTATTACCCGCAGCCATATTCTCTACGATCACGGCAAAGACGGCATTACCAATTTAATTTCTTTAATTGGCGGTAAGCTCACTACCTACCGGCAGGTGGGGGAAGAAATGGTGGATGCAGTGTTGAAGAAGCAAGGTTGTGCCCCAATTCCTTGTGTAACCAAGCAAGAGCTGTTTCCAGGTGCGATCGCACTCAACGATACCTTGATCGAAACCATGATCAGCAAATACCAGTCCCTTGTTAGCCGAGAGACGGTCTTTCATCTGTTCTCTATCTATGGCAGTTTTGCTGTGAAGATTTTGGCTCTGATTGATGACACCCCAGAACTAGCCGAGCCGATTACCCCATCCCTGCCCGATATTAAGGCCCAAGTGGTCTATGCTGTCCAATCTGAACAAGCCTATACCCTCGTCGATATCTGTGTGCGACGCACCATTTTGGCCATGCAAACCAATTATGGTTTTGACGTGCTGCCAGAAGTGACGGCAATTTTGAAGCAATACTGCAACTGGAGTGACGCAGATTGTGATCGCCACATCCAACACTATCATCGGTTTATGGAAGCCAATAGTTTGCCTGATTTTGTGACGGCTCAGACAACAGCGCCTATCCGTTGACGTTCTCTCCAGTTAGGATCTTGCTTGCATGTCCACAACAGCCATCACTATTTTGGGCAAAGGGGTGTGGGGGTCTGCCTTAGGAACCCTAGCTCAAGCCAATCACCATCCAGTGACGGCTTGGTCCCGCCGAGGGCCGTTAACTTTGACCCAGAGCCTTACCCAAGCCCAGGTGCTAGTGGTTGCCATCTCCATGAAAGGCGTTTCTGACCTTGCGGCCCAGCTCCAGCAACTCAAGCTACCGACCTCAACCATTATCGTCAGTGCGACGAAAGGGTTAGATCCGACGACCCTCCGTACGCCCTCTCAAATTTGGCAGGCCACTTTCCCTAACAACCCTGTTTTGGTTCTTTCGGGGCCCAATTTATCGAAAGAGATTGAGCAAGGGCTGCCTGCTGCAACAGTGGTTGCAGGCCCTAATCAGGCTGCCCTAGAAACGGTGCAGCGGCTGTTTTCCTCGGACTGTTTTCGGGTCTATACCAACCCTGACCAGCTGGGGACGGAATTGGGGGGGACCCTGAAGAACGTGATTGCGATCTCAGTCGGGGTTTGCGAAGGTCTTAAACTCGGCACCAATGCCCGTGCCGCCTTGATTACCCGAGCGCTGCCAGAGATGATTCGAGTCGGCACCCATTTGGGCGGACAAGCCGAAACCTTTTTTGGGCTGTCCGGCTTAGGAGATTTATTAGCCACCTGTACGAGTCCCCTCAGCCGTAACTATCAAGTGGGATATCAACTGGCCCAAGGCAAATCTCTAACTGAGATTTTGGATCAGCTCCAGGGAACGGCAGAAGGCGTTAATACAACTAATGTGCTCGTTGATCTGGCCAATCGAGAAGGTATCCCGATTCCCATTGCCCGCCAAGTTCATCGACTGCTGAAGGGACGTATCACACCACAAAAAGCTTTAGAAAGCTTGATGGATCGAGAATTAAAGCCAGAATCCTGTGATTTGTCGTAGTTTAGTCCCACCCGGCGAATCCTATTAGAAGCTTTCTCACTCCTGTTAGGCACGCCAAAAACATCAGAAGTAACTTCAACATTCACTGGCAACTAAGAACGCTCTTATCCAGAAGGCTCAATATCTTCGGGTGACTATACCTTGCCTGCAGAATCCCGCTAGACTGTGAAGCAGACCTGCCCATGATCTAGAGGTAGTACAGTTGCCTGTCAAACGAACATCCCCATGCAAATCTACTTAGATTACAGTGCAACCACTCCTTGTCACCCAGACGTAATTATCGCCATGGGTAAAGTTTGGACAGAACAATGGGGCAATCCGTCTAGTTTGCATGAGTGGGGGCAACGGTCTGCCACCGTTCTAGAGCAAGCCCGCATGCAGGTTGCAGACTTGATTCATGCTCCAGCTGAGTCGATTATTTTTACGTCGGGTGGGACTGAAGCCAATAACTTAGCGTTAATGGGGATTGCTCGAACCTTTACTCAACCCCAGCATTTAATCATCTCTAGTATTGAGCACTCTGCGATTACTGAACCGGCTCGCTTGTTAGAGCAACAGGGATGGCAAGTCACTCGTTTACCTGTAGACTCCCAAGGTCATATCTCACCAGATGATCTCAAAGACTCATTCCAAAGCAATACTGTTTTGGTCTCAGTGATTTATGGTCAGAGCGAGATTGGTACTCTACAATCGATCCACACTTTAGGCCAAATAGCGCGCGAACGAGGCGTTCTCTTTCATACCGATGCGGTGCAGGTAGCGGGTCGCCTCCCCATTGATGTGCAAACCTTGCCCGTGGATTTACTCTCCCTCTCTAGCCATAAGCTCTATGGTCCCCAAGGAGCAGGCGCTTTATATGTGCGTCCTGGGACTCACCTTATTCCCCTATCGGCAGGGGGTGGACAAGAACAAGGCATGCGTTCGGGCACCCCTGCTGTGCCGATTCTTGCAGGGTTTGGTCTGGCGGCTGAGATGGCGGCGGAAGAGATGGAGTCAGAGGGGAGGCGACTGATGCTGCTACGCGATCGCATGTTTGCTCAACTCAGCCACTCTCCCTACCTACTGCCGACGGGCGACCTGAGCCAGCGATTACCCCATCACGTCAGCTTTTGTCTCCATCCTGCCACGGATATAACCGGTAAGACCTTAGTCCGGCAGATGAATTTGGCAGGTATTGCCATTAGTGCCGGGTCGGCGTGCCATAGCGGTAAGCTAGCCCCCAGCCCAATTTTGAAAGCGATGGGATACTCAGATCAGCAAGCGTTATCCGGCATTCGCTTGACCTTAGGGAAGCAAACAACCCTTGAAGATGTCGATTGGACCGTTACAGCTTTAAATCAACTATTGCATCGGCTAATGCCTCAATCGGCGGCAATTGCCTAACCCCAACCGAATCTTAGGGCGATACGCTCACAGGCCGTTCGGACTGCATTAACTGCATGGCATTGAGTTGAGCATGGGCTAAGAATCCTAAACTGACCATGGCGCTGATATACAGGCCAATGGCCAAACTAGTCTTAGAGCAGAGTCGGGATGTGAAAGAATCCATGATCGTTTCTGAGGGAGCGAAGGACTGATGATATGGTGAGACTCCCTTAGCATGCCAAGACTTAAGCTACTTTTGAAGTCTTTGCGATTAATCGTTATAAAACCAGTCCTAAGAGATGAATAAAGTTAACGCTCACCCGAGCAGGGCCCGGTGATGCTGGCGACGTTCAGCATCAGGATCGGGGATGGATGGAACAGCCTGAATGTCCTGAATATAGGCTGCTGGCAGGCTTAAATCCAGGGCGCCTTGGACAATGTAGGCTTTGTACCAATGAAACGGACGCAAAGTATCGTCTATCAGCAGAGCCAAGTAGGTAAACGCTTCAAGGCACCCCTCAGCGGTCAAAATACTGAGACATTGGCGTTCATAGCCTACCCCCAAGCTTTCAGCTTGGTCTAAGGAGGGTAGCTCAGATAAGTCCATCTGAAAAACGGCTCCCCAAACGATATCATCTGGTTGACTAGTGGCTTGAATATTTGCTTTACCAGACTGATCTAAGCCCACCTTATGGAACTGAAGTTGATACCCCTGCAGGTGGCCCAGGGCGATGAAGCGGGCGGATGGGACGCGCGCTAGTAAGCGGGACTGATACAAATTGGAGCCGTAGGCGAAGTAATAGTTCGGATGATTCGCGACCATTATTTTGGAGATTTTATGGTTCCCTGGGTTTGATCGGTTAGGGACCGGGGAGGGTTTCGGCGATCGCGATAGGTTCGCTTGTCTTGGTACATAGATTGATCTGCACAATGCAGGAGTTCTGAAAGGGTACAGCCGTCTTGAGGATGACTGGCAACACCAATACTAGCTGTTAATTTGAGGGTGATGTTCTCAAGTTTTAGGGGCTGGCGTAACCGGAGTAAGAGGCGTTCCCGCGTGGCATGGGCTGCATTTTGATTGGCCTTAAACAACAAGGCCACAAATTCATCCCCGCCAATACGGGCCACAATATCCCCCTGACGAACGCAGGTTTTTAAGCACTTGGCCACATATATAAGCACTGCGTCTCCAATCTGATGACCGTAGGTATCATTAATCGGCTTGAAGTCATTTAAATCCACATATAACAAAGCTACTGGCCACAGCCCTTTGCCTGCACTACTCAGGGACAATTGACCTGAGATTTCTAATTGGCGACGATTACACAGCCCCGTCAGACTATCAAAGTAGGCGAATTGCTTGAGTTGAGCTTGTTTTTGACGCTCAACGGTAACATCGCGAATAATGACCAAAGATCCTACCAGACGATGACCTGGGCTGTGCAACGTCCGGATTTTCACTTCTTTAAGGAGGGTTTGGGAAAATTGAAATAGTTTGACCGTTTCAGTGATTTCTTGGGTCAAGGGCGTCGTTAGCAAATGCTGATAGGCGGGAAAACCGACATGAAACGGTTGCCCCAAAATATTGTCAAATAGGCTTTCTCGATAAGCACTGGGATTGAGATCGACAATATGATTTTGAGTATCCAGAAAAATCACCGCATCTTCCGTGTTGAGAAATACGGTGCGGTAGGAAATGGGAGAGACTTCAAATAGTTTGCCACGAAACAGTCCCACTACCATGATCAAACCGCTGACTGCAAAGCTAATCGGGGTCAGGTCTAGTCCGTAGAAATGAACCCTTGCTAACAGATACAACAGGCTGGAAAAGAAGGGAATAATCGATGCAGACAGCAATACCAAAATCTGTTGTCGATAGATTTGGGAGCTGGCGAAATAAGCGTTGAGGAGTACGCCGACGCCCCCTAGAAGCAATAAGTAGTTGTAGGGCATCATCACATAGCTAAACCACCAGCCATGCTCAATCATCAATTGAGGCGCAGGGGTATGCCCCAATTCCACAGATGCCCAAATCAGACCATGCCAAGGATCTGTAAAGGCAAAGATCATGCTCAGTAGGGGCAACACCATCATCCCTCTCGTTCTCTGGGTGTTCAGACGAGAATCGTTATGGGTGTATTGCAGGGTAAAGACTAGCCAAAAGACGGCGAAAAACGGAATGCCGAGGTATTGCAGTTTGCCAAAAACGATGCGGGGGGTGGCTTCAGTGCTGAGATATTCTAAGACCGCGAAAAAGCACCAAATAAAGAGGCAAAGAATACACCTAAAAAAAGATTGTGCCCCTGTAACGGACCGCCGTTGCCATACATAGATAGCAATACTGCCTGTAGCAAAAGCTGCGATCGCAGGTAGAAGCGCTAGGAGGTAGTGAATCAGCATGGTCGGTCTTGAATTAGCACCATCGTAGCCTATTCCACATCCCTCACTGGTGATCGGAAGCGAATTCCCTTGCGTGGGTGGTTTGCTCTACTGGAAAAACATGGTGCTATCGGTAGCAGATCGCAATTCAGAAGAAGAGGTTGGATTGGCTTGCAGAAAGATAGCCAATTTGTGTTAGCCTAAATTGTGCTGAATATCCAGTGCCATGCGGGTGTAGTTTAGTGGTAAAACCTTAGCCTTCCAAGCTAATGATGGGGGTTCGATTCCCCCCACCCGCTTTACAAGTGTTGTACATTGCAAAGCTATTGTACATTCCAGAATTATTTGGGTCTTGTCCTCTTTTGGTGAATCGAAATTATTAGGTAGAAGATAAAAAGTAACGATTATCCTCAGTTTTAGGAGGGCAAACTAGTAGATACATCTTCAGGAAATACTTAATAGATACCCATGAGCTACAACGTTGCAGTAGCATTAAAACCCATTCCAAGTAATGAGCAAGATGCATGGGAGTGGGTGAATAGAATGGCTGAACTTGACAATGATTCACCACCTCAAGTATTCCATGATTTAATTGATGTGCTCACAAGTAGGTATCCTTGCATTTGCAACCTTGACGATGAGCTGGTTGATGTTCAGGGAGTGTGGAGCGATGGTCCACTCCGTGACAACATTACTTTAGTGGCA
This sequence comes from Acaryochloris sp. CCMEE 5410, assembly GCF_000238775.2. Classification (NCBI taxonomy): domain Bacteria; kingdom Bacillati; phylum Cyanobacteriota; class Cyanophyceae; order Acaryochloridales; family Acaryochloridaceae; genus Acaryochloris; species Acaryochloris sp. CCMEE 5410. The sequence continues at coordinate 1,703,715 of NZ_AFEJ02000001.1, read as the reverse complement.
CCTGTACTGGGTATTGTGTACTCCAAAGTAGATGAGGTTTTGCCATTTTTAATTGAAACAGCCAATTCACTTGAATTGACTGTTTTTGATTGGAACACCGAAAAGATATACCGTCCACTTTCCAGCACTTCTACCTAATAATTTCGATTCACCAAAAGCGGACAAGACCCAATTATGGCTCTTGTCCGCTTTTGGTGAGCCCAATTCAAGTGTTAGAAGGGGAATAACAGCTTGATCAACAGGGGCGAGAACTAGAATATTGAAACGTTTCTGAAGCGCTTTAGACAAGGGTTCTTTGAATGGGTTAAATCTTCGTAGATCTATCACCAAAGAGATCGAGCTTCAACTCCATAGCAAGTTCCTCGACATGAGGATCCGGCCAACCATAGTATCCCCAGCTAAGATCAATAATGATTTTCTGAAGAAATTCGTCAAACGAATTGGCTTCCAGAAAAATACCAGCAGGGTCGTGGTTGCAAATGTAGCAATAGCCTGTGATTGGATCTATCGCCAAGACATTATCGGAACCAGAATTAGCTATGCCGAGCAGATCTTGAAGTTGCTCTTGTTCTTCTGATGTAAGAAAGTCACGAAACCATATATCTGTGGGTGGAGCAATTGAATAGAGAGGATAGAGACAAAAACGACCCAGATTAGTGTGACTAAACTCAATAAGGAAGCTACGTAATGGATCGGGAAAATTTAGTCCTAACTCTCTTTCACGTTGTTCGACTGCTTTTTCAGATAATCTTTGTGAAGGCTCTATTCCATATTCAGTGAGAAGTTTTTGAAGATTTTTCCCCCACCCTTCTTCACCTATCTTCCTAAAGGGTGGCATTAAATCGGCTTTTGTTGCTGGCTTTCTCATGAATTAATCAACGTTGTTCATTTGAACAGCAACTTCAGTTTGTACGCCCACGGTATGACTGTCCAGCATTTCAGTGGGCTAAAACCAAACGCTTATTCAACAGGTCCCGTCCAGCCAGTCCATACATCTGTCGTTTGAGTCTTTTCAGTTTTTTGTTAAGTCCCTGATGCTGTTGGCGAATGTACTACGAGAGATTTTTTTGTATTATCAAAACCTGATTTCACTTTGCTATCTAAAGTACAAAAATAAGCACTGATAATTAGTTGAGTATCCAAACTAATCGTTATCAGAACTCTCAACACTATGTCACTTCAACCGCATGCTCCTGGTTTTATACCTGAAGAAACTATTCGTGTTGCACATGCTGCATTCCCTAAAGGCAATGTGTTCATGGCTTTAAGAGAAGAGATAGGAACCATCTACACCGATCAAGACTTCTCAGCTTTATATCCAGCTCAAGGTCAACCTGCTATTAGTCCCTGGCGCTTAGCTCTAATCTGTGTCATGCAGTTTATGGAAGGACTGACTGATCGGAAGGCAGCAGATGCTGTCCGCAGTCGAATTGATTGGAAATATGCGCTAGGACTAGAATTAACCGATTCAGGATTTGATTTCTCGGTGCTATGTGAATTCCGTCAGCGTCTTATCCAAAGTCATACGGAACAGCATCTACTCGATCTCTTGTTGCAACGATGCCAAGAGAAAGAATGGCTCAAAGCAGGTGGTAAGCAACGAACAGACGCCACCCATGTCATCGCTCATATTCGGATGCTGAATCGACTTGAAGGTATTGGAGAAACCTTGCGAGCGGTGCTGAACGAGATCGCTGGAATTGATCCTGATTGGTTGCAGCAATGGGTTCCACAAGATTGGTATGGCCGTTACGCATTACCAGTAGAAGAGTATCATCTGCCTAAGGGAATAGCAGCACGCCAAAAACACGCTGAAATGATTGGCAGGGATGGGATGCAGTTGCTTGAAAAGCTTTGGGATGAAACTACTCCTATTCATCTGCGCCAGATTCAAACTGTTGAGATTATGCGTCTGACTTGGGTCCATCAATACTTCGTTGAACGCGGCAAAGTCCGGCTTCGCCCGCGAAGGATTTACCTCCTGCAGGTCAGCGCTTCGATTCACCCTATGACCCTGAGGCTCACTATGCCAATAAGAGAACCACTACCTGGGTTGGTTACAAGGTACATTTAACAGAATCCTGTGACGAGAATCAGATGCATCTGATTACTAATGTCCTGACGACCCATGCTCATCTTGCTGATGTCGATCAGACTGAAAAAGTACACAAGGCACTGAAACTCAAAGACTTACTTCCAAGTGAACATATTGTCGACTCAGCCTATGTTGATAGTGAATTGCTTGTAACAAGCCAAAGTCGATATGAAGTGACATTAATTGGCCCCACACGACCCAACTCAAGTTGGCAAGCCAAAACCCCTGAAGCATATGATTTAGACCAATTCAAGATCAATTGGAATACGCGACGAGTGACTTGTCCTCAAGGCAAAAAAAGCCGAACTTGGAAAGGAGCAAAAGATGCTTGGGGCAACCGAGTGATTGTTGTCAAGTTCTCCCGGACAGACTGTCGATTGTGTCAGCATCGTGGTTTATGTACTCGTTCCCCCACTGAAGCGAGGTCTCTGACCCTACGTACTAAAAAAAGACATCAAGCATTGCAAGAGGTTCGAAAGCAACAAAATACAGAAGAATGGCAACAGACTTATAACAAGCGAGCGGGGATTGAAGGGACTATTTCGCAAGGAGTCAATGCCTTTGGAATGAGGCGATCTCGCTATTTAGGATTAGCTAAAACGCGCTTGCAGCATGTGCTCACAAGTACTGCGATCAATGTAAAACGCATTGTTTCATGGTTGCAGGGAACACCGCATGCTCAAACCCGGACATCGCGATTTGCAGCGTTAGCCACTCCCTAGAATTGACAAATTTTCAGGTTTTGATAATACAAAAAAATCTCTCGTAGTACATTCGCCAACAGCATCAGTCCCTCCACAGGCTCATTACTAACCTCTAAAGCCAGACCTGCTTTGACTGTTCAAGCCAATTATCCAAGTGTTGGGGTAACCGCTGTTGGACCAGGAGCATTTAATTTTGGAATGTACAACTGTCATCATCCTAAGGCTTGCATCGAACTGGTATATTGGCCTACCGTGCTCGTAGAAACGGAGGTATGACGAGGGACGACAGCCCTAGGGCTATTGGTATGATGCGCGAAGAGACTGCCTCTGCTTTGACAGGGAAATATCTAGAAACTACATAAGCACTTATATTTAGCTAGGCACCGAGTGCCATAGTCCTAATTGAGTCCTTGGGTGTCTCCTCCACGACATCAATGAAAATTAGTCAGAAATATTACTTGATTGTTGATCTTGAAGCCACCTGTGCGGATGATAATTCCATTCCTCGCCGCAGAATGGAGATGATTGAGATTGGAGCTGTGCTTCTCAACTCACAAACCCTGCAGATAGAGAGTGAATACCAAACCTTTATAAAGCCCATTCTTCATCCTGTGTTGACTGAATTCTGCAAATCTCTGACATCCATTTCTCAGCAGGATATTGAAGAGGCCCCACTTTTCCCGGTGGCTCTAAAAGATTTTCAATCTTGGTTTTACCCCTGTGGGAGTTATCGGTTCTGCTCTTGGGGAGATTATGATCGGCATCAATTTGTGCAGGATTGCCAGTTGCATGGCGTTGGCTATCCCTTTCCAGGAGATCATCTCAATTTAAAGCAAGCATTCTCTATCGAGATCAACTCAAAAAAGAAGTTTGGTATGGCAGGCGCATTGGCCAAACTAGGTCTAGAGCTTGAAGGGGTTCATCATCGGGGTATAGATGATGCTCGAAATATTGCCCGCATTGTTCAAACTGCTTTTTCTGAGTGAATCTCTAGAGCGTTCACAACAGATGCTTTGCAATGAGTCCCCCTATTCAGAGCAATATTGACCGAGCCATGAGCCTAAGAACATGCTGTTTACCATTGTCGAGCGTTTTTCTCCTAGAGACGGCGATTGCTGGATAAGTTACTGCCAATGGCGGGGGTTAGCCTTTACCTGTTTTGATTCGATAGATGGCATTCTCAGACCCAGCCTTTTTGATGCAACAGAGGAGGACGATTGGAACCATGTTGTTAATCAGGATTTCAAGACTCACCTAATCACGGATTATGACTATGCTGTGCAAAAGCAGAGTGAGATGGGGCAGGGGGATCTGGTGGGTTTGAGATTTAGCGAGCATGATCAGGGCGATCCACGCTTTTTAGGATTTGATTTAATCGATGACTATTGTGACATCTCCTTGCTGACTAATTGGGGAAATGATGTAGACCAGATCAATCGTTCCTTGTCCCCCAATGCGCTAGTTCTGAGTTATCAGACCGTTAAGGATATCCAGCAAGCGTTGTTGCAGACAAATGGTACGGATCCACATGTTGAAGGATGCCAGATCGTGTCAATCTACCGACTCAACGAGACTTAACGAGTGGATGGAATATCTCTTTTGGGGTGGTTTGGACATCCTGCTGAGATGGAAGTGTATCAATGATGTTCTCGTACATTTCCACCACTGCTAGAACGCTTTGAGACTGCAAACTCAACTTTGATATTGGGCATTCTACGAAGAGAGTGTTATGATACACTAACAGTACAAAAGTACTATATAGCTCGGTCAGTTTAAGTTTACCCCTTGCAACCCGAATGGTGCATCGCCATTCATGTGATTAGTCTAAACGCGCATCACTGGCTTGCTCTTTACTGTGCGGGGCTTCGCTCTACCAGTGCTGTTACGGTTTAGTTTCCATGAAACTAACGAGCACTGGTAGAGCGGCCCCGCTCGAGTTGAGCAATCCAGTCCGAAGAGGTTTACGAAGAGGCGCTTAACTGACCGGGTTTATTTTTTCGAAATAGATCGCTACTTATATCATCGAGTTCACCTTTCTCGGCTCTATGTCCAATCAACCCCGTACTCGCCAAGAACTCTACGATCGCATCCGTCAAAGCTCCCGTGATGAGGTCATCCTAGAAGAAATGGTGCGGTTAGGATTTTGGCCTGCCGAGGGCGAGATGCCCCAAGATCCGGCTACTGAGATTCGGCGTAAAGGGGAAATTCAGCGAGAACTCGCGGCATTGCGGGCCGAGAACCGCAAACTCCACAACGAAGCCGCCATTAAGAAGCAGCTCTACAAAGAACGACTCGCTGCGTCTAAAAAGAAACGACAAGAAACGAAAGAACGGCGAGAACAAGAACGACAGGCCCGAGCTGCAGCATGGCAAGACCGAAAAACCCGCGATATTGTCTATCTGGGAACAGGGGTTTCCGGGGGACTTAATCAGACCGAGTGCGATCGCACCCGACTTCAACAATATGGACTCCCTGCCTATGGGACGGCAGAAGAAATTGCCAAGGCCATGCAGATTAGCGTTGGCCAGTTGCGCTTCTTAGCTTTCTCTCGGCGGACGGCCCAAATTTCCCACTATGTTCGCTTTAAAATTTCCAAGAAAACTGGGGGAGAGCGCCTGATTTCAGCACCTATGCCCCGCTTGAAGCAGGCTCAATACTGGATCGTAGAGAAGCTGCTAGCCGCCATTCCCCTCCATGAAGCTGCTCATGGGTTTTGTCCGGGGCGCTCCATCGTTACCAATGCAACGCCACACTTGGGAGCCGATGTGGTGATTAATCTTGATCTCCAAGATTTTTTCCCGTCCGTTTCCTATCCCCGGATTAAAGGTTTATTTCGCTCTTTTGGCTATAGCGAAGCTGCCGCCACGATTTTTGCCCTGCTCTGTACAGAACCGGATGTGGTGGAGGTGGACTTGGATGGTCAGCATTACTATGTGGCCCAGTCTCAGCGACATTTGCCTCAAGGAGCACCTACCAGCCCCATATTGACCAATCTGCTCTGTCGGCGTCTAGATCGTCGGTTGACGGCCATGGCGGCAGAGTTGGGATATCGGTATACGCGCTATGCCGATGATCTAACCTTCTCAGCCACAGGTCAGCCTCAGCAGCAGGTGGGCAAGCTGTTGCGACGGACCCATGCCATTGTCACCCACGAAGGGTTTACAATTCATCCTCAGAAGACGCGGGTGCTTCGCAGTGGTCGGCAGCAAGAGGTGACGGGGGTGGTTGTCAATGAAAAGCTGAATGTTGACCGTAAAACCCTCAAGCGATTCCGGGCGTTGCTTCACCAAATTGAGCAGTCCGGCTATGACGATCAGCATTGGAACGGCCAGCCGGTCTCGTTTGCCCAGATCCAAGGCTATGCCAATTTTGTGGAAATGGTGAATCCTGAACGCGGAGCCCAATTCCAGGCTCAAGTCAAGCGAATCAAGCGCAAGTATCCACCCCGCGTTCAAGCCTTTAAACCAGCTTCTTGATTTCACCGTAGGCGCGATAGAAGCCGCCTCGGGCTGATTCCCGCAAGTCTTCGACCACGTAGCGCGCTCCTGCTTCCCGCATTTCTTTGGGAAACTGGACATTCCAGTCAGTGTGATAACCCGCAGATTCTACCCGGACCCGCAATTTGCTACCGTCTTTTACACAGACTAAAATCACGCCCTGGCCAGCATTGGTGGTGGTTTCTAGGGTAGATGAGGCTGCGATCGCATCTAGTTTCGGCGCTTTCACATTCACAACATCCGGCACAGTTCCCGCTTGAGCGGCTTGAATGGCGGCTTCGCTGGCATCAATACAGGCCAAAGAGCCATCCGTCGTCACAATATATAGACGATCTTGAATAAACTGCATGGAGAAGGCAGAACCACAGCCCGTTCCCAGTTTCCAGAGGCGTTTGCCGTCTGCATCAAAACAATAAACAGAAGAGGAACTGTCTCCCGCAAATACATATTTGCCGTCTGCCGCCGCTGCACAGGAATAAACTTGGGTATCGCATTTAAGAATCTGTTCTTGCTGACCCTGTTTTGTAAAGCAATAGACCTGGCCTTGACTGGTACCGGCATACACAGTTGACTCTTCCTGCCAGCCAAACAGGACCGCCCCCTGGGTCCGCTGATTCCAAATCACCTGACCGTCTTCCCAGTCATACATCGTCACTCCACCAGCATGGCCATGGTAGACACCAATCTCATCGCATCGGACCATCCAGCCGTGATCGCCACTACTGCGTTGGTTCCACTGGGATTCTTCTTCATGGTTAATGGTGGTGACCACACCCTGGCGATCCGAGACCCCCAAAATCCCGTCGTTGATATCCAGCCAAAAGATATCGACATCCTCGGCAATAGAATAGGCCACTCGGGGGATTTTACCGCTTAGGTCGTAGACTTTGCCATCGTCACACCCGGCATAGAGCCAATCATCATCAGCCACAATACATTTAACGCCATCGGGGAGTTTAAACTCTTGGGTAACTTGGCCCTCGGGGGTAAGGGTAAAAATTTGTCCCTTTTGATTGCCCACCCAGCAGCGAGATTCATCAATAAAGATGCCAAAGGCGGAGGCACCAGAGGCAAACTTCCAGAGGACGGGCGCACGCTTGGCCGAGGAGCGGGTACTGGTGATTTCCCGTCGGGTAATGGCCCGCTTTTTCCTTACCCCCTGGACCGCATGTTCGTAGCCTTTGCGCAGCTTCGCTTTGATCTTTTTCTCGGCTTCGGCTTTTGCTTTCTCGGGGGTCGCCAAGGTTTTCTCTTGGGTTTGGCCTGCATTGCCAATCCGTCCATACCGGATTTTTAGCTCGGCGCCATTCACCACCACTTCGTAAAACTTGTGGGCGACCCCTTCGTCTTCTGACAGCTCTAAATATGTTCTTTCTTCGGTCATGCTGATCCTCGCTAATCCTCTGTCCTATAGGATTCACCTATCAGATCCAGTTTGATGCAAGGAGGGATCAATTCTCGTGGATAAGCGTGAGGATGACGATTGCGCAGGCCTAGGCCATCACTTTGATGTGAGCATTCTTTAGATACCGATCCAGCGCGGCTTGTAGTTCCTCTGTGCGGATCGGTTTACTGACATAGTCTTGCATCCCGACTGCTAGGCACCGCTCTCGATCCCCCTGCATGGCATTGGCGGTCAGGGCAATAATATGGGGGCGATCCTCAGCGCCCCATTCCTTTTGAATGGTGGCTGCTGCCGTCAGGCCATCCATCTCTGGCATATGTACGTCCATCAAAACAATGTCATAGGTTTGGCGCTTTAAGGCTGCCAAGACTTCATGGCCATCATTGGCGACATCAGCGCTATACCCCAATTGTTTTAGGATCAGTAAGGCGACTTTCTGGTTTACGGCCACATCTTCTGCCAGCAAAATACGTAGGGAGGCCGGGCTGACTCGCTCAGGCTCCGGCGGCTGTTCTTCTGGTTCGGCAGGCTCTCCAAAAATATTAGCCAGAACATCATGGAGCCGTGACTGTTGAATCGGTTTGTTTAGGATAGCTGCGAAGTTGATATTCCCCTGCTGTTGAATCAACTCATCTTTGCCCAAAGAGCTCAACATCACTAAGGGAAAGTCTGCCAACTGTTCCCGAATCCGCTTGGCCAAGGTTAACCCATCCATTTCTGGCATTTGCATATCCAGAACGGCCAGATCAAACCCATGATCGGCGGTGAGTAACGCTAGGGCTGCGGCTCCTCCCGGGACGGCCTGGCTGGTCATGCCCCAAGCTTTTGCTTGCAGGGTTAGAATTTTACGGTTAGTGGGATTGTCGTCTACGATCAGCAGATGCTTACCATCCAAATGGGCAGGAGAAATAATGGGTCGCTGAGCGGGATCAGCGATGGGGACGGAAATCGTGAAGTAGAAAGAAGACCCTTTACCCACTTCACTTTCGACCCACATGCGGCCACCCATCAGCTCACACAGCCGATGACAAATGGCTAATCCTAATCCGGTGCCGCCATATTTTCGGGTGGTGGAGGCGTCCACTTGGCTAAAGGATTTGAACAATCGATCCATTCGATCAGCCGGAATGCCGATTCCCGTGTCTTTGACTACAATCTGAAGGATATGGTGACCCTTTCGGACTGGAGCGGCATGATCTGCTGTGACATCTTGAATGTAGACCACCACTTCTCCCGTGTCTGTAAATTTGACACCGTTGGTGAGGAGGTTGACGATAATTTGTCGTAGCCGGGTCACATCCCCGATAATCCATTCGGGGGTATCGGGTTCAAAAAGGTATGCCAATTCTAAGGATTTATCTACTGCCCTGGGGGCGACGATACGGAGGGCTTGTTCGATACAAATTCGGAGGTCAAAGGGCTGGTTTTCAAACTCCAACTTCCCAGCTTCTATTTTGGAGAAATCTAAAATATCGTTAATCAGGCTGAGTAATGCATCCCCACTGCTGCGAATGGTTTCTACAAAGTCAACCTGTTGCAGATCCAAATCTGTATTCAGAAGGAGACCGGTCATGCCAATGACGGCATTCATGGGGGTCCGCAACTCATGGCTCATATTGGCTAGAAACTGAGATTTAGCGGTGTTGGCGGTATCAGCGTCCCGCTTGGCCTGCACGAGGGCCGTATTGTTGGTTTCTAAGGCCTGGCGCTGCTGTTGCTCTTGCTCTAAGAGTTGGGCTTGGGCAATGGCAATGCCCACCTGACCCGCCACGGCTTCTAGTAGTTCGATGTCTGCTTCGGACCAATGGCGGTTGCGATCGCACTGATGTAACACAATCACCCCATTGGCCTGGCCCTGATAGGAGGTACGAGTCGCCAGTAGGGACTGGAGCTGGGCCTGGTCACAAAATTGGATCTCCCCCTCGGTCATCTGGTCCCGATCTAGTTCAGGCATTGCCCATACGCGATCATGACCAAAGATTTCCGACAGCAGGGGATGATTGCCCATCTCTAGTTCCAGGCAGGAGGCATAATCCATCTCCAAATACTCCGCCAGGTCAGAGTCTCCTGAACTCTGGGCTGAATAGCTCTGAATAAAACAGCGATTGGTTGCAAGGGTATAGCCCAACTGGTCAACGGTGGTTTGGAAAATATGCTGAGTATCGAGACTGCGGCGAATGTCTTGGGTAATCTGCTCAATCAGCAAGACCCGCTGAATTTGCAGGTTTAAATTCTGGTTGGCGGCTTCTAAGGCGGCAGTCCGCTCTTGAATCACTTGTTCTTGTTCCGTGGTGAGCTGCTGCAGCTTTTGGTTCATTAACTGCAGTTCTTGGTTCTGCTCTGCGAGTTGCTGATCCGTCAGATAACTCTGAACCGCAGAAGCAATGGTTAACTTCAAGTCTTCTGCCTGCCAGGGTTTGGCGATGTAGCGATAGAGATCGGCATGGGTAACGGCATTTGCGATCGCATCCACATCTGCTTGCCCCGTCAGCATCACCGTGATCGTCTCCGGGGACTTCTCATGAATGCGCTGGAGAACTTGATCCCCCTTCATGCCTGGCATGATGTAGTCAGAGATTACCACCGCTACTTCATATTCATCTTCTAGCAGTTCATCCACAATCTCTAGGGCTTCTTCGCCACCCTGAGCCGTTTCAATGGCGCAGTCCTGGCCAATGGATTTGCGTAATTCAATTTTGAGGGACTCTAGAACAGTAGATTCGTCATCCACACAGAGGATAAAAGGCTTACTCATAGCGCTTCCAAATTTGACTTCAGCAGTTCAATTAATTCGCTTTTACGCCAGGGCTTATGGATAAACCGATGGAGATCTGCCTCTTCCTTGGCCCGTTCAATCGCTGAGTGATCCGCCTGCCCAGAGAGCATGATTTTGATGATATTGGGATGATCTTGATGGAGTTTGACGAAAAATTCGTCTCCCTTCATCCCTGGCATTAGCCAATCACACAGCACCAAAACCACCTCAACGCCGTCTTCCTGCAGCTCCTCCACAATTTCTAATGCTTCGTTGGCATTGATGGCTGCTTCTACATTGCAGAGGTCACTCAGTTCTTTCTTAATCTGTATTTTGAGACTGTCTAAAATAACTTTTTCATCATCTACACATAGAACGACGGGTTTAACCATTACATTGATCCATTGCTAGTCGATTTCGAATCGTCTCCTGCCCTAAATCAGAGGGATAGACACGGTAAATTGGGTCTTCCCGGGCTCAGATTCCACGGAAATATCGCCCTCATGCTTCTTCACGATCTTTTGGACAATATCGAGTCCCAAACCGCTTCCTTCTCCAGGGGGCTTGGTGGTAAAGAACGGTTGGAATATCTTGGGCATCACTTCGGGCGGTATCCCCTGACCACTGTCGGCAATTTTGACCTGGACCTGATTCTCATGGTGCTGGACATCCAGAGTCAGGGTGCCTTGATAGTCCATGGCCTGCAGGGCGTTATGAATCAGATTGGTCCAGACTTGACTCAGCTCATCGTGGAAACAGGACACCGATGGAATGGGATCATAATTGCGGATAACCTCAACCCCATTTTTAAGCTGACTCTGGTAAAGGGTTAAAACCGTTTCAATATCGTAAATAAGGTTAGTGGGGGCCTTTTGGCCCGTATGGTCAAAGTGAGAATAGCTCTTCAGGGCAAAGACCACTTTGGCAGCTTTATCCGTCGCCGTTTTGATGGTCTTGGTGCTGTTTAACAAGGTCGAAAATTGGTACGCCATATCCAAGGTCTGGCGACCGTCTGTAGACTGCAGTCGAGGGACAATGGCCTCGATCTCTTCTAAATAATTCAACTCGGCTAAGGTATCCGCCACGTCATCCGCCTGTTCGATCCCTTCCGCTTCCAGCAGGCGGATATTGCCTCGCTTCAGCTTGCGTTTCTCTCGACTGCTTAGGATCACCAGATCCTGGTTGGCGGAGTCCAACAACTCTGAAAATAACTGGTGACAGTCTCCCGTTAGGCCCTGGAAAAAGGTAGGTAGTGCCCCTAAATTGCGTTCTAAGAAGTCAGAAATATTCTCTACAGAGGATCGGATTGCCCCTAGAGGTGTATTGATCTCGTGGGCGATCCCGGCAATCAACTGACCAAGGGAGGCCATCTTTTCCGATTGAATCAGCTGCTCCTGGGTGGTTTCTAGTTGCTTGAGAGTTGCCTGCAAGTTGTGGTTTTTCTCCTGAACCACCTGCAAGGTCTGCTCTAATTCAGCTTGTTTGGCTGCTAACTCCTCTGCCATATGGGTGGTATCGGCCAGAGCTGTTGATCGAGCCTGGAGCAGATAGAGAAAATCTGAGGTGGGTTCATGGGTGGCAAAATCTTGCAGTTTTACCCCATAGCCTTTGAGATCGGAGAGGTCTGTGACCCAGAGCGAACCAATAAAGAAGATCACCTCTTCTGACTCAAGGGGCATCAACTGTCCCTTGAGCTGAAATCCTCGATGAATCGATTCGATTAAAAACAGTTTTTTTGACTTTTTCAGTAGGGCATCAAACTCCAGTGCTACCTTTGGACGCTGAATCTGAAAAAAATCATCTACCTGCCCGCCCATCAGCCCTTCAGGAGCAATGTGTTGCAGAACCTTACCCGCTTGCAAAATCTCTAAGTTGCGATTAAAGACAAAATGGAAGGGAAAAACCTTGGCAAAACACTCGGGGGGTAAACTGCGCTCGATCCCATTAGTGGAAAGGACACTTGACTCTGTACTTAACTGAGAACTGATCATGGTCGGCGCCCTCCTCGCGGCTGTGGGTCTGGTTGATATCTACCTCTGTTTCAAATCGTTCCCCCAGCCCTTCTACCAATCCCATGACCATGGGGGCTAGTCCATCTCGCTCCGAGTGATAATGCAGGGTTAATTCTTCCTCATCCGCTTCCTCGCAGTCAAAGGATGGGGGTTGCAACTTGGGAAACATCACCCCTACTCGGGCATGAAGATCATCCAGATTCTCCAGGAACTCAGGTAAATCTTCCCCATTCATTTCCATTAGCTCTCCATACCCTTCCTGGGCGGTGAACTGAACCCAATACTTACCGAAGGCATGCATAACGTCTGCAGGAGAGAGCTCCAATACTTCGCTAGCGGCTCCCACCAACCGGTAGGTCAACTCATCGGGGTAGCCTTCCATGCTGATAAAGGCTTCCGTTTTGATCTCAGCTTTTTGTTTGATCGCCTCCCAGGTTGCATCATTAAAATGGCTGCGCACCATCTTTTCGATGGCTTTATTGACTAGGCCATACATGAGAGCCTCCCTAACGATCTAAATTTCAACAGCTCTAGGGTTCCCAATCCACAAAACATGTTCCACATGGGTTTTGTTTTTGGATTTTTATCTTTGCAAGGACTAATAATGCCCTAATTCTGCCTGAAAAGTAGTCAAAAAATGAGGCGGTTTCTTAGGAATATTTGCTGAAGATAATAATTTCTAGGTTGGCAAGGTGCCTCTATATAGAAATCTGGATTTATTTGAGATGTAAAGAATAAATGTTTAGGGCTGTGAGTCTTCGCGAATCAATAATTCACCTTTCTTTATTTAGTGTTAATAATTAATTAATAATGAGTTTATCTAATTTATTTTCCAAGAATAATCAAATATTTAATTATGAAAATAATCAAATTTCAAGCCTTAAAACATGCGTGTAATCACTCAAAAAAACCTTATCTATAGCTGTTTTCGTGCATTAAAGTTACGTGTTTACACTGATGCGACACCTAGACAGACCTAATATTCTCTGATTTATCGTTAAAGACTAAATCAGTTTTATCGATGAATTGACCCAACCAAAATAATCTGAAAATTCTTCCAAAAAGATATTAATGAGTTGCTGATCATATTTTTTCGTCACAAGTAATTGGAGATAAATCTCCATAGGTATTAATATCTATCTCTTTGGCGAAAGAGTATTTAAAAGTGATATTTCTACATATAGTGCAACTATGTAGAAAATATTTTCCATGCCAAAAATAGTGAAATATCTTTTTTTGGAATAATTCAGGCGAATAGTTAACAACATCAGGCGGTTATTGGTTAATGGTTAATGCTAAACAGGATCAAAAAAGTGGGGATTATTCCCTATCTACTCATGCCTTCTCATCTCTATTTGAAGTCAGAGCAGATTTCGGACTTGTGCCAGATTTTCGCTAAAAAGAAGTGTTCTCTAACCTTTCGTTTATGTTGTTAATCCATTTAGAACCCAAGAGGAATTCATGATTACGGCCAATAAACAAGTCACCCAAGCTCTGTACAACGATACAGCGGTTCGATGGGTTCGAGGTGAACCCAGCTCGCTGTCTGACTTCACAGCACGTCCCGCCATTTTGGAGATGTGTGCGCCAGTTACAGAGCAAAAGATTCTGGATCTTGGATGTGGTGAAGGGTACTGTAGCCGTCAACTCCGACAGCTCGGTGCAGCATCCGTTTTAGGCGTCGACCTTTCCCAGAGGATGATTGAAGCCGCCCAGGCTCAAGAAGAACAAGAGTCTTTGGGGATTACCTATCAAGTGGGATGTGCCACGGACGTTCGGCATTACACCCAAGACAAGTTTGATTTAGTGGTGGCTGTTTTCTTGTTTAACTACCTAACGGTTGCCCAAACTCAGGCTTGCATGGCAGAAATTTTTCAGGTGTTGGAACCTGGCGGGCGGTTCATCTTTAGTATCCCCCACCCTGCTTTTCCCTATATGCGCCAAGCTGAGTTTCCCTTTTATTTCGAAGTGGATGGCAATAACTACTTCAGTGGACGGGACCAGCAATGTCCAGGGCGCATTTGGAAGCGTGATGGTTCCTGGTTAGACGTCCAGCTGATTCACAAAACTCTGCAAGATTTCTTTGAAGCGTTGCAAATGGCTGGTTTTACAAGCATGCCGACTGTGCGTGAATTACGAGTCTTGCCTGAACATGTCGAACTTGATCCTGACTTTTTTGGACCATTAGTTGATTATCCCTTGCATATGGCGATTGAGGTGCACAAATGAAAACGATTACTGCCTACTCTATGGATTCCTATCGCAGACTGACCATGCGGCACCCTCTGTGGAAGCATCCTTTTTTAGAGCAATGCCGATCTGGAGAGCTGACTTTGGCCGAAGTGCGTGTTTTAGCGGTACAGATGTACAAGTTTTCCCAAGCCTTTAATCGCATCCTGGCAGGCATTATGTCTTGTTGCCCCGATGAGAGCGCCCAGATGGTGATTATGGAAAATCTCTTGGATGAAATGGGTCAGGGCGATTTGACTCATGCTCATCCAGAATTATTTCGGCGGTTTACTCGGGCGTTAGGGATTGATGATGGGACGCTGCAAATGACGCCCCCGGAGCCAGAAACCCAGGCCATGATAGATACTTATCTGGCTTTGCCCCATAAATATGGTTATTTAGCCGCCTTGGGAGCTGTTTGCTTTGCATCCGAAGGAATTGTGAATTCCCTGTATACCCAAATTCACCAAGGCATTGTTGGGGTATCTCCTTTTTCTTCGGAAGCGTTGAGCTTTTTCGAAGTGCATATTGATCTCGATGATGACCATGCTGCTCATTTGGAAGCGCTGATTGAACCCCGATTAAAGACGGTGGAAGACTCTATCTATTTGAATCGAGCGATCAAGAAAGCGATGGATTCGCGACTGAAATTCTTTAATGGTATTCAGCGTGCTTCTGAAGCTGTGTCTTATGCTTGGGCGGCTTAATGGTGTTCTTGTCCTGAGTAATGTGCTAGGTATCTTGGAGCCTCATGGAATGAGGCTCCAAGATACCTAGCAAATGCTAGATGTGATCAAAATAAGCGCTGCTATCGGCCTCAATTCACTAACTGACCCCCTACTTTGCCTTTCGACCCGATTGTTATTGTTATGCCACTTCTTACTCGTATGGGTCATATCGAAGATTTATCTTCGGTGATGATCAAGGCTAAGTCGCAGCCTAGCTGGACTAGTGCAGGTTTAGAAACCAATTCTCACTGGAGAATTACGCTCCCAGAGTCTATATTGTCCTCAACTTTAATGTTGCATCATTGGTTGGAGGCGAGGGGATATACCTGGCAGTCGCCTGAAGCAAGGGGGATGAGAATTCAGAATCTTGATCTTCTGGCGAATGTGATGCGTTATCATCTCACCCAAACCACGGGCGTTGTCTTATTGTCTGGGTTTGATGTAGCTGAGTATGGCGAATCTGCTGCTCGACTGCTCTTGCTGCAGCTAGGCTATGCTTTGGGCTCGGTGTTGGACAAACGTGGACTGTTGTATGATGTCTGCGATCGCGGCCAGGATCACCGCCAAGCGAATGTGCTTTTTTCCAGTACCTGCACGTCGCCTGGCTACCATACAGACAGCACAGATGCGGACCTGATGCCCGGTATTGTGTCTTTGCTGTGCTTGCGGACCGCTCGGGAAGGAGGTGTCAATCGTTTGGCGAACACCCTCACGGCTTATCAACGACTCCTTCAATCCCAACCCGAGGTATTACGGCGACTTTGCCAACATTTTATTCGTGACAAAATCATTGTCGGAGAGGTCGGTACCCGCTCTCACCTCGATCGACTACGAAATTCGTTCCCAGTGTTTGAGTGGGGCCGCTGGTATCCAGGATTAACCTGTCGGTATATGCGCTATTGGATAGAGGCGGGCCACGATAAGGCGGGATTACCTCTATCGGAGGAGGATCTATTTGTATTGGATCAATTTGAGGCGACCCTCAATCAAGAGGACATTACCTATCAACTTCAGCTCCAACCAGGTGACATGATTTTCCTGAATAATCACCTGATTGCTCACGACCGCACGGAATATCTAGATTGGGAAGAGCCAGAAAAGAAGCGACACTTAGTTCGCATGTGGGTCGGCAATGATGCCCTTCAGCGTCCTGCTCCCAAACCAATAGATATGAACTTGAGTCAAATTTGATCATATCCAAAACAAGTCAAAGTCTGAGGTTTTCTCAGCATGGTTTCTGTGCTTTCCCTCAGTAACTGATTTTGAGGCCATTGTTTATAAAGTTGTACCTAAAGCTCTGACACGATGCCAAAAGGCATCAGCTAATCGTAAATCTATCTCATGTTCTAAATGTGGAATGCCAAGATCTCGATCGACATGATTGAAAATGCCGTCCGTTCCAACCTCTAGGACAACCCAACCTTGAGATGGGCTAAAAAGCAGATCTACACAGCCGAATGATTGCAGAAGACCCGTCGCCCTAAGCGCATCAGTAGCAACATTTACAGCTTTCTTGGGTATGTCGCCACAGTCACAGTACTGAGCCCCTCTCGCATGGGCAACCCACGGATCTTTTGAATTTACATCTGGGTGTCTCCTGACAACCCACCCAAAAAATTCACCACCAGCGCAATAGGTCCGATAAACTTCAGGTCTTGCCAACGCTATGAATTCTTGTAGGACTATTGGCAAAGGCCAGTCTGTCGGGATATTGGTGCCTGCATTAAACAGTCGGTGTCCAGTTGCCCCTGTACTGGTGGGGTACTTTAAGCACCAACGGCGGCTCGGATCTTGAAGGACTTTTTGTTGTGCAGACTCAATGTCAGCACATAGGAGAGTTTGCGGTGAACTGACCTTCGCTGTATGAAAGCGTCTAGCGACTTGGCGCTTATCCGATGCTATATGGATGCCTTCATACGGAATAAACCAGGCGTTTTCACCGATTTTATCCAGTTCATCGTAAGCGAGAACATAGTTGAATTTAGCTGGGTGGTGAACAACTGGGACCGATAAAACTTGTGCAAGATGTTCTGCCAGTGCCTCAAATCCCCAACCACTGGATCCGCTGCAAAGAATACCAGCGTCTTCGAAGGACATTGCGCTATTTTTGAGTATCTCTGAGCTTGTGTTATGAGCTATGCTCTCACCTCTGTCCATAGTTATTTTTGGAGGTCAATGGAACCTGACTATCATTCAAGTATTTCTAGCGAAACTGCAGCATACCTGAATATATAGGGTTTACAGTCTGTGTCTTTGCTCGGAAATGATGTTCCAAGGAAAGCGATGTAACAATCGAAATCTAAAATTTCCTGGCTATACCAATAGTGCACGACTATTCCATATTCTCCGGTGCTAGGCAGCTTTACTTTTGTTCCTGGTTCAATATACTCACCATTTTGGCATCGTCTGCCTTCGAGAGGCACTCCTCCATGAGCCGCATAAACGCTGTAACCATCCGTAAATTGGAGAGCAGGCCCTTCATCAGCATGGAGGAGATTGGCTGAATCAAACAGCAAGATATTGGGGCGATCACAGACGATGCAAACCTGCTCAAACAGGAAGATAAAGCTGCAGCATTCCATTAACTCCCTAGCCACTTCCCATTTTTTGGAGTCATGCTGAACACCCAGAACTGATATGCAAAAATCAAGCATACATCCCCAAATAGACCAGGAAGGAGGTCTATCCACAGCCTCTACTAATTTTGAAATATAGGAATAATTAGTTTCTGCATCGTTAATATCAGCATTCTCGAAATCCTTAGTGAGTTGAGCCTGGATGCAAGTGTCAATTCCCATCGGGAAGTGAAAAGAGGTTGGCAGATTGTCCTTGTCTAGGTGATCAGGATAATCGGGATACTCGATTTGATTTCTTAATCGCCAAAAGAGTGTTTGATCCAACTGTCTCTCCATCAGATGGATAAGATGCCCCATAACCCTTTTATGAAAGGTATTTCGGGTACTTCTCCCCAGCCCGGTTTTGAAGCTTTCTTTTGACTGAATATCTTGAAGGGCTGCAAAAGGATCGCTATAGAAAATCAGGGTGGGTTCAGGGTAGTTACTCTCCAAATATCCAGCTTTGACGGATGCTGCAACCTTATCTTGATCAATCTGTCTGGTAAGCTTTGCAATCGCCTTCCACTTTTCTCGATACTCGGCAAGCAATCCCTCTTGTCCGTGAGATAGATGAGTAATGCGGTGTTTCGACATATTTCGTGCAATCTCAAAAACAATTGAAGCAATAAGCGATACGGTTTGGCAACATTGGTCCCTAACACCTGGCTAGCTTGAATCAGGAACCCATGCAGCAAACCGTGAAGATAATGAACATCTCTTCATTGGGCGTTAGGAACTGTAATAAGATTTTGGGTATGGCGACACAAGTCCCCTCCTATCGTTCATTGCAGAGTCCTACTGGTTATGTTTCCCACCCATCGCCCGCGCCGTCTTCGCAGCCATCCTCAATTGCGCCGCATGGTGCAAGAAACCGTTGTCACCACCAACGATCTGATTTATCCCCTATTTGCTGTACCGGGGGAAGGCGTGGCTCAAGAAGTCTCATCCATGCCAGGGGTCTATCAGCTTTCCATCGATAAGGTCGTAGAAGAAGCCAAAGAAGTCTATGACCTGGGCATCCCCGCCGTGATTTTGTTTGGGATTCCCACCGAGAAAGATACCGATGCTACTGGGGCTTGGCATGATCATGGCATTGTCCAAAAAGCCTCTACCGCTGTCAAAGAAGCAGTGCCGGATCTAATTGTGATTGTGGATACCTGCTTGTGTGAATACACTCAGCATGGACATTGTGGCTATTTAGAAACGGGGGATTTAACGGGTCGGGTTCTCAACGATCCGACCTTGGAGTTGCTGAAGAAAACCGCCGTTTCCCAAGCCAAGGCAGGCGCTGATATTATTGCCCCTTCTGGGATGATGGATGGCTTTGTCCAGGCGATCCGGGCAGGACTAGATGAAGGGGGATTTGAAGACATTCCAATTATGTCCTACGCCGCCAAGTATTCCTCTGCCTACTATGGGCCGTTCCGCGATGCGGCTGAATCTGCGCCTCAATTTGGCGATCGCAGAACGTATCAGATGGACCCCGCTAATTCCCGCGAAGCGATCAAAGAAATTGAACTGGATATCGCCGAAGGGGCAGACATGCTGATGGTGAAACCTGCTTTGGCCTATATGGATATCATCTGGCAGGTAAAGCAAGCCTCTAACTTGCCCGTCGCGGCCTATAACGTGTCCGGTGAATATTCCATGGTCAAAGCTGCAGCCCTCAACGGTTGGGTGGATGAAGAAAAAGTGGTGATGGAAACCCTGATGAGCTTTAAGCGTTCAGGAGCCGATATGATTCTGACCTACCATGCAAAAGATGCCGCCCGCTGGTTGGGATAGCCCTCGACTTTGTAAGGGGTAAATCTAGAAAGCTGGCCCTTATGAAAGAAAAGGCCAGCTTTCTAGATTTAGCAAGGGGCTTCTACCAAGCCATCAAAACCTGGCGTTGTTCCCACAGCATCAAGATGCCGCTTACCCCAATAAAGATAAACGTGACTTGCTTAAAGAGGTCGTTACTCATCTTGCTGAGCACCCACTGGCCTAACCAATTGGCAGGAAACGCCGCCGCCCCAATCACCACGCCATAAATGACATATTCTCTGTTCAGGTTACCTAAGGACGCATAAGCGCACAGCTTAATCACGTGGGCCAAAATAATATTGGCCGCTTTCGTCGCCACCATCGCTTCCTTTAGCAGCCCGTAATTAATATAGGCCGGGTTCATAATCGGCCCCGTACTGCCAATTAGGCCTGAAGCAAAGGAATTGCCGAATCCTAAGGGGAGGAATTGCCAGGTCTTGAGGGTAAAGGTACTTTCCTGATTGCCAAACCAATAGTTCGCCACCATCAGCAATAAAGAGAGGCCGATGACGAGCTGCAGCCATTCTAAATTGATGTAGTTCAGGGTAAAGGCCCCCAGAATTGAGCCAACAATCACCCCCGGTAGCTGCCATAGGGTGACTTCCCACTCAATATCTTCCCAAAAATAAAAGAGTCGCTGGATATTTCCTAACAGCATCCCCGTTGTAATCACGGGAGCAACTGCCTGGGCACCGTACATAAAACTGACCAGTGGAATCAGTATTAAGGGGCTGCCGCCACCCGCCACCATGCTGATAAACCAGGACAGGAAACTCACCACTCCCAAAACGACAAAGGGCATGGAGTTGAAGCCTTAAACGAACCGCAACCTAATATTAACCCTTTATTAACTTTTGCTGTTGCAATATCGGTACTTCTCTTGCAGGCCAGCCTACTGGGGAGATTGCTGCTCTAAAAACTTAGCTACGGTTTGGACGTCTTTATCGCCCCGACCCGAACAAGAGATAACAATTCGGGGACTGCCTTCTAACTGGGGGCAGAGGGTTTCCAGATATGCGATCGCATGACTCGTTTCTAAAGCTGGAATAATCCCTTCCAGTTCCGTTAACCGCTGAAAGGCCGCGACTGCCTCTGTATCCGTGACGCTGTAATATTCGCAGCGGCCACTATCTTTAAGAAAACTATGTTCAGGACCCACGCCAGGATAATCCAGTCCCGCACTAATGGAATGGGCTTCTAACACCTGACCATCTTCATCTTGCAGCAGATAACTCATGGCCCCATGCAGCACTCCGGCTTCCCCTTGGGTGAGGGTGGCTGCATGTTTATCAGTATTAACGCCAGCGCCTGCGGCCTCCACCCCAATCATGCGGATTTGAGTATCCGGTACAAACTCATGAAATAGACCCATCGCATTCGAGCCACCCCCCACGCAGGCCAACAAGATATCAGGGGTGCCGTTCCACTGCTCTTGGCATTGCTGGCGAGTTTCTTGGCCAATCACGGCATGGAAGTCTCGCACCATCATCGGGTAGGGGTGAGGACCAGCCACAGAACCCAAAATATAGTGGGTGGTTTCTACGTTGGTCACCCAGTCGCGAATGGCTTCCGAGGTGGCATCCTTAAGGGTCCCAGTCCCTGCTTCTACAGGATGAACTTCCGCGCCCAAAAGCCGCATTCGAAAAACATTGAGGGCTTGACGTTCCATATCCTGGACCCCCATATAAATCACGCAGTCAAAGCCAAAGCGGGCACAGACGGTTGCTGTTGCCACCCCATGCTGTCCAGCTCCGGTTTCTGCAATAATTCGCTGCTTGCCCATGCGCTTCGCAAGCAGGGCTTGAGCGAGGGCATTGTTGATTTTGTGGGCTCCCGTATGGTTAAGGTCTTCTCGCTTTAAATAGATCTGGGGACCACTGCCATCGGGACGAGCATAGTGGGCGGTAATCCGCTCGGCAAAGTAAAGGGGGCTAGGCCGACCTACATAGTCTTTGAGCAGTTGGCTGAGTTCTGCCTGAAAGTCTGGATCGTTGCGGTATTGGGCTAGGGCTGATTCTAGCTCTGCCAGGGCGGGCATCAGGGTTTCGGGGACATACTTCCCGCCGTAGGGACCAAAGCGACCCAAGGCATCCGGATATTGTTGTGCGCCAGAGGATTGGTCAGCAGAGGATAAGGGAGTAACAGCCACGATGAATACCCAAACAGATGATCAGACACTCATTATAGAAAAAGATGGTGTGTCCCTGAATGATTCTTAATCCGTTAAAGCTGGCTATGGCGACAATCCTAAGTCCTTACAAGTTGCTGGATTTTGACTATAGGCTAGGAGTCTCAGCCATTCCTTCTAAGCAGACTGAGGAGACTTTGCTCACAAGTAATGGGTTAGCAGGTTTTCATGAGACTGGTTATTGGTGTGGTCTCCTTTTGATCGCAACTTCGTAGTTGGTAAGTTAGGGCTATCAGCAAAGAGCAACTCTACTTTGTTGATACGCCAAGCGAATCCAGACAGATCTGAAAGCAAGAGCAATGAGTTTATACTGCCAACGGCTGAGGGCTTAACATTTTAGATTAAGCTATAACTCTCTCTACCAAGGAATTTGAAGCTCATAAAAAAAGTAAACTTTCAACTCGTTCGGAGTATAATGCGATTTATGTGTTGACACTTGCATCATTTACCGGGTTTATTCTCTGAGTATTTATAAACTCCATCCAAACTCATGAAATCACCAGGCTCATTTCCGAGAATGTAAGGAAACGTCGCTTCTGACCAATCACTTTCCCAGTCTGGAGAGGTTTTAAAGCTTGCTAATTCACGACACAGCAGGAATATATTTTCACTAACTTCAAGCTTTTCAGATGTATTTGTATTAATTACTTCGCATGTAATATCCTGGCCAATGCGACGAATAGTAATCACTCCTTCTTCCCAGGATGGAGGAGTAGATCTAGCAACTTCTTGCATCATGGTAGTGAATACCTTCAGATAATCCGTAAAATTACTATTCCTTTTGGTCATTGTCTGGCTTTTGTAGTTTGAATAGCTAAGTCGATCAAGCCTAATTGTATAAACCCAATCTAAACTAGCTAGAAGTATTAGAGAAGATTTTCTACTTTACCTTTTTAGCCAATTAGACGAGTCAATGACATTCAATGGCAGGTTAAAATACAGGGCTGTTTTAAGTTAGCAGCGAAAAAATAATATCGACCCGATTAGCCAGCTTAGTCATCGCGGTTTTGAGGGATTGATAGTCGTTTAGCCGCAGGATATTAATCCCAATAGTTCTAAGCACTGACCAATTGAGCAGTGCTTGTTCATCTTCGAGTCGATAATCATCTTCGCCAAAAACAACATCCTTCGGCCAATGCAACCGATTTTCAATGCCCCAATGTTCTCGGACCAGAGATTGCCAATGATGGGGTGAGGTGGCAGCTGAACTGATGTAATAGGCCGTATTGTGATACTCCTTTCCTTTCCTTTGCGAGTGCCCCATCGTTGGACACAAAGCACAGAGCGAATTGCCTCCCATTCCTGTAAGGCTATGCCGACAGGCTCATAAACCTGTATACACCGATGTTCATCTCGTCCTCTACTTTGGGCGGAGTGGATGTGCTCAGCCATGGGTTTAAGACACTCAAAGTAAGTCTGAAGATGGTTGTAAAGTCTTCCCTGGTTGGATTTGACCGCCACGAGATAGTCGTTACCCGAGGCCACAATCTTCTCAAGTGTTTTTTTGGGCGTGTAAGGCATCCATGGTAATCAGTAAGCCATCGAGTTGAAGGGTTTCCAACAGTGCCTGGACGACTTTGATTTCGCTATTATCCTCCTGAGTGAGGGCTTCGAGCTTGAGGGTGATGCCTGCTTCCACCGCAAATAAACTCACCAACCCTACAAAACGCTGCTTCCCCTTGGCATCTGTCAGCCCCTGACGAATCCGTTTGCCATCAATGGAGGCTGCATAATTATCGGGAGAGTGAGTCTGGGCTTTCGAGAGCATCCATGCTTCAAATTGGTGGCTCAACGCTTGGAAGTCAAGCCCCTTCATCACTCGACGAAAGGTACAGTGAGACGGAACTTCGAGGCTCTCAAGCCCCAATAGCTCACTTAAAGGCTGGCGATAATCGCTCACAAAGGTTTCTAACGGACGGTACCCTTGATATCCAGCAAGCATGCCCATCACCATCAATAGCAACAGCAGCCATAACGGATGAATACGGCCATGGGCACTGCGGAAATCCGGGACTTGCTTCAAAGTATCGATTAGATGGCTCATCGGTCTCTCTACTGTTGGTCAGTAGAACCATCCTATTTTTTCTAGGAGTAACGTAAAACAACCCTGGGTTAAAATATCCTTCTCTACCAGATCTTGGACATTGTTGTAGATGCGGGCTGATTGATTTAAGTGCTTAAAAGATAGCTGAAGTCCCTTATGACTGGTACGTTCAATTTCCCTACAATAAATATTTATGCCCATTGTCAATAAAGAAGCTCCATTAATTATCAAGATTCCTAATATTTTGACATTCAAAGAATGCGATGAATTAATTAGGAAGATCAATCTGCTTAACCCTAGTCTGGCAACGGTGCGTAATGATGGAGAGGCCGAGATTAATACCAATGTACGCAATAATGAGCGAGTTATTTTTAACGATTCCGCTCTTGCAAAGAAATTATTTTTAAAAGTACAAGAGTACGTCCCGTCAACAATGCAGGGAAGAATCTTGTCGAGCGCTAATGAACGCTTTAGATGCTATCGATATAAAGTTGGCATGAAATTTAGCCCTCATTATGATGGCTCACTTGAACGGAATGGAAATGAAAAGAGTTATTACTCATTTCTCGTCTATTTGAACGATGATTTTGATGGTGGACAAACAAATTTCCTAACCGAATCAGTACGCTCAATTACACCTCGAAAGGGCTTTGGTCTTTTGTTCCAGCATCTCATTCTTCATGAAGGGGCTGAGGTGTCTAGAGGTGTGAAATATGTAGCAAGAACCGACTTAATGTATCAGAGATAAAAAGCTGTATAGCGGATTTCATAAATAAAAAGTACAGTAGAAAGTCAAATATCCTTAGTACTACAGCAATGAAAGCCTACTCTCTTGACTTGCGCCAAAAGATCATTGAAACCTACGAAAATGAATCTATCTCTCAGCGCAAACTGGCTAAACGATTTCGAGTCGCTCCCAGTTTCGTTACTCGTCTGTTGAAGCAGTATCGGCAAACAGGTGAGCTTTCCCCCAAACCTCGTCCAGGTCGCCCGAGAAAACTGAGTTCACAGCAGATTGAGCTTATCCAAAGCCTTGTAGAAGCTCAACCAGATATTACTTTGGGTGAACTGTGTGAGGCACTCAAAGCCCAAGTAGGAGTGAGAGTGAGTACGCCGACGATGTGTCGTGTGATGAAGCACCTCAATTTGACCCGTAAAAAAAAATCCCTTCATCCGAGTGCTAAGGGAAGTGAACGAGTGCAAGCGTTACGCCGGGACTACTGGGAGCAGCTACGAGATGTTCGGGCTGAAGACTTGATCTTCATTGATGAATCGGGCATCCATGTAGGACTGATTTGTCTGTTTGCTTGGGCCATTAAAGGACAGCGTGCCTATGGTGAGCAGCCTCAACGAGGTAAGCATGTCTCGATAGTTGCTAGTCTGAGTTAGGCAGGAGTCGTCGCTTTTGCAGTCATCTTCGGAGCCTTTGATGGATTAACCTTTGAAGCGGACATTCCGCAGGTTGACTTGTCAATAGCCATAATTTAGAAAATTATGGCTATTGGGCTAAGTTGACCCCCTAATAACCTATGCCTTACCCACAAGTGGATTAAACGCATATGCAGAAGCATTTTTGGTGCTAAGACAAATGTTTCAATATCCCGTAGATTGGCCTTTTCCACAGCATCGTCAACGACAGAATAGGGGTTCAACCTCCTCGCCGTGCCCACTAGGCATTCTCTGGGGCAAAGAATAAGGGGGGTTAGCTCACCTCAAGTCTTTTGCTGGTAAGTACTTCAGGACTTGTGGGTAAGGCATAGCCCTAATAACAGCCACTTGATCTAGAATGTCCACAGAGATTTATCAGAACTTGGGGTTTCGGCTCTAAATCTATGCGTTTTCACACTTCAAAAACAGCCTAGATTTAATTGCCAATTTTCAGAACCCAACCTGCGGAATGTGGGTTATAAATTTTAAAACAGGTTCTTAGATAAATTTCTGAAAGCTAGATCTAGAGTATTTCTCCCACCCTCAAGAATCTTAAACTCGCAAAACTTTTCCAGATCACGTATCTGCCAGACTGGGAGCATGTCACCTTTGCAGATGCACAAAATTTAGAATTAAAAATTTGGTGTCTGAAAGCAAGGCTAGCAAGGATTTCTGAGATGAGTATAAATACTAGCTTGCAAAGGTGACATGCTCCCTGCCAGACTGACTAGCAGAAGTACCTCAAAGCCCTTATTTTATGGTCTTTGAGAAAAGGGTTAAGCTACATATGAAGCTAGATTTAACCACAAATCAGGTTCAACCCAAATTTATCCTCAACAGTATAGCTTTTTGATATCAGAGTAAAAACTTCTTTGGGGCTTAATTCTTGAAAATTCTTGCAAAGCACAGCCATAGAACTTGATCCAACTATTTCATAAAAAAAATTATTGATCTAAAAAAATATGTTTTTGAAGTCAATACTAACGAAGGGCTAAACCTCAGTACATTGAACTTGTCATTTAGCCACTTCTTTACCCACACAATAATTTTTTATGGAACAAACTCAGGACCAGTTTGATGCACTTATTCGCCAATTTGAAGAGTTCTCTAAACGAGATCCAAAAGGTTACCGTCTGCGAGTGGGTTTATACGCAGCGTTAGGATATGCCTATATCTTTCTAATGCTAGCCGGGCTGTTGGCTTTGATGGGGGTCATTGTTTGGCTAATGGTGATCAGCAATAGATTAGATTCTAATGCCGTCAAACTCCTGATTGGATTAATTGCGATCACTGGTTTGATTCTAAAATCCTTATGGATTACCTTCCCTAAACCGGAAGGGGTGGCGTTAAATCGGGAGCAAGTGCCTCAACTTTTTGCATTGGTGGATAAGTTGACCCAAAAACTGCAAGCTCCCCGATTCCACAACATTTTTTTGAATGCGGAATTTAATGCAGCGGTTGTTCAAGTCCCTCGCTTAGGTATTTTGGGATGGCAAGAGAATTACTTACTGCTGGGCTTGCCCCTATTGCAAGCATTATCTTTAGAGCAATTTCAGGCAGTCCTTGCCCATGAGTTAGGCCATTTATCAGGCAACCATTCGCGATTCGCAGCTTGGATTTATCGCATTCGCAAAACTTGGATGCAAATTTACCAGCGATTACATGAGAGCGGACAAATAGGCTCGGAACTTTTCTTAAACAAATTTTTGAAGTGGTATTGGCCAACCTTTAATGCCTACTCATTCGCCCTTGCTCGCATCAATGAATACGAAGCAGATCAATGTGCAGCCCAGCTTATTGGTGCCCAAAGTATGGCTGAGGCGTTGATTCATGTGGAAGTTAAGGCCAAGTATCTAGACGAGTCCTTTTGGCCAGAGATTTATGACCAAGTAGGTCAGCAGCCGGATCCACCAACAAATGTCTATTCTTCCTTACTAAGATGTTTGCCCCAGCCCGTTGAAAAAACTCAGGGAAAAAAGTGGTTACAGGAAGGGTTACAAGTACGAACCCATAACGAAGACACCCATCCTTGCTTGGCAGATCGACTAGAATCCCTCGAATATCAGGCGTCTAATGCCAATCCTCTGTCTAGACTAGACCATCACCAAACCAGCGCAGCCCAAATGCTGTTGGGTAATACGCTCCAACAGTTTGTCCAACGTTTTGATCGAGATTGGTATGATGCTGCTGCAACACCGTGGCGACAACGTTTTGCCTATCTGTCAGATATTCAGGACAAGCTCAACTGTCTAGAGCAAGCGATTAAAACGCGCCGACTTACAGATCAAGAGGCTTGGGAACGGGCCTACTATACATTGGAAATGAGGGATGAGAATGAGGCATTGCCTTTACTGCAAGCGGTACTAGAAAGACAACCTGATCATGCTGCAGCTAACTATGCCCTTGGTCAAGTACTGCTGAAGAAGGAAGATGCTGCAGGTATCACTTGTCTTGAAAAAGCGATTGACCAGAGGATCGATTGGGTGATCGATGGCTGTGAGTTGTTATACAATTTCCACCTTAAGCAAGAGCAGGCTGAGCAAGCCCAAAAGTACCTAGAGCGCGCTGAACAACATCAACTATGCTTACAAAAAGCCCAAACCGAAAGGGCTACAGTCTCTGAGCATCATCAATTTAAACCCCATACTCTAGATCAGTCCGAAATCGATTCATTGATTCAACAGGTGCAGACTTATCCTCAGGTAAAAGAAGCCTATCTGGTCGAGAAAGTTGTTGAGATGTTTCCAGAAGAGCGGTTTTGCATCATGGGTGTGGTTCGCAAACGAGAGTTGTTTGAAAGTGAAACGGCTGCAAACAAATTAATTGAACAATTAATAAATAACCTGCAGTTTACGACAGAGGCTTATATCATCATTCTGAATCATCCTCAGTCTGGAAAATTAGGCAAGAAGATCCGCCAAATTGAACAGTCTCTCCTGTTTCGTCGGAAGTAGCTCTCTCCCTAAATAGCTGAAGCGTAATAGATTCCCAGCCTATGTAGAATACTTCTCCAGGGCAACCGCACATAGAAGTTAACAAAGTAGTCGAATAGGAAGAGGTCGGAGGATAATGCCTCAAAAGCAACACTCAGCAAGCCATGACATCCTCCCCCTTTGCCTCAATTATTGAACACTTCAGCGACCTAGACGACCCACGAGCAGCCCATCGCATAGAGTATCAGCTAGAAGACATCGTCATCATCACCCTATGTGCCGTCCTTTGTGGAGCGGATAATTGGGTGGAGGTGTCCAATTATGGTCGTTCCAAAGCCCAGTGGTTAAAGCAATGGCTAGCATTGCCAAACGGCATTCCCTCCCATGACACCTTCGAATGGGTCTTTGCCAGATTGAAACCTCAACAATTGCAGCAATGCTTTCTCAATTGGACTCAAGCGATCTATAAATTGAGCGAAGGGGCACTTGTTGCCATTGATGGTAAGACGCTGCGCGGAGCATTTGCGCCAGGTGAGCAGCGCAGCTTGATTCACATGGTCAGTGCATGGGCGAGCCACAATCATCTCGTTTTAGGTCAACGAACCGTTGATGAGAAATCCAATGAGATTACGGCTATCCCTGAATTACTGAAAGTTTTAGATCTAGAAGGAGCATTGGTCAGTATTGATGCAATGGGCTGTCAAACAGCGATTGCTGAGACGATTATTGAGGGCGAAGGTGATTATGTGTTGGCCCTCAAGGCAATCAAGGGGATTTATATACCGATGTAGTGCAACTGTTTGAGCATGCTTGTCAGACTCAATTTCAGGGATTGAGCATGATAGCTATCAACCGTCGAGAAAGGGCATGGGCGAATTGAACATCGTACCTATTGGACAATGGGGCAAACCGATTACTTACTGGGGGCTGAGCGTTGGGCTCAATTGAAGTCGATTGGGTGTGTTGAATCGTGTCGTCGTCAGCCAGGACACCCAGGAACACTTCAGCAGCGCTATTACCTTTTGAGCATTGAGAGTGATGCACAACGGTTTGCCGATGCTGTGCGCTCTCATTGGGGATTGAAAATCAGTTGCACTGGATTTTGGATGTGGGCTTTCGTGAAGATAAGCTTCGGGCTTGTCAGGGATACAGTGCTCAAAACCTGTCTGTTATTCGTCATATTGCTGCTAATTTGCTGCAGCAAGAGTCAACTGCGAAATGTGGGGTTAAGGCAAAACGGCTCAAGGCGGGTTGGGATGACGAATACTTGCTCAAACTCCTCAGCGCTGCTGACAAGGTTATACCTTCTTCATGAAGAACTATGTGCGGTTGCCCTGAATACTTCTCTAATTTTATTGACTAATTTTCAACCTACATCTTGAACTCGAAGCAAATCAAGATTGGGGTGACGGAGTAGTAGACCCCGAGCAATGTCACCGTTGAAGTATTCGTCACTCAACAAGCACAGCATCTCTGCTTTTATCTATGCCTTACCCACAAGTCCTGAAGTACTTACCAGCAAAAGACTTGAGGTGAGTATTGGATGTCAACCCCATAGGCGATGTCGCGACAACCAAAAGTCGGATCAGCCCCTAAAATTGAACCGTATTATTTGGCGCACACCTCCTTTGCGCTAGCTCTTTTTCAGACCTAACACGACACTTTCAGATCAAAACGACAACCCGTGATCGAAATGACAACCTGTGATCGCTCGATTATTTGGACTGAGATTTTTGAGGTTGAGACTGAGTTTGAGTAGTCCTCTGAGTCGCTGATTTACGTCGATAACTATCGGCTTGAATTTCGATAATCAAACCGTGATGAATTAAGCGATCAATGGCAGCCACCGCCATCATCGAATCAGTAAAGATGTCGTCCCACTGGCTAAAGGGTTGGTTGGCTGTAATCAACAAACTCTTACGTTCATAGCGATGCGCAATTAATTCAAACAGAACGGATGTTTCCGCTTCCGACTTTTTGCAATAGCCCAAGTCATCCAAGACCAATAGATCATAGCGGTCCAGTTTTTGAGCACCGGATGCAGCTGCAGTTGGAGCTTAGCCTGTTGCAATTGTTGGACCAATGCATTGGCTGCAAAGAACTTCACCCGTTTACCAAACTCCAGCATCTTTTGGGAGACCCCAGTAGCCAAATGTGTTTTTCCAACGCCCGAAGGCCCCAGAAGGAGGCAGTTCTCGGCCCGCTCCAACCACCCTGGATCTGCGGCTAATTGCATTAAGGGAGCTGGATTGAGCTGGGGGCAATGGCTAAAGTCAAAGTTGGTAAAACTTTTGCGTTTGGGAGTCTGGCTTCGGTGAGAGCTCGCTTTAGACGAGCTTGTTCTCTTCGTTGAGTTTCCGTTTCGCACAAGGCCAGTAAGAATTCCGCATAGGACCAGCTTTCCTGCATAGCTTGGGATTCGATAGATTCCCAATGGGTCAGCATGTGGGAGAGCCTGAGCTTTTTTAAATAGAGGCTCAGGTGTTGGTAGGGGCTTAGCGGGGACTGAGTAGGAGGGGAGGAGTTTGTCATAAAGGTCGAGGGAATGTTGTTCAATGCTGAGGTCAGGAACCTGCTTCATCTGAGGAGGCTCAAACTGCTTTTTCAGGCGATTGAGGGTGAGACTGGACGCCTGGAGTTGCTGCTGTAAGTATGCTGCTACGGCCTGCTCTTTATCTTGAACTGCAGCAATATAGAGACCTTCAACGATGATTTTGGCAGCCTGCTCCAGGTCAAATTGAGCTTTGAGCTGTTTCCAAATTTGGCGGTATTCAGGATTGGGAAGTAGGTCTGATTGCCAGGTGCAATAGATAAAAGCACGAGGCTTCAATCGCATTGAACCAATCACATGGCGATAGTTGATGCAACGGTCTCGACGTTTGCCTTTGCCACTGACGCGTTTTCTTGGCAGTTCCACAACCGGGTGTCGTTCCAGATAGCCGACAATCCGGTCGTGGTATAGATGCAGTTCCAATTGACGGCCAATTAGCCGAGAAGGAACGGTGTATAGAATGCAGCGGACATCAATGGTGCTGCGTTTGCTGACTTTGGCCGTGAGCACTTCATAGTCAGGGGTTCGATATTTAGGTAAGGGTTGCAGATGCTCTTTTCCTGCTCATACTTGGTTTGGCACTGCTGATTTAACTTGGCGACCTGTGCATCAATCAAGGCTTGATATTCAGCAACGCTCGTAAATCTGCACTGCCGCGCAGATAGATCGCCTGCTTAATTCGGTTCTTCAAATGACCATGGGGAGACTCGATTGAACCGTTTTCATGGGCTATACCTTTGTTGTTACGAGTGGGTTCTAGCCGATAGTGGTCACACAGTTCGTCGTACAAACGCGTGAGATTTTTGGACCGACGGCCGCCCATGTTGCGATAGGCTGCACTCAAACTATCGGTACGATGCTGTTTAGGAACACCTCCACAGGCTTCAAAGGCATTTTGTAATCCTTCTGAAAGGGCGACAAAGCTTTCGCCTCCTTGGATAATCTGGGCATATCGCCAGCCGCTATATCCCAGACGGTAATGGTATATCAGATGCTCAAACGGTTTACCGGCAATGGTAATCGTGATGCCCTTGAGTTCTGTAAAATCGGAGAACCCTTGTACCCCTGGTTCATGACGTAGTTCAAACATCACTTCAGGGCTCGGACCATGCAAGGCTTTCCACGTTCTTACCCGACGTTGCAGGGTCCGCAGGACTTGGGGATACTGGCCTGGATATTTATCCTGCAGATACTCGTACAGGGTCATGGGTTTGAGGCGCGGATCTCGACGCAGCATTGGCTCTAGCTCGTCTTCCCACACATCCGCCAAGGGTCAGGGACGGTGCGTTGGTCCTGCATGCGGCCGCGATTAGGTTGATGGGTACCGGCCTCAATTCGTTGGCCGGTTCGGGGGATATTTCGGCAATGTAAGCTGCATCAGCTTGTTTCAAGCCGAGGTCTCTTCCGTTCATATAAACACGAGTATGATAGGAATCAATTGTTTTGTTAGGCACTTGTACAGCCCTCTATCGAATGGGGATGTTAAAAGTGTCTTTTTTCTTGAGATTAAATTCTAGAAACGCGATCTCACACATCGTTTCTAGAGAATTGAGATTTTGTTTTATCCCTCTCAGGGGATGGCTGGTTTCTTCATAGCTATAGCCGACACGACATCGTCATTAATCCGTCAGCTCGATTGTCGTCTAATAGGTGAGCTAACCCCCCTTATTCTTTGCCCCAGAGAATGCCTAGTGGGCACGGCGAGGAGGTTGAACCCCTATTCTGTCGTTGACGATGCTGTGGAAAAGGCCAATCTACGGGATATTGAAACATTTGTCTTAGCACCAAAAATGCTTCTGCATATGCGTTTAATCCACTTGTGGGTAAGGCATAGCTGCTTTTATGGATTCTGTTGGGAGAGCAAATGAGGACGGATAGAACTCAATCCGGGCTGAATAGTGGATAAACGCTGTTGTAAAGATTCAGCTAATTGTTCTCTTTGTTTTAAGTCCGTCTCTACTGTTTTTTTGATGACGAAGATAATAACCGGATTGTGTTGTCAATATCGGACAAGGATAGGGTGGAATACCGATGAAAAATGGATTCAGGAGACGCACCATCCTGAAAGGCCCGAATGACCTGCAGGGGCGACATGGCAACTATACCCCAGCACAGACAAGCTCCATCGCTCTCATCCCCCGTTGATATTCAGGTAGCTTATTGGGAGAGAGTTTCATCAGCTCATCCACCAATCGAGCTAGAACTCCATCCCCTGTTATCGCCCACAGATGAGCAGAGAGTCCGACTCGGAATGCACTATGACGCTTGTTCGGTGAGGTGGGAGATTCGGGTCTAGTAATGTAGCGCTGGAGTCCTTTTTGCTTAAGACTTTGCCCTTGCAGGGCTGCACTGGTATAGGCAATGGCAATCAGAATGACAATCGCAACCAAACGCTCTTCCATCGCTTGAGAGCCTTCGAGGCAATAGCCTCCCTGTTTGAAGTCGCGGAACATTTCTTCGATACAGAAGCGTTTTTGATAGCTGACGATAGCGCTGTTGAGGTCACAGAAGTTCGTGAGGATAAACCAGGCTTCATCAGGCGCAAAGCCGTGATAGCGTCGTTTCCATTTGGCGGCCACATTGAAGTGTCCAAAGCCTTTAGCCTGAGTGACGCGTACATCATTGAGAAACAGCTTTTGACCAGGGGCAAGGCCAAACTGTTGAAGTTGTTGAGTAAACTGCTGGTCCATAGACACTTCGGTATTCTGCTTGAGGCGCAGACAAAAGTGGACCTTCTGTTGAGCTAACCACTGTCCGAGCTTGACGGAACAAAACTCTCGGTCACCGAGGATAACCAGACGATAGGCGGATAAATGGCGAATGACGTTGCTCAAAATAGCCGTTTGCTCGTCATAGTTGCTGCTGCCCTTTTTAGCGAGCGCTTCACACCATATGGGAATAGCGCGATGTTGCCAGACCACGCTCACCATCAATAGATTAATCACACCCCAACTGGTACGGTCGATGACGACATAAAGCTGGGAGCCTTGAGGGTACTGCTTGCTCAGCCACAGTTCAACCAGCGGTAGCCAAAGCGTTTCAAGTTCAAGGGTCGGTAAGGAGAAGAACCGTTGTATTTTTTCGGCGACTCTCAATAGAATCGGCAGTGGCAGTCCTTCTGCTAGGGTCTCGATTTTGACACAGCGAAGCGTTTGTAAAGATGAACCAGAATCTCAAGGAGAAGATACTGGGCAGGAGACAGTTGACGGCGTAAATGGGGTTGGTATAGTGGCAATATCATTGTCAATAAGGTGAGCTGGAGAGACATCATTTGCAGCCCATCTTTTTTCTTATTTATCTGGTTATTGCACAAATAGCAAAGGGGCAGCGGGCATGTCGCCCCTTCAGCCGAATGACGATCTCTAGCAGTACTCGTGAATTTCCCATTCGCACGGATCCAGTTTCATCTTCATGGAGAGGGGGTACTTCACGCTCTAAAACTTACTCAAAAGATTCAGAATTAGCGATCGCAAAACGTCTCACCTAATCCCACCAGAATCCCACAGCCATATTCCGCTCTAAATAATCAACTAAGTCTTCTACGGTTTGCTCGTCCATTGCTTCTGCAAAATCTTCCATAGTGGCCCCTTCCCCTAATGGTGGTCCCACATATCCCTGATCCATCAAGTCAGGACAAAAGTCATAAACGTCTTCTGCAAAGGCTAATCGGTCCTCGGGCAGGGTTTTGAAGGCCAATTCTAGAGTGTCTCCTCCTCCACCCATGATTTCAAAGTCGCAGAGCTTTTCCCAGGCGCGTAGCTTATCGATAATATCGGCGTTACTCAGTTCGTAGTTCCCGGCAGCAGTACCGAAAAATTGAACGATTTGGAAATGGTCGTCTAGTTTAACCACCCCAATCAAGGATCTTTCGGCTGAGTTACCCAATGATTCTTCAAAGGGGCGTAAGCACAGAATCGGGGATGTATGGCTCAAAGAAAAACGGGTCAAGGACAATAGATCCTGTACCCGAATCAAAAACTTGTCATGAGCCTAACATCGCAATTGCCAACCGTACTAGAGCATCACGAATTTCTAGAACAGGTCGAAGCACTCAAAGAAGCACCCAGCCTGAGTCAGATGGTTTATATCGTTCTGCAAATGGGTTTGTTTTTGGCTCGCTGGCTTCTGGAGGATGAACTCTCACGGCGAGCAAAAACAGTATTGGAATGGCCGAGGTGTCCCACTTGCGGAACCCGCTTGCACTCGAAGGGATGGGAATCTCGTCAGATGCAGACACTGGTGGGAATATTGCCTGAAAGCGACGGGTGGGTCGTTGTCCCCACAGGTGTCCAGGTAGTCTATCCGCTCCTTTGGATCAATCCATTGGGATTACCTCCTATCAGCACAGCAGTGAAGAATTGGTTCGTCTAGGCTGCTTGTTAAGTCTATTTATGCCCTATGAACTGGCCAGTTGGATGCTGAGTCAGTGGAGTGGTTTATCCGTCAGCTCATCAAGCTTGTGGAGTTGGGTGCAAGTCATGGGCAACAAAGCTTATCACGGTCGGTTCGCCCCTTCTTGTAGAGAGAAATAAATTAAGTCTTATGCTGTATGGGATGTGGCAGGTATAGAGATTCTGGCATTTTCATCAGCCGAAGAATCTGCTTTTGAAGATCAGATAGAGGCGTTATGAAGCGTGTCAGGTCTGGCAATAAATAGAGTGTGATTTGGTCAAACGCCTTAAAGAGTTTTCAGTAGAAGGTCGTTGGGTCGCTCGCTTAGGATTTCCATCGTAGAGCCCTGCTAGGGATTCCTCAGCAGCTTGTAATGCGCGCCGCACAACAAATTCAACCAGGGTAAATGCTTTTAATGCTAGCGTCAGCAAGAACATCAACCGACAATTCGATTTTGGTTTTGAAATAGATCGGCAACGCGGGTAGCCGCCCCCGCTTGAAGCGATGAAACCCCGTTCAACTAGCCACTCCTCTCGATAGTAGAGGACAGCTTGAGGTAGAGGAAGTTGAGAGATGGGGGCATTAGTGACATACAAGCGCCATCCCGCCAATTGCTTGGCTTGTTCAATCGCATCAGTGTCCCGCTCAATGTGGAGGTGAAGTCGGATCTGTGTAACCTCCTTTTCACTGAGTTACGGATGGGTCTACCCGGTCCCATATAACGGTTTGAGTATCCGTCTCTACATTCAGGGATACGCAGAAGAATTCCTTCACACGGTGACGTTTGAGAATAGCTTCTACCTTTAGATTGAGTTCCTCTGGCTCTTTGCCTGGTTTTGCCGCTAGCTTATCAAGTGCGTTCTGGGCTCGTTCAAGCCGCTGCTGCAGACCCTGAATCTGCGCTGCCGCAAAACTCTGGGAGTAAACGACCAGATAACGTTCATGCCACTGCACCCATTCTTGAGTGTCTGGATGATACCAAAACTGACCGAGTTCAACCTCAAATCCTTTCCCAACTGCAGCTTCATTCGCATCTTGGGTCGGCAGACGAATCTCTGTACTCGGACTGGGTGGGTTGAACACCCATTGTTTTAGCCAGGACGGATGTTGTCCCGTCATGGGTACAGGAAACAATAGATTCCTCCCTCTGAAGCAATTTGAGCACGGGTCGCAATCGCGGCAGCTTTGCAATCTGCCAAAAGACAAAGTGCTTGTGGCCAATAACTTGAGCCATTTGCTGCCAGGTGGGCCAATACAATGGGTCATCTGCTCCATTACCAGGAAGCGTTGCACTGACTAACGGAATCCCTGCAGGGTCAAGGGTGCCTAGCAGTTGACGGTACTGAAGCAAGTCAGGGCGTTTATCTTTGGAGTACCCAAAACGGAGCAGACTCTCTTCAGCAGATTCATCTGAGCGATGATGCACACTAAAGCTGGTTGTATCTGCCCTAGCAACCTCTGTCGGTAATTCATAGGCTCGAATCACATGCTGACCAAGGTTCACCTCAATCTGGCGACAAGCTTCTTCCGCTTGGCCAACTTCTTCCACCATCCGGGCCAGACGATCATCGGTTGCATCCTTTTCCCCTATGCCCCAACCAGTGGCCAACTCCAATATCTGACGGTGTGATGTCACCCACGATTCTGCGCCACACAAGCGATGATCTGCTTGAGTCATGATGTAGGTCAACAGCAATACGCTCAATTGACCATAGCTCAATCCTTTACGGTTTCCGTGAGGTTGTTTGAGTTCTTGATCCATCCATTCGACAATCTGCATCTGCTTGAGCCATTCGACGATCAGGGGAATATCATCAACCCGCTCTGAACTGATTTGCACAGCGTCACTCATATACTGAAGGCTCCATTCATTGCTCTGTAGCCTACTGCACTAGCCCATCTCTCCTGTTTGCCTGTTTCGATTGCTCTATGCCTAGCCTCCCAAATCGTTAATTTATTTGGGTTCCCCAGAATAAGCGAACGGGCCGTTATCAGGAGCTAGAGACTCAACTCAAAGCTCAAGCCTCAGGTGACCAGACTCCTTGTGAAGCGATTTCAGAGGTGTTGTCTGCTCTACCTTTGGCCATTGCTGCTGACGGTGTGATGGTGCCCTTTCGCCCCACCCCGAAAACCCCAAGGGAAAATCCAGTGGCGAGAAGTCAAAGTTGCTATCTTAGCCCGCCTAGGAACACGGGGCACCCGAGCACAAAAGCGTGTCCCCCAACTACTACGTCGAAGACTGGTGGCAGTATTGGGCGATATCGACCAGTTCATCCCCTTACTGCACCTCGAAGCCCGCAAACAAGACTTTGAATCGGCCCCAAGCGTCATCTGGTTGAGTGATGGGGGCGAGGCTTCTGGCGAGTCTACCGCACCTTGTTCTCTCACTGTGCTGTGGCAGTTCTCGATTTCTTTCATGCAGCAGGCCATCTTGCACGAGCAACAAAGCGATGTTTGGGGATGCTCGCTCTGCTCAAGCCCAAGCCTGGTTTCGGCGCTGGCGACACCAATTGCGACATGGGCAACACCTATTAGTATTGCGGTCCTTGACGATGTTGATTCACTCACAATTGTTTACGGGCAAATCTTTTACGACGTTGCTCCAGGTACAGGCTTATTTCCAGCGCCATCTGCGACACATCCAATATCGCCACTTTGAACAACTACAGATACCGCTGGGGTCAGGAATGGTCGAAAGTGCTTGTAAGTGGCTGATTCAACAGCGCTTTAAGGGGTTGGTATGCGCTGGAGTGAGGATGGTTTCAATCATCTACTCATGCTGCGGCTTGCCTGGGTCAATCAACGGTTTGACTCCCTATTCCCAGGGGTAACCATTCCGAAGTCTAAGGCATCCCCGATCCATTAGCTACGCCCCTTCAAAGTCTTCTTTGAGGAGTTCTTCTCGCCGTTGGAAATCTAGCGTGATTGGCATATAGCCTTTGGGAAGCTTGGATCGTAGTCTGAGGATTACTGAGATAGCGTCAGGGGTATTCACTTCAAAAAAAACGCCATCAAGCTGCAATTTGATAAAGCGATCGCTACCCGTTCCCTCTAATTCAACATTTTTTTGGATCTGGACAGTAGGGGGTAAGTTTTGTTCGAGCTGAGCGAAGACTTCTTCATACCAGTATTGAATTAGTTCCAGCTTCTTCAAGAGTGTTGGAGACTCTGATCCGATTATGGAGAAAATCCCAGGCTCAAAATCAATTTGGGTTGCAACTTCTTGCATTTCTTTGGAGGATAAAGGCATGGATTCAGATCCAACCAAAAATAAGTAGCCTCATAAATCATGCGAAATACATGACCTTAATCACTCTATCGACTTGGTGACCTTATCGATACATTAAAGATTTACTGCAATCTGTGCATAATCAATTTCCTCAGTCTTTATAGCTCGAACATATCTAAACTTCCATCTTTCCGAACTTTCGATGATCTTAAATCCTGCATGCTCAAGACCTTGAATAAATCCTTGAAGATCTTTAAAGTGAGAACTCACTTCATATATTAATAATTGTCCATCAAGCTTCAGTGTCCGGGTTGCTTCTCGAATGTAATCAGAAATATTGCGGCCCATTAGTGAAAGATTAAAGAGGGCAACATCTAAATAAGCGTCCTCTAATGGCACATTTGCCATATCGCATTCAATAACTGAATCATTGATTGCGACAAAATCAAAATTATGAATTGTATGTAAATCTGATATCTCTTTTGCAATCAGTGCTTCTCCACAACCAAAGTCAGCAACTATCAAATTAGAACGGTTTTGAAGCCATTTGATCGTTTCTTTATAAGGAATCACGTTCCAATCTTGTCGAGCTTGCTGATAGAGGGTGTGATATTGCATCCACTCTTCAGGATTACGCTGCAGTCGCCCAAAATTCGTATGACTATAGCTATTACTCCACCGCGCACTCATACGGCTAAAGTCTCCATATCGGGCTAGACGGCGATGGACTTCGCCTAGATTTTCATCTGGAAGTGGGACAAAGATCTTTGGTCTAGTAATCGATTTTTGCTCACCTATCTTAAGACGCTCAAGCCATTTGCGTAGGTCGCGGAAGGCCTGCGACTCAGTGCGTAATTGTCCTTCGGGCATCACACCATCGACAGCTGCATCAGCAACAGTCTGTTTATTTTGCAAACGCGCTAGACGCCCCTCATCCCAACTCCAATGTTCGCCATCATCTATCCCATAAGTGACAGGCATAATAATAGAGAGAGTATCGTGGGATTGACCTTGTCTATTTAATCGGCCTTCAAGCTGTTCCAGTTCGGCACTTGTCCAAGGTGGAATATTCAGAATCAATCGATCACAGACTCTTTGAAAGCCGTCTACACCAGTAGCCATAGCGCTACTAGCGATCAAAATATCAATAGAGCCATCTATAAACTCATTACGCCCGCTTTTATTGCCACCCATATGAAAGCCAACTGTCCATCCGGCAGCCTCAATTGCTTCTGAAAGTTGATTGACAATGCCTTCAACATAATGCAGGGTTGTTTTACGTTCCTCCTAGAAAAAATAGGATGGTTCTACTGACCAACAGTAGAGAGACCGATGAGCCATCTAATCGATACTTTGAAGCAAGTCCCGGATTTCCGCAGTGCCCATGGCCGTATTCATCCGTTATGGCTGCTGTTGCTATTGAT
The DNA here is from genome assembly GCF_000238775.2 of Acaryochloris sp. CCMEE 5410. NCBI lineage: Bacteria > Bacillati > Cyanobacteriota > Cyanophyceae > Acaryochloridales > Acaryochloridaceae > Acaryochloris > Acaryochloris sp. CCMEE 5410. The sequence continues at coordinate 1,663,680 of NZ_AFEJ02000001.1, read as the reverse complement.
GGTGATGGGCATGCTTGCTGGATATCAAGGGTACCGTCCGTTAGAAACCTTTGTGAGCGATTATCGCCAGCCTTTAAGTGAGCTATTGGGGCTTGAGAGCCTCGAAGTTCCGTCTCACTGTACCTTTCGTCGAGTGATGAAGGGTCTTGACTTCCAAGCGTTGAGCCACCAATTTGAAGCATGGATGCTCTCGAAAGCCCAGACTCACTCTCCCGATAATTATGCAGCCTCCATTGATGGCAAACGGATTCGTCAGGGGCTGACAGATGCCAAGGGAAGCAGCGTTTGTGGGCTTGGTGAGTTTATTTGCGGTGGAAGCAGGCATCACCCTCAAGCTCGAAGCCCTCACTCAGGAGGATAATAGCGAAATCAAAGTCGTCCAGGCACTGTTGGAAACCCTTCAACTCGATGGCTTGCTGATTACCATGGATGCCTTACACGCCCAAAAAACACTTGAGAAGATTGTGGCCTCGGGTAACGACTATCTTGTGGCGGTCAAATCCAATCAGGGAAGACTTTACGACCACCTCCAGACTTACTTTGAGTGTCTTAAACCCATGGCTGAGCACATCCACTCCGCCCAAAGTAGAGGACGAGATGAACATCGGTGTATACAGGTTTATGAGCCTGTCGGCATAGCCCTACAAGAATGGGAGGCAATTCGCTCTGTGCTTTGTGTCCAACGATGGGGCACTCGCAAAGGAAAGGAGTATCACAATACGGCCTATTACATCAGTTCAGCTGCCACCTCACCCCAGCATTGGCAATCTCTGGTCCGAGAACATTGGGGCATTGAAAATCGGTTGCATTGGCCGAAGGATGTTGTTTTGGCGAAGATGATTATCGACTCGAAGATGAACAAGCACTGCTCAATTGGTCAGTGCTTAGAACTATTGGGATTAATATCCTGCGGCTAAACGACTATCAATCCCTCAAAACCGCGATGACTAAGCTGGCTAATCGGGTCGATATTATTTTTTCGCTGCTAACTTAAAACAGCCCTGCAACATAATGTGTATAAACAATTGTTTTTGGTCGAAGCTCATCAAGGATTGTAGGTATTCTGGCGCGAGTCAGAATTTGCTCCATCTTCAGAATAGAAGTTCCTTCTTCTCTAATTTCATCAATTAGATGACTACATTCAACTGGAATAGTTCTTCGACTAATTTTGATTCTTGGTTTTACCCTAGAACGAATCCCCAAAGTTACGAATGCTTGGTGCAGGCGCATACAATTGTTAATTGTGGCTCTTTCACCTAAATCAACCCTTTCAAGTCCTGTGACTAGCTCAACTAAACTCTTACCTTCCTTTAAGTTATTGATAACTGGTGTTGCACTCATACCCAAAACATGAATATCAGAATTCTGTTTGGCAGCATTTGAAATTAGTGCTAGTACCATTTGGCGACGTTTTGATGGATTATCACCTCTTTGTTTACAGCGATGAATTTCATCGACGATGATTAAATCAATCTTGAATCTGTCCAGTAATTGACGAATATTAATCGCTGTTGAAGGTTGCTGGAACCTCTCATGATTCAAAATAATATAATGATGTCCGTTTTCAATATCTGACCAATGAGGATTGAAATTCTTTATGGTCACTCGACTATCAGAAAAGACATGCTTAATTTCTCCATGCCAGTTGGGGATAGTATCCAACGGACAAATGATGACTGTAAGATGAGCATCAATAATTCGACTACTTAAAATTCCACCGATTGTTTTTCCCGTCCCGGTCAATGAGAGATTCAACATCCGCTGCTGGCTACGCAATCTTACTGCAGCCAGCTTCTGCATCAAATTGGGTGGAGTAATTTTTCCATTGATGCGAAAAGACCAGCCAGAGGGAATATTCAGATCTCGTGCTTGATTATATTCGTCAAGAAATTCATCTCTGACTTGACGTCCATAGCCTTCATCGGTGAACTCTTCTATACCGTCAACCGCTGATTCATCCTCAAAAACCTCAGCCCAGATACGATTACGTCTTGAGGCAATAAAAAAGTCAACTGCTTCTTGGTCTGCTGAAGCAACAATTTTACTACTCAAAAACTCTAAACTTCTCTGAACCTTAACCTTTGGTAATTCATGAAGAGAAGCATCATTGTCTGTTCCAGCGGAGTTCTCATCATTTGAAAATTTAGATGTTTCGCTAGTGGGTGTTGACTCTGCATCAACCACCTGTAGCTCAGCATCAGTCATTAGCTCATCATCAGAACTGACTTCATTCTCCTGAGAAGCTGGTACTCCTTGAGTAAAGGAACGAAGTTTCTGACCAGAAAGTTTACCCTTGATGATACTCTTAACGATTTTGAGCCCTTGAGAATTTTTGCTTTCTAAAACGCCTGACTGCTCAAAGATTTTATAAAGCTCAGCTTGAGTGAGATTAGGGATATGTTCTTCTAAACTAGAAACAAACTGGCGAATTACTTCTAATGTCCATCCTGAACCACAGCGAGCACAACCATTATTGCCTAGCGACCAAGAGCTTTTTGAAATCCCTCCAATTCTTGTCTCCCATTCATAGCCATCCTCAGGACATTTAAACCAAGCTAATTTATTACTTCCACAAGAAATCTCATTGGGATCAAGGTCCAAAATAGAATTCCAGGACTTACGCATTGACACGGGTTTTATTTTGTGGGTTGAAAGATAAAGGCCGTTAATGTTCTCCCTCTGTTGCGAATACCCAGCAAGCCTTCAACTGCTCAGTGCACCCAAGACCTTTATGTCCGCTATCTCCTAGCTCAACCCCAAGGAGATGGATGCAGCCATATGGCAGAAATCCTCAAAGATGTTTCTCACGACAGCATCAACCGCTTTTTGCTTCGAGAACGCTATGAGCCCAAAGATCTATTTGATTTACTTGCAGACAATGAATGGATTGAGCTGACCGGAGGCGTTTGAGTGCTGATGATACTGTTCTTGAGAAACTCTACAGCAACCCCAAGAAAATGGACCTGTTGGGATATTACTGGAGTAGCAAACATAGCAAACCGATTTGGGAATCCCCTTAATCACCCTGTACTACACCAGTCCCAATGGCTTGAGAGTCCCCATTAACTATCGTATTTATGACAAACAGGAGGGCAAAACCAAGAATCAATATCTCCAGGAAATGCTCCAAGAGGTTTTAGCTTGGGGCTTCGACCGACGACCTTCACCAGCGATGCTTGGTATGCATCCAAGGCCAATCTCAATTTACTCAAAGACGTGCAATTGGGATTCCTGGTTGGTGTTGCCAAAAATCGACAGGTGCGATTGGGCCAGAGCCAGTATCAACGCGTGGATACCCTTGTCATCCCTGAACAAGGATTACATGTTTACCTCAAAGGGGTGGGCATCGTGAAGGTTTTTGCCAGCGATTCAAAAACGAATCGTGTCGCTATTACCTTCTGTATGCGCCAGACCCGAAGGAGCTTGCTATTGCAGGTAAAGCTGAGTTTGAGCATTTACACACACTCCACTGGGGCATTGAATGCTTTCATCGTGCAGGCAAACAATTGTGTGGACTTCAGCGGTTTCGTGTGCGTTTAACTGAGGCTGTTCATACCCATGTGTTTTGTGCTCTTAGGGCTTTTGTGGAGCTGGAATTACAAGTTTGGCACCAACAGATAGACAACTGGTATGCCCTACAACGCAAGTTATATCAAGAGGTTGCTCGACAATTCATTCTTGAACAACCACTGCTGGGATGGCTCTCTTGAACATTGGGGGTAATTTCTGTCAATGCGTTAGTCCTGAATTCTTCTCATAGTCCCAATATTTGCTAACGAAATCAGGATATGTCTCCAAAAGGCTTAACTGTTTTTTATAGGTGCCTAATCTTCCAGCACATTTAGGACATCCACTATTACCCTTTCTCCAAGACAATCTAATTGAAGCAAGCTTAGTAACCCATTCATATCCATCATCTGGACATTTAAAGAAGGCTTCTTTTTGGGATCCACTAGTCAGCTTCATTGGATCTATCCCAAGCTCATTATTTGTTTCAAAAAGCCAGTATTTTTCAACTTCTTCGGCAAACTCAATAGATATAGGTTCTCTACGCTTCCACTTACCTCGCTTGCGATCAGAAGTTCCATTGCAAATACGACAACCAGCATTATCCTTTGACCATTGCTGCGTAACCGTAGATGCGACGATTGCTTCCCATTCATTACCGTCAATTGGACACTTAAACCATGCCTTCCTATTGCTTCCAAGAGATATCTTTTCAGGATCTAGACCTAATTCAGAATTTTTAGTATAGTCCCAATATTTGCCAACAAGTTTTGGATAAGCTTCAGCTAAAGCGGGCTGTTTTTTCAGTTTCTTACTTTTTCCTGCACATTGAGGACATCCACTGGCACCGTTTCTTAGCCAGCTATATCTTGTTATTTCAGAAGGCTTTTTCTTCCAGGAATGTCCATCGATAGGACACTTGAACCAGATATAATGCTTCGTACTACCAGCCAGAACCTCTCCTGGTTTTAGATCCCCATTTTTTTCATAATCCCATAGCGCAGCAACTCTCTCTGGGTATAATGCTGCCAGAGTCCGAGAGTAAAACTTCTCTTTAGCTTTCTCTTTTTTAGCCTGCTCTAATGCTGCTTTCTCTTCTCTCTTTTGCTCTAGATATTCTTTAAATTCAGGATTGGTTTTCAGGATCTGCCTTACCCTCTCTTTACTGACTCCAAATTCATCTCCAATTTTTTGGTAACTTAGACCTTGTTTGTAAAGCTTTAGAAATTGGTTACCCCTTTCCGGCACTGGTCTGTTAGCAGGATCTAGCTATAATGCTTCCGACGCAACCTAATGTAGATCAATGGAATGCCCATATTGTCTAAGCGAGAAGATCCTAAAGCGCGGCTTTGATAGCCTGCAAGATGGGACATTAGTCCAGCGATATCAGTGTAAGGATTGCAATCGGCGTTTCAACGAACGCACGGGTACCCCAATGGCTCGCTTACGCACCGCTAGTTCAGTAGTGAGCTATGCCATCAAAGCTCGCACCGAAGGGATGGGTATTCGTGCTGCAGGTCGAACTTTCGGTAAATCTCATACCACCATTATGCGTTGGGAAAAACGCCTAGCAGACCAAGCACAGAACTGGTCACCTCCCGCACCAGCAGCCTCTGATGTGACGGTAGAAGGGGATGAAGTTTACACGCGTGTAGGCAAAAATCTTCCCCCCAGCCAATCCCAGGGCTGGACCATCCATTTCCTTGAACGCGAAAGCCGCTATTGGTTGACAGCACAAGCTGGCCTCAAGGATGCACAACTTTTTGCAAATGGCGTTTACTCAGCTTGGGAGTGGGTCAAAGCCTGTGATGGGATTCGATGGTTTACCGATGGTGAGAGGCGTTATGGACAAGAACTTTGGAAGCTCGCCAATGTCTATCTCAATGGTGAGGAGTGTCATCCTGACTATGGGCATCGCAAGGTTTGGCGAGAGGGGTTAGAAGTCGCGATGAAAGTTAAAGGGTCTCAGGGGAATCGGCGAGTAGAGTGGGTGAAAGCAGAGCATCCCTTTACCGCTATCAGTCTAGGGTCTGAGGTCCATGCCAATCATAATGAGGCTCACAATGCTGCCTTGAGGAGACGATGTAGTGCTTATCGAAGACGGCAGAATCTCTACGCTAAGAAGCGGTCGGGGTTACAGCGAGTGCTAGATGTACAACGCCTGATTCATAACTGGGTTAGACCCCATTGGGGGCTCAGTAAGCAGACCACACCAGCAATGGAGATGGGATTTTGTTCTCGTCCGTTGAGCACACTAGAACTCCTCACCAATAAAGGGTTTAGGTATGTGCCCTGTTAGTAGACCAGTGCCCCCTTTCCAGTTTTTTAGCTTTCTTTATATGAAGATGTTGTTGATAATTTACTGTTTTTTTATTTTCAATAGAGACTGGCACAGTGAGGTCGTCTTCAGCTTTACTTAATAATTCACAAGCAGCATGACCTAGTTTTGTTAAACGGATCTGGTTATTATCAATCTCTACCAATTTCCTGTCTTTAAGAGTTGAAACTATGGCAGAATTTAAACCTTCTATAGATTTAGGTGACTCATCTAATAACTTGAGAATAGATTTTTGAGCCCTGACGAGACTTTTTGTAGCTTCTCGAAGTTTTTGTCTGTCATCCATGAGTATTCCTTCTTAAATATCATTAAATGCCATTTTTTGGATCACATAAAAACATCCAGATTTTTAGAGGCTAATATTGACTATATTTCTTTAAATAAAAAATGTAACATGCAAATATTTGAGGCTTAAGATTTCTCTCATCAAGATTTCTAGGCGTGTTTTCTGAAACTATAGACAAGTCTATACAATAGACTCACCCTAAATTCTGAGTTCTTATACTTTAATTTAAAATTGAGCTATCACTATCTACCTAGTCACTTACTTTATCAAGCCTTTTTTTAAGATTTAGTGAGCTTCAATACAACACTTGTAAAGCTTGTTCATTGCTAGGCAATGACTAGGGACTACATCGTATATCATCCTTATTCGTCACTCACAAAAGACAAAAAAAATATAGTATTTAAAACTTGGATGCCAACAGTGAGTTCACTTTTGAATCAGTTAAGAAATTTCTCTATATGTCTCTTCAGACTACTGGCTGCTAGGAATACAAGAAGCTCAGATCGCTAGATTGCATTATCAATAAGACTGAACAAGCTGCAAGACACCTAATTGAAGTCGGGTACCCTAAGTAAAAAAGCATTTATGACAGTGTCGTCCTTGCCGATGTCCGGGGTTTCCGGCCAAGAGATCTATCGCCGCTTAGCCAAAAATATCCAAACCGTTGTCAAAGGACAAAAACCTGCCATTCGCAAGTTATTGGCAGCCTTTTTTAGTGGCGGCCATGTCCTGCTAGAGGACTATCCCGGTACAGGTAAGACCACCCTCGCTAAAGCCCTCGCCCTATCCGTCGATATTGAATTTAAGCGCATTCAATTTACCCCGGATCTACTGCCCTCAGATATTTTGGGCGTATCGATTCTCAATCCAAAAGACCAAACCTTTGAATTCCACCAGGGTCCTATTTTTGCCAATCTGATTCTGGCCGATGAGATTAATCGGGCTTCTCCCCGTACCCAGTCAGCCCTGCTAGAAGCAATGGCCGAGTCCCAGGTCAGCATTGATGGTCAGCAGATGAAACTGCATGATCCGTTCTTTGTGATTGCCACCCAAAACCCCATTGACTCCCAGGGCACCTACCCCTTACCGGAAGCCCAGATGGACCGGTTCTCCATCCAGTTTGGATTGGGATATATCTCCGCTGAAGAAGAGGTGGAAATTCTATCCAACCAAATGCAGGCTCACCCGATTGACCAGTTGCAGCCCTGCCTGTCTCTCGAAGATGTGTTTACCCTCAAGCAAGCGGTCAAGCGGATTACCGTTAGCGAAGACCTCAAGCAATACGTCGTCAATATCGTTAACGCCACCCGCCAAGCCGAGGAAGTCCAGCTGGGGGCCAGTCCCCGTGGTTCCATTGCCTTAATGAAAATTGCTCAAGCCTTAGCCCTGTTTGATGGCACCCCTGCCCTTCGCCCCAAGCATATTCAAGAGGCCGCGGTTTCCGTCTTGGCCCACCGCCTAGTCATGGATCCGCAAGCGAAATTTGCCGGTAAAACAGCGGAACAAGTGGTAATGGACATCATGAGGCGGCTTCCCGTTCCGGCATAACCCATGGTGGTATTAGACACTCAAACCGATTGCTCCGAGGGGCAAACCATTTATCGTCACTTGGCAGGCAATATCCAGCAGGTGATTAAGGGGCAGGACGCGGCCATTCGCAAATTATTGGCGGCCTTTTTTAGTGGAGGCCATGTATTGCTGGAAGACTATCCCGGCACGGGCAAAACCACCCTTGCTAAGACTCTGGCCTATTCCGTTGATATCGCCTTTAAGCGGATTCAGTTTACCCCTGACTTGTTGCCCTCCGATATTTTGGGGGTTTCGATTCTCAATCCTCAAGATCAGACCTTCCAGTTTCATGAAGGTCCAATTTTTGCCAATCTGATTCTGGCGGATGAAATTAACCGGGCCTCTCCCCGCACCCAATCGGCCCTTCTAGAAGCGATGGCCGAGTCCCAAGTTACGACTGATGGTCAGCAACGAACGCTGCGCGATCCTTTTTTTGTGATTGCTACCCAAAATCCCGTGGACTTTCAGGGCACCTACCCCTTGCCCGAGGCCCAAATGGATCGGTTTGCCTTGCAGTTCAGCCTGGGTTTTGTATCTCCAGCCGATGAGATTAAAATCCTCACCCAGCAACTGGAAGAACATCCCATCCAGCGGGTGCAGCCCTGCATTTCCCTAGAAGAGATTTTTACCCTGAAGCAAGCGGTGAAGCAGGTACGGGTGAGTCGAGAACTCAAGCGCTATATCGTCGATATCGTCGCTGCAACTCGGCAGTTACCGGAGGTCCAACTGGGGGCCAGCCCTCGCGGATCCCTCACCTTAATGAAAGTGGCTCAAGCCTTAGCCCTATTCGATGGATATGAGTATGTCACCCCCGATCATATTCAAGAAATTGCCAGGGATGTCTTGGCCCATCGACTCGTGATGTCCCCTCAAGCCTGCTTTGCTGAGCAAACAGCTCAGGACTGTATTGACCGTATTCTGACCAGTATTCCGGTGCCTGCCTAAGTTATGGATCGCTTTACTTATCGCTGTCTCCGATTAATATATGTCACCCGCAAATGGCTGGTGCAGCAATTTACCCCTGCAGGATTAGGGGTACTAGCGGGCGGTATTGGCAGTGCGCTTGTCAGTCTCGGATCCACCCGCAGCATGTGCCACGTTCTGTTCTTCTTTGCCTTGGCTCTGCTAATCTTAGGGACCATTGGCAGCCGATTGATTCAGTTCCGGTTTAAGGCCACCCGCCTGCTGCCCCGCTTTGGCACCGTGGGTGAACCGCTGCCCTACCAAGTGGTGATTCAGAATCTCTCTCCCCAGCCGCAGAAAGGCTTAAAGCTAGTGGAAACCTTTGCCACCCCCTTCCCTAGCTTCCAGGAGTTTATTCAGATTAAACGTCGCTATCCCGTTGGCAACCAATGGCGACCCCATTGGCGACGCTATCTCGCCAAGCAGCAGTGGGCCACTGCCCACCTTCAGGATTTACCCACCCTCTCCACCAAAGGCAAAACCAAAGCCAGAGTGGAAATTCTCCCTTTGCGGCGGGGTAGCTTGCAGCTCGAAACCATAACACTCGCTTGTCCCGACCCCCTGGGCTTAGTTTATAAACGCCACACCTACGATGTTGGCCAATCGATCTGTATTTTGCCCCAGCGCTATCAGCTCTCTCTCCTTAATCTCTCCCAAGCTAGTCGCTACCAGGCCAGTGAAACCCTACGCACCTCCACTGCCGGAGAAGCTCTAGAATTTCGCTCCCTACGGGACTATCGAGCTGGAGACCCCACCAATAAGATTCACTGGAAAAGCTGGGCCAAGGTTGGCCGCCCCATCGTCAAAGAACAGCAGGACGAGACCGCCATCCACCATGCCCTGATTCTGGATACCTTTCAGCTAGAACCCCACAGCACCACCTTTGAAGAAGCTATTGCGGTGACCATTTCTTTTTTAATGCAGGAACAGCCGGAAGCGTCTCTACTGGACGTGATCTATGCTGGCCCAGATCCTCGATTGGTGACCGTGGGCAAGGGACTGCGCCAACGGGCCCAAATTATTGAAACGGTTGCCACCCTTAATCCCAGCCCACACCGGGAACTGGATTGCCTCAATCCGATGATTCAATCTCGCTTATCTCGATTGAGTGGTTGCTTCTGCATCCTGTTGGGTTTTGACGACACTCGCTATGCCTTTCTGAAAATGCTCAGTCAGTTTGGTATTCCGATCAAAGCCCTTTGCCTATCTGACCTCAGCTTGCATATGGACCCCCAGTTTCAGGAATATTTTGGCCCCCAGTGTCAGCTGCACTCCGGGGCAATTTCCAATCTGCAACAGGAGTTATTGGCCCTATGAAGCAATCGACTCCTACCCTCTGCAGCCTATCCCTCTGCTTTTGGGGCTATCAAACCGGGGCCTGGATCATCGCAATTCCCATGGCCTTAGCCCTGGAAGCGAGGGAAATAGTCAAACAGCGCTGGTCTATCTCCCTCGACAAGCTGAAGCAACTTCATGTGGTCGCCTTTATCCTATGGTTGTTGGCGATCTTCTTTCTACCCTCTGTGTCTTCCGAGGTCATCCCCTATACTGCCCACTATCATCTGATTAAGTGTTTGCCCGTTGGTTTATTCCCTTTTGTCCTGGCTCAGACCTATTGTCGGAATTTTGTCTCAGTCTATCGCCAATTCCTGGGGGATATGGCCCAGTCTTGGAAAACCGTTAATTGGTATTACCCCTACTTTGGCATTTGTCTGCTCGCCGCCAGCGCCACCGGAGGTAACCTGTTCGTCTTTCTGGCTATCAGCGCCCTACTGATCGCCCTTTTCTTGGGCACCGTCCGCTGGCCTGTTGACCGCAAACTGGCTCTGCGTTTTTCCCAGTCCACTTTTTACGGTCTGATTGTCCTGGCACTGGTCCTGAGCCTGGTTGGCACCCATCAGTTTTACTGGCTACAGGCTAATGTTCGGCTCCCCGGCCCCGCTGTTTTTGGTGAGTTTTTCCAGAAAATGGCTCGAATCTGGCCCGATGATCCAGGGCGGGGCTACCCGGAGGATCTGGATAGGTTACTGGAGGATATGGAGCTAGAGACCAACACGGACACCGTGGTTAGCTCTAGAACGCCAAACGGCAATCAAAATCCCAATCCACCTGGCCCATCCAGCGCTTCCAACGGGAACTCGTCAGCCTCAACACCAGGAACGCCCAGCAACTCCGGTAACGACAGTCGCAACCCATCAACTTCTGATGGGGCAACGCAGGATGATCCTGGAGAGACAAATGAAGATGCGTCCGCCACGTCTGAGCAAGAGCCTGATTCAGATATCAGCCAGCCCAACGAAGACACCAGTCCTCCAGACAGTTCTGAGCCGAGTCCTGAACAAAACACTGGAACGTCCCAACCTCCAAATCTTCCAACGCCCCCCTCAAACCGTGGAGGCAGTAGAAATCCAGGACAGACTCAGGCTTCTCGGCCTGGTCGAGATGGCGGGCAATCCATTCCTAGCCTAGTGCAGCGATCGGGCGGCATTGTTGATCCAGAAAAGGCTCAGACCCAAATTGGCAATATTGGCTCTCTACAACGTTCCAATGCCATTCTGTTTCGGGTGGCCCCTAATCAAAAAGCTAATAGCCCCAAACCCCAATTCCCGCTTTATATACGAGAAGCCACCTATAACCAATACCAGTCAGGCACCTGGAATGCTGTTAAATCTAAATTTTCGGCTAAACGCCCACAGTCCCGACAAAGCTGGCAATTGGGGGCCAAAACGAAACAAGCAACCTCTGTCCGCATTTCATCAGACTTACCGCGAAAAGACGGAATCCTCAAACTGCCCCTAGGAACGTCTGAAGTTAACCAGCTTCAGGTTAAAACCCTAAAAGCAAACCAGTACGGAACGGTTGCCATCCAGGGAAAACCCGGTCCCCTTGCCTATACGGTGCAGTATAACCCCAAACAATCTGCAGACAGTCCACCCACCCCTTTTGATAAAGCCGTTCCGGCTATTGAAAAGCGGACGCTCAGAAAAATTACCAATTCATTGGACCTGAAAGGTAAAGCTGATGCAGAAAAGGTTGAAGCCATTTCCGCGTTCTTTAAAGAGCAGGGATTTAAATATTCCCTCGATCTGCCAACCCCCAAGGAAAACAAAACGCCGATCGCAGCTTTCTTGTTAGACCATCGGTCCGGCCACTGTGAATACTATGCATCGGCCACTTCATTGTTACTGAGGGCGGCAGGTGTCCCCACCCGTTATGCAGTGGGCTATACCGCCCATGAATACAGTCCTGCAGAGCAACAGTATATTGTCCGATTGAAAGATGCTCATGCCTGGGTCTTGGCCTATGTAGACAACACTTGGGTCAAAGTCGAAACCACTCCAGGGGGCGGGATGACCTCTGAAGGCGACACCTCGACGACTCAAAGTGAAACTACCCAAGGGGATAGCACCCGATCCCAAGACGGATCCTCACAGCAAAATGGCGTTCCAACGCAAGATAGTTCTCGGAATGGCAATTCTGGCACCTCATCTGAAGAGGGCAACCCTAACCAGGATGGCACCTCATCTGAAGACGGCTCATTCACTGGGGAGAAGAACCAACCACCCTCTAAGTCTTTCTTCGAAAAATTGTCTGAAGCCTGGTCTGAGCTGATGACTCTGCTTTCTGAAAATTCGGAGACTTTGGCTTGGGCGGGTTCAATAATTGTTTTAGGACTGGCGATTGTTTTTGGATCGATTTATTTAATCTGGCGAATGATCCGAAAGAAGCTATCTCGGCGCACAAAAAGGCGGAGAGGGCAGGGGACAGAACGCATCCGTAAACCAACTTCGGACGGACTCGATTCTGAGTTTTACCAGATTGAAAAACGCTTAAGCGATTGGGGGCTTGCACGTCTTCCCTCAGAAACGGTCCGCAAATGGCTGGGGCGACTAGAACAGGAACTACCTGCTTCTTACATGAGCGAGTTACACCCAATTATTGATTTACATTATCGCTATCGTTTTGACCCCCAAGGTCTCACTGATGAAGAAAGAGAAAAGTTGAAACTCATGATTCAATCTTGGCTGAGTGAATTCAAGCAGCTACCTGTACAAGGGACTCGTTCAACGACAAAGCGTTGATGAGTGGACTACCAAAGTTCTTGCCTAACCAAATTTCTTTGCCCCCTACTACATCTCCAGGATTTTCAGTGCTTTCAAATTACTCTGGTGAACATAAAACCGTCCCGAGGTTTACTTGTTGTGTTGTGAATGTTCACTCGCTTTCAGAAAAGGGAATTCTGGGTACACAACGAATTCCTTATGGTTTACGGGTCATTCATTGGTGGCTTTTTCGCCTTTACCAGACTCAAAACCAACAGATCTGACCTAGGAGTGCAACCAATGAGCTATAAAATTATCCAACCCCTCAGCCTGACAGACGGAATTGGTCTTAACCAGGTACGCAATGAAATTGACACGGTGCTGAATGAAGGCGTTAAAACGATCCTATTAGATTTGCAAGATGTCACCTTTATCAATAGTTCGGCAATTGGTGCTTTAGTCGCGATGCATAAAGCAGTGCATGGTAGAAGTGGCAAGCTATCTATCTGTTCAATGAGAAAGCAGGTTAGTCTTGTGTTGAAATTATCTAGAATGGACCAAATTTTCGATATTTTTACAGACAAGGAAGAATTTCAGCAAAAAAATGAGGCCCCTATCATTTCATAAATTCAGGTTACATATCCTACAGCAGAACTAGAGGGGTGCTCAAAAAGCACTAGCCAGAGCGAACATCCTGCAGGTCAGTCGCCTTTAAAGCTAAAGGACTGAATCAGGGCATCCTAGCCTGTGCCAGAACCATGAACCTGATCTTTCACAGATTGGGGCTGGCCCCAAATCACTTGTTCATGTTTGTAAATCACCATCCCTGGTTTGGCCCCTTTGGGCTTATACACATTTTTGGATTCGGTATAGATTACTGGAACTTGATGACTCTGCCGAGCCCGACTATAGTAGGCGGCCATATTTGCAGCAAACTGCATATCTTCGGGTTCAGCAATAGAACCAGCCTCTAATCTCAAGAGCACATGGCTACCGGGAATCTCTTGGGTATGAAACCACAGATCGTAGGTGGCAGCTGTCCGAAAGGTGAGCAGATCATTTTGACGATTATTGCGACCAATGAGTAGCTCCCATCCTGAGGGAGATTGGTATTGGTAAAACGGAATTTCAGGTGGGGCTTCCTTTCGATACTCCAGTTTTGGGAAATAGTTTTGCAGGATCAGTTCATCTCGAATATCGTGCAGCGTCAACAAATCAGCGGCATCTTCAAACTGTTCTAACTGCTGAATACTGGCTTCCACCTGTTCTAGATAGGCCACCTCTGATAGCACCTCTTCCAGTAAAGGCTGCACTTGGGCACGAGAACGTTTCAGTTTTTGATGACGCTTGTACCAGGCTTGGGCATTTTGAACTGCGTTTTTTTCTGGATTGAGGGTCAGGGTTCGAGGTTCACCGGATTCAAAATCCGTCAAAGTTAGGGTTTTCATCCCCACCTGCCATTCATGTAGGTGGGCCATCAGTAAGTCAGCTTTTTCCCGATAGGTTTCAGCTGTATCGGATGCCTTCAACTGATCTTGAAAGGTTTTAGCTTTGGTATTGAACTTCTTGAGATGGCCTTTGACCTTTTGCTGGAGCTGATGCCGGAGCTGCTTGAAGACTTGCTCGCCTAACTGTTGGCAATAATAGTCATCCAACAACGTTTGAGTATCTGCTGCTGGCCGGGTGATATCCCAACCCAATACCGTGTAGCCCCCTGATGAACACCAACCAGGAGTGAAGGATTGGGATTCTAGAGCCGATAGCCAATCTTGCCAGACTTGAAAGAGCCGTTGCCAATCCGTTTCTTGCAGGGTTTCAGTGGATCGATCAGGCTGCAGATGAATCGAGGACAGCATGGACAACACTAAAGCTGAACTTAGGCCTCGATAGGTTTTAAGTAAATTTTGTTTCAGAGGGCCAGGTACTAAGCTTACTTGTCGCTGCCAATGATCAAAGGATTCCGACAAAGTGGGAATGGGGTCGGTCAGGTGGGGCGGTGGTTGGTAAAGGTCTCCGGTTTGAATGGGGCGAACACTCGACTGTTGGGCACTGACTTGATGGGCCGCTGTGACAATTCGATTTTCTCCATTGGTCAAGATAACGTTGCTGTACTTACCCATGATTTCAACATAGACATGCCAATCTACGGGAGCTTGGGGGCGCTGACCAATCTGCAGGTCGATCACCCGTTCCCAATCGGCAATCGGTTCAACGGCAATCAGAGCCAGACCATTGAGCTGGTGACGCAACTGCTGGCTAAAGGTAAAGGTATCCGCGCCTTTCGGGGGTGGAGTTCCCATGCAAATTCGGGCCGCTTGAGGATGCCAACTCAGGGAAAGCCATCCCCGATGGTCGAGGGTCCGCAGGGCCATATAGACCGTGAACCGATCTTGCTGAACCACTTGTTCTATACGCGCTGGTAACCATTGCGATCGCAACTCGCAGCACGCTGCAGTCAATGTCGTAAAGTCAACCTGTTGCACGGGTAATTACAAGTAAATGGACCTCTTGGGAGGAGTTCCAAGGCAGGAAAACCTATCGTTCGGAAATTCATTCATATTTTAAGGATTAATACTGATTTGTCGATCCAAGCCTTGAGATGCTGATTTTTCATAGCCATTTTGTATCCTGCGATACATTTCACCCTAAGTAATCCTGTAAATCCTAAATAAGATTCCTATGACTAGAAATAAATACTTAAAAATAGGTTGTAGGTCTAGATCTTTTGTGGATAAGATGGAAAAAAGGAAGATATCAGAGCTTTTTTGGGTGATGCGCTCTGATATTACAAAAGGTTGGAATCTGCGTGAGGATTTGTATTTATGGATATCAAGTTAATCAATATAGGCTTTGGAAATATTGTCTCTGGGAATCGAGTGATTTCCATCGTCAGTCCCGAGTCTGCACCCATTAAGCGTATCATCAGTGAAGCCCGAGATCGGGCCCAATTGATTGATGCCACCTATGGGCGGCGCACACGCGCAGTAATCGTAACTGATTCAGGTCATGTTGTCCTGTCTGCAATTCAGCCAGAAACGGTCGCTCACCGTTTTATGTCCAACAAAGACACCAAGGATTCAGATAAATAGGACGACCTATCTCCTTCAGGATTGGTATCGAGCAAAATGTCTCCTTTACCCGGTACATCCTCAACCAGTCCTTGAAGGGAATGGTCTATTATTTGGCAGTTTATGCTCATAAAATGAACGCCGTTCATTTTATGCTAAAACTCCAATTTTCGTGCTGACGAACTCCTTTATTTCTTCATATAAAAAGTTCAAACCAGGCTTAACCTGAACTGGCGTTAAAATGAGGTGTTTTCCCCCTATAAGACGCAAGGTCCCAGGAAATGACAAAAACGGGTAAGCTGATCGTCCTCACTGGACCCAGCGGTGTCGGCAAAGGCACTCTTTTGCAGCAGCTCTTACAAGCCTGCCCAGATTTATACCTTGCGGTTTCCGCCACGACTCGTTCTCCCCGAGAAGGAGAAGTGGACGGCAAACACTACTACTTTTTGACCAAAGATCAATTTCAAACCCGCATTGATCAAAATCAGCTCTTGGAATGGGCAGAATATGCAGGTAATTTCTACGGAACGTTACGGGAGCCCGTGATGCGGGAAATTGCCCAAGGGAAAAAAGTGATTTTGGAAATTGAACTGGTCGGGGCTCGTCAAATCCGAGATCAGGTTGCCGATGCCTTTCAAATCTTTGTCAGTCCCCCTTCTGTGGCCGATTTAGAGGCTCGAATTCGAGGGCGAGGCCAGGATTCAGAAGAAGCCATTGCCCGTCGTTTAGACCAAGCCAAGGTCGAACTCGCCGCAGCCAATGAATTTGATTTTCAACTCGTTAACGACGATCTGGATGCAGCCCTGCAAACCCTTAAATCTAAGGTGTTGTCATTATGATGCTTCGCCGTCTAGTCATCCTATTGCTAGTACTCCTCAGTCTGACTATCTATCCTCTGCCTGTTCAAGCTGAAACCCATCTTTATCAAGAGAAACCGGGGCAAGTGACGTTGCGATCGCAACAAAGTCTCCAAGATCAGGCCAAGCGCAGTTGGCAAACCATTCTCTTTAAACGCTATGTCGATAACCAGCTCGAAGGAATATTTTTGCGTCTCGTCGGATTTCCAGGGCAAGTCGAAGTCGCCCCCGAACAGCCGTTGCAATTGAGCATTGCCGACCAATTTCTTTGGCAGTCTCAACCCGCCATGGATGGAACAACCTTGATGCTGCCTGAGAACGTAGGTCAGTACAACGTACAGCCTCTGCTTGAAAATCTAGAGAGTGATACCCGTCTCGTCCTCGAAATTCCCCTAGTGAGCGGTTTGACCGCCAACATCGTCGCCCCTCCTGCCGTGATCCATGAATGGCGAGAAGTCACTCAGTTTTCTCCTCACAGTTAAATTAAGCATCCCTTTAATACTGGAAGTCTGTGATTCAAGCTAGTCTCCAGACCCGTAAGTCTTTTATTGTTTTGACTTCAAGGCTTCTTGCCCTGGCATCAATCCATCTATTGTTCCGGATCATTCTTCGTCAACTACATTAAGAACTGTTTCTCGGTCGGGAAACCGGACATTATCCGAATTCGGTTATGGCATGATCTCATTTGTAACCACAAACCGACCTTTCATGACAGGAGTTTCACCATGTCTTTGCGACTAGGGGACACCGTACCTAACTTTACTCAAGATTCCACTGCTGGCACAATTGACTTCTTTGAATGGGCTGGCGATAGCTGGGTTGTTCTCTTCTCGCATCCTGCGGACTACACCCCCGTCTGTACCACTGAGCTTGGGTCTGTATCTAAACTCAAGCCTGAATTCGACAAGCGCGGCGTCAAAACCATTGCCCTAAGCGTCGATGATGCTCAGTCCCACAACGGCTGGATTGGCGATATCAATGAAACCCAAAATACAACGGTTGATTACCCCATCCTGGCGGATGCGGATAAGAAAGTGTCTGATCTCTACGACATGATTCATCCCAACGCCAACGCCAAAGTCACCGTCAGAACAGTATTTATCATTGACAATAATAAAAAGCTCAGAGCCTCCATTACCTATCCACCGAGCACAGGTCGGAATTTTAATGAGATCTTGCGGGTCATTGACTCACTCCAATTGACCGATAACTATCAAGTTGCTACACCCGTGGATTGGAAAGATGGTGATGATGTTGTTGTTGCCCCCACCATTCCTACAGAAGAAGCCAAGCAGAAATTCCCCAAAGGGGTCACTGAAATCAAGCCTTATTTACGGATGACTCCTCAACCCAACAAATAAGCCTTTCGTGATTTAGACTGCGATTTCCAACCCCCGTCAGGGGGTTTTTTATTGTCCAAGGTCTGGGCAGGGCAATCTTGCTTTTCTATTCAAGAGACAAAGTCAGCGGCCATTGAATGCTTTAGCGTCATGATGCCCTGTCCTAAAACTTAGGGACAAAGGGTCTAGGAAATTTCAAACGTTTCCATAAAAATGCCCCATAGGCTTGCCGCCGACGTTCAAGCTGCTCGGCCACCGCCCCTGGGCGACAGAGGGGCAGCAAAAAACAATCTGGAATATGGGCAACAGCGTCTTGGATCACGTCTCTAGACAGCTTTGCGGCCAATGCCAAATCCCATTGCTGGAGTGCGGTTGCTTTCTCCCCGAACAGGTGTCGGTCCATGGCGTAATTCAACCGCCGAGGAACCTCTTCTGTGACCTGAGACCAGTTGTACTGAAAAGGAAGAGCCGCTCCATGATCGATGACCCACAGCTGATTTTGGCAAACCATTAGGTTGGGATTAGACGGAGTCCGATCACGATTCATCACCAAGGCGTCCAACCACAAAACTCGGCACGCCCAGTCTCGATCCACCGATTCAATGTCCCGAGGGCGAAGATCACGAGCCCTCTCTAAATATTGAAACCCCAGGTTCAGTCCGTGGCTTGCCCCCAGGAGATCTAAAAACTCATCTTCGTAAATATCGTTTTGGGTAGATGCATCAATGGAGATAAACACCTGACTGGGAACCCAGAACCCAAGGGCTTCAGCCAAGGCCGACACCACCATTTCTGAGACCAGGGCTGCGGTGCCTTGGGCAGCCCCTCGCAACTTAGTCAAGAAGTATCCTGCCTCCGTCTCCACCACAATTGGCCGAGAACTGCCACATCTGGGAGCTGACACAATACGAATAGCTCGATAAATGGGGAGTTGCACAATGATATCCCAATGCGTGAAGGTGCTTTTCTAGCATGGCACCTCACTCTGGGTTCTGCAGCAAAGCGGGCGACCGATTGCAAACTGTATCAAAAATAACGGTTTGCCAGAATAGGGTTAACAATGGTGATGTAAGTTTTGCGACTCAATGCAGGTCCATCATGGCTCAGATGAGGACAATTACCGCATTCATCCGCCCCCAACAATGCGATCAGGTCAAAATAGCCCTAGTCCAACTGGGAATTATCGACATTACCCTGTCGGATGTGAAAGGATTTGGCAGACAGCAGGGATCACTACAACAGTATCGCGGCTCAGATGCCAATATTCGGTTTCATCGCAAATTAAAAGTAGAGATCAAGGTAGATGAAGAGATGGTGGCACCAGTCATCGAAAAAATCACCTTTGCAGCTCGAACCGGACAAGTCGGAGATGGCAAGATATTCGTTTCCCCCCTACAGAAAGTAGTCCAGGTCCGTACGGGGGAAGAGCGGGTTGAATTG
Organism: Acaryochloris sp. CCMEE 5410; assembly: GCF_000238775.2. Lineage (NCBI taxonomy): Bacteria > Bacillati > Cyanobacteriota > Cyanophyceae > Acaryochloridales > Acaryochloridaceae > Acaryochloris > Acaryochloris sp. CCMEE 5410. The sequence goes on along the minus strand of NZ_AFEJ02000001.1, from coordinate 1,644,269 downwards.
GCATAAATATCTTATAGCTGTCCCGCAAGTCTTATAGGACAACCCGATCGCTGGTAGACCAGATCGCACTCAACACTCCCGCCAACATCACCTCATCACTGTCGTCTAGCAAGCGCTCTATGTTTAGCTAGAATTGAACCAGCCTTAATATCTAATGGTTCAAGTGTAGATGCCCAGACTTGATAGGGCTGAAAGAGTGTCAACTGCTGCCTTTGGTATTGCTCTTGAGTGCGAGAGATGGATGCAATCCTTACCGGAGAATTCTCCAAGTGAGGCTCTTGCCATCACCAAAGTATGGGAAAGATTGGAGAAAATAGCCAGAGATAAGGGATTAACACAGTTAAGTCATTTTGTTATAGAAGACCTTGACGTTTATAAAGATGCGTTAGAAGCCCTCGATGAACTGGACATTGCTGATGCATTGGGTGAACTACCCCCTGCATATGAATTAGATAGGGCTGAACTTGAGAATGATCGACGGTGTTTGCGAGCTAAATTACATGAACTGGAAGGGCAGGCTGACTGGTTTAGTGCTGTTGATGCTGGCATTGCCATTAAAACGATGCATGAGCTAATCCAGTACTTGAAGGAGAATCCTGATGTATTCGCCCATTCACGAGTACAGAATAGTGATGAATTGTTAGCACATGTGATTCAAGATCTTCATGACTTCTCAACATTTTTAGGTAAGGTTGAGTCCAGACATATTCGGTTTAGGTTTTGGATTAGTTAATCAGTCGGAACTATATCTAGGTCTTGCTGCAACCGGAAGCTGAGCAAAACAGAGCCGTTAGCTTTCTTCACCTAACTCCACTAATTCAGATTGACGTAATTTAAGGGCATGAAAGAGGCTCAGGACATCACAGTGCCACTCGGCTAAAACGAGGGTCATCACTATCTCTTCTAGACTATTGACGAGACAGGCTGCGATCGCAACCCACAATGCCCTGGAATCCCCCCAGCCAAACAACGAGAGCGTAGCCACCAGTAGTGCAATTCCCCAGGCTTTAGCCGTATAGGTATGAAAACTCGGAAACTTACGAAACTTGATCAAGCTGATCCCAAACAGGCTAAATTGAGCGACAACCGCAACCAGTAAAGGGACGCGTAAGTTTTGCAAAACGTCAGGATGGACCCACCAGGTACTAAGCGCTAAGCAAGAAAACAACCAAATATCCGCCCAACTGTCTGCTTGACGAAGTTGGGGCGTACTCACTCCTAAGCGGCGAGCAATGATGCCATCGAAAATATCGGACAGAATGGCCAGCCCATATCCTACTAAAAACCAAATGCTCGTTTGATGGTCCACTGCATCTACGAGTAATAAAGGTGCGATCAGAACACGAAATCCGACCAGCAGCCCAGGAAGTTGCGCAAGGTTTAGCATTGCCCGATAGTCCACACTTGCCTAAGAATTCACTACTGTACTTCGGTTTCGATCAGGTCTCAAAGGAGTCGTAATGTTTCTCTAGCCTTTGCAGAGGGGAACACTGAGGACCTAAGAGGTTACATGCTGGCGTGATTGCTAAAGGTTGACCAGCGCCTGCCCACAAGCAAGCCTGCCCACAAGAACTATATAAGAATCGAGATATTCAAGATGGAACTGTCTAACCCTGCCGCGTCATCAGAGCTTCAAGTAGATAAGCCTGTACAGGCTTCCAACCCCAAATCTGAGTCTGTCAGAACGCAAGATTTATTGCCAACGATTCCCCCCACTGAAAATACAGTGAATCAATTGCTAAGGTCCGAGGAGGTAGAGCCTACTGATGATCTGGATGCGAGGCTAGCAGAGGGACGTCGCAGAAGGGCACAAACGTTTAGCAAGGTCACCAACTTGTTTAACAAGATTTTCGCTGAATAGCGTGATTATCCCTTTAACTTGTTCTGGACAGCCTCTAAACTTCCCCAGTTGGTGATGTTATGAGTACCTGTCTGTCACCCATTAGGAGCAATGTTCCGTAACGGGGGGATGCTAGCCAATGGATGTTTTGTCTGCCTCTCAACAGGGAGAGTGATAACGCCACTTCTGGATAAGGGAAATTCGCTTCAGTCTCAGGCAGAACCAAGCTTGAAACCCGCTTCCCAGTGGGCATTATAAGAGGAAGTACTAAAGTTACAAAAGCCTTACTTCCCCTGTGCTTTTTGCAGGGGATTTCTTCGTCTTTATTCCAATTCCCCATATTTAGGACTCCACCACCGTCCTTTACTTTGAAAATAGACCGCATTCTTATGTTTCTTATCGGATCTAGCTTTGGGGTCTGAGCATCGGAGCATCTGCTTGGTCTGCTCATCCTTGTGGTATGAGTAAATCTCCATTTTCTGCTGGCAAGCCGGGCAGGGATAATCCGTGAGTTCTGCTGGCGGCGCAGGTTGATCTGATTTTGCCTGGGGGACTTGCCAATTCTTACCTCGATCAGACCAGAACATCACTAGACCTCGACCATCATCCGCCGTGCAGCCGTTTTCGCATTTGAGGAAATACTTCTTCTTCACCTTTTTGCTAGGCACCTTGGACATGGGGTGACTGCAACCTGGGCATTTGGTTCTAGATTTTTGTAAGACTTTGTCTCCGTAGTTGCTAGTCGGTTCAGGTAACTCTTTCAAGGCCTTCGCCAAGGCTGGAGCAAAATAGCTGCGGTTCCAGTCAATTAGATAGTTTTGCCATTCCTGATGCCCTTGTGCGATCGCATCCAGTGAACTCTCCATCTGGGCCGTAAACTCAGCCTCCAATAGTTCCGGTAAAGCGCCACCCATAAACTGATCCACCTCCATGCCGATCTGGGTGGGCTGGAGTTTGCCTTTGATCAGATCGACATAGCCCCGAGCCTTGATAGTCTTGATCGTGGGGGCATAAGTCGATGGTCGACCAATTCCCTTTTTCTCCATCAGTTGGACCAGCTTCGGTTCACTGTAGCGGGCGGGGGGTTGGGTTTGCTTCTGCTGGGAATCGGCCTGGACCAGGGTGAGAGACTGTTGGGGCTGTAGGGTGGGCAGTTCCGTATCGGCTTTAATGTCTTTCCAGTATTTCGAGTAACCCTTGAACTCAACGAGATTGCCCTTGGCCTTCCACTGAACCTCCCCAGACTGGCTAATGACAATGGTTTTACGGATCTGAGCGGGTTTGCACTGGGAGGCTAAGGCCCGAGTCCAAATCAACACGTATAGCTTGAACTGATCTTCCGGTAGGGTTTGCTTCAGCTCAGCGGAGGGTTTGAAAATATCCGTTGGGCGGATGGCCTCATGGCCTTCCTGGGTCTGCTTACCCCCTTTCTGCTTGGCGACTTTTTTGGGAACATTATCCACATCATTTTGCTCTAGCCATTTTTTAGCGGCAGCACAGTAGTCCGGGGATAAGATCACTGAATCCGTGCGCATGTAGGTGATCAGACCCGCTTCATAGAGCTTTTGGGCCACCTGCATCGTTTGCTCTGGGCTGAACTTAAGGCGCGAGCCAGCGGCTTGTTGGAGAGCTGAGGTGGTAAAGGGAGCGGGGGGCTTTTTGGGAGTGATCTTTCCTTCGATGGAGAGGATCTGGTGGGGATGGGTTTGGGCGATTTCAACTAAGGCATCGGCTGCCGCCTGGGAGGTGACTCGGGTAGATTCTTCCGTTTTAGCCTCTGACCCCGCATCCTCAATGGTGGTTTCGTCTGACTCGCTCCCGGTCATGCTGCCGTGATAAAACGCTTTGAACCCTTCGGCATATTCCACAAATACCGACCAATAGTCTTGGGGCACAAACACTTGAATCTCGCGTTCACGCTGACAAATCAAGTGCAGGGTTGCGGACTGGACTCTACCGACGGACTTTGCACCATTATTTAAGCGCCAGACTAACGGCGACCCCCGATAGCCCACGAGCTTGTCTAGGCAATCTCGACAGCGACCCGCTTCTACCAAATCCATATCTAAGGACTTGGGATGGGCAATGGCTTGCCGAACGGCTCGTTCCGTAATTTCTTGATAGACCACCCGCTTCGGTTTTTTAATCCCAAGTACCTGGGCAATATGCCACCCAATCACTTCTCCTTCCCGGTCTGGGTCACTGGCAATAAAAATCTCGTCGGCCTGTTTGGCAGCGGTTTTAAGATCGGCGATGGTCTTTTTGGCTCGGTCGTCTCTGGGTTCATAGCTACAGGTGATCTGACCGTTTTTCGCCTCAAACCCTAAGTTGCCCGTGCCTGTGTTAGCGAGCTGTCTGATATGGCCGATGGAGGCCCGCACTTGCCAGCCTGATCCGAGAATCGATCTCAGCTTCTTGATTTTTCCGGGGGATTCGACAATGAGCAGGCGAGACATATGGGGTTCTCTATTGATGCGTGAATGACTGCGGTAGCAGTGGGGAGGTTATGGTTAGGGGGATATAGATTGGAGGATTATAGTACATTTGTTTTGATTTTTACGAGGATGATGGGGGTGCGATCGCAAATCTGATACATCTGGCAACGGGGATGATAACGGAGTAATGGCCCTCGATTTTTCATTGGCTTTAGGTTGCTTGCTGTCACCAGCTCATGCAGTGTTTGAAGTTGTCAGCGAACTTCCTTCAAGTATGAATAGCCCCATCTATCTAAAATGAAATGGATTACTAATTCTTTGCGAAATCAAAGAATAAGCCCGCCCATAAAAAAACGGATGGCATCTAAAGACCAGCCACCCGTTGATTTGTAGGTATTGAATGTAAGCGAAACTTAACAGAATGTCGATAAGTCGTTGGCCTCCCCACTACACCAGAGCCTATAAGTGCATTTAAGGGGCCAGTTATATCAACTAAGCAACCTTGTTCAAATGAATATGCTTACGACCCACGGTAATTTCGAATTCATCCCCAGGCTCTAATTCCAAAGCTTTCGTATAAGTCCGTCCAACTAAAATATTACCGTTGGACTGCACACTGACCTTATAACTGGCTTTGCGCCCACCTCGGCCATCTCCATCAGCAGAATGCCGATCTAAATTAATGCCTTCTGCATCCAATAAAGCATTGAGGAAGGCCATCACTTTCACTCGTTCTGAGCCATCTGACTCATTGGAAATATATCCACAGGCTTTCGCTTTCTCCTCACGAGTCAAATCACTCAGTTGTTTGACCTTCGTAATTAACGCCTCACCTGTTAAAGGCTTAGTCTGCTTATTTTTCCTAGGCATAAATCAATAAGTCTCTCTATAAATATCACCTGAATGTATTAATACTGCCATATTTTTTTGGATTTTGAGCAACAAAGGATTAAGAAAATCAGCACAGCTTAAAGTTGTTTACTATGTAATTCTGGAAAATAATCAGAATCTAACAACGCCTCAGATTATTAATAATAATTTCGCAGATTTACAGATTTCCTTTTTTTTACTCTTGATTCCTTAGTCTTTGAGTTCTGCTAGCCTTATATAAGCTCAGATTTGTGAAAATTTGGAGAATGATTTTTGAAGCGGTTATTTTCTCCCATACCACAAGTTGTAACCTGCAAGACATAGTAGACATGATAGGTAAAAATACATGTCTTCTCTAAGCCAGTGATATTCATCTGGCCAGTGCTGAAGAGTTAGCCTTTGTGTCCATGATTTGCAAGATTCAGTCTGAGGATATAGCCATAAAAATGCTAGGAAATAGAGGCCTCAATTGCCCGATTGGTAGGGAGTAGAATTTTGCGTTGTGTGTAAAAGATATCGTCCTCATCCACCAGCAAGAGTGCCAGGATATCACCTCCCATAATGGATGACGATTATAGATCTCTAACATCAATAGCCCATATCCAGAGGCCGTCGAGAAAATTATTTTTAGAATAAAACTTGAACATTTCTAATCTCAAATCCTTCTGACCAGAATCCGTCAGAATATACATTGAGCAATCCGCTATTTCAAACCCTGATTTTTCTATGTTCACAATTCCAAGGATGGAGACTCAAATTAGATGCTTTCGGGAAGGTTGTCCGGGGCAACCAACCTTGTCGCAACCCACGTCCTATCTTTAGCAACAATCTGTTGTCTCTATTGGCGAAGAAGCACGATATACTCCGTGAGTGTTGACTCCCTAGGACAAGGACATGATCGCGGTAGCAATTTTGGCAGCGGGTAAAGGCACACGTATGAGGTCAAACCTGCCCAAGGTCCTACATCAGTTAGGGGGTAAGAGCCTGGTTGAGCGCGTATTAAGCAGCACCCAAAACCTTTCTCCATCCCGTCAGATTGTGATTGTGGGCTATTCCGCTGATCAAGTGCGGACAGAAATGCAAGGCTGGCCGCACTTAGAATTTGTGGAACAAGCGGAGCAATTAGGCACAGGCCACGCCGTCCAGCAAGTGCTGCCTGTGATGGAAGGCTTTACAGGAGACTTACTCGTCCTCAACGGCGATGTCCCCTTACTCCGACCTGGGACGTTGCAAAAGATGTTGGCAACCCATCAAGAGCATCAGAATGCAGCGACCATTTTGACAGCCCAATTGCCCAATCCCAAAGGTTATGGTCGGGTCTTTTGCGATGCTCAAATGCATTTGCAAGAAATTATTGAAGATCGAGACTGTACCCCCGCCCAACGTCAAAATCAACGCATCAATGCAGGGGTCTATTGTTTTCGCTGGTCGGCTTTAGCCGAAGTGTTACCAAACCTGAAAGCTGAAAATGATCAAAAAGAATATTATCTGACCGATGCAGTTAACTATCTAGATCCAGTTATGGTTCTGGATGTCGATGATTATCAAGAAATTCTAGGAATTAACGATCGCAAACAATTAGCCACCGCCTACACGATTTTGCAAGATCGGATTAAGGATGATTGGCTTGCTGCTGGCGTGACAATTGTGGATCCAGACAGCATTACCATCGATGAAACCGTTAAATTGGCGACCGACGTCATTATCGAACCCCAAACCCACCTACGGGGCGATACCAAAATTGATACCGGTAGCCGTATCGGTCCTGGGAGTTTGATTGAGAACAGCCATATTGGCGCTAATGTACAGGTTCTTTATTCTGTTATCTCGGACAGCCGAGTGGGCGACAACTCCCGGATAGGGCCTTATACGCATCTGCGAGGGAATGTACAGATTGGTGAGAAATGCCGGGTCGGTAATTTCGTTGAAATGAAAAAAACGACCATTGGCGATCGCACCAACGTTGCCCATCTGTCTTATCTAGGGGATGCCACTTTAGGAACCCAGGTCAATATTGGTGCAGGAACCATTACTGCCAATTATGACGGGGTGAATAAACATCCAACTCTGATTGGCGATCGCACCAAAACAGGTGCAAACAGCGTCTTAGTGGCTCCGATCACCTTAGGGGCAAATGTTACCGTGGCGGCAGGCTCCACAATTACTAAGAATGTCGGTGATGATGCCCTAGTCGTGGCGCGTCAACGGCAAAGTGTATTACCTGGATGGCGACCTATTTCCTCTAAACAGACAGAAAAATGATGCGTTAGTCCACAACTTACAGGGCACTCTAAGCTGGGGCAGATTGATTTTTCTCAGAAAATGTCGGTTTTTTAGCTGAATTCCCCTTATGACCTGTTCTGTGGTAGTTAATCTCTCATGCTTTCCGTGTTGGCAACGCTATGCTTAGGCTGTCAAACTGACCTCAATACGCCAGAGGCTCAGGAGTTATCCTCGCCTGTGATTCAACAGCCGATGTTAGTGGCAGGCCCCTATGAGTTGAATCCCGGTTTGCTCCAGCCTATTGATCAACCTGACCGTTCTCAGAAAAAGCCTGCACGTCCCCAGGCTTCTCCCCAACCTTTCCCCTCCTCGCCAACCATTACCCCGACCAGCCCATCTGCAGCAGGCCCCCAAGGCGGAGCTTCATTTCCAACTGATGTGAATATTCCAGCAGAGGCGGATGGAGTTCCGCTAGTGGAGAATTCTCAGCCATATTCTCCATCCCCAGTTCCACCTAATTCACCCTTACTAATTATTAGTCCAGCGGCCCGTCCTTCAGGTCCAGATCCTCAGCCAATAGCCTCACCACTGCCCTCATCAGATAATTTTCACGGAGGTGCGGCAACCCCTAGACCTCCTACCAATAGTCCAGCAGCCCGTCCTTCAGGTCCAGCTCTTCGGTCAACTAATATTCCTCCTCGCTCCTCACCCGATGATTTTCAAGGCGGTGCAGCAACACCAGCCCATAGTCCGGCGGCCCGACCATCAGGTCCAGCTCCTCGACCAATAGATATCCCAACACGCCCTTCCCTCCCCGATTCTTTTGAAGGAGGTGCGGCAACTCCCATTGATAGTGCTCCTGCCCATAGTCCAACGGTCCGTCCTTCAGGTCCCGTTCCTCGAAATATACCCTCTTCTACTCTTCCCAAGGATTCTGCGACAGGGGGTGCGGCAATGCCTACTCATCCAGCACCTCATTCTAGCCCTGCTGTCCGTCCATCAGGTCCGCCCCCAACGCTACAACAAAGGTCCCAACCAACTGTTCCAGAATCTTCTCGGAATAGTCCCTCCCCTTCATCTACTCCTCGTTTCCGATCCGTTCCCTCGCCCCCACCACAGCAAAATATTTCACCTACTTCTCAGCCTGTGCTGGTGCAAGATACACCTAAGGTTCCTGCACAAACGACTGCTCAATCTCCTACGGTACCTCCAGACCTCCCCCTTCAGCCGCCTCAAAAAGCACCTCTAGATCGGTTCCCTACTGAATTAACCCCGATTGGAGCCGCTGATGATCCACAGGTGTCTTTTATTGTCTTAGAGAGTTCGACGACTGATTTCAAGCTAGATTTCGATGAGTTTGGCAAAGAAAACCTAAAAATCGAAGAAATAGTGACTTTTCGGGTTCGGAATGGAGATGTTGTCACCTTTACAACAGGGGTAAACACCTATAGCCAGGAAGGGCAAGAACCCGTCAAGAATATTCCGCTGATTTTAGGATGGGAGACTGAAGTTGGAGATGTTTCCATCAATGTGGCGGCGGGTGCTGAAGTCTTCAACCGTTTAGATCCTCAGCCTACTTTTAAGGTGGGAGCAAAAACGTCCCTTTTTGGACAAGTCTTGGTTTCTGGAGAAGTCGAGCATGGTCCTTATAAATTCAACACCACGACTTTAGAGAATGAAATTAGCTATTGGCGAATTCGTCCAAGTGTATTTTGGCAAATTGATAGCAAAACCACCTTCTTTGGGCTGCTCCAAGCTGGATTTTTCAATGATGGCAACCAAGAAATCCAGTCTTTTAGTCGATTAGAACGAAAAATCGGACCTTTTTCTGTCGCTGCGAACGTATTCACCTGGAACTTTGCGGAAGATCTAGAATCAGAGAGTGGCTATTTTTCGCCCCTCAGTTTTTTACTCTACAACGCTGAAGTGGGTTGGAAAGGCAAAATTTTTGACCCTTTAACCTGCCAATTTGCTGCCTCTATTGGTAACCAAGTCGTGAATGGGGGAAAAAGTACTGGTCGAGGACTACAAGCGAAATGTACAGCATCTTTGGCCGATAATGTAGAGCTTGATTTTGGTTATGTTCTCACCAACATCATTTCAAGTGGGTCTGGGGCCAGTAATAGCCATATCTTTTCTGGGCAGTTGAGAATCGATTTTTAATTTTTTAAGAGTGTTAAACCTATTGTAAAGTTGGGAATTCTAGAGCAGACAAGCCTCTTTTAACGAAAGAAAGTTCATTTTAATCGATTATTATTGATATTTTTTTCTGATTTTCAAGAATTAAGAAAACTTTCTCTAGTCAGTTGTCCTAGTTACCAATCAATATTGTCTAATCACTGACTATTTCAGTCATTATTCCAAGTGGGAGCAGTCATGAATTCTAATTTCGAAATGCCACCTAAAAAACTTGCTTTTCTCACCTACTTAGGGGGGGTAGTGACAGCCGTCGCTGCGATCGCAGGTTTAGAAATGTTATCGGGCAATCTTTCCCAAAAGGAATCGACTCAAGAGTCTGGCCCTACGACCACTGCTACCGCTCCTAGTTCAAAGACCTCTGACACCACCAAGGCGAAACCCAAGGCCAAGAATGAAAAGCCTGATTCCCGCTCAATTAAATTTCCAGGTGATCGGGTGAGCAAACAAGAAATTGCAAAAACAACCACACCTTATATCCCAGCACATGTCGGTAAACTATCCCCTGCTGAGCTAAAGGTCGCCAAGAAGGCTTGGAGCTATTTTGAGACCAATATTAATCCAGACACAGGTTTGGCTAATTCGGTTGATCAATTTCAATCGGTGACCCTTTGGGATCAAAGTGCAGCAATGGCGGCTGTGGTCAGTGCCAAAGAATTGGACCTGATTTCAGAAAAGGAATTCAAAGCAACCATGAGCAAGATGTTGACCACTCTTGCCAAACTGGAATTGTATAAGGGAGAGCTTCCCAATAAGGTCTACAATTCCCAAAACCTGATGCCGGTGAATTATGGTTCTCTCGACAAGCGGGAAGAAATTGGCTGGTCGGCGATTGATCTAGGGCGAATTGCCCTCTGGCTAAAAATCATTGCTGCCAAATATCCCGAGTTTGAGCCCCAAACCACGGCAGTGTGGGAAGCCTGGGATGTCAAACGGTTGACGAAAGATGGCCAGATGTATGGCACCAGCATCAAAGATGGGCAAGAGCAATACAACCAGGAAGGACGCTTAGGGTACGAAGATTATGCAGCCTATGGCTTGAAGCTCTGGGGGCTCAATGTTGATAAGGCGTTAGATTATGACAACAAGTCAGCCTTTGTTGAACTCTATGGCCATAGCATTCCATTTGATGTGCGCGATCGCGAAAATTCGGAAGCGAATAATTACGTATTAAGTGAGCCGTTCTTCTTGGATGGCATTGAGACAGGCTTTAAAGCCCTACCTAAGGCCTATGCAGATCGGATGTTAGCCGCTCAGGAAGCCCGTTATAAAGCGACGAAGCAATTGACCGCTATCACGGAAGATAATTTAGATCGGGAACCGTATTTTGTTTACAACACCTTGTATGTAAACGGTAAGCCCTGGGCAACCATTAGTGATACCGGAGAAAACTACAATCATCTTCGCTTTGTTAGTACGAAAGCGGCAATTGGTTGGCATGTTCTTTACAACACGGATTACACCAAAAAGCTGTTTTCTTTTGTGCAAGAAAAAGTTGGTTCAAAAAAAGGCTGGTACAGTGGTTTTTATGAGACCTTAGATGAGCCAAATGCCGTATTGACAGCTAATAATAATGGCATTATCTTAGAGTGCTTATTATTCAAAAAGGTTGGCAAACCTTTAGCCGTTTGGGCTGGTGTTTCTGAGCTGGGAACTTAATCGGATTTAGCCCTATTTCCCTGCTCGACTACAACAGGGTTTGTGTTTCTTTTACATTTTTTGATTGGGGCCATCCTATCTGATGAAGCGACGTCGTCCTCTGCCAATAGTTAGACTAGTTGCCTGGTTGGCATTAGGCATTTTTTCTCCTCCTCTGTGGCTACCTTTTACTACAGAGAAGGCTGCCTATGCCCAAGAAGCCAATGAATGTGGTGCGATTACAAATCCTCTGACACCAGAGGAGGAAACTTACGCCCGCACTGCTTGGCAATACTTTCTGAATAACTATCAAGAAGCGACAGGCTTTACCAACTCTACCGGGGGGTACCCTTCAGGCACCCTGTGGGATATGGGCAACTACCTGATGGCCCTCAACGCAGCCCGATGGATGAACCTGATTCCACAAGAAGAGTTTGACCAAAAACTGAACAAATTTCTATCTTCCCTGGCTGGATTAACGCTTTTTGAAGATAGCTTACCGAATAAGGTCTATAACGCTGCCGATGGAGCCATGGTGGACTATGGCAACAACCCTATTGAGCGGGGGATTGGCTGGTCTGCCCTAGATATAGGCCGTATTCTAGCTGCATTCCATGTCTTACGTACCTGTCACCCGCAATATGCAGATTGGTTAAAAGCTATCATCGACCGCTGGGCGGTTGATCGTTCTGTTCAAGATGGCTATATGTATGGGGCTACAGTCCTTGAAGATGGTCAAACCTTGCCAGTACAGGAAGGTCGCCTCGGATATGAAGAGTATGCATCCAGAGGATACGAACTTTGGAATTTTCAGGTTCCGAAGGCATTGTCCTTTGAACCTTACAAAATGGTCGAGATCTATGGGGTGCAAATTCCTGTCGATACGCGTAATTATCAAGACACCAATGCGAATAACTATGTTGTCAGTGAGTCCTACATCTTAGACGGCATTGAATTTGGTTTTTTAGGCGACCAAATGCGGGACTATGCAGCCCGGGTCTTTGAAGTTCAGAAGCGACGCTATCAGGCCACAGGCCAATTGACAGCAGTGACTGAGGATAACATTGATGGTCCGCCCTACTTCCTCTACAACACTGTTTTCTCTAATGGTGTCGCCTGGGCCACCATCACGGAAAAGAACGAACTCCACCCTGATAAACGCAGTATCAGCACAAAGGCAGCATTTGGTTGGCGCTATATTTTTCCAGATGATCCCTACGCTCAACAACTTTTTGAGGTTGCCAAGGGATTAATGAGTCCGGACGGTGGCGGTTTTTTTGCTGGCATGTATGAAGAGACCCAACAGCCCAATAAATCCTTAACCGGAAACACAAACGGGCTGATTATGGAAATCCTCTATTACAAGGCCAGAGGCAATCGGCCACTGATTGGGGGGGATGGCGTTAGTGCTTCGACTGGAACCCCTGAAACGACCGTGGTCATGGAAGAGTTTCCTGCACCTGCATCGGCCCAAACCCCAGCCCCAGCTCCAGCCCCGGCCCCAGCTCCGGCTCCAGCCCCGGCCCCAGCTCCGGCTCCCACACCTGCGGCTACCCCAGCTCCATCTCCAGCACCTATTGCGGCTCCCCCCCCACCACCTGGCGATAATTCCTGTGGGGGCATTACCAATCCTTTAACGCCGGAAGAAGAAACCTACGCTCGCACTGCTTGGCAATATTTTGTCAATAACTATCAAGAAGCAACTGGGTTTACCAACTCATCAGGAGGCTATCCCTCCGGAACCTTATGGGATATGGGCAACTACCTGATGGCTCTGAATGCAGCCCGGTGGATGAACCTGATCCCGCAAGAGGAATTAGATCAAAAGCTGAATAAGTTTCTAACTTCTTTGGCTGGGTTGAAATTATTCGAAGATAGCCTGCCAAATAAGGTTTATAACGCTGCCAATGGTGACATGGTGGATTACGGCAACAATCCCATTGAGCGGGGGATTGGCTGGTCGGCTCTCGATATTGGTCGAATTCTGGCAGCTTTCCATGTTCTCCGTACCTGCCATCCCCAGTATGCCGACTGGTTACAGGCTATTGTCGATCGCTGGGCGATTGAACGTTCCATTGAAGATGGCAATATGTTTGGGGCAACGGTACTGGAAGATGGCCAAACCCTACCTGTACAAGAAGGCCGTCTAGGGTATGAAGAATATGCAGCCCGAGGGTATGAGTTATGGGGGTTCTCTGTCCCCAAAGCACTATCCTTTGAACCCTTCCAAATGGTCGAAATCTATGGGGTGCAGATTCCTGTAGATACTCGGGCCTATCAAGAAACAAATGCCAATAACTATGTGGTGAGTGAATCTTATATTTTGGATGGGATTGAATTTGGTTTCCTGGGCGACCAAATGCGAGACTATGCCGCTCGGGTTCTAGAAGTTCAAAAACGTCGATATCAAGCAACTGGACAGCTTACAGCTGTAACAGAAGACAATATTGATGGCCCGCCTTACTTCCTTTACAACACTGTTTTTTCCAATGGCGTGGCTTGGGCTACGATTACCGAAAAAAATGAGCTTCATCCCGATAAACGCAGTATTAGTACCAAAGCTGCGTTTGGCTGGCGATATATCTTTCCCGATGAACCCTATGCGGATAAATTATTTGAAGTCGCGAAGGGGTTGATGAGCCCGGATGGTGGTGGCTTTTATGCAGGATTGTATGAAGAGACCAATCAGCCGAATCAAGCACTGACCGGAAATACCAACGGACTGATCATGGAAATCCTCTATTACAAGGCCAGGGGATATCGACCGTTGATCGGTGGGAATGGTGTTAATGCGTCTACTGGAAGTCCCCAAAATACAATCGTTGCAGAAGGCTATCCAGCTCCAGATAATATAGCTGCTGCACCCGCTCCGGCTGCTGCACCCGCTCCTGCACCTGCACCCGCTCCAGCGCCTGCACCCGCACCTGCACCCGCTCCAGCGCCTGCACCTGCTCCCGCACCTGCACCTGCACCCGCTCCAGCGCCTGCACCTGCACCCGCACCTGCACCCGCTCCTGCACCTGCACCCGCTCCAGTGCCTGCTCCAGCGCCTGCACCCGCTCCGGCTCCTGCACCAACGCCTGGCCCAAGTGCTGCGCCAGCACCTAGCCCTGTTGTTGCTCAGTCTCCCACTCAGCAAAGCGTATCTCAACCTAGCGCAATTGATCCGAACCTAGTTGTTTGCTGCCAATTTATTGAAGGGGATGGTGCTAGTCCCCAATTCTCCCCTGGTCAAACGACGACATCCTTGCCGACTCCTGCGCCTGCTATAGCCCCAGCTCCAGTTGTCGCATCAACCCCAGCTCCTCCACCAGAACCCATCGGCAAAATAGAACAGCCGGAACCGCCGAATCAGCCTGTTCAGGTGGCTGTGGCTCCCATCTTGTCGGGACGAAAACCCAAAGATTCTTCGGTCTGTCAGGACTTAACTCGCCGACCTCACCTAGCTGAGAAGCGATATGCCAAAGCAGCCTGGAAATATTTTGAAGCGAATTATGAATCGAGTACGGGACTGGTGAGCGATCGCAGCGACATGAAAGTTGCAACCCTTTGGGGGATGGGAGACTATATCGCAGCACTTCAAGCGGCTGAATCCCTGGATGTGATTACCATCGAAGAATTTGATCAGCGGGTTCGCTTATTTTTAGGTGCAATAAAACGGTTACCGTTACATGGTGGTGAATTGCCCCATCGCAACTATGATATTCGCACCCTTGAGGCGGTAGATTACGGCATGAACCCTTCTCTTGAAGGGATTGGCTGGTCCGGTTTGGATGTGGGCCGTTTCTTGTTGGCGCTCCACAATCTCAAGGGGTGTCATAAAGGCTATACCGACATTATTGATGAGATTGTATTGGACTGGTCGTTCTTACGGGTTGTTCGAGACGGTCGTATCCACAGTGCCTTTGTCGAAGCTGACAGCAATGGCCGTCGTTTAATCCGAGTCAAACCAGATTCTCGCTTGGGCTATGAAGAATATGCAGCCCGAGGCTTCCAGCTTTGGGGCTTTGATGTAACAGAAGCGGCAGTAGGCGGGAACTACAAAACAGCCGAATTAGAAGGGTTCCAAATTCCGATTGAGCGAGACCGGCCTCGCAAGAAGTCTGATAAGGATCAACAGATCGTTAGCAATCCGTTTATGGTTTACGGATTAGAACTGGGCCTAGATCCTCAAATGCGACAATTAGTTCTACCCATGTTGCAAGCTCAACAAGAGCGGTACAACCGTGAAGGGGTGTTGACAGCAGCCGGAACCACCCTGACGACGAAAGCCCCCTACGTAATCCATAGCAGTCTGTTGGATAAAGATAAAAAAGCTTGGGCGGCTTCGTCCGCTGACCAAGCCTTAAAGTCTGAGCAACGCGTGATCAGTAGTGCTGCCGCTTTCGCCTACCATGCAATTTTCCCTGACAATGACTATGCTCAAGAGCTGTATCAGTCAGCATTAGATCTGTATAACCCCGTATTGGGTTTTTACGAAGGGGTGAATGAGCAATCGGGCCAATCTAATCCTGGTTTTAGTGGCTCCACCAACAGTATTGTGTTGCAGTCCATCTTGTATCGCTTGCGCGATCGCCAACCGTTACTCGTTGCGGATATCTCCCGTAGCTCCCCCTGGTGGAAAGCCGTAGCCAACGAAGAAATTGGTACAGGCCTACCGCCAACCCCCAAGCCTAAATTGCAGCTCATTACTGATTCGACCGGCACCTATTGGGGGGCTCCCCATAGCGCTTTGTCCAAAAACAATGATAAATAACTTCTTCAACCCACAGACGAATGGAAACTCTCCCTTTAGCAGTCGATAGTCTAGTGACCAATTCAAGACCATCTCAAGACAAATATTTTGCGAGATGTTGTGAGAAAGAGCATCTAAGTGTCAATACTCAACATAACCGCAACGGTACTGTGGTGATTCTCAAAAATATTGTTAGTAGAACCCAACATCATCACTCTTTAGTCAAGCAGTAAGGATACACAGTCTCATGACTAATGCCGTCCCCATTATTGAAAATACCCCTGCTTTTTCTGGCAATATCCGCATCAGACTAAAGGATAGGACCCTACTCTTTCGGTTTCTGGTGATCATAAACCTCATTTTTGGGGGCTGGTATTTGCAGTGGCGGATCCTCAATTCGGTTAACTTCAATGCCCTGTGGTTAGCGCTTCCGCTATTACTCGCGGAAATTTATAGCTATATTGGCGGCGTCATGTTCTTTATCGGTCTCTGGCGGCCCATTGTCCGAGATGTTAAACCCCTCAGACAAATGCGCCCCGCATTGCCAGAGGCTGAATGGCCGAGTGTTGATGTGTTTATCACCTGCTACAACGAACCCGTTGAGATGGTTCGAGAAACGGCGAAAGCAGCTCTTAACATGGACTATCCTGCGACAAAGTTGAAGGTCTATGTACTGGATGACGGCAACTCTCCTCAAATGCGGAAAATGTCGGAGCAATTATGTATTGGGGATTTGCAAACACCACAGCTTCGTGCCGCTGCAGATGAGATCAACTCGCAACGTCTACACCTCAAGGCACAAGTGCAGCATCTCCAGAGTCTTGTCTCAGAAATTGCGGCTGGAGAGGAGAAATTAAAGTCTCATACGTTGACCCTAGAAACCAAACGAGAGAATGCCCAAGTAGCCTTGGACTGGTTTGGGCAGCTTCAGCAGCCTCACATTCCCATGAAACCCTGGTTAGAGCTGCAAACGGTATTGGGTGAGGGTGTGGATAATGTCTTGAAATATGCCCATAAGGATCTTCCCCCCACCACACCGATTGATTTGGAATTAAACATTTCCAGCAATGTCTTAGTTCTGCAGATTTGGGACCGAGGTCCAGGTCTAGACAACCCTGACAAAATCTTCAAATCCTTGGAAGATGTGGATCTAATGGCTGAAGGAGGGAGAGGCTTTGGCATCATGAGCCAATTCACTGACTTTATCAGCTACAATCCGACTCTAGATCAACGTCAGTGTTTAATTGCCATCAAGTTCTTTTCACCAGAGTCCACTGGGATTCAAGATCAAACTCAGCAGTTAGCCGGTTATCTCCATAGCCTGCAACAAAGCACTCGTCTACTCAATCATCAATATGGCTCGGTGACGGACTATCTCAAGGCCGAAATCAAGACCCTACAATGCACCATTGAGCAAAAGGAACAGGACTTAATTGACCTAGCGCGCAGTCGCTATATTGCTCGTCCTAAGCCTAAAGGGAAACCCCATCATGCTAAAGCAGGCAACATTAACTATGCCTTATTTTCCGGAGAAACAACCGGCGATCTCATCTTGACCCTAGATGCTGACCATATTCCTAAACCTCATTTTCTCCAGCGAGCCCTGCCCTATTTCTTTGATTACAGTATGCAGGATGGGGCATACAAAGACAGCGATATTGCCTTTGTTCAAACCCCACAAGACTTTTATAACCTTCCTCCCGGTGACCCCTTTGGCCATCAAGCGCGTCTGTTCTATGGCCCGATTCAACAAGGGAAGGACGGCATGAGTTCAGCCTTTTATACAGGCACGAATGCGGTTTTACGTCGCGAAGCATTGGTCACGACAGGGCTGCAAAATTTCGCCGATGAATATATGGCAGATCAAAAACGCTTAGAGGAGTTTGAGTTAGTGGGTGGGGTCTCCAGTGCCAGTATTACGGAAGACATGAATACGGCGATGCGACTGCATGCTGCAGGGTGGAAGTCAGTGTATCATCATGAAGTATTAGCGGTTGGTCTGGCTCCAGATGATCTCAGCTCTACTTTAAAGCAGCGATTGAGATGGGCTCAGGGGACCGTTCAAGTTTTGCTACAAGAGAATCCTCTCACCAAAAAAGGGCTCACCGTTTGGCAGCAGCTGCAATACTTCCAGACGATGTATAGTTACTTTTCTGGATTTTTTACCCTGATTTTCATTGCCTGTCCGCTGATTTACTTTTTTACAGAAGCGATACCCGTGCAGACCTACGGCCTGGCGTTTGCCATCCATTTTGTGCCTGCTTTCATTCTCAACCGGATTACCTTTATGGCCGCTGCTTGGGGCATTAAGAAGGAGGAACTATGGCGAGCAGAACAATTTGCGATCGCACTCTTTCCACTCTTTATCAAAGCAGTGTGGAGTGTGTTTACGGGGCGGCCTGTTAAGTTTCAAGTCACTCCTAAACAACGCCAATCTGGGATGTATGTTGGTCTTGTAATCCCTCAACTCACGGTTGTCGTTCTGACTATATTAGGGATTTCTTGGAGCCTAATTCGGTATGCAATGGGTACTTTAGATAACCCTGGCCTACATCTTCTGAACTCTGCCTGGGCGATTTACAATGTTTCTTTGATTTGGGCTTTGATCAAGGCTGCTATTTGGCAACCTCCCACAGCAGAATCAGCCTCTACCGAGTTAGTCAATACCTAAAATTGTGCTTTAAAAGTAGGGATTTTCGCCTATTTTATTAATACCTTTTCTCTTGAAGATTATATTATTTTGATAGTATAAAAATTTTAATTTTTATGTAATAAGTGGCAAGTATCTTGCTAAAGAACCATCCATTTTACCTGTCACTCCTACAAAATCAATATTTCCAAAAGCTTTCCTACTCTATCGTTGAATCATAAATTAGGTGAATTGACTCTATGATTTAGAGTCATCATTATGCACTGAATGCTAAGTGCTATTTTATATAGCCAAAATAGCATGAGAAAACGCCTAGAACATAGAGTGTGATTCTGAAGGTGGCAGGAAAGCTTTAGGGAGTACTTATGAGATCTTCTATCTTTGCTTTCATCTTTGAGTGCTAATCAGATAAAAAAGCTGGTCCAAACAAATATTAGTAAAATTACTTGCATAAAAATACAATTCAAATATATTTATTGGAGTGAGATAAATTCAACTGAAATATATGTTTAGCTGATCATGAGTAAATGAGCTGATTGTATATAAAAAGATAATTATTCAGGATTTTAGGATTAGAGGAATATAAAAAATAAAAGGTTTTTATTTTATAGAATTTTTATTTATTAAAGGAGGAAAATTATTGCCTGCTTATTTTTTTAATATAAAAAATATAGAGATCACAGGTGAAAACCACCCTTAATACATACTAAATCAGACTTTATCTTACCGTTCTGGTAATGCTAAAGGCCTACAATAAGAATACATCCATAATTATTAGTTTTGTATCAATTAATACTACCGACATAGCTGTGACTTTGTTACTGCTAAGAAAATGAAACTGATAGTGGTCAATTTTTAGCCAATCGATTTACGATCAGCACCCATATTGAAAACGAGGGAGATATTATCAATATATAGAGTATTTTTCCGCTCATTCTAGCGCTAGAAACGACTTAGGGTCTCGTGAGACTTATTGCAGCAAATTTTATTTGAATCATAAGAAAACTAAATTCATAGCAACCCTGTTGATTCAAGTCACATCCAGCTTTCCCTTTGCCCCATATGCTTCTTAATTGTTTGTGCTTACGCACCCATTGCTAACAGATAATGTGATTACATTCCCTCAAAACAGCCTAGTAGCCTCTTGTATCCAAGTTCATGTGATCTGAGTCAATTGCAACCCTTCACAAACAAGTTATTCTAGAGATATGTGAAATTTTACTAATCCCTCATTCCTTGGTATCTGCAGTCTGACTTGAAACTCAGGCTATGTGAAAGTTTGGCATTAGTTTAAGTTCTTTACTTACCCCCCCTAAAAGGCGATGAAACCTAGCCCTAACTCAAAAATGACGAGATTACAGCGATTGGAGACCGTCAAAGAAACTCCAACTCCATCGCTCACTCTCCTTCCTCAGTCTTTTCAAGCCGGTGTAGAAGAAGAAGGAGGCTTAAATCTTGGCCAGCTGTTTGGAGCTATTCGTCGGCGCTTCCCGGTGGTCGTTTTAGTGACGGCTGCTGTTGCGGTTTCAACCCTTTACTGGAGCCGTACCCGGCCATCATCCTATCAAGGTCAATTTCGACTCTTGATTGAGCCTGTTACTGCTGAAAGTGAAGTTGTTTCCGCGATTAGTGGTAACAATACCCCAGTTAATGCGCAAGACTTAGGAAACGCTCAGGCTTCCCAGACAGTTCTTGATTATCCAACGCAGATCCAAATTCTTCTGAGTCCTCAAATTCTTCAACCCATTGCGGATAAATTGAGTCCCCAATATCCTAATTTGTCCTACAAAAAGTTGGCTAAGAGCCTAACGATTGAGCGGGTTGCCGAAAACAAAGCGCCCACCAAGATATTGTCAGTGACCCTTGATGCTGCCGATCCTGACTCTGCGAAAGTGATTGCCGCTGAAGTAGCTCAGCAATACACCGATTACAGTGTCAATGAGCGACAAACGAACTTAAGAAGGGCGATTCAGTTTGTTGATCAGCAACTCCCCAAAGCTGAAGGTCAAGTTCGTCAATTTGAACAGCTACTGCAACGGTTCCGTGAACAGTATCAGCTCCTAGACCCGGCAACGTTTGGTGGTCAGGTTTCCTCTCAGGCCGGTGCAATTCAAGGCCAGCTAGCTGAAAATCAAATTCAGCTTATGGAGACTCGGCAGTTATATACGACCCTACAACAGCAACTAAAGTTGACTCCATCCGGTGCAGAAGCGGCCACGGTGCTGACAGAGTCTCCCAGCTATCAGAAATTGCGGACGCAATTGCAGGAAATTGAGTCTCAACTCGCCATTCGGTCGGCAGAACTCACCAGTAATCACCCGGAAGTGGTTGACTTACGGGAACAGCGTAGTAAGCTGTTGCCTCTCATCAACCAGGCAGCCCGCAATAGCCTTGGCCGGAATCTATCTAGTACGATTCCCGACACAGCAGCGCTGCCTTATCAAAACTCCCTGCGGAAGGGGATGAGTCAACAATTTGTAGATGCTGCGGTACAGCTTCAAGTTCTGGAAGCAAAACGACAGGGAATTTTGAGAGCCCAATCCTCTCTACAACAGAAGATGGGGCAGTTGCCTGCCATCACCCGCCAGTATGAAAATCTACAGCGGAAACTTCAGATTGCCAATGATACTTATCGCAAATTCCTGGAGAAACGAGAGGAACTCTTAATCAATGCGGCTCGGAATGAAGTGCCTTGGGAGTTGCTAGGTGAACCTTCTGTTGCAACCATGAGCAACGCGAATCTACCTCGTGATTTAGCTCTAGGCACAATGCTGGGTCTTTTACTTGGTGTAGGTATTGCGATTCTCTTGGATCGAACCAATGATGCCATTCACTCCCTACAGGATCTCCGGGCTGAATTAAAGCGTCCAATCCTAGGTATCATTCCACAGCAAAAGCAGCTGGAAGAAACGCCCTTCTTATCTTCAGAGAGTGACTTCCTAAAGAGTGAAGTTGGATTGGCGCTACTTGAGCAAAAAGAACAGCCTTCACTGCTCAATAATGAGCAATTCTCTTTGGCTAACTTGAGTAATTTTGCCAATAACAAGAAAGCTTCGGAGTACTCCTATTCACCGTTCTTAGAGGCCTTCCGATCCCTTTACTCTCAACTACATCTCCTCAATCCTGACTTACCTATTTCTTCCCTGGTTATTTCATCCTGCTCACCTCAGGAAGGGAAATCCACCACCTCGATGCACCTAGCTCAGGCCGCAGCGGCCATGGGAAGACGAGTCTTGTTGGTCGATGCTGATTTGCGGGCTCCCAGCCTTAGTCGCGTTCTCAACTTACCCAACAGCCCTGGATTGAGTGACCTGATGGCGACGGAAGGTAATCTTCAGTCCACCATTCATCCGCTGCCTGGGACCGAGAACCTCTTTATATTGACAGCAGGGATGTTGCCATCGGATCCAACCCGCATCTTGGCGTCTCAAAAGATGCAGAAGCTGATGGGTGTGTTTGCCGAACAGTTTGATTTAGTTATCTATGACTGCCCACCCCTCAACCTGGCAGATCCAACCATTATTGCACCTCAAACAGATGGCTTAATGGTGGTTGCCCATCTAGGCAGCGTTCCCAGAAGCCTCTTGAAGGAAAGCCTTCGTATGCTGGAAATTGCTCAGATTCCTATCCTAGGTGTTGTTGCCAACGGCATTAAGAACTAAGCAGTATCTAGTGGCGTCAGTAGAGGGTAGAGGCTGAGGGCAATGATTTAGGTGAACTGAGCGATAGCCCCTTGTCTATCTATCTTGAGTACCTGAGTCTTTACTGACCGATTGGCTGTTTGCCATTGATTGCGAATGGTAGATGCGATCGCATCTGCTGATTCACGACTCCCTAGGGCCAGCAATGTCGGTCCTGCACCACTGATCACCAAACCATAGGCCCCAGCATCTTGAGCCGCTTGGTAGGCATCCCTATACCCAGGAATTAACTTGAGTCGATAGGGCTGGTGCAACTTGTCTTCTAGCGCAGTTTTGAGCAGGGTTGGATCCGCCTGTTCTAGCCCTTTTAGCAAAAAGCCAAGATGGGCCATATTGAAAATCGCATCGCCATAACCACAAGTGTCGGGTAAGGCATTGCGAGCGAGATCCGTCTTTAGCTCAAAATCGGGAATCGCAACAATGGGAACCACCTCAGGGGACCAATCGATCGAACAGATTTGCCATCGGTCGTTGGTCTCGGCAGCCAGACAGCAGCCTCCCAACATAGCGGGTACGACATTATCTGGATGACCCTCCAGATTAATGGCCAACTGTAATAATTCCGATTGATCTAAAGGCTGGTTCGCCAGTTCATTTGCTCCGATTAGACCGGCAATAATCGCCGTGGCTGAACTGCCTAACCCTCTAGCCTGGGGAATCTCTAAATGGATATCGATTTGGATGGCGGGAGGCGTTTGGCCTAGATGTTGATACGTTGCAGCAAACGCTCGATAAACCAGATTTTGATCATCCGTCGGCAATTGATCTACCCCGTGTCCCGTGGCTTGGATCCGGGGCGACTCAGAGGGATCGGAAAGGAGCGTAAATTGAAAGCGATTATGGAGGGAGAGGGCTGCTCCTAAACAGTCGAAACCTGGACCAATATTGGCGGTTGTAGCGGGAACCTGAATCGTTAATGTTTGAGTATTCGACATGGGTGGAAGCGCCGGAAAGGTGGAAAGACAGAGAGGGGCTGAGGAACAGGATTCCCTAACGTCTTGTAGACTGGGGGTATATAGTAACCTCTCACAAAATCGTACTGGAACGACGAGCAGATTGTTCTCTTCTCCAGAGCTTAGTCTTGCTGATAAAAACTCGTTGGAACTTTAAAAACGTTTATTTCCTTGTCCCCAATGCCCTAACTCTGGTTGATGTGGTTTCATCACAATCCTTTTGAGAGCCAAGATTCTGCCCAGGCCATTGGGGCAGCTCAAGCGTATCCCGTCAATCAAACCCGATTGGAGAATGGATTAACCGTTGTACACCAATACATTCCCTTAGTCCCAGTGGTCGCCGTTGATATTTGGGTGAAGGCAGGGGTAACCTCAGAACCTGAATCCGTACCCGGGTTAGCGCATGTGTTAGAGCATATGATTTTTAAGGGGACTGAAACGGTTGCTCCCCAGTATCTAGACCGGTTACTAGAGCGACAAGGGGGCATCGTTAATGCGGCGACGGGGTATGACTACGCTCATTTCTATATCGTCACCCTGGCCGATCAGCTCGAAGCCTGCTTTGCCCCATTTGTGAACCTCCTCATCCATGCAACGATTCCTGAAGCAGAGTTTAGACAGGAACAAGACATTATCTGTGCCGAAATTGATCAGGCTTATGATAATCCCGACTGGGTGGTCTATCAATCGGCTCGTCAACTGTTATTTTCTCACCATCCCTATGGTCGTCCCGTGCTGGGGTTTGACGAACTCCCTCCCCTGCTGTCTGCTGCCCATACGCGAGATTTTCACCATCGGCTCTATCAGCCGGACAATATGACGATCGTTCTGGTGGGTGATCTGACCCATGAACAAGCCATTGACTTGGTCCAGAAGCATTGTGATTGGCCTCAAGCTCTTTTGGGTCGAAAACCACCACCCCTCAGCCCCCTGATACCTTTGAGCCAACGCAGTTGCCATGCGATGGAAACCCCTGGGATTGACCAAGCGCGGTTGACCATGGCTTGGTTAGGACCTGATGTTAGTGCGTCTGCGCAGGGTTACGGGTTGGATCTGTTGTCGGTGCTATTGACTGGCGGACGAACCTCCCAATTGGTGGCCGATCTATTAGAACAAAGGGGCTGGGCTTATGATATTCACAGTGAATTCTTCCTCCAGCGAGAAGGGGGTTGTTTCACCATCTCCGTTTGGTTAGATCCCCAGTACCTAGAGGGGGTGGAAACGGTAATTAGAGAGTATCTCTATCAGCTAGGAGAATCCTGCATTTCTGAGACAGAGCTGCATCGGTGCCAACAGTTGGTGGTCAATGACTTTACATTTGGCACGGAAATGGTCAATCAGTTGGCCGGATTATACGGGTATTACAGTATATTGGGCGAATTGGAACAAGCCTTGGCTTATCCCCAGCTGATTCAGGCTCTTGAACCTCAACACTTGCAAAACCTGGTTCAACAATACCTATCCCCAAACAATTACGCCATTACGACATTGCAACCCTGCTCTCTTTGAATCCCTCTGAATGCTGCCTCTTCCCTCTCCCCTGACCTCGGTGCCTGTTACGTCTGGTCTGCTCTGTCAGAAATTTCAGTTAGACAATGGCTTGGTGGTTTTAGTGACCGAAAACCCCATTGCCGATATTGTTGCGGCACGCATCTTTGTCGGGGCCGGTAGTACCCGCGAACCCGTGAACCAGTCTGGATTAGCTTACTTGGTGGCGGCAACCTTAACCAAAGGTACGTATCGGTTCTCTTCTGCGGAAATTGCGGAGCAGGTGGAATCGGTGGGAGCCAGTTTAGGGGTAGAACGGGCGCCCGACTATTTTTTACTGAGTCTGAAAACCGTTTCTGAGGACTTCTTGGATATCTTGACCCTGGCGGCTGAGTTACTTCGAACGCCCTCTTTCCCTGAGCCGGAAGTGGAGTTGGAAAAGCGGTTGGCGCTGCAGTCCATTCGGTCGCAGCAAGAGCAGCCCTTTACCTTGGCACTAAAGGGATTGCGGCAGTCCCTTTTTCCCCCAGGGCATCCCTATACCCAGACAGGGCCAGGTGATCCTGATCAGATTGCTCAACTTCAGCCCACCGATCTCCACCAGTATCATCAGACCTATTTTCGGCCTGACAATATGGTGATTAGCCTATCGGGAAATTTAAAGGCGGCCGAGGCGGTGAGGTATTGCCAGCAGGTGTTTGGAGATTGGTCTGCACCTAAACAGCAGTTGCCTCCGCCACAAGCTTTACAGCCAGCAGCGAAGCCTGCCTTAACGACTGAATCTAATCTTTCGGTTATCTCTCAACCGACCCAGCAAAGTATTGTTATGTTGGGCCATCTAGCCCCTTCGGTACTGGGAGCAGACTATGCAGCATTGAAGTTGCTGTACACCTACCTGTGTAATGGCCTGTCTAGCCGCTTATTTGTGGAACTGCGTGAACAGCAGGGACTGGCCTATGAGGTGTCGGGGTTTTATCCGACTCGTCTCGGGCCTTCGCATTTTGTGGTGTATTTGGGGACTGCTGCGGATAATACTGCGATCGCACTGACGAAACTCCAAGCGGAAATCGATCGCCTTCGTCAACAGCCCCTCTCTAATCAGGAAATAGAAGCTGCCCAAAGTAAGCTTCTTGGCCAATATGTATTGGGTAAGCAAAGTAATGCTCAATTGGCCCACCTGATGGGCTGGTACGAAGCGTTGGGATTAGGCATCCACTACGATCAGACTTTCCCAAAACAGATCGAGAGCCTAGATGTTGAAACCGTTTACCAAGCCGCTTGTCAGCACCTCCACCCCTCCTATATTTCCCTAGTGGGTTCAGAAGCTGCGGTGCAGCCGTGGCTGACTCCCTCCTAGTCGGCGTCTACTTTTTCTAAATATTGACTGCTGAGTAAATAAGCCCCATTCTCCATGCGCACGCTCCAGTAATCCCCAGGTTCTCGGCTGAGGACCGTGCCTTCTTCACCAACGCGGATGACATCTGGAGGCCGCAACATGGGCATCGGCTCTGCCGTTTTGACATAGGGGGGGAGGGAAACAATACGAATGCGATCGCCAATATCAATAGATTCAGACATAGTTGGGCACGACTTCTTGAGTGCAAAGGGCCAGATGAAACTGTAACGTTGCCCCTTAGGTTAAGACTATCCCGAATTCTAAGGTAAGCCGATACAATCGAGAAGCACTTTTAACTGCATCTGAAGGACGTTACCGATGGCTGTTGAGTCTTCCAAGCTGCTGGACGGCAAGGGACTAGCCCAAAAAATTCAAGGGGAGCTGACTGCCCAAATTCAAACCTTGCAAACCGAAATCGGTCGCCCACCTGGATTAGCCGTTCTGATGGTGGGGGATAATCCAGCGAGTGCAGCCTATGTACGAAATAAAGAACGGGCCTGCGAACGGTTAGGGATTGCTTCTTTTGGTCACCATTTCCCTGCGGAGGTGACCTTTGAAGAAGTGAAGCAAACCATCCATGACTTAAATACGAATCCTCAAGTCGATGGCATTTTGGTGCAGTTGCCTCTGCCTTCCCATTTGGATTCCACAGCACTACTGTATGAGATTGATCCAGATAAAGATGTAGATGGTTTACATCCCCTAAACTTAGGGCGATTAGTGCGAGGTGAGGCAGGATTGCGCAGCTGTACCCCTGCGGGGGTGATGCGATTATTAGCAGCCTATGATGTGGAGCTGTCCGGTCTGCATGCGGTTGTTATTGGCCGCAGTATTTTGGTAGGCAAACCCGTATCTTTGATGCTGTTGGCAGCCAATGCCACGGTGACGATGGCCCATTCTCGCACCTCTGATTTGGCTGCGGTTACCCGCACTGCGGATGTGTTGGTGGCGGCTGTCGGCAAGCCTGGACTGATTACGGCGGATATGGTTAAACCCGGAGCTGTGGTGATTGATGTGGGGATAAGCCGCCAAGAAATTGAAGGGAAAGCCCGCTTAGTAGGAGACGTGGAGTTTGCCTCAGTTCAGTCTCAAAGTTCATTGATTACCCCGGTGCCGGGAGGCGTCGGTCCCATGACCGTATCCATGCTTTTGGAGAATACCGTGTGGAGTTTTAGGCAACGGCACAAAGGATCATACAATAGTTGAACTAGCCTCATGGTTGAGATCGCATTGAATCACTGCTTTCAACAACTAGTGGGCTTTTTTTGCCCGACTTAGGGTGACCATTTCATCGTCAAAGATCACGAAGGATCACCAGGATGATATCCGCTGAAAACCCTCAGAAAACCTCATCAACTCAAGATTTGTCTGCTCCAACCCCCTCCAACTTTAACCTTGTAGACTATCTCTCTCAGCGGCGAGAACTTGTGGAGGCCGCCTTAGATGCCTCTATTCCCGTGGTCTACCCCGAAAAAATTTATGAGGCCATGCGGTACTCCTTGATGGCAGGAGGGAAGCGCCTTCGCCCCATTTTGTGTTTGGCGGCTTGTGAACTGGCTGGTGGCACCATTGAGATGGCCATGCCCACGGCCTGCGCCCTGGAAATGATCCATACCATGTCTCTCATCCATGATGATTTACCCGCCATGGACAATGATGACTTCCGCCGAGGGAAACCCACCAACCACAAAAAGTATGGGGAAGACATCGCTATTCTGGCCGGGGATGGGTTATTAGCTTATGCCTATGAGCATGTAGCGATTCAGACCCAACAGGTTCCCCCTGAACAGGTGTTGAAAGTCGTTGCTCGCCTGGGCCATGCAGTGGCCGCGACGGGTTTAGTGGGCGGTCAGGTCGTTGATCTGGAGTCAGAAGGTGCAGAAGACGTGACCCTCTCGACCTTGAATTTTATCCATGCCCATAAAACCGGGGCATTGCTAGAAGCTTCAGTTTTGTCGGGAGCTGAGCTGGCAGGGGCGAATCAAGACCTCTTGGACCGGTGCTCTAAATTTGCGCGTAATATCGGTCTGGCCTTCCAAATTATTGATGATGTGTTGGATGTAACAGCCACTAGCGAAAAGCTGGGCAAAACTGCCGGTAAAGATGTGGCGGCCCAGAAGGCGACGTATCCCAGTCTCTGGGGCATTCCGGAGTCTAAGCGACAAGCCCAACATTTAATCGAAGAAGCGAAAGCAGAGTTAGCGGTTTACGGAGAACAGTCAGCCCCGTTACAGGCCCTCGCTGATTTCATTACGTCTCGTCAATCTTAGATGCTGTCAATGCTCTCCTGGTCCAAGTTTCGACAATAGATATGCAGGATTTTGGCAATATTCTCCATAACCAGGTCTTGCTGGTTTCCCTTGCGGCGAGTTTGATTGCTCAAGGTCTCAAGATCATTATTGATCTGATTCAAAATGGCAAAATCAATTTCCGAGTGTTGGTAGAAACGGGAGGTATGCCTAGCTCCCATTCTGCCTCGGTGACAACCTTAGCTACCTGTGTGGGGCAAGTTCAGGGGTGGGACAGTACTGAGTTTGCGATCGCAACCGTTTTTGCCATCATCGTCATGTACGATGCTGCTGGCGTGCGTCAGGCCGCAGGAAAACAAGCCAAGGTCCTCAATCAAATTGTGGATGAAATGTTTCAAGAGCATCCCGAATTCAATGAAGACCGCCTCAAAGAACTTTTAGGTCATACCCCTGTGCAAGTGATAGTGGGCTCAATTCTGGGAGTTGCGATTGCCATACTGCTCGGCCCGGCTGGTTTACTCCTCTAACGTTCAGACTTTGTAGGGACCAGATCGTTGCGTATATATGCCAAGGCAGCGTTCACAAGATAGCTGGATCGATTACCGCCACTTTCAGCAACCTGGGTATCAATCTTGCTTAAAATCCGTTCAGGGATGGTGATATTGATCCACGTGGCTTTGCCCGACAGTTTGGAGAGATCAACCGACACGACGCCCCAAATTCCCTCTTCATAGTCAGGGTTATCGTAGTAAATATCCATCGGCTGAGGGAGGGGAATATCCTCTCCCTCAAGCAGTAGCCCCTCAACATGGCATTCAATAGCTTCAACCACATTGCTCATGGCTTCGTCCATCGTATCTCCAGCCGAAAAGCATCCAGGCAGATCGGGAACGGTTACCCCATAGGCACTATCAGTATCTTTATGAATTACAACTGGATATTGCATCGTCAAACGTAGATTTTTTGAATAAGTTTGAATCTATCTCTGAAAGATCATTAAGATTTAGGAAGAGACCTCAACCGATTTTAGGCTGCACCGATGGCACGGATTGTTCTGATTGCGGGATTTGAATCCTTTAATATCGACTTATATATCAGAGCGGCCGAGCTGGCACAAGCTCGCTGTCCGGGTTTGGAGGTGCGGATATTTAGTGATCGCGATATTAACGCTGCCCCAGAAGCCGTCACCGCCGCCTTGCAAGGAGCGGATGTCTTCTTTAGCAGCTTAGTCTTCGATTACGATCAAGTGCTGTGGCTACGGGAGCGAGTGCAGGATATTCCCATCCGCTTGGTATTTGAATCAGCGTTGGAACTGATGAGCCTGACCCAGTTGGGCAAGTTTGTGATTGGCGAGAAGCCCAAAGGGATGCCCAAGCCCGTCAAATACATCCTGGATAAATTTGGCAGTGGTAAAGAAGAAGACAAACTCGCCGGGTATATCAGCTTTCTCAAAGTCGGTCCTAAGCTGCTCAAGTATGTGCCCGGTAAAAAGGTCCAAGACTTACGGAACTGGTTGATTATTTACGGCTATTGGAATGCGGGTGGTCCTGAGAATGTGGCCGCCATGTGCTGGACCCTGGCCGAGAAATATCTCAACCTACCCCTCAACGCGGAAATTCCACCCCCCATCGAGACCCCTAATATTGGTCTGCTCCATCCAGACTATGAAGGGTATTTTGAATCTCCCCAAGACTACCTGGACTGGTACAAAATTAATCGGCTGCCCTTCCTTTGGAAAGCGGGAGCAACCTCCACAACCCAACATATTCACTTTGCCCAGCCCCCCGTTGTCGGGATTCTGCTGTATCGCAAGCATGTAATCACTAAACAGCCCTATATTCCCCAGATGATTCGTAAATTTGAGGAAGCGGGGCTGATTCCTTTGCCCATCTTTATTAACGGGGTGGAAGGCCATGTGGCCGTGCGGGATTTAATGACCACCCGCCACGAACAGGATCAACGGCAACAGGGCACCAAGGAAATTCTGTCTTTGTCTGAAAAGGCAGCGGAGGTAGATGCGATTGTCTCGACAATTGGTTTCCCCCTCGTCGGCGGTCCCGCAGGATCGATGGAAGCGGGACGGCAAGTGGCCGTGGCCAAGCAGATTCTCAGTGCCAAGAATGTGCCTTATCTGGTTGCCGCCCCTTTGCTAATTCAAGATATTTATTCCTGGACTCGCCAAGGAATCGGTGGATTGCAGAGTGTGGTGCTCTATGCCCTGCCCGAACTCGATGGCGCCATTGATACGATTCCCCTAGGTGGGCTGGTTGGTAATGATATTTACATTGTGCCCGAACGGGTCGATCGCCTCACCGGACGGCTGAAACAGTGGATTGCCCTCCGCCAGAAACCAATAGCCGATAGGAAGTTAGCCATTCTCCTCTATGGATTTCCACCGGGATACGGGGCGACTGGAACTGCAGCGCTACTGAATGTGCCGAAATCTCTCTTAAGTCTGCTCAGATCCCTAAAATCCCAAGGCTATAACGTGGGAGATTTACCAGAAGATGGCGAAGAAATCGTCAACTGGGTGCGGGAAGCAGATAATGGCTTAGTCGATCCAGCCCAGATGAATGGTCATGCTGGAAGCACCTCCGTCAATGTCCGCCAGCTGGAACGGTGGCTGGGATATTTGCTGACCCATCGGATTGAAAAGCAGTGGGACTCCCTAACGGGGACGGGGATTAAGACTAATGGCGAGGAATTTAGCGTCGGCGGCATTCAGATGGGGAATGTCTGGATTGGTGTGCAGCCGCCGCTAGGCTTATCCGGTGACCCCATGCGTCTGATGTTTGAGCGGGATTTAACGCCTCATCCTCAATATGCGGCCTTTTACAAATGGCTGCAAAATGGCTTCCAAGCCGATGGGGTGATTCATTTTGGCATGCACGGCACCGTCGAATGGCTCCCCGGCAGCCCCCTGGGGAATACCGGCTATTCCTGGCCGGATGTGCTGTTGGGGAACATTCCTAACCTCTATATCTATGCGGCTAATAATCCTTCGGAGTCGATCTTGGCAAAGCGTCGAGGATATGGCGTTTTGATCTCCCATAATGTCCCACCCTATGGTCGAGCTGAACTCTACAAAGAGCTAGCCGCCTTGCGCGATCTGATCCAGGAATACCGAGAAGATCCAGAAAAAAATGCGGTGCTGCGGGAGGCCATCTGCAAAAAGATTATTGATGCGGGAATTGATGCAGATTGTCCGTTCCAGGAAGCCAAGCAGTTGGGTATTGAATTTACCCCTGAGAATGCCCGCATGTTTAGTGCCGACGCTTTTAACCACTATCTAGTGGAGCTATATGAATATCTGCAAGTTTTAGAAACGCGGTTATTCTCTTCTGGGCTGCATGTACTAGGGGAATCCCCCGATGCTGAAAAGCTGGAAAGTTACCTTCAGGCTTACTTTGGAGAAGAGTTACCAGAGGATGAGATCGCAGCCGTTGCTACGGGTGAAGAATCCGATCAAATTCGCCAACGGTTTGAACTCAATGGCAGTACGCCTAAGTTGGAAGAAGCCCTACAAATCCGGAGTCTACTGGCCCAAACTGGGGATGAACTCACCAACTTACTGCGGGGCTTAAACGGAGAATACGTACCCCCAGCCCCTGGTGGAGACTTGCTCCGTGATGGTCCCGGGGTCTTACCCACAGGACGAAATATCCATGCCCTTGACCCCTATCGGATGCCCTCCCCTGCCGCCTATGAGCGAGGTCGGGAGATTGCTCGTAAGATATTGGAGCAAAACCTGGAAGAAAAAGGCAGCTACCCAGAAACCGTCGCCGTGATGCTGTGGGGATTAGATGCCATTAAGACTCGCGGGGAATCCATCGGTATTCTTCTAGAACTCGTGGGGGCAGAACCGATTAAAGAAGGGACAGGACGAATTGTTCGCTATGGTCTGACGCCCTTAGATCAGCTCGATCACCCCCGTGTAGATGTTTTGGCGAATCTGTCTGGCATCTTCCGAGATAGCTTTGTCAATATTATTGAGCTGTTGGATGACCTGTTCTTACGAGCGGCGGAAGCAGACGAACCCCCAGACCAGAACTTTATTCGCAAACATGCCCTAGCCTTGAAAGAGCAGGGAGTCGAGAACGTCTCTGCTCGTCTCTTTTCTAACCCTGCCGGGGATTTTGGCTCTTTGGTCAATGACCGGGTGACGGACTCCAACTGGGAATCTTCGGATGAGTTGGGGCAAACCTGGAGCGATCGGAATGCTTTTAGCTATGGTCGTAATGACAAAGGCCAAGCCCGCCCTGAGGTTCTGCAAACCTTACTGAAGAGTACAGAGCAAATCGTCCAAGAAATTGACTCTGTGGAATATGGTTTGACGGATATTCAGGAATATTATGCGAATACAGGTGGTCTGAAGTTAGCAGCGGAGCAACAGCGGGGCAGCAAGGTCAAAGCCAATTTTGTTGAAAGTTTCTCCAAAGACACGACCCCTCGTGATTTAGATTCGCTGTTGCGGATGGAGTACCGAACTAAGCTTCTCAATCCTAAATGGGCAGATGCAATGGCGGATCAAGGCTCTGGCGGGGCCTACGAGATTTCTCAGCGGATGACGGCACTCATTGGCTGGGGTGGCACTGCTGATTTCCAGGAAGGGTGGGTCTATGACCAAGCTGCAGATACCTATGCATTGGATGCTGAGATGGCGGAAAAACTTCGCCAAGCCAATCCCGAAGCCTTTCGCAATATTGTAGGCAGAATGCTGGAGGCGCAGGGTCGAGGATTTTGGAGTCCTGATCAAGATACCTTGGATCAACTCCGAGCCTTGTACGAGCTAACGGATGAAGAATTAGAAGGGGTGAGCGTTTAAAGGATTAATCATCCTCTCCTGCCTGCTGCATTAGCAATTTGATTACATCTTGCGATAGCCACAGACCAGCACACTCAATGGCTTTCAACGCTGGGATGATTGATGGAATCACCCCTCTACGTTTTGCCAGCACAAGAAGACCTCCTGTTCCTAATGTTCGGATTCTCAAGGTCTTCGCACAGCGACGAGCTGCTTTGTCATCAACAATAGCCCAGTATTGGTGGTGGTTAAATGCATAACTCAAGACTTCTGACTCTCCAGCACCTAATCCCCAGGCGAAAATTTCACCAGAAATTTCCGAAAGCTCCAGTCGTTTAACCCATGACGTGGTTGGTAATGCCCGTGCTGCAATATCCTCTTTGCTATCAGTTACTTCTTCCCAAACAGCGGCCGGTACGATAATTTCGTTGAATAGCTTGGGCAAGAGCTGTTCTAGCTGACCTTTAAACAGAATAATCAAGGGAGAGGCATCAACGACAACCCTCTCAATTGGCATCTGCAAGTTCATCAATCAATTCCTCTGCTGTGTATTGCAAAGGTGAAACCTTATACCGAACTAAAGCGTTAATAAATTCTGCCCGATTTAAACCAGAGATCTCGGCAGCTTTACCTTGGGAAATTTCCCCAAGCTCATACCATTTCACAGCAGCCGCAATTCGCATCTCTTGTGCAAGCTCTTCAGGATCTTTACGTAAAGTGGCAAAAACATCATCAGGTAGCTGAATGGAAAGATTATGCATTGTCTAGCTCTGTCTATTGATACATAAAAGGTAGATTTTCTAGGTTGCATTGTTATTGCAAATATAGGTTTCCACAACGAGAAAGCTTGTTATTTTAGTAAATTTGTACTAAAGTAATCTAACTCATCAAATCCCATAAAAGCCTAGCAGGTATAGTGCTGATGTTGGCATCGATCTGTGAGACGGAAAGCAATGCTGTAGACACTTGATAATCGTCTCAAGGGCAAATGTATAAACAATTCAATCCAAAAGAAATTCTATTTATTAAGCTGTGTAAGGGGCTCGTGACTGTCTGCGATCGCATCAATCATGGTCAGCCTGCATACATCGTTGATGCGGCTCAGCCATTCCCACAGCCATTATACGAAGCCTTCCAATCATTGAGCCTGAAATGGCTACTGCAGGGTGATGAACCGAAAGGCAGGAAAATGAAGCACCCCTCTATCCTCTGCTTGATTGAGGCTGCCCGCAAATCAACAGAAGCAATAGACCCTGATTTTGCTGAGTTGGTTGATTTCCCAGGTGAGCCGCTGATTGAAGAACTATCGCGACCGTCTGAGGAATGCGAAGCATGGGCCAGTGAATATGCCTTAAATCTTGAGCGAGATCAAAATCAAAGCTACATTCTCGACCTGATGAATGAAATTAGAAGACTCAGCCTACCTGACAGTGTTTACGTATCTATCCGTCGCTTTATTGCTGAGCATCCCTTTCCCTCGGAATTTGAGATTGCCCGTTTTCGGTCGGACAACCCAGAAATAGAGTCTGTGCAGGATTTTCTCATGCAGGCATACCGGGAAGCCCCGCCACAGTCCAGTACGCTACCGCTTTGTAAAACCTGTGGCGGTTACTTGGATTGTGCGGCTGCAGAGCTTGGCTATTGCAAACCCCTAACAGAAGAAGTGAGCAGAGCACCAATAGAGGACACAGTGATTTGCTTGATTAGACCTTCTCTTCTGGAGTTGCGCCTAGCAAAAACTTTGCAGGATATGGGCTTGACAGTCGAACTGTGGCCACAGCTTGATCAAGCAGACCTGAAAGTAACCTTTCCAAACGGAGAGATTTGGGCCGTCGACGCCAAAGACTGGGGGAGCGCTACAAAGCTAGTTCACACGCTGGGGCAAGATGAGATTCCTGATATTGGACAGTCGACATCTTTTTTTATCGTCCCTGACTATCGCTGGAACAACCTCGCCTATCAAGCAACGATTGAGGCTCAGTATGTCGGAGAGCCTCCTATACTCTCAGAGTCAGAATTAGTCAAGCAGGCGAAGAGGGCATTGTTGTGAGGGATAGGACAACCTGGCTAGTATCTCTCAGACGAAAGTTTTCAGGCATTGGGTTGCCGAAGGTTTCAGTTTTTATCCGTACAGAGCTATTGCTGTATGCACTGCTTACTTACTTCCCCCATCAGCCGATTGAGAAGGCTCATTGGTTGCTGCAAGGGTACCGCGAACCTGGGATCACAAACGATCAGTGGCATATTCTGACGCATCTACGCCACTTAGCATCGGAGTTTCAGAGTTCCATTAGTTGGGAGCTAGCCCTGCGCGCCTATGACGAACTGGCTGAAAGTCCAATCTCAAGCTGGCTTGGGTTCGACATTGACTACGATGCAAATACAATCACGCCTACCAGAAACAGGGTTCTTGAGCGCTATACCACCTATGAACGTGTATTGACGGAAGACCCACTGCACTTTCTCACGCAAGAATATAAACCTGCTCCGGTTGGAGAATATACATTCAATCTCAATCCAAAGCTGCAACGAAATATCCGCATTCCGGCAACGCTGGCGTCCATTGGTGCGTCATACGTTTCTAGTGTCCCGAACATCGACACCTCAAGCAGTTGTGACTCCATCCAGGTTGAGCTAACTGACTTATTTGCGCAAGGCACAGCTCTACAATCTCAGATTGGATATGATGCGGGAGCTGTTTTGCAGCAATCTGTATATCGGGATATTCAAAACGATGAGATCGCAACGGCTATCTGCATTAATGGTCAGGCCCATATCCTGGGACCAACTGGAAGCGGAAAATCCACTCTAATTGATTGCTTAGTGGCCCTGTTGATAGAGAGAGGGAAGCGGGTTGCGATCGCAACCAACAGCGTCGGCGAAGTTCAAGATTGGCTAGAGTTTGCTCAGAAGATTGGCATTCGGGCAGTACCCGTTATCGGTGAATCAGAGCGACACAAACATCTCAGTCGTTTAAATCAGGCTGTGATGTTCAGTAATTCACAGCAGCCCTTTACGCATCCTGGCTTTCGATGGTTAAGTCAAGCCTGTCCACTTTATGCCCTAGCTGACCCAAGCATTCCCCAACCCGCAGAGGGGCAACGCAGCCGACCTCCATGCTTTCAAAAGCTTCAA
Source organism: Acaryochloris sp. CCMEE 5410 (assembly GCF_000238775.2). NCBI lineage: Bacteria > Bacillati > Cyanobacteriota > Cyanophyceae > Acaryochloridales > Acaryochloridaceae > Acaryochloris > Acaryochloris sp. CCMEE 5410. The sequence continues at coordinate 1,607,956 of NZ_AFEJ02000001.1, read as the reverse complement.
GACAAGGCCGAGAAGAAATTTGACTGTCCATTGGTACCTATCTGCCCCCGACATATCAATGCTGACGAATTGAAAGAGGCACAGCTCATTGTTGGGACTCTGCCAGGTTTTATTCACAAGAGAGTGGCCAGTCATGACTTGGCTGAGAACCTCACCATGTTGGAGTATCTTGCCCTGACCACTGATTTATTCATCATTGACGAAGTGGACCTAGCTCAGCCCAAGCTGGATGAAATTTTTTACCCAACCGTTGCACTGGCGTCTTTTAAGACTGTAGATACGTGGACAAGAACAGAAGCTCATCAGCACGTAACAGGTCCTCTGGAAGGTGAAGTTGTTGTACCTGGAGTTTTGAACGACCCTTATCTAGAGTATTCAGAAGATCAGCGGCATCTCGCTAATCGTAGTATCGGTGCTCTCATGTATTTGATACGGAATATTGCCGAAAGTCTGAAGGGTAAATCTTCGAAGCAAGCCATCGAGAGGTTACTACAAGCCTACACACGGGAAGGAAGGATCTTTAGTGCCTGGACTCTCTTCGACAAGCTGGCGAAACACCTGTCGGGACTAGCCCATGTGGAACGAAGTGTTCATAAAGTACGGCAGCAGACCGTTAACAAACGTGAACGTAGCTACGAGCGCTATCGTGAGCTTTTTAAGCGGGTGCAAGATAATCTTGTACAGCCCGATCTAACAGGACTTGAATCTGCTGATCGAAGGCTGGTTGAGAGTCTGGCGCGAGTATCAGGTGTACTTCTAGCTGGTGATCTGTTGACGGCGGTCCCCCATCCCTACTGCGAAGACTTTATCCTCACAACACGCTGGGATACTGATTTAGCTACGTTGGAACCTACCTCTACTGATTCTGACTGTTTTATCATTAATCTGGCGACGTTGCTGCAGCTCGCAATCTACTCCGCACACGTCTTAGGAGCGTTGGGCAAGCATATCTCCGCGAGACAGCGTGCTGATTTGTCCCTGGAATCAACCTTACCCATCACACCCCCCCGAGACTTCAACGGACTGCTACCTAATTCTCCAGTGGGTTCCGTAACGAGCGCCCAATTTACGCAAGGACATCTCAATATTTTTCGCGGTATCGCGGTAGGTAGAGCATTGCTAAGTCAGTGGTACTCAATATTTAATGTGGATGGCATGACCCCAGCGAACCTCTTGCTGACCTCCGCAACCAGCTATTCGGGGACGCAAGCTCAATCCTATCCTTTCCATGTTCAATTGCCACCGACACTGTTGATTGAGCCTCCCTCTAGAAAAAGGAAAGCTGTGGCCCAGGACAGTGAGTTTTTCTACTGCCCTGTCTCAGACGATGCAGGCAATCCCGTTTTCATCTCGGGCAGTCAGGGGGAACGACGCACAGAAAATATTGGCCATATGGTTTCTGGGCTGTGCCGCTCTCCTAAGCACAGCAAGGCACTGATTGATCTGTTCCAAGACTACTTAGAGACTAGCTTTGGGGCTGATCGCAAAAATTTACTGCTGGTCACTAACAGCTATGCGGAGGCTGAGACCTTCTACAACGTGCTCAAGCATCCGTACCAGGATAAAGCCTCCTATGTAGTTGCTGATGGTCAGTGGAAATCCCACGATCAAGTGGCTCGTTCTAAGTTGACCGAATTTCCAGACGGCGGTAAAGAACTGCTGATTGCTCCGATGGGTGCAATCTCTCGTGCCGTCAACCTAATGCATCCCAATAGCGGAGAGCCATACTTCGGCGGCATTGTCATTGTGGTCAGACAACATCCTCGTCCAGACGATAATCAAGTTGTTGTCAGCGCAGTCAATAAAGAAACCATTGACATCATGGGCCGACGTGCTGTTGAGGTCACGCAAAGACGTGCCCGACAGGTTCGAGATGTGGTTCTCGAAGTTCCTCAGATTTTCTCTAATTTGCCAGATTCCATTGCAGATATTGCACTCAAGGATCCCTTGGTCTGGACTCTAGCTGTCAACCTGACTCAGTTGATTGGACGCAGTACCCGTGGGGGACGTCCGACCGTGATTTGGTTCACCGATGCAGCTTTCATGCCCAATACTGCAAAAGGCGATCCAGCTAGTGATACAGAGAAAAACTCAGTGATACGCGCTGTCCGCACGCTGCTGGGAGATGCGATTAGCAAAGGTGGAGAGTCTAGCCCAATCATTGAGACGCTGTATGGCCCGATTTACCATCCGCTGAACCGACTGACCCATTTTGTTACTGGAGTAAAGCTTTGAGCACAAAATACAAATACTTTCAGCCTCTGTCCCTTGAGTACACCGACACGCTCACCGAAGGGATTACGGGCTATACAATGCCGCTGCCCAATCTAGAGAAATTCGAGGCCCATTATGATGAGCCAAAGAAGAGGGCACCGACAACTCCACTTCTAGGTACGCTCCGGTTACTGCTGCCACAACTTCGAGCGATCAACCGTCTGAGAATTGGCAAAGATCAAAAGCCTAACCCTCAAGCATTTTTAGCCTCTAAACTGATTGAGCCAGAGGCCCTTGCCTTGATCTTTAGAAAGTGGGTTGAGGTTTGCTATCCAGAGTCAGCACACGCAGCACTGATGCCATATTGCAGACCAGAGCAGTTTCGTTGGTCTAAAGTTACTGCAACGGATCAGGAGTATTGGGCACCTGCATGGGCACTTGCACTACAGCTCACCCAGCACCAATACCAATTAGGGGAACATCCACCTGTTCGGTCCAGGACGCAGTAGCAATACAGTTGAGTTAGTCTCCTGGCCCCCATTTCGAGGAATCCACAATCATCGGACATCAGTTGCTGTCATTCTCTCCACCCAGAGTGACCTGGACACCCGGAAAATAAACCTGCATTTCAAAATGAAACGCTGGATCGTCAAGCAGAAGGAAGAATCGGGTATCCGGCTAAAGAAGAGAACGACGCACTGCTACGTGAGGAGATCGCAACCCTGGCTAGGTGACTATAATCTTCAAGATCCTAACGCATTCACTAGTCTGGAAGCTAACTACCGCCAAGAAGAGGATGACTATGTTCCTCAATGGAAAAGGCAGCGAATACTTAGGATTCTAGAACGCCTAACTGTGAGGCTTCCTGCTATTGCAGATGTGCTGGCCAGTCCACTGAACTTTCTTGACACAGACCACACTGACATTTTGATTCCTGCCCGCAGCCACCAAAAAGCCGGATGGGGGACAGGAGTGCCGTTCGCAGATGAGAGAGCCTTCCTCCAGCAGATTAAGGCAGTGCTGCCGTCGAGTGTCAGCTTGACTCAGCCGTGGAAGAAGCTGTCTATTTCTAGAGAGACTAAATCCAACCTTCAACAGAGATTTAAGTCTAATCCAGAAATCAAGAAGCCGTCGCAGGGTAAGCTACCTGAACTTGATCAATCTGTGAAAAACTTTCTCAAAGAGCGTATAGACAGCCAGACGCATCTGATTTGCTGCTGTACAGAAGAGGTTCAAGCAGCTTTGGAGAAGGTCGCTCAGCACTACTTCGGAAACAGCCTGAAGCTAGATTTTCGTCCGTTACAAGGACTATCAGATCCTATTGTGGAAGAAAAGCGGAATAATCGGAGCATCCCCAACCTTCAGCATATTAAAGAATTTGGTCAGCAAAACCAACCAAATAAACCGACTCCAATCATCATTGAAATTCTTTCTAAACAACATCCTAGCTATCGTGATGGGCGTGATCCGAAATCCCACTTAAAATCTCAACTACCAAAATATAATCTTGTTCCGCAGTGCATTGTCTCCACAGAGGTGAGCGATGAAGTGGGGCACGAGACCAAAGAGGTCAAGGATCTTGATAATCCTGCATTGAGTGCGATTTTAGACGCCATTTTGCCCTTTGACCAAAATATCCCATTATCAGAAGTGAATTCTGACAGCATAGAGGCAAGCAGCATTGATAACACGGTCTATGCTGGTTTTTATATCATCAGTCGCAATAATAAGACAGCCTCAAAAAGCTTCAATGAACCAGTTTTGGTCTGTATCCACAAGAATGAGGTTGGTGTTCTGCTGCCGGAGAGAAGTCTAGAGTTTCTGTCCATGCCTGCCGCAATTTGTAAATTGGCCCATGCCCAAGCAGCTAAGAATCAATCAGGGAAAACGGAGCAAGTCATCAACACTATGTTAAGTCAACTAAGCTTAATGTATTCCAGCGCTGATGATATTTACCTATTTGCCCATGCTCAGAACGCCCGTCGATATTGGCAATGGTTGCAAGACAGTCAATTTGATCCTGACCATCCACCTACCACCAAGATTCATCTCATTCGTATTCGTGATGGGATGTATCACGAAGTCCCTACTGGATACGGTCTGCCAATGGATTCAGAGAACTTCGAGGAAGAGACTGCGTCTTTTGCTGGGGGAATATTTGTTCCACAAGCCTGTGACCTCGAAGAGACATCATTTACTCAAACTGTACTGAGCATCGCTCGAAAACCCAGAACTAGCAATGCACAGCGAAGGAATATGAGTCGTTTTCAAGCTTATTCATCTCGACGTAAGGGTGTAGATGTTCCTCGTGTTCCATCACCATTAAGTGGCTGGAAGGTTCCTCAGCCACGCGCTCATAATATTTTCGCTACCCCGTCACCCGAAAAAATTGAGTTGCATCATGCAATTACCCACAAACTCAGAGCACTGCACTGGTGGACTCCTGATGAGTGCGAATACCCATTGCCACTATCACTAGCTGAAAAGCTGAAGGAGTGGGCCTTTAACGAAGACGATTCAGAAATACCTTAGCGAACACATAGTTTCTTTCCTCCAGAAATTACGATTGTACTGCTATTGCAGAAGAATCTATCCAATTTATCTCTTGTCCTAAATCTCGGGATGCACGCATATTAAAGCTGTGGTGGGTAGATTTAAAAGTTGCATAACCTCTTGGATTACTCCTTCTCGGTTCGATTCATCTGCGATGACACAAATTTCAACGCCTGGGTTAGGAGAATTTTGATGATAGACAAGGGTAGTCGGCTTACCAGAGGGCAACTGCAATAACGAGAATTTAAGATAGTCTAGGTCATCAAACCCATCTTGAAATTCTATTGAGTTCTGCTCGGAAAGTTCCGCTGGACTTTGCTGGAATACAGCAATGGGTACCACCGCTGAGGTAACCTCAACGAGTTCTACAAGCTTATTGGAGGCAGAAATATTTGTCATTGTTGACGATTGATAATGGTCAACACCTTGAGTGTAGCGAAGTCGCCCTGCAGTTTAACCCCAGTTCGAGGTCCACTCCAATAAGCATGTCCTGGTGGTGAGCCGGGATCTAGCTTAGGGCTTGCTGAAAAAGTCAAAAGTATTGATATATGGTTGTTATAGCTTGTGAAAACATTTTCATGTGCAAGGCCAATTAACGATTTTGCGACGTTTCAAGCAATTTTACCTTGCACTAAGTTGTTCGTATAACTTGAAAAAATCACGCAGCTATAGGGGTTTCAAGCTGTTTCAGACTTTTTCAGCAAGCCCTAGCTTAATGTCAGTTGTGAATTCAATCCCTCGTGCTCCTGTTGGTAGGGAACCCACATAAGCTTTGACCTTAGCCGTTTCACTACCTCGGGGTGGTCTGCCCCAGATTTCTTGGCTAATCACTTGTTGCTTGGCATCTTCTGATGTCTGAGTGGGGGACTCTAAGCGATGATAAATTGCCATTGAATCAGAGACTTGGCATTGGTCAAGAGCTAGCTCTGTGAGATTATCACATCAATTATGTTGTCTTGAGCGCAACCCCAAAGTCCACAAGCTTTGAATAAAACTTCTTACAACTCATGTGGTACGTGAAGAATCAGTGGTTATTCGGCACTATCAACCAATCCGTCGAAGATAAGTGGAGTTACCTGATCAGCAGTTGTTAGCCAAAACGCTGAGATAAGATTGCTTGTGCTACTTCGCGATCGTCGAAATGGATTTTTTCAGTGCCGAGAATTTGGTAATCTTCATGGCCTTTGCCCGCAATAAGAATAGTATCGCCGGGTTTAGCTGGTGCGATCGCATCATCATCTCCTCCATGTCGTCAAACTTGTTTGTAGACTACTGATCGACATATTCCGATAAAAAGCTAGAATTTTCTTCAAGGTTAGTTGAGGGTTAATGAACCTAAAAAGTGATTTTCACTAGTAGTAATAGACCTATTTGAATTATCGATATTTTAATTCTGCCAATTTTTTTTTTGCGATCTAAATACTCAGTTATGACTTCTCGATGGGTAAATTTAGTAGCTAGGTAAAAATGGCTCAGGATTGTAATTTAAGTTACAAAAAATCTGGATTAAAGAATCTATAGTACTATGTAAACTATTGATTAAAATTTTCATATATGGCTATTCATGTAATGCATGTCATGGATAAGCTGAGCGTTGCTGGCTCAGAGATTCATGGTGTATCTAAGGCTATCGAGCGGTGGATTCCTTGCTTCAATTCACAGGAGATTCGGTTCAGCATTTGTAGCTTACGAGCACCTGAGGAAGCAGCGCAAATTTTTGAACGTCAAGGAGTTCCAGTATTCTTCTTGGGCCGAAGTAAATTTGATCCTAGGACTTTTCTAGATCTTTCAAAATTAATTGAGCAAGAAAAACCCGATATTCTACACTTAAGTGGATATGGTTCTACGACATTTGGGCGCTTAGTTGGAACCACAAAAGGTTTGCCCAATATTGTTCATGAACATGCAGTTTTTCCTAAACAGCCACTTTATCTGACGGCAGTGGATGCCCTATTATCGCCCTTGACAACAACAGCGATAGCTTGTTCAGAACCTGTACGCGACTTTATGGTGACCGCGCGTAAAGTTCAACCCCAAAAAGTAGAAACATTATTTTATGGCTTACCGCTAAAAGAGTTTAAGGCTCCTGCTCAAGAAGTCGTCGATCATGAACGATCAAAGCTAGGTATTCAACCTGGAGAAAAGGTGATTTGTAATGTAGGTCGATTGGACACTCAAAAAGGTCAAATTTACCTACTGAAAGCTGCAACCTCAATTTTAAAAGAGTTTCCAAATACCCGTTTCTTGTTGGTCGGGGCTGGCCCAGATTTAGAAATGCTCCAGTCCTTTGCTCAAAGTGAAGGTATTGCTGATCAGGTTATTTTCACTGGCTATCGCGAAGATGTTCCGACCTTATTGGCCCTCGCTGATGTTGTGGCGATGCCTTCCCTATGGGAGGGATTACCAATTGCTTTAGTGGAAGCAATGAATATGAGCAAACCGGTTGTGGGTACGACTGCAGGAGGCATGGGATCTGCAATCGATGATCAGAAAACTGGTTTTATTATTCCGTTTAAGGATTGTGAGCTATTAGCCAACAAACTAATTTTCTTGCTGAAAAATTCAGAAGTGGCGCAATCTATGGGTAGCGAAGCAAAAGAAAAATGCAAGCAGTATGATATTGCCCATTCCTATAAAAGATTGAGAGAAATATATCTTTCATTGACCTCCAAAAGGACTAATTTAAAAGTCTCTAATAGTGCGATTTAAACTATCGGGGCAATAAAAACTTTGACGTTGACTGCTATGAAGAGTTCTTCAGATCTTGTGTTTTAGGTCTATAAAGTAATTCAATATTAGCCCTATAGCCGACGTGGCAATTCGTCGGCTATGGGAGCATGTCACCTTTGCATTCCAATTAAGCCATTGAGGTAAGCACACCGATGTGCCAGCACTTGCGGGACATTACTTTCATTCCACTGCGCCCCTGAAATTTTGACTCTGCGACTAATCTGCTTGATAGCAGATTCAACAGCCCCAGACCCAATAGAGCAGATTTGCTCACTCTGGTAATAGTCATAATTGACGATCCGATGCCGATGTTTGCGAACATAGTTGCAAAAGACTTGGGCCTGCTTTTTCTTCAATGACTCAAATAGAGCCAAGGTTTCATCAACCTTCCCCTGCCATAAGAGCTGCTCAGCCTGGTGCAGACGTTTGAGGGACCCACCGACCTTATGAAGATTTTCCACCAGATGGTACCAGTCCAGAATCTCTCGCCGTTGCTCAGGTATGCTCAGCTGACGAATGATATTCCAAATGCCATCATGACCATCCCCTAAACAAGTCAGTGGAGAGGCTAACGGTTGCTGGTGAGTCCAGTCAATGAGCCGGGCATTATTGTGATAATCCGCGATGAGTCCCACATGCGTTGCCAGGGTTTTATAGTCTTTCCACTGACAAGGGTGTCCTAAAGGGGTGCGGATGCGCACTTTGCCACCATCTACACTCACTTCGGTTAAAGCTTCATGAGCCTGGGGGTAGGAAACCGTTGTTGATGCACCAATCGCTGCTGGGTTTTGGCTGGTACCTGAATCCCAGTTAAATAAGCCACATCTTTAGCAGTTTGAGCATAGGAGACATTGGCACTGATGCGCAAGCAACAATTCTCTAAATGAGGACTGATTTGACGATAGGGGGAAACGGCTAGATGCTGTGCCTGTTGAGTTGTAATGCTTAGAACGCCCAAGGTGCTTTTCAGGCGTCGGTTGCGGCCTGCTGCTGTGCCAGTAGCTGTGCGGATAAAAATGACCGAGTTCGGGACTGACATGGGTCTGAATTTGCTGACGCACCGTCATCTCAATACCTTCTAGCGTCTTCAGGTTCTCTGGATCGCTTTCTTCGTACAGTAATTGGGCTATCGCATCAAGATGGACTTTGAGTTGAGCTGCTTTTTCGGAGTTCATTGATGAAGACTTCTGGGCAACACTTGTATCCTGAACGATTTCAAAACAATCTGCAAAGGTGACATGCTCCCGTCGGCTATTCCCGGTGGTCAAAAATTTTTCTCCTACAGGTAGGGATTGATCATATGCCTTGCCTTTGCTGAGGGGGCGTTGGCTGGTTTAGCGGGTGCGATCGCAACGTTCTTAATTCACGATCAAGGATGTAAGGTATGAGCACAGATATTGGGTGGCAACGGTGACATTATCCCAACGATGCTTTTCAACTTGCTTATTGAGTTCGGCTACAGCTTTCACATATTGAGGATCAGAGGTTGTGCCTAGTTTGCGTGGGTTTTGGAACAGGTCGCTCCGTTGCTTATCGGTAAGTTTTACTTCGATATCGGGCTCAATACCTTTTTTATGAATATCTCGACCCTTGGGAGTCATGTATTTGGCAACCGTTATAGATAACCCCGAATTATCTTCTAAAGGCTGTACAGATTGCACCAGTCCTTTTCCAAACGTCTGAGTGCCGAGCAAAACAGCGCGTTGGTGATCTTGCAAGGCCCCAGCCAGAATCTCACTAGCACTGGCAGACCCTCCATCCACCAGGATGATAAGCGGCTTATCCGTTAGAGTATTCTTATCAGACGTGAGTTTATCTTCGCCCCCTTCACGGTCCACAGTAGCCACAATTGTTCCTTCCCCCATCCACATTCGGGCAATTTCAGTGCTGGAATATAGCAATCCACCCGGGTTTAAGCGCAGGTCTAGAACAAATCCAGTGACCTTTTGTTTTTCCAATTCTTGGATGGCTTCGCGCATCTCAGAAGTGGCATTGTTGCTAAATTGGTTAAGGCGGATATAGCCCACAGGACCAGATGGAGTCGTTTGAGAGGAAAATCGAACCGGATGGATTTCAATACGAGCCCGCTTGATCTTAAAACTCAACTGATCCTGCCCCCGTAAAACGGTAAGGGTCACATTAGAGTTAACGGGGCCTCGAATTAACTTAACCGCTTCATCAATATCCATCCCTTCAGTGCTGGTGTCATCTACTTGAATGATCACATCTTGATTTAAGAGCCCTGCTTGGGCAGCAGGACTGCCTTCAATCGGAGCAATAACAGTAATGTCTTTCGTCTTTTCATCCTGAGTGATTTGTACCCCCACTCCGGTTAGTTCGCCTGAAGTACTGATTTGCATGTTTTTAAGCTGCTGAGGATCCAAAAAGCGAGTATAAGGATCCTCAAGCTGGTCTAGCATTTCTCGAACTGCATCATAGACTTCTTCTTTGGAAGTATAGGTACGGTTTAGGTATTGGCTGCGAATAGCGGGCCAATCTGTACCATTGAAGGTTGTATCTAAATAATCATTTTTGATAATCTGCCAAACTTCGTCAATGATGGCCTTGGACGAGTCGGAGTTTGGGGCTGCCCAAGTCTTAGGGGTGGGGAAAGCGATTGTGAGGGTTGCAATTGAGAGGGCAGTCGATAGCAGGGCAACCTGGGGCCGAAGAATAACCATAAATATGAGGAGCGTTTGATGGGTCAATATTGGGGTTTTTAGGACTGGATCACCCTAAAGTTTGTGAGGGAGATGGCTCTGACTACCGGTCAACGCTGATGTTTTCCGGTAGTCTAAAGGTTAGAGTTATCTGCTTCTTGATCTTAAATTCCTTTGTTGAATGGGAGAGCGCACTTAATGGATGGAGACGATGCTGACTACTGATGATAACGAGACAGCACTTACAGGTTTCTTTTTTCTCAAATGTCTTAACTGATTTGACTTAACTGATGAACCGTTGAGATGTCTTTATCATGCTCCATCTGTGCCACAGCGTGATGTGATCTTGGTATATCCGGAAGATGTTGAAGATTTTAACTGTTCGGCATTGTTTGAACCGTTCTTAAACGCGGGTCTCAAAGGAATTCAAACACTTGAAGTATTGTGCTGAGATCAGCTGGCCATAACTTTACGACCTGATCATCCTTGAGTTGAAGGGGCAGTGATGAGGATGGGATCGTCTGAAGGATCAAACCGCAATACAGATCTGAGATCGCACCACCATGCTGTCCATGCATCTGCGGGAGCAGGGAGCCCATGTCAAGGAACAGCATATTTAAGTTGGACAAATCCAAAGTCATAGGAATGGGAGCTGAGGAGGGTCAGCGGTATCTCTTTTGCCAAGGAACCGAACAGAGATATCCCCTCGCCTAACAGAATAGGGATCACGGTAATGGTGAGTTCATCAATCAGACCCGCCGCCAAAAATCGCTGGATTGTAGCCCCACCATCTATATATAAATGCTGGGCTCCTTCTTGGACAAGGCGATTATAGAGCATGAGTGGGGGGTCTGCTGAGTGGGTAATGCACGCAGGCAAAGCATCTGGAAATTGGATAGGAGTTCGGCTCAAAACAATGACTCGGGTTTGACCGTAGGGCCACGCTCCAAAAGATAGAACCTGTTCATAGGTTTTACGCCCCATGACCAAGACATCCACCGAGGCCATAAAGGCTTGAAAGCCACAATCTTCCCCTTCTGGGACTACTGCATTCGCCTCATTGAGCCAATCGATGTCTCCATTGGTTCTGGCGATAAATCCATCTAAGCTGGTCGCAATAAAAACTGAAACTTTTGTGCCCATAGGTGACGTTTGACCTGCTAAATTTTGGCTTCACCCAGAGTTCTTAATTACTATTTCAGTAAAGTAAATAGACGATTTAGTGCTATAAAACGGTGGGGGAATTGGTGATATTTTGCTAAAACCATGAAATTTTTGCAGTGGCTTCTAGCAGTGATAGCGCTCCTAATGAGTTTAGGTTTGCTGATTTCAGGAGAGTGGCTTGGTTTTATCATTGCACTACTCGCCGTCATTATTGTGGCTCCCCCCATTCAGGACCGGCTCAATCAGCGTTTTCCCTGGCTGAAGCCTCGGTTTCTGAAAATATTTCTGGCTGTGATAATTTTATTCGTCGCTCTTGGCATTACAGGGGGAAATCTGGTCCGCTTTACCAATGTGGCTGTTTGTAAATCGCCGGTAGACGGTCAGTGTGAAAAGCATGAGATTGCTTTCTTGGAAGAGACTCAAACCATTACGGTCAGCGCGAAACTCCGCAAAGGTAAAACAGCAAATCAGGTTAAAGCCACCCTGGATTACTGGCCAGAGCCTGACCAAGAGTCTGAGGTGTTTAGCAATGTTTATGATGTCCCGAAGGGTAAACGAGAAGTGGCCCTGCAGCTGGATCAGGTTGACCTACAGCCTGGTATCTATCGAGTGACGTTAACGCCGGAAGGCATTGGTAATCAAAAACCGCTGTCCGAAGAGCAGATCTTTTCGGTTTGGACAGATCCTAAGGATGTCAGCAAGCGCAACGAAGGGGACATTGAAGATGCGGGTCTAAATAACAGCGTCAGTAGCATCAAAATTTGTGAGGGGAGTAGCGATGCGGAAGACCCCTGTGCCGAAGATTTGAGTGAACTCTCCACTGAAATCAAGACGCTAGCCTTTACAGCTAAACTACCCAGCATTGCCAATGTGCAATTCCGAGGAGATTCTGAAATCACTTATATCCTCCGCTATCTTGGCAAGACCAAGGATGACAAAATTCCCCCCATCCAAGTGTTTCGAGAAACGAATGATCTAGATCGCAAGGTGGGAACCTTTACCTTAGGGATTACACCCTCTAAGAAAAAGTTTCGCCCAGGAGAGTATGAATTGATCACCTCACTAGAAGCTAGATCCTCACGCCCCATTCGCAAATTATTCAGGTTGAAGTGAGAGAGCGCTGTGCCAGTCTTCCGTACTGCCCTTGAGAACATAGGGATGCACCTAGACAACGCTCTAGATGTTATTGGATACTGGGCTATTTCTGAGCAGCAATCCCCGACAGTTGAACGGCGTCTGCTTCAAATAGAGTTTTCCATGTCTTACTGAGACGTTTATCCTCAGGCTTCTCCCGGCGTGCGGCAGCTAAGGCCTGGACGGCATCATACCAATAGCCCGCTTCTGCGAAGGCATCCGCTTGGTCCTTGAGTTTAGATTTTGAGACCTTTTTAGCGACTTCTTGGGTAGGCGGTACGTAGCGAATCCAGCCATTGGCGATGATACCATTTCGGCCTTTACGGGTGCAGAAGAGTCCCACGACCCATTGATAATCTGTCTTGGGTTTCAAGGCGAGGGTGGAGACTTGATCGGGAATCGCAATTCTAGATAACCCTGCTTGGCCTGAAGCCTGGAAAGTCGTGGAATAGACTTCTTTCTTAGAGCGACCGTTAGCCCCCACCTCGTACAAACTGAACTGAACAATCCGGTAGCTATGGGTGGGAGTAAACCAATAAAAGGTCGGGTAAGCCGTTGCACTGAAGCCAATATTACTTTTGGGCACCAATGTGGTGAGAGTGGGGCGACCACTGGCCGTACAGGTTTTGGGTTGGCCCGGCCCTGGCGAAAAGGCGGGGTCATCCGGTAATTCCCAGATGGGGGGTGCATCCGGCCTGGGTAAGGGAATCGGAACCACTCGGGAAGGTCTTCGAGGTGTACTTTCGTTTAACGGCCCTTTCCTGGGTTCGACGGCTCGTGTCGCTAGCCCTCGACGATTACCAGGTTTTGATAGATCTCCAGGTGGCTTAAATCCAGCATGGCTAGGTAAGGCACACCATAGAACTCCCACTAAGCCTCCCACTGCTAAGGTCGCGATCCGTGTTGCAGGGGTAGAACAATATTTAGACATTGTTAGTCAGCTGGGCCTCTCAAAAAGTGGGGTGCAGAACGGTTCAAGGGGAGCTTGCAAAATGTTTCAGACACTAAGTACTCCCTCATCATACCCAAGCGATATCCTGACCGCTTCACGGATTGAAGGGAGAATGCCGGAAGGTGATCGCTTGAGTAAAGGGGGTAGGGGGATTTGGGTGGGGAAACAGTTATTTAACATAGACTCCTCCCTCTAAGAATGTGTTCCAGATAGGAGAGTGGAACCACCATTGTGCTGCACCTTTGCGGAATCCGGTAAGATGAATCGACTGTCGTCACAATTGACTGAATTTTAAGAGCTATGGCTGTTCGAGACAGAGTGAATCCAAAAACCCTCGAAGCTGCGATCGCAGCTTCGCAAAGCTATTTGCTCACCCAGCAAGACGAGAAGGGCTATTGGTGGGCGGAGCTGGAATCCAATGTTTCGATTACTTCTGAAGTGGTGCTGCTGCATAAGATTTGGGGAACAGATCGCAGTCGGCCCTTGGAGAAAGTGGAGACGTATTTGCGATCGCAACAGCGAGATCACGGCGGCTGGGAACTCTACTTCGGCGATGGAGGGGAAATCAGCGTTTCTGTCGAAGCCTATATGGCCCTGAAGCTCTTAGGCGTGCCCATGGAAGATCCGGCCATGGTGCGAGCACGGCAGTTTATTTTGGAGCATGGGGGGATAAGTCGCACCCGCGTGTTTACCAAGCTGCATTTAGCCCTGATCGGCTGCTATGAATGGCGAGGTATTCCTTCCTTACCGCCCTGGGTGATGTTGTTGCCTGAACAATTTCCCTTCACCATTTATGAGATGTCGAGTTGGGCCAGGGGCAGTACCGTTCCCTTGCTGATCGTGATGGATCGGGAGCCGGTCTATGCCGTGGAAGCTGGGTTCAATCTGGATGAACTCTATGTAGAAGGACGAAATCGCGCCCAGTTTGATCTGCCCCTCAGCAATGAATGGACCGATGCGTTTATCTATTTAGATGGCCTATTCAAATTTGCTGAATCGACCAATCTCGTTCCCTTTCGAGAAGAAGGGATTCGCGCTGCTGAACGCTGGATTTTGGAGCGTCAAGAAGCAACAGGGGATTGGGGTGGAATTATCCCGGCCATGCTTAATTCTCTTTTGGGCCTGAAGGCCCTGGACTATGCTGTCCACGATCCAATTATTGAACGGGGCATGGCGGCGTTGGATGCCTTTGCTCTTGAAACCGAAGACCAATATTGGATTCAACCCTGTATCTCACCCGTCTGGGATACCGCCTTGGTCGTGCGGGGACTGGCTGAGTCGGGGCTAGCGCCTGATCATCCTGCCCTAGTGAAAGCAGGAGAATGGCTGCTGGATAAGCAAATCCTAGATTACGGAGATTGGTCCATCAAAAATCCAGGCGGTTTACCTGGGGGCTGGGCCTTTGAGTTTGACAATCGCTTTTATCCCGATGTGGATGATACCGCCGTTGTGGTTATGGCCTTAAACGAGGTCCAGCTACCGGACGAGCAGGCAAAGGATGCAGCCATTGCCAGAGCCGTAAACTGGATCGCCACGATGCAATGCCGTCCTGGAGGGTGGGCGGCCTTCGACATCAATAACGATCAAGACTGGCTGAACGCTTTGCCCTATGGGGATCTGAAAGCCATGATTGACCCCAATACTGCCGATGTCACGGCCCGAGTGTTAGAAATGATCGGTCGTTGCCATCAAACGACAGGGAAAAACAGTGTGGATCGAGCCCTTCGATATTTGCGAGCTGAGCAAGAACCGGAGGGGTGCTGGTTTGGACGCTGGGGAGTAAATTATATTTATGGCACGAGCGGCGTATTGGCTGCCCTAGCCTTGATCGATCCCCAAGGCTGGCAATCCCAAATTCAGCACGCAGCGGCTTGGTTGGTGAGTTGCCAAAATACGGATGGGGGTTGGGGCGAGACTTGTGCCAGCTACGATGACCCTAAGCTGAAAGGCCAAGGGCCTAGCACAGCCTCCCAAACGGCTTGGGCCATTATGGGACTGTTGTCGGCGGGGGAAGCGACCTCTGCCTATGCCGATGCTGCGATTGAGCGGGGCGTGAATTACCTCACGACCACGCAAAAGATGGATGGCACCTGGGATGAAGATTATTTCACTGGCACAGGATTTCCTTGCCATTTCTATCTGAAATACCATCTCTACCAGCAGCATTTTCCCTTGACTGCTTTGGGGCGTTACCAAAAAATGCTCAGGAGGAATAGTTAGGAAAAAGCGACTTTGCGATAGTCAGAGGCTCAGAGACGAAGGAAAATTCTCTCGAACTCAAACCGCAATTTACCGATTTTGCGGTTTGAATAAGACCACCATCCCCATAATGAAAAGATATATAACCTGGGAAAGCAGCCTTCGGATGCTCCTAGTGAATACTCAAAGCTTTTCTCTGGTCTAATCCAAAAACCGTTCTCCCTCCAACCAAGAGCATCCCCAAACTTTTGCTCATATACGGGGGTCCAAAAGGCAGATTGACAGCTCAAGCTTTCCCATATCTTTTTCTGAATGCTGAAACCATAACGCTGATGGCTGAATTCACTCCATAGTTTATCTATTGATTGAAGATCTTCATATAGTAAGTTATCGACATCTTTGGGTCGTAGCCACCCTTCAGACTGTCTATTTGATGATGACAATAGAATATTTTGGGTCTCTAGATCTGCTTGGCACCAATCTCCCATTAGGAGCTGATCCCTTAGTCTACTCAGATCGGCAGGTTTCTTTATGGGTTGCTTTTTCTGTTCACTATTTGTTTTGTGGGTAGTCGGCTTTTTAGTGGCTTTAGGTGGAGAATGAGCAGAACTGTTTTGAGAGTTATGAGCCTTCAGGATGTCATAACATCTATTAATCCGCTTTAATTTTTCCTCTGCTTTTGCCTGTAATCTAGGATTATCTGTAAAGCGGTCTGGATGCCATACGGCAGCTAGATCTCTATAGGCTAGCTTCAGATCACTTAAGCTGGCATCTAGCTCTAGATCAAAAGTCTCGTAGCACTCACGAATATCACTCATAGCTGTAAATCACCTATTTTTACTTGGAAATAGCAGTCAGAAACCAAGTAGAAATATTCTGGAAGTCTGATTTCTTCATATATAAATATGTTTTTGTTTTAGTTTTTTGACTAGAAAATCTCCCTCATATTTATAAAATACCCTCGACCACAACATTTGGTGCAATCAAGCAGTTTAGTTTATGGCAGCAAGGATAATTATCCATTTATCAGCTTCACAAATTTTTTGATGAGAAGATTTCTTGTTCAATGGACGATTGTGATTTGACTCCTGTTGTGCTTAAAACATAGCTCCAGAGAGAGTCAGGCCTTCATTCTCAACACAATGATTTAAGCCTGAGTAGTAACCAAAAAACTTAGTTAATGTATCATGTTCATCGCAAGAGTAAAACATGATTATATTGGTCCATGAATGATTTGTTTTTATTGGGAATTCTTCTCTCAGTCATTCTATAAATTGATAAAATTCTTTTTCTTCCTCAGTTTGTGAGTTTCCATACAAAGATTTCGCATATTCATAGCCAAACAAAAATGACTGGAAATCATATGTACTAGGTCTTGCAAGAAAAAGGCTGGGTTGCTTCTTGATTCTATCCAAAAGCGTATAAAAATCCATATTAATATTTTCTCTTTTTAGTTAATATTTAATTTTTAAGATAGTTAGTATGATTTTTGAAATACTTTTTCGCTGCTAACTACTGAATGCTGTTGGCTTCAGTTAATAGCTCTTTGACAGCCGCTTTATCGGTCTGGGTCAATAGCCGGTGGTCTATCGGATCTTCAGTGTACTGAGTTTTTTTGTGTCTTAAAACTTCCACAGCGGTATGGACGGCTTTGTAGCCGATTTTGACGCCAGCCTGATCGATGATTGATTGTAGAGGACTGTTGGGATCTAATAGCATTCGAGCCTTGTCTTTCGATAAATCCAGAATGCCAAAAACTTTGACTTTTGCTTGCAACCCTAAGTCTTCCACTGCTGCCACAGACAGTTCTGTGGCCAAGTTGGATCCGCCCCATAAGATATTGATCTGGGGATTCTCCGACAGCATTGCTTTAATGTGAGCAATGTCGGTTTGTGTAATTGCATCTACGGACGAAACTTCTTTCCAGGTAACGTCGGAGGCCGCCATGCCGTTGAGGAAGCCTTGATAGTTGGGGTAATACCGTTCATATTCCGCACTATCCACCACACCAATATTTAAAGGCTGATCCTGGAGATGGGTGGCAGCCCATTGGGTGAGGTGTTCTGCAGAATCGGCTCCCATCTTTAAGCTATTGGTGTTGAAACAGGCAAACACCATATCTTTTGCGGTTTCTTTGTCAAAACAAAAATCCACCGTGATTACCACCACGCCAGCTTGGTAAGCCTTTTCAAGGGCTGGGATAGACCCTAATGGATCCTCTGGAGACAACACAATGGCATCAATCCCGGAATCAATCAGTTCCTGGATAGTTTGGGCTTCATTTTCCACCCCAGAGGCAGATAGCAAACTCCAAATTTCTACCCGCCGATTGGCAGCCCGCCGCATCCCCAATTCATAGGCTTTAAAGATCGTGCTATCGGCTGATTTGATCAAGCCAATTCGTAAGCGAGGTGAGCGAGGACGGGCAATGGTTTGCATCCAATTTGGACTTTTGATGGCAGACTGCCAGTGCTTGGCCCGTTTGAGTTGATGGAGTGCCCAAAAGCTAGCTTTAGAGAGATCGGCCCTTTTTAAGTTCGTCGATCGCAAGTTGGCATCGTCTAAAAAATCTACCGATTGGAGGGAGCTATTCTCCAAGTTAGCTTTGTACAAATCGCTCCCCTTGAGGATGGAACGATTCAAGTTGGCTTGGTATAAATCCGTACGATGGAGGATTGCATGGTTGAATTTGGTCCATATTCCTTGAACCTGGTGCATTTTTGCCCGGGTTAGATTGGCCTTCGTGAAGTTGGCATTATTGAGTAAGCTTTTATGCAATACTGCATCCGTAAAGTTAGCCCCTTGCAGGTTGGCTCCTTCCAGGTTGGCTCCCTCTAAATTGGCCCCTTGCAGATTTGCGCCCTGTAGATTTGCTTCACTCAGGTTGATGCCCTTTAAATTACTGCCCTTTAAGTTGGCTTTTTCAAGATTGGCATGGGCAAGATTGGCCTGTTCTAAGTTGGCGTGGGATAAATCAATCCCTTGATGCTCGAAAAATTGGAAAGGCCATTGCTGAATACTATGGAGACTGACCGAGAGTTTGTGGCATTGATTCAGTTGAATGCCGACCATTTGGGCCTTGGGGGCCTGCAGGCCAGCATTACTCGCACAGAGTGAATCGAGGGTTTTGAGGGCCGCTATTCTGCCATCACTATGTTGTTGCCCCTTTTGATCGACCAGAACATTCCGCGCATCTTCTATCTTCTTTTGCTGTTGATAAGGGATAGAGAAAAGATAGGAAATAAAAGCAATGAGAATAGCTGCTTCCCCCAGGACCGTTGCCAGCTTGATGATCGAAATCATTTCAAGCCAAGCGACAAAATCACTTACCTTGGCATCCAGAATCGAAAACGGCTTGAGGAGAGGGGGTTTGGGAGGGCTAGTAGACTGTTGTGCCTGATTATATTGTTCGAGTTGATGAATATAGGTGGCTAAAGAAAGCTGAAATTGGCTGGCTTCCTGTTGAATGACAGCTAACCGCAGGTAATCTTCGGAGATTAAATTGACTCGCTGAAAGCTCTCTATCAAGGGCTGCCCCTCGTTCTCGTCTAGAAGCGTTGGATTCAGCTCTGGTCCTGGATAGTGGGGATGGGGGGCCTCTCCTGGGGGTGTTTTACTCATCAACGTCACTGTCTAGTAGGATGCACACTTAACCTCCGGTTATTGGAGCATTGCTTTGAAGGTTGCAGCGTCTAAAGTTCTGAATCCTTGAGGGGTTAAGTAGCTCAAGATCACTAAATTTGACCCTTGGTTATGGTTCTCAACAAAATTAATCGTGACGCCTCCTAAATCAAACTGAGAACGGGCAACTTGCTGCATAAAACTGTCGCGTGTGATTTCTCCTGGAATATCTTTTAAGATACGCAGGGTCATTTTGCCCACAATGTAGCCTTCTAAGGAGACATGGCCAAATTCATTTTCCAGTTTCGTTCTCGCTTCTTGAACGATGGGCAGGTTGGAATCCAGGAGAGGAGCGACGTGAGTCATGATCACGCGGTCACGAATGCCATACTCTTCTAAATCGAGCATAAAATCGTCGCCTCCGGTAAAGGAAACCGCTGAGATAATCCTTTTTTCACCTTGCTGTTGCAGGTGGCTGGCAAAGCGAGCAATGTTACTGTAGGAGCCGACTGTGACGATGAGGCGACACTTGACGCCACTGTTTTTTTCCCAGGCTTTGATGGACTGATAGCCAGGGACTACATTCGGCGTGTTGCGCGCATAGACCCCAACGGGGCCAATATGATTGCGTTGGGGATTATCCCCCGCCATAGTAAGGATCTTGTCAAAGGATTGAATAATCGCTGCATCGCCCTTTGTCGCGATCAGGGCTGACTTTAACCCTGCTAAACCAGACATGCCATAGCTGTCATTCTGGACATAGGCACAGATTTGTTCAGGCGTTACTCCATTGCGAATTGCCAGTTGAACCACCGCCTTAATTTCTTGCGCATAGCTGGCACGATAATTAACGATGGGACCTTTGCCGGGTCTCAAAATTCCCGAGCCGGTGAAAAAGCCGACCGCAGGAATATTCTGTTCGGCCAGGATGGGGAGAGATACTTTGGCCGTCGGTGTCCCCACATTGCCAATCATTAAAAAGATCTGGTCTTGGATGATTTCTTGGGTGGCTTGTCGAGTACTAGCCGGTTCGTAATAGTCGTTTTTGAAGATCAGACGAATGGATCGCCCTTTCACTTTTTGATCCTTCAAGGCCGTTTCTAAACCGATCTTCATACGATTGCCCAACCCCTCTTCTTGTCCAGCTAAAGCCAAGACTGAACCGAAGGTAATCGTGCTACCCGAAGCTCCCTCATTAGGTATAGTCTGACGAGGCAGTTGACATCCAGGTAGCCATCCCAAAGCCATGAGCAGGATGATGGATAAACACTGTCTTCTACTTTGAGAGAAAGCCATG
The DNA here is from genome assembly GCF_000238775.2 of Acaryochloris sp. CCMEE 5410. NCBI lineage: Bacteria > Bacillati > Cyanobacteriota > Cyanophyceae > Acaryochloridales > Acaryochloridaceae > Acaryochloris > Acaryochloris sp. CCMEE 5410. The sequence goes on along the minus strand of NZ_AFEJ02000001.1, from coordinate 1,587,432 downwards.
GTGGCTAGCCGAAACAATCTATTTGCTGATCGCCACTTCTCTAAAGACGATAACGCTTGTCTCCCGGATAGTGGGTTGGTTCATGGGTCTCAACGACTCAGCACTGATAGCGGAGACTCTACTGGCTGAAGCGTTCTAGACTAAACCCCTCTATTCAAAGACGCCCCTTGAGAAAATTCAATACGACTTAAGGCGTAAAATATCCCGTCGTTATGGGGCCAATGCTGCTCGATAGAGAGACAACCTCAGAATAATTGGTGTTGCCTCGGAAATAGCATTTTGAATCATAGACTACCCTTTCAGGGAACAGAACTCCCTATCCTTGGGGACTGAGTGTGGCTCTAGGTTTGGCTAATCCGCAATCCAGCCAACCCTCCAGGCTCATTGTTTTTCTACTTTGAATCGTTTTCCTATGCCTGAAGATATTGCAAAACCCCCTTTGCCTCCCTTTGATATCGAATCTGCAACCGATAAAGTCCGCTTTGCCGAAGATGCCTGGAATGGTCGAAATCCTGAAAAAGTATCTCTGGCCTATAGCGTTGATAGTGTTTGGCGAAACCGCGCTGAGTTTGTTTCAGGTCGTGCCGAAATTGTGGCTTTTTTGCAGCGCAAGTGGGCGAAAGAATTGGACTATCGTCTGATTAAAGAACTCTGGGCCACCCACGATAACCGAATTGCTGTGCGTTTTGCCTATGAATGGCATGACGATTCGGGGAGTTGGTTTCGCGCCTATGGGAATGAAAACTGGGAGTTTAATGAGCTAGGTCTCATGAAACGCCGTATTGCCAGTATCAATGATCTGCCGATACAGGAGGGCGATCGCAAATTCCACTGGCCCTTAGGCCCCCGTCCTGCCGATCATCCTGGCCTATCCGACTTAGGGTTGTAATGGCCCCGATTGAGACAATGCACCTAAAAAATACATCATTAATTTTTAGGTGCAAATTCACCGATCAAAAAAGCCTCGTAGTCACCCAACGGGAAACCACGAGACGATCTAGGAAAGTATCAGGAAAAATTGCTCATTGCTATGCGGCAGTCTCTAACGGGTCTAAAAATGGATAGTCCGTATAGCCTTCTGCCCCCCGGGTATAGAACGTGGATGGGTCGGGTTCATTGAGGGGGGCTTGTTTAGCAAAGCGTTCCGGTAAGTCAGGATTAGCAATAAACGGGACGCCATAGGCGACTACATCGGCTTCTTGGTTTGCGATCGCAGCCGCACCACTGACCGCATCATAGCCACCGTTGATCATCAGTGGACCTTGAAAAACCTGTCGAATATAGGGAGTCACCCGCTCGCCTTCCACCGCCAGCATATGACCCGGCAAGGCTTCAAGGACATGAAGATAGGCCAGATTATAAGTATTGAGGGCTTGGGCTGCATGCGTGAAGGTTGCGATCGGATTACTATCTCTCATGTCATTAAAGGCATTCGTAGGAGACAGTCGAACGCCAACATGATCAGCACTCCAGGTATCCACCACCGCCTCGATAACTTCTAACAGAAACCGGACTCGTTTTTCGATCGTGCCCCCATAGGCGTCTTGCCGTTGGTTGGTGCCATCTCGAAGGAACTGATCAATTAAGTATCCATTAGCCCCATGGATTTCAACCCCATCAAATCCCGCTTTTCGAGCATTGCCAGTAGCTTGAGCAAAGTCTTGAACAATACTTGGAATCTCTTCCAGACTCACAGCCCTGGGGGTCACAAATGTTTTTTTACCCTGCGGGGTATGAACTTCACCCGCTGGCTTAATCGCCGAGGCAGAAATCGGTCGTGCCCCATTCAACTGAAAATCTGGATGAGAGGCCCGTCCCGTATGCCAAAGTTGCAGGAAAATCTTGCCATCTTGCCGATGAACGGCATCAGTCACCTGGCGCCAAGCCTGAATTTGGGCTTCAGAATAAATCCCTGGCGTTTCAGACCAGCCCGCCGCTTGCTCAGAAACTTGAGTCGCTTCTGTAATAATCAGACCTGCACTCGCCCGCTGCTGGTAATACTCAGCCATTAAAGCGTTGGGAATTCGATCCGGGCCGGATCGACCTCGGGTTAATGGTGCCATTACCATTCGGTTGCGGAGGTCAACAGCACCCAGACGAATGGGGTCAAACAATGATGAAATAGACATGGAAACTCTTCCTGTTGGTTTGGAGTATCAGAACTGAACTTGCCTACCAGGCAAAACAAAGTAAACGGTGAGGCGGCGCGCGCTTCGCCTTACCATCAGGAACGAAAAATCAGGAGTCTTATAGATGTTTGTCTAAGGCTTCAACCAAGGTTGCTTTAGGAGATGCCCCTACCAGCGTTTCAACGGGTTGGCCTTCCTTAAAGACGATTAGTGTGGGAATGCTACGAATGCCATATCGACTGGCAACATCGCTACTCTCATCCACATTGAACTTAACGACTTTGACTTGATCTTGGTAGTCCGCAGCGATGTCATCAACGATGGGACCGACCATGCGGCAAGGTCCACACCAAGGGGCCCAAAAATCAACGAGAACAGGCTGCTGGCTCTCAAGCACCTCTGTAGTAAAGGTGGTGTCATTGATAGCAGTAGTAGAAGACATAATGGAGCCTCCTTAATTGTTCGTATATTCGAGAATCTCGAATAATTAAAATATAAATCATCCCATGGCATAATGCAACTATGAAAATTTTGTTCCACCCAGAACCGCAGCAGATCTCCTTGGCGGCTGTGTTGTACGCCCTGGGAGATCCCGTGCGACTAGATATTGTGAATCAACTAGCCACTTCAGGTGAATTGACCTGCAATGCCTTCGATTGTGAAATTGCGAAATCCACCCTCTCCCATCACTTCAAAATTTTGCGGGAGTCTGGTGTGATTTATTCGCGCAAAGAAGGGACTCAACATCATAATTCTCTGCGGCGAGAAGAACTCGATGACCTATTCCCTGGTTTATTAGCGTCTGTTTTAGACAGCCTCAAAACTTCAGCCTAGTTTCCTCGCTATTGAGGTAGATCCGCAATCAGAAAGGGCAACATACAATCCATCAAGCATGCCAATGGTGATCCTGATTGAGATGGCCCACAATTCGCTTAATCCGTCGCTGGAGCAGTCCTAGATGATGTTGAAAAACCGCCTGCTGGGACTGTAAACGTTGCCGTTGCCCAGCCAAAGTTTTTTCAAACAAGCGCAACCGTTCTTTTTCATGGGCTAACCGAAGCTCTAGCCGAATCAGATCCGTTGCTGCCGAAGAACTGTGGGAGTAACCGCCTGCATCGCGGATCTGCTCTTGCAAATCAGACACTGTATGGTGCAGTTGAACCAGCTCTTCTTCTTGTTCATCTACAAACTGAACCGATCGGATCCAGACTGCCCGCAAATGCTCAACTTGATCTTGTAAATCCCGCAACGGGAGTTCATCGGGGGCTTGACTCTTCGGCTGTACTAAAACCTGCGATGGGGCTTCAGGGGTGTAATCGGGGAAAGGATTTGGATTGAACGAAATACTAGAGGATGGGGTTGGCAAAGGCTGGGGAGCCACCTGACCGTTCATGGAGTGAGCCTGGAAGGTACCGTAGGGTTGATCCTGTGATAAAGCGCCATTGATAATCAGCCCCTTTACTTGTTGTCCTGAGCGCATCAATAGCTCTTTTGCTGCAGCTATATTGGGAAGGTTGGCGATACCAGGTTTAACCACAATTACAATGCCATCCGCTCGCCCTCCCAAAATAGATACATCTGCTGCTGAGTTTAGAGAAGGAGCATCAATCAGAACATAGTGATAGGTAGATTTGGCTGCATTGAGCATCACAGTCATATGTTTTGATTCCAAGATCCCCATGGCATTGGCATGAAGATTACCCGCTGTCATTACATCCACATGGGCAGTGACCGATTGAGTCGCTGACTTTAAATCAGCCTGCCCAAACAAGACATTGCTTAAGCCGAATTCATTCGAGACATCCCACATACGGTCTTGGAACGGATTTCGAAGATTACCGTCCACAACCAGAACGTAATTTCCTGCCTGGGCAAGGGCCATGGCCAAATTTGCGACCACCGTTGATTTCCCCTCTTGGGGCGATGTACTTGTCACCACTAAAGTTTGGCAATGGCGGCCTGTTTGTATCGATTTTAGGCTAACTTGTAGCATTCGAAAGGCGTTACTGACCGGTGAATCAGGAAAATCTCTGAGGAATAGTTTAGGGGCTAATTGTTGTAATCCCCCATCGTAAAACAGCGAATGATTAGAATTCCCGAACGCGGGAATAACCCCCAATAGAGGATACTCAAATTGATGCACGGCGTCTTCGACAGTCCGAATGGATTTATCCAGGGTTTCCAGTATGTAGGCAGTAGAGAAGAAGGCTAACACCCCTAATAATCCAGTTGCCAAATAGTCGGCTTGACTCGGTGTAACTGGCGATTTTGGAATTTGAGCGGGGACCAAAACTCGCGCATTCCCCACTTTTTGATTCGCCTCAGCTAAAATCTCCTGCTGTTTTTGCAAGAGTAAAGCATAGGTAGACTGTGCTGCCTCCAATTTTCGCTCTAACTCTCGCTGCTTTTCTGCCAAACCAGGGAAAATATTGAGTTGTTGCTTATAGGATTCTAAAGTTTTTGAGTGAGCAATGACCTGACTGACTAAGCCTTGTCTTTGGGCCTCTAATTTGACGAGGTCAGCAGTCAACTCTTCTTGCAGGGAACCAATCAAGGGTTCAGGGGCGGCTACTTCTGTCCCCAGTATTTTCTGGGCACGTTGTTGGAACAGAGCTTTTAATTTGTTTACATCCCGAGCTAGACCGAGAACCGTAGGGTGAGTGGCCGTAAGCTGGTTAGTCTGTAGGGCGAGCTGAGACTCAGTTTGTTGTAGCTGGGTGAGCACATCGCGAATCTCGGCAGATTGGCTTAGGCTAACTGCTGCCATGGCTTGTTGCGGCGTCATGCCCAATTGATTACTTAGTACATTTGCTTCAGTTTGAAGTTGTGCAATTTGAGCTTGGGCATCACTGATTTTTCCTTGTAATTCAGCAATTTTTGCCTCGGCATCTTGCTCTCGGTTACTCAGGTCTACAATCTGATTTTTCTGCTTAAATTGTCGGAGTGCTCTTTCAGCATTTTGAACAGTCTTTTCTGATTGAGGAATTCGTTCTGAGATAAATTTGCTAGCCGTCTCAATGGAGTTTCGATTGTCTTGAAGATGGTTCTCAAGATAAACCTCCATCAATAAATTTACTGCGGCAGCAGCATGCTCAGAATTAATGGATTTATAGGTAATTCGGAGAATATCTGTTCCCTTAACATCTGCAATAACAAAATTTTGCCGAAAACCTTTGAGATCTAGTGGGTAATCAATCTCTTCCTGGGTGCTTAGTTTGTTTAAGGTTGTTTGCAGAAGAGGCGTGGACTGAATGACAGCAGATTCGGTCTCAAGGGGCCTTCCCTCTAAATCAAGGGGATCTAAATTCCCAATTTCGGTACCTAATGTAGTGAGTTTAGAAATGGGGTTCACTTTTGTAAATCGCAATTGGCCCTCAGCGACATAGAGAGGCTGGTATAGCAGCTTTATTGCGAGTGTTCCGAGGGTTAGCACCAAAATGAAAGCTACTGAAGATGGTAGCCAATGGCGTTGAAGGATTAGCCTAAATTTCCTTGATTTACTGATTTGAGAGGCTAACACTAATGCCAACTCCTATTGTGCAAAAAAAATGTAGAAAAATACATTAATAATTTTCTAATTCCTCAGCTCTAGCTCTTAGTTTTATCTAGCTTTTAAAAACCGGATATATTTACTTATACATGTTTAAGCTGATACTCAATCATTAGTTAGTCAGATAAAAATTTAAGAGAACGCATGTCTTAATATAGATGATATTTATGCTGGACTTGATCACTATCATTCATCAACGCAACTCTATTGACTCTGTCATCTTAGTATTAGAAGTGAAGTAGTCGTTCTTGAACTCGTTCGGGATATTTTACTCTCAGAGAGACCATAGCGCCTGTTCCAAGATTTTGCTGAATTGAATCTCAATTGTATTGCTAGTTACAAAAAGGCAGTTGATTGCTTATTTCATATTTATCAAAGTTCACTCTTAAGAGTATTCAGACTTACTAAGTTAGTTATCCAATTGACCTAAGCATAGTGAGATTTATCGTTATAGAAGCTGATATATCTCTTGTATTAAATACATTTTGAATGGTATTCAAAATTTGTATGGTCTTCCCTCCACTATTTTATAGTCTATGCCTTACCCACAAGTCCTGAAGTACTTACCAGCAAAAGACTTGAGGTGAGCTAACCCCCCTTATTCTTTGCCCCAGAGAATGCCTAGTGGGCACGGCGAGGAGGTTGAACCCCTATTCTGTCGTTGACGATGCTGTGGAAAAGGCCAATCTACGGGATATTGAAACATTTGTCTTAGCACCAAAAATGCTTCTGCATATGCGTTTAATCCACTTGTGGGTAAGGCATAGATTTTATAGTAATCATTGGTCTTACTAACTTGCTTATCACATCTGCTGACTTGATGGAATTTTATCTTACAAGTATAAGGTATTGACTAATCTAATAATGATACCTGCTACATATTCTTTCCAAATGGAAGAGTAAATTGTATGAAGTCTTACGGGAAATTGGAATGCCACTATTTTTATAAGTCTTTATTTTTAGTCGTCTGAGTAAAATCTCATCGCTTAGAATGGTATTAGTACAAATGGGACATGAGTATAAGAAGAATGCGCATAATTTCATTTACTAACCATCAAATAAATCTTATTTTCTAATAGATAGATTAGTTTGACATTCAGCTTCTTATGAATTTTATTTTCAAGATATATTATCAGAGTATATTAACGAGTTTATTTCAAATTAGATCATTTTCATATCATATCTCTAAAATCAAAAATAATTCCGACCAAAAATATCTTACTTTTTTGAGGATATAACTAGAGTGATGGCTATATAAATAGACATTCATAATATAAGTTTGTCTACCTCAATAACCGTTTTGAGTCTTCTTAGTGGTAGCCATAGATGTTTTTTAGCTTATTGAGTATTTTACTTGATCTTAAAAAAATATGTATAAGTACTTGTGTATAGATTAAATTTTGATCCTGGAATAAAACCACTTTTCAGTATAAAAAAAAGCTACATCCATTTTTTGCCCTAAAACAGATAGTTAGATGCTCATTAGTAAATCTTGGTGATGAAAGCACAACTTCTTGTGTCAAGGAACACAAAGATTATGGTAGATTTGATTTAGGATACTTCATATTTCCACAAGACTTGAAATAAAAAAGCGTCCAACTTATTCTTTACATCAACGATTCTGGGGGGGTGATGGTTTTGGTGACGCAACTAGTTCAAATATTCTAATCATCAACCTTGCTCATATCCCTACTGTCGTTACGGCGTGAGCATCAGTCATTCAAGCGGAGTGAAGTGTCACAAGGCATTTGAGTGTGGTCTTTTCTGAGTGAGAGCCTCTTGTGTCACTCAATATCAGCTCCTCAAGATATCTAAAATTTAGAATAGTGACTATGTAGGCTAGATCACCTAGCCAAAATAATGCACTAAAAGGACTTCACGAAGATTGAGTGCATTAATGGCGAAATCCTTTGTTCAAGCCTCATGGGATTCCCAATTCTAAATTAGTTTCTCGTGTGCGTCCATGTTCATTTTCTTCATGAGATTGCTAAATCGATGTTACATACTCCTTTAGATCGCTCTATCACTAAAACTCCATTCAAACCATTAGGATCTGTTCTCAAAAAAGCGGGCTTAGTTTCTACTCAGCAGCTTGAAAAAGCGTTGCAAACGCAGGCAGAATGCAACAATCTCAAAATTGGCGAAATTCTAGCTTCGCAAGGTACCTTAAAAACGTCCACCATCCATTTTTTTGTAGATAAATTCCCACAACTACTAACACAATCTGCTTATCAGCCTATTGGACAATATCTGCAAGCAGCTGATCTACTAGATGAACGTCAAATTTCTGAAATTCTCCAAGTTCAGGAACAGTCTGATCTCAAATTTGGGGAAATTTCTGTGCGAAAAGGTTGGATTCAGCAAGATACCGTTAACTTTTTCTTGCAACACTTTCAATCTGAAACCTCAGAGAATAGAACTCCCGATACCAGCGAACCGAATACTGCTGACCATTCAGACCTTGATATCCAAAAAACAGCACCCCCAATTCTTCTATCTCCACCACATTTGGGTACGGATGAATTGGGCTTTGTGGTGAATGCGTTTGAAACCAATTGGATTGCGCCTGCAGGGCCACATTTAGATGCCTTTGAACAGGAATTTAGTGAAGCAGTGGGAATTTCCCATGCAGCAGCCCTGAGTTCAGGTACGGCTGGCATACATCTAGCGTTGCAGCTGGTAGGCGTTGAACCAGGTGACGAAGTATTTTGTTCGACACTGACCTTTGTTGCTAGCGCGAATCCGATTCTGTATCAAGGGGCAGTGCCTGTTTTCATAGACAGCGATCGCACCTCCTGGAATATGGACCCAAATTTACTCTCGCAGGCCTTAAGACAGCGGGCTCGCCTAGGTAAATTACCAAAGGCCGTTGTCTTAGTCCATTTGTACGGTCAAAGTGCGGATCTTGGACCGATTTTAGAACTCTGCAATGAGTATGATATTCCCCTGATTGAGGATGCTGCTGAATCGCTGGGAGCAAACTATCAGGGCAAAGCTACGGGCACCTTTGGCCGACTGGGGGTGTTCTCTTTTAACGGCAATAAAATTATCACAACATCTGGTGGAGGAATGTTGGTTTCAGAAGATGCAACGTTAATTGCCAAAGCTCGTTTCTTGTCGACGCAAGCCAGAGATATAGCTCCTCATTATCAACATTCCCACTTGGGATATAACTATCGTCTTAGTAATGTGTTAGCGGGTATAGGTCGGGGCCAACTCAGGCTCTTACCCAAAAAAGTCGCTGCCCGACGTCGCATCTATCATCGATATCTTCAAGATCTGGGGTCATTACCTGGGCTAACCTTAATGCCGGAGCCCACTTTCGGACGGGCAACGCACTGGTTATCCTGTATGCTGATTGACCCTCGCAAATTTGGAGTGAGCCGAAATAGGGTCCAAGAAGCTCTACGGGATCATCAAATTGAGTCCCGACCCGTTTGGAAACCTTTGCACCTGCAGCCACTGTTTGCTAAATGCGACCATATTGGCGGTACAGTGTCCGAAGATTTGTTTAATAATGGTATTTGCTTGCCGTCTGGTTCTGGCATGACAGATGCAGATTTGGATCGCGTTATTGCCATTATTTCATCCCTTGCTTCATGAGGGTTGAGATAATTTGACAGTTTCATCTCTATAGCGATGGGAAAACTATTCTTGCGACCAGGCGTAAATTTTCTATGAGGTCCTCAATATCGAGAGATTTTGGCCATAGGTAGACTCTCAGCTTACATACATGCCCTCATACTGTTTCACAATTGACTCTAATGAAAAAGAGTCAAGAATTCTTTGTCTGGCAGCTTTTTCCATCAGAAATCTCTGCTCTGGAGTTCGTGTGATTAATGTACTCCAAGAATTCGCTAGGGATTCAGGATCTTTAGTGGGTACCACTATCCCAGTATCCCCAACTAGAAAAGCTGAGTCTCCAACGTCTGTTACCACACAGGTCACTTGGCAAGACATCGCTTCACCAACGACTAATGGAAAAGCCTCCCCATATGCAGAAGCAGAGGTCAATATATCTAAGGCTGCGAAAATATTTGGCATATCTATTCGCTTGCCAAGCAAATGAACATGCTTTTGAAGTCTTGCTGTTTTAACTAATTCAGTTAAGGTTGTGTTGGATTCATCTACCCCATCCCCCACAAGGACAAAATGGACGTTAGGAAATTTTGGGACAAGTAGCGCTGCAGCCGTAAGAAAATTATGATGATCCTTCATAGGATGGTATCGGGCAGCGATACCAATCACAGTCTCTGCTTCTGTTAAGTTAAGTTCATTTCTAAAAGCGTTCCTTTTTTCAGCGGAAGGGACAAATAGCGAAGTATCAAAGCCGTTGGGTATAACACAACTTTTTTGAGTCGCATATCCTAGTTTTTCATGCTGCTCTTGGCTTGTTTTGGAAACATAAGCTATTTCCCTGGTAAACGAAGAAAGTAAGGTTCCAATTCTGATCAAGAGTTGAGTGAGTAATTTCTCAGCTGAGAGTTCATTTATTGAGTGGTGAATACTCCATATTACTGGAGGTGAATGAGAACTGAATAAAGAGGCAAAACAGCTAGCAATATTGCCATGGTACATCCACCCTTGAATGATATCTGGCTGATGTTTTTTGATAATTGAGACTAATTTGGAAAGGTGAGTTATATTGGGAAGTCTTTGTTGCATCCCTAATGCATATATGGGGATTTCTAATTCTTGGAATTGATTATTGAAATCAGAGGTGCTCATTAAAGAAATAACGACGGGCTTAAAAAGTGAGCGATCTATTTTGGACAAGATGTTATAGAGTATGACTTGCGCTCCATTTCTATCAAAGTTTGTGATTATAAATAATATCGTTTTTTTGTTCTTCACTTATCTGACCTCATTCTTGCAATTGAATATTTATCAGATACAACTAAATTACTTGATAATACAACCAGAAAGAAACATGAAATAAAAAACCAAAAATGTGTTTGAAGTAATATTTTGGGATCTGCATATATCGTATAGTCTGACCAAACTAATGCAGAGTAGACATATATATATTGCATCCAATGAATTTCAAGTGAATGATTATAAGTGACTTGCTGGATAAATCTCCCTATCCATCCGTAGGATAAACTAAAAATAATTAATCCTGGCCAAGACATACTATATAAACATGAAGAGATAAAGCCAGACGGAATTTCATATTTATCCGTATTAACTAAGAAATTTGTATTGTAATAAGAGACAGTTGGTGGTGCTTCATAAATCCGATCAGGGAGAAATGATGCTAATCCATAGAACCAGTCACTCAACAGCCTGAGTTCATAGGTGGAGTTTGTAGCTGCAAATATTGAGAAAAATGGAGCACTGAATTCATCCAGTACGTTAGATTGGTCGCTTTCTGACTGTATATTGGCGTCAATACTATTCTGAAAATTATCCGTAACAGCATCAATACCATCTGAAAGGTAGATTAAACTTCCAAAGATTTCTTTCCCGTAGGAAGAAATGATTGCGAGTAATGTAATAAAGAATATTACGACACCCAAGGAGTGTTTACCTTTTCTGATGGAATATACCAAATAGAATGTGAGTACATATCTTAGAATATTTGCGCGGGTTGCAATCAGAAAAAAAGAAAGTAAAGAAATAGCAATGGAAAATATAAATACAATCAATAATTGGATGCTTTTTCCCTTTGATTTATCGTTGAATAGGATGGAAGATATTAAGAAAGATCCCATAAAAGATAGCAAGAAGAATCTCTTAACTAAAGAGAATTGAGGCGTTTCAATGACGGTAGAACGGAGTAAGGATGCATTAGAGATTGCATTGACAAGTCCACCGTTTTGAACGCTATAGATTACGATTGAAAGAAAAGATATTAACAATAAAATCAGTGCATAGGTAACAACAAAATAGCCACTATTCTTTTCTTTGATGTAAATTCTATTGGCAGAGTTAATCGCAGAGTCTAAATGGAATCCTATGACAACAAAAAAATAAGTCAAAAAAATTAGTAAAGGGACTTGGAAACTATTAAGGTTAATCGTCGTTCCTTTGAGGATAGATGTATTTAGGTTGCTGTGCTCTGAAAAAAGTAAGAATATCCCTGGCAAAGGAAATGCCAAGCAGAAAAGAACATTAAAAAAACTTAGGAAATCAATTAAAGCCTGTTTATCCCTGATAAGTTCAAATATAACAATGAAAATGACTAACCCAAGATAAGCTAACAAGATCATAGAGTCAATTTCAAGGGTTCGTTAATGCCAATAACTGATAGATATTGAGTGATTGCACGCTCGACTGAAAAGTAATTAGCTCTTTCAATCAGACGTTCACAGTCTATGGGAGTTTCTAAGACGTTCTGCATGGCTTTGGCGAGGGCATTCGTATCACCGACAGGTACTAATTGGCCATATTTGCCATTTTCCAAGATTTCTTTGGGTCCATGGGGGCAATTAGTGGAAATAACTGGAGTGCCACATGCCATTGCTTCAATCAGAACATTCCCTAATCCCTCCCATCGAGACGATAGGATAAATGCTGCTGCTTTACGCATGTATGCGAACGGATTCTGCACAAAACCAGGCATAAGGACATCTTGGGCAATATCGAGGGTGGAAATCAGGTCTTCAATGTGTGGTCTTAGTTCCCCTTCACCTAAAATCATGAGCCGGGAAGGGATTTTTTTTCTGACGATTGCAAATGCATTGATGGCGGTATCGAAATCTTTTTGTGCAGTCAATCTACCGACCGCCAAAAATACAGGAGGGGAGCCAGTTTCTAACCATCGATGTTGTATAGGTTGCTCCGCCATTAAACCTAAGGTCTTATCTACAACTGGGTTGTATATCGTTTGAATGCACCCTGCCTTCAAGTTTAATGATTTTTCTAAGTCTCTTGACGCTGCTTGAGAAACACCAATAATTGTGTCGGCTTGGGGATATAGCAGTTTCATGAAGAATGGAAATAATTTAGCCCGGAATAGTTTTGACTGAGTGGCAGATAGGGTATTGTGCTCCACTAAGATTAGAGACGTATCTACCCTGGACAATTTTTTGGCTATGATGGCTGCAAGATTGGCTCGGCTCATGTGGGAGATGAGTACAGATGGCTTAGAGCTTTGTAAATACTTAACTAAAGGTATTACAGCCTTCAAAGCTCTGGTTTGCTGGAGATCGACAATATTAACCGCGAGATGAATCTGATTAAAATATTCACCTTCTGAATTGACTAGTACTAAATCAACCGGTATACCTCTTTCTATAAAACCATTGGCTAAGGCAATAACTACTTTCTCGGCACCTCCACCGTGAAGAGTCGGTAGTAAAAAAGCTATATTTTTCATGGGTTTAAATATGAAATATAAATTAGGTTGCCTAGTTTTTTCTAAGAACTATAGCTTGAAAACTATTTATTCTTGAATGAATCATCATTTGAAGTTTTATGATGATTCTTTATATGCTAATTTCATTAGTATTTTCCTCAATATCTTGCGACTTTAAGTTTTTTAGCTTCTTGAATCGTATATCTGTTGATTTGCAGGAAGAGAAAAAAGAAAGAAAATATATAGACAATACTAGTTGAAAGTGCTATCCCTTTGATCCCTATTATGTTGATAAATATATAATTCAGGACTATATTGAGGATGAGATCTAAGCCGGAAACCCAAAGGAGAAGATGATTCTGCTTGATTGAGCTAGCTAGGCGAATTAAAAATAGGTTTCCGATATAAAATGGGATTTGCAGAGAGTATAAAGACTGTATTTGGCTAACGATTTTAGTATCTTTTTCAACGAAAGAACCTCTCTGGAAAAGAAGTTGAACGATTGGCTCTGAAAAGATAATGGTTGTTATGGTTAAGGCAGTGCCAATAAGTGCAATTAAACCTAGATTTTGTCTAATCGTTTGCCTGATTTTTATCCAGTCTCCATTGGCATACATTTTTGAGCAATACGGTATGATTGAAGCTGTTAAACCACTGGTAAAAAGCCCCATGGGAGCAGCAATTACTTTATTTCCATAGTTCAGTGAGGCCACACTTCCGGGTGATAGCATTGCTGCCATTGCTTGATCAATTGGAACGGCACTGCAAAGTAAAACAGCTCCAGATAAGACCAGAAGATATTGCTTAAAAATATGGGTTAAATTGTCGTCCCATCCTTGCCATTTGGGGATGAGTGGAATCCCTTTTCTGCTGAGTGTGAGTCCTATTGCCAGTACCTCTAAGATCATCCCAGCACATAATCCAACCGCTAAAGTATAAACACCCCATGAATGGATCTGTAGAAGGAGAATAATAGTCACAATGGGGGTAAAGATTGGGGCAACACCAGCTACAGTAAAATTTTCTTCCGCGTTCAATACTGCTCGCCAATTACAAATGATTCCGTCTAGGAGAATGATGGGAGAAATGGTGCAAAGTATTCTAAACGTTAGAGCCAATTTCTGCTCATCAAAGCCTGCTGCAAGAAATGGCAAATATAGATGGGCAAAACCTAACATCAATATTGATAGTAGGCTTAATATTATTAGAACGCAGACCATCAAATTGGAGAATAGCTTATTCGCTTCAGATATACCTTTAGTTTCTCTAAGCTGTATATAGGTAGGAATAAGGGCAGAGTTGAAAGAAGATGCGACAACATTGCTGAGTAGAGATGGAACGACCAAGGCAATCAAAAAGGCATCTAACTCATCTCTGGTGCCAAAACGCCAAGCTACAACCAGATCTTTAATAAAAGAAGCAATTTTGACACCTACTGTCAGCATCACTACAATCAGTGTGGCACTGAAAATCTGGTTGTTCAGGGAGTTATTCTTTATTTTTTTTAGGGAAGAAAATAGTTTCTGTGGTTTACTTTGCTCCATCTACTTTTCCTAAATATCTCTGAGGTTAATCAGAATTTAAATAAAGTGTTTTTTAAAGTTTTGGATGCGATTTACTTGCTTCGAATGATTAGGTTCATCTGTAGTGAATTGAATCCAGTGTCTTCTTCCCAAGTGCCTTTATTTGCTAGTCTGATCGAATACTCTGGCCGATGGGATAATTGCTTCGATGGATCTGGAAGATTCAAAAATACTTCATATGTCCCCGATGGTAAGGTACTGGGAGTTTGGACAAGGATATTGATAGTGGTCTTTTGCCCAGGTATCCAAAATTGAGGATTTTCTTCTGTAAGTAGAGTATAGTTCCGTCTTGTTGATTTGTGGCGAAGAATAATTTCTAACTCTCGAGGATTGTAGGCATTGGCCCAACCCTCATTTATGACTGAAAAGTTTAAGCTAAATGGTTCACCAGCGGCAATTTTGATGGGCATTTCTGCATTGATTAACCTAAACCGATAACCGAGGCGATGCTTGATGTTGTCCATACAGCCTTGAGTCACCCAGTCTGCTAATATGCTTTTCCCATCAGAAGGGAAGCTATTTAAGGTACTCCAGCGCATGTAGGCTAGCTCTTTTTGAGCGTTGGGACAGTCATCATATGGGCTAGGATTGCAGACCTCACCACCCTGTACAAGGTATCGGTTATCTAAGTTCAAAAAAGCCTTCTGCTGGTTAATAATCTTCGGATCGGTGTGGTTATACGTACCCCAATCGTCGATTTCAGCTAGAAAGCAATCATTATGTGCTCCGGTTCTGGCTCTACCGCTTCTATTGAAGGCTTCGCTCTCAGTGAGCGGTTGTTGTTGGTTAAAAATATCACCTTTGTAATAGGAATATCTTAGGGCAACCATTCGTTCGGGAGGCAGAACGGATAGTAATTTTTTTAATATTTTTCTTCTTGCTTGAGGGTTGGTTCGTAGTCCATTAGTTGATCGATTCCATTCCCCCCAGTATCCAATAAATCCTGCTTCTAGATAAGCAATCGCATCATAATTGTTTTTCAGTATTGGTTCTAACTGATCCAAATGAGAAACTATTCTTTCAACAGAGGTGTCTTCCCCTCCTCCCAGCCAATTGTAGGCAAATCTGATGATTAGCTTTATTCCGGACTTTCGGGCTGTTGAAAGATCCGTAGATACTTTATCTAGAAATGATTGTGATAAGGGTTGTGTTCTAAACTCAGAGATGAGATAGATTCTTCGAGCTAATGTTATGTTTTGAGTCCTTAACTTTTTTAGCTCATTTAACTCTAGGTTAGGGCGAGGTTGAGTCCCCCAAGGACTATATGGAAAAAAAAACCTCGTTCTGGATTGGGGAAGTCTAGGTTGCTCTTTTCATATTTTTGGGATTGTGTGCTGCTTATTTCAGCGGCAATTACTCCATTGGTACTAGCATTAAAGTATGCTGATAAAAAAATACAACTCCATAGTACTGAACTAGCTTTTTGTATCTTTTTTTGCATCAGTTCTTTGCCCATTTTTTTAAAGTCTACTTGAGTGAGAAGAGGGGTAAACAAAGAAAATATGAAAGTTTTGCACGTTTGCGCTTTGGGGGCCACGGCGGAAACGTTGTTATTACCTCAAATTGATTACTTGCGATCGCAACAGCTTACCGTTGAGATTGCCTGCTCCCCCGATAGTGCAGTCGATCGTCTACAGGCCCAGGGGTATACGGTTCACCCGATTCAAATTGATCGTAAGATTTCCCCCCTTTTAAACGTCAAGACTATACAGGGTCTGATCCAGTTGATGCGATCGCAAGCTTACGATCTGGTCCATGTCCATACTCCGATTGCCGCAGTGTTAGGACGAATTGCGGCAAAGCTGGCTGGGGTTCCCACGATTGTGTATACCTCCCACGGTCTGCCTTTTCATCAACTGACTCCACCCCTGCAATACCAGATATATTTTGCGATTGAATATGGATGTGCCAAAATCACCAACCTGATTTTGTCCCAAAATCATGAAGATATAGAGACGGCTGCCCAAAAGAAGTTGTGCCCTGAATCGAAATTGGGCTACCTCGGCAATGGAGTTGATATTGATCGATTTAGTCGCAGTGTTTTAGAGTCCGATCACCAATCTCGTTTGCGAGATGAGTTTGGGATTCCGGCTTCTGCCAAACTAATTGTCGGTACGGTTGGGCGATTAACCCGGACCAAAGGCAGTGGATATTTAATTGAAGCAGCAGCACAGTTGGTGGAAGAATTTCCCCAACTGCATATTTTAGTGGTGGGTGGGGAACTCAAGTCTGATCCAGAACCTTATTACCACCAGCTGACTGCAAAAATTGAACAGCTTAACCTCAAGTCCCATGTCACGTTTACTGGGGATCGGACGGATATTCCCCAAATGCTAGGGCTAATGGATATTTTTGTCCTGGCAACCTTTGCCCATGAAGGATTACCCCGCTCAATTTTGGAAGCGATGGCAATGGGTTTGCCCGTAGTCACGACAGATATTCGCGGTTGCCGCGAAGCCGTTCTTCCTGGTCAAACAGGATTGATCGTTCCGTCCCAAACCACTACTCCGTTGGCCGAGGCTCTGAGGACATTGCTGGCCGATCCCGACTTAAGAACGGCCTATGGCTCAGCAGGACGTCAGCGCGTGGAAAAGGATTACGACGAGAACGTGGTATTCAAACGTCTATTCTCCTACTATCAAAATTTGGGCATTGCTGCCGCTGCTTAACAGAGGCAAAGCCGATAGAAATAGCCCCTACTCAAAATCCCTTTAGACCTGAGCTATTTCGCTGACCGTGCCTGCATGGGAATTCATGGGCGTATGGGCACGTTGAGCCCGAAACATACCAAATCGACACAGTCCAGTCCCAAAGGCCAACCGCATCAACAAAATCGTAGGGACTTCTCGCAAAGATTTTAATAAGCCAGAAAAACCAAACTTTACTAAGCCAGCCGGACGGGCTACGCCCTGCCAAATAGAATCTAACCAAGACGGCAATGTCTCTTTTGTCCAATCGGACGTAATCACCTTGCCTTCGACGAACCCCGTGGCAGCCAGTTCTTCAGAAAAGCCTTCAATACTAGCAAAAGCAGGATGGGACCATTGATCCAGCAGTTGGCGCATCACAGGTCGCTCCCAGAAGTTCAGGGGTTTTTGGCGATCATCCCGTTGGTTCCAATCTGCAAGCACTAATACACCACCAGGCTTCAGGACTCTCATCAGCTCTTTGGCAAATACGGCTTTGTCGGGCATATGGGGGCCAGCCTCCACGGACCAGACCACATCAAAGCTGGCATCTGGATAAGACAAAGCCATGGCATCATCCACTTTGAATTGAGCATCTACCCCGTCTGGGGTTAATTCCCTAGCCCGCTCAACTTGTTTAGGACTAATGGTTACCCCAGTAACGGAAAAACCATAGTCTTTGGCCAAGACTCGACTACTGCCGCCGAAGCCACAGCCCACATCTAAAAGGGTTGTCCCGGCTGGGAATTTATCCAGCCCGCCCCAGGCCACCATCTCATGGACAAAATCATATTTGGCTTGCAAGAAGTTTTTACGATGGGGAGGGGAGCCATAATGCCCTAAATGAATATGTTCACCCCAGTAAAATTCTAAAATGCCGTCTTCCGTCCACTGATCGTAGGAGTTGGCCACAGAGTCCGCAGAATTATAGCTGCGGGCAGTGAGTAGGTAAACTGCAATACCAACGGTAACCAGGGCGAGAAGAGCAATCAGGACAAAGAGAATGTTCATTGAAGGGAACTGGGTGAAAAGCTTAAGTTGCTCTTAAATATAACAAGATCTTGTACTGACAGGGTTTGAGCGGTTTACCAGTACAGCAAGTTGAATCCAAAACCTGGTGGCGATGAATCTCACCAAAGTAGAAGGTGTCATGCAATATCTGCATTCGTTAATTTCAGAAAATTTATATTTTTTTCAGATTTTCTGAATTGTTACAGTTTGCAAAGGTATAATTAGGGCTGTGAACCCCCACTTGGTAGGTCGGTGGTTCAGAAAAGACGCTGTAATCCAAGGGACATAACAATTCATGCGAGTTGCGATCGCAGGTGGAGGTCTGGCTGGTCTCTCCTGTGCCAAATATTTAGTTGACCAAGGGCATACTCCCATCGTTTTAGAACGGGCCTCTGTCCTGGGGGGCTTAGTGGCCGCCTGGAAAGACGAAGATGGAGACTGGGTAGAAACAGGTCTGCACGCTTTCTTTGGGGCTTATCCCAACATGCTTCAGCTACTTAAGGAGCTGGATATTGAAGATCGGCTGCAGTGGAAAAAGCATGCCTTGATTTTTAATCAACCCGAAAAGCCGGGGGTGTTGTCACGGTTTGATGTGCCGGACCTACCGTCCCCCATCAACGTGATTATTTCCATCCTTCGCAACAACGATATGTTGACCTGGGAGCAAAAGATACGGTTTGCGATCGGGTTGCTGCCTGCGATTGTTCGGGGGCAGAAATACGTCGAAGATATGGATCGCTACTCTTTGCTGGAATGGCTGGAAAAGCAGGGCATCGATGATCGGGTTAATTCCGATATTTTTATCGCCGCCTCCAAAGCCCTAACCTTTATTAACCCCGATGAAGTCTCAGCCACCATTCCCCTAACGGCGCTCAATCGATTTTTACAAGAGCGCTACGGCTCCAAGATTGCCTTTTTGGATGGTGCGCCACCGGAGCGGCTCTGTCAGCCCATCGTCGATTATGTGACGGAGCGAGGGGGTGAAGTTCTGGTCAATGCCCCGCTGAAAAAGATTGTCCTCAATGAGGATGGCAGTGTGAATCATTTCTTGATGAAAGGATCTGCTGATTCTGAGGAATACACCATCACTGCAGATGCTTATGTCTCGGCCATGTCCGTAGACGCCATGAAGCTGATGATGCCTGACGAGTGGAAAGTCAAACCCTATTTCAAACAGCTTCAGGAACTAGAAGGGGTGCCCGTAATTAGTATCCAGCTCTGGTTTGACCGCAAGCTCAGCGATGTAGACCATTTACTCTTCTCTCGGTCACCGCTGTTAAGCGTCTACGCCGATATGAGCAATGCCTGCCGAGAATATTCTGATCCAGACAAATCGATGTTGGAGCTGGTTTTAGCTCCGGCAGAGGATTGGATCAGCCGATCCGAGGAAGACATTATTGAGGCCACCCTTGCGGAACTCGCCAAACTTTTCCCGGATGAAATTCCCGATCAGGCCAAAGTTCTGAAAGCCCGAGTGGTAAAAACACCCCGCTCAGTTTACAAAGCGATTCCAGGTCGGCAACAGTTCCGTCCAGTACAAACAACGCCCATTTCCAACTTCTTTTTGTCTGGAAGTTACACCATGCAACGTTATCTGGGCAGTATGGAGGGGGCGGTGCTTTCTGGTAAGCTGACAGCACAAGCCATTAACAGTGCCAAAGCTCTTTCATCCTCAAATAACGCTTCTGTAACGTCCAAGCCAGTTTCCCAGTCAATCCCGAATGCTGCAACTGCCTGAAACTCCAAGACCCACAAAAAAACTGGCGTCTCTTGAAGACTCCTACGAGCAATGTCGGCAAGTAACCGCCGATTATGCCAAGACCTTTTATCTGGGCACCCAACTAATGTCGCCCGAAAAGCGTCAAGGCGTATGGGCTATTTATGTCTGGTGTCGGCTGACGGATGAATTGGTCGACGGTCCCCAAGCGGCGTTTACCACCTCTGAGACGCTAGATAAGTGGGAAGAACAGCTTGAATCTGTGTTTGCAGGCCATCCTGTGGACGACCCGGATGTGGCGCTTGTGGACACAGTAGAACGCTTTGGCCTCGATATCCAACCGTTCCGGGATATGATTGCCGGACAGCGGATGGATTTAGTCCGCGATCGCTACGAAACCTTTGAAGACTTGCACCTCTACTGCTACCGGGTTGCTGGAACCGTCGGTCTAATGTCGGCCCAGATTATGGGGGTGGAACGCTTTTGCGATCGCTTACAGGCTCCCTGGAGTCCCCCTAGAATTCTCAACAATCCCGTCAATACCATTAACAAGGCTGTCGATTTAGGCATTGCCAATCAGCTCACTAATATCCTCCGGGACGTCGGTGAAGATGCTCGACGTGGGCGGATTTACCTCCCCTTAGAGGATTTAGCTGCCTTTGACTACACCGAAGCAGACTTATTCAATGGCGTCATCGATGATCGCTGGCGAGCCTTTATGAAGTTCCAAATCCGCCGGGCGCGCAAGTATTTTGCTCAGGCTGAGTCAGGCATTGGCACCCTGCAAAGGGATGCACGCTGGCCCGTATGGTCGGCCCTGGTGCTCTACCGCCAAATTCTGGATGTGATTGAGCAGAACCAATACGATGTCTTTACCCGTCGAGCCTATGTTCCCAGCCGGCGGAAGTTGATGTCCTTACCTCTGGCTTGGCTTAAATCCCTGTAAGCTTTTGGCTTCACCCAGAGAACCTGAGCCATAGGTTAAAATTTTAAGAAATGTTATCGCCGTGTCTCCAACGAAGAACGGCTGTTGCTACGGTTTGCCCTGTTATGAAATGTCTTATCCACCGACGCGCTGAGTTTTCTGCCAGCCATCGGTATTGGTTACCTGAGCTATCTGCATCAGAAAATCAGGAAAAATTTGGTCTATGTACGCGTTCCCCGGGTCATGGCCATAACTATGAACTGTTTGTTTCCATGTGGGGCGAACTCGATCAATATGGGATGGTTTTAAATCTCTCGGATGTCAAGCAAGTGATTAAGCGGGAGGTTACTGACCCCCTCAATTTTTCCTATCTAAATGAGGTATGGCCCGAGTTTCAGGAAACCTTGCCTACCACGGAGCATCTGGCCCGGGTGATCTGGCAGCGGTTAGCCCCCCACTTGCCATTAGTAAATATTCAACTTTTTGAACATCCCAAACTTTGGGCCGACTATAAAGGAGCTGGCATGGAAGCCTATTTAACTGTTGGAAGTCATTTTAGTGCTGCGCATCGATTGGCACTTCCCGAACTGAGTTTTGAAGAAAACTGCGAAATCTATGGCAAATGCGCTCGACCTCATGGTCATGGCCATAACTACCACCTAGAAGTGACCGTCAAAGGTGAGGTGGATGCCCGGACAGGCATGATTGTGGATTTAGTCGCTCTCCAAAGCCTGGTCGACGATGTGGTCCTAGAACCCCTTGACCATACCTTCTTGAATAAAGACATTCCCTACTTTGAAAAGGTCGTTCCCACGGCTGAAAATATTGCATTCTATATCGCCAAACTCTTGCGAGAGCCGATCCTCAAAATTGGAGCCGAACTTCATCGCATCAAGCTGATTGAAAGTCCGAATAATTCCTGCGAAGTGCTGTGCTCTGACTTATTTGATGCAGCGCCAGTGCTCTCTGGTCGAGTGGGTGAACCTGCATTAGTGGGCTAGTTTTCGAAAATCAAATCCTCGCTGGCTTGGTTCATCATTAATGGCTTAACGCTGTTTACCAGCCAGATACTCATCAGCAGGACTTACGCATTGACACGGGTTTTATTTTGTGGGTTGAAAGATAAAGGCCGTTAATGTTCTCCCTCTGTTGCGAATACCCAGCAAGCCTTCAACTGCTCAGTGCACCCAAGACCTTTATGTCCGCTATCTCCTAGCTCAACCCCAAGGAGATGGATGCAGCCATATGGCAGAAATCCTCAAAGATGTTTCTCACGACAGCATCAACCGCTTTTTGCTTCGAGAACGCTATGAGCCCAAAGATCTATTTGATTTACTTGCAGACAATGAATGGATTGAGCTGACCGGAGGCGTTTTGAGTGCTGATGATACTGTTCTTGAGAAACTCTACAGCAACCCCAAGAAAATGGACCTGTTGGGATATTACTGGAGTAGCAAACATAGCAAACCGATTTGGGAATCCCCTTAATCACCCTGTACTACACCAGTCCCAATGGCTTGAGAGTCCCCATTAACTATCGTATTTATGACAAACAGGAGGGCAAACCAAGAATCAATATCTCCAGGAAATGCTCCAAGAGGTTTTAGCTTGGGGGCTTCGACCGACGACCTTCACCAGCGATGCTTGGTATGCATCCAAGGCCAATCTCAATTTACTCAAAGACGTGCAATTGGGATTCCTGGTTGGTGTTGCCAAAAATCGACAGGTGCGATTGGGCCAGAGCCAGTATCAACGCGTGGATACCCTTGTCATCCCTGAACAAGGATTACATGTTTACCTCAAAGGGGTGGGCATCGTGAAGGTTTTTTGCCAGCGATTCAAAACGAATCGTGTCGCTATTACCTTCTGTATGCGCCAGACCCGAAGGAGCTTGCTATTGCAGGTAAAGCTGAGTTTGAGCATTTACACACACTCCATTGGGGCATTGAATGCTTTCATCGTGCAGGCAAACAATTGTGTGGACTTCAGCGGTTTCGTGTGCGTTTAACTGAGGCTGTTCATACCCATGTGTTTTGTGCTCTTAGGGCTTTTGTGGAGCTGGAATTACAAGTTTGGCACCAACAGATAGACAACTGGTATGCCCTACAACGCAAGTTATATCAAGAGGTTGCTCGACAATTCATTCTTGAACAACCACTGCTGGGATGGCTCTCTTGAACATTGGGGGTAATTTCTGTCAATGCGTTAGTCCTGATCAGATTCGATTCGACCATAATCGAGCTTGATAATCCGGTCTGCCAGATGAAAGAAATGGTCATCATGGCTAATCACAAGTACGGTTTTGCCTCGCTGTTTGAGTTCTGCTAACAGTTGCGTGTAAAAGATCTCCCGAAAAATGGGATCTTGGTCCGCAGCCCATTCGTCAAACAAGTATATGGATCGATTCTCTAGATAGGCAGACAACAGGGCTAACCGTTTTCGCTGGCCTTGAGAGAGTCCCGTGGTGGATAGCTGTCCATCCTGTACGGAGACCTTCTGCTCCAGCTCTAATTTGCGCAAATAGGCCCGAGCTTGGGCATCCAGGGTAGAGAACTCCTCGCTGATTAATCGTTCAAACAGATAATAGTCTGCAAAAACCGTCGAAAAAAGCTGCCGATACCACTCACGATTAGTATCTACAATTGGTTCAGCATCCAAATGGATCTCTCCTGACTCAGGGGTGTATAAACCTGTAATCAGCTTTGCCAGAGTAGATTTGCCACTGCCATTGCCGCCGACAATAAAGACGAGTTCTCCTGAATTAATCGTCAGGTCAATCGGTCCCACCCTAAACTGATGATCTGCCCCTGGATCTTGATAGGTATGGACCACCCCTGCTAATTTCAACTGGTTCCAATCCTTGGGAGTGGGTTTGGTTACAACCGTTTCTACCTCAGCATGTTCAGCCAGCTTCAATCCCATTTGGTTGACTTTTTGAATGGAGACATTGGCGCTGGCGAGATTGGGCAAGCGTTGGATAATATTTCCCAAAGGTCCCATCAGATAAGACAGGGTGAGGATATAGGCAGGTAAAACGGCTTGAGTGGAAGGTAAGATCTCGGGGACGCCAAACAGAAGTACCCCCAGCAGCAGAAAGAATAGGAACTGGCCGCCGCCACTAGATAATGCTGCAAACTTAAAGGCATTTTTTTGGAACTGACGCGATTTCCCCGCACTGACAGATAGATCTTCGGTAAAAAAAGTCTGCCTGCGGACAGAATGCAGCTTCAGTTCTTTGAGGCCATCGGTGATGCTCCGAAAATGGGTAAACAGTTGATCATCTTCTTGACGGGCCAGATTCAAATAGCGATAGGCAAAGTTGAGCAACAGCTGGACCAAGGGAATCGCAACGACCATAAAAGCCGCCACAATCAGAAAGACCCAAATCGACAACCAACCCAGATAGATCAAGCATCCACCCACGACCGCAAGGTCAATACACAAGAATGGAATCACAAAAACGGTATTAGAAATGGCCTGCACATCTTGGGTTAAGACAGCAAACAGTCGGCTGGGGCCTAACTGTTCTAGCTGTCGTAGGGAAGATGCAAGTATTCGCTGACTCAAACGCAGGCGCAATTGATAGACAGAATTTTGGGCCAGATCAACCAGTAGAAACTGAGACAGACTCCCGGTCACAAAGGCCAAAACAGACAACCCGGCAAAGGAGATAAGCAGTGACTGAGTAGCGTTCTGGCTAATGGCAGAATTAACCAAAGCAATCAGCCGGGCACTGCAAACCCCACTGGTAATCCCAGTCAGAATCGCTAGGGTCGCACTGATCCAAGATGCTTTAATCAGAAGCCAGATAATTTGCATGGATGCCTTGTGTGAAGTGCGATGGAATTAAGGCTTAAGCATGAAAATAAAATCCCTGCGTCCGCGATCAAACTGAAAACGGAATTTGAAAGGGGTTTATCATACTGTTCCCAGGGAAAGATTTACTATCCGGTATTTAGGAATATTTATCTTAGCCAAAATATATGAGATAGATCCTTAGCACGCACCATGATTTGCCAGCCTCATTACTAAAGGGCTAGGAACGTGTAGTGAAGAACGCCTGTTTTTTTAATCTGTTGGTTTACTCGCAACCGATAGAGCCAGTTTCTCTTCTAACTGGGTGCTCAGCATCTCTGCAATTTCTTCGACCATAAATAACTTGGTCAATTCCAAAATGGGCTGAGCGAAAGGAGTATACATCGGATCTGACTCTACCAATGCATTCAGTTTTTCCTTTAGACGAAATACGTCACCGTACTGAGATAAAGCGAATAGCTCTTCGAGCACTGTAGTCGAGGGTAGGATGATCTCAGTTGGGACCGTCTCAGATGCAAGAGGTTGCTCCCCCTCCTCATAGAGCCAGCTAATGCTTAATTGTTCAGCGATCATTTGAAAGAGTAAGCTGATCTCAATTGGTTTGGCTAAAAAGGCATCTCCACCTTGCTCCAAGGCCATCTGCTGATCTGATCGTGATACTGAAGCAGAAGAGACAATCACTTTCGTTGCTTTAAAGTTTTCGTCTTCACGAATATGCCGCAGAAACTCAAAACCATCCATGATGGGCATGGCTAGATCGGTGATGATTAAATCCGGGCGGTGTCGGCGAATTTGCTCTAACCCGACTTGACCGTCTTCTGCTTCAATCACAGTAAATCCAAGAGGCTCAAGCAGATTGAGCAAAACAGCTCGATTCTCCCCATGATCATCTACAACCAGAAGAGTAAGGGGAATCTCACCCTGTCGGTTGTGGGAAGTTTGGTAGCCGATGATCCGCTGACGAGATCGGAAGGGTTGTCGCTTTTTCCCACTTTCGACCAGCGGGAAGTCTAGTATGAACCAAAATTCGCTACCATCCCCCGGCTTGCTGTTGATGTGAATCGTCCCCCCCATGAGTTGAACAATGCGTTGGCTAATGGCGAGACCTAATCCAGTTCCTTCAGACTGTTTGTGATGATCTCCAACTTGTTCAAATGCCTCAAATAGTTTGTCTATATCTTCTTCGGCAATGCCCCTGCCTGTATCGATCACCTTGAACATTAGAGAAACCTGTTCATCACTCCCCTTGGAGACTTCAATCTGGAAGGTCACAGTCCCCGCATTGGTAAACTTAATCGCGTTGCCGATGAGATTGATCAGTACCTGAGAAAGCAATTTCTCGTCAGCCAATATTCCTTCAGGTAACTGGGGACTAGGTTTATACGAGAACTGAAGTCCCTTCTGCGTGGCCTTGATTTGGCAGATATCCACGACCCTTTGCAAGAGGTTAGGTAAAGATGTGGTGGTCGGAACAAGCTCCAGTTTACCGGCTTCGATTTTGGCTAAGTCAAGGACATCGTTGATCAGTGACAATAGGTGGGAACCGCTATCTAATATGACACCTACCCCGTTTCTATCGTCAGCGGATAGAGTTTTGGAACGGCTAAGAATTTGGGCGTAACCGAGGATGCCGTTGAGGGGAGTACGGAGTTCATGACTCATATTGGCCAGAAATTCGCTTTTAGCCTGGTTGGCACGATCCGCTTCCAGTTTTGCGGCTTGCAATGCAAACGTCCGTTCTTCAACCCGCTTTTCTAGGACTTCATTAAATTGAATTAATTCCTGTTCTGCTTGTCTAAGGGCAATTAGATCCTGTTGGTTTTCATAGCCTTCTCGTCGTAGCCAAATAGAGAGATAGGA
The DNA here is from genome assembly GCF_000238775.2 of Acaryochloris sp. CCMEE 5410. Taxonomy (NCBI): domain Bacteria; kingdom Bacillati; phylum Cyanobacteriota; class Cyanophyceae; order Acaryochloridales; family Acaryochloridaceae; genus Acaryochloris; species Acaryochloris sp. CCMEE 5410. The sequence goes on along the minus strand of NZ_AFEJ02000001.1, from coordinate 1,560,854 downwards.
CATCATCCCCACAAAGGGAAGGAAATAGAGCACATGACTGACAAACATCCGCCAAAAATGGGAGTCAGCAAACACATAAATGGGCCAACCTAATGTTTGGCCATAACCCAAGACGAAATGATGTAAGTAGATAAATACGGTAGCAGTAAGAATGGTGCGCCAGTCGCGATAGTAAAGGAGGACCCCAATCAGTCCAAAGGCAGAAAAATGGGCTTCGGTCACACCTCCGTTCTGATGAATAATTAAAGCCGTGTAGATCATAAAGCCACAGGCCATATAGAGTCGCGTCCCTAACTCACCCGAATGGCGATGTCTTAGCCAAAGGGAGAGGAGCAATGTCGGAACTCCAATCGCTAATGCTGCAGCTCCTGTATTGCGTAGGGGAGCAAGGGCAAAACAAACAAGGCATAAAAAGCCGTTCATGGCCACCATAATGCCATCAGCGCGCACACGATACGACTGCAAAAGAAGGTCACAGTCTGCTTCGGATGCAAAGAGCGCGGGAATGTCTTGGGCTCTGAATTCCCAGCGCTTCGGTGAGGACTCGTTGACCATATTCAAAGATGTGGTCTTAATCTAAGCTGCATATCCTTTAAGGTGCCCTAGACATACAGTTTGCCTGGCATCGTTAATGGTGGTGAATTATCAGCCTTGAGCAAAAAAATAAGATTTTTAGCTCTCATTCTTTGAATTTGCTGTATAGTTCCGGATTAATCCAAAATAAGAAATATTTAGGGTTATGGTTGATGGGTCATCTGCGAATGCGAATCCTAAGCATTGATCAGACTGCCATGCCAGATTAGACCCAATAGCCGATACACTGTTGTTGAACCCAACTAGTGATTTTCGAGCATGGAAACAGACGCGATTGTGGTGATGATTACTGCCTCTTCTGAAGATGAAGCGGTTGCGATCGCAGCGCTTCTCGTTCGAGATCACCTGGCGGCCTGTGTCAGTCTATTTCCCGTATCATCCATCTATACCTGGGATAACAAGGTGCAGAATGAGCCAGAATGGCAGTTGATGATCAAGACTCAACAGGATAAATTTGCGGACTTAGAAACGAAAGTGCGTGAATTACACACCTATGATGTACCAGAGATCATTGCTTTGCCCGTGACGGCAGGTTCGATGCCCTATCTCAACTGGATTTCAACCCAGGTTCAGTCATAACTGTTGCAGGGAACATTTTTAATGCAGAATACCCGTCTCAATACCTTAGTCTCTGGTCTAGGCCAGCAACTGAAGCAAGAATTGCGTAACCCTTGGCGGCGGATTTCGGTGCTGGTGATTGCGCTGTTGTTTGGGATTTATATTGGCGTATCCTTTGCTGCGATCGCAGGTCAGTTAGCCTACCTCGACATCACCGTCGCCGCCCTAGTCCTCTTGTTTACAGAAGTAGTGAACTGGATCTTTCATCGCAATCGGGGCAATGCTCGCAAAGCCCTCTGGGGAGAAGCTCTCAATACCTTCAAACTAGGACTGACCTACGGTTTATTTGTGATTGCCTTTATGTTGGGCAGTTAACCTGAACCCAATTCAAGCTGACGAAGCGCCTGGCCAAAAACCTTCGGTTCATAGCCCAGAGAATAGGCGAGAGAACTATCTAAAGAGACATCTGCAGGGCGGGGAGTAGACAGGGATACATCTATCTGAGAACAGCCAGATAATAGGCTAGGCGGATATCCTAAGCAGTCTACTAACTGTTGCCCCATCTCATATCTAGAGAGACGTTCTTTGCCACCTAGATGAATATATCCTTCCCCCTTGGCGAGCGCCAGCAGAATGCTACGCGCCGCATCCAATCCACTCACAGGGGTTCGAAACTCATCCTCAAATAGCTGCAACGCTATGCCTGCCTCTAAATTCTGGATCATCGGTTGAATAAAACTGGCTGCATGGGGCGTCACACCAAACATCAAAGGCATACGAGCAATCACTGTGGAAGGGTAGCGTTCCACCATGCCTTGCTCTGCCTTTACCTTCTGTTCTCCATAGGTATTGATGGGGGAAACCAGATCAGATTCCTGATAGGGAGGATCTTGCCCATCAAAAACCAAATCGGTTGAGACAAACAGCAATGGAATTTGAGACTCCCCACATAAGTCAGCGAGGGTCCAGGACGCCTCTACATTGATAGCATGGGTCGATTGGGGCTCGGCTTGACAGACATGGGGACGTGCTTGGGCAGCAGCGTGAATGACCGCATCCGGCTGAACCGTTTGCAAAACCTGTTTGAGGCTAGCAAAATCCCGTAAATCAACCGTCACCATCGAGCATCCAGGGATCTCGACGGCATGGGAATAAGCGGTGCCAAAGACCTGCCATCTGGATTGGGCAACCTGGCAGAGATACCATCCCAAAAAGCCACTGGCACCCGTTATCAGCAGCTTAGGGGTTGGAGCGGAATCGTTAGAACTTAGCATTTCAGGGCCAAACGATAGGGAGGGTGCTGACTGCGTAACTTCTCTAACGCTTCATTGACTTGAGCGAGAGGAAAAACCTCAGTCTGAGGTGCAAGCCCATGGCGAGCTACAAAGTTCAGCATTTTAGTGATTGTGGCTGGACTCCCTACAGGACTGCCTGAGATGGATCGCTGCCCCCCTAATAAGGGAAAGACAGGTAAAGAAAGATCAGGGGCCACCCCAACCAAATGCAGTCGACCTTTAGGCCGAAGCGCATTGAGATAGATGGACCACTCTAAAGACACATTTACAGTGGAAATGATGTAATCGAAGGAATTTGCGATTGCCTGCAATGCTGCTGGATCGCGAGTATTGACAAAATGGTGAGCGCCTAATCTGCGGGCTTCGGCTTCCTTGTCAGGTTGAGTGGATAACGCCGTCACTTCACATCCCCAGGCATTGAGAAACTGTAGGGCTAAATGGCCGAGTCCACCAATACCAATCACTGCCACTCGATCCGTGGGCTGGACGCCACATTGAATGATCGGCTGAAATACCGTAATTCCGGCACAGAAGAGGGGACCTGCAACCGCCGAATCAATGGACTCTGGAATGGGCACCACCCAGCTCTGATCGGCCCGAACCTGATCAGCAAATCCACCGGGTCGGCCCACAATAGTGCCTTCAGCAGATAGACAAAGATGGTGATCGCCTCCCATACACCATTCACAATGCATACAGGAAGACGAATACCACCCCAATCCGACGCGCTGGCCCACCCGCAGGGGCGTCACCTCAGAGCCGACCTCAGCCACAATACCGACAATTTCATGGCCAGGCACAAAGGGATACTGGGTCATCCCCCATTCGTTTTTAATCATGCTGAGGTCGCTGTGGCAGATACCACAATACTCAACTTGGATATCCACCTGTTGGCGACCTAACGGTCCAGGATCATACTCAAAGGGCTGAAGGACTCCCCCCTGTTCAAAGGCCGCATAGGCATTGACCATTCATTCATCCTCATGAAGCAGATGGGGTGATAATAATCTAAAAAATCTCACCACATCGGGTCTGTGGACTGTTTTAAGAATTGGCGAAATTCAAACCCTGCATTGCAAGATTTATGACTGATCACACGCATTCCAGTTTCCGTTCGTTAGGGTTGAAAAGGGGACTTGAATACACGCGATAAAAAGGCTAAGAGCGAAATGATGAACCGCAATTCTCCAACTCCACTGCTGAAAGCTCTGTTGAGCTTGCTAGCGATGCTGCCCCTCGCATTACCCACTATTGCTCAGGCTGAACAGGATATTGTCATTATTGGTGAGACAGCGGCGCAAAACCAGCAATTTCAGTCCTATTGGCAGCAGTTAATCAATCTCAAACAATCAGCGGAGCGTGCTAGACCAAAATCGACCGTTCAACCCAAATATGCTGCCCGTGACGATCGAGAAGTAAAGCTGCAGAAGATACTTCGTAATCTTAAGGTCGAAGATATTGACTTGGACTACATCATTCAGCTCAACGGCTCATCTCATCTGTCTGGAATTCTCACCAATGAAAATGATCAGCTAGTGACCGTCATTGCAGTCAACTACGAAATTCTAGATAGACGGGGAAATCTGTTGCAAACCGGCAGCGCTCAACCCAAACCCAGCACCATTGGGCCAGGTCAATCCGTTACCTTTGCCGATACCTTGTGGACCATTGCTCCAGATGAAGCCTATGAAGTCCGATTGCTCGATCCAGCCTTTCAAGTTAGTCCTGATTTTGAATAGCTTGGAAGCTTGGACTGCCCATCTGGCTGCAGACTAGCATGGCCCCTGAAGAAGAGATAAGAAAGGCTAGAGAATAGTTACATTTTCTAGCCCTTACCATTGATTACAAGTTTAGAAATATGGAACTCTAGCCTAGCTTGATGTCTTTGACAGATGTCAGCAGGTTTTGGAGAGCGCTAACGATTTTGTCTTTGTTGGGCTCGCCTTCACCTAGGTTGGTCTTGACAGCCTCAATACCATCTTGAATGGATTGAGCAGAGTCAGGTTTGATGCTGTCCTTGAGTGCAGGCCAAGCGTCCTGTACTTTGGCAAATTCTGTTTTTGCAGTGTCAAAATCTCCAGATTTTGCAGCATCTAGGGTTGAGGTAACGCCATCCTTCATGGTGGAGACGTTATCTTTGAGGGCAACGAGGTCTGCACCTTTGTTAACGGTATCTGAAACAGTATCTTTAGCTTTTTCTGCAGTTTCAGTTGCAGTATCGGTTACCTTCTCGGTGGTTTCAGCGGCGGTTTCTTTGGCCTTGTCAGCTGTATCCTTAACCGCATCACCTGCTTCGCTACAGGCAGTCAGAGAAAGGGCACTTAAAAGTCCTATGATTAAGGCGGATTTGAGTCGGAGCATAATATTGTTTCTCTAAGCATTTATACTTTCCAGCTAATATTATCGAGAACATAGGAAATTTGCACAAGTCCATTTGGGACAGTTAATCAGATTGGTACCCAGGAAATAGCTGATTCTGAGCTATCTAAGCTATGCCCTGCTTCAAATAGAGCGTATTGCCGTTTAACTTTACCTATATCGCTTGATTTTTAGATTTTTTTTATATTTGATGTGGCTATTTTTGTTCAGGAATCTTCGAGGTTGCCCTCAACTGTGTCATGGCTAAATTTTATTCTGAGCTAACCCCAGCGTTACAAGCCTTCATTCAAAAGCAACAAATATTTTTTACGGCATCGGCTCCGCATCAGGGCCGTGTCAATTTGTCTCCTAAGGGCATGAATACCTTCAGATGTCTGGGTAACAATGAAGTTGCTTATCTAGACTTGACAGGCAGTGGCAATGAAACGAGTGCCCATGTGGCTGAGAACGGACGGTTAACCATTATGTTCTGTAGCTTTGCAGGGGATCCATTAATTCTGCGATTGTACGGGCAAGGAGAGGTGATTCGCCCCTGGGATCGCACCTGGCCCGACTGGTTCAAACCCTTCGATGCCCTGCCGGGAGCACGACAGATTGTCGCGCTGCATATTGAATCTGTACAAACATCTTGTGGGTTTGGTGTTCCTCTCTACGACTACCAAGGCGATCGAGATCGGCTGATTCAATGGGCAACCCAAAAAGGGGAGGAGGGTCTGCGAGACTATCAAGCCCAGAAGAATCAAGTCAGCATTGATGGCTATCCAACCGGATTGATGGCAGAGGGCTGATGGCTGACTCACCCAAAATTGTGGTGTTGGATGATGATCCAACCGGATCGCAAACCGTTCATAGTTGCTTATTGTTGTTGCAATGGGATGTGGGAACCCTCTACCAGGGACTATTAGACTCATCGCCGCTTCTATTTATTCTGACTAATACCCGTGGCAGATCAGCTGCAGATGCAGCTCAAGTGACACGGGAAGTATGCCGCAACTTGAAGATGGCAATGGCAAAAGCTCAGTCAATCAAGACCAAAGCCTGCCTCCAACCCTATTTGATTGTCAGTCGCTCAGATTCCACCTTACGGGGCCATTATCCTTTAGAAACAGATGTGATCACGGAAGAGCTGGGACCTTTTGATGCTCAGTTTCTGGTTCCGGCGTTCCTGGAAGGCGGCAGAATGACCCAAAACGGTATTCACTACATCCAAACTCAAAATCAGCTTGTCCCTGTGCATGAGACTGAATTTGCCCAGGATCCCGTTTTTGGTTATCGGCATAGTTTTCTCCCAGACTACATAGCTGAGAAAACAGAAGGGCGAATTCCTGCCTCACAAGTTCTACATTTTTCTGCATCCACTTCCCAGGATTTACAGTGGTTACTCAGCTTACAAGACAATCAATATGTAGTGGTTGATGCAGTTGAACAAGCCGATCTGGATCGTTTTGCCAAACTCACCTTGTCGGCTTCTACTCAGGGAAAACACTTCTTATTTCGCAGTGCGGCGAGTTTGCTGAGCGCCTTTGGAGATTTGCCCCCACAGCCCATTCCGGCGGTGGCAATGGGGGAAACGGTGCAAAGCTCGCATCCAGGTGTGTTTATAGTTGGCTCTTATGTCCAGAAAACGACGGTTCAGCTTAAGAATTTACTGGCTTTGCCTCAAGTTGAGGGCATCGAAATTGATCTAAAACCTCTCCAAAATAGGGAAGTTGAGAGTAGCCAAATCAGAGGCCAAGTTCTGGCACAGGCGGATACCATATTTCACCGACACAATACCCCGGTCATTTATACGAGTCGGCCGCCTCTCAGTTTTACGGACTTGTCGGAGCGGCTGTACTTTAACAGTTTGGTGTCTGATCTGTTGGCAAATATTGTCCAACAGCTACCTACTCGTCTGGGGTACTTAGTCAGTAAGGGGGGAATGACCTCGAATACCATCTTGGCACGAGGGCTCAACCTCTCATCTGTGCGACTATTGGGCCAAATCCTACCGGGATGTTGTATTGTGCAAGCGGCACCAGGCCATAGGTTTTCTCAGCTACCAGTCGTCTTGTTCCCAGGGAATGTCGGACAAGCTGAAGATCTGGTCAAGGTCTATGAATGTTTGTCTTGGCGGTCTGCCCAAGCCGATGAAAGAGGTAAATCGTAACTTGACCTCAGTTCATCGTTAAAAAAAGTAGCTGATTTTTGACTAATCATGAGATAATTATCGTTTGTGTCCAATTAGAAATTTTGATGCGGTAAAAACACATGGCAAAAGGTGTTCGGATCATCGTCACATTGGAATGTACCGAATGTCGGTCCAACTCCAATAAGCGATCGCCAGGGGTATCCCGGTACACAACCACGAAAAATAGACGTAATACCACGTCTCGTCTGGAACTGAAAAAGTTCTGCACCCATTGCAATAAGCATACAAACCATAAAGAAATCAAGTAGTTGTCCACCTATTAGACGTTTATTCAAGACCTTATGCCTTACTATCGCCGCCGTGTTTCTCCGATCAAGCCAGGTGATCCGATTGATTACAAGGATGTTGATCTCCTCCGTCGTTTTATCACTGAGCGCGGCAAGATCTTGCCTAGACGGATTACTGGCCTCACCGCTCGTCAGCAGCGTGATTTGACCCGAGCCATCAAGCAGGCTCGAGTCTTGGCACTCCTTCCTTTCATCAACCGCGAAGGTTAGAGGGTAGGTATCGACTGATAGAACTACCCCTGCTACGGGCTAGTTCGTACTTGCCATAACTACTGAAATTGGATGAGCCAATTAAGTGGAGAAAGGAACATTAATTGAATTCAAAAGACGGGGCGATTGTGCCGAAGGGCAGCGTCCCTTTCAATTGGGCGTATTAGATCGGCCTGAAGGTAAGAAGAACTGGGTTGTTGTTGATCAAACGGGACAAACCCACACGCTTCATCCTCGACAATTCACCTTTGTGGTTTCGGGGAAAACCTATACGCCCTCTGAGATTGCTGAATTTCAGTTAGAGGCTGAGTCCTACATTGATCCAAGCAGCCTAGAAGTCGCTTGGGAAATTCTGCTGGAAGACTCCCAGTCAGTTGCTCCTGCCGACTTGGCCCAGCTATTGTTTTCGGACCAAAGCCCGCCTCTTTGCTATGCCTCTCACTGCCTATTAAGCGATGACCGCATTTACTTTAAGCAGAAAGGGGATCGCTTTGAACCCCGTTCTGCTAGCCAAGTTGCAGAACTTCAGCATCAGCTTGAGCAGCAAGCTAAGCGTCAGCAAGAACAACAAGCTTTTTATCAAAAACTAGAGCAAGTAATTGCGGGTGATACCGTAGAGTGGCAAGGATGCGATCGCACCTATCTCCAAGCGTTGGAAAAATTTGCTGCTTTAGGAGATGAGGCCACCACTCGTTCAACAGCCACTGAAGTATTGTCGACCTTGAAGCGAGGCACCTCGCCAGATGCGGCGTTTCAGTTGTTAGTCGATGTGAAGGTCTGGGAGCCTCACCAAAATTTACATCTGTATCGCAGCAAAACTCCCGTTCAATTTTCGTCGTCTGTTCTCGCTGCCGTTGATCAATTGCTGAAAATGCCCCCACCAGACTTACATGCTGAACGTCACGACTTGACCAGTTTGAAAGTCTATACCATTGATGATGAAAGCACATCCGAGATCGATGACGGCCTCAGCTTAGAGTTTCTACCAGGCGGCAAACAGCGGGTCTGGGTCCATATTGCTGACCCCAGTCGCTGGATCACCCTAGGCGATGAATTAGACCAAGAAGCTCAACGCCGAGGGACAACGGTTTACTTACCCACGGGCATGATTCCCATGTTCCCAACGGAACTGTCTACGGGGCCCATGAGTCTGGTTCAGGGACAAATCTGTTGTGCCCTCAGTTTTGGCGTCATCCTCACCGCAGAAGGGGCGATTGAATCCTATGAGATTCGCTGTAGCCAGGTCCAGCCTACCTATCGCCTGACCTATGCCGATGTGGATGAAATGCTGGAGCTTGGGGTAGAGGCAGAGTCGGAACTATTAGCTTTGGCCCACTGGGCCAAACAACGCCAAGCCTGGCGGAAATCCCAAGGCGCCATCAGCATTCAGATGCCGGAATCCTCCATCAAAGTGGAGGGAGAGAAGGTCGACATTCAGGTTCTGTACGATTCTTCTGCCCGTAACCTAGTCGCTGAAATGATGATCTTAACGGGGGAAGTGGCCGCCCGTTATGGTCAAGATAATGATTTACCATTGCCCTTTCGCCACCAGCCTCAGCCTGAACTACCGCCGGAAGAAGAGCTATTACAGCTGGCACCAGGATTTGTTCGCTATTGCGCGATTCGTAGCTGTATGCCTCGCAGTGAGGTCAGCATTAGTCCCGCTCGCCATGCCAGCTTGGGCCTGGATTGTTACTGCCAAGTCACGTCCCCCATCCGTCGCTATGCAGATTTAGTCGCTCATTTTCAAATTAAAGCTCATCTTCGAGACGAAGAATTGCCTTTTAGTAAAACTGACTTAACAACCCTCATACCCAGCGTGACTACCGCCGCCTATGAAGCCACCCTTTTAGAACGACAAACCAATCGCTATTGGAGTTTGGAGTATTTAAGGCAACATGGTCAGACGGTCTGGCCGGCTATGGTGCTGCGATGGTTGCGTGAGCACGAGAATCTAGCCCTAATTTTGCTAGAAGATTTAGGGCTAGAACTTGTGATGCGCCTGGATCACCCGGTTGTTTTGGGGGACCGGCTGGATGTCAAAGTGGCGTCTGTGAATCCCCGTTTGGATCGGATTCAGCTGCAAGAATGTTTCACAGCCTCGCCTGACACGGCTCAGGAAGGATAGTTCATATCGGGCATCCGATTCCGCTGCTCTGCACGCATCGATTGGCTTCTCGCTTTTGCTTCTGCAGCACTATCTTTTAAAGCCTGGAGGCGGGTTTCATAGCGCTTGCGGTTGCGACGGCTAGGAGATTGGTCAATCAAGATTTTTAAGGCACTACCTAAACTTTTATAGGCATTGGGGAGGGTATAGCCAAAGCGAGTCGCGAGGGCGATCGCTTTTTGATCCGCAGCCGTTAGATCATCAACACTCTTCTGGGAGTTATTGCGTTGATACAGTCGCCATCCTGATACACCACATAGGGCTAAGGCCAACATCAGCAGCAACCCATCTTGGACCCATAGCTCACCGACCGCCCCCCCTAAACCAATAGCCAGAGCAGCCATTTCCCAGCCATCTCGGGGAATCGTATCGTTCTGAATCCGAGCGACTTGGTGCCAAAACAGGAGATTGCGCTGATCTTTCGCAAATTGCTCCCACTTAAGCAGATCAATTTGGATTTCCACCTCATCTTGACCTAACTCTTCGCAGGTAATGAGGGAAGCGTTGGTGGCTGTTGTCGCTTCTACGGTGACCCAGCTTTGCAGTTCAGGTGGCAAGAGCGTCCGCAGACGCCGCAGTTCACTCATTTCAGCCCGAGCAGAGGATGTTCCGTAGACCATGAATTCAAAAGTGGAATGATAAACGACAATCGTAAAGATCTATATATTAGGAGTATAGCTGGCTTATTTCGGTTCAGCCGCTCTACTCTGTTCTCAGAATCATACCGAATGTTCTGAACTCTTGGGTTATAAGATTTGGAAATGGGAGAATAATACTTTCTCTACTCAAACTTGAGAAGATTAAAGACTAAGTCATCATTAGTCTTCACACACGAGACTTCGGTAATGGTTCCGAGTGATGGGAATGCTAGAAGTATTTTCGCTGCTGGATTAGACAGCATATCTCATCGTGAGTATTTGTGGCCATGAAAGCCGAGTCTTGAGTATTCCTAACTTGACAGCAGGAACAACTTTTGTGGTGAAATGAACCCGAGTAAAGTTGTGAATCAACCAAAATACATCGAGTGTTCTCTGCAAGCTCTTCCTAGATTTTGCATAGGTATTCGTCTTGCGTCGAAAGGTTGCATTACGTCGTCTCATGGAGGCATTAAACGCTTCAACATGATTAGCATGTATCTCTTCGTTAGACACCTCATGAGCTGTATCAGGATGCTCTGGAATAGGTGATTGATACTTTTGACGAGGACGCCCCTTCTTTGTTTTGGCTCCTTTGTTTTTAATGCGCACTCTTACCCCTTTCGGCAGGCGTTTGAGAGGACGTCCCGGTTTACCATTGCGAATGATGTCATGGCAAATATCAAACAGAATATTGCCATAGCGCCTTTCTCCATCCGTTAATAGACTCAAGTTGTCTGTTTGCTCAATCACTTGAGCCAAACACTGTAACGCCTTCTCAAATAATTGCTGGTCTTTGCGCCCACAATGCAATTCCCACAGAAACCGACTTCCCCGTTCCATCAGAACAATTGTCCACCCTTGGGACTCTGACGGCGGTTTGTTTTTGTTCACCTTAGTATAAAGCTCATCCCCCTCTATTTCTTGGTGAATGAACTGATGGACTAACGAATAGAGCATTAAGGTCGGCTTGAGACCAGATAGGCGTCTTTCCCAATCAATCACACTTTTCTTGGATACATTGTGGGTGCGAGCTGTGGCATTCAGGCTCATCCCTTCACTCCTGGCTTTGAGGATGGTGATAATCCGGCTTAATGGGGTTTTGAGTCCTGAGATCGGAGTTGCAAACGTCTCACTGAAATAGATGTCACATCGACGGCAATGGAGGATAGTCCGTGAACCATGCCCTTTTGTTAGATAACGAGTGTGGGTATGGGTGTCACCATAAGTACAGCATGGACAATAATGAACAGAAAAATCCATTGAAAGAACGATGTTATAGAATGCATCGATTATCTCTCAAATTAATATATTGAAAGCTTCTCTGCTGCCCCACTCTACGGAACCAGTACCACAGTCTACAACTGGGTGAGAAAGCATCGCAGTTTACGTTCTCTTCTTGAAGTACCCGAGGGTAAAAAGCGCTTTCAATAGAGAACTCCTGCCATGGCAGTTGGATTAACCGAACTCATTTGGACCGAAGCTCAGATTCTCAGAACACCTGTTTATATCGCCTCCAAAAATTAGGGGGTTGAGATAATCCCACCTAACTACCCGAGATTGAAGACGCATCGCAAGTCTTCACCAAAGATACCGTGCTCATATGAAAGATTCATTCCTCGTTTTGAGTTCTAGGTCAAACAACCTGCGTAGGTAATCAAGAGCCATAAAGACAATCTTTACTAGTTGATATTATTTTAAGAAATTAAATAAAAGGATACCTAAAAATCGAAGTTACTGCCCAGGCTGAAGCACTGGTCTAACAGGATTGTCAGCAAAAATACTTTTGAGTGCATCCAGTACAGGGATATCTTGCTTTCTCAAAGTTGAAATATAACCGCGAATGCGGCAGAACTGCTGGGCACCTGCCAAGGAGCGAAAACATCCCGATATCTTCTGCTTCAACTTCATCATGCGGATATCGCGCTCAGCCTGATTGTTATCAAAGGCACCTGAAAATCATACATAAACGCCAAGACAGCAGCTTGGTGCTTTCGAAGTCGGTCGAGCAAGTTTTTGGGTGTACTCTGCTTCTGCTTGCCTCGTTTCTTGGGTGCATTTTCATCGACGGTTGGCATTGGATTATGCTTGAATCCATCGGCTAACACTTGGCGATACCGCTGCTCAAACGCCTCGACTTGTCTCGCATCGAGAACGCTTAAGTGTTCAGCTTTTGCCCGCTCTACCTCAGCTTTGATATCTAGCAGCAGTGAGATCATCTCCTCAGCCCAAGGTTGTTTGTAGCGTTCAACAATAAATCGGAGTTCGCGCAAATGATGGGCATTGCATAAGCTATGCGTACAACCATAGCGGGCATAGCTCTTCCAACCATCATGAATACTCGTGCCCGTAAAGTTTGGCAGAATATCCATTTCGTCCATCGCTGCTGTGCCGCGTTGGCATGGACAAAGTAGTAGGTTAATCCACTCGTACAAGCGACATGCAGCCACCACAACTTGCTGTTGACTCGCAACCCCGTCTCGTCAAAATGTCCCACAGCTGCTTGCTCAATAGCGTCTTTGATCTGGGCTTCAATCGGTTCTAATTGCTGGGCACAGGTTGTACGGGTGTTGCACAGGGTTCCTTCAGAAACCTGACAACCCAAGAGGTCTTTAAGCAGTTCACGGGTGCGCTCAAACGGCAACAGTTGAGCCTCCATCAAATACACCATCAAGCCTTTGAGATTACTGCCATACTGAACCACATTGGTGACATCGCTGGGGAATTTACCCCGGTTCAAGGTTTGACAGTGCTCACAATATTTGACTTCTGCTTGATGCTCGATGACCTGTAATGACAAGGAGGGCAGCTCATGAACCTGGCGCAGTTCATACTCAAGGACGGCGACCTCTGTTAACGAGGCACCACAGCCTTGACATTGAGTGACTGGATGTAACACTACGGCATCGACGGTTTCACGCCATTCCAAGGTACTACCGGGATGGCCTTTTGACCCCCACTTTTACGCTTACTCTTACCCCGTAGACTTTTGGTCCGCTTCCCAAAGCCATCGCTTGAGGGTGGTTTACTACTGTTCCGACTATCTTGCCAAGATGCTCTTCTAGTCGCTCTATCCGTTTAATAAGAAGGGTGACCAGCTCAACAACTGCATCCTCTCCTTGATGGTAGATTGCTCGAATATCAGATTCACTAATTTTCTGGTCAGAGACTTTCTTGTTCAACGAATGAGTACGGATTGACTGCTGGTGTGCTTAAAACATAGTCTCAGATAGAGTTATACCTTCATTCTCAACACAATGATTTAAGCCTGGGCAGTAACAAATCGAATTTTCATATCAAAGATTTGTTTGAAATTTCGATTTTTAGACTTTTTATTTATATTTGCAAAGTAGTTTCAAGAGATTTAATAAATGCAAGAAACTGTAAAAGTCTTTTCCTATCTATCTTTCAAAGGGAAAATCCTAATGGTTTAATAAGTAAATTGTGTATAAATGTAAATTATAATTCGAGCTAATGCTATTTATTTATTAAACTTTTAACAGTTTGTCACGTAAATTATTTCATTCCTGTTACTATTCCTAATATCAAAAAAATTTTCTCAAAATACTTGTAGTCATAAAAGAGGAATAATCTAAGACACATCGAATATAAAAATTCGGAATTACATGAATTAAAAAGATCAACCATCTTCTCTCATTCCTATAAGAAAATAAAATGCATTATATATAGATTTAGGATTCATCTATGAGTCTTTAGATCTATATATAGCTACCCTAAAATTTATCTCCTAACACCCATATATCTTTGAGATTTAGGTTCAGCTTAGAATCCTTAAATCCTTTTTGCATCAAGCATGTAAGCTGCCTGCTTGCAATGTCTTCCGTGCAAAGGTTTTAAAGAAATTTTCTAACTGAATACTTTCTCTCCTGCTAATACTTCGTTAGCACATAAGTCAATTGAATATATGTTTAGAGAGATAGTTTGACTTTTTATTAAAAATATCCCCATGCAGATAAAAACTTGTGGGGATATATGCCATTGCCTGTCATTAACACAAATAGACAGGTTATGGCGCCTCTTAACTTCCTTTTTTTATTCTATTGAACTGCTAATCCGATCTGGATTAATGGTTCTGCTGAAAAACAAAGGAAGAAAATTTTTATACCTGTTGTAAGAATTTTGGAAGAAATTTATGTCAACAAATGTCAATCAATCTGAATATCCTTGGTATCAAGGCAATAGCCGTTTAGTAGATGTCTCTGTACAAGGTAAATGGCTTGCCGCTCATATCCTACAAATAGCCCTCATCATGTTTTGGGTGGGGTTCAATACTTTTTCTGAAAATCAAGTATTTGATCCTAGTCTGCCAATGTATGACCAGGGTCTTGTTTTAATTCCTCACCTTGCAGCGGAAGGGTTTGGAATTGGGGCAGGCGGTGTTGTGACCAATACCTTTGTTTACACTCAGGTGGGAGCCATTCATATGGTTGCCAGCTTAGTACTCTTTGCTGGAGCCTATTATCACGCCAAAATAGGTCCGATGGATTTAACTGAAGGTGGCCGCGGCAACACTGAACGATTTGCTTTTCAATGGGATGATCCTAAGCAGTTAGGATATATTCTGGGTAACCATCTACTCTTTATTGGATTCGCTTCTTTGATCTTTGTCGGATGGATGAAGTTTCATGGTATCTACGATCCAACAGTAGGTGAAGTCACCAAAGTAGCTGCTCCAGGCTCAACAATTGGCAATGTTTTTAAGTACGGTTGGTCTACACCAGGGTTTAATCCATTTTTTGTAGATAACTTAGATGACCTAGCATCTGGCCACCTATTTATTGGGTTATTTGATATGGCTGGTGGGCTGTGGCATATCAATGTTGCCCCTTTTAAATGGGAACAAGATTTAGGGTCCAGAATTAAGATATACACACCTGATGGTTTAATTGGCACCTCCTTAGGTGGTGTTGCCATCATGGGCTTTATTTCTGCTTATTTCTGTGCCGTTAATACTTTTGTTTACCCCGTTGAATTCTATGGTGCAGCTTTAGAAGTCAAATTTGGGATTGCCCCCTACTTTGCTGATACGGCTGATTTAGCAGATGGGTTTTATACCTCTCGCGCTTGGTTAGCTAATGTCACTTATTATGTCGCCTTCTATTGTTTACAAGGTCATCTATTCCATTGCTTAAGAGCAATGGGCTTCAAATTCGAGAGAATTCCTTCCATCATCGCTGCTGACACCAGTGGCAACGCTATTACGTAACATCGTCAAGTCTTCGGCCACTCTATTGTTAGGGTGGCCGGGGGATGCTTGTTTATTTAATTCTTTTTCTGACGCTCACCTAGCGAAGACAGTGCATTCCGAAAAATATTGCTAGATCTAAGCAAAAGCAAATCACTCCCGTAGATCGATATAACACAGCAATATCTTTAAGACATTTTTAGCCTATATAATTTTTCGCCTCTATTTACTTGAGATTTGCTATTGACCTTAGCATCACAAGAATTCTAAATACTCACCCGATTCATCTATCTGCATTACACAAATTGCTGAATAGTTTTCAGGCCAGTTTGCGCAGATAGTTATATATCAAGGATTTTTAAAAATTATGATGAGCCAAAAATCTGAAGAGGAGCAATATAATATAGCCTCTTACATTTTGTCGATGGGGGTTGGATCAATTGTCTATTTAAGTACCCACTATTCCATTAAAAGTCATTTTTCGATCATCTCAAATCATAGTTCGATACCATTTTATTTGTTATGTCTCTATGGGCTAATTTTATCTATTTCTGGCTTCTTTAAACCTGATGCAAATAATCCAGATATGAAAAGCTGGTTTATTCTTCATGAAAGGCTGTGGATCATCTGTGGAGGGGCTTTTGCAACTTTCCTAATCTTATGTGCAATTTAAGAGCTTTATGGCAAAGAGATCGGTTAACCATTGAAACGTTAGATTAACCATTAATTTTATAACTTCAGTTCACTTATTGTTTGGTTGATTCTCATTGTTTTACGGAAGCGACGAATTAGGCCAGCATTTGTTCAATAACTGACTGTCGAGGGAGATACCTCAAGTGCTGATTGCTCCACTGACTTATCGATCACTTCCAAAGTTAACCCCAACGTTGGATCGGCTCATATGGTATGGACTATACTCTAGACGGCTAAGATATTAACTTTTTTAAAAGACTGAAACTTGAGTGATAGCAGGCTTGTGAGTTTCGCCTTATGCTCACCATTGCACTGGTCGAGGCACTGTTGAATGGCTCCCTTAAAGGCGGGGAAATCAGCATAATACTTTGAGTAGAGACATTCTTTGCGCACAAAGCGCCAGAGCCGCTCAATTAAATTCAAATGGGGTGAATAAGAGGGCAAGTAGACTAACTCAATATCGACGATCTCAGCAAAGTCTGTCACAAGCTGGCATTTTGATATCGAGCATTGTCTAAAATCACGCTGATGGGTATGACAGGGTCGAGTAGAGCAAGCTTGGCTAGCAACAAACACATGCTATGAGAGTTGATGTAGGTGTGGTTGGTGATGCTGATGATATCTTTAGTGACGGCGTTGAGCGCCCCGAGAACATTGAATCGTTGACGACCGGAAGGAGAGGGGATGAAGATCCGACGGATGCACCAGAGAAACCCCAGATAAGCCTGATGAACAAATGAGCAGCATCTACAAAAAGACAAGACGCTCTTGGCGTTGAGCTCCCTCTAATAAGGGTTCAAGGCAAGTTTTCGGAACTGCTCTTGCTCCTCAATTTTCTCGGGTAGACTCGACTTTCCCGGCACATACCCCACTTTTCGATAGCGACAACCGATGCGTTTGAGGAAAGCTTTGATCTGGGTTGGACTACGTTTAATGCCCGTCAATTGTTCAATGACTGCTTGAGCTTCTGCACTGGTGCGGGGCGGGTGTTGCTCAAAATAGGCTCTCACACTATCGCTATGAGCGTTGAGTGAACTGGGTTGACCTTTATATTCCAGGGTCTTCAGTCCTTCAATTCCTCCTTGTTGATACAAACGAAGGGTTTTGGCTAAGGTCGGACGGCTAATCTGACAAGCTGGCAGATCTGGGCATGGGCAAGACCTTGACTCTTTAAGTAGAGGACTTCCATCCGTCGCTGCACCCGTGGGTGAGGATGATGATAGCGCTCGTAGTTGAGGTGTTGGATTTCCTCTGCGGTGAAATCAATTTTAATCATGCGAGTAGGAGAGTCGGTTGGGGGATACTCCCAGTGTGCCAAATCTCTCCGCTACAATGTTAAGCCACTAGTCGTCCGCAGTATATCTGAGGTGTCCAGCTAAGCTGGATACCCCCGTAAGACTGAAAATAACCCTATTTAGCATTGGTTGAAGATATCTTGACACCTGTTCAAGACTGATGGATTTAGGGTATGTGAGATTAACTCCTCACCTGAAATAATGTCTTAAATTCTTGATGAGACTAACGTTGGAGTGGAAATTTTTTTAAGATTGCACTCTTAGTATTGTGGATGCGATCGCAACTCAAAAAAACCGTAACTTCTGTTAGTTTGAACAGTCTTTCCCATCACGGTGGGAGATAGATTGGGTAGAGAGGGAGATTGCTCGATGTTCTGATCCTTTGCGAGAGTTTTCAGTAGGAGAGTGAGTGATCTGGGTTTGAGGAGCAAACTGAGAAATAATAAATGGAGAAGAAAAGATACAAAGATAGACAATAGTAATTTTAGTCAAGAATTGCCCATCGACGGACTTCCGTTTTTGTCTATTGTATTTCATAGAAGTGACTCAGAATGGGTAAATGATCTGAAATTATAGAAGCTAGAGTCCGGAATATTGACTGGCTGGTAGTGAGGAAAAAGATTGATGAACGGAATGCTTCGAATATACTTTATTCCACTAATGAATAAGCTGTAAATTATTTTGCTTTAGTAATTTAATCTATAGCTAAAGTTAGATGCTTTTTGTGCCTGTTATAGCCAATTTAGATGCACTGTAAATATTTAAATAGGCGTATGCTTACTTTGAGAATTAGTGAAAAAGAAAGAATCTCAGATTTTTCCCTTGGAAATATTTAGGCGATGCTGAGACTATTAAATCTTTTTTTTTGGAAGAAATGACAACAAAATATATCTATCCTGCTTTAGATCGGTGGATAGAAAATTAGGTTTTATAGATTATCTGAGGCTCAATCAATTTATCAATTTGTGTAGGGCCGAGACTTCGCGTAAGGCACTGGTCTACTAACAGGGCACATACCTAAACCCTTTATTGGTGAGGAGTTCTAGTGTGCTCAACGGACGAGAACAAAATCCCATCTCCATTGCTGGTGTGGTCTGCTTACTGAGCCCCAATGGGGTCTAACCCAGTTATGATCAGGCGTTGTACATCTAGCACTCGCTGTAACCCCGACCGCTTCTTAGCGTAGAGATTCTGCCGTCTTCGATAAGCACTACATCGTCTCCTCAAGGCAGCATTGTGAGCCTCATTATGATTGGCATGGACCTCAGACCCTAGACTGATAGCGGTAAAGGGATGCTCTGCTTTCACCCACTCTACTCGCCGATTCCCTGAGACCCTTTAACTTTCATCGCGACTTCTAACCCTCTCGCCAACCTTGCGATGCCCATAGTCAGGATGACACTCCTCACCATTGAGATAGACATTGGCGAGCTTCCAAAGTTCTTGTCCATAACGCCTCTCACCATCGGTAAACCATCGAATCCCATCACAGGCTTTGACCCACTCCCAAGCTGAGTAAACGCCATTTGCAAAAGTTGTGCATCCTTGAGGCCAGCTTGTGCTGTCAACCAATAGCGGCTTTCGCGTTCAAGGAAATGGATGGTCCAGCCCTGGGATTGGCTGGGGGGAAGATTTTTGCCTACACGCGTGTAAACTTCATCCCCTTCTACCGTCACATCAGAGGCTGCTGGTGCGGGAGGTGACCAGTTCTGTGCTTGGTCTGCTAGGCGTTTTTCCCAACGCATAATGGTGGTATGAGATTTACCGAAAGTTCGACCTGCAGCACGAATACCCATCCCTTCGGTGCGAGCTTTGATGGCATAGCTCACTACTGAACTAGCGGTGCGTAAGCGAGCCATTGGGGTACCCGTGCGTTCGTTGAAACGCCGATTGCAATCCTTACACTGATATCGCTGGACTAATGTCCCATCTTGCAGGCTATCAAAGCCGCGCTTTAGGATCTTCTCGCTTAGACAATATGGGCATTCCATTGATCTACATTAGGTTGCGTCGGAAGCATTATAGCTAGATCCTGCTAACAGACCAGTGCCCTGGTTTTGTGTTTTGAAGATGCGATCGCATCTTCAAAGCGAAGTAAACGTAGCAAATGGCTCTCTTCTGAACACATCCTGATGGGATGTGAATCGTTTAAAGGCATTTGACCTAATCCATACAGATTAGTCGTCACTTTGAGCTATTCCAAGTTCACCCTATTGGTTTACGACTCCACTCTTTCAGGTTCGCCACTCAGTAGCCATGTATCTCCCTGTTTCACGAGAGGAAGGTTCGCTTCGGCTGTTTCACCTCCAGATGAAATAGCGATCTTAACTAGAGCCTGATTTCCCTCAACCTTAGGTTCGCCAACAATTTTGACCGTTTTCATAATTGAGACAAATTCTGCTCGGTCATCTGCATTAGGATTACATAACTCCTCAGGGGCTGCTTTTGCACATAGAGGCTTTAGTTCATCGAACTTGCCATCTGCCCCAGCTTTGATAAATTCCTCAACAACCGATTGGGGTGAAGCGTTACCTCCCCCGCAGGCCATGAGTAATATGACCACACCAATCATCAGAATTTGTGCAGAAAATCTATTCATCATAGAGTGCAGGTTCATTACCTTCTTCCTCAATTGTTGTATCGATTAACGCATCCCTTGAACTTGCACTCTAGGGTGAACCGATCTATTGCTTTATCTTTTTACACAAGCAACAATGCGGTTCACATTTGGGAATAAGAAAATAGTAAGGGGTTAAGGATCTGCTATTCTCCGAATCTTAATATTGTTTGCATAAATAAATTTATTTGCAGCTCTAAAAAAGATAGAGCAACTTATTTGTTCGTCAAGGGAATAAGTTCAGCAAATAAACGGTACTTAATGCCCCTTAAAGTCACTGTTCGGGGAGACATTTATAAATGTTAGTGGGGGAAAAAAGGTAATTAGCCAGATATTCGTATACGATAAAAAGCTTGAATTAACGGAGCTATCACTGTTTTGCCCATATAGCTATGGCAGTGTTAATCAGCCTTGGCCCATTTAGAGCCTCAGCTTAAGACAGCCACCGTCTTATTTATGCCAATTGTTAGTGCATCAATTTATGCCAGTGGATAACCTTCAAAATGCCCAGGAACAACAACGACCAGAAAGCCATTGGCAACAAGGTAGCCTAGTTGATCTAGAGATTACAGATCTCAGTCCGACTGGAGATGGAGTGGGTCGATGGGGAGACCAAAATCTGGTTGTTTTTGTCCCCAACACCGTACCTGGCGATCACATCACTGTTCGGTTGATTCGGGTTAAACCCAGATATGCCCACGGTCAGCTTCAAAGGATAAAGCAGGCCTCACACCACCGGGTGCGGCCGCAATGCATTGTGGCTGATAAGTGTGGGGGGTGCCAGTGGCAGCAGGTAGACTACGCCTATCAGTTGATTGCCAAGCAGAATCATGTGATTCAAGCTCTAGAGCGAATCGGTAAATTCCAGTCCCCAGTCGTCGAGCCAGTGCTGGCTGCTCCATCTCCGATTGAGTACCGCAATAAGGTAACCTATCCCATTGTGTTAAGCCCAAACACCAACCGAGTACAGGCAGGGTATTACCGCAAAGGAAGCCACAAGCTCATTAATCTCAATCAATGCCCCGTTCAGGATCCTCAGTTCAATCCTTTTTTAGCGGAAATTAAAGAAGATATTCAAAAACAAGATTGGCCCATCTATAACGAACAAAATCATCAGGGTCTGATTCGCCACCTCTCGATCCGCATCGGTCGACGGACGGGAGAAATCTTAATGACGTTGATTATTAATGCCAAACCGAACCAAGCGTTATCTGACTTAGCCGACCTAGATACTCAAGTGCAGGAGTGGCTGGAGCGCTATCCCCAACTGGTGGGAATTAGTCTGAACTTCAATCCCCATCGCACCAATCGTATCTTTGGCCATGACAGCACTTGCATTGCCGGTCGTCACTATTTGCAAGAAACCTTTGCAGGGCTAACTTTTCAGCTCCGTCCTGATACCTTTTTTCAGGTGCATACTGAACAAGCGGAAGTCCTGCTCAATACCCTTTTCGATCACCTTCAGCTCACGGGCAGCGAACAGGTCGTTGATCTGTACTGCGGGATTGGTACTCTTACGCTTCCCCTGGCTCAGCGAGTTAAAGAGATTATTGGGATTGAATTGCAGGCCGCAGCCGTAGACCAAGCCCAGACCAATGCCACCCTTAATCAAATTAGCAACGTAACGTTTGCTGCTGGGACGGCCAAAGCGTGTTTAAGGGAGCTGTCTTTTGTTCCGGATCTGGTGCTGTTAGATCCGCCTCGTAAAGGCTGCCACCAAAGTGTGATTGAACAACTCCTGGCTCTCAGGCCTGCGCGAATCGTCTATGTTAGTTGCCATTCCGCGACCCTTGCTCGGGATTTGAATTTGCTGTGTCAATCAGGACAATATGACTTGAGTCGAGTCCAGCCCGTTGACTTCTTTCCTCAAACGTCCCATGTGGAATGTGTTGTGTTTCTCAATCGGCGGCCTTCATGATTGAGACCGTTGTTGACATTGACTGTTTAACCTTTCTACTGGTCAGCATTTTTATTCTTGGGATTGGCATCCTTTTGACCCGCACCCTCCCTCTCCTCAGAACCCTGAATATTCCTGCTGCCGTTTCGGGGGGGCTGATTGGCTGTGGCCTAGTGGCCTATGTCAACCTCTTCACACCTTGGCATTTACAGTTTGATCTGAGCTTGCGCGACAATCTGCTTTTGATCTTCTTTAGTACGATTGGCCTAGCCGCTCGCTTTAAGCAGCTGAAAGAAGGGGGAAAAACCCTTGCTGCTGTGATTGGGGTGATGATTGCCTTTTTATTCCTGCAAAACGCAGTCGGGATCGGGGTAGCCTGCTTAGTCGGTTGCCCTCCTATCTTTGGACTGCTTGGAGGGACGATTGCCTTTGTGGGCGGTCATGGTACAGCGATCACCTGGGGAACATTGCTTGAGGCCCAAGGGTGGGCTGGTGCATTGGAATTTAGCCTCGCAGCTGCCACCTTAGGGTTGATTGTGGGAGGGGTTTTAGCGGGACCCATTAGTCAGCATTTGATTCGCCGGTTTGAGCTGGAGTCCCTATCTCTTCCCTCTGATGCTGTGGCGGAAAGCCCAGTAACGATGCCAACGAGTTTGGAAGGCATGTTTGGGATTGTATTGTTAATTGCGACATCCCTAAGTGTGGGACTGGGAATACATCTGTTCACGCTGGATTGGGGCATTGTCTTGCCCCGATTTCTGCCCATCATGCTGGTGGCTATTCTCCTGATCAATCTCCTAGATTGGGGAAATATTTCGATCAACGATTCAGCCCTGTCCTTTTGGAATGACGTTAGCCTTCAGCTTTTCCTGGTCATGAGTTTGATGAACTTGCAAATCTTGTCATGGATGCAAACGGCTGGTCCCTTGCTGATCATTCTGGGCGTCCAAACCCTTTGTGCCGGGCTTTTTGCCTATTTTGTGGTGTTTTGGGCTGCAGGTCGTGATTATGATGCCAGCGTGATCTGTGCTGGTTTTACGGGAATGGTTCTTGGAGCCATGCCTGTGGGAATGGCAAATATGACCACGATTACCCAGCGCTATGGGCCTTCTCCCAAAGCCTTGCTGGTCATTCCTTTATTGGGAGCTTGCTGTATGGATATTGCTAATGCGGTCGTTATTCAATTCTTTTTAATGCTGTCACCATAAAAACACCGCATTGCGCGAGAATTGTATCAAAAAATTACACAATATATATTTTGTTCAAGGGTCTCGTAACATTACATAATAATGGGGATCATTAACCTCGCGACAGCCCATTCTTCACTACTGACTCAATAATGATTACCAAAGACCTAGAGCGGCCTCCGCAGATTCTTGAAACCTTAGAGCGACCTGCTGATCCACAAGCTCTAGAAGCTCTTTACGAACAACCTGCATCGCAGCCTGCATCTATGTTGCCTTTTGCTGCTCTGCTTGCTGCTGTCTGTATTTTGTCGTGTTCAGCAATATTTACCCGGTTAAGTGAAGAAGAGCTAACGGCCAGCGCGACCATTTTTAACCGCTTTTGGATTGCGTCTTTGGCGTTAGGACTGTGGAGCGGCTTCCAACAGTTTCGCCAACCTCCTGCAGAAACCGATCAGACATCCCAACCGATTCAAATTCGTGATTTACTCTGGTTTGGGTGTTTGGGCATCCTGATTTACGGTCGGGCTGGGTCTTGGGCTTGGTCCCTCACCCAAACTAGTGTGGCGAATTCTAATCTCCTCCACAACATGACGCCTTTGTTCGCAACCCTAGGGGGGTGGTTGTTTTTAGGACATCGATTCAATCGTCAATTCCTGATGGGGATGAGCTTAGCGATTACTGGAGTGTTAATTATTGGCGTCGGTGATTTCCAGGTCGGTCCGAGTGGTCTGGTAGGGGATGGGACGGCTTTGTTATCCGCCGTTTTCTACGCTGCCAATTTTTTGGTCATTGAAAAACTGCGGACGCGTTTTACCACCACAACCATCATGCTGTCCTCCTGTTTGGTGACTGGACTGTTGACGATTCCGATTGTGTTGATGGGAGGGAATCAGCTATTTCCAACTTCTACAACGGTTTGGCTAGCGGTTATTGCCTTAGGCGTGGTTAGCCAAGGATTAGGGCAAGGCCTGCTAGCTTACTGCCTCAAGCAATTTACGTCGGGCTTTGTCTCTGTTTTTATGTTGATGGAACCCTTAATTACGGCTCTCCTAGCTTGGAAAGTGTTTGGAGAGCAACTCAACGTATTGAATTGGGTTGCCTTCTTTATCATCTTAACGGGGCTATATTTGGCAACGGTCAGCAAAGGTGCGGCAAAATCAAGGCCGATTCATTAATTCCCCCAGTAAATCGATAATATTTAGGTTATGCTTCGGTTAAACCCCTTTCAGGTCAACGGTTCCCCGAAGATTCAATGTTAGAATCGGCCTATGGCCGTTTAAGTAAAATTTTGTATGCTATCTGCTGACCCGAATGCGCGTTCGTTTGAGCAACTTCCGACCACAATGGGGCAGATTCTGTTAGTGGAAGATGAAGAAAATATTCGGGAAACGATTGCTCCCGCACTACAAAGTGAGGGATATCGGGTAATCACGGCTGCGGATGGCCAAACAGCCCTGGATGTCATTCAGCTTTTTAAGTCGAGATCGCAACAGGCATCCACTCTGGATCTGATTATTTTAGATATTATGCTGCCCGGCATTAATGGCATTGATCTGTGCCGGTTTATTCGCCGTGAAGGATCAACGGTTCCAGTTCTGATGTTGAGTGCCAAGGATACGGAAGCTGACCGGGTTGTCGGTCTCGAAGTGGGTGCTGACGACTATCTCACGAAGCCCTTTGGCATGCGGGAACTGATCGCTCGCTGTCGGGCTCTCTTAAGACGACAGCGGCTGAATAATACTGACCCTCAAGGCACTCTGCTGACCTGTCGTGAGATCAGTTTGCATCCTGATGAATGTCGGGTCATGGTGCGGGATGAAGAAGTCAATCTATCGCCTAAAGAATTCAGGATTTTAGAATTATTTATGAGCTATCCCCGACGAGTGTGGCCAAGGGAGCAGATTCTCGAAAAGATTTGGGGGCCAGACTATATTGGCGATAGCAAAACGGTCGATGTACATATTCGTTGGCTACGGGAAAAAATAGAACTTGACCCAAGTAATCCCGATTACTTGGTCACCATTAGAGGATTTGGTTATCGATTTGGATAAGAGCGGTTGGAAGGCATCTCAAGCTTAAATAACGGAGAGTCTTGTGCAATTAGTATGGTTCCTTGCAGGATTAGGCCTTGGTCTGGGACTGCTTGCTTGGTCTGCTCGTCATTTCAATCACCAACTGGAACGAATCATTCGTACCCTGCCGAGTGATCCCTATCGGCCGACCCTGTCTCCGTTGAGTCGATTATCTCGGGTTACCCTGCAACTTCAAGATCAACTCCAGCTCAATGAACAAGAGCTGTTGGGATGGCAAGATATTCTGCGCCGAGCTCCGGTTGGATATCTGCAGGTCAATAGTGCTGACAATTTGTATTGGATTAACGAACGAGCTTGCGATCTGTTGAAACTGCAAAGTCGTTCTTGGGACGCTTGGCCCAACCGCCTCCTCCTAGAAGTTGTGCGTTCCATTGAGCTGGATCAATTAATTAGTCAGGTTCGCTCAGGTCAGCAAGAGCATCAAATTGAGTGGATCATGCATCTGTCTGAGCGGGCTCAAGAGTGGCCCCTTAGAGCTTATGGTATTCCTTTACCAGAAGGTCATGTAGGTGTGTTTATTGAGGATCGAACTGAAGCTAAGAATTTGGCTGAGGATCGAGATCGCTGGACTTCAGATGTAGCCCATGAACTGAAAACCCCCCTGACGTCCATTCGACTCATGGTGGAAACCCTTGAGCCCCGCATTAGCTGGCAACATCGTTCCCATATTGATCGCTTATTGCAAGAGGTCACCCGCCTCAGCGACTTGGTGAAAGATTTACTGGAACTGAGTCGAATTACGTTCAATCAAGCCCAAACTCTGAAATTACAACCTGTTAATGTCCCCAGTCTGATTCATAAGGCTTGGCTGAATTTGGAACCTTTAGCTCAGCAGCGGAATCTATCTTTGTTTTACCAAGGGGTGGAAGATTGCACTTTAAACGTCGACAAAAATCGACTTTATCGGGTGTTCCTGAATCTGATTGACAATGCCATTAAGTACAGTCCGGTGGATCAGCCCATTATTGTCCAGGTAGAAGTCGTTCAGTCCGCTGAAGAGGGTGAACAGGGACAACGCCTACGTATCGATATTATTGATACGGGGTCAGGTTTTTCGGTAGAGTCTCTGCCTCATATTTTTAAGCGCTTCTATCGTTCTGATCCCTCAAGAGTGAGAGGGACTGTGCCGATGGGAAATCCTGAGGCAGTGAGTTTGCAACCTCTAGGCACGTCAGATGTTATTCAAGCTACTTCTGTTGTCCTCTCAGAACAGGAGCAAGCTTCCGCTGTGGCTCCTTTGGGAGGAAGTGGTTTGGGGCTTGCGATCGCACAGCAAATCATCCTGGCCCACGGAGGCACCATTCGGGCTCGTAACCATCCCCAAACCGGTGGGGCCTGGCTACAAATTATGCTGCCTTGCCCTCAAGCGTCTTCCTAGTGCCTATAAATTTTGAGTATCGATCTCGACCACCACAGGAGCATGATCGCTCGGTTTGGGTAACCGACGAGGGGCTGCATCAATTGTGCAAGCCGTTGCCTGTTCATATAGCGTCGGCGTTAAATAATGATGGTCAATCCGCCAACCCTTATTCCGTTGAAAAGAACCTGCCCGATAATTCCACCAGCTAAACTGCTCGGACTTAGAGTTGAACTTTCGGAAGACATCTTCTAATCCAAGGGCCAGAACCTTTTGCAAAGCCTGTCGCTCCCGATCAGTAGACATAATATGGGTCTCCCGCTTGGATGGATCATGCATATCTCGATCGTCTAGAGCAATATTAAAATCACCACAGATGAGAAGATGCTGGGGATCTTGAGATAGCAACTTCTCAACATAGTGGTGTAATAGCTCCAGCCACTCTAATTTGTAGACATATTTATCACTGTCTATTTCCGAGCCATTGGGAACATAAAGATTCAAAATGCGAACCCCTGGTGAAATGATCCCCGTGATCAGCCGTTTTTGTTGGTCATACTGCTGAGTCAAGTCTGGACCCAGTAAGGGGGTGAACCCAGAACTGACCTCAGAAAGAGTCGTCCGACTGATTAAAGCTACGCCGTTATAAGCTTTTTGCCCTGAAACATAGACTTGGTAACCTTCTTCTTCAAAAGAGGCTTTCGGGAAGTCCTCATCAATAACCTTCGTTTCCTGCAGACATAAAATATCTATCGATTGGGCATACAACCAGTCCAAAACATGCTCCAAGCGTGTTCGGATAGAATTTACATTCCAGCTAGCAATTTTCATCACGTTTTCTTTTCTATTCCTGAAACAAAATCCTGAATAATTTTTTTTCTTGTTTTCGCACAAACTTATGAGAATTAGTAGCCAAATTGACGATAAGTTTTGCGAATCTATACAAAGATACAGCTAGAACAATAGTGAGTTTTTTGACCTTGCTGCCTCCCTGACCGATTCATCAGGGTACCCTAACCATTGCCCCATTTTTGTACTTTATATTTTTTCTGGGAATGCAGACTAGGTCTTTCATTCATCGAATCCGAAGACCTGTTTTAAAGTTTTTTATAGGTTTGCTTATGTCAAACATAAAGAAAAGATGAATGCAGCTTTAATGGCAGGGGATCACCTAACAGCTTGCTATTAAAGGTTTTATCGGCCATCCAATGGTACAAACCCGAAATTTGGGAAACCTAATATAAAGAAGGCTAATAACCCACTACAGAAATCCTTAGCAAAACTAAGGAAATACTTCGAAATCATTAACAAATATTACGAAGTTTTTCTGTTTATTAAACTACTGATTTTCAACTCACTCTATGAAAAATTTGAGTTCTCCCACCTTTGCCTGCCGCTATTGTCAACATTACTCACCAGAGGGAAGACGGGGCGGACAGTGTCAGCGGCTTGGGGCTCCAGTTCGTGGGGAGTGGAAAGCGTGTTCTCTAATGATCCCAAGTTTTTCTTCTACCATAGAGGTTCTCTCCGTTAGTCATCAACAGAAATCCATTGAACCCTATCGATTAGAGACCGTATCTGCTCGCCGAGTTCTAACCCCAACACTTTAGACGGCATCTATAACCATATGATGCGATTTATCAAAACCTTTTAACCCAGTCTGAGTCTTCAGATCAATTCATAAACCATTTAAATCAGGGAGCAAGTCAAACTTGCTCCCTGAACTGTATATCAGCCAATGGTGCTATAGGATGCCGCTTTCCAGCTTAGGATCATCCCATGACTCATCAAGGCCGCCAAGGAAATTGCCGAAAATTCGGATCGCGTTTTTCGAGAAAGGCATTTTTCCCCTCTGCACTTTCTTCATTCATGTAAAACAACAACGTGGCATTCCCAGCCAATTCTTGAATACCGGCCTGCCCATCACAATCTGCGTTAAAAGCAGCTTTAAGACAGCGGATGGCCAACGGACTTTTCTGCAAAATCTCTTGAGCCCACTGAATCCCTTCCGCTTCGAGTTCTGCGACTGGAACGACCGTATTCACTAAGCCCATCGATAAGGCTGCTTGGGCATCGTATTGGCGGCAGAGAAACCATATTTCTCGGGCCTTCTTTTGGCCCACCACCCGGGCTAGATAGCTCGCCCCAAAACCGCCATCAAAGCTGCCCACTTTGGGGCCAGTTTGGCCAAAAATGGCATTGTCTGCCGCAATGGATAGATCACAGATCAAGTGCAAGACATGTCCGCCACCAATGGCATATCCTGCGACAAGAGCAATGACGACTTTAGGGATCGATCGAATTAACCGTTGGAGATCGAGAACATTCAGGCGGGGAACGCCATCATCGCCGACATAGCCCGCTTCCCCTCGAATACTTTGGTCCCCACCAGAGCAAAACGCATATTTACCATCTGTATGGGGACCGGCCCCAGTGAGCAGAATAACCCCAAGGCTCGGGTCTTCTCGAGCGTCGATAAAAGCATCATAAAGTTCAAAAATCGTTTGGGGCCGAAAGGCGTTCCGTTTATGGGGCCGATTAATGGTAATTTTGGCAATGCCGTCAGCTTTGTGATACAGGATATCTTGATAGGATTTGACGGATTGCCAAGAGAAAGACATGACTTGCGCTAATTAGAAACTTCTGCAAATTCTATTACAGCACCTTCGTAGGTCTTAACTAAGAAGTTTAGTGGTTTTTCGCGCCGAATCTTATATTTCACATAGCGGGTTTGCACCTTCATCAAAATCTGCTCTAGGCAGTCATGGTCAAAGCAAACATGACGCTGTCTATTTTTGTCCCCAATGCTTGCACCACCAATCACATGCAACTGGACATTTTTTTTGAGTTGATACCAAAAGCCATCCGTTCCGCTTAATTGCTGCATAGCTGGTCGGCCAAAGTCCGTAGACATATAGAGGGGATCTATCCCTGATAGGCCTAAGGTTTGCTCATAGTTGTAGTAGTAGTGAAGGGGAACTTCTGCCGTTCGTAACTGCAGCTCTCCTTCAAAAAACTGGCGGGCTAATTCCAGATCTGACACCATCAGAGTATGCACCTTGGGCGCACTCGACAGGAACATCCACATAGCCCCAGCATAGGCAGCTAAAAGCATCACCATCACCCCTTGGGTAGAGAAGAGGCCATCAATGGGTAGAAAAAAGCCCGCAATCAAAGGAGTCTGTAAAGGGGTAAGGCTGAGATAGATAGGGAAAGTCATTCCGGTTTCTATGGGTTTCTATAGGAAGGTAAAAATCAAACTGAAACAGTACAGACTGCTCCTATACGAGTTGAAAGTCAGTTAATGACATAACGTCTTACTATTATAAGAATCCTAGGATAGAGAATCGAGGCCAATATAAGGCGAAACCCTATCTTGAAGACCTCATGACTGTAGCCTATTGTCATACGTTGTGCTTAAAGGCTGCTCTATCAATAGTGACAAAAAAAATTTTGGGTTTAGATCCGGGATTAGCGTCCTTAGGCTTCGGGGTGATTTGTACAGAGTCTGATAGCATTGGACTCCTTGACTTTGGAATTATCCAAACACCAGCCAAAACAGATATTGGGGAACGATTGCAGATTATTTATGAGGACTTACATCAAGTTCTCAACACCCATCAGCCTGATGTGGTGGCGATAGAAAAACTTTTCTTCTATCGCATGGGCAATACAATTTTGGTAGCCCAAGCTCGTGGGGTTGTCTTGCTGGTCTTAGCACAGCATCAGCTTCCCATTATTGAATACACACCGGCCCAGATTAAGTTGGCTCTAACTGGATATGGCGCAGCAGATAAGATTGCTGTGCAAGAAGCCGTTGCCAGAGAACTCTGCTTAGATTGCTTGCCTCGGCCAGATGACGCGGCAGATGCCCTAGCAGTTGCCCTGACCGCATGGTTTCAGCGATAAGCGCTATTATGCATCAAAATATGGGCTGACGTCCCCTATTAAACTATCTTGATTATAGCCAAAGCATCAAAAAAAATTGATACTGACTCCAAACTTTTTTTGTTTGTAAAGCGCCAAAGTCACCTAAAAATGGGCATCCTGAGTAGGTTGATAAGCCATAGCTGCCCCTAGAAATTATTTGCTAGGGGCTTTCCTGTTCTGGGAGAAAATTGAATTTATTCATCCGTAATCCTCAGAACAGCCATAAAGGCTTCTTGGGGAACATCAACTCGTCCCACGGACTTCATTCGCTTTTTACCTGCCTTTTGCTTTTCTAGGAGCTTGCGCTTTCGAGAAACGTCGCCACCATAGCATTTCGCTAATACGTCTTTTCTAAGCGCTGGAATGCTTTCACTGGCAATCACCTTAGCTCCAATCGCAGCTTGTATCGGAATCTTAAATTGATGTCTGGGAATTAGCTCTCGTAGCTTACTCACCAAAGCGCGCCCTGTGTAATACGCCTTATCTCGATGGACAATCGCCGCTAGGGAATCAACGGGATCGGCGTTAATCAATATATCTAACTTGACCAGGGGATTTTCACGATAGCCAATCAAGTGATATTCCATGCTGGCATATCCGCGAGAACGAGACTTCATCTGATCAAAGAAGTCAGTGACCACTTCAGCTAAGGGCAACTCGTATACCAGGGTCGTTCGCCCTGGGGTGAGATATTTCATGTCTTTGAAGGTACCACGACGGCTCTGACCTAGCTCCATCAGAGTGCCGACATATTCTTCAGGGGTAATCATATCGACCTGAACAAACGGTTCCTCGATTTTTTCGCGATGTTGAGGGTCTGGGAGGGAGCTAGGGTTATCGATCAGCAAGGTTTCGCCCTTAAGGGTCGTGATCCGATAAACCACAGAGGGAGCCGTAATGATCAAATCCAAGTTATATTCTCGTTCCAGGCGCTCTTGCACGATTTCCATATGCAGGAGGCCTAAGAACCCACACCGAAACCCAAATCCCATGGCACTAGAGGTTTCAGGTTCATAATTCAACGCTGCGTCATTGAGTTTGAGACGCTCTAAAGCATCTCGTAAATCTGGGAATTGATCGGCATCAGTGGGAAACATGCCGCAAAATACCATGGGTTTAGCTTCTACATAGCCAGGTAGCGGTTCAGCTGCTTGGGCTTTGGCTAGGGTAATCGTGTCACCGACTCGGGCATCCTCAACGGCTTTAATCGCAGCAGCAATGTAACCCACTTCCCCAGCATGCAATTCGTCCACTTGGACTTGGGTGGGGGACAGTACCCCTAATTCATCAACGTCGTATTCCTTGCCGGATGCCATTAGGCGAACGCGATCGCCTTTTTTGACAGTGCCATCCATCACGCGAAAATAAACCACGACCCCTCGATATAGATCGTAATAGCTATCAAAAATCAAGGCTCGCAAAGGCTTTTGAGTTGTATCTTCCGGTGGGGGGACCAAATGGACGATGGATTCCAGAATCTCTTCAATGCCGATTCCGGTTTTGGCAGATGCCAGAATGGCTCCGCTACAGTCTAAGCCGACAATCTCTTCAATCTCTTGCTTGACCCGATCCGGTTCAGCGCCGGGTAAATCAATTTTGTTGAGGACCGGAATGATTTCTAAGTCATGTTCGATGGCGAGATAAACATTGGCTAACGTTTGTGCTTCTACCCCTTGAGACGCATCCACCACCAACAGAGCACCTTCACAGGCGGCCAGAGATCGGGAGACTTCATAGGAGAAATCAACATGCCCAGGAGTATCAATCAAATTAAGGACGTAATCTTCCTTGTCAGATGCTTGGTAGGCCATACGGGCCGCTTGGAGCTTAATCGTAATTCCCCGCTCTCGCTCTAGTTCCATATTGTCGAGAAACTGTTCTTTCATCTCTCGATCAGCCACAGTGCCGGTGGTTTGCAACAGGCGATCCGCTAGGGTCGACTTCCCGTGGTCGATGTGGGCAATGATGGAAAAATTTCGAATACGAGAGACAGGAACATCAGTCATGGAAATTTGGCCAGTCCTTAGCAGAATAATCGCGGCATCTTATGAATGAATTGTAATCCTTCTTAATCCAGTCCACTGAATGGAGCGGGCTAAGGACGTGGGAATTTTCCCAGCATTTCACCACATTCCTCAAAAACCCATTTTTTCTTGAAAATAGTGAAATCGTAACATTTAGATTAAATAAATCTTAAGAGAAGGAGGGTTTGAGCGAATTTTTAGAGTGATACAATCTTGCTTGGTCAAGACTAACAATGCTTGATTGATTAACGTTATTTGTAAAGAATCAATATTAGTTGTTTTTTAGAGCTGGATAGTCAATTAAAGTACTTGTGTGCTTTGTATATAAAGGCTAGAGCCAATTTCCGTATAAGAAAACTTACCAGATTATTCAACCTCTCTTCAGAAATAAATCTTATCTGTAGGTAGATTCTATGGTATGTAGATTAGGAGGAAATATTTTTTACTTATCAACAGAAAATAACGCTATACCCGTTCACAGCTTTTTCACGATGGTTCTCTAGAATACAAATATGGTTTGCTTTGAGCAATTTTTCAGTGGAGATATTACATGAGCCTTCATGCCCTTCAAGTCAAATTGAGTAAATTGACGAATCGAAGTCGCTCATATCCTTACCAATGCCTTGCAGCGGGACGCAAGTGGCACCAATATCTTTGGAGAGATGTCAATAATCAGTTTGTGTTAGAGGCCTCGCCGGATCAAAGTCTTTATTACATGACGACCCAAAGAGACGGTGTCAAGCCTGGAGACTATATTGAGATCTCTGGTTTGGGCAGCTCTAGCCACTACCAGATTATTCAGCTGGAACGTTATTGCGATCCACCCGATATGTGGATGGCGACATTACGGAAGCTGACTCTAAACTTTGGATATAGCCAGGTATAGAATAAAGTTCGTCCATTTAAGAGCATATACTTGGACATAAGAGTGGCCCATTCAATGGGGCTGTGATTGTCTCTCTGTATATGTTGGCTGTTTTGACCGAATGCTGGTGCAGATCACGTTCTAGAAGAGAGCATTCTTTGCCGTTAATACTATAGGCAGTATGTCCTTCGTTGCTTTTAGATCCTGTCTGTTTCTGACCGTTGTTAGTTCCCTTATGAGTGGAGCTACGGATGGGGTAGCGATTGAGCAGGTTAAATTATTGCCTGTATTATCAGAAACTTCAGAGATCAGTTCGCGCCAACCATCCAAACATATCTATTTATCTTCTCCACCCCGGAGTCAGACTGATAGTTCAACCTCGACTTTAGCTGTAGCTCAGGCCAATCGTAGTCTATCTCAGTCTGAAGAGATAGCTGATGATCCCTCACTCTTATCTGAACCTGATGAAGCATCTGGTCAGAGAGATACGAGGCCTGATAAAGGTGAGGCAGATAAGCAGCCTCCATCCGAGGATAAAGGGGAGGCAGATGATCAAACATCAAAGTCTTCGGAGGAGGAAGCTAGGCTAAAGGTGTTGATCGAGGCTGATCGGCTGTATCAATCGGGTCAAATTGAAGCTGCTACAGCTCTCTATCAGCAGGCGAAACGCCCATTCTCAGATCGTGCAATGGCCGAACCTCTGGCTGAGCCGATGCAGGATCCAGCTCAATTGCCACCTGGTGGCCGAGTGTATTGGCGAGAAGCTCAAGCCGGTTCTGAACTCCAGCTGAAAACAAGAATTTTTGTGCCCCTGAGACTGTTGGTGAAGGAGTATCCCGAATTTGTACCCGGACATTTGCGGCTGGCAGAGGAATTAGTTGGGGATGACAAAAATGATGAGGCTTTAGGGGTAATGGCGCGGGCTGCTGCACTTTATCCCAATCAGCCTGAGTTGCAAAAAGGACTCATGCAACAGCAAACTCAGGTTAAACAATGGCTAGAGGCTTCAATTACAGCCCGCCAGTTTTCGCTGTTGAATCCCGATCATCCAGAAGCCCCGGAGTTTGCACGCTTATCGGAGGAATACCAGGATCGCTTCCGAGCCCGTCTGCGCACACAGATTACGAACAATACGATTGGTAGTTTTATTACGGGGGCTTTGGGGATTGCGATTACAGGGAGCCCGATACCTGGTTTGTCCGCTTTGCAGACTTCCATCCTGTTGTTGAGGGGAGAGTCAGCAGTGGGAGATGCGATCGCAAATCGAGCCAAACGTCAACTCCCTCTTATAGAGAACCCAGACGTTCAAGACTATATCGATCGAATTGCCCAAAAACTAACACCAATAGCCGGGCGGGAGTTCAACTACCAGTTTTATGTCGTTAATAACGAAAAACTCAATGCGTTTGCATTGCCTGGAGGCAAAATCTTTATTAATGGCGGCGCCATCCTCAAAAGCAACTCGGAAGCTGAGTTAGCGGGATTGATTGCCCATGAACTGGCTCATGCGGTTCTCTCCCATGGATTTCAAATCGCCACGGAAAGCGCGGAAGCCGGTGGACTGACTCGATTAATTCCTTATGTGGGTGGATTATTTACTAGCGTAGTAGTGGCTGACTATAGCCGGGAGATGGAACGACAGGCAGATGTTTTAGGAACTCGCCTTTTAGCGTCTGCGAACTATGCAGCAGATGGTCTTCGTAATTTGATGGTGACCTTAGGTAAGGAAGATAAACCCTTCGTTGCCCCGTGGTTCTCGACTCATCCTGGTAGCTTGGAGCGGGTTCAGTACCTCGAAACTTTAATTACGGACAATGGCTATAATCGCTATGCCTATGAAGGTATTGAGGAGCATCAGCGGATTCAAGCGTTGGTGCGAGCCGAACTTAAAAAAGCCAAGGAGGAAGAGGAACAATCAGAAGAATCTTCGGCGCAATCTGAGAGTGATACCCCTCCAACCGATAGCGATACCACAAACGATACCAACTCTGATACGGAATCGAAATCCTCTGTTACTTCCCCACCAGAAGGGGGTCCATCAGTCGAAGAACCACAAACTAACCCTAGGGAGAATACACCTAAATCATCTGTAGAAGCTCCAACCTCTGATCCGGTAACAAATCAACCGGCAACGACTGAGCCATCAGAGCCAAAATAAAGAACCGA
The DNA here is from genome assembly GCF_000238775.2 of Acaryochloris sp. CCMEE 5410. Taxonomy (NCBI): domain Bacteria; kingdom Bacillati; phylum Cyanobacteriota; class Cyanophyceae; order Acaryochloridales; family Acaryochloridaceae; genus Acaryochloris; species Acaryochloris sp. CCMEE 5410. The sequence continues at coordinate 1,525,208 of NZ_AFEJ02000001.1, read as the reverse complement.
CTTGAACTCACTTACATTGAAGTTGCAAACCTGCAGTAACCGAGGGGAAGTATGCCTGCTGTTGTTTTTATTGTCCTTTTAGGAATTAGCATTCAAATCACCAAAATGATGCTGTTTTGGCCCATTGATGCCTTTCACGCTCTGAGCATTCCCAAGCTGTTAACGGCGGGTCTAGTTCTTGGTCTTTTTGCCTGGCTGTTTGGAGAATAGCTAAAAACTTAACCTCCCCCGCAGCCACCACAACCGCCACCACATCCACTGCCACAGCTACTCCCGCACCCGCTACCACAACTATTACAGCCACCAGCACAGCCACTAGAATCACTAAATCTGCTGGTTCTTAGAGGTGAAATAGGTGCTAAGACTTTGCCCATATCTGCCAACGAACTTCCAGCCAATACGCTCGAACCAAATAAAGCAAAAGCCATTACATGCTCCGGTAAGCTTTGGGATGATTCTTCAGCTCTTTTCTTTCGTCTGAAGTGTGAGTATTGTGTCCGCAAGGCATTGAGAAGACGGTTACCCAATCGGCTGCGATAAAGGAATCGCTTGGCTAGAAACATAAAGCCTACATACAGCACCGCCAAACATAACAGCATAAGGTAGCCAATCGGTTTATGACGTTCTATCCCAATGAAACATTTACTGGTTCCCAGTAACAGAACTGCAAAGATTACACTTGCAGGATAGAGTCGAAACTGTTTGGATTGTCTCTCATCTAAAAGAATGCCCCGGCCTTCTAGATCTCGAGAAATTTCCATGGCGATCGGCAGAACAGATGTTTGAACATGCTCGATGTTGTTATCCGTTGCGATCGCTTGCCGAATCGCCTGTTCCAAAGCATGATTGCTTTCATGGAAGTTTGCTAGCAATTCTAAAGATCGAGACTGCTGGTCTAGCTGTACTTGCCCCCGCTGCACAAGATTTACAATTGCAGTATTAACAGCTCGATAACTCCCCTCCGCTAAATATGCGGCCTCATAGATATCAAGTTCTGGCGAAGCAGAGCCAATGGGTTCAGGTTGTTGCAGATAGAAACGCAGGCTCAATGCAGTGGCGATACCCACTGCTATGACCACAAGGTAAAAGCGAAGAAATTCAGGGCCATTAAAGTTAAGAGGATTCCACGTATTTATGGACGACAGAGGCGTATAAGCCGTTAACCCCAGCAGTACAATCGCGCAAGGAATAAGCCAACTTAGGTTGAGAGTCGACCAGAGTTTTGGCAGAATCCATGAAGCATTGGTATCGATTCGGACGAAGGCGGTGTGGGTTTTAAATCGCTCTTCAGGGGATGACCAGATGTTTCTGGGAGGTTCGCCAAAGAAGGTTACATAGCTGCTAAGGGTTTTTGCATACCAATCCTGAAATTTTTCCTGTTCTGTTCTCCCTCCTTGGGTTGGGCCATGATGGAGGGACTGCTGCAAAACATTGGGGCAAAACTCATCCCAATAAGAGTGGGTGTAAAGCAGGTGTAGATGCCAGACTTGATCGACAGGATCAGAAGGGGCAACGGGATGATCGGTCACAACTGCTAAAAAAGTGAACTTTTTGTACTCGCTGATGGCTTGGTGAGTATAGTCAATCGTCCAACCATTTTCCTGGGCCAAGCGCTGACTCAACGGGAATTCACTATTAGGGTGATCGACTGAAAAGTCTTGAATCCTTTTATAGAGGGCTTTCTGATCAGTATTCATAACCCCTCCCGGAATAATTTTACAATCCCAGGCTAACCCACACTTCTAGAAATGACTTTAATACCAGCTAAAAAAGGATTCTGAGATTCCCACAACACCTTAATTGGATAGTTTTACGTTCACAGTATTAGATTGATGTTTATGACCGAATCGAACTATAAACAATAAGCGTATCGAAACAATTGTCTATTGTTGCTCTCCTAATTTTGTCTGTTTTAATTCTGAAGCTTGGCGATAGAATTCAATGGCTTTTTGATACTGACCAAGAGAATCATACGTGTTACCCAAGCTGTTCAATGAAGAAACTTCAACTTTATAATCACCAAGCTGCCGAGCAACTGATAAAGACTGCTGATAGTATTCAAGTGCTTTTGCATATTGACCTAATGCATAGGTAGCATTGCCTAAATTATGCAAAGAATTTACCTCGATTGCTTGTTCACCCGTTTGACGAGCAATGGTCAAGGACTGTAAGTAATATTCAATTGCTTTTGGGTATTTTTTTAAAGAATATGACACAAGCCCCAGATTATTGAGAGTTTTCACTTCACTTTTTGTATTGCCAAGCTGGCGAGTGATAGCCAAAGCTTGTTGATAGTATTCCAAAGCATTTTGGTGTTTATCCAGAGAATATGATGCAAGCCCCAGATTATTGAGAGCTTTTGCTTCACTTTCTTGATTGCCGAGTTTACGTGTAACTTCTAAAAGCTTTTGATAATATGCCATTGATTTTTCGAATTGGCCTAATGAAAAAAAGACATTGCCGATGTCGTTTAAAACTTTAGCCTTCGCTTCATTATCAGTCTTGCCAATGAGTGTTAACAGTTGCTGGTACTGTTCGATTGCTTTAGAGTATTGACCGACTGAAGTATAAGCGTTTCCTAAGTTAGAAAATAGGGTTGTGTCTTGCTTCGCACTATTTCTAATAGAAATAAATTTTTCGTAAAAATCGATAGATTTTTGATACTCGCCCAATGCATATGCTGAATTCCCTAGATTGTTAAGGGCTTTTGCTTCAGCCTCACGATTGCCGGTCTTTTTCTGGAGTTCTAAAGACTTGAGATAATACTTAAAAGCTTCTCTATATCCTTGATTTGCATATGAAGCATTGCCCAGGTTATTTAATATATCAGCTTTAATGTTTTCAATACTGCCTTGATTGGCAGTGATTAATGATTTCTTGTGATAGCTAATTGCCTTGAGATATTGCTTTTGTGAGTAATAAGCTAAACCCAAATTGTTGAGTAAATTAGCTTCAAAATTATGGTCTCCAATTTTTTGTGCAATTGCTAGTGACTGTCCATAGAACTCAATAGCCTTATTGTGCTGGCCTAAATTAGAGTAGGTAAGCCCGAGATTGTTCCGAGTCTTTAGTTCACCGTCATCACTCTTGAGAGCTTGGTAAATTTTTAGTGCTTTTAACCATGATTGTAAGGCAGCTTGGTATTGGCGAACTTCAAACTGCTTAATACCTTGCTGAAAAAGGTAATTAGCATTTGAATTTTGTTCTCCTGAAAGAATTGATTGCGATAAAAGGGGCTCAGCTGTTGCTGGTTCAATAGCAACGATGTTACATGCAAGCAATCCAAGTAAAAATGCTAATGGTGTTCTGTAGAGTAGTCTAGGACCATAGCTCATTTCTACTGTTCTCCTAAAGCAATAGTATTTTATTCTTCTAATTAATCTTTACTATTAGGTGAGTCTGGTTTGACCTTAACTGGATAAAGGATCTTCGGTAGCAATCACTGATGCGTGTTAACAGTAATAATCGGCAAAAATCTATATTGATTTATTCAAGATACTAAAAATATTTGTTTGATTATGTCTTTTTATCTATAGGCAAGGAAGTAGTTATTGTTTTGTTAAATTTGAATTAAATAAGGTTGAATCTTACATGATTAGCGCTAAATAGTCTCTATCATTAAATTTTGGATAATGTACTTTCGTCACTATCCGTTGATATCTTTAATATCAATTGGGTATGCTGGGAATTATCTTATAGTGATGCAAGGTAAACTATAAACTGCATTTAAAAAATGCCCAACTCTAGCACTAACTAATTTAATGATGTGTTTATCCATTCTACCGACAACACTTCTGGGCATAGTGATTGCAGCAACTCAACCTTATGTAATTGCGGCAAACAAACAAGCAGATGTTTATCGTTTAGCTAAACAAAGCACAATTCTGATCGATGGGCAAAATCCTGGTTCCGGCGTCATTATTGGTAAACAAGGAAATAGCTACTTTGTTCTGACTGCTGAGCACGTTATCGAAACAGAAGATGAATATGAGATAGTGACACCTGATGGTGCAAGATATCGCTTGGATTACAACACCGTTAAAAAGCTACCCAATGTTGATCTTGCTATTGTGTCATTCACAAGTGATAAAAGTTATTCCCAAGCGAAAATGGGCAATTCCGATAATGTCACAGAAGGGGATAAAGTATTCATTGCTGGTTGGCCTGCACCAGGAAAAGCTCTACCTCACGTTTATCAAATAACCAGTGGAGAAATCTCAGGTATTTGCCCTAGACCCGTTGCTAGAGGCTATCGGTTGATCTACACGAATGTCACTCGTGCCGGGATGAGTGGTGGACCCATTTTTAATGAGAGCGGTGAAGTCATCGGTATCCACGGGTTGGCTGAAGGCAGAGAGGTATACCAGTCAGGATATGAAGAATACCCCATTAAAACTGGATTTAATCTTGGTATTCCGATCAACACATTTTCTAGAGCAGCTAAACGAATAGATACCAATATTGCTCAATTGCCTAATTCTCCTAATTCGGTATCAGCACGTCCAAAAGTTGCGACTCAACCAGCTCAAATATCTCCTTCTAACGCTTCTCAAACACCACCTGCTCCTCTGCAAACTACGACTAAGCCAGCTCAGCTCCCCACCCCACCACAAGTACCACCTGCTCCTCTGCAAACTACAGCTAAGCCAGCTCAGCTCCCCACCCCACCACAAGTACCACCTGCTCCTCTGCAAACTACAGCTAAGCCAGCTCAGCTCCCCACCCCACCACAAGTACCACCTGCTCCTCTGCAAACTACAGCTAAGCCAGCTCAACTCCCCACCCCACCACAAGTACCACCTGCTCCTCTGCAAACTACAGCTAAGCCAGCTCAACTTCCCACCACTTCCATAAGTCCAAAGATTCAACCGAATCCAACAACTAAGTTAGCTGAATTACTGGATGCTCCCCAGATTCCACCTAAAACGCGCGGTCCACAACTTTCTTTTGCCCAAGCACCTAGATTAGTTAGCTCGCAATCAACAAGTAAAAATGCCAAAGAATTAGGTGCAACTTATTACTTCACTATTGATGTTCCAGCATCAGCTAAATTACCACTTCAGCAAATTAACTTAACTCTTAAGCAGGGCGTTGAATATCCAAGATTTAAAGCTAAAGCAGTAAATGCTTTTGAAGGAACACCAAGAAATAAAGGCTCAGAATTACCTCTAGGACTTATCGTTACAGACCCTCCCACCAGAACTCTCACTGTTGTTTTTAATTCACCAGTAGTCCCTGGGAAAGGAGTTACTATCGCCGTTCGACCCGTTAGAAATCCTTCAGTTGGTACTTATCAATTTGAGGCAACTGCTTTCCCAGAAGGAGAAACTGCTAAAGGGCAGTTTGCAGGCATTGGAAGATTCGATTTTTACAGAAGTTCCAAGTAATTAAGGGATCCCAATGACTCCCTGGCACATCTATCTATGCTGAATCCGAGTTCTTTGATAGGTGTTGGACTCACCTACCAAAGGAATCGATTCTCAGGTGAAATAAATGGCCAAATCTGAGCATGACATCCGGAATTACAACATCTGCTCAAGATAGAACTTCTAACACTCAATGTCAGGCAAGTGAATTTCGAAGCCTGTCAGAGCCTTCATTATGAGTGTAATCAAACTGAGTTCGGTATAAGCTGAAAACCTTATTCTTGCGTAAGCTGCAACATGCATTCTTTCAAGAAAATGCTTTAAAGAAGAGCGTAATCCTAGCTGGGATTAAATTAGGTTGCAATATAGTAAGTTCTTAAGAATACTTTTATGTTTTTCCAAAAAATGTCGTTTTGGTGGTTATCAGGGATATCAAAATATTGGATAAATATAAATTCTTCTCTAAGACTGGCTCTATTTTTGTTTACCTAAAAAGCAGCATAAATCCAAGTTTATCTTAATCATTCTCCTAATTGCTCCTTGAATCTCGTTCATCTTCAAAATAATTATTTTCAAGCCTAGCACTAAGTCAATCCATCCTTTTACACAACTTAAACATCGTGAAACTGTTATTAATTCGTGATTCTAGGCTAAGCTCCTCACCCCATGCGAGGAGCTTAGCTTCAAAGCATACAAAATACTGACAAAATAAGTTAGTTAAAAATTAATGGTGTGAGAAAGTACAATTATGCAAAAAAATATCCATAAAAAGGTTTATGCTAGAACATTCTTTTTGGGGCTTGCGATTGCGGCAGGAGAATTAAGCGTAACCGCAACTCCAATAACACCACTAAATAGCGGTCAACAGAATTCTCCTATTGTTGCGGAGTCTGGGAATTTCCCTAAATCGAAATTTTCTCAACCTATCCAAATTGCTAATGCAGAAGAATTAACCATTAATGAGCTGCTGGGATCAGGGTCAAACAAGGCTTACCAAGGTGATCATAGTCTTCATGATCTGGAAGATAATTCACAAGCTCAGGTTACTGCTGTAGGCCAACTGAGTGACGTAGACCCAACAGACTGGGCTTTTCAAGCGATTCAATCCTTAGTTGAGCGATACGGCTGTGTTGCTGGATATCCGAATGGAACATTTAGGCCCAGCCGCGCTATTTCCCGCCGTGAAGCTGCTGCTTTGGTTAATGCGTGTTTAGATAATCTCAGCAATCGTTTTGCTACTAAGGAAGATTTAGATGCGCTCAAAGCACTTCAAGATGAGTTTGCTGCAGAACTCGCCACATTAAGAGGACGTGTTGATGGATTGGAAGCACGGGTAGCAACGGTTGAAGCCCAGCAATTTTCAACAACCACCAAACTACAGGGTGAGGTGGTTATGGCCGCTCAATTTGGTGACTTTGTCAGTAACGCTCAAAATACATTTCCTGTTCCAAGGGCAATCCCTAATGGGAATGCTCCTGGGCTAGTCGCAACCAATTCCCTGAACCCTTTACAACCCACGAATCTAACTACGATTAGTGACTCTCGGCCATCGGCAATTGCCCGAGTTCGGCTTAACTTTAACACCAGTTTCTACGGCGATGATTTGCTCCAAACTCAGTTCGAATTTGGGAATGGGGGGTTAGACTTTTTCTCAGCTGCAGGGCTTAACTCTCCCGTATCTAATGGAATCGGGGGTCCCTTGGGCAACCCTGGACCATTCGTAGGAGGGGATCCAAATCCGTTTCCCGTTCCACGTGTTGTGGGTGGTACTTCACCAGGTAATAATCTTGGGGTTTCACTGGTTGACTTAGGGGCTGTTGACTACGCCGGACTTAGAAATGGTGTAGTCTTGCGTCGATTAGCGTATAGCTTTAAACCCATTGGTCAGGATGTAACTCTTACGGTGGGGACAAACATATTCCCGAGCGATTTTATCGATAGCAATAGTTATGCCAATAATTCTGCCCAGGATTTCAACTCTGGATTTTTCATCAATAACCCTTTAATTATTGCCAACTCTACTGGGTTCTCTGCCGGTAACTGGGTTCCGGGTGGTGCTGGTGCGGCTGTTGATTGGAATGTTAACGGTGGACCAGTAAGTTTCCGGGCTCTCTATATTGCTAGAGATGGAAAGATTGCCGGACGAAATCCTGGTAGCGCTTTATGTGATCCTGCTTTTCCGTGTACTGGTGGATTATTTGGCGATCCTTATCAGGCTTCCGCTGAATTAGAGTATGCCGATACTTGGGGAGAGGAAGCTCAAAATAATTTTGCGGTTCGATTGCAATATACCCATTCAGAGACAAATAACGTTCGACAGAATGCCCTTGGTGCTAACGTTGAGGCAACTTTTAACCGCCGATTTGGGATCTTTGGTCGGATCGGTTATTCGATTGATCCACAGATCGTAGTTAACACAGTCACTGGACAACGAGGCGATCTATTTAACCCTGATCCCAATAATGCATTCGGTACTGGTATAGGAAATACTGGCATTAGCAACTATATTCTGACGTGGATGGGGGGACTAGGCATCCGAGATTTAGGAGCACCTGGTTCTTTACTAGCTGTTGCTATAGGTCAACCCTTTGTCGTTGCTGGTGATGGTCAACCTTCTCAAACTAACTTTGAAGCGTTTTATCGCTTTTCGATTAACGACAATATTACTCTGACACCAACTGTGATGTTTATTTCAAACCCCTTTAATTTAAGTGGAAATAACGATGTCATTCAGGGGCTACTTCGGGCAACGTTCTCTTTTTAAGAAAGACCCATGGGTTTGAGGAGTAAGCCTTTCATTGGAATTAGAATATATGGAACGAGCGTTCTTTACGGTTCTTTCTTGAGAAGCTAAGGCACCTTTAATATCAAAGATTCAAACCTGTGTTTAGGGAAGACCTGCCTGAGATACTGGTTGAGTTTTCGTTAACCTCTCCCGATTGTCAAGTTGACTGTAAACCCTGTGGGATGGAGTCTCATAGGGTTTACAATCTGTTTTTGGATCGTTACTTTTGCTACTCACGGTAGCTGGGCTCATTCTTAGGAAAGAAGAAGAGTCCTGTTGAGAAGGCGAAACAACTAAGATAAATTGATATTTCTAAGCACTGAGCTGATCGTTGTTCTGTGAGGATTGGCGTAGTAAATTAGGCTTTTGTTTGAAGTCAAAAACGTAATAGGTAATGTTACGTTCCCCATCGCTACATCAATAGGGGACAGCTCTAGTAGTAGACTAGCGGGTAAATTTTTTGTGAGTGCCTTCCATGACCTCTCCCCGCTTGCCCAACTACTGGCGGCAAAATACTGCCCTGATTCGCACCTTGTTGCTGGTATGGGGCTTAGTCTCTCTTGTATTCAGCATTTTGCTGGTTCAGCCTCTGAATAAAATTCCCATTGGGAATTTACCCCTGGGATTTTGGATGGCTCAGCAGGGCTCCATCTTTGTGTTTGTGGCTTTGATCTTTATCTATGCCAAACAGATGGATAAGCTCGATCGTCAGTACAACGCTAACCCTAAGCAGAAGTGATCCTATGACTGTTGAAGTTTGGACAACGATGTTCGTCATCCTCACCTTTATGGTGTATCTCTACATTGGCTGGCGGGCTCGGGTGAAAGATAGCAAGGGCTTTTTTGTCGCTGATCAGGGGGTTCCTGCTATTGCTAATGGTGCAGCAACGGCAGCGGATTGGATGTCGGCGGCTTCCTTTATGGGGATGGCGGGGCTTATTTCATCTTTGGGGTATGACGGTTCGATTTATTTGATGGGATGGACCGGGGGCTATGTGTTATTGGCCCTGCTGTTGGCCCCCTATTTGCGCAAATTCGGCAAGTATACCGTGCCTGATTTTGTGGGCGATAGATACTATTCCACGGTGGCTCGGCTTGTGGCTGTAGTAGCAGCTATTTTTATTTCTCTCACCTATGTGGCGGGACAAATGCGGGGCGTCGGTATTGTCTTTAGTCGATTTTTGCAGGTGGATGTCAATATTGGCGTGATTATTGGCATGGTAATTGTTGGTTTCTTTGCCATTTTGGGCGGGATGAAGGGGATTACCTGGACTCAAGTGGCCCAATATACTGTGTTGATTGTGGCTTACTTGATTCCCGCCGTTGCGATCGCATGGCAACTCACGGGCAATCCCATACCCCAACTAGCTTTCACTTTTGGAGATGTGGTGGATAAGCTCAACCAGGTACAGATGGATTTGGGGTTTGATGCTTATACCCAACCCTTTGCCTCCAAATCCATGCTGGATGTTTTATTTATCACGATTGCCTTGATGGTGGGGACGGCGGGTCTTCCCCACGTGATTGTCCGGTTTTATACGGTGCCGAATGTGCGGGCGGCTCGCTATTCTGCAGGTTGGGCGTTGCTATTTATTGCCTTGCTGTATACCTCTGCCCCTGCGATCGCATCTTTTGCTCGCTATAACCTGATTGGGACCTTGCATAATCAGCCGATTGCAGAGGTGCAACAGTTGGATTGGGTACAAAAATGGCAAACGACCAAGTTGCTGACCCTAGAAGATAAAAACGGCAACGGCATTATCGAATGGACGCCTACGGAAGAGACGAGCGATGTCAAAATCAGCCCCGATATTATTGTCCTGTCCACCCCAGAGGTGGCCAAGCTTGCGCCTTGGGTGGTGGCGTTGGTGGCTGCGGGGGGCTTAGCGGCAGCTCTATCAACGGCATCCGGTTTGCTCCTTGTGATTTCTAGCTCCATTGCCCATGATGTTTATTACAAGCTCCTCAAGCCAGATGCGTCTGAAGGAGAGCGGGTGATGGTGGGCCGAATAATGGTCGGGCTTGCCATTTTGATTGCCGGGTATTTTGGAATCAATCCACCAGGATTTGTGGCTCAAGTAGTGGCCTTTGCTTTTGGTTTAGCGGCGGCGAGCTTCTTTCCGGTGATTTTGCTGGGGATTTTTGATAAACGCACGAATCGAGAAGGTGCGATCGCAGGCATGGTGTCAGGTCTATTATTCACAACCGTCTATATTTTAGGTGTGAAATTCTATGACATGTCTCCTTGGTTCTTTGGGGTTTCGGCAGAAGGGATTGGCACCGTTGGGATGTTGATTAACCTAGTGGTTACCCTGGTGGTATCTCGGTTAACCCCACCCCCACCCCCTGAGATTCAGGCTCTCGTGGAAAACCTCCGTACCCCTGGAGATGCGCCTTTGGCCCTTGCTGATATTGGGGAAGAACAGTTGGATTAAGGATGTAGCACTTTGATGTGAAGCCCCTGCCATTGTTCTAAACTTTGACAGATCTATTTCTCATGGAAGATTGACTGAGGCTTCAACTCACCTAATAGAACCAATGGCCGATTTATCAGCAGAAACACTAAATATCATCTTCAACTTGCAGCAGCGATTACTAAAAATTATTAATGAGGCGACAAAATTTTCATTTGTAATCTTTACCCAATTTGGAGAGACAGAAGCGACCATACCAGAGCTAGATGAACTTCAAAATGTGAGAGAACGGGCAACTTCTTATTACGTCAAGCTTTATCGGCTCTCGCTTCAGATTGCTGAATCTCAACCAGCAGCTACTTCTGCTACGCTAGATTTACTTCTCCGATCAATATCTCAAGCTCAGGCTATTACAGATGCAGGAGAGGCCAGTAATCAGGAAATCAAGAGAAATTGGAATCTATGATGAACAACCAACCCAGAATTCCTGATCCTGAAAGGAGAGCGCGTTCAGTTGCCAGAATGCGTGAGGTTTGTGCTCAATTTGATGAGCAAATTGCTGTCCTAGATCAATTGAGTGCCCAATTGGAAACTGAGAATAAACAGAATCCAGTCAACATCTATTTTGAGAAAAGAAGACAGCAGCAGGGGCTAGAACAAAGACAATCATCACAGCTGATCTCAAGCTAGCTGCTCGTGCTCTATTGGCCCTCAAATTCCCTTCTCTGCATATATTGGGGTATTTGCAGGCGTTACCAAGAACTCCAAAATATAGTCAGCGGTCAGTTGAGATTGTTCTAAATGGGGGACATGACCGCAGTCTGGAATCCAAATCAGTTGACTGTTGGCAATGGTTTGATCAAACTTGTCAGCATCTTTGACCCCCATAATTTTGTCCGCTTCCCCCCAGAGGATCAGGGTGGGGTGGGGAATGTCTTTGATGGTGTCATAGAGGAAGTTATAGCCACCACTTTTAGTAAATCCAACCAAGGCGCGGTGCCAACTTGGATCTTCTAGATGCAAAGATGCACAGCATTCGGCATCGGGGGTAACGAAGCTGCGATCGCAATAGGCCTGTACACTTACCCACCGTCGGACCCGAGGACTACGCAAAAAATTGGTCAGCCACCGATCAAAGGGCGGCATGATGAATTTGGTGGCTTTGGGAGAGGGGGCATAGCCGGAACTATCCAACAGCACCAATTTTTCGACGGCTTCAGGGTAAGTCAGGGCAAAATCTAGGGCCGTTGCCCCGCCCATCGACGCCCCGGCAATGATCATGGGCCGTTGAATCATCTGCTGCCAAAAGCTATAGAGGTGAGTCTTCATGTCCGTGGGGCTAAATTCAACCCCCTCGGGTCGTTCCGTAAAGCCAAACCCTAGCAAATCCAAGGCCCAAGTTTCTGTGTGGGGTGCCAGTTTGGGAATCAGTCGTCGAAACTCTAAGAGAGAACTATCGAAACCATTCAGCAGCATGACAGGAGTCTCTCCTTCTCCTTGCTGCACATAGGTAGTCAGGATCGGGTCAGGAAGCAGGGGGGTGGTAATGGCTGCTTGCTGGATTTGTTGCGCCAGCGCAATGGAGGTGTCTTCAGTCAGGTGAGCAACTCCGGGGGGTAAACAAGATGGAAACATGCAGGACGAGAATCAGGACAATGGTTTTCCCCAGGGCCAGACAAGATGAAAAGGTCACCTTTTTGGATGGCAATTATGTGGGGTTGCATTATAGAAGTATAGAGAATTCATGCCATCCTGGGCGTAAAGAGAACGCAAGTAGATGAGGATATGCAGTGCTGAACCTCATCTTTTGACTGTGCTGATCTCCATTGGGGAACCCAATATCTAGAGGTTTAATCTGAATTCAGACTGTTTTTGAGCCAACCAAGGCTGAATGGAATAATCAGTAAGATGGCTGCTTTTCCTATATATCTATTAGAGATTTTTTGTCTCTTCAAGCAGTAGAATTGCGATAAAGATCGTCACAGTATAATGCCCATATTACTCCCAAAATGGTTGTGGCAATACCAGAAATCCCCCCTCCTACTATCCATCCTAGATCCCCCCAGGAGATAATTATGGGCGTGATTTTTTTGATCAGAATTTGATAGGTAATAAAAGTAGTTATAGTGCTGACTGCTGTGACGGTCAGTAGATCTTTGATAATTCCCCAGGGGCTTTTTCTCGATAATTTATCGTCAAAATAAGCATCCCAAATCAGGATGAACATGACAATATTTGCAAAGGTCAGAGTAATGTTTTTGACAAATTCTATATTGGAGGAAGGGGTTGCCATAATAATAGCGTTGGTAACCACTACCCCTAAAATATCAACACGAACCCTTTTTCTTATTCTTCTTAATTGATGTGCCAATCGATACCTATCCGAGATCTAAATAATGTTCAACACTAAAGGCTTTATAACCAGTGACGAGGATAAGACCGTTCTGGCATTAGATTATTAAACGCAAACGTGCAGAAGAGTAAAACAATTGATCCGGCGACAACAGGTGTGAGTATAAAATTCCAGGTTGCTTGGCTCATGACCCCCACTAAAGCCACAGCGCCGCCAGGAGGGTGGAGGGTTTTGGTTAACTGCATCACTTTAATGGCTGTCGCCACGGATAACGCCATTACCCAGGGTTCAGAACCAAACAGATAAACCATCACCACACTGACAATTGCCCCCAATAAATTGCCAAAAATTAAATTTCGGGGTTGGGCTAGGGGGCTATTCGGCACCGCAAATACAAGCACTGCAGCAGCGCCAAAGGGAGCCGCAATCAGAGGGTAGTCGGACACCGTACTTAGATAGGCCAACGCTGCAATTCCCAAGAAACTCCCGATATACGTAAATAGAATTTGGCTTAGAGAAAAACGTGGTTGAACCTTTGAACTGCCGTGGATACTTGATATGAATGTCTTGAATTTCAACCAAATCTGATTGCCTTTAAAAGGCAAAGGTCTTTCAGATTGCAATAATTGCAATTCAAAATTCAAATATTCGATTTGGGTTTGTTGTTGCTCCAGCATCCGTTCATATTGCTGAAGGATTTCTTGCATTTGTTTAGACGGAGAAAATTCTAGAAAAGACTGTTGGGGTGACATCAAGAGCTCGCTTGAGGCGGAACTTTCGCTCGGTTGATGATCCATATGACTTTCCCCCCTCATAGTGTTGTTTAGTAGGATGATTAGCCTTGAACTTAATCCTTGTTTTAATGCTCAATCAGTAGTAAACAATAACTATTTCGCTTTAGAGCAAGGAAAGTAGATTCTAATAAAGGCTGCTTTCTGATTATTACTTTATATCAGTCACTTTGACTAATTATAACGATCGAGTTTGTCATGAATTCCGTACACTAAACTTTTTTATTCCTCAATGTGTAATTCGCGACAATCTGTAATTTCAATTCATTATTAAATAAGGAACAAGTTCAGAATTTAATAAAGATTATGACTTCACTCATCTAAAAGGATCGGTGGGAGTGATTAGCCAGGAACTTTTTTAAGTAAAAAATTCGTCTTCCCCCTCTCCGTAATAAGTGTTTAACCCGCGCAAAAACCAAAACTCATCTAGAAGTATGAGCTGTAAAGATAGCCTTCTATGCCCTTAGTGCTGATAGCGGGTCGGCATTATATCAATTGGTTTCGATCTAGCCCCTTCACCTATAATTCTCAAATAAGTTAATAGATAGGTCCACTGTCACGAGTAATACAGTATTTACGTTAAAAGGTGTTAACCACTGTAGCGTTTGATACAAAAACAACCAAAATGGACCTTACTGGGGTTTTCGATAGAAAATCTTTGGGATCATGAAGGGAGATGGAACCGCTACAAAGACTTCTCCATAAACACACTGTAGGGATTTGCCTGATACTGGCCGAAGGGTTCCCGTCGGTGATAGCCCAATTTGGTAAAAAGCCCCAACGCCTCAGGCTGAAACACTCCGCTTTCTAAGCGGAGGCAGGGTAAGTGCAGCGCAGTAGCTCGTGTTTCCAGAACCTGAAGCAGTTGAACGCCGAGCTGCATTCCTCGAAATTCAAGTTGGATAAAGAAGCGTTTGATTTCCCCATACTCGCCATGATTGACTAAAGCTCCACAGCCAACCACCGTTTCGCCTTTCTGCACGGTTAGAAACTGGATATGAGGTTGCCTGAGGGCTTCTGCAGGCATGAGGTGATTACTTTCCGGTGGATAGATCCGGTTCAGGTAGTCGTCCAGTTGCTGAATCAGGCGAAGGGCTGCTGGATGGGTTGGATCGCTTTGTTGAATGGAGACAGGGGACACTGTTAGGCTTTGGGTAGGCCAATCACACCTTGGGCAATTCGGCTGCCAGCATTGCCTGTGGGTTGACCACCATCATCCGTCTCAGCATGGATAATCATCCCCCGTCCTAGGATAGGATTCTTGGGACCATTGATAGTGATGTTATTGACGTTAATTTCTCTTATCACTTCCCCTCGACTATCGGCCTTGAGGTTCCCTAAATCCCCTGCATGACGTTCAGGATTATTGGGGAGTCCGTGGGGCATTCCTTCTGGATTGTAGTGACCGCCCATGGCTTTGCCATCTTGACTAGAAGCATCGCCGAACTCATGGATATGCCAAGCATGGACTGAGTCAGGCTGCAATCCTTTCAGGTTTACAGAAATGGTGACTTTATCCTCTGTTTGCCGGAATTTAACCGATCCATTGACCTGATTGCCTTCTGTAGGAGAAAGAATCGCGAGGGCGACGGTTAAGGGTTCTGCTGCAGCGACAGTCTCGACTTGAGGAGTAGAGCTAGGGGCTGTACTTGTGGGGGGTGAGGTGGAACAACTGGCAAAAAAGACGAGTGCGATCGCAGCACAAAACAGGGGGATAAATTTCTTAGGTAACATAGCGAACATTGAGCGGACTTTTTTACAATCTCACTCTCGTTCGAAAATCACAACCTTTCGGATCACAGACCTAATCCCACGCTCACTAGCGCTTTCAGAGATTTACCCTAATTTCATTTATTGCTGGGGATTTTGAGGGCGAGCCACAATAATGCCAATGGATTGATCGACATTGGCAACGTAGGTGGCTAAATCCGGGGCAATACGGACGCTACCGCCAGGAGAGGCATGAATAAGTCCTTTGGCCTGATTAGGCGTTTGGTAAACCAGGCCCGTATGGGTGACATCTAAACCTGGAACTGCTGTAGCTACGGCAATAATATCTCCTGGCTGTAGAGACGACTCAATCTTCCTGATTTGGGCTTGGGGAATATAGTGCAAGGGCAAGGACTGCAGCCGAGTCTCCACGGCCTGGATGCATTGCCAGTTGGCTTGGGCCTTTAACTGGGGGTAGCTCTGGCGATGCTGGCTCATAAAGTTGAGGGATTTATTAAAGGGGATGCCCCCCAGGGCGGGGGTAATATTCTCGACTAATCCGCGTCGCTGATTATCGGCAATCCACTCGGAGAAATAATGGAGGCGGCTGCAATAGCCTTGTATTTGTCCTTGGCGATAGCGTTGAGTCTGAACGGCATCCCTAAAGACTTGGGGAGAAGGTTCCTCAACGGTTAGGGTGCGGGCAATGGCGAGGACGGTTTCGACAAAGAGGACACAGTCGAACTGGCTAAGGGAGAGGACTAATTCTTCTTTGGGGCTTTGATCCAGGAGTCCCCCCTTATAGGCTGCCCCTTCAAATTTGGCGGCCAGGGCTTGGAGGAGTTGTGGCCAAGGCTGCTGCAGGAGGTGGGGCGCTTGCTGGAGAAGCTGAGTGAGCTGGTTTTGGTCGGCTTGGGGGAATTGGACGGTTGCGGTTTGGCTTGAAGAGGTTTGGGATACGGGTTGCGATCTAATGGGTTGCGATCGCACCGAAGCCATCGGCAGATCAAAGCTAAGGGAAACCACCCCCATCACAAGAAGTTGCCCAAGTCTAAACGTTATCTGCTTCATGCTTTGTAGGGGGGAGGAGAATGTCTAATCCTATAGACCGGAGTTATGCCCAAAGGGTGCCCAGTTTAATGGGATTGCATCCAAGCCCGAGTGCCAAAGAATTGGCAAGCGGCTGATGCCACGTGAGCAGATTGGGCTAAAGCCTGGGGGAAATCGCTGTGCAAGATAAAGTGGCAAAAAGCGCCATGAAAGATATCGCCTGCCCCTAAGGTATCAACGGGGGTAATTTGCGGGACGGGTACGGACCCTTCGGTATCATCCCAGTAAAGAATGGGTTGATTGCCCTGGGTAATGGCAATATGAGCGGGGTCTGGCAGGGTCTGTTTAAAGTACTCCACCGTGGCTTGAATATCCTCACAGCCAGGGGGATGGAAGTCGGCGGAGCAAATAGCGTAATTGATATAGGGCAGAAGGGTCTCTAGGCCAGGTTTCCAACTGCCCCCATCTAGGACGGTGGGAATATTGGTGGCTTGTTGGGTGATGGCAAGGCTGACGGGGATTTGATGACCGTCAATCAGAATGATATCGGTGGTGGTCAGCTTTTCCCATAGGTCCTGGGGAATTTGGTCGGGCTGGGCGATTTGGCGCTGGGCATTGAGGGAGATGACGGCGCGTTCTCCGGTGGTTTGGGTAACCACGATTGAGGAGACGGGAGGGGATTGAGTTTGGGTTGGGGTGAGGTCGGTGTGGAGGATGGATGGGCTGACGCTGGCGAGGTCAGATCGCATCAGTTGGGTAATGGGATGCTGGCCCCAGGCGGTAAGGAGATGGGCGGTGTTGCTGAGGTGGGCGAAGGTGGCAGCGGCGTTGGTGGCGGGGCCACCGGCAGAGATTAGACTGTCTTGGGCGACTAGTTTTTGGTTGGCTTGGGGTGGACCAGAGGCGAGATAAATCATATCCAGCGTGGATAGTCCGATAAATAACCCTGTGTTGGTCATGATCCTGGCAAGCTAGCAACCATGGCACTGGTCTCTAAGTAGGATCTACAAGGTTAAAACCATGTAATGTTAAGGGCTTGAAGGTAAATGGTGAGAGAAGGTTCAAAGGCTTATTAAATAAAGGCTAAGGAAATCTAGATCCTCTTAAGAAACCAATCCAATCTTTATGGATTAGGGAAAGAAATGTTAATGAGATCTTTCTTGTTAATGAAATAAATAACAATAGCCATCTCAAAAGCATTGATGATTCTGTATGGAACATTCATACTATAATCGAACGCATGGATAACTGCTTCTACATATTTTTTATCTCCATTCATAACAGCTGGAATAATATTTTCATAATATTGTTCTACATATTTTTCAACTTCAATCCAATTTCTGTCATTATCCCAATATCTACTATCATCTTTCTTGGCAACTTCGACCCTAGCTTTTTCACTTTTTATTTTTAGAATATTATTATTGCTACTATTCTCAATCTTGCTTTTGTTGAGCTTATAAGCTCCATCTAAAAATGAAACATAATGATCTTCTAAATATTGTTTAACCTCGCCAAAAGTAGACGTAGGGACCTTGTAGTCAAAATCAATTATTCTTTTTTTAAAGTCTTCCCATGCCTCAAAGTAATGAGCTTCCGTATCAGGATCAGAACTAATTTCCCCGGAGTTTAACCACTTTAAATATGCAAGAAGTTCTCTAACCTCTGCCATCCATATTTTCTCAAGTCGATAGAAGGAAGAAGAACAAACTCTTTTGGCAAAGTTAAGAGTTCCATCTAATATATCATTGGCCAGGAATATTTCTGCTCTTCGGATGTCAGAACCAATAATTTTTTTTCTATCTTCAAGCTTTCTCTCTCCTTTTAATAAACTATAAGCAAAGACAATTTTAGATAATTTATCTACTAACAGGTCTAGCTCTTCCTCACTAAAAGCATCACCTATATCTAGGCGTGGAAGTAAATATGAGGGAGCATTCTTTATGGGTATTTTTCTTGAGATATTAAGGAACTTTAATAATAGGTATTCCCATTGTTTGGTTGCATCACAGATCCATATATAGTCGTCTATTGTCTTAGGGAAGGACGATAAAGAAACTATTCTTCCTAAATGTTTGTCAACGGCATCAATAATTGGTATTAGTTCAGCACATTCAGTCGAGATATGTTCTATTTTTTTTATCTCTTTAAGGTAGATTTCATTGGCACAATCTTGCTTATTATTATTCGATAATTTACTAGATAACTCTTTGACTTTTTTTGTCAGCACATTCTTTTCTCGTTTTAGTTCATTGATTGTTAGTTCAATGTCACCATGCATAGATAAATAATTATTCATAACTCAAACCACCTCTAAATGTTGGTAGCTATCTTCTAATATAGTTGATATTTTACTTATTATTAACAGCGAACTTCTCAAAATCCTAACAATTACACGATCTAACTCCATACCATTCCTTGACAAAGTGTAGATCTTTGATTCATCAAAATAAGTCTTGTCAGCACTTTCATCGTAATAAAAGCAAGTTGAGATTTCTTTGATTAATTCAATATATTGATTAAGAGAGTCTATCATATCCTCGAAAGCGACTAATATTCCTGCCACTACTATTCGATCTGAGTTATTAGCTTCATCTAATAATTTATATATTTCTTCTCTTATATTAGATGATTCTTTTTCAATGTTTTTAAGAATTCTTCTATCTATAGACTGTTGAGAGACTAAAGTCGCTTGCCAATATTTCCCACATTCATTTGATAAAGCTTCTGCTTTATCAAATGAAGATGATACTAATAATATCGCGGAGGAAGCGCATATATATTGCAAACCTTGATGATATAAATCATGAAACTCAGAACTAATTGAAGCACAATATTTAAGTATTTTAGAATACGATATCAAAGACATAATCCCCTTTATCTATATAGTGAATATAAAAATCAATGTACTTCACTAAAAATAAAACCTATACGCTAACTTTTAAGATCATATTGAATGAATTGATTATGCCGCACTTGCCAAACTTGGAATGGAACCCTAATAGAATTTTTAAGCTGATCAGTAGGTGACATAAGGTGTAACTCTCCAAAACCCGTTTTACTATCACGCAAGATTACAAAATCAATCTTTTTCTTCTCTTCTATTCCTTTTATTCTTATTCTATGAACTTCCTTGGAAAAATCATTAGAATCAATATTTATTAATTCACTGTTTATACTTTTTATTAGATTTTTTCTTATTTTTGTTGCTGGATATTGTCTTGTAATACCTTCTTTAATATTGTCAGGAAAACTACTCGCAAAGCCTTCCCTGTTTTCTGTTAATGATATTATCTCTTCTAGAAAAGTATATGCATTGGAAGCATAATAACCAGGAATATCAGCTACATATTGTATTGGTATAGGTGAGGTTACAAAAATACCATCAACATCCTTTCCACCCTTAAGAATAAACTCTCTATTAGCAGAGGAGTCACTTGCAATTATTATTGCATCTTCGGCAATAAGCTTTTGGGTTTGTAGTTTTCGAATATACCTTATAAAGGTTAGAGATTGCTCCATTTCGGATCCAATATGATATATACAATTTATTTTTTTATTCTCCACATTTATATTTCCAAAAAAATATCTTTCAGGTAGGTCATTATTGACATCTCTGTAAAATACTTTGCCTCCTTGTTCTATCTCTTGTGCAAAAAGTTTACTAAGGTTTTCACTATATTCAGGATTCGATGGACTTCCAGCAATCCATGCATACTTTTTGTCATGACTTAAACATAATCTCGCAGCAGTTTTTGCCTGCACTTGGTTTGTAGGTGTAAACCTAACAATAGGTATCTTATTAATATCATTTTGTTCAATTTGTAATAGGTTATCATTAGTTTCTGTGAGCAATAATATTGGAATCTTTGCTGAAAGATATAATGGCAAAACGGCTTTAGTTGTGGTACTACGAAAATGACCAATCATGAGAATTGGATCTCGATTATTTCTCCTTTGAATAATAGAATTCGCAACTCGTATAGCAGTATTCCTATCTCCATCATCATTTAGATATAAAAACTTTAATTTATGACCTCTGACAATTAATGGATTTTTTTTACCCTGCTCACTCAATAGATCAGATATTGATTTTGCCAAACCATCTTTTTTGTCCCCAACGACAAAAATATAGTATGTCTTTGGCATTGGGCTAACAATGTCAGCTATATCACCAACATATTTTTCACCAAGAGCTAATGTTGTGAAACAAAAAAAAGATAATGCAAACGTTATTGCATACTTTTTTCTGTATTGAAGGTAACCTAATGCTTTTCTTATGCCTACACGCCTTTGGCTCTCAATATCTTCAAGAATGAGCGAAATATCTGAAGAAAATAGCTCATCACTCACTAATGAATATCTCAAATATTTTTCTAACTCTTCTCCATCTCTTTTACTCAACCTTCGCTCGGTAATCTTGGAAACTAAATGCTTCCTTTTTTCCCATTCACTCACTTTAGAAATAACACTATTTCGCAGTTTCTCAATATATTCAGATGCTTTAGGATGGAAGGATCGAATTAATTTGTTGTCTTCTAAAACCAATAGACTTCTGATTCGGTTTGAGATCAAAGGTAGCTGAATTGTATCTTTAAATCTAACCTGTACATTGTTTTGAACTTTTCTTCTGAGTGTAAGTATATCTTTGCTAATTTCCTCTACAAGAATTGCAACTTCAGAGCCAAATTTCTCATCATCTTCTATAAGAAGTTTTAGGAATTGGTGAAGCTCTATTTTGCTCTTTGCTGATCCTGGTCCTGCATTTTTGCCAATCAACGAGTCAACTAATTCTTGAAACTCTTTTCCACTTTTTCGCTCAGAGAATTGAGATATAACGATTGCCTTTAATTCATTTACATAACTCTGAGTTTTAGATTCCCAATTACTTTGCGACTCCCTGAACTCTTTGAAAATATTCAATATTTTTGTGGATAATTCAGAAGGCTGAATTAATTTCTTTTTTTTCGTAATTATAGGCCTAAAGCCTACATTAGAGTAAAGAGTTATGAAGGCATTGTCTTCTCTAATGATTGGGAGCATGTCACCTTTGCATTCCAATTAAGCCATTGAGGTAAGCACACCGATGTGCCAGCACTTGCGGGACATTACTTTCATTCCACTGCGCCCCTGAAATTTTGACTCTGCGACTAATCTGCTTGATAGCAGATTCAACAGCCCCAGACCCAATAGAGCAGATTTGCTCACTCTGGTAATAGTCATAATTGACGATCCGATGCCGATGTTTGCGAACATAGTTGCAAAAGACTTGGGCCTGCTTTTTCTTCAATGACTCAAATAGAGCCAAGGTTTCATCAACCTTCCCCTGCCATAAGAGCTGCTCAGCCTGGTGCAGACGTTTGAGGGACCCACCGACCTTATGAAGATTTCCACCAGATGGTACCAGTCCAGAATCTCTCGCCGTTGCTCAGGTATGCTCAGCTGACGAATGATATTCCAAATGCCATCATGACCATCCCCTAAACAAGTCAGTGGAGAGGCTAACGGTTGCTGGTGAGTCCAGTCAATGAGCCGGGCATTATTGTGATAATCCGCGATGAGTCCCACATGCGTTGCCAGGGTTTTATAGTCTTTCCACTGACAAGGGTGTCCTAAAGGGGTGCGGATGCGCACTTTGCCACCATCTACACTCACTTCGGTTAAAGCTTCATGAGCCTGGGGGTAGGAAACCGTTGTTGATGCACCAATCGCTGCTGGGTTTTGGCTGGTACCTGAATCCCAGTTAAATAAGCCACATCTTTAGCAGTTTGAGCATAGGAGACATTGGCACTGATGCGCAAGCAACAATTCTCTAAATGAGGACTGATTTGACGATAGGGGGAAACGGCTAGATGCTGTGCCTGTTGAGTTGTAATGCTTAGAACGCCCAAGGTGCTTTTCAGGCGTCGGTTGCGGCCTGCTGCTGTGCCAGTAGCTGTGCGGATAAAAAATGACCGAGTTCGGGACTGACATGGGTCTGAATTTGCTGACGCACCGTCATCTCAATACCTTCTAGCGTCTTCAGGTTCTCTGGATCGCTTTCTTCGTACAGTAATTGGGCTATCGCATCAAGATGGACTTTGAGTTGAGCTGCTTTTTCGGAGTTCATTGATGAAGACTTCTGGGCAACACTTGTATCCTGAACGATTTCAAAACAATCTGCAAAGGTGACATGCTCCCCTAATGATTTTGCTAATCCTATTAGCAAAATCTACATCACTAATAATTTCTTCGCTTAAATATTTATCGATTAAATTAACATATTCAATTTTCTCTTGGTTGATAGAGTTTTTTGCAGCCTCTACTATCTGAGCACCTATTCTCCATTCACTTAGTTTATCAAGAATTGCTGATTCTAACTTTTCTGTAAGCACCTTGGAATCTTGACTTTGCCCCTCAGGATTGTTTAGAAACACAGATTCTAGGATTTTGGATATGTTTATTTCATTTCCTGGCATAGTGTTTTAAGATTCTATTTTAGACAATAAGAAGACTTTAAAATAATAAATTCTCCTTTTTAGTATGATTATAATTAAAAGGGTTTAAGATAAAGACTTTTAAGATCTGATAACTGATTTTTAGCTAGATTGATTTTAATAGTTAGAACAATTTTTTGGTGAGTTGAGGTATCTTAATGAACAATAATTAGAACTATCATGATTCTAATTTTTAACTATATATCTCTTTGAGCATATGAAGCAAATTTATACAAGAAAATTTATCTATTGTTCAAGATTTTATAATTCTCCAGAAAATAAATATTAACTCATCACTAGATAGGAAAAGTGTGAATTCATTATGTTCATTAGACTTGTCTGAAAAATTAAATCCTATAGTGTGTCTGATTTTGAGCATAGTTGCTCTGCTAGGAAATCAAGCAAAAGAATGAGGTCTTAGATAGTTCCTGTTAGTTTAGGTGCAAAAGATTGTGTCGGCTAATTTATCTCATCATCCCTCTTTAAGACTGAGTTAAAACTGGCAAAGTAATCATGCCCAGTCGAACTACACCACAAACGGTGAGAATCACTAGTTCATAAGTGTCATGACGCTGACTTAATCGCTCTTGTATAACTCGGAATAATCACACTAAACGGATCGTATGCTTGACAAGGATTTAACAAGTGCTGGATAATCCCTTTTACTGAGGTGTTAGCTCTTTGCCCCGAGACTTTTGGTGCCGGGTTTAAGCATTCTGTGCACACGCATAAGCTTTATCGGCATCGAACCCCTGTACTTGAGCAAACTGCGATTAGCGCTCTCGAAATGAAGAAACGTCTCTGCTTGGTCCCTTTTTACTTGCTGTGACATCGACGAAATCTCTACCACCAGGCAAAGTCACAATCTGCAGCTTGTATTTCATTTTTTACCAGAAAAATACGAGCGTTGCTTATCGTTGTCACTGGGATGTTCTCTGGCTTGCTCGAAGCTATGGATAATCACCTGGAACTGAGTTAACCACTCTTACACGATGGCATAATCGCTGGGATTAGATTCCACTTGTTAAAGCAAACGGCTTTGTTCAGAAATGGCCCAAAATGGGTAACACTCGCACGACAAACCAGGCCATCTCCAGAAATGACCAGTCCAGAATTTATTCCTTTTGCTAAGCCCTTTTGAAGAGTTTGAATCCTAGCAGCTCTAGCCAGTGAGGATGGCTCTGTCCTGTCATCACTTCTCTAGGACTTTTTCCCTTCCTATCTTCACAACCACTACTCATGAATTGTCGGTGATTGAGAAAGAATTGAAGCAGTCCTAAATAGGGTGTTCCAAGATGTTTGCGAAGCGTGAAATAATTGCGCAGCCTGGAGTTGAGATTCTCTACCAAAGAACTGGCTCTTGGTGTCTGTTTCATCGCATTTAGGATCGCTTCATGGAGTTGAAAGAACTTCCAACTCAGCCTCTGATGCAGATCGCCCCAGCTCCTCCAGTAGGCTTCGGAGGTAGCCTGTTTCCGGAAAAAGCGCACCATCTGTCTGACGAGAAACAGCGGTGTCTCGAATTGCTGGGCAATCTCAGCCAGCTTGCCATCAAATACCTTGGCAAAGGCCAACAGATCATCGCGTTGATTCTTTAATGCTTTGCGCAAGACTCGAATCTGCTTACCTCCTAGATGCTCACGCTGCTGAAATTCTGCAACGATAAAGTCATAGAGTTCCAGCCGTTCTGAATGACAGGGACCCGCGAGTTGGAGGACATCATGATTGAGCCACTCTATCAGGGTCTTAATGTCTCTGGCCAGTTGCACCGATTGTTTCTCCTGGGTTCTCGCTTTTCCTAAACGGACACAGAGGGGATGCCATTGTCCTTGCTGCTTGGCCTCTGCCATCTTAGCTTCTAGCTCTTGGCGTCGAGATTTAGCGCCCATTGCTTTTCGATTGAGACTGTTAGCCAGGGTCTGACACTGATGCTGGATGTGGAATACATCCCCATGGCAAGGCTTGTCTCCAAAGGCTTCCTTCTGTCCAGCCCGCAAGCCTGAGCCAGCGTCAGCAATAGTGTGTGTCGGGTCGAGTCCTTGCTCTGCAGCATTGAGTAGGTGATAGCCCCAGGTATCCGCATCTCGATGTTCTGCGGCTTCCAGGAGATAGCAATAGGTGGAAGCAGCATCAATGCCGACTAAAACTGGTTTTGAGCCATGGAAGATCTCATCGTGCAAACCCACCTCTATCGCAGATAGGTCTTGGGATTGATTGACCTTTATAGCGGATTGTGAGGCAACGGCAAGCCGGTTGTGGATCGTGCCGACACATGTTGGAAAATCAAAAGATCGCGCAGCAATTCGACGACACCGCGAAAAGAACTATGGCAGATTAGCACCAAGGCTAGAATCAGTTGGAACAACCAAGCTTTCGTGATGGGTAAATGGAAAAGCACATCATCGTCATTATTATTAGATGGCGAGAAAGCTGCTTCCAAAGCGTCATTTGCCTTGTTGGATTGTTGATAGAGAAACTTGCGACTGACTTGGTGTTCTTTAGCGAGGTTGGTGACGGGTTCAGTCTTGGTCAAAACCTGAAGGGCTAACTCCTGGCGCTGGCATGGAGAAAGAGTAGAGGCGACACAGGAAGAGGAATTCATCTTTAGGATTTGTTGGGCAGAAGTTTACGACATTGAAAGAGTATCCCTGATCGCCATACCCGAGATCTCAAAATGTCTTGATTTCATTCAACTGTGGACTAGATCTGTAACCCTGAAATGAACAGTGCCCGGATAGTTTGCGGGCAATTTCGTTCAGTACCTGCAGTTGCTCAGCTTGGGATCGATACCCTTCCATGGCCACCTGGGTCTGTTTGAGCAGAATTTGCCGCTCCAGGTTGGTGGAAATCAAGGTCGTGATTTGAGTCAAAAGGCTAAGAATTTGCGTCTCAGCCAAAGTTGGATTGGAGAAAGCCGCATTCACTGCCCCGATGGCTTGACCATGAATCATCAACGGTACGCTGACGAATAGAGACATGCCCTCTGCAGACAGACGGACGATATCGAGATAGGGACTGTCGGGAGACGCCCAGTTTACCTGGGGTTGCCCTGTTCGCACTGCTAATCCTGCAGCTGTGCCGTCACAAGGAATAGTCTTACCAATCGGACTGACGCCTTCTATCCCATGAAGGGCATAAATCTCTAGTTCTTGGCCATCTTCGGTCAGGAGGATAATACTGGTTCGATCGACCGGAAGAATGTCAGGAATGTAGGCTGCAACGGTGGCATAGACTTCCGTTTCTGATGTGGCAGATGCGATCGCAATAATCAGTTTCCCTAATGCGATCGAAACATCAGGATTCTCTAAAATCGATAGGGACTCAGATAAACTCACAAATTAAGAGAGCAAAATGGATGACAACACTATTACTTAGGATGCCCGCTATTGCAGTCAGCTATTTAGCTAAACCGAGATATGCTCAATTGTTGGCTGATTTAAAAGGCTCAACGGTATCGTTTTAGTAGAGCCAGAAACACAGTTGCTGAAGCATTTCTTTCCCCCCGATGATATTCCCTGTGGGCAGTTTAGATATCTTTTCAGGAAATCTATCCTTTATGCAAGCGTACGGTGACTGAATATACGGTAGATCATAGTATCGAGTACTTCTCGAATGTGTAGCGTGTGTCTTCTTCGATCCATCTAGCAATTTTTCCCTATGACAACTTCCAATCTCTCCAATCATCCTCCGCTCCCCCCTGGTAGTTTAGGCTTACCCGTGATTGGTAAATCACTGCAGTTCTTGCGGGATCCGGATTTTATCACCAAGCAACATGAAGCTTACGGCGCTATTTTCAAAACTCGTTTGTTAGGCCGTCCTGCCATCGTGATTCGTGGAATGGAGGCGAATCAGTTTGTACTCACCAACGAGAATAAGTATTTTGTGGCCAGCTGGCCTCCAACAACGAAAGCGTTACTCGGCCCCTTGTCGCTGGTGATCCAAACAGGAGAACTGCATCGAAACCGTCGTAAGCTGTTAGCTCAAGCGTTTAAACCCCGAACACTATCTACCTATGTTGGGGCTATGTCTGATATTGCACAGCAGTATACTCAGCGATGGCTACAAGCACAGACATTAACTTGGTATCCAGAACTTCGTAACTTCACGCTAGATGTGGCCTGTAAGTTATTGGTTGGCCTTGATCAGGGTTCAAAGACTCCCTTAGGACAATACTTTGAAATCTGGAGTGGTGGATTATTCTCTTTGCCCATCTCGTTGCCTTGGACACGGTTTGGACGGGCTAAACACTGTCGTGATCTGCTGTTACGGGAATTAGAAGACATTATTCAAGCCCGACAGTCCCTGTCAGACCCTGGTGATGACACCTTAGGGCTAATGATCCAGGCCCGTGATGAGGACGGCCAAGGGCTAAGTCAGGAGGAATTGAAAGATAATGTGCTGCTGATGCTATTTGCAGGTCATGAAACCTTAACGTCAGCGATCACCTCCTTCTGTTTGCTTACGGCTCAGCATCCAGAGATTACAGCCCGTCTTCATCAGGAGCAGCAGCAATGGGATACGGATAGTCCGCTAACCTTAGAAGGGTTGAAAGAAATGACCTACTTAGAACAGGTATTGACGGAAGTGATGCGGCTTATTCCCCCTGTGGGTGGGGTATTTCGGTCGGTTCTGGAGACCTGTGAGTTTGGCGGATATCAAATTCCCCAAGGTTGGTCGGTTCTCTGCTCCATTGGCGGTACCCATGAAGATCCAGGGCTATATGCAAACCCTAAGCAGTTTGACCCGGAACGGTTTAGCCCTGAGGCGCTGGCTCAGCAAAGTGCAGAACGGCAGAAATTTGGCTATTTCCCTTTTGGTGGCGGGATTCGAGAATGCCTGGGCAAGGAGTTTGCGCGTTTGGAGATGAAAATCTTTGCTGCAACTCTGCTGCGGCATTATGACTGGCAATTGTTGCCTGACCAAAATCTAGATTTAATGGTTGTGCCTTCGCCTCGTCCCCGAGATGGTCTCAAAGTGACTTTTAAGGCTTTGTCTGAGTAATTATCGACTCAGTTTATGGACTTTGAATGGAATGCTGCCAAAGCTGCAATCAATCTTGCCAAACATGGTGTTAGCTTTTACAAAGCCTCCGCCGTATTCGATGATGCCAACGGCATGACTGGTTACGATTCAATGCATTCGGGCGATGAAGACCGTTATCTCACTACAGGTATCTCCAACAAGGGCCGTCTTCTGAATTGTATGGCCCACCGACCAGAATGACGTGGTCCGCATTATTGGGGTTCGGAAGGCAACCAAATGCGAACGAGAAAACTACAATGATGGCTGATCCAGATCCTGGTGATATGCTGCCAGAGTATGACTTTACACAGTTGAAAGGCGTGGTGCGTAGCAAGTATGCATCCAAAGCAAAGCACCATCCCCAAATAGTCTGGATAGCCGATGATCTGAAGGACACATTCCCAGATGACGAGGCTGTCAATGCTGCTCTACGAGACTATCTCAAAGGACATACGGTCGAGGCACAAAGCGGATAACAATCGCATGCACTGGTGCCACTGGGCTGGGCGTGTCGGTGCTCGAACAAAAGGTAGTCATCGTCAGTACAAACATTCCACAAAAACTGGGTTAGTAACTGTTTCAGGAAAACTGAGTGATGATCTTGCAGCAGGGACTTTGAATAGTATCTTAAAACAAGCGGGCTTGAAATAATGCGTTATCTCACCATAATTGAACAAACAAAGACTGGATATTCAGCTTATTCACCTGATTTACCTGGCTGTGTTTCAACTGGATTAACATACGAAGAGGTTGAACAAAATATGCGTGAAGCTATCGAGTTTCATTTGAATGGACTAAAGTTAGAAGGGTATAAGATCCCTGAGCCATCCACCTCATCGACCTATATAGAAGTTGCTGCCTAATAAGCACTACTTCGGACGCTCGATTTACACAGCTACTGTATTCTTTGTGTCTATTTGCTCACTCCAGTGAGCCTATCTGTGTGTGCAAAGCTCCAAGCCGCTATCATCAGTGGGTTAGGTTAAACTGAACAAACATGGAACCAAATGATGAGCAAGCTCAAGGGCTTTATAGACTCTGCTATCGCCTGACCAACGTAATTTACCCTGGATGGCAGTTTAGATCTGTTGAACTTGTCAGGATCGATGAGCGAACGGGTAACTTGTATGTGCTCGCTGGGGACAGTCTAGATTTTGAGATCAAGCCAAGTGGAGGGTATGAGCCATGACACAAGCTAATTTTGACAAGATGAATCTTGACAAGTTACGTCAGTATGTCTTAGCTCATCGAGAAGACATCAATGCCTTTCAGGTCTACGTTGATCGCTCAAAAGCGTCAGGGCGAATGATTACAATCAATCCTGGTGATCCAAACTGGGAGGATGCTTTAGAGCAAAAGATCCAACAAATAACTTCTGGTGAAGCGGAATCGAATTAATCGCGTCGGCGGTGGCATTACACTGTGCTGCAACGGACATCTACTGATAATTCTTCTGTGGCCAGCGGATCTGGAACGAATGCGGCTAAGCAAACTGTTATGCCGCAAGTCCTCAATTGTGAGGGTAACCAACCATAGTGACCTGAGTTCTGATGAGTTCCTGTGTTAATATCTGGAACCTGCTACACGACGGTAGCATTGTCGCTTTCAGTGGTGAGTGTCCCGGCGACATCTCTGTGAAGGTCGAAGTAGAGTATCTATGTGATGTACTAGCCAGTGGGTCTAAGTTTCTCTGGGTACACCTTCACAGTTGTAGTAATGCGGCATTCATCCCCTTCGAGAACTCAGAGCTTTCCAAAGATCTCACTCAATTGAGGGATTGTGACCTCGAAATCCTGAGCGCAAAAGATGAGGAGTGCCACATCTCAGTCTGCTGTACTAATGGCATACTGTATCTAAACTACGTGGATGCCGCTTGTGAGCTGGACAACGGTGTTTTAGTTACCTACACCAATCTGTCTCTGGCATGCAAAAAATATTGGAATGACTGGGAACGGAGTAGAAGAGATGACTCATAGCAAGCTACCAATCATTTGCTGTAAATGACTGAATATTCTGACGAAATTACTGTTGAACAAGCCTACTTGGCAGCATATGAGTACCTGCTGCGTAGATGGAAGTATCTGCCCGAGCGATTGATAGCCGACGAACTCAGCGACATGAGTTTATTAGATGATGGAGGCAGTGTCGACCCAGCTTGCAAGAGGGAGTTTGTCGAAGCTCTCCGCGCGGTTCTTGATGCTGAGTTGGAATCAGGGCGATACACGAGAGCCGATCAGCAGCTAACTTGAGATGAATAACAAATCGATGCAGCGGATCAATAATACAGAAATTACCTTTTAGCCCTTTAGCAACTGCTGATTTCAATCGTTTGATGAAAGTTAACTGAAGACCATCACAAATTGTGGTGGAATACCATTCCATTTTCGTGATGTAAACTCCACAGAGAAGGGAGCACAAGTAAATCTAGACCGCTACTTGTTGGACATTTAGCAATTATCCAATATCACTTTTGAGACATAGACAAGGCGTCAGGCTTAAAACTGCTACTCATACTGGGTTACAGGGTAAAGGTAAAGTCATTAACCAGTAATCCTGGCATCAGAGAACCACCCAAGGAGCGAGCGCCATAGGTGTCCACACAAGGGATAAATTCCTGGGTGTCGGTGAGGTTCTCTAACTTTGTACCTAAAAATTCATAAAGACTGTCATCAAACCGCAGATCTTTAATCGGTGCAATAATTTCACCCTGCTCCACCCAAAAGCAGGCATAGCGGGTCATCCCCGTAATTCGTCCGCCGGTGCGATCGCTCCAGTTCAGGTAATGCAAATTAGATAGGTATAACCCCGTTCCCAATTGCGCCAAGATGTCTGCTGTGCTGAGGGTTCCAGGCGATACTTCCGGCGATCGCATCCCCTCATGGGCGCTAGCAGCATTGCTTGTAACTTGATATTCCTTGGCCGTGCGAGCATTGACCAGGGTATTAACGAGCTGACCCTCCACAAGCAGGGGCACCTCTTCCGGGGCAACCTCTCCCAAGCTATTGAATCGAGGCACCAAGCCCAAACTGAAGTTCTCTTTTAAGGACAAATGGGGTGACAAAGACTTGCCTTCCCGAAGTTTAGCCAAGGCACTGCCGCCCTGCTGCATGGAGGCTTCACTCACCCCGCCCCAAGAGAGCATACCTATCAATTCAGCAGTGGCAGCGGGGGCAAAATAGGTGCGATATTGCCCTGGTTCAATCACCTGAACGGGGCGATCGAGCACTTCGAGCTGGGTAATGGACTGCTGGATTTGGTCCGTGTAGGCGGTTTGGTCCCAGGCTTGGCCTGCCAGGGTGGCTTTGACGGCTTTTTCAGAGGGGGCAATTAAGGAATAATCAAGCACAAAGGTTTCCGTGGCAAACCAATGCTGTTGACCTGCGGAGTTACGGTTGGCGCGAACGATAGGACCTGAGGCATAAATGCCCGTAAAATCGACCCCTTGCACCGCAGGTAAAAGGGCAGCAGAGACCTGATCGGGGGCGAGTAGCTGACCAGAATAGGCTTCCCGACTGGAGCCATAGTTTTCCGGCAGGACAATATAGGGGTCTTCTGGCAGTTGGGGTAAGTCTTGGCGCAATTGCTGGAGTTGCTCTAAAGCCACGGTACTATCCACCGCCAGATCTCCCGTAAAGGGGAATCCCGCATAGGCCGTGCGCTGGTTGGCAATCAAGCGAATATTAATGCTAGCATCGGTCACTAGACCCGACTGGCGAACTTTCCCGGCATTGAGGCGCATAAAGTGGCTTTGCTCTCCCGCCAACTCAATGGAGAGATGTTCTCCCGCCTGTAGGTTATCCAACAGTAAATCGGCCAACTGGTTAAAGGTGGATTCCCACGCCGCCAGGGTCTCCGTGGGGCTGACTACAACGCTAGTGCTCATGCGGCTCCTCCAAATACTTCGATTTCTTTGAATACACAGGTGGGCGAAGCATGGCCGACCCGGATGCACTGATTGGGTTCGCCCTTGCCACAGTAGGGGGTGCCATACATGGCAAAGGTGCTGGCATCCCCCACTTGCGCCAGATTCCCCCAGAACTGATTGGTAA
Source organism: Acaryochloris sp. CCMEE 5410 (assembly GCF_000238775.2). Classification (NCBI taxonomy): domain Bacteria; kingdom Bacillati; phylum Cyanobacteriota; class Cyanophyceae; order Acaryochloridales; family Acaryochloridaceae; genus Acaryochloris; species Acaryochloris sp. CCMEE 5410. The sequence goes on along the minus strand of NZ_AFEJ02000001.1, from coordinate 1,493,192 downwards.
TGCCGCGATAGTTGGGATTGCGCAAGACTTTGGTCAGCTTGCCCTTTTCAATTAGGCGGGCATATTCACAGCCAAATTGGAACTTATTGCGATAGTCATCAATGGACCAGGACCGATTGGCCTCCATATAGACGCCAGATTCGATAGTGCTAATCATCTCCTCAAAGGAGGATTGGCCCGGTTCTAGGTTGAGATTGGCCATCCGGTCAATGGGGGCGCGGTTCCAGGAACGAGCCCGGAAGTTAGCAACCCCTGGCACCTGGGCTCTGACTTGGCTTTCTAAGCTTCCTAGTCCCCGTAGTAGTAGACCTTCTTTAATCAGATACTCCCGTTGAGCAGGCATCCCAGCATCGTCAAAGGCATAGCCTGCAAACTCACCGGGTACCGTGGGGTCAAAGGTAATATTCATCAGCGGCGAGCCATACACCAGATGACCAAAGTCCGAGAGCTTTACAAAGCTGGATCCAGCATAGTTCCGCTCATCTCCAAGGATCCGATCCAGTTCTAGGGGGTGACCAACACTCTCGTGAATTTGCAGCATCATCTGGTCCGGTGCCAGCACCAAGGTGGTAGTGGCGGTGGGACAGTCTTCGGCGGCGAGTAGAGCAATAGCCTGTTCCCCCACTTGCTGGGCACGGGCGAGCACCTGGTCGGGGTCAAATACTTCAGAGCCAGCCTGATAACAGCGGGCTAAGGGACCATTGTCGGTGCGTTTTTGGATAATGCTGCCGTCTTGGGCCGTCGCTTCATAGTTGGTGATTACAAACCCAAAGGTTTGGTGGGTATCCGTACCGTTACTGCTAACGAAAATCTGCTCCGTTTCTAGGGTTTGGGTAAAGGCGCTGGTTTTTACGATTTGGTCAGAAACATGGAGAGTGTCACAGACTTTCACCAATAGATCGAGCTGATCGGCAACGCTAATCAGGTCTAGGGGCTGCTGAAAGGGAGATTGGTATTGGCCCACGGCTTTAGGACGCACCTCGGGGGTAAAGGAATGGACGGCCCATTTAGAGGTTGCGATCGCTTGTTGATACGCCTGCTCAGCGGCCCCTTGCAAACTGGCTGGGTCTAAGCGGTTGGTGGCGGCATAGCCAAACTGGCCTTCCGCGAGGACTTCCACCATCACGCCTTGGGTAAAATCGCGACCATTACTTTGGGGTCGCCCGTCTCGAACGGCATGGGTGGTGGTTTTCTCATTCACCTGACGTAGGCCCACCCAATCCGCGTTGATATCTAAGGTATTGAGAGCCTGATGAAGGTCAAACTTCATATCTATATTGCTCGATAAATAAGGTGCGTAAGCGCTAGTGTAACGTTTCCTAAGAGGGCACAACAGCTCTTCAGAACTAATGGTCAGGTATAAGCTGTTGATGCAAAAGCTGGCAAGTCATCCAACCTGCTTTTTATCGCTCTGATTCATTCCATACTCATGCTTTCATCCGTCGGTACATAACATCGCTTCTAAGAACATACTTTCTACCATCCGTAACCGATTGGCCTTTATGACGTATTTGGTGCACAAAGAACAATGCCAGCCCTTGCTGAGGTCTGATCTCAATAGATTCAAGGGTTGTTTCACCCCTTGCAAAACCATCATTGAGATAGACCATGAACGTTAGTTGACTACGCTCATCTTTGTTTCGTTCAAAATACCCATCGTAATGCCAATCAAACTGTTGGCCCACATCATAGCGATAGATACGGAATCTTTCATTAACCCCGCAAATAGCCCAATCACCAATATTGACAGGTACATAATCCGTAATCTTTTCAAACAATCCAGCGGCTCGTTCGATGTCATCAAGGATTACACGAGAGTTGTTACGCACATCTTTCTGTATTTGAAGGCCAAACGCCGTGTTGATAGGTGCATCCTCAAAACCGATGGATTCCGCCAGGTCAATGTATGATTCGCATTCTGCGGGTGTCAAGAATTCCGTAACGGTTGAAATTTGTTCGGTAATCCAGTTGTACTCGGGCATGGGAATTCCCCTAGAAGATCGCTTCACTTGAGAAAAGAGGGGCAGGAGACCGGTGATGGCGTAAATGGGGTTGGTATAGTGGCAATATCATTATCAGTAAGGTGAGCTGGAGATACATCCTTTGTGGCCCATCTTTTGTCTTGTCTATCTGGTTATTGCCCAAGTAGCAAGGTGTTCATGGGGCATGTCGCCCCTTTAGTAGATTGCCTTAATCTTAGAAACATCTCACTAATCAGGAGCTTGATCGTGGTTAAAACTGAACCACCACCCACTGATGGACTCATATCTACCCCTGTCGCCGAGCAACGCTTAACCCTCCATAGCGTGAGTTGGGAGACCTATGAGAAAATTTTGGAGGCGTTTGGCGAACATCGGGCTGCTCACATTACTTATGACGAAGGGATTTTAGAATTTATGGTTCCTTTGGAAGCCCATGAAAATCCTAGCGACATCATCGGGGATTTCGTCAAGGCTGTGACCAGCGAAAGTGGCTTCAATATCAAAAGTATGGCCTCTACAACGCTTCGTCGCCATGATCTACTTAAGGGAGCTGAGCCTGATCGCTGCTACTACATCCAAAATGAAGCGTTAGTAAGGGGACGAACAGTTGATCTGGAGAAAGATCCTCCCCCTGATCTAGTGATTGAAATTGATATCACCCATACGGATGTCGATAAAAATAGCCTCTATGCGGTGATGGGAGTACCAGAGTTCTGGCGCTACAATGGCAAGACGCTTAGTATTTTTCAGCTTATTCAACGTCAATATCAAGAAGTCGAAGTCAGCCCTACGTTCCCTTGGGTTCCCAAAGAGATTTTTTATCGATATTTAGAGCAGTGTAAACAGGATGGGGAGATCCCAGCTCTAAATAATTTGAGGAGTTGGCTTCAGACCCATCAGCCCGATCAAGAGCAATAACTCCTAAGTCTATTGCTAGATTGGATGAGCATTTACTTTCGCTCAGATCATGACCATTAGTGAAAAAGTCATTAAGGGTGCTGTGCTGATAGGCATAGAAGAGATCTGGATAAATGTTTAGAACTGCTTTTCCACGCTGCACTGTCCCCGGTTCGGTTGAACCCGTCCCATATTGCCATTTCGGGTGGGGGGCAATTCCCCAAAAATGTCGAAGTTGTGATCATCTCTTTGAGGGCGGGTGTACGCGGGCGATGGAGCAAGTACAGGGATACCTGGCGCTCGATCATGGCCCTTGTCCCATTAAAGGCCCCACAAATCCTATTTTGGTGAATACACCCTACTACACCAGTAAGGTTTATGTTCCCGCAAAATGTCGGTCATGCCGACATCTTAAACTAGATCAAATCCAAGGGTTTGTGTGTAGTTACGAACAAGAGCGTTGGGGAAGATTCCCGCGCACACTGGATTGGGGATTATGGGACCCAGCACATCCTAATCTTGGTCTGAAAAGTGGACGCTCGGTTCCAATTGAATTTATTCAAGCGGTACAAGACCAGTACGAAGCGCAAGCTGTCAAAGCATTTCGCGCTGCTCATCCTGACGCGACCTTTCGAGAAGCGAGGGATGCTTACGCAGAATTACTCGCTAAATTACAGGACAGTTTAAGCAAAGACTGAATTCCCTGTGTACTGCTGGCTTTGTCTAATCTTGGCGCTCTGCCTTTACCGATTAAAAACCGTTAGAGAATAGCAAGGCAGCGTACAATAGTTCAGTTGAAATCTAGGCAATACATTGATCGAGCGGTATACCTTGCCCGAAATGGGCGATCTGTGGACAGACGAGAATAAGTTCAGAACCTGGTTACAGGTGGAAATTGCCGTTTGTGAAGCCCAGGCAGAACTGGGAAAGATTCCTGCTGATGCCTTAGCCACGATCAAAGCCAAAGCCAATTTTAACGTTAAGCGCATTTTAGAAATCGAAGCGGAAGTCAAGCATGATGTGATTGCCTTCTTGACCAACGTCAACGAATACGTCGGTGAAGCCGGGCGATATATCCATTTGGGCATGACCAGCTCCGATGTCTTGGATACAGCCATTGCTCTGCAGATGGTGGCCAGCCTCGATATCTTGCTGCCCCAACTGGAAAATCTGATTCAAGCCATTCGTTACCAAGCCCAACAGCATCGCCAAACCGTGATGGTGGGCCGTAGTCACGGTATTCATGCCGAACCCATTACTCTGGGATTTAAGCTAGCGGGCTGGTTAGCTGAAATGATGCGACATCGCGATCGCCTAATCGCAGCGCAAAAAGAAGTCGCCGTTGGCCAAATCTCAGGTGCCGTTGGCACCTATGCCAATATCGACCCCCAGATTGAATGCCTCACCTGCCAAAAATTAGGGCTACAACCAGAAGCAGCCTCCACCCAGGTGATTTCCCGGGACCGTCATGCCTACTATCTCAATGCCCTAGCCCTAGTGGCCGCATCCATTGAGCGATTTGCTGTAGAAATTCGCAATCTTCAGCGGACTGATGTGCTGGAAGTGGAAGAGTTCTTTTCTAAGGGGCAAAAAGGCTCTTCGGCCATGCCCCACAAGCGCAACCCGATTCGGTCAGAACGACTCACGGGACTGGCTCGGGTGGTCCGGGGCTATGCCATGACGGGGCTGGAAAATGTGGCCCTCTGGCATGAACGGGATATTTCCCATAGCTCTGCGGAGCGGGTGATTGTTCCCGATGCCGCCATCTTGACTCACTTTATGTTGGTGGAAATCACCGACCTAGTGAAGCACCTCCAGGTCTATCCCGAGAATATGAAGCGGAATATGAACCTGTATGGTGGCGTTATCTTTAGCCAGAGCGTTCTACTCGCCCTAGTGGATAAAGGGATGGTTCGCGAAGAGGCCTATGCCATTGTCCAAACCCATGCTCACCAAGCCTGGAATAAAGAAGGCGGCAACTTTAAAGCTACCCTCAGCCAAGACCCACAGGTGCAAAAACGACTCTCAGCTGAGGAACTAGACCACTGTTTTGACCCCAGTCGCCACTTACAGAACCTCGATCAGGTTTATCAGCGATTGGATATCTAAGGGATTTACCGCTGCTTATAGGGTAAGAACTTAGAAATTCTCAACTATCTCCCTTATCCCAAAAAAACGGAAGAGAGAAAGGCTGCGCCGACCCCACAAATGGCAAAGCCCGAAAACCGCAGTGGCAACTCCGGCATCTGATGACGGTTGAGCATCTGTTGCCCAATAACCCTCGCTCCCAGGGCAACCCCAAGTTGAATAACGGTGAAACCCGTTAAGTAGGCCACCATGGGCGTCATATCTGCACCCACAATTGCTTCCCCATAGGCATAGCCATGGAAAACTCCTGCAACTGCCGCTAATCCAGTAACTATCTGCCAGTTGGGATGGCGCTTGAGAGCCAACAAAACCCCAAATAGTAGCACTGAAGCAGAGATAAAAAACTCTGGAGCAGGCAAATCTAATCGTTGGAGATGAATTCCCGTCCCCGCCAGACCTGCGATCGCAAAGGCAATCGGAATCGTCATGCCATGAAGCATCAGAGCCGATAACAAACCCACAGCAATCACAAATACAAAGTGATCGACACCAATAACGGGGTGAGCGACCCCCGACATAAAGCCTTCAAAGAAATTCGAGGGTAAACGACCGTCTAGGGGATGGTGGGCTAGGGCATTCGGGGTGAAGAGTAAGAGCCCAAACCCAGCCAGTAAGATACCCCAGAGGGAACGGCCCCAAGCGGAAGACCCAGCCCCCCTCATTTTTGACCCCATGGAAAATAACATACTTAGCATTCGCACTGGCCTACTGATACGTCTTTGATTTCAACTCCGTGGACGGTTTGGCCACCATCGCCAATCATCTTGTCCTCAAGGAATTGGGTTGGTATAAATTTGGGGGAATGACCTACCACTTTTTATAAGGCAGGAACTTTCCACACATGGTTACCTGAACGCGATCGCCTTTTGGATCCGGCACTTTATCTACCTCAATGGAGAAATCGATGGCGCTCATAATGCCATCCCCAAATTTCTCGTGAATCACGGCTTTAACCGGCACTCCATAAACCTGCATGATTTCGTAGAATCGGTAGACTAACGGGTCCGTAGGAATAACGGGTTCTAAAGATCCTTTCATGGGCGGTACGGTTAGGGGTTCCGCTAGCTCTGCGGGTAAGCCCAACGCTGTGACGATCTTCTCAGCTTCTTCGGTAGAGGCACTTGCCTGGCGATAAATCACCGAGGCAATCCAGGTTTCATCGCAACCCAAGATCTTTTCTAAATCTTCAAAGGAAATACCTTTCGCTTTCTTTGCTGCTAGAAGTTTCTCGGTAATTTCAGCAATAGCCATAGGAATGGATTCTCCAAAATAAGAAATTTGCAGTCGAAAAGTGAATCTTCAAGGGGGTTAGGCTTTGACCTTGATCCGGTCCTGTTCTACAAACCGCGTCTCCCGGTATAGGTGGGCTTCCATTTCTGCCTTGAGCTTGTGGTACTCAGGATGTTGCTCCACCTCCAAGCGGTTGCGGGGTCGGGGGAAGGGCACCTCTAAAACCTCATCAATTTTGGCGGCTGGCCCCCGGGTCATCATCACGATCTGATCGGATAGCAAGAGGGCTTCATCAATACTGTGGGTAATCATGACCACTGTTTTGCGATCCTGCTCCCAAATGCGCTCCACCTCTTCTTGCAAGAAGCCCCGCGTCAAGGCATCTAAAGCCCCAAAAGGCTCATCCATCAGCAGAATTTTGGGGTCAATGGCTAAGGCCCTGGCAATGCCGACCCGCTGCCGCATGCCGCCGGATAATTCATGGGGGTGTTTTTTCTCAGCCCCATCTAACCCGACTCGATTAATATTTTCCCGGACAATCCCTTGCAGACGTTGCTTGGATAACTTCGGATAAACGGTCTCCACCGCAAACCGAATATTTTCCTCCACCGTCATCCAGGGCATCAGTGCATAGTTTTGAAAGACCATGCCTCGATCTGGGCCAGGACCGAGGATAGGCTGACCATCCAGATCGACGGTGCCAGAGGTGGCGGTACTCAAGCCAGCAATGATGTTCAATAGCGTCGATTTGCCACAGCCCGATGGCCCAATAATGGTGACAAAGGTATTGTGTTGGATATCTAAACTGATATCTTCAATGGCGATAAAGTTCGATGCTGATTCGCGCTTGAAGAATGGGATTCCCCCTTTAGCGGGAAAAACTTTTGAGACATCGCGCAAGCTCAGTTGAACGCTAGTGGACGCTTCCATATCAACAGGAGGAGAAGAAGAGGTGATCATGAGGCTTGCCGTCCAAAAGAGACTAATTTTTCCAGATAAGCGAAGATTTGGTCCAAAACAATACCCACCAAACCAATAATGAAAATGGCCACCAAGATATTGGAGATGGACAGGTTATTCCACTCATTCCAGACGAAATAGCCTAATCCAGAGCCCAGGAGCATCTCAGCCGCAACAATCACCAGCCAGGCAATCCCCATGCTGATGCGTAAACCAGCAATGATATTGGGAAGGGCCGCAGGAATAATCACCTTAAAGACCGTCCTCAATTTGGACGCACCCAAGGTTTTCGACACATCGAGATACTCAGGACTCACATTGGCGACGCCAAACACGGTATTCACCAGGGTCGGCCAGATGCTGCTAATCAAGATAATGAAAACGCCTGTATTCTCGGAATTGCGAAAAATATAAAGTCCCAACGGTAGCCAGGCCAAAGGAGAAACTGGCTTGAGGAGCTGCACATAGGGATTAAAGGCTTTGGCAGCTACCCGAGACATGCCCAGTAAGATTCCCAGAGGAACCGCAATAATAGACGCTAAGGTATAGCCAATTGCCACCCGGCGCAGGCTCGTCAGCAAATTCCAGCCAATCCCTAAATCATTGGGGCCATTGTCAAAGAAGGGGTCGGAAATCCAAAACCAGAGTTCTCCCAGGGTGTCGGTAGCATTGGGCATGCCCTTGGCAAAGATTTTGGCATTGGCCCCCACTTCCCAAACCGTAAGAAACAGTCCCAGAAACAGCAGGGAAATCAGGATTGCTTGAGCATTCTCAGAGAGTCCTGGTTTGGTGGGGGCTTTGGGGCTTTGATCAGTACTCAGGGCCATGATTTCTGGGATTAAACATCATATTTCTTGATTTGCTCTTCGATGTATTGGGCTGGATTAGCCGGATCAAATTCATCAAAGGCTAAGGTTTCAGTTTTATAGATTTCGTCAGGCGGAGTCTGCCCTAGTTCCGTCGCCAGTTCACGGGCAACATCGGTGAGGAAAATATCTTTGCCCACTTCGTCATACTTGCCATCGATGGCGGTTTTGGCCTTACCATCGCCTTGCAAGTCCCAGCGCACAAGCTGAGAGGAAATCCAGTTGGCAAAGCTTTGCCAAGGATAGGGGTCAAAGTCAATCCGATCGGGAATATCCAGGGTTTGACCATTGCCGTCGTCAAACTTGCCCGTCAAAACGGCTTCCACCACTTCCGTTGGCTGATTCAAGAAGGCTCGTTCAGATATCGCCTTAGCAATTTCGGGCCGATTTTCAGCCTTGCTAGCATAGCCAGCCGCCTCGATGATCGACTTGTTTAAGGCCCGGAAGGTATTGGGATTGGCGTCGATCCATTCATCACTGGCGGCAAAGGCACAGCAGGGATGATTAGGCCACAAATCTTTCGTTAATTTATGGATAAATCCTTCTCCCTCAAAGACGGCTCGCTGGTTGAACGGATCCGGCATTAAGTAGGCATCAATATCACCGGCCACCAACTGGGCAATGCTGTCAGGGGGAGGAACGGGACGAATCTTGACATCTTTATCTGGATCAATGCCCCCCGTTGCGAGGTAGTAGCGCAGCAGCAGGTTATGCATAGAGTAGGGGAAGGGCACACCAATCACAAACCCCTTGAAGTCTGCCGGACCTTTGACCTTGCCCTTATGACGGTTGGCCACGGTAATTGCTTGGCCATTAATATTCTCGATACTGGCCAGCTTGACGCCAAAGGAGCTGGACCCTAATCCCAAGGTCATGGCGATGGGCATGGGAGCAAGCATGTGATACGCGTCGAGTTCACCTGCGATCGCAGAATCTCGCACCGCCCCCCAGCTGGGCATTTTGACCACTTTGGCGTTCAAACCATGCTTTTTGTAGAACCCTAACGGCTCAGACATAATGATCGGCGTCGCGCAGGTAATGGGGATAAAGCCCACTTTGAGATCTGTTTTTTCCAGCTTGGCGGTTAATTCTGGATCGACGTTGGTGTCCCCAATATCGGGCTTATCACCGCCAGGGGCACAGTTCGTGAGGGTCACCAGAGCCGCTCCAACCGCAATATTGCGCAGAAATTCCCGGCGAGTCACACTGCTCACACGTTGGGCATCACTAAAGAATCGACCCGCTTGGGGACCAAAGGCCGCTGAGAAGGCCTGATCCAATCCACCAGCAAGCTGAATTAAGTCATTGACCAAGCGCTCGCGCTTCGGGTCACCCTTGGACACCGTTTTGAGAAAAAGCTGCTTTCTCAGTTCTGTTTGGCTGATCGTCTCCGCCAATCCCAACGCTTCAGGCTTATACAGTCGCATTTTGATCAGATCATCAATCATCTCCACCGGGTCGCTGGGGAGGGTCTCCATATATTGCCAATGATCTTGGGTCATATGCGACCCACCGCAAATGATGCAGAGTAGCTCTAATTCACGGAGGTTCCCCCGCTGAGACGTGAGGTTATTCCACTTCTGTGCGGAGTGATTAAACGAAGATACCGCCATAATTTCCGGGTATAGGCATTGCTAGATTTGAAAATAATTAAAGCTTGATTTTTAAAGTGATTTTGTAGTATTTGATACGGCTCGCAAAAACTGAAATAATTCAGGCATCCCTATTTTTTACAAATACAAAAATCCCATTGACATCGTCAAAACTTTTTGCTTTATGACTATTCAGACAAATGGAAAGTGAAATCAGGGGTAAACGGATAAAAACCTGATCAAAACCATATAAATTTGACCTATAAAAGGCTTTTACGCCCAAGGAAACCCATATATGTCATGATTTCAGAAAAAAATAAGCCCTGCCCAGCCTCTTCTTCTAATTCAGAAATCAGTCATTTATAGCATTAAGCTGAAGTCTTACACCCGGACTTATTCCATCATTCTCAAGACATGAATTATTTTTACATCCTGAAAATATAAATATAATTAATTAGCGTTTTTAGCCTAGTAAGTTTGTTTAAACAGATTATTTTTTATACTCACTTCAAATCCTATCAGCCTACCCATCCCCAACGCATTGGAGAATCTTTAGCGATGATGGGACTTTCTTTCGGTTGGCGTTAACCCGTCGAGGCAGACCTGGTCTCCGGCCCCTCGTATTATTTTTGGCTTTGTCGCCAAGCCTGGGGAGAAACCCCATGAATTCGGCGAAATTGACGAATAAAGTAGCCCGCATCGGTGTAGCCAATTTTAGACGCAATCTGTTTGATGGATGCATCCGTATCCGACAATAGTTGGCGGCCTTGCACCATCCGGCGTTCAATAATCCACTGCTTAACGGAACGGCCTGTTTGATTATTGACCAAGCTGGTCAGGTAAGCCGGAGAATAGCCGACCACCTGGGCGACGTCCTGAAGCTGAATCGGTTGCTGATAATGGTCTTCAATAAATTGAAAGATAGGATTGAGTCGAGGACAGTCAGGAAAAATACGAGTGGGAGGGGTTGCTTCCAGAGATTGCTGTTGGAAGTTGGCATGGCGCTGCAGACGAGTTGCGATCGCATCTAAAAACTGTCCCACCGTACAAGGTTTGGTCAAATAGTCATCCGCCCCTAGGTTCATGCCGACGCGCAGTTCAGCCATGGTCGCCTTTGCCGTCAGGAAAATAAACGGGATGCCCGCCGTATCAGCACTTTGTCGCAGCTCAGTTAGCACCTGATAGCCATCCATATCTGGCATCATAATGTCACAAACAATCAGATCCGGATGGTGGGTTTGAGCCAACTTTACCCCTTCCCAGCCACAGCTGGCCTCTAAGGCACTAAACCCCTCAAAAGATAAACTGCTAAGGAACACCCTGCGAGTCTGGGCCTCATCCTCGATAATGAGAATCGTCTGGGTCATCGCTCCAGCGTCTACCTCATTGTTGTTTCTGACGATCGCATAACCGTTAGTTAACCGTTTTATGGAGGACGCTTTGGTGTAATGGATAACAGTTGGGTTCCAGAGGCTCCCTCGCCCACGGCCAGTGAACTGGAACAGTTACGACGGCAAAATGAACTGATTCTTAATTCCGTGGGGGAAGGAATCTATGGCCTCGATTTAGAGGGAAACGTCACCTTTGTGAATCCAGCCGCAGCGGAGATGATTGGTTGGCAGACATCGGATCTGATCGGCCAGTCCATGCATCGGGTCTTGCATCATTCCCATCCCGACGGCAGTCACTATCCCCGCCAGACCTGTCCAATTTATGCCGCCTTTAAGGACGGGGTTGTTCACCGAGTCACCGATGAAGTGTTCTGGCGCAAAGATGGCACCTCTTTCCCAGTGGAATATATCAGTACCCCGATGCAGGATGAACAGGGCCAGATTGTGGGGGCGGTGGTCACCTTTCGAGATGTCTCGGAACGACAGTGGGCAGAGCGAATTCTCCAGCAAACCAATGAAGCCCTCGAACTCAAAGTCCAAGAACGAACCGCAGAGTTGCTCCAGGCCAACCAACAATTGCAAGAACTTAGTGATTTGCGATCGCGCTTCGTAGCCATGGTCTGTCATGAATTCCGTAACCCCCTGAATAATATCGCTCTCTCGGTTTCATCCCTGGAGCGCTATGACCAACAACTTTCGGCCATCCAAAAGCAGGAGTACCTGCAGGCCATTATTGCCAATACCGATCGAATGACGGCAATGATTGATGATATTTTGGTCCTCGGTCGGATTGAAGCCCAGCAGTTGCCCTTCACCCCCACGACTTTGGAACTGGTTGGGTTTTGTCGCGAGGTTTTGCAGGAACTGCAGCCAACCACCCCCGATCATGCCTTGCACTTCACCTGTCGCCACACCCAAATATGGGTGCAGATGGATGAGCAAGTGCTGCGCTCGATTCTGGTCAATATCTTGCAGAATGCGATTCGTTATTCCCCCAACCCCAAGCCGATTGAGCTAAAGCTAGCTCGCCGCAAACAGCAGCTGACCCTACAAATTACCGATCACGGCTTAGGCATTCCCGAGGCAGATCAACCGTTTCTATTTGAGCCCTTTCATCGGGGACGTAATGTCAGCAATATTCCAGGGACGGGGTTGGGGCTGAATATCGTCAAACAGTTTGTGGCCCTACTACACGGGACCATCACCTTTGACAGTACCCTGGGCATGGGGACGTCTTTTCGAATCCGTTTGCCCCTGGAATCGCCAGATTAGCTCATATGTAATGCCAACTACTTGACTGTCAAGACAGTATTGTTATGCAGGTGGTTACAGCGTGTCTACTGTTGCACCAAGATAAAATTCGACGCCAGTTTTAGCCATATCGTTACTCTCAACTATATTCTGAAAAAGCCTCCCAAGATAAGGTGTGGTGCTGTCGAGAAGCATGAAATCGGAAAATTGCTCAGCCGGAATTACACTTTCGAATCCTTGCCATTTGGTTGGCTGTTTACCATTTGTGTATTGTTTCCAGTGAACATAAATCTTGATGGCGCAGAGAAGAACACATAGCTTCTCTTTCAGAAATTCTACAGGACCATACGATTCAGTCGGGACAGTGGAGTCGGGCGTAAGTGCAAACGGGACAGTGATTGAAGCTGCAAGATGTACATCGTTGATGTGCATTACTGGCCCAAAAACATGATCATTTGGGGTTGCTGTACATGTTGCATGCAGAAATTCGAGGTAAGCTCGGATTCCGACTTTTGTAGACTCGATTCCGTTAAGAAGCACTTGTAATTCGGGTGATACAGGTTCGAGAAAGTCCGGACCGGTGTGACCATGGAACCTATCAAGTGCGGACCGGACTTCGGTCAACGTCTTGCGAAGGGGGTGATAAAGCATGCTGCGAAATTTAGGGGTGAGCTAACAGCATTGCTGCCTAACTATGGTTATACGACAGTCTAACGGTCTGACGGTCTGACGCAATCAATCGGGAGCTAAACCATAACTATCGACCTATGCTAGGCTCAAGCTTGGAGGACTCGCATGACATTTGCCAAGACTCAAACACTCACCTTAGAAGAGTTTCTTAAATTCCCGAATTTGGAACAATCACCAGCTTGGGAATATGTCGATGGCGAGGCAGCTCAAAAACCAATGCCTAAAGTTCGACACTCTTTATTGCAAAAGCGGCTATTGACTAAATTAGAGGATTCAGAGGGCCGTTATCTGACTTTACCTGAACTGCGCTGTACCTTTGGGGGTCGCTCAGTGGTCCCTGACCTTGTGGTGGTGTCTTTAGATAAAATTAAACTGAATGACTGGGGGGAGCCAGAAGATAACTTTACTCAGCCTCCAGATTGGTCAATTGAAGTTCTTTCTCCCGATCAGAATGCCAATCGTGTGATTGATAATCTACTTCACTGTATACGTCATGGCGGTCTCTTGGGCTGGTTAATCGATCCAGATGACTACTCTGTGCTGGTATTAACACCTCACAAAGAGATAGAAATCTATCGGGGTGACCAACAGCTCCAAGGTCTAGATGGAATGGACTTGAACCTGACGGCAGAGGAAATATTTAGCTGGTTAAAGCTCGGTACGAATTGAATCTTCATGATGACACTCACTAACCAAATCCTTGCTTAGATGATCCTAGTGTCCAGATCATAATCTTTCCATCCCTACTTCCGCCTGCTAGAAAATTCCCAGAGGGATGCCAGGCTAAACAAGCTGTTCCTGACATTAAAGACTTCAGCGTTTGGCTCACCTTTTTGGCCTTAGGCCAGAGTAGAACACCCCCCTCATTACTCCCGGACGCTAAAAGTTGGGAGTTTGGCTGAAATGCTATTGCCTTTACAAATCCTTGATGCTCTGTCAACACCTCACTACTCCATTGATTGCCCTGTCGCCGCCAAACGGTAATCCCATCCACACAGGCAGCGGCTAAGAGTGGGGGACTGGAATCGGACCAGGCAATCGAACTCACCTTTCCTGGAAATCCCTGCATCAACCAGGGCGGAGGTTGCCCCCACGCTAGGACGGAAAGGGTGCGATCCAGATTGCCAGATGCCAGGTACTGCCCCTCCCCAGACCATCGGCAGGTAAGGCTCGCCCCTGGCACCTCAAACCGGACGGGGGGACTCTCTGGTTTCTGCACATCCCAGACTTTGACACCGCCCTGACCACTAACGGCTAGATATTGTCCCGTGGGATGCCATGCTAAATCCAGAACGGTGGACGTTTCAAAGTCTAGGGTTGCCACCTGTTTTTGGTGGGAGAGATCCCAGATTTGCACCGTGCGATTGACGGGAATCGCCAGCCACTCCTGCACCGGATGCCAGGCCAACCGCTCTATCCAATTAGACCCATAGGACTCCTTAAACACCAGCCTAGGAGAGTCGGATTGTAGATCCCACACTTGTAATAGGCCCGCTTCTCCTCCTACGGCCAGGAATTGATGATTGGCGGAGAAACCGACGCAATCACAGGTGCGATCGCACACCCCTTGCACCTCGATCCGCCGTCGGCTGGGGCGATCTGCATCAGTCCACAGCACCACCTCTCCCGCTGCCGAAACCGCCGCTAAAGTGTGGCCATCTGCCGACCAGGCTAACCCCCGCACATAGTCAGAGAGCTGATCTTTGGCCTGAAGCTTAAACTGCGCTGTACTCACACTAAACAGGCTTGGAAAGAGGCTTCTAAATTCATGGCATCTAAATCTCGGCCAATAAACACAATTTCGTTCTGGCGGGTCTCAGACGATTTCCAGGGACGATCAGGAGACCCTTCAAAGATCATATGCACCCCTTGAAAGACAAAACGACGGTCCTCATCCTCGACATTGAGAATGCCCTTCATCCGAAAAATGTTGGGACCGTGGGTTTGTAGGAGGTCACTCATCCAAGTATTCAGCTTGTCTAGATTGACGGCCCCTGGTTCTACAAGAGCGCAAGAATACACAGATTCGTCATGTTCATGAGCATCTTCTCCTAAAAATTCTGGGTCAATCTCCAACGCCCGCTGCAGGTCAAAGGCCTTAACGCCCAGAATGGCATCCATCCCAATTTGACATTGGTGGGTGCGGTGAATTTTGACCATTGCATTCATCGCCCGCATTTTTTGCTCCAGTTCTGTGAGCTTTTCTGGAGGGACCAAGTCGGTTTTATTGAGGAGAATCACATCAGCAAAGGCAATTTGCTCCTGCACTTCCTCGCTTTGCCAATGGGTTTCAACATGCTGGGCATCCACCACAGTGACCACCGCATCCAAATCAAGCTGGGCCTGAATCTCTTCATCCACAAAAAAGGTTTGAATCACAGGAGCAGGATCGGCTAACCCCGTGGTTTCTATGACTAAGTGATCAAAGCGATCGCGTCGTCGCATCAAATTCCCAATAATCCGAATCAAATCTCCCCGGACCGTACAGCAAATGCAGCCGTTGTTCATCTCAAAGATTTCTTCATCCGCATCAATGACGAGCTGATTATCGATACCCACAGCCCCAAATTCATTGACAATCACGGCGACTTTTTTCCCATGCTCGTGGGTGAGGATGCGATTGAGTAAGGTCGTTTTGCCTGCCCCTAAGTATCCAGTTAATACGGTGACAGGGACGGCGGAAGATAAATTAACCATAAAGAGCTTTATCGAGAGATTGTCAAAGGTGGCATCAGATAGGATCAAGCTGTACCTAGATCCATGGTTATGAGGGGGCTTGGAACTCTGTAGGCTCTAGCTGGCTAGATTTTCAGGGAAAAGTGCTCTCCATCAGAAGACCTTCCAGCATTGAATTGACATTGAAGAAGTCTGGCCACTGGTGAATTCTAACCTTGAAGATTCGGTGCCTCTCATCAGGCAATGGATTGTTCAGTAGAATCCTTGGGATTGAAGGCATAGGGAAGTCTTGTTGAGATAGGTTTATCAAACCCTTGCATACCCCCATATCCACTTGGACCGCGCTGATCGATTGCCCCCAACTTCAACTCATAATATTTACTTCTGAAGCCACTAATCTCTGTAACAGCCGATACCAAAAAGAGCTGAGTTATACACTTCTTTTGAAAAAAGGTCAGCCTTAGAGTTAAAAGCCCGAGCGTGAACGACAGACTTAGAACAGACTAAATCGGTCAATATGATGTGAAGGGGATAAGGCTGAACTCGGTAGAGGTGGGATCTTATGATTTAGCCGCTGAGGTGCAGTCAATGGCTTCTAAATCATGCAATTTTACTAACCTGCCACCATCGACAGTTGATCACCCCCATGGTTGTCCAACTTCTCTGGTCAATTTTGACCAATATTAAAAAAAATGCGATTCGCTACTCTCCCGAGCATGGAGAGAGCCAATTCCAGATTTCTCACCGCAAGCATTTCATCACCATTTCAAATTGCTGGCTAAGGGATAGGGGGTTCGCCTGAAGAGCAGTCCCTTATAGCTGATCCGTTTTATCGTGGCAAGAATATCAGCAATTTACCGGGCGCGGGATTGAATACTGTCAAACAGTTTGTGGAGCTACTACAGGGCACTATTACCTTCAATAGCAGGATTGGCTTAGGAACAACCTTTACAGTCCGATTGCCCTGTAGTCGCTAGATAGACTTTGGGCCTTATTGACACACGGTCCTAACCATTAAATCTGTTGCAGCCGATCGAGGATAGTGGCGTTGCTGTTCTGGGTAAGTTATCCAGGATAAACTTCTACAATCTGCCAAGCTCGAAATTTTTTCGCGCCCCAAATAGTAAATAAAAGAGTTATAGAACCCTTGCTCATGTTTAATTGAACAAACATTGAGGAGAATCGTTTGTCCGCCTGCAGCTTGGCCCATACGCTGTAAACAAGCTGAGGCAATTTTTTGCGGACCGGCTGACTGAGGCTTAGCCATAGGAATGGAATGGGCATGAGCAGCAACATTTGTGCTGAGAGCCATCATTACACTTAAGAATAAGAATTTTGTGCGTTCACCGAACATAAATTAAGTAAAAATAACTGTATTCTTATAATTCCCAAATCATAATCTCACTCCACATTAGAGCTACATTTGGTATTACTATTTATCTCAAAAATATATTATACATAAGGTATACAGTCCAAATTTATTGATTTATTGTCTGTGGATTAAATAATTAGAATCATACCTAAAAACCATCAAAAATCCAGCTCTAAATATTAAAAATTGACTGCCTTTGTGGAAGACTTCTCATTCAACTCTCAGTAAACGCTCAGCTAAGTCAGGTCCTCAATTTAATCTTGCTAAGGTTAACTAAATACAACCACGCTTTATACACCCTGCATCTGAATGAAGGTTTCTAACACAAATTGGGATGATGTACTGGTCATTATCCCTGCACTAAACGAAGAGGAAACGATTGAAACCGTCATTCATTCCTTACAGGATTTGGGATTGCATCAAATTCGAGTCGTTGATAATGGTAGTTGCGATCGCACCGCCGATACTGCCCGAACTGCAGGTGCGGACGTTCTCTCTGAACCAGTTCCTGGCTATGGCCGAGCCTGCTGGCAAGGAATGCAGAATATCCCCGAACATATCCACTGGATTTTGTTTTGTGATGGTGATGGCAGCGATGATCTATCCGTATTGCCAGAGTTTTTTGATCAACGCCAAGATTATGACTTCATTTTAGGCAATCGCCGTGTCCGCCCCGATAGTCGCGCTGCCATGACCCCTGTTCAGAACTGGGGAAATGGTTTAGCCACCATCTTAATTCGTTGGGGGTGGGGACATTCCTTTCAAGACTTAGGTCCCCTCCGCTTAATTCGCCGCTCTCGCCTTGAACAGCTCAATATGCAAGATCGTGGCTTTGGCTGGACGGTGGAAATGCAGGCCAAGGCCGCCGAACATAAACTGCGTACCTGCGAGATTCCTCAAGGCTACCGCCCTCGCCAAGGGGGACGCTCCAAAATTAGCGGCACAATTAAGGGAAGTGTCCAGGCGGGTAGCGTTATTTTGGGTACTCTGGCGATTCTATACGGGCAGCATTTACAACTGCTCTACGCAAAATCCCCTCTGCGGAAATATGCTGTATGGCTAAGTGCCATTTTGCTGGTGGCAGGCTGCGCCATGATCGTTCCTTATGGTGATTTTACCCAGCCAGGGATGGTGCCGCCGTTTTGGCGAGGGGTAAGCGTGATGGGACTGGGGTTTGTTATATCTTGGACATTGCCCCAAGTGTCGAAGGTGTGGTTTTGGATGGTTGCGATCTCAACTCGATGCATCCTCTTAGCCATGGCTCCCGGCAATGATATTTGGCGCTATCTCTGGGAAGGACGGTTGCAGAACTTTGGACTCAACCCGTTTGCACTGCCTCCTGCCGCACCTCAGCTATTACCCCTGCGTACAGCCTGGTGGTCACTGATCAATCATGCTGAGACCTCAGCCATTTATCCACCCATCACCCAATTAGGCTTCCGAGGGTTGGCTGCGATTTCCACCTCTGTTCTACTGTTTAAAGTTGCGTTTATTGCAGCGGATTTAGGGGTCTGCTGGCTACTTCAACGGCGATTTGGCCTCCTGAACACCCTGATCTATGCCTGGAACCCCCTGATCATTTACTCTTTCGCAGGCGGAGCCCATTACGATAGCTGGTTTATTCTGCCCCTCGTTTGGGCCTGGCTCTGTTTGGATACTCAATCCCGTCGGGCAACTCTTGTCGGATTAGGGCTGCTGGGCGTCAGTATTGCCACCAAATGGATTTCTCTACCCATCATTGGGTTTGTGGGTTGGACCTTTGTGAAAAAGCGAGAGTGGATATGGGCGAGCATCTCTATTCTGCTGCCAGTCGTGCCTATGCTGATCAGTGCCTTACCGTTTTGTTCCCTGACCAGCTGCCCCCTCATTCCGACCAGTTCCTCCTTTGTCACCAAAGGCCGTAGTGCTGAGTTTTTGCCCATTGGCACATTGTTATCAGCCCCCGAATGGCACAATGCGGTTTTGTTGATACCCCTTGCGATCGCACTCCTTTTTCTCCTTTGGCGCTCCACCCAAGTCGGTGACTTTACCGAAAGCTATCTAGGAATCTTGCTGCTACTCTCGCCAGTGGTTCATGCCTGGTACTTTACTTGGCTGGTCCCTTTTGCGGTTGCTAGTGGGAATTGGGGAACGCGTCTGGTCAGTCTCTCAGCCTTTGTCTATTTTGCCCTTCCCCACCGCGAGAGCTTGGGAGCAAGTCATTGGCTATTGACCTCTAGTGAGCGTATCTGGCTATGGACTCCCTTTGTCTTGGGATGGTGTTGGACTTGGTACGTTCAACGTTCCAATGCACTTTTTAAGGCCAGCCCAGGGACATCTCAGTAAATTCTCAGTTCCATCGGGCTACATAGAAGCATATAGTTTTTTTGAGATACCTGGAGATAAATAGATTATGAAAAAGATAAAACCCTTTTCTATTTTGTTACCAGGTGTGCTTCTGCTGGGCAGCTGTGCCAATCTGCCATTTATCGGTGCTGAAGATATCCCAGTTCAAGCGGCGATTGATTCCAATAAGCCTTTTAGCAACGATGACTATTCACAGTTGCTCACTGAATACGTCACAGATGATGGTTGGGTCAATTACGAGGGTTTGCAAAAAAATCGGGGAGCATTGGATCGCTACTACGCTCAGTTGGCTGCCGTTACCCCAGATACTTACAAAGGCTGGGACGAGAATCAGCAATTGGCATACCTGATGAATGCCTATAACGCCTTGACCTTGCTCGCCATCATTGAGCAGGAACCTCTCAAAGCCAGTATTCGAGATATTCCAGGGGTCTGGAGTTCCAAGAAATTTCAGCTGGCAGGTGAATCCAAAACCCTAAACAATATCGAGCATGATATTATCCGTCCCACCTTCAATGAGCCACGCATTCATGCAGCCTTAGTCTGTGCCGCCAAGAGCTGTCCTCCCCTGCGCAATGAACCGTTCACAGCCGAAAATGTAGATGCTCAGCTAGAAGATCAAACCAAAAGATGGCTCGCCCGCCCTGACAGTGGCTTCCGGATTGATCGACAAGAGAACAAAGTCTATCTGTCTAAAATCTTTGACTGGTATGGCGATGACTGGAAACCTGATTTTGCCGTCAAGGATCAGTTCGGTGGCGATGATAAGCAAAAAGCAGTCCTCAACTTTATTAGCAACTATGTCTCTGAAGAAGACAAAGCCTATTTAAAAGCTGGCAACTATCAAGTCAGTTATTTAGGCTATGATTGGTCCCTCAATAAGCAATAAACTCCATGGAATACCCTGACCCTACCGTGGTTCATCCTATGGCGGGGTTTCCGCAAATTTGCTTTATCAAAAATACGGTCACCAATCCCAACATCGTGATTGGTGACTACACCTATTACGACGACCCCGTTGACTCCGAGAACTTTGAGCGCAACGTCCTCTATCACTTCCCTTTTGTTGGCGACAAGCTGATCATTGGCAAGTTCTGCGCTTTATCCCGAGGCATTCGGTTCATCATGAATGGGGCGAACCATAAAATGTCCGGCTTCTCCACCTTTCCCTTTGAAATCTTTGGCAAGGATTGGCAACGGATTACCCCTCAGGGAAATGAGTATCCCTACAAGGGAGATACCATTATTGGTCATGATGTCTGGATTGGTTATGAAGCTGTGATCATGCCAGGTATCAAGATTGGCGATGGGGCCATCGTAGCTGCCCAGTCAGTGGTCACCAAAGATGTCCCACCCTACACCATTGTGGGTGGTAATCCTGCCACTGTGATACGCCAGAGATTCCCCGATTCAGTCGTGCAAGCCTTGCTGGGTATTGCTTGGTGGAATTGGGATATTGAGACCATCACAGCCAATCTAGAGAAAATTGTGGGTGCTGACATTGATGTATTGCGAGCATGTCTGTAGTTCTCTTTGTTGTATCTAACGCCAATACGATTGCCTTAATCGATCAAAAAATTAGCCAAGACGAAGATAGCCTTCTCAAGGTTGTCTATCGAGTGCACGATCACCAAGCGCGAGTAGAAAGCCCTGAGACTGCTCTTAAAGCCTTGTCTCTAGCATTTACCCCCCAGCCGTCTGACTTTTTCGGCGTTGCAACCATCCAGTGATGATAGCCAACGAGAAAATCCCCAAAACTGCCGCTACAGCTAAAAACTGGCCATTGCCCTCAGCAAATAATCCCGCACCTATGGCGACAACAGGAGTGTTGTGAATGGTTATACCAATCAGCAGTGCAGGGATAAACTGTACCCACCTGGTTGTCGTTAACCCAACGCCATAGCTGACAAAATCAAATACCCCCGTCATTAGGAACCCCATTAGGAGAAAGAAGTTAGTCTCCAAATGCCGTTGGCTGACTTTGTCAACTTTATCCATAAACTTAGTTCCAACAAGCTTTTCCACCAAATTTCGACCAAATTTTTTCGCTAGGAAAAACGCCAGGCTACAAGAAATGACATCTGCCAAGACAACCGTAAATAATGCTGTCCAAAAGTTAGCTAGAACACTCCCTGCCAACAGAGACCAGGCCGTACTAGGTAACGCTGGAATCACGACGCTGATAAAGCGGAGGGCAAAAATACCGATCGGTGCCCAGACGCCCATATAGGCAACATTGGCCCGAATTCGCTCCATTCCATATTGTTGGATGAGCCAGATTAAGCCCACCACAACCCCGATAATCAAGAGGAATTTAAGCAGTCTGCGCAGAGTTCTATTCATGGCAATGAAGATTGAGATTGCCAATAGTTTAAAATAGTTTGCTTAATTATTGCTTAATATTTCATCCTAAGAAGCTTTACCGTTAGCCCACGCTTCTTTGCCAAAGAACAATAGGGGTCAAGTGATGCAGGTCCACTCTATGGACGAGTGGGCCAGACAATCACAGCATCACTGCCCCGAAAACACTTGCCTCTTCTTAGCGAGGGAATAACTAAATCGATTAAATCCCTCGGGTTACAATCATCAGCTGGTCTTGATTGCTGATAATCCAGCCTTGCACTTGGTCTGTCGAGAAGGTTTCAGTTCTAGCTTTACCTTTGTTATCGACGAGTTTCTTGAGGGTCGCTTGGGAGACTTGGATATCTTGTTTACGACTGCCTTGCAAAATCCGGTTGAAGCGGGCTTCGATTAATTCATCATCCACATTGTTGCGGTCAAAGGTTTCAGCTGTTTGCAGAACCTTGTTTGACTTACATCCATACATCACTTCCATCGTCATACCGGGCGCAATTTCATACTGCTCAAACCAAGGGTCATACCAAGATTTGGGATCAGCAACTAAATCCGCATCCGTGGGTTGCCGATGGATGGGCCAGCTGGATCGGTAAGTCTGGATGGGGGAGTGGCCAAATTTCGTTTGTACTTTATCCCGCTGCGTCTTGGTGTCCACTTCTGATAAGTAGGAGACGCCAAGCCCGGCCAAACTTCGCTTGGCTTTACCAGGAGGCTTCTCCAAATTAATGACATCCAACTGTTGATCGATGGGTTGCCCCAACTCTAGGTGGACGAGATTCGCAACTTTTTCTCGGGCTTCCTGGGCATGTTTCGAGGTGGTGGGCACATTCAACAGGGTACGGATGGCCCCCAGCTCTTGCCCCTGCCCGGAGAAGGTATTGGCTGCTTGTACCAAAGGCGTGCCCGTATCTCTGGTCTGATCCGGGTTGGCTGTGACAGCTTGGGGACCTAAACCTTGGAAACCAAGGGCGATCGCAAATCCAATACCGCCTGCCACTAGAGAGGTCATCACTACAGAGGAGGAAAGCGCCAGAGTCTGACGCGTAGGTACAGTCGCGGGTTCAGCCAGCTCAGGCTCAACCTGATCTAATATTGTGGGTCGTTCATGAATCGTTCGCTCAGAGATAAGCGTGGCAGCAGCACTCGCATTCTGGAGGGTCAACGCATCGAGCATTTCGGCTGCGGTGCTGAAGCGATCATGGGGGCTAAATTCCGTCGCCTTGTCCAAAATATTCGCTAAATGATCGCTGACATGGGGCGCATATTGTCGCCATTTAAACTGCCCCGTATCATAGTCAGATTCCATCTCCACCGGTAGCTTGGCTGTCAGAGCATAGATGGCCGTCATCCCCAAGCTATACAAATCGCTGGCATAGACCGTTCGTTGGGCTGCCTGTTCAGGGGCCATAAACCCTTCCGTCCCGATAATCACGGAATCCACAACACTTCCCGAAAAGCTGATCCGGGTTTTGAGATGCCGCTTCATGGAGCCAAAGTCGATTAGCACAGGGCGACTATCTGCCTGCCGCAGAATCAAGTTATCTGGCTTAATATCCCGATGAATGACTTTGAAATTTTGCAGATATTCCAGAACCGGTAGCACTCGGAGCAGCATCTGTTGAACTTCTTCTGCCGAGAGCTGTCCCAACGCTCGAACTTTTTCGCCTAAAGTGGGTCCATCAACCCATTCCTGGATCAAAAATAAGCGATTCTCTTGCTCAAAATAGCCATACAGCTGAGGAATTTGATCATGCTTCAGTTGTTCAAGAACCGCCGCTTCCTCTTTGAATTTCTTGAGCGCAATCTCATAGCAGCTCTGGTTAGGCACCTCCGGCTGCAATTGCTTCACCACACAGTGGCGCCGCGACAGCATATGGGTATCTTCTGCCAAGTAGGTTGCGCCAAAACCGCCTTTGGCGAGTTGTTTTAAGATTCGAAAGCGATTGTTCAATAGCATGGGAGAGCTCCAGAGTAGGCCATTCTTTGAGGGGTTGTTCGTGGCCGATACCCAAAGGCTGAATAAAAATCTCAGCCTTTGGTCGTCAAACCGTCCAGAATGTTGGGTTCATTTGCCTGTCCCTTGGGATAGCGGGGTGTGTCTATAAGATATACAGTCACTGGCTTTGCATCTCAGTGACAATCGTCAAATGGGGGTGTGATTGTTGTCACTGAGAAATCAAGTTGCATGGCCCAAGGCCAAGAAAGCTATAAGGAATGAAAGGGATTCTGATGACCTATCGTTAGTGCAGAGATTTATATGCAACCCGTCTTATGGAGAGGGGAAAACTGGCAGTACTTGAGCATCAGTCAATGTCAGAGGTAAAGGTATTGCACCTTATCCCTAAGTCCCAGTTTAAATCGCCCTCATATCATCCAAATTCAGTCATATTTTAAATATATATCGACAAGACTGGAGTTGGAATGGCGCAAAAAATTGGATTTGGTTTGCTATGGCTAGGATTTAGTTTCTATGCCTTTGTTCTAGCCCCCCCAGATCAGGGAAATTCCCTGGAGTTAATTCAAAAGCTAGCGACGATGAACTGGGAAGGCATTAATCCCTTAGTGATTGCCCTGTTTAACCTGATGGGCATCTGGCCCATGATCTATGGAAGCGTCCTGTTTGCCGATGGTTGCGAGCAAAAAATATCAGCATGGCCATTCGCCAGCCTATCCTTTGCTTTTGGAGCCTTTGCCCTGTTGCCCTACCTGGCTCTCCGCCAATCACCTCAACCTGAGCTAGCAGGAGAAAGCAACCGCAACTTAAAGTTTTGGGACAGCCGAGGATTAGGGCTGGGTTTGTTAGTGGGTGGGGTCGTCCTTCTAGCTTTTGGCTTTTCCCAAGGAGACTGGGGCAATTTTGTCCAGCTCTGGCAAACAAGCCGGTTTATTCACGTTATGAGCTTAGATTTTTGTATGCTCAGTCTTGTCTTTCCCGCCATATTAATCGCAGATGCCAATCGACGGGGTTTATCGATGCAGTCTCCCTTATTTTGGGGCGCTGCGTTAGTTCCATTCCTGGGACCGTTAGTCTATCTATGTCTCCGACCATCTCTTTATGCCAATGCTTTACAGGCCACGGAAGGTTAAGTCTTGGGAGCTGAATAAACCAGCATCTGATACAGGCCCACTAGGATTGCTGTTCAGCAGGGGCAGACAGCTGAAAAACCGTGATTTCAGGACGACTCCCAAACCGAACGCGAGGGCTAACCATGCCAATTCCACGGTTGGTGTATTGGATTAAATCTTCAATTTGATATTGGCCAATGGGATATCGTTTGCCATGGGGGGGCAACACGGGAGCCCCCACAAATGGAATCGCAACCTGACCGCCATGGGCATGCCCAGATAGTTCTAAGTCAAATCGATGGGTGGTGACAGCGGTATCTGCAAAATCAGGTTCATGGGCTAATAAAATCGCGGCCCCTATCTTGGGCAACTGGGCCATCACCTGATCTAAATCGGCTGCTCCTGCCCATACATCATCAACCCCTGCAATATGCAGTTGAGCCTGGTTTCGTCGCACCGTATAGACCTGATTACGGAGAGCTTGCACATTACCATTCTGCAAAATTTGCTGGACTGCCTCTGGATCAGACCAATAATCATGATTACCTAAAACAGCGACGGTCGGAGCTTCAAAAGTTTTAAATGCCGCTTCAATGCGAGATGCATATCGCTGAGGAGACGCGGTGACAATATCTCCTGTAATAACGACGAGATCGGGCTGCTGTCGGTTGGTTTGGTCAATCACCTTTTCCAAAAAAGACTGTGGCATTTGATCGACCACATGCACATCACTGAGCTGCACAATCCGATAGCCATCAAACTCTTGCTGTAAATGAGGCAAGACTAGAGGGACCGTCTTTACCTCTAACCAATAGGGTTCAATCTTATAGGCATACACCGGTAATCCTAGAGCTAGGAGAAATAGGAGCAATAAGGTCCACACCCCAATACTTCGCCTTCTGAAAAGCCGTCTTTTAGGCATCTGCCCCAAATTCTGTCCCATCAATTCCTTGCCATCCTTACCTTCAGAGTAGCCAGATACTCTCTCTAAAAGCGACTTTGCGATCGCATCTAAGAATCAGCACCAATTCCTGTGATAACAAATAGGCATCCCCATTGGCCACATCCCTGGGATGACAGAGGGCAGAAGTGGCAAATTTAAGTAGAGCGGTGATGGCTGAGCTTCTCTCGGATATCCCCTGGCGCAAACACCCCATGCTCCGTAATAATGCCAGTAATCAATTCAGCAGGAGTCACATCAAAGGCAGGGTTATAGAACTCAACCCCTTTTGGACAAATATCCGTTGTCCCAATTTGATAAATTTCCGATGGATGTCGCTCTTCGATCGGAATCCCTCCACCATCCGCTAGATCAAAATCAATCGTTGAGAGGGGCGCTGCGACATAAAAAGGCAAATTGTGGGCTTTAGCACAGAGGGCAACGCTGTAAGTGCCAATTTTATTGGCCGCATCGCCATTTGCGGCAATACGATCGGCACCAACCACCACCACATCGATCAAGTTCTGCTGCATGCAATGGGCAGCCATGCCATCGGAGATCAGGGTTACAGGAATATCTTCTTGTACGCATTCCCAGGTGGTTAGCTTAGCCCCCTGCAAACGAGGCCGAGTCTCATCTGCATAGACCCTAGCCAATCGACCTGCAGTCCAAGCAGAGCGAACTACTCCCAATGCAGTACCATAACCTGCTGTCGCTAGGGCTCCAGCATTACAGTGGGTCAGAAGACAAAGCTTTTCAGGATCTTTGGGTAAAACACTGAGGCCATGATTACCAATCGCCTGGCAAGTGCGGACATCATCCGCCCCAATTTCTTGAGCCGTTGTTAACAGCTGGTCTTGAATCTGGGAAATCGGGCCTAAGGTTTGGCGAGCCACTTTCAGCATCCGATCTACTGCCCAGAAGAGATTCACTGCCGTCGGTCGGGTCGCTTTCAATTGGTTACCCACGCCAACCAGTTCACTTAAAAACCCATCCCGGTTGTCTGTGGTAATTTCGCAGCTTCCCAAGTACATGCCATAGGCAGCAGCTACACCGATGGCCGGAGCACCTCGAACAATCATGGTTTTGATCGCCGTCGCCATATCTTCCGAGCGGCGGATCTCCACAACGCTAAATTGTTGCGGCAAGCGAGTCTGATCAATCAGTTCAACGTGGTCGCCACGCCAAACAACAGGGTAAACGGGATTGGCAACCGATGCAGTCATCAGAGTTCAGTTTTTGAGAATCAGTGGACAAGTATTAGGAAACGTAGCTAGGCGCTGGTTTCTGCTTCAGCAACCCTAACACTCTTTCTGCCACTTGAGCAGGGGTAAGTCCCAGCTCCGCTTTGGATTGATCCGGTGTGGCATGCTCTACCAATTGATCTGGAACGCCAATGCGAGTCACAGGGGCCAGCACTTGATGGTCCATCAGGGCTTCTAAGACAGCCGAGCCAAAGCCACCGGGCAAACAGCCTTCCTCTAGGGTGACCACCTGGCCAATTTTCTGAGCCAAAGGAATAATTAACTCTGTATCCAAAGGCTTGGCAAATCGAGCATTTACCACTGTAGCCCGCACACCATGCTCCGTCAGCATATCCGCCACTTGAGAGGCTAAGTTCACCATCGTGCCATAGGCCAGTAGCAAGACATCATCGCCATGACGCAAGGTTTCTGCTTTACCAATGGGTAACGGTTCCCACCCTTCTTCCATCAGGCCGACACCCAGGCCACTGCCTCGGGGATAGCGCATCGCAATGGGGCCATCGGTATAATTGATGCCCGTCACTAACATTTGCTGCAGTTCGGCTTCATCTTTAGGCGCCATCATCACCATATTCGGGAGGCAGCGCAGGTAGGCAATATCGTACATGCCTTGGTGGGTGGGTCCATCGGCACCGACGATACCGGCACGATCTAAGCAGAAGAAGACGGGCAGGTTTTGGATACAGACATCATGAATAATTTGGTCGTAGCCCCGCTGCAAAAAGGTGGAATAGATAGCGACAACGGGCCGCATCCCTTCACAGGCCATCCCGGCGGCTAGGGTGACGGCATGCTGTTCAGCAATACCGACATCAATATATTGTTTTGGCAGTTTGGCTTGTAATTTGTCTAACCCTGTTCCCGTAGCCATGGCTGCGGTGATGCCCACGACCCGAATGTCGTTTTCCGCCATTTTGATTAGGGTTTCAGCAAACACCTTGGAATAGCTGGGCGGCTTGGGTTTGTTCGATGGCTTGGCTTTACCCGTTTCTAGGTTGAACGGACTTTGGGCATGGTAGCTGACTTGGTCTTGCTCTGCGATCGCATATCCCTTACCCTTCGTGGTGGCCACATGCACCAACACAGGACCTTCATGCAAATGGGCTTCCTTAAAAGTTGCCAGCAGCTCCTCCAGGCTATGGCCATCTACAGGGCCCATATAGGTAAAGCCCAGCTCTTCAAATACCGCACCAACCTTGGAAACCGCCAAGCGCTTCATACCGCCTTTCAGCCGCTTCAAATCGGGAGCGACCTGCTCCCCAAAGGGAAGCTGCTTCAGCTGTTCTTCAAAGTTATCGGACAAGAACTGAATCGGAGGACTCAGACGCATCTTATTTAGATAACGAGACATGGCGCCCACATTGGGAGAAATGGACATGTCGTTATCGTTTAAGATCACGAGCATCCGAGTATGAGGAAGGTGCCCCGCATGGTTAATGGCTTCCAGGGCCATCCCACCCGTCATTGCGCCATCGCCAATGACTGCGACTGTTTTAAAGTTTTCTCCCTTGGCATCTCGGGCCAAGGCCATTCCTAAAACCGATGAAATACTGGTGGATGCATGTCCCGCACCAAAGTGGTCAAACTTGCTTTCCCGACGATTGAGATAACCCGCAACACCATCTTTCTGGCGTAGGGTATGGAACCGCTCGTATCGTCCCGTAATCAGTTTGTGGGGATAGGCTTGGTGTCCGACATCCCACACCACTTTATCTTGATCCAAATCTAAGGTTTGATAGAGCGCTAGGGTCAGTTCAACAACCCCTAACCCCGGTCCTAAATGGCCACCGCTCGTCGCCACAGTGTCTAAATGCTTTTCCCGGATCTGATTAGCAATTTGCTTCAGTTCCGAAATAGATAACCCGTGCAACTGGTTAGGGTGGACAATTTCACTCAGATGCATACCGGAGTCGTCTCCCGTCAATTTGCTTGTTTCGCTATCCTCTACTGTAGTCGATTTCAGGCCGTCGCGTTGATCACATTTTGAGAATTGATCCCCACTCGCTCAATTTATTCGCCAAGGATCAAAGCCGATCGAGAACAATTTTTATGTGGGTGTCGGTTAATTATTCGATTCCCAATAACCGATGATATCGAGTCCACCACCGGTTCAACGGGAAATAAACCACTGGAGCCCATAAGCTACTGAGAATCCCAGAACTTAGGGCCGTTTGCCGCAAATGCAGCCACACATCCTCTAGTCGATGGGTCCCCCCTAGGCCAAACTGAATCGCAGCCACAGCCTCCACCATCAGAGCCATCCCAAATACGATTAGGGCGATGGAGATAAAGTCTTCCTGGATAAAGCGTTTTTTGTTGATGCGTCCTGTCAGCAACCCCACTAGGGCTAAACCCACCGTATGGGTCGGCTGAGCCGCCGTCAGACCATCTTGAATCAGCCCCAAACAAATACCCGCCACAATGCCCTGGAGCGAGGAGCGCTTAATACTCCAGGTCACCACCCACACCAGCAACCAATTCGGCCCCACCCCCGACAGCACCATAACCGGCAACCGAAACAGCAGCATCAAGGCACAGATCATCACCGATCCAACCACGATGGCAGCATTCCAAAGATTAAGGGGAAGCGGGGACTGTTTTCTGAAGGAGAGAGGTTTGATCATTCAGGTATACGCTAACCCATTCCAGCTTGCTAATCGGGACTGCCAATTCAACAATGGCCTGAGGATTGTAATTTTGCTCTAATTTCAAAGTCTTAATTTTACCGACTGGCAGCCCCGGAGGAAATAGGCGACTGAGGGAAGAGGTAACCACTGCATCTCCCACTTTCACATCTGGATCTTTGTCAAAGAAGGTGATCAGAGCTTCTGTACTGGACTGGCCTTGAAAGATGCCCATGTGGCGGCTCCGGGTAACGATCACCCCAATGCGGCTCGTTGGATCGGTAACCAATAAGACTCGACTAGTATTTTGAGAAACAGCGGTCACCCGGCCCACTAGTCCCCCCGGAGCAAATACCACGGAACCCACTTTAATGCCATGATTTTCGCCTTTGCTCAGGGTTAACTGTTGCCACCAATTATCCCCACTGCGCCCCAGTATTGAAACTGCGATCGCTTGCTTGCTTTTCACACTTTTATGATCAACCAGCTCCTGGAGGGTCTGATTTCGAGATTCCAGATCAGCCAGTTGCTGACGGAGCTGTTTCGTTTGGGCATCCACCAGCTCTTTTTGCCTAACAGCATCCGGCTGCACCGGTCGATGGGCAAACCGAAAGACTTCCAGCAAGCCCACCCCTTGAGAACGGCTAAATACCCACGCTCCTCCTAGGCACAAAATAGCTAGGATTAACCCTAAACGATACCGTTCCCACCAACGAAACAGAAAAAGCATTGACAATCAAACTAAAGAACGGATCCCCCGACCGGCCTGAGAACTGAATCAGCCCCCCAACCCAGCACTCAATAACTGGCTTGATTGTATAGAGGCATTAAAGATGAATCAAATCACCTTAACTCATCTGTTATGAGCCTAAATGGGGCAGTGAGGACGTTTCTCCGTTTGAGAGTATCATCCTGAAGGTCTCTAAATCAGCCCAATGACTTAAAGAACAGTCGTTGGGTTAGAAAATACACGAGAAAACTGCTGGAAGTTCTCCAAAACCAGACCCGTGCCCATCACAACACAACAGAGCGGATCAGACGCAATGTGAACCACAATCCCCGTCTCATGGCTGATCAACTTATCTAACCCCTTTAGCAAGGCACCACCCCCCGCCAACATAATGCCGCGATCCACAATATCTGCTGCTAATTCAGGGGGCATCCGCTCTAGGGTCCGCTTCACGGCTTCCACAATGGAAGAGAGAGGCTCCGTCATGCTTTCCCGAATCTCAGGTCCCTTGACCAACACCGTTCGTGGGAGTCCAGATAGGAGGTGGAGTCCTCTAACCTCCATATTGGCATCATCATTATCGTTGGTAGGATAGGCCGAGCCAATGCGGATTTTGATATCTTCAGCAGTCCGTTCACCAATCACCAGGTTATGGACTTTTTTCATGTACTGAGCAATCGACTCGGTCAATTCATCTCCCGCAACCCGAACCGATTCACTGATCACACTGCCTTGCAAACTCATCACCGCAACTTCGGTGGTGCCCCCTCCGATATCGATGATCATATTTCCAGTCGGCTCATCCACGGGGAGTCCTGCCCCAATAGCTGCAGCCACTGGCTCATCTAGCAGGTGAACCTCTCGGGCCCCCGCTTGGCTGGCGGCTTCCATAACGGCCCGTCTCTCTACGCCCGTCACACCACTAGGGATACCCACGACCACACGAGGAGACACTAAGCTTTTACCCCCATGAACCCGACGGATAAAATGCTGGAGCATCAGTTCAGCTTTCTCAAAGTCTGCAATCACACCATCTCTTAGGGGGCGAATTGCAACGACATTACCAGGGGTACGGCCTAACATCATTTTGGCATCAGCCCCTACGGCTAGGGTTTGCTTTGTGACTTGATCGACTGCAACCACTGAAGGTTCTTGCAGCACAATCCCCTTACCTGATACATATGCCAGGGTGTTTGCTGTACCAAGGTCAATGCCAATATCCCGAGAGAAGCGACTGAAAAGGCCCACTATTTCCTACCTTTGAAGAATTTATAACTAGGTTATTTTATCTGCACTTAAATTGTAAACGTGCTGGATTCTATTACGTTTTTATCAAATCGTCCAGTTTTGTTGGATATTTATTAGATTTCTCCTTCAGATCACGGATTACCCTCGGAGCTGTCCCAGCTTTAAATTCAAAATCGATAACCCAAAGATCAGCAGGAATAATACGAGCCCCATAGCGCAGGCATAGCTATAGCCATTGCCCACTTCCGAAAAAGCCTGTTCATATAAATTAGCCACAATCGTAATCGTACTCCCCAAAACGCCGCCTCCAGGGGTCATGACATAGACTTCTTCGAACACCTTGGCAGCTGAGATGGCTGAAATGACGGACACTAGCATTAGATAAGGCTTCATCAAGGGAATGGTGATATCCCAATGCTTTTGCCAGCCATCTGCCCCATCAATTGCGGCGGCCTCATAGAGATCTGGGGGAATTGCTTGTAACCCCGCCAAATAAATCACCATGTAATATCCCAACCCTTTCCAAACCGTAACCGCCATCACGCAGTAAAGTGCAATATCCGGATTTTGCAGCCAAACGATGGGTTCGCCGGTCCAGCCCAACTGACCAAGAATCGTTTCCATTAGCGGATTCTGGGTAATCAGACGAATACCTTGATTCAGCAAGCCACGCTCATCGTATAGCCACTTCCAGGCAATGCCTGCCACCACCATGGAAATCACAACTGGGGTGTAATAAGCGGCGCGGAACCAATGAATTCCTTTCAGTTTCTGATTGACAAGAATCGCTAAGCCCAAGGGCAGGATGACCAAGATGGGAACGACACCAATCAGGTAAATCAACGAATTCTTCAAACTTTGCCAAAAGACATCGTCCGTCCAAAGCCGCTCAAAGTTACCCAGACCAATCCATTCTGGGGTTTGGCCCAGGGTCTCAAACTGCGTAAAACTCAGATAAAACGCTTGTAGCGCTGGCCAAAATACACTCAAGCTGAGAACACAGAGGGCAGGGGCTAAGAAGAGATAAGGGGCCGCAGTGGAC
The DNA here is from genome assembly GCF_000238775.2 of Acaryochloris sp. CCMEE 5410. NCBI lineage: Bacteria > Bacillati > Cyanobacteriota > Cyanophyceae > Acaryochloridales > Acaryochloridaceae > Acaryochloris > Acaryochloris sp. CCMEE 5410. The sequence goes on along the minus strand of NZ_AFEJ02000001.1, from coordinate 1,460,518 downwards.
CAAGACAATTTGCGGAGGGACATGGGGTCTCTTACTGGCAGAGGACTGAATTGAAGAGCAAAGCAAAACCCCGAGAACGGGACGATATTGAGTCTATATCGATCTACTCGGAAGCAGCGTTATATAGCTGAAAAATTTCATGAAAAGTTTGCTTGAGCTTCGATTGAAATCCTGCAGGAGGAGGGGTGTTGCCGAGAAAGGTCCAATCGCCGATGGTTGAGAACCGCCATCGTTGACTGCCAAACGGACCAAAACAGGAGGCTTCAATGCCAATCAAACGGTTGTCATGCATTCGTAGTTGAACCAGAGTATGTCCTGCAGGCAAATTAAACCCCATATCGATGGAATAGGGATCCACCCATTCCAGGGTATCGGGGTCATTGGTCCAAGGCTTCAGGTTGGCTTTGACATCAGGGAACTGCCGCTTAAATAAGTTAACAATGGCAGCTATTTTAGTGGCAGATTCAGGGTTTGTGACTTGCTCAGCCGCATTCATCTGGACCGCTCCTTCAAATGATCTGAATCCTACTGGGCAGGGTTAAGCCGAATGAGATTGGCTTAACGTCTTTACAATACTTTAACGGGACTCTCAATATTAGCAAGGGTTCAGCCGAACAAAGGAGCTGATCTCAGGGCTTTAAATGACCCTGGCATTTTCACTCCGAGACTCAGCGACGGTTTTTCTTAGGTGGCAGCAACACCCCTGAAATGAACCCACCAGACTGCTGTGCTACCTGCCTTTATGGAAAAATGCTATCGTGTCGCTGTCCCCCGTTGATGCAAGGGTCATGAACCGGCTCTGCCCCTATTGTTTTTATCAAAATGAGCCCGAACAGCAGAGTACCTGTGCTCAATGTCAGCAAGACTTAACTGACATCCCTTGCTGTCAAAATTGTGGCGCGACCCAACTTGAATTTGCGCGATATTGCTATCATTGCGGCCTGAGGCTTTTGCCTGCAAATCTCATTGCCAAGAATAGTTTTACCTATCTTAAGAACCCCTATCCGGGTCTAAAAGCAGTGAATCTAGGCCCTGAAAGCGAGTTCGTTGAACAATTGGATCCTCATGCAACCCAGTTTCAGCAAGAGTCTCTTCGCCTCCTGCATGTTCAATCTGGAACCCTATTGGCCTTGCCAGCTCAGATCAACCCTATTTTGATTGGGAAGGCTGGGGCAGGACGTTATCCTCATATTGACGTACTCGATTTTCCCAATTCTGAGGTGGTCTCGCGGCAACAAGCGTGCCTACATATGGTACGGGACCAATGTGCGATCGCAGATTTAGACAGCACTAACGGCACCTATATTAATGAGGTACCGTTGCCCACCGGCCACCAACACCCCCTACAATTCGGCGATCGGATCAACTTTGGCCCCTCTGATAAATTCACTTTGCTGTTTATTCGGGAGTTACCCATCAACTTGAAACATCTTCAAACGGTTTCAGGTGGAGATGGAGAATTTGAGCATGAGATTTTAGAAACCTATGGGCAACGGGCCCAGCAAAGCCTAGAGCAAATGAAAGCGGCCTTCGCAGAACAGGATCAAGAACGGTTGGTCTCCACAGCCGAAGACTTAACCCTTGCTAGCCATAACGTTGGCGCCCAAGTGGTGCATTTACTCGCTTCTCAATTTCAAACGCCCCCTCAATACAATGCTGCCCATTTTCATCGTCAACTCTTGAAGGTGATTGAAGAGGCACTCCAGAAAGTGCGATTCTTTACTAAGGTTTACTATTAGCCTGCCTTTTAACCACTCGATATTCGCCCCATCCATCCCTATGCTCAACGTTGATTCCCAACCCGCCCTCTTGGTTCTAGCTGATGGCAGTTCCTATCGCGGGTGGTCCTTTGGCGCACCTGGCACTGCAGTGGGGGAAGTCGTTTTTAATACTGGCATGACCGGCTATCAAGAAGTACTCACAGATCCCAGCTATTGTGGACAGCTCGTCACCTTTACTTATCCTGAACTCGGCAACACGGGCGTCAATATTGAAGACGAAGAATCAGACCGTCCTCAAGTCAAAGGGGCCATTGCCCGCAATCTTTGTCACCAACCCAGCAATTGGCGGTCCACCCACACCCTATCCAACTACCTGCAACAACACCATATCCCTGGAATTTACGGCATTGATACACGAGCCCTAACTCGCAAGATCCGTTCCGCTGGTGCCATGAATGGCGCCATTTCCACTGAAATACTAGACTCGAACGCTTTGCTAGAAACGGTGTTGCAAGCTCCCTCCATGGAAGGGTTGAATTTGGCAGAGCGGGTCACCACCCATACCGCTTACGAATGGGTCGACCCAACCCCTATAGATTGGGAATTTAGCGAGTCCATTCCCCCTGCAGACTCAACTCAACCCCCTCTGACCGTCGTCGCCATCGATTTTGGGATCAAGCGAAACATCCTGCGACGCTTAGCAAGCTATGGATGTCGAATCATTGTAGTTCCAGCTCATACCTCTGCCGCTGATATTCTCAGCCATCAACCAGACGGTATTTTCCTATCCAACGGTCCTGGAGATCCAGCCGCTGTCACGGTAGGTATTGAAACAGCCAAAACCCTGATGGCCGAACAAAAGCCCATGTTTGGCATCTGCTTGGGACACCAGTTATTGGGATTATCTCTGGGGGTCGATACATTCAAACTCAAATTTGGCCATCGAGGGCTGAATCAACCGGCAGGACTACAGCAGCAGGTTGAAATCACTAGTCAGAACCATGGCTTTGCCTTGAGTGCTGAATCCATGGCCCAGGCCGAAGTGGAAGTTACCCATCTAAATCTCAACGATCAGACCATCGCTGGCCTAAAACACCAATCTTTACCGGTCTTCTCCGTGCAATATCACCCTGAAGCCAGCCCTGGTCCCCATGATGCGGATTATTTATTTGCACGGTTTGTGCAGTCCATGCTTGAGCATCGTTCAGGAAGCTAAGCCCCATTAAGCACCGTGACCAAAGATCCTTTATCTTCCCCTAGCTTAGCCGTTGAGATCTCTGGGGCAGGCTTCCCCATTCTCTGCTTACACGGCCATCCAGGCTCAGGCCAGTGCATGGGTATTTTTACCCATTTTTTATCAAAAAAATATAAAACTTTATCTCCTGATCTACGGGGGTATGGTCAGAGTCAAACCCGTGCGGCCTTTACCATGGAGGATCACCTTCAAGATCTGATCCACCTACTCGACCAAAATCATATTCAACAATGTTTGATTCTAGGATGGTCTTTAGGCGGCATTTTGGCGATGGAGTTAGCGGTCCGTTATCCTGAACGCGTCAGCGGGCTCATTCTAGTGGCGACAGCAGCCTATCCTCGCAGTAATCACCCTCCCATTACCTGGCAAGACAATCTCTTTACAGGTCTGGCAGGGATCATCAACTGGCTACGACCGGGCTGGCGTTGGAATATCAATCTGCTGGGAAAGCGCTCCTTGTTTCGCTATTTAATAGTGCAGCAAACCCCGAAGGCCTATGAATATTTAGCTCGCTACGCAGTTCCAGCTTTTATTCGCACTTCTAAATATGCCCAAGCGGCGCTCAATCAAGCTTTACGGCAGGGATATAACCAAGAGGAGCAACTCAAAGAAATTCAGTGTCCTTGCCTCGTATTGGCAGGGGCTCAAGATCGCCACATTACGCCAGCCTCTAGTCAAACCACTGCTGAACTGATCCCGATCAGTGAGTGGATTTGTTATGAGCAAACCGCCCATCTGCTGCCCTGGGAAATACCTGAACAGATAGAGCGAGATCTGCAGATATGGCTGAAGAAGACTCCTAGGGCCACTCTCAATTCAGTTGGGGATTGATTTTGACAGGGATAACGGGCTCAACATCGGGTTCATCACAAACCGTCAATTGGGTCGGTTTGCAGCGTTTGACATCCGTCACAATCGTTTGAGCCTGCTCAGCCTCTAGGTCCTCAATATAACCAGGTAAAGCCTCTTCTGCGTCTTTTTGACTGATAAAAGGGCCAAAAAAATAGATGCAAACCGGCGAAGATGTCTTGATTTCAACCCACCAGGCTAATCCTAAGCGATTATAGAATTCGGCAAAGCGGCTCGACAAATCTGTAGTGTTATCTTTTGTCGTCATGGTGAAAACATTTTCCTCTGCAATGCTAGATCCTAATTTCAAACCATCTCGGCTAATAGTTTAGGGTAGAGCCTCTTTATATTCTGTAACATCTGTATACGTCAAGGATGCAAATGGAGGGTTTCTACCCAACGTTGACGATAGACCTCATAAAGGGCCATACCCGTTGCTACAGACGCATTCAAGCTGGCTGTTTTCCCTTGCAATGGGATCGACACCATTTGGTCACAATGATGCTGAGTGGAAACACTCAACCCTGGACCTTCAGCGCCAATCACTAATACAGTGGGCTCTGTAAAAGTCACGGTATGGATAGATTGTGGTGCTGAAGTACTCAACCCATAAATCCAAAATCCAGCTTTTTTAAGCTGCTCAAGTCCCTGGTTAAGGTTAACCACCCGAGCAATCGCCAAAGTTTCTAAGGCCCCGGTCGCTACTTTAGCAACCACTGAAGTGACCCCCGCAGCTCGCCTTTGGGGAATAATCACCCCCTGCGCCCCTAAAGCCTCAGCCGTTCGAATCATAGCTCCTAGATTATGGGGATCAGTAATACTATCAGCAGCAATAATGACGGGTTTAGGGTTAGCAGCGTTAGCTTGCTCTATCAACGTCAAGATATCTAAATATTCATAGGCCGCCACTTGAGCAGCGATCCCTTGGTGGGTTGCTTGCTGGGTCAGTTGATTCAGTCGCCGATGATCCACCTCATCAATAATGGTGCCTTGAGATTTGGCTTGGTTGAGAAGACTATGAAAGCGGGGATCGTAACGGAGACGAGACACAATCCAAACCCGGTTTAAAGACCGTTGATGCTCCAGGGCTGACAGAACTGAATGGCGTCCATAGATTAAGTCTCCCTTCTCCTCTTCAACCTGGGCAGGCTCTTTAGGCAACACTCTAGGTTTCTGAGGTGGCCGTGAGGACGTCGATTGACGATGGGACTTTTTGGCTGATGAATAAGAGCGCTGTGGTTTGCGCGGCTTACTTTTACCGTGATTATTATGGGATGGCCGCGCTTTAGTCATAGGGATGAAACTCTCGAGCTACGGGACAAATACTACGTGCAGGGCAAAATTAAACTGAAGCTATTTTAAGCAGGATCAGGCGATGAGCGATCAAACTTAATTTGAGCTAGCAGATCTTCCAAGCGAGTGGTATCCGTAAGATAGAGATAACCAATCAAGGCTTCAAAACCCGTTGCGTATTGATAAGTCTCTAGATTAATTCTTTTAGGGCCTCCTGCCGCAGCATTTCTACCTTGCTTGAGGATTGCTTGCTCATCATCTGACAACAGAGGATAAAGGTCTCGAACCATTTCAGCCTGTGTCTCAGCCCGAACATAAGACACGACCTTCTGGTGATAGTCTCGCAACCGAGATGGAGGCAGAAGGCAGTAACGTCTTATATATAGCTCAAAGACAGCATCTCCGATATAGGCCAGTGCTGCTGGCGAAACTGACCGCACTTCTGCAAGAGAAAGGGACGCTGGTTGGAGGAATGGAAAGGGGAGACAATATAGCATCGCTGTTGCTCAGGTACTAAGCAACAAGGAGGGACATCAGGAATCTATTTTAGATATGATTTTTAACTGGATTAACTATCACGATGGGTTGAAAACGATAGCTCGAGTTATTTATCAACATTTGCGATCGCAGTATCCACGTTGGGTTGCAACGACAGAAAACTTTCCAATCGAACCAGCTTCACGGTTTGGGTCACTCTTGGATTAGAGACAATTTGGAATGATCCCCCAGCAGTTTGTGCTTTTTTAGCCAACTGCACGAGTACTCCCAAGCCCGAGCTGTCAATAAAGTCAATTTTGGAAAGGTCCAAAATAACGTGAAAGGGGCTGTCATCTAGACACTTGGTCATAACCTTACGAAAAACAGGCTCTGAAAACGCATCTAGTAAGCCTGTGAGGCGAAAAAGTTGGTATTTCTCCCTGATATCTCGTGTGCCTCGTAAGCTTACGGTCAGGGTTAGCTGTTCAGGAATAGTTCCCTCCTAGTACCAAAACGCTAAACAGATGATGAGGGTCCAGTATAGGGTCTTTGAGCAGTTCTTGTCCACTGAACCAAAGGAGAGGAAAAAGTACTCTAGGATGGCTCATTATTCTCTCAAAGTCTTAAAAATCGAGATCGGGATCAAGTCTCTTCTGAGCTTCAAATCTGGTGAGTTTATGGGGCAGAAATCAAGAAGATAAAATATCAATAGATATGGCTCACCTTAGCTTGATTTTTAGCACTAATGGGTCGTTCGATTGGAGACTAATCCTACCAACTTCTGGTAATGTTCAGGAACTTCTTGGTTAGGAATAAATTGATCAATTGGGGCTACCTCAGTCTTTTGAGATATTTTGTCCCATACAGATTTTTCTGAAGGAGCGTTCAAATCCTTCCCTAGCGATGAGGGATGAGAATAGCCAGACGTTAGGGACTGGTTACTAGACACCTCAGCGACAAAACTCCATAGCTTATGACTTATGGGCATCCTGTTCTCATCCAAGCTTGAGCCCATGTCTGGTTCAGACCTCTGTAAGTTTTGCTCCATCAGAAAATCAGCTTCTGGCTGATTCAATACCTTGTTAACTTCTGTCGCTACAATCGTTGATTTCGGTTGTGGAGTCTGCCTCTTACTCAACACGGGCGGTTGGAGTTTAGTCTGCGAGTCAACTGATGTGTCTGCTTGCTTAAACTTAATTTGCGGGAATTTGTGACAAATCAGGGCTTCGAATTCTCGGTTGAAGTGATATAGAGGCTGTCCTTTTCGCTTCCAATCAGCTAGCAATCCGCCCACAGAGATTGTTTTATACCGCCCTCGATACAAGGACTCAATCAGGGCCAGCCGTACCCATTCAGGGGAATAATCTCCAAACCAACGATCCAACAAAGAGTCTTGAGCTTGGCTCTCAGCTTCGTAGCAATAGTACGTCAGTAACCCCGTGGTGGTTGCCAGGATGGATTCTGCTGTTGAATCTGTCATTGATGCAATAGGTGAGAAGGACAGAGATAAACAAAATCAAACGGTTCTATAATGTCATCCAATGGATTGAACCGTTTAGTTCGCATATACAGTCTAATCAATTTAAGACGATTGCTGAGGCAGAATCAGGGATAAATCCTAAAGAATCTGGCGAAATCGATTTTATGCATTCAGCTATTCCCTGGCGGTCGGTATGATACGGATTGTGCCAATTTGTTCATTGCACCTAATTAAATCTATGTCAGCTGAACACGCTTCTCAATCTGCAATCGGTGTCGCCGTCGTCGGTACTGGGTTTGGTCAAAAGGTTCATATCCCCGCTTTTCGAGATTTTCCTGGGACCCAGCTCTTGGCGGTCTATAACCGAGATGCCGATAAAGCATCTGCGATCGCATCCGCAAACAACATCCCCTTTGCCTCTAATAACCTAGCTGAGATCCTGGGAAGACCCGATATACAGGGGGTTAGCATCTCAACCCCTCCCTTCCAGCACTACGAGATGGCAGAGATGGTGCTCAACTCCGGCAAACATTTATTTCTGGAAAAACCGACCACCCTTAATGCCGGGGATGCTCGCAAACTTTATCACCTGATGCAAAAGCAAAACTTGCAGGCAACCCTCAACTTTGAGTTTCGATTTGTGCCAGCCTGGATGCAGCTCAAAACCTTACTCACCCAAAACTACGTAGGTCAAACCCGACTGATCAAGATCGACTGGCTCGTCCCAGGACGGGCTGATCCGAATCGCCCTTGGAGTTGGCATGCTAGCAAAGAATTAGGGGGTGGCTCTCTAGGTGCATTGGCCTCCCATACCTTCGATTATGTTGCCTGGTTATTTGGGCCAGTAAAGCGGCTCTGTGCCCGACTAATCACCACAATTCCTGCTCGCCCTGATCCGGACAGTAGCAAAGCAAAGCTTGTGGATGCCGATGATACTTGCGTTTTGATGTTGGAGCTGCAAGATGGCTGTACTTGCCAGATTAATATTAGTGCGACGACCTATGCCGGTCGCGGACATTGGGTAGAAGTCTACGGAGATCGGGGCACCTTAGTTCTCGGTAGCCAAAATCCCAAGGACTATATCCACGGCTTCCAGTTACAAGGGAGTCAGTCTGGTGCTGAGTTACAAGACCTTCCTATCTCCGATTGGCTGCAATTTAAACAAACCTATCCTGACGGTCGAATTGCCCCAACCATGAGAGTCGTCGAGCATTGGGTAGAAATGATTCAAAAAGGTCAAGCCACCGCTCCCTCCCTCAAGGAAGGGATCTATTCACAACTGCTCATGGACTTGGCTCACCAGTCTCATCACCAAGCAGCCTGGGTGGATGTTCCCGACATAGACAGCTTCTTAGCAGAGTCCTAGGTCATTTTTCGGCCGTTTATAAATGAGCAGGCCTCATCCATGGAGAGGTGTTGGGAGGTAAGATAAATTACCCATTGCAAAGCGAAGTCATAACGACTATGATTTAACTATTGAATGGCACTCGCTTATGGCTCGCATCCTAGACCTCCCCCTTCAATCCATTCGTCGCCCCCTTTATCGGCAAAATGATCAGCAGCGAGTCGAAGCCTTAATGGTCTCCATTGCAGAAATTGGTCTGCAAACTCCGATTGAAGTCCTAGAAGTTGAAGGTCAATATTACGGGTTCTCAGGATGCCATCGTTTTGAAGCCTGTACTCGATTGGGACATCAGACCATTCGCTGTTGTGTTCGCCGTGCCCCACGCTCAGTACTCCAGCGACATTTAGCCTAACGTCTGAGTAGAAGCACCCCCTGTATTCCAGTATCTTTAGATGTCCATCCCGTAGTGTTTTTTTGAGGTAATCACCATGCAAGCACCTCCTATCAATATCGGTATTTCAGAAAACGATCGTCAACACATTGCTGAGGGTTTATCCCGTCTCCTCGCCGATACTTACACCCTCTATCTCAAAACACATAATTTCCATTGGAACGTTACGGGCCCCATGTTCCAAACCCTTCACTTAATGTTTGAAGCACAATATAACGAGCTATCACTCGCTGTAGACGCCGTTGCTGAACGCATTAGAACCTTGGGATTCCCAGCTCCAGGGACCTATAAAGAATATAGCCAACTGACTTCTATTGAAGAAGCAGAGGGAGTTCCCACTGCTGAAGAGATGATCAAAGAACTCGTTGCAGGCCAAGAGGCCGTCGTTCGTACTGCTCGATCTGTATTTCCACTAGCAGATGCGGCAAATGATGAGCCTACCGCTGATCTGCTCACTCAGCGAATGCAGACTCATGAAAAGACAGCTTGGATGCTACGGAGTTTGCTGAACTAGGGAGATATCCAGTACATCCTTATTTACCTACTAAAAGAGCAGGCTCCAGTGCAACACTTCTGTACTAGAGCCCGCTTGGATCACTCGAAACTTGCCCCGCGTCACCCTCTCGCTATCACCTGCCCTTGGGCATAAATCCAGACTGACATCACTATGGCGGGTAAAGAAGAGGGCTGATATATAAGGGGTGATACGCCCTGGAGTGACGATCCAATCGATTCATTAGGTTTTTAATTTAATTTTCAAGAATTAAATTAAAAACTTTTATTAAACTTGTTGCGTAAGCTACAGCCATCTCTAAGATTTTTGCTTAATATAGATTCATATACAGAGCTTTTATAGACAAACAAACCCCCGCCGAATGGCGGGGGTTATATGCTTTAAGGGACTTGCCAAGAAATAAAGTACCTGCGAATCTAAGAAACAAGTCAATACATGATTGACCGATTGTTTTGAGGATATCTGATGCTAGATGCCCCTATAAAAGAGACGTTTCGAGATGCCGCCAAGAAACTGACAGGCCCACACAAGCGAGCATTCATGGCAAAAGTGGCTGAAGACTACCTGGACGGCTCTGCCCGCAAAGCTGAGCGTCATTTAGGTTGGAGACGTACCAGTGTTCAACTGGGCCTTGATGAACGACGGACTGGCATTAGATGCGTTGACAACTATCAAGCCCGAGGTCGTCAGCTTAGCGAAACGAAACTACCCCATTTAGCAACTGACATTCGGGATTTAGTTGATGGTGAAGCCCAAGCTGATCCGAAGTTCAAATCAACGTTGTACTACACCCGTATCAGTGCCAGGGCCGTGCGTGAGGCATTGATTGAGGAGAAAGGCTACAGCGATGAGGCATTACCAACCCGTCAAACCATCGGCAATCTATTGAATCGAATGGGTTATCGCTTAAAAACCCAAAAGTTAAACCCCTGAAAAAACTGCCGCAAACCGATGCGATTTTCGCAATATCGCTCAAGCCAATTATGCTGCCGATGCGGCCCCCAACCTATTGCGCATCTCGATTGATAGCAAAGCCAAAGTTAAATTGGCAACCTCTCTCGTGGCGGCAAAGCTCGTACCCTAGACGCGACAAAAGCCAATGACCATGATGACCATTGGGACGCTATTTTGGTACCCTTCGGGATTCTCGATGTGCTCGCAGGGCAACTGTCAATTTACTTTGGTCAGTCTGCTGAAACTACTGATTTTATTGTTGATTGTTTAGAGGCTTGGTGGCGCGAACATCACGATAACTATCCTCAGATAGAGGGATTAGAAATTAACCTTGATGGCGGCTCTGCAGTGCGCAGTAACCGCACACAATTTATCAAGCGTATGGTTGAGTTTGTCCAAATGACACGATTATCGGTTCATCTGATTTACTATCCGCCCTATCACAGCAAATACAATCCGATTGAGCGATGTTGGGCAGCCTTGGAACAATATTGGAATGGCACTATCCTCAACTCCATTGATACGGCTGTCCAGTGGGCATCGAATATGACCTGGAATGGATTGAAGCCTTTGGTTCATTTGATTGAGGGCACCTATGAAAAGAACATTACTGTGCCCTCAGATGAGCTAGAAGCCTACAAACAACAATGGCTATGTTCTGAAGCGTTACCCAAATGGGATATCAAGATTGTGCCCAATTGATGGGTACCTTATTTAGGGCTTGCTTCGAAAGTCTAAGGTTGAATATTTGCAGTGTATCCAAGTGTTGAGCGCCCTTGAGAAGTGCAAGGAAAATCGTTCAAAATACTCAAAACCTTTGCACATGCACCCCAATGTATCGTCGTCCATCCCCCGGTCAACTGTCCTTTAAGAACTTCTACTTGCCCTTCGGAGGCAAACTATCAGAAGAGAATCGCTGGGTCAAACTCGCCGAGCTGATTCCTTGGGAGAGCTTTGAGTCAGAGTATGCAGAGCAATTCAGTCAGACCATGGGGGCACCTGCCAAACCCTTTCGTGTGGCCTTAGGGACCTTAATCATCAAAGAGAAACTGGGTGTATCCGATGCAGAGACCGTAGAACAGATTCGAGAGAACCCCTACTTGCAGTACTTTCTGGGTTTTAGTGAATATCGAGAGAGTGCTCCGTTTGATGCCTCCATGCTGGTTCACTTTCGCCAACGGTTGAATCTAGAGCTACTGACTCAAGTCAACGACGCAGTCGTGGAATCAGTGCTCGCATCTGAGGGTTCTCCTGTTGTGATGTCCCTGAGTCATCTCCTTCTCCTGAAGATGACGAAGATGAGCCTCCTGCCCCTCCCAACCAGGGCCAATTGTTGATAGACGCGACCTGTGCGCCAGCCGATATTCGCTATCCGACAGACTTAGATCTGCTCAATGATGCCCGCAAAGCGAGTGAAGCCATCCTTGATGCTTTATATGCTCAAGTCATGCTGTCTCTCAAGGGCAAACCTCGCACCTACCGCCAAAAGGCCCGCAAAGCTTATCTGGCCATTGCCAAGAAACGTCAACCGAGTCGCAAGCTGATTCGTAAAGGGATTCGTCAGCAGTTGGGCTATGTGCGTCGGAATCTAGCCCACATTGATGGATTGATAGCTTTAGGAGCGTCTCTGTCCCGACTGTCCCGGCGACAGTACCGTCTGTTGCTGGTGATTCATGAAGTCTTTCGACAGCAAGAGTGGATGTATCAACAGCACGTGCGTCGAGTAGATGACCGTATTGTCAGCCTCACTCAGCCTCATGTCCGACCGATGGTCCGAGGCAAAGCTGGAGTACCTGTTGAGTTTGGGGCCAAGCTATCCCTCAGTTGTGTCAACGGATGTGTGTTTCTGGAACGTTTAAGCTGGGATGCGTTCAATGAATCCCAGCATCTTCAATATCAAGTGGAAGCTTTTCATCGTCGCTTTGGCCATTATCCTCTCTCAGTCCATGCCGACCAAATCTATCGAACCCGAGCTAATCGACGATGGTGTAAAGCTCGAGGTATCCGATTGAGTGGACCACCGTTAGGAAGACCTCAACAAGACCCCCAGGTGCAGGGCCAACTCAAGCAACAAGCACGGGAGGACGAAAAGGTGAGAGTCCAAATTGAGGGCAAGTTTGGGCAGGCCAAGCGAAGATTTGGCTTGAATCGAGTGATGGCGAAGTTAGCGGATACGGCTGCTAGTGCGATTGCTATCACGTTCTTGGTGATGAATCTAGAGCGGTGGCTCCGCCACCTTTTATCATTCATTTTTGGGTGGGATTGCTGGTGTTGGAAAGCGTTATGGAGCTGCCAGGGCTGCCTTGGGGCTTTTCTAGGGCCAGTGAAGGAATATGGCCCTGGCCGTCACAACTGGGTTGATTGTACGATTTGATGCCAGGAATTAGCTCAATTTACTTTTTCAGCAAACCCTATTTATTTGTAGATCCCTAAAGTCATTGATCTCAAATGGTGCTGGCCTTTAGCTCACTCAATGCCCCCAATAGGAGGGCCATCGAAAGTGATCATAAAAATGGAGTCGGCCATAGCCTAAAAACTGACCATAAGCTTGTTCTCCCTGAGGAAAGGCTGTGACCCCAAAGAGATAAACGCCACTCGATCGGGGATTTCGATAGGGACGCAAACCAATAGTGACAGTCGTTCCTGGAGAGATAGGTGGGTCGAAAAATATCGAGATTGCGCCCTTCTCATCTGTAGAAGCTGCGGCTATGGGTAGGAGTTGTTTCTTCTGCTTATTCCGATAGGCTTGAGTGCGCTTGAGATTAAAGGATATCGGGTCTACCCCTTCTTGCTGATTAAACATCACGCGCCGAAGTGGCTCACCAGCATCGTCTGGAACATGCAACGTAAAGTAATACGTCGCTCCAAAGACACGGGCACTGCTGTAGGTGGTCCGAGCATTTTCTAGGCGAGGAACATTGGCAAAATACGTTGTTCCATCGGCGAGTTCAATGGCTTGTGCTGAAGTCTGCAAAAGACTCCCTAACAACACAGTCGTAGCTAAATTGGCCCCCCAGGCAACGGCCTGATTAGAAGTGAGTGGTGGCATTAGTTTGGCCCTCCAAAGTACCAACTACCCAGTTAGGTGCAGAAGAGAGGCATCCAAATTAACTCCGAGCAATGTCGGGATAAACCCATGATTGTCAGGTGTCGTCTTGGTTACCCATTTGCGTTAATTCCAAACGAATGTTGGCTAACTGGTTGGTCAGGGTTTTGAGTTCTTGTTGGAGAGACGGATCAATGGAGGGGGAAGTTGCCGAAGGAGCAGTGGAACTGCCAGAAGACATGGGATTCGCATTCACTCCATATTGAGTCGCCATGCTATCAATCATTTTGCGAGCTTCTGTCTCTGTAATTTCCCCTTTGTCCGCCCAGATCTGAGACAGCTGATCAAAGCCAAGATTGAGTTGGGAAATATTTTCCTCGCGCTTTTGGGAGTCTTGAAGGGATTCCACCACTGAAGTTGTAGCTCCCAGGGTTACATGAAATCCTTTTTTTAGAAATTCGGTCACCATATCAGGATTCATAACAGGTTGTGTTCCCTCAAAAACAGCTCAGTCATCATTAGCCTAATGAAAATTGTCCCTGTCTGACAACTCTAAGGGTGGGATAGAGAATAATATTGAGTCTTGTTCATGCCATCGTTATTCTTGTGAACGGAGGTAGCATGAACAAATTGAGTGGATAGAACAAACCCGAATGGCAGATCTCTACGTATCTTGGTCAGAGTATCATCAGCACATTGAAAAACTGGCAGTCCAAATCTATCGTTCAGGCTGGTCATTCAATCAAATTATCTGTTTAGCACGGGGCGGTTTACGGGTTGGCGATTTACTCTCTCGCATTTATCAACAGCCATTAGCCATATTAGCCACCGCTTCCTATGGGGGAGCCACCGGGCAAGACCGCCATCAGCTGACCGTCAGCCAAGCCCTCACAATGACGACCACAAACCTGGGAAGCCGCATTTTACTCGTTGATGACCTAGTGGATTCTGGTATCACCCTTGAACAAACGCTAATCTGGCTCCAACAACGGTATGGTGATGGGATTGCAGACTTACGCACTGCTGTGTTGTGGTACAAAGCTTGTTCTAGAATCAAACCCCATTTTTATGTGGACTATTTACCCGAGAATCCGTGGATCCATCAGCCCTTTGAAAGCTATGAGAAGACTGATATAGAAGCATTAAGCCAGACACATCCTGCGATAGATTTACCAGCCCCAAGGGCATCCTGTAATTAGGACAGTGCTAAGTTGCATTTTGATTAAGTTCATCGCAATTTACTGATCAGATGTATAAGTGTCGCTGATTCTAATCCTTGCTGAAATGATTGGATTTGAGATAAATGAGTGATAATCCTGATCGAATTTTTTATGAAGAATTTTCGAAGAGAGTGTGCCTGAGAATCACCTTTCTTTTATCCATCTCCGCTCTATTTCTGTCTGCCTGTGGTGGGGTTCCTGATTTGCAGGAGGTGGTTGAGGGCGTAGATGTTGACCAGAATCCCCTAAAAGGAATTGATCAAATCTCTAAATTAGAGAAGGATCTCAAAGATATCGAATCAGAACTCAAGAATCTCAAACCAGTCGATCCCCTCAGCTATACCGACTTGATTACCGGTTTACCCGACCAGCCATCTGGTTGGGAGGCCGCAGAAGCCAAGGGCGAATCCACAAACTTTGGCGAGTTTGCCATCAGCCAAGCCAGTCGATCCTATCAACAGGGTGATAAAACCGTTAAGGTGCAGCTCTTTGACTGGGCCCACCATCGCCAACTCTACGCCCCATTTGTGATCAGCGCCCGATTTAGTAAAGAATCGACCGAGGGCTATAGCAAAGGCTTAAAAATTGGCGATGCTTTTGGACGAGAAGAATATACCAATGCATCCAAGAAAGGGAAACTCAGCCTCCTCGTGGATAAGCGGTTTATGGTGGAAGTGGATGGGCGCAACATTGAACCCCAGGAACTGCAAGACTGGTGGAAGCAGGTCAAGATCAAGAATTTACGCGCTAAAGCAAAGTAGGACCACCCAGATGGACCAAGCTTCCCTCAGATCCCAGACGCCTAATGTTCCTGGAGGTTGTGGGAATGCCCTCAGATAGCTCTAATCTAAAGAGCTCTAATCAATCGAAACCCCGCGTACTGTGGCAGCTTGTCGGCGTCCGGCTAGAGGGGCACTGGCAGCAGCTCGTTCCCGTAGACGATGGGATTGGAAGTGCGCTTGCCATAGAGAGGGCGCATCTAGGGTTTCTCCTCCATGAGCAGTTAAGCGTAGGCGCACTTGGCACAACACGGGTGTATTCACACACATGCCTGAGATAATCACCTGACCTTTAGTAAGCGCAGGTAATTCTTTCAACAAATCGCGGCCAGCGGCCTCAACGCCATATTTAAGGCTGTCTTGATCGACTGGGTTGACGATGCGCATAATGAACTGGCTCATGCATTGGGACAATACATCTGAATCCAGTTTGCCGGGGCGCTGAGTGATTAGTCCTACTCCTAAACCGAATTTGCGGCCTTCACTGAGGATGGTGCGAATGACGGCTTTGCAGCGGGACGGCTCATGGGCTGGTGCAAAGCGGTGGGCTTCTTCTAGGAGAATAAACACCGGATAGGGCAGATAATTTTCGTCTTCGGCGGTGATTTTTTCTTTGAGGGTATTCATGCGGGCCTGGTTAGCCTGGCGAAGGATGGCCGCACAAATCACCTGCTGTTCTTCTTGGCTAATTTCGTTCATTTGCAGAACGGTCACTTGCCCCGGTTCAAATAAATCTTGCGGGGTGAGATGTTCAAAGGCGTGGAAATAGGGGGAGTTTGCGAGCTTTTCTAGTTTCCATTCCAGGGCTTGGGCGGAAGAACCGGGCTGCTCATTGCCGTTTTTATCTTGAACAACGTCGGCTTCATTGACCTCATAAATCAAGTCATTGATATCCCAGCGGGCATTTTTTCGTTTCCGAGCTTGGAGATTATTAAAGGCTTTGTTGAGGATGGCTTGCTGGCGCTCACTCATCTCTGGCAGCAGCATTTTGATATCGGCATAGTTGAGGGAGGAAATCCGAATGGTGATCTGCTCCGGGGTGAGAATTTGGACCTGAGGGGCATAGCCATCTTCACTGCTAAAGGCAGGATGACCCCGCATCGCTTCTAGGGTGCCATATTCACCATGGGGGTCAAAGATCAGTACAGCCGCGCGATTGTAAGGACGGAGTAGTTCTTCGATCAGAACGCCCGCTGTGTAAGACTTTCCAGAACCTGTCCCTGCCAAAATTGCCATATGGGTACTGACTAGAGCCTTGACATCAAGGCTAATGGGAACGGCATCGAGATCCCGTAGGAGTAGTGACCCAATGGTGGCTGAACCGACATCCCCTACTTGGCGTTTATTCAGAATCCGCCTTAGAGTCTGATCATCAGCCCGATACACTTTAGCTCCCGGCTCGGGGGGCTGGCGTGGGTTCATAAACCCAAGGTTGGGGTGGAAGTAGCCGATGACATCCACAGCGACTTCATAGATTTCGGGACTGGAATATTTAAAGCCGATCAGAGAAGCAATGGCGCTAGGGTCGATTTCGGTATCGGCAAAGATCCGATCCGGCAAATGATCCACAAGGGTGCAGGCTGAAATCTTTCCTAATATTTCAACGGGGATGTTGTCGATATGGGTGAGGCGATAGGACACAAACTCGCCAATTTTGATGTGTTGGGTATCGGCGGTAATGAACACATACTGGTTTCCGCTTTCTCCCGGTCCTTTGACCGTGCCAATCACATTGGTGGCCTGTTTGTGTTGCTCTCGAACCATAAACCCTGTCCACAAACCGCTTTCTTTTGGCTACATGGTATACGAGGGATGCTAAATTGACACCTTTATCCCTCGTTCTGAGACTCACAAAAGGTGAATTAGGGAACATAGAGGGTGTTCCAAAACGTCTATGTTGATTACGGAGACTGAGATAGAGCTAACAGAGATGCAGTGATTGAGATGACACCCGCTGGCGATGGAGTTTGTTAGCCTTTGTAAAGAATCGAGCAGCACTACAACCTCCAAAATTCCCAAGGGTGGGTTTGCTAAGATGCCAATAACTCGATTTGGCTCGCGATTTTAGGGTGAAATCGGGGTCTTGCCCCTGCTCTGTTTCAATCTGCCGATGTGGAGTGCATCTGAATGCCAACGCAGCAGTATCATCCCCCAGCAACAACCATTGCCAACCGCTACCGCATCGTGCGGGAACTTGGTCAGGGTGGATTCGGCTGTACCTATTTGGTCGAGGATATTCATCGATTCAATGAGCGATGTGTCCTCAAAGAATTTGCCCCAGCCAGCGAAAGTAGCGAAATTCTGCTGACAAAGGCCAAAGAGCTATTTGTGCGGGAGGCAGAAGTCCTCTATAAGCTAGATCATCCCCAAATTCCTCACTTTCGAGAATGGTTTATGGGGCCGCAGGATCGGTCCCTATGCTTGGTCCAAGACTATGTTGAAGGGGCCACCTATCAAGCTTTGCTGCGAGAGCGAGTCAAGCAAGGCCAAACCTATACCGAGTCCGAAATCTATCGATTTTTAACTCAGCTTTTACCGGTGCTCGACTACATCCACCGTCGGGGGTTAATTCACCGAGATATTTCGCCAGATAATCTGATCCAACGGCAAAGGGATGGGTTGCCGATTCTGATTGACTTTGGGGGCGTTAAGCAAATTACGGCCAGTTTTGGTAAGTTTGTAAATCCCAATAACCCCGAACAAAAATTTGGGGGGACCACCATTCTCGGGAAGCCCGGATATGCACCCGAAGAACAGATTCGACTGGGAAAAGTCTATGAGCATAGCGATCTCTATGCTTTAGGGGTAACGGCTCTAGTGATGCTGATGGGCCAAGACCCCCAAGAATTTTATGACGCTAATACTCGGACCTTCCAATGGCGACATCTCGGCGTGGATGAGGAATTGGCACGGATTTTAGAGACTATGGTGGCAGCCCAAGCCCATGCCCGCTATCCTTCTGCCCAACGAGCCCTAAGAGATTTAGAACAGCTGGGACATCTGGCCACGCCTTCTCCAGGACAAAAACTACCGACGCCTCCCCCACTCCATCAGACAGGGGATGATTTTCCGCCACCGCCGCCAACAGATATTGCTGAGTTTAAGGCTGAAGTAACCCAACATACGGTTGTAGCAGAGCCTATCGTTAAAGAGCCAGGCGTGGTGACGAAGGTCGGTACTAAAGTCCAAAACTGGACCATTACCCTGCTGAAACAAGTGATGATTCTGGGGGCGATCGCAACTCTGTTAGGGGGCGTTATCTGGGCGATTCGTGAGCGCCTTGAGGCTCCCACTGGTGCCCCCGTCAGCCAGGAAGAGCCAGCCCAGCCTCAAGAACCACCGTCTTTATCTCCGGAGGAGTTGTCTCGCAAAGCCCGATTGTTCGAACGGATTGATGCCCTAGGCGTTTCTTCTCGCTACTTCAACCAGGTCACCAACGAAGCCTTTTTCTTGGAATATCCCAACTACCAGGGGCGAGCCTTGACCCGGAGTGAAGCGGATGCCCCTTTGCGAGAACAGTGGGATGAGGTGGGATTTCAGGTTTTAGAAGTCATGGGTAAGCTTAATCCTGAAGTGCGCGATCGCATTGGCCAATACCAACTGCGCGATCGCCAACGTTTAGACCAGCAATTGCGCCGCAAAAAGGTCAATAGACGCCGCTTTTATCGACGAGTGGAAGACAAATTGGTGGATGATTTACCCATGTATCGCAATGTCGATCTTCAAGGCAAACACGCCCAGCAACTGTGGTTTGCCATTGCCCAAGATCGATTTTTAGAGCTGGAAGATGATTAGTTAAAAGTTCAGTGGAACTTTACATGTAAGCAGATTAATCAAAAAGCTGTTGGCGCAGGCAATCGAATCCTGCATAGGAAAAATCACGGTGCTTCCGATAGGTCTTCTCCTCATAAAGCTTGGCCGTTTTCTCCAGTTGGCAATAAATCAGCTTCACAAAATGGGCCGCTTTGATATTGAACTCGACCAGGATAGTTTCGGTGCGCTGACTGGATTCAGGAGGGCCTTCAGGGAAGCTGGCGAGTTGGACAGCATACCGATGACGCTGTTCCTTCAACTGCTTACACCGAAGGATATGACCTCCAGGCTCGTCCCAGAGCAAAAGCTCAATGGCAGGCACACCCTGGTGTAGACTACTCGCGAGATGGCTCAGATCTACGGTCGGATCGGAGAAAACATGAGTGATACAGAGATGATGGATATCTCCCCCCACATAGAAGAGCAAATCGCTCCAGCCATGGGGACGAAGAACATACAACAAATCGATGTCATCCCCGTGATACAAATTGGCGACTCTCCAGATGAAAGCTGAATAAGAGTTTTGATATTGCACCTATTAAAGGCAACTCACACCTATTAAATCAGACTTCAGCTTGAGGCTTCCTGGCCCCAGCAAATACGCCATTTCAAGAGAGATCGCCCGGGGGCCGAAACTAATTATCTTCTCAGATTGAATTAAGCTGGCTCTAGTCTGGGCGAGATAGAATACAGTCCTCCACCTCCTTAAACAGGGCAAGGGAACCAGAATTTATTACAAATTCTGAGTATATTCAATTAACGAAAAGCATTATATGGGCATTAGTTTCATTGATGGCATTTCAGGTGTTATTCCTGAGCTATACCTTGGTATTTTGACGCTGATCGCCATATATAGCTTCCACAAAATTTCGATTATTTGGCGGTATTATCTGCATCGTCGTCGAGAAATTCCGCCCCTACACAAATTTTCCGACGCTGACTTGCCCCAGGTAACCATTCAGCTCCCACTATTTAATGAAATGTATGTAGTGGATCGGCTCCTAGAGGCCGTTGCCGCCTTGGAGTATCCCGTTGATAAGCTGCAAATTCAGGTCTTAGATGACTCGACGGATGAAACGCGAGAGATTTGTCGAGCAAAGGTGCGAGAACTAAAGCAGCGCCCCCTCAATATTGACTATATCCATCGCTGCGATCGCAAAGGGTATAAAGCAGGAGCCCTAGCCTATGGTCTCCAGTCCGCCACCGGGGACTTGGTGATGATCTTTGATGCTGATTTTGTCCCTTCCCCCGATACCTTGACCAACATGGTTCACTATTTTGCCGACCCAAAGGTGGGCATGGTCCAAGCCCGCTGGGGACATATTAATCGCCACTATTCCATCCTCACAGAAATCCAGGCTTTGATGTTGGATGGGCATTTCGTCACGGAACAAACGTCTCGCAATCGGTCCGGGTGTTTTTTCAACTTCAACGGCACAGCAGGGATTTGGCGGATCCAGACCATCGAAGATGCGGGGGGCTGGCAGCATACCACCGTAACGGAGGATTTGGACTTGTCTTATCGAGCCCAGCTCAAAGGATGGGAGTGCATTTACTTACCCAATATTGTGGTGCCTGCCGAATTGCCCATGGAGATGAATTCTTTTAAGTCTCAGCAATTTCGATGGGCCAAAGGGGCCAGTCAAGTGGCGAAGAAACTGCTGCTACCGATTTTGACCTCGAATGCCCCCTGGCACGTCAAGCTAGAAGCCTTTTTTCACCTCACCAATAACTTCAATTACCTGCTGTTATTGGTCTTACTGCTGTTATCGTTGCCCTATCAACTTTTTCTCGCCGAAACGGGCTGGCGATATGGCCTAGCCATCCACCTACCGCTATTTCTGATTACCACCCTAAGTCTATTAGCCTTTTACTCCGTGGCCCAAAAGGAACAACGGGGGCAACATTCGCCGTGGAAACTCACCTCCAACCTTTTTTTACTGATGAGTGTGGGGATTGGCCTCAGTATCAATCAATCTTTAGCCGTTTATGATGGCCTGTTTCGTGTGGGGCGCGATTTTGTCCGCACCCCCAAGCATGGCGTTACGAGCAATGAAGAGGACTGGAAAACTAGAAAATACCGCGCCGCCAGAAATTTAGTGCCCTACCTGGAGCTGTCTATGGTGGTGTATCTACTGCTAACCATCAGCGTAGCGGTCGTCAACGCCCATTACCTATCCCTCCCGTTTCTACTGCTCTTCTTAATTGGCTATATCTATGTGCTTTCCCTTAGCATGTTTCAACGCCGCTAAGTCTGCCTAGGTTGCCCCAGCTCGACCGAGGAAAATCAGAGCTAACGGGGATAAGAGAACGATAAAAGGTGGTCTAGCCCCTAAAACAATTTGTGATTTTTGTTGGCGAGCATTTCACTGGCTGTTTCGGCATTCACGGGCTTGCAAAACAGGTATCCCTGCCCATATTCACACCCTAAGTTTTCCAGCTGACGTTGCTGTTCTGTGGTTTCAATCCCTTCCGCGACCACATCCATTCCCATGGTTTGAGCTAAGGTAACAATGGCCTGAACAATAGCCACGTTATCATCTGCGGCATCTAGGCGACAGACAAAAGATCGATCCACCTTCAAGGTATTGACGGGGAACCGATGCAGGTAGCTTAAAGAAGAGTAGCCTGTACCAAAATCATCAATGCTGAGGTGAATCTGGCGGTCTCTGAGCTGATCGAGAATCTTGGCCGCAGAGTCAGAATTCTCCATAATGGCACTTTCGGTAATTTCCAACTTTAGGCACTGGTTAGGCAGTTGGGTTTCTGCCAAAATTTGGTCAATGGTTTCAATCAGGTTGGGTTGGGAGAATTGCTTAACGGATAAATTGACGCTCATGGTTAAGGGAATATCCGTCACATTGTTGGATTGCCATTCATTCAGCTGACGGCAGGCTTCCCGTAGCACCCACTCCCCAAGGGGAATAATGAGGCCTGTATCCTCCGCTAGGGGAATAAATTTCCCTGGGGAAACAAAGCCTAGCTCTGGGCTGATCCAGCGAACTAGAGCCTCAAACCCGGTAATCATGCCCGTATCCAGGGCCACAATCGGTTGATAGTTGAGAATAAATTCTTGCCGCTCGATGGCCCGACGTAAATCGGTTTCTAGTTGTAGAGAACTTTGGACATCTTCATGCATGCTGGCATTGAAGACGACGTGCCGTGCCTTGCCCATGGCTTTGGCTCGATACATGGCGGTATCGGCATCCCGCAACATTTCGGTGGGTTGCTGATAGTCCGGGCTGCTCATCACAATGCCAATACTGGCAGAGACAAAGAATTCGTTGTCGCCAATATGAAACGGCTCTAGTAAACTGCGTTGAATGGCATCTGCAATATCAATGGCTTGCTGCTCGTTGGAGACATTTTTGAGCAGAATCGTAAATTCATCGCCGCCTAAACGGGCCAGGAGTTGATCGCCCACGCAGCACTGGAACCGTTTTGCGATCGCAACTAAAAATTGGTCCCCAACCAAATGTCCCAAGGAATCGTTAATAGACTTGAAGCGATCGCAATCCAGAAACAGCAGCGCAAAGGATTGATCGGTCTGTTTTTGGGTGTCCTGAATCGTTTCTTCGAGACAGTTGAGAAACAACGTCCGGTTGGGCAGATCCGTCAACGGATCGTGCATGGCCATATGTTTTAACTGCTGCTGTACTTTCTCCCGCTCAGCAATTTCCTGATTCAGCCGCTCCGTTCGCTGAAACACTCTTTGCTCTAGATCCGCATTAAGGGCTTGGATTTGGGCTTCAGCAGCGATGCGATCGCGCACCTCAGCCTGCAGTCGTTCATTTTGTTTACGCTGTTTTTTTTGCAGCCGACCAATGGTCAGTTGATTTTCCACCCGAGCCAGGATCTCTGCTAGTTGAAAGGGCTTGGTGATGTAGTCTACTCCACCCACGGTAAACGCTTTGACCTTATCCAAGGCATCGTCTAAAGCGCTAATAAAAATGACTGGGATATCTTGCGTTAATGCTTCTGATTTCAAGCGTTCACAAACGGTATAGCCATCCATTTCTGGCATCTTGATATCTAGCAAGATCAAGTCGGGCATAATGTTCCTTGCCCCAATCAGTGCCATGGAACCATTGGCGGCCCCTCGCACTTGATAGCCTTGTTTAGTCAACGCCGTGGATAAGATTTGTAAGTTGTGGGGCGTATCATCAACGATCAAAATCAAGCCTTTCGACTCTTCATCTGTAGGCAAATCCACCGTTTGGGATGCAGGTGTATTCAGTGTCATGGCTAAATTTGGCTAAAAAAGGAGTGGAACGAGATGCTCAGCTTGCACTTTAGTGTACCCAGTTCGGATACTTCAGGAACTTTTGACAAGACAGAAGAAAGCAATTTAATCATTAGCGACGATCCCCCTTTTATGGATTTCGCTCACTTAAGAATGATCTAAGATCCATGCACCTACTATTTTGGACATAATTACTGGTTTTTGTCTTTAATTCATAAATCTTCAGCATAATTCTTTAAATATGAAATCCACTGGATAAAGACTTCATTGTTGTTCGCTTTGTTGGCAATAGTCCTCCTAAAGTTCATGGATCTAGAACCTCACCTTTTATTCATCAACTCGATCAATCCAGACCTTACAGCCTTTATTAGCTGCGCAATTTGACAATAATAGATTGACTACAAAATCACTGTCATAAGGGGCCGTAATCTTCGGATTAGTATTGGTCTTAGTGTCTTGATGGACTGCTTTTTTTGTCATTGCATCGTATAGAAATAAATCAATATCAAAGCAGTCTTCACTACAACCTGCTGCCATCGTTTCATTCTCAGACAAATATTGTTCGAGAGTGAAAGATTCTCCTTGCTGGAGCCACATAGAATATTCATGGACTTCAGCGGCATAACTCATCCTTGCTGGCACAAAAACAACCAGCAATAATAGAGAACAAACCATTAGGTATTTCAAAATATCTTTCATAATTCAAATCAACAGGCGCTGCAAATGACAGGGCGGGCAAAAACCGATCAGGGACTTTGCCCAAGACATAGTATCTAGTCAACCGTGGCGGTGAACCGGATATAACCATATGAGTTGGCTGGATTTCCTGAACCTACCGCATTCGGAATTGAACTACTGATTTGCACTCCAACGGCACCATTATTATTAGCCCCATCACAGTTGATAGTCGGCAAGGTCAGGGTTGGATCGACATTGGGTTCAAAGTAGTACCCCTGATCACCATCGGGTCCATTGGTGAGCGAGACTTCACTGGTGCCTAGACCTAACATCATGCCCCGACCGGAACCCGCGATACCGCCTGCATCTTGATTCGGTTGGTTGTTATAGGTATTGCGTTGGTAAGTCGTGAATTCAGGAACGCGATCGCACAACGTTACTCCAAAGGCTTCCGATAGTCCTGTGTTCAAGAAGTAAATCGAATACTCCAAATCATCGCCAGGTTTCACGGGAGTGGTTAGATTTAAGGCCCCTCGTAATGAATCGCTAACGGGGGTGGGCCAATGCGGATCGTTATCATCCGTACCCGTACCATCCTCAAATCCAGTGACATTCACCCCATTCACGGCTGTAATCCGCTTCACTAGAATGATCTCAGGCGGTAGTTTATCTGAATTGACCACTAACGTAGCCGTGGGTCGAGCCGTATTTTCGATAATCGTGGGGGTTCCACCCGTCATCGGATCAATGGAAGGCTGAATTTGGGCCGTTAAATCGCCTCTTTCAATCCGGTTGACGTAATTGCCCATTAAATTGGATGTCACATCCACCTGAACTTGGCAATTGGCACCCGGTGCTAGGGTTGCTCCCGTCATCTGCACCGTGGTCCCCCCTGGCGTTACATTGACGGTTCCACTGGAACAGGTCGTGCTGGCATTGGGGGTATTAGCCACAAATAGATCCGTCGGCAATGTGTCGTTGATCGAAACATTCGACAGCGACTCCCCAGACTCATTGTTGGTTTGGTTGTTGGTAATGGTTAAGGTCAATTGGCTGATCTCTCCCCCTTCCATAGAAGTGGGATTAAAAGATTTGCCTGGGGTAATTGCGGCCAGCGCGTTTAATGTTGCCTGTGCGGCTTGGTCATTGGTGACATTTTCTTGGCTGAAGACATCCCCGATATTCAATTGGTTAATGGTATTACCGGTATCTAATAGCGTGACCCGCACGGACACCGTACAACTCTGGTTAGCCGCTAAAGCAGCGTTGGATAATGTAAACGTATTCTGTCCTGGCACCGCCGTTACAGTAGCGGCAGTAGTCCCATCGCTTTGAAGACAAGTTGTAGACGCACTGGGAACGGAGAACACCACCATTTCTGCAGGCATCGTATCCGTCACGCCTAGTTGGGTAACTGGAATGCCGCCATTGGGATTGGAGACGGTCACCGTTAGGGTACTCGGATCACCAACCACAACACTATTCGGACTAAAGGATTTATTGAGATTGACATTAGCAGTTGTACGGGTCAAGGTCCCGGTCACATCAATGGGATTCACAAATCCTTCATTGGTGGTAATTGAACCCGCAGGCAGGGTGTTGTCGAAGGTGCTGCTACCCCCTGCATTCATAATCACTTCAAATCGAATTTCACAAAGGCCGGGGATGCCACCGACCTGAGCTGGCACAGTCCCTCCTGCAAAGTCCACTGTGTTACTCCCTGGGGTAGTTGTAATGGTGCCACCACAGGTTGAACTCGCGACTAGAGGAGAGGCGACTTCAACATTGGTTTGTGCCCAGGTATCTGTAAAAGTAGTGACCGTGAGGGGATTTTCCCAGGTATTGGTGAGCTGAATGACTGCAGTGGATTTACCTCCAGCAACCACCTGCTCTGATTGGAAAGATTTGGTTCCTTCCAAGGGTGATGTGACCGTTAGAGTTGCAGACCCTTCGGTCGCCGTTATACCTTGATCATTGGTAAATCCAGATGTCGTATTGGGATAGGTCTGGGGTGGAGGAAAGGCTGCATTCGTCGTTACGATCTCAGTCACATCGAATTGGATCGTACAGGTGTCGGCATTTGGATCACTGTCATCCACTGGTGCAATACTGCCATCTCTCATGGTGAAGGAAGTACTTCCAGGTGTATTACCAGAAAAGGTTGGCCCTGGATTCGGAGGAACGTCGAAACTACAGCCAGAATGGCTAAAGTTAGCTGGGTTAGCCACCTGTAAGTTAGGTGGAAGATTATCGTCAATATCTACCCCTGTTAAAGGCAGTGTCGTTCCTGTACCCCCTGGAGAATCTGTACGACGGTTGTTGCGAATGACAATTCTGAGGGTTGAAGGGACGCCTCGACGAACAGAGCTAGCATCAAACGACTTAACAATTTCAACATCATCGACTACGGTCAAACGACCTTCAGAACCCGTAACTCCATTTGAATCAAACCCTTCCGTATTCGTGATGGAATCATTGGCAATCACATTATCAAGGTTGGTGCCTGAAGTCCCCGTTGGCAGAAATACATCCACTTGCACCGTACAAGTTCTGTTGGTATTGATAGTCCCGCCACTAAAAGTGACAGTACCGGACCCCGGGTTAGCTGTTACGGTCGGAGTTCCACAATTGCTGTTGGTCGAAATATTGGCTGGATCAGCCACCACCAATGCCCCCGGCAAATTATCCACAAAACCAACCCCAGTTGCACCCACTGCAGCCGATCGATTCTGAACATTGATGGTCATCCGTGTGGTCCCCCCCGGAGCAATACCATCGTTATTGGAATATCCTTTGCTGACCACTAGAGCAGGTCGGACAGTGATATTGTCGGTGGCCGGGTCGCTATTCGTTCGCCCTTGATCATTGCCTAAAGCACTCGCAGGTATTGTATTGGTAACCGAAGAACCATTACTGTCGGCAATATTGCCGACAACGCCAGGATCGACTTTGACTGTGACAGAGATGGTACATGAGCCTAAGCTGTTCGTTGCTGCATCTGAACCAGGCACCTGAGCTGTTGCACCGCCACCCACATTAGCGCTATTGAGGGTAAAGCTGGATGCCAAGGGCGTGACCGAGAGAGTTTCTGAACTACCGGAGGAAGTACAGGTTGTCGACGCATTGGGTGTGTCTGCTACCACCAAAGGAGCCGGTAAATTATCCGTTAGGGTTGCATTAGTCAGGGCTCCACCACCATTGGTAATAGTGATGGTTAAGTTGGTAGTTTCTCCTTCATCTCTGGTGCCATCACTAAAATTTTTGCCAATCGAAATTTCAGTTTGCACATTCAAATTCGTACTGGGAGAATTACTGTTGCTAATCAGGTTGACCGTGCTGAGGGTGTTAGCGGGGATATTGTTGGTATAGGTTCCACCATTCGCTTGCGTAACGGGGAAAGTAACGGTACAAAAACTCTCATTCGGAATGGTGCCACCCACGAGTTCAATGCCAGTATTACCTGCCTTGATATTGACGGTGCCGCCTGTACAGGTTGTGCTGGGAGCAGGAGCGCCAGCCCGGGTATCAACGACGAGCTGATTGGCACCATCGCTGGGTAAATCATCCGTTAGGGTGGGGGTTGCAGTTGTCCCAGTTAGGTCATATTCATTGGGGTTGTTGATCCGAATCGTGACAATTGAGCGTCCATCTCCGGGGATTGTATTGGGCGTAAAAGATTTATTGAGGGTTGTAGGAGTTGCACCATCGATCTGTAATGTCGCTGCTGTTGCATCAGGACTATTCCCCACAGCTGTCACTAATGCTTCTGCTGGGATAGTATCTGAATGATTTCCAGCACTAAAACCTCTTACAGGAATCTCAATGGTGCATTGTCCTGGTGATCCAGCCGGTATCGTTCCCCCTGTGATGGCGACGGATCCTGGACTTCCCGTAGGACTGCCAGTGGTGATGGCGACGGTACTGCCGCAATCATTAAAGGTTGTCGCTGAATCGAACACCAAATTTCCGGGTGCAGATGGCAAAGTATGGTTGAGGCTAGTTATAGATACTGGATTCCCCGTACTATTGCGGAAGGTTAATCGATATGTAACCGGGTCTCCGGGGGGACTTTCTACAGGATCAAACGCATTCAAAAGAGCTAAGTCTGCGTTGGGCATTGCAACAACGGGGTCATGAAAGAAGCCCATATGACCAACTAAGGCACAGAAGAATGCACTAAAGGCCAGAATCAAGCCTCTTTTGGTCGAGCGACCTAGGCCATTTCGCCAAGCTTGCCAAGACGCAAGATTAAACTTTGGGAAACGAATGCGTTTCAACATAGAAAAATAATTTTTGGTTCAGAGGTGTATTGCCACAGCTCCATCCAGGGTGAAACACCATTGATGGAGTCCCTATTACAGGAGATAAAGCTTAAATTGTTCGTCCAATCTCCTGCCGTTTTGTTAGATAGTCGCCACTTGCACCCGCGAATCTCAACTAATAAAGGGCAATTCTCGATTTCGCTCCAATAGTGTTCCCAGAGATAGGGCTAACTCTTCAATAAATTCTAGATTTCCTTTAAAAGAGTTTCCTGAGAGAGAAACTTATTGCTCAAGAGCAGTTTTATGCTTATGAGCGCACAAAACAAATACTTTTTTCCTCTAATCAGCATAAAATATTCTTCCGTAGAGTTTCATACTTTGCATCAATTCAAAAGGTTAAATCTTTTCGTTTCAGTCCTCAAACAATCTCTTTACATGAAGAAGTTTTCTATTCATTTTTATAGAAAATATCTTTAGCAATCAAAGACCCGAACATGACATCCACATCTAAACGCTAATTTAGATATAATTCTTGAAAATCTTTGAACTTATATTTTCTTATTTATAGAAGCAAGCCAAAAGCTCTACCAATAGGTTATTAGGGTTTTTATATGTTCAGCTAATTATTTGCAAAAGAAGATTCAGACAGGAATAAGTTTTCATAAGCAAAAGGCATAAAAGCAATCTTTTTCAGGCACAAAACAATCCGTATTCTAGACCTGAATATAAAAACCCTCTTTTCCTTAGCCATCGACAGACAGCTAGAAATTATACTCAGTCTTACTGGCAGGTTAGTGACTGAGGTAAGGACTTTATTTTTATGATGTTTAATTCAACGTTATTGTTTCTATTACCAATAATTTCATAGGCCAACAAATGATCGATTTTGGTGATTTTTGACCCACCCTGTTAGAGACCCTTTTATATCAGCAATAAATTCGGCTTCGCTGACAGATTTTTATCGCCCAAACAGTATTACACAGCATCAAGTCGGCAGCTTTTGGGTTAAAACTTTATCCTATGCCCAGAAAAAATATGTTCCCTTTTTCCTCAGCCATAGAAGTATTTATAAGGAAAACTCCCTTCGCCTCACAAGATAGGCAATGGCGACCTAAAACTTGGTTAACTAGCCTCCTTGTAACTGCAGCTACCACCTCATTAGCCTTTTTCCCAACTGCAGCACAGGCCCAACGTGCGTTTGCCACGCGCAATGCTTTTCAGTTGAGGGGGCGAACCACCATATTTGGCAACCCTGTCACTACCTGTTCTTCTACGACAGGGCCTTTAGCTGGAAACTGTGCCACAGCTCAACAGACCCTAGTGTTTCCAGGCCCTGGAACCGATGTGGCTTTGACTAACAACGGTTACTGGATGGATTATGTGGACATTGATAGTGATGCTACGACGTTCAATTCATCTTCTGCGACCTATAACTTCCCCACTGGCAACCCCGGTTTTCAAATTGTTTGGGCTGGTTTGTATTGGGCTGGAGACACATCATCAGGGTCAACGAGTAATGGTGTTCCTACCGGGGAAACAGCGGTGAACGCAGCCCAGCGGAATCAAATGCTGCTCCAGATTCCGGGTTCTTCAACGTACCAAACCATTACCGCAACTACTTTAGATACGATTGGTTCTACTCGTTACAGTGCATTTGCTGAGGTCACTAATTTAGTCCAACTTGGTGGAAGTGGGACCTATACAGGAGCCAATATCCAAACTGGAAAAGGGGGCGATCGCTATGGGGGATGGTCACTCATCGTTGTATATGCAGATGACACCGAAATCCTACGCAGTATGACCATATTTGATGGTTTTCAGCAAGTTGGGAATAATACAATTGATGCCCCTATCAGTGGTTTCTTGACACCCAATGCTGGACCTTTTGAGTCTTCTATCGGGGCATTTATCAGCGAAGGAGATCTTGGGATTTTCGGCGACCAGTTCCTGATTGATGGCGATGGTAATAATTCTGATGGCGACGCCACGGATCAACCCTTTGTCAATGTTGGTGATGCCACTAGCCCAACATCTAACTTCTTCAACAGTTCCAGTGCTATGTTTGCTACACGAATTGGAACCAATACAACCGTAAACACTCCTGATGGAAAAGTGTTAGGGCCTATCAGCAGAAGTCCCAACTTCCCAAACTTGCTAGCTATGGATATAGACATCGTAGAGGCCCAAGACGGTTCTGGCGGTGCGATTATGCAAAACAATGCTACAGAAGCAACCTTACGATTTACTAGTACTGGTGACTTTTACTATCCCACTGCGTTTTTCTTTAGTGTTGAGGTCTTTCAACCGGTCTTAACTCAAAACTTCACGAAGACGGTCACTGATGTCAACGGAGGCGATCTCAACCCCGGTGACATATTAGAGTACACCGTTACCTACCAAAACACTGGAAATGACATTGCCACTGATGTTGTATTGACAGATGCCATTCCCACCAATACCACCTATGAAGCTGGTTCACTGAGAATCCTAACTGATCCAGATCCTGGCGTTTCAACTCCGCTAACCCAAACAGACACTTTGGGTGATGATCGGGCTGAATTTGATAGCGCTAATAACAGAGTTGTATTTAGATCTGGTATTGGGGCGAATAATACCAATGGTGGAAATGTTCCCTTTGACGATCCTAATGTTCCTGGGGCTGTTGATGATACGGTGTCTGTGAGCTTCAGAGTTCGAGTTGACTCTGGTATAACCACGTTTCCTACCACCATTTCTAACCAGGCTGTTATTGATTACATTGGGCAATTTTCTGGAACTTCCTTCACAGGTAATAGTGACGACCCCACAACAACCTCAGAGCCAGACGATCCAACGGATATTGATGTAGTTGAACCTACCGATCCGAATTTGATATTGGTAAAACGAATTACCCGTATCAACGGAGCGACAACCAACGGTGCAGTTGATTTAGACGTCTATATAGATGATGTGAATAGTCCCTATGACGATAACGTCGATGAGGTTCCCCCCTTTGCAGGACAACCCGATCCAAGCCAAGATGATACAACTAACTGGCCCGATGCCGATGCCCTGAATGGACCGGATGACTATCTCAAGGGAGTTATTGATGCAGGGGAGGTCCAACCAGGAGATGAAATCGAATATACGATTTACTTTTTATCCACTGGAGGAGTTCCCGCAAGAACGGTGCAATTGTGCGATCGCGTTCCCGCATTTCAAACGTTTGTGCTCGACGCTTATAATGCAGAGACCCCAGCGCCTAGTGGGGGTGTGGGAGCGAGTAGAGGCATTCTAGTCGATTACAATAATTCCGTTTTAGCCTATACCAATGATGGAGATGGTGACACTGCGCAGTTTTACCCATCTGGTTCGACTTTACCCGCAGCTTGTAATGGTTCACCTGCCCAATCAGAAGATAACGGTGCCATTGTGGTGGATTTAGGCGATTTACCCCAGGCGACAGGTCCTGGCAATCCTGCCGCATCATATGGTGCAGTCCGTTTTCGCGCAACGGTGAAATAATCGCTGGTTCGACTGGAGTCTGTTGAATATTTCAGTACCAGATTGAGCTTAGCGAACCGCTAGTTCAACCTTAGTTCCAGCCTGACGGAGGCGTTCTGCCAGCACATCCCCCAATCCAGTGGCTGGGGTCAGCACACCACCACGGTGCTTACCGGGTAACTGATCAGCCTGAGTCGCTAAACACAATGCCGACTCACATAAAAACTTCACCGTCGAGCGGTTTCCTGGATCGCCTTGATTGTAAATCAGGCCCCGTACCTGCTGGCCATTGCTGGCTTGTCCGATCAGTTCACACCGGAACCACCCTTCATCCATCACCTGGGTCGAAGGACCGCTGCCAGGTTGAGGTAGTCGGGACTGGAGCAGCGTTCTGGCCCACCCTTGGCTTAAGGCCAAACCAAATGCCCCCGTTGCCAACGTAGTGCCAAAGGCAGCTAACGGTCCTGCGAACTTTAGATATTCCTGATAGGCAAAATGGGGACCGTAGGGTTCTTGCCATTGATCGAAGAGGGCACTACTACGTCTGACCACACGAGTATTCACAGGTCCCATAAAGAACGGGGCAATCCAGGTCTGCAAGTCTGAGTCATACTGCGGTCCTTTGGGGTCTTGGCTCAGGGGGACGATATCGGGAGGGGACTCTTCCTGGGGATTGAGCAAATAGGGGTCCGCCATTTGGGAGGACTCCCCTGACTGCATTAAGTTGATGGCCGACGCCAAGGTGCCGCCATTAAAGCCGCCTGCCGCTTTGAAGCAGGCTTTGACTTGTCGACAGGAGACGCCCAATTCTTGCTGCATAAACCGCACCACTAAGTAGGTGCCGAGGTCCGAGGGCACCGAATCAAACCCACAGAAGGGAATAATGCGGGTGCCATCCGCTGAAGCTTTGGCATGGTAGCGCTGGATCAATGATTTGACCCAAGGGGTTTCGCCGGTGATATCGACATAGTGAGTTTGCTTACGGACACAGGCATCCACCAAGAAATCCCCATATAAGGCAAATGGACCCGCCGTATTGAGAATGACGTGGGCCTGTCCCGCAATGGTATCTAGTCCTTCTTGGTCCTGACTATCGGCCACCAAAACATCCACCGCAGCCGCAAAGTCCGCTTTAACCTGCTCAAGTTTTTGGCGATTCCGACCTGCGATCGCCCATCGGATTTGCTCGCCCACATTTTGGGCAAAATATTCAACCGTCTGCCGCCCAGTAAACCCACTCGCTCCGTAGAGGACGACATCATAGGGTCGAGAATTACTCATACAGGGTCCAAGTCAACGGCTCTTTAATCGTATACCGATTAACCTTTTGCTAGGTTGAAGGAAAATCATCTTAAGGCTAGGGTCGGGATTTTCCAAACTTAGCTTGACCTGAGATGATGGATCCATCTGAATCCCTAGCTAACTATGCAAGATATCAAAGACAAACTCGCTGAAGACGTTGCGGATATTGAATGGAAAGACCTGATTCCCCATTCTCAACGGGATGCCATTATCGTGGTGACGCCTCATTTAGATTTGCTGGATGTGGGAGTTGCGATCGCAAGCGACAATACCCAATCGGTCCAGCATTGGATTAGCGAAAGTCTGATTTACAAACCCTCGGCTCAACAGTTGAGCGACTGGAACGCCCAACCCGACACACAATTCAGCACCTTGATTGTGCAACCCTTTGTTCTAGTTGCTCAGAGCAATTAAACCAAGTCTTGGCCTCGGAGCCACAGCTTTGGCGGAATCTGAAATAAATTTCGTTCGCCACGACCCAGTAGTTTAGATGGCGTAGTAACTCAGATAAGCCTCCATGAGACTTGTAGTTGAAGCTTGGTTTTACAACTCAATACCTCAAACTATATTGGAGCTTCTCAACTCTGCTCTCACACTTTCGGGTTTTACTGGAACAGACATGCTCACGACTCACATTAGGTCTTGGGATAGCGTGACATTAGAGCAACATAAAGTCTTTGTCGCGCTTAATGCTGGAACTGAGGACCATATTGTTGTAAGAGTCCAAGCAAGGATAGGTTGGAGCGAAGGGTATTCAGCCTTCGAGAAAGTCTTTCTCCATTTGCTTAAGCACCGCCAAAGCATCCATCTTGCAGAATTGTTTTTCTCAGTCAGAAATTCACAGCCTTACCCCTTTTTAACGCACTCATTTTATCGAGGCTTTTTCCCACCAACAATTGTCAATCCTGATGAGAATAGAGTTAGTGAAAGAGGGGGAAGTACTTACTGGGTACAGTGGGGACCAGAACTCCATTTCATAGCTGATAAGGTTTTTGAGCGGACTGCAGTCGATGCGGGAAGCCTAGCGCATGACCTGAATGCTGCGATTATTGATGTAGAAGGAGGAGTATTGCTTGATTGTGGCTGGGCTCAAGAATTTGTGCTTCCCCAGAGAATAAACTCCATCTAATCATTTAACTTGAAGTGATTTGTCGAGTGTTGAATATGTGAACGCCAAAGGTTTTACGGGTTGCTCAACGGAGCTATTAGGGTTTGTGATATCTGTCCTTGCTACTATGATCATGGTTATTGAGTGGCTGCAGCCATGATCTTTGAAATGGAGCAAGAAGAAGATGGTCGCTGGATTGCAAAGATTCCAACCCTATCTGGTGTAATGCTCTATGACCAAGGCCTAAAAGAAGCGATATCTAAACTGCAAACTCTGGCACTGATGGTACTTGTAGAAAGACTCGAAAATGGTGAAACTCCATCTATGTTGGTAAGTGTTACTTTGAATGCTGCATGAGTAAATGGAGCAGTACTCAATCCAAGCGAGCTTTTACAGCACTACTCAAAATTGCCTGGACCGTAGAAGGCTATAAGCTAATGTGCCAAAAACGATGAAAATCAAAATTATCAAGTTAAACGAATCGGCCCAAGTTCCTTGTTACAGCCACGCCGATGATGCAGGACTGGATCTATTTGCCATTCAAGCCCAGCAAATTTCGCCAGGTAAATCGGCACTGATCCCAACTGGAATTGCCATCGAGTTGCCCCAAGGGACAGAAGCCCAGGTGCGTCCCAGGAGCGGTTTAGCGCTCAAGCATTCCATTACGGTATTGAATTCACCAGGAACCATTGATGCGGGGTATCGCGGTGAAATTGGGGTGATCTTAATTAACCACGGTCAAGAAGCCTTTCAGGTGGTTGAGGGAATGAAAATTGCTCAAATGGTGATTGCACCAATTATGCGCGCCGAGATTGAAGAAGTATCTGAATTAAGCACCACCCAAAGAGGGGAAGGGGGATTTGGTTCAACTGGATATGCTTAAAGCGGATCAACGGGAAACACAAATGCTTGGCCAAGCGTTGATGGGTGAGGAGATATCCAACCTCAAGGCAGTGAGTTAAGACAGTGATTATCGATGGGGTTTAACAATCGTTTTGTTAGGTCCCTTCACAACAATGCCTTTGGGACCATTGAAGACCGTGCGCTTCGGACCATCGTAAAAAGTACGCTTCGGACCACTATAAAATGTCCGTTTAGGGCCGCTATAGAAGGTGCGCTTGGGACTCCGAACTAAGGTTCTTTTGGGGCCTTTACGAATAATGGGTTTCGCATTAGCTGGGATCGCAATTCCAGCCGAACCTAGTACTAGAACAGCCGCTAAAACAAGGAATTTTTTAGTCATAAGTCAATTGTGTAACGCTACTGCTTAGACTGGCACGGTTCTAGAAAGGTTCAAAGAGCAGTGAAATTATTTGTTAGATCTTTCGTCTCCCCAGGAAGCGAACCTCCAAACTCTTGCTGGATAAGTTCTAGAGAGGTTTCTGCGTTTTCAAGAAAGAGCAGGTCTAAAAGATGAAGGGAAGACGCTCTATTAGCCAATTTAAAAATAAATTGCCCCGGGAACGACAATTACGGAGTCTAAAGTCGCGGATCCCCGGAGCACACACATGATAATAACTTATGATACCCATAAAATTGCATTGTTGCAAATCTATGTAAAAATTGCCCCGCCCATGAGTTTTTGATAGCGAAGATTTAATTCGGATTGCATCAGGGGCCAAGCCCCTAAAGTGCTGTCTTTTTCCAATACTTTTTCAGCCGCTTGACGGGCTAATTCTAGGGTCTCTTGATCGTCCACTAAGCTCGCTAGGGCTAGGTCAGGCAGTCCCGATTGGCGGGTGCCTAAAACTTCTCCTGGTCCCCGAAAGCGGAGATCCATCTCAGCAATAAAGAAGCCATCTTGGGACTGTTCCAATACCGCTAACCGCTGGCGAGCCGTTTCTGTTTTCGAACTATTCATCAGTAGGCAATAGGATTGATGGGCTCCTCGACCGACTCGACCTCGGAGCTGGTGGAGCTGGGATAGGCCAAACCGATCGGCATGTTCAATTAACATCACCGTGGCATTGGGAATATCGACGCCCACTTCTACTACAGTGGTTGAAACCAAAATATGCAGGGTATGCTCCCGGAACTGGGAAATCACCTCCTCTTTTTCGGCAGAGGTGAGCCGTCCATGCAGCAGCCCCACCTGGAAGTTGGGGAAAATGGTGGTTTGCAGGCGATCATGCTCTTGTACCGCTGAGCGCAAATCGAGTTTCTCGGATTCCTCGACTAGGGGTAAGACAATATAAATTTGCCGCCCCTGGGCAATTTCCCGCCGCATCAGGTCATAGGCATGGGCGCGATCGCGGGTCGTCAACATGGTGGTTTGAATCGCCTGTCGTCCCGGCGGCAGCTCGTCAATCTGACTGACATCCAGGTCGCCATGAAGGGTTAGAGCCAGGGTGCGGGGAATAGGAGTAGCAGTCATGGTGAGCACATGGGGATGCTGACCTTTTTGCTGCAGCATGGCTCGCTGTTGAACGCCAAAGCGATGTTGTTCATCAATGACAGCTAAGCCCAAGCGATCAAATTCAACGTTGTCTTGAATCAGGGCATGGGTGCCCACCAACAGAGGCAATTCGCCTGTTTTAAGCTGTTCAGCAATTTGTCGGCGTTTGGCCGCTTTGGTAGAACCCGTCAACAAGTCAACGGGTAGATGGAGCTGATTAAACCATTCCACGAGTTTGTGATAATGCTGCTCAGCTAGGACTTCCGTGGGGGCCATCAGGGCGGTTTGATACCCGGACTGGATGGCTGAGAGGAGAGCAATCACTGCCACTACGGTTTTACCCGACCCCACATCTCCCTGGACCAGACGGTTCATCGGCTTAGAGGATTGCAAATCTGCCAGAATATCCTGGAGCACCCGCTGTTGCGCCCCGGTCAGGGTAAAGGGCAGCACCTCATAAAATCGCTCCAGTAATTCCCCATGGACGCTGAGGGGCACACTTTCTTGGGTTTGGCGCTGCTGTTGGCGGCGGACCAGCATCCCGAGCTGTAGGTAAAAGAATTCGTCGAAGATCAGACGACGACGAGCCCGATCCAAGGCATCGCTATCGGGAGGGAAATGCACATCTGCGATCGCACTCGGCAAATCCGTTAAATTATTCTGCTGCCGCAGCCCCTCGGGTAAGGGATCACGCAGGCTTTTGGCAGCGGGCAAGGCCGCCACTACCGCTCGCCTCACCAGATCCGGGGTCACCCCTTCCGTCAGGGCATAGATGGGCACCACTCGCCCAATCACCATGGACTCAATTTTGTCTCCAGAGTGGTTGAGTACCTCTAGGTCAGGGTTATCTAGGGTGATGCCATACTTGCTGCTTTTGACCAAACCAGAGGCCGCCACCACCGCTCCAGGAGGGTAAAGACGCTTTTGTTGTTCTTGCCACCCGCGACTACGAAAGCGATTACCGGCATAGAAGCGGCTGAGCTTGACTTGGCCGGTGGCATCTTTGACCACTAGCTCAAAGATAGTGAGTTTGGGATTGCGAGGACTGCTAAAGCAATTGACTCGCCGCACTGTCGCCACTAGAGTGACCGTTGCCCCTTCTTCCAAATCTCGAATAGAGACTTGGCGAGCATAGTCAATGTGGTCACGGGGATAGTAAAACAGCAAATCCCGCACGCTATACAGCCCCAGCTTCTCTAGCTTCTGAGCACTTTTAGGACCAATGCCGGACAAGGACAGAATGGGCAGATCGAGGGATAGTTTCTGAGGAGTGGCCTTGAGTTTTTGGGTGGCTGGCTTCCGGGGTTGGGGGGGCGGATCCGTGGCCTGACGGTAGTCTTTCTGGGTGGAGTAGAGGAGACGTCGAGTCTCAGCCACTAGGTGCTGGCGCTGATTCAGGGTCAGGTCTGCGTAACCACCAAACTTCTGAGCCGTTGACTGCCACCGTTCCTGCACCGCAGACTCGGAATGGGGCGGGACCGTACTGGCCAAACTCTGTTGGAGAAATTGACTAAAGCGAAATTGCTTGCCTTCTAGGTCACAAAATCCGCGATCCGCTTCTACAGAGAGGGCCTGTTGCAACCTCACCCAATCGGGCAGGTTGGAGGTGGACACAACTGGAACAGAATCACCCATAGACGTTGCAGCGATATTGCCCCCATTGTAATGATCAATGGAGATCTTGAGATCGGTTCATGACAGATGGCAACAGCTCATATTGCCAGATGGGCATGCCATTGAGGGTGAGGGTCGTCGTTTTTTGGCTGCCCAACCGTTGGGCAACCCGTTGCGATCGCACATTCTCAGGATGAATCAAGCTAATCAGGGTGGGGCACTGTAACTGGTTAAAAGCCGCATCGACGGCTACTTTTGCACTTTCTAGGGCATAGCCATATCCCCAGTGAGATCTTGCCAGCATCCAGCCCACTTCTAACCCCGGCCATCCTTCGGGATAGTAGAGGCCGACCCGACCAATCAGCGTTTGTGTGGCTTTTTCCTCTACCGCCCATAAGCCATAGCCTCGGATAGCCCAATGCCCCAATACCATGGCCATATTTTTCCAGGCTTGGGCTCGAGATAAGGTTTCGCCAGCCCCGACATAAGCGACCACCTCAGGATCTGCCAGCATGGCCGCATAGGCATCTAAATCGGCAGCACCAAACTGTCGCAGCTGTAGGCGTTCTGTTTCTAAAATCTGCATCTTGGGGGTAAGGGTTCTAAAAAGCGATGGCAGTGTCAGCCTCAATTCACCAGCAACGCAGGTTGGGGCAAAGTCTGCTTAATATCCTGTTCTGACATTTGATATTGCAAGCTTTTAGCCTGGAGTTTGCTAGTGGCTTCCAGAACCGGGAGGGGAGGACTAATCAAGAACCCCTGCACGGTTTCACATTTTAAAGACTTCAGCAATTCTAATTGTTCAGGGGTGTCTACCCCTTCTGCTACCACGCTTAAATGCAGCCCCCGCCCTAGAGACAGCACCGCATTAATCACCTCTAGCTCTTTAGCATCCGACGTCAATCGCTTGATAAAAGATTGATCAATTTTTAGGGTATCTAAGGGGAGCTGAGTGAGATAGTTCAGAGACGAAAAGCCCGTACCAAAATCATCCATGGCAATCTTAATTCCCATCCCCTGAAGCTGTTTCAGAACTTGTTGGGCCAGGGAAATATTCTTAATGGCAATGGTTTCGGTAATTTCGAGTTCCAAATATTTGGGGTCAAGTTGAGTTTGCCTTAACACCTGGGAAATGGTTTCCACCAAAGTCGGGTCATAAAATTGCCGAGTCGATAGGTTGACGGAAATCGTCAAGGGTAGCCCCGTAATCTGTTGCCATTCCACGATCTGTTGGCAGGCCTTTTCCAATACCCATTTGCCAATTTCTACAATTAAATCCGACTCTTCGGCCAGAGGGATAAAGGTGGCAGGAGAAACCAGCCCTTGTTCAGGATGTTGCCAACGAATCAGCGCTTCTAAACCTGTAATTCCCCCAGACTGTAAATTGATTTGGGGTTGATAGTACAGCATAAATTCTTGACGTTCTAACGCATGGCGGAGGTTATTTTGCAGAGCAAATAACTCCGTGGCTTCTGAATTCATATCGGCATCATAAACTCGAAAAATGCCTCGCCCTTGTTCTTTGCATTGATAGAGGGCCACGTCAGCATTTTGGAGGAGCACTTCTGCTTCTTGCCCATCATCTGGGAAGCAGGCAATACCGATACTGGCATTGATATAGATCTCATGGCGATCAATTTTCACCACTTCCTTAAAGGCATCTAAGATTCGCTGGGCCGTGCCTGTTGCATCGGCAATGGTTCTGATCTTTGCCAGTAATAGGGTGAACTCATCACCGCCCCATCGAGCGACCGTATCCCCACCTCGCAAGCAATGTTGCAATCGATTGGCCACTTCTTTGAGTAGTTCATCTCCGACGGAGTGGCCCAAGGTGTCATTGATGGTTTTGAATTTATCCAAATCCATAAACATGACCGCCAGATTATCTTGATTGCGGAGGGCATCCGTTAGGGCCTGATCCAATCTTTCGGCAAAGAGCACTCGGTTGGGCAATCCTGTTAAGGCATCGTGAAAGGCTTGCCGATGAATAATTTCATCCTTATCCTGTCGCTCTAGGGCAGCACTGACGCTAGCTGCCATGGTTCGTAGAATGGCCTCTTCTTGGTCAGACCATTGGTAATGGTCATTACAGTCATGGAGTTCTACAAATCCCCAAAAGTTGTTTTTGACAAGGATGGGAACCGCTAGCACCGATTGAACCTTCTCTTGGGAGAGCACGGCTTGTTCAGCGGTGGAAAAGCTTTGGGTGATACCGTTAATGGCAGCTCCCCCCGCTAACGTGGTATACCATCGCTGCAAGTGGGGATTGCTATAAAGCTGGTTTTGCCGATGTTCTAAATGACGGATTGAAGCAATCTGAGGGCCGGTCCATTCGTAGCGAATGCTCGTGGCTAGCCGATGGGTCTCGGCATGGACATGGTTCTCGCTAATACAGATGCGATCTACCCCAGCGGTGGTGCCAAATCGGGCTAGGGCTGCATCAATGGCTTCTTCATAACTGCCATTGGCGAGCAGGTGGGTGGTGGCTTCGGCAACGCTTTGCAGCAACCGATCCCGCTTGAATAATTCTGCCTCGACTTTTTTTCGTTCGGTAATGTCGGATAAGCAACAGCGGATCAGACCATTCTCAGAGATAAAGTGGATGGACTGCTCATAAACCTGCTGATCAACCGTCACTTCCCGGCTAAGGATTTTTTGTTTAGTGGATTGGGTGAGGGCAATGAGTCCCTGAACCGTGGGATGGTCTACCCCCAGAACTTGCAGGCGAGGAAAGGCATTATAGGCAGCAGGATTGATATAGGTCAAATCTCCTTTAAGATTGACTTCAAACATGGGGCTAGGCAGAATCTCAGGGAAAGAGGCCAATCGAACCAATGATGTGGCGGCGAAGCTGGGAGGCTCATCCCCTTCATGGACAAAGGTTTCCCGAGGATTAATATCTCGGGTGACGGCTTCTTCAAAATCGAAGTTTTTGCAAAAATCGCCAAATTCGAGATCGGTCAATGCCCCTAAAACGAGGTATTTGGCCTTCATTTGGCGGCCAAACACAATCCGATCTCCATGATTGAGCTTGGTGGAGGCACATTTCTCGCCATTGACAGCGGTGCCGTTGGTGCTGGGTTCGCCCTGCAAGTTGCCATCAATGAGCATAAATCCGTAGCTGTTGGGATCCGCATTCGTCACGCGTAAAAACAAGGCATGCTGACGAGAGATCCCCTGGGAACGGACGACGATGGAATTCGTGACGTCGCGGCCTAGGAAATAGGAAGATTCCTCCAAAGGCACTAAGCGAAAACCATCCAAATCCTCAAGGATTAGGAGATGTCGGATTTTACGTTGCGGATCATTGAGGTCTGTTGGCACGGATCATGGGGTCGCGACGTTACAATGTTCTTCCAATTTCAATGCGATCGACATCAGTAAAACTATCGATTTTCTGGGGTGATCCGCATTTCCCACCCAGATATCTAGATATTTCTACGGCTATTGGATAAGAGAACGGGGCGTTATTGGCCCATTACTCCTGCTGTTCATCTTCGTAGAAACGATAAAACAAGTAGGCATCATCAAAGGGGTGCTCATCCAAAACGTGATGAATAATTCGTTTGCGCATCAGAAGCTGCCCAATGCGTAGAGCTTCTTTACGGGTGGCCCGCTGGGTCCGCATCAACCAAATCACGGCTTCTGAGCCTACAAAACATTGGGGATAAATATTCAGCCGATGACGACGATCTTGAATATCCAGTCCCTGTTCTCCTTTCATCTGGGCTACCAATTCTGGCAGGTTGATTTGGGGGGCGGATGACCGAGAGATGGACTGAGGGCTGTATGGGGTGGAAGTCAGGATCGGCTGGGATGACGGTTGCGATCGCACAGAGCCTGGATAGTACAAATGAGGGGCATTCTCTGTCCGCTGCTGCACGAGCAAATCGATCAGCTGGTCTAGATGGGGCGATCGCACATGTAAATCTCGCTGGGGGAATGGAATTTCGATCTGGTACTGGCGAAGCATAGCTTCGATACGGAAGTACAAATCGCTTTTAAGACGATACTGCTGCCGAGGTTCGCGAAACCATACCAAGACTTCAAAATTCAGGGCACTCTCTCCAAACCCCAAGAACTGAACTTGGGGTTGAGGATGGGCCAGAACTTCTGGATGATGACTGACAGATTCAATCAGGGCCGTTTGGACGCGATCCACATCGCAACCATAGGCCACGTCCACGGGCAGGTGCAGGCGGGAGACGGGGCTGCTATGGCTCCAGTTCACCACTTCTTTTTCTAAAAAATGGGAGTTGGGGACAATGATCGTCACTTCATCGTGGGTGCGCAATTCGGTGCTGCGGGTCCCAATTTTCTCGACGGAACCCACTAGCTCTCCCACTTGGATAAAATCTCCGGCTTCGATGGGGCGATCCAGAAGCAGGATGATACCGCTAATAAAATTGCTGACGATATTTTGGAGACCAAAGCCAATGCCCAAGCCCAGGGCACTGCCAACAATCAGCAGGGCGCTGATATCCACCCCCAGCACTTGGAGGATGACCACCACTCCCAGCCCGGTAAGGACGTATTGGGTGAGAATTGCGATCGCATCTTGCAATCCCCGATTCACCCCCAAGAGCGGCAAAATTCTCGACTTGAGTAGGAGCGTCAACCCCCGTACAATCACCCACAACCCCAGAATCAATCCCACCACAATCAACAGGTCAACAATGCCGTATCCCTGTTCCTGCTCTGTCAGGATCAAGATGGGTTCGTCAAAACTCCGTAACACCAAGTACAGCAGGGTACGGAATTGGGGGAATAGTTCGCAAATATAGTAACCCACCCCAACCCAAACCAATAGCTGAAGGCTCGTCAACCCCAATAGCGCTAGGGGACGCTTCGTATCCTGCATCGTTCGCAGCTGTTGCCGCCGCCAGCGCAGTCGGATCCATTGAATACCGCAATGCAGGAGAATCGCTAGCAACAGCCCCAACCCACTCTTGAGGATGGCCTGGCGTCGATAACTGGGGGTGCGTTCCTTCAGACCCGTGGCAATCGCCCGATTAATCGTGCGCTGCCACTCCACGGCTTGTTCCATGGCATCCTGGCCCAACTTGACATCGCGATCCGTCACCGTTAAGAGGTGACGGTCAGCTAAGCGCAAGGTCGGTAAAGCGCCTGGCGTCACCTTCACCGTGGGAACACCAGGGGAATCCTGGGCTGCGGCAAAATCCCGTATGGCTTGGGCTAGGCTATCGTTGGCCTGCTTAGCCCGGTCTTTGGCCGAGAACTCCCTGAGCTTGCTGACTTGAAACAGGACTTTGCCATCTAGCACAATTGGAGCGGTATCGAAGCTGCGACCAATGGTAATTTCTGCTTGGGATGGTAGGGAAAATCCAGTCAGGAAGAGGGTCAGACTG
Source organism: Acaryochloris sp. CCMEE 5410 (assembly GCF_000238775.2). Classification (NCBI taxonomy): domain Bacteria; kingdom Bacillati; phylum Cyanobacteriota; class Cyanophyceae; order Acaryochloridales; family Acaryochloridaceae; genus Acaryochloris; species Acaryochloris sp. CCMEE 5410. Next base: position 1,416,867 of record NZ_AFEJ02000001.1, on the reverse strand, counting down.
AACAACAGAATTAGAAAGCCTTGAACGGGCCGGAATGGTCGTCGATACAGCATCTCAGAGATAGGCAAACTTGCACCTCACCCATTATTCAAGGGCGACATGATAAGAGTCTGAAATCATGCTGATCTTTTTGGAATGGTGTGCTGACGTCGAACTGTTACACCAGCCTAGGCTATCGGGATAGCCCCTCAACAATGGTCATTGCGAATTTTTCCACTGGGAAAAATGGTTTGGCAATAGCGGCTATTGCTGACATCAGCCCCACTCATATCCGCCCCTCGTAAGTTGGCCCCTTGCAGATTGGATTCACTTAGATCCACGCCGCTCAGATCAGCATTCTGGAGATCTGCATCGGTCAGATTGGCTTCACTCAAATCCACGCCGCTCAAATCGGCATCCTTGAGATTGGCCTTAGTGAGATTAGCGGCACTTAAATCCACCCCACTCAAATCGGCCTTACGTAAATCAGTTTGGGCTAAGTTCGCATCGCTCAGATCCGCACCACTCAAATCAGCTTGGCTCAGATTAACCTCACTCAAATTACAGCCACAGAACTCAGCCCCACTAAAATCAGCTTGGCTCAGATCCAGCTGATGTAGATCCAGGGCCGTGAGATCGGCTCCGGCAAATCGCCGTTCTCCGGATGCGTAGCGACGGCTTAATTCGTCTCGACTGAGTTTCATAGGTTTACTGGCGTTGCTGTCGTTTCAACCATAGCTTAATTGCCTAAACTAGTAGCAACAAAGGGGCAGACGTCAGAAGGGCAAGGATCGTGAAGCTAAACTATCGACAAATTTTGCTAGGGTCCTTTAGCTGGTCCAGATTGGTTCTGGCTCCTCTGCTGATCTACGGTTGCGTTGGACTATATGTCTTTTTTCGGGCAGATAGCATGATTTTTCTGCCCCAACCTACCAGTTATCGAGACACAGATGAGGTCCTAAAGCTCCCCGTTAATGACCAAGAGCAGATCTCGGCCCTCTACTTCCCCAATCCCCAGGCGACCTTTACCCTGCTCTATATCCACGGCAATGCCGAAGATTTGGGGGATATTCGTCCCCGACTAAAGCAGCTTCAGCAATCTGGCCTCAGCGTGTTTGCCTACGACTACCGAGGTTATGGCACCAGTGATGGACAGCCCAGCGAACAAAATGCCTATCAAGATGCCAAACAAGCCTATGCCTATCTAACCCAAGAGTTGGGGGTAAAGCCCCAGCGGTTGTTAGTCCAGGGGCGCTCCCTGGGGGGCGGATCTGCAGTCTATTTAGCGACCCAATATCCTTTGGCTGGGGTGATTTTGGAAAGCACGTTTACGTCTATCTTTCGAGTGGTGGTGCCTATTCCGATTTTTCCTTTCGATAAATTCACCAGTCTGGATCGGCTAAAGCAGGTTAAAGTCCCCGTATTAGTGATGCATGGAGAAAACGATCAGGTGATTCCTATTGACCACGGTCGGCAGTTGTTTGCAGCAGCATCTGGCCCCAAGCGATCCTTGTGGGTGGCAGGAGCGGGTCACAATAATTTTCCTCAAGTCGCTGGTGAGCGGTATTTCCAGGCGTTGAATGAGTTTCAAAAGCTCGTTCTGGACTGAATAACAGCGCAGCATATCGAAACCTTCGGTTTCTCGATCCCTTTGACGTCAATGCTCGGGAGTGAATCGGTTGGTTTCAGGGAAAAAATGGGGCAGACTGACGGGGTATCGATGGGGCTCCAAATCAGAACTAAGCCTGAGAAAGCATCTATTTGGTGGTACGGTGGGGAATCTTTAATCAGATCAGGCTATTGGTTTCAAGCCGGTTTACCCCATAAAGAGAGGAAATACCAATTGTGCATCAGCAAAGAATTCTGTGGGTACAAGTCTTTGCCCTAGCTCTAGTGCAAGGGGCAATTGTATTGATGTGGGTGATCTACAACCTTTACCTGGGAAAACTGCTGGGTGAGTTTGGGTTTACCTCTGTATTTATCACGGGTGTCTTACTGCTGGAAAACGGTCTGGCGATGCTGATGGAACCCCTAATGGGAAACTATTCCGACCGCGCCCAACGCTGGCTAGGCAGTCGATTTCCCTTTATTGCAGCAGGGGTGATTTTGGCATCGGGATTACTGATGGCGACGGCGATGCTGGTCACCTTTGGTCAGCCAGAGGGAATCTTTCGCTGGCTTTTGCCCATATTACTCGTGACCTGGGCTATTTCCATGACGGTGTTTCGCAGTCCAGCTCTGTCCTTACTAAGTCGATATGCCTTTGGCAGTGGTCTACCGCAAGCGGCAAGTGTATTGACCGTCATGGGGGCGATTGCTGGGGCGATGGGGCCTTTGGCCAATAAATATATTCTGGAGTTAGGGCCAGGGATTGCCTTTGGCCTCGCGTCACTCATTTTGCTAGGGGCTGCGGCCATTCTCAGGTCTGTCAATACAGAGGTGAAGATGCCCCATCAACCTTCTGGCGTTGGGGCTCGTCCATCCATCAGAAATTTAGCCCTGGTGTTTACAGTGGGATGGGGCACCTCGTTGGGGTTTCGATTATTGATGACGACGTTTCCCAAAATCCTCAAAACCATTCCAGGCCAAAATGTAGGCCTGACAATGGGCATAATCTTTATCGCCTTGGGGATAACGGCCATTCCAGCGGGAACGGTGGCTCGTAAACTGGGGAATCGTCAAGCCATTCTCTTAGGATTACTGGGATTAGCCTTAACGTTAGTCGTGATGAATGGGGTAGGCCAGACTTGGGCAGCGGTGGGCGTAGCGATAGCCGTTGGTACTTGTTTGAGTTTGGTGAATAATGGCACGTTGCCCTTTGCTCTTTCGATGGTGCCTGCCCAGAAAGCGGGTTTGGGAACCGGGATGTTTTTTAGTGGTGGAGCCTTGTCTGCCAGTTTATTTGGGGCTTTTTTCCAACAGCCAGATGCTTTGTCCCCTTTAATGATGACGACGGTCGCGATTGTTAGTTTTGGGGTAGCGATGATTGCGATCGCATCTAGCAACAACTCCACTCTACCATCGACATAAATTGGGACCCGAATTTTCCGGTTCAATCACCCGAAAATCCAGAAAATACATCTCCCAGTTGCGGCGAGGCGTTTGCCATTCAGGTTCTTGAACAATATTGGGGCTGTCGTAGGTTTGCCCTTGATATTTAAATACCACAGGCACAGTCTGACCCGCTTGGGTCCAGTCGTAAATCATTTTCTTGAATTCAACCACGGGAAGGGCACTGCCCTCTAGCTCTGCATTTTTTGGATCCATGTCTACCACTTCTGGTGGCAAGTTCAAGATCCAGACCACATCTTCCTGATAGCCCCAGCGTTTAAGGGGATTGGTGGCTAGTAGTAAATGGTTGGAGCGGGAGCCTTCGGTGCGGAGATTGCTGAACATGGAGAAGGTCCCGGCGGTGCGAAGTCCCAGATATGGCATCAGGCCGAAGCAGCACAGCCCAAGCAAAAACACCGCCATAAATTTGGGCATGGAGGCATTGAGAATGGGGAGTCCTTTCCAATCGGGTCTATTTTTTGGTTTAAAGAGCTGGGTGAGTATCGGCCAGAGGAAAATGACTGAAGCGAGGTTGAAGATGGCCCCAGCGGTAACTTTGATGTCGAAATCCAAATAGGCAAGGTAATACAGGGCAGAGAATAGACCTGCCATCACATTGAGGCCGAAGTACAGGTATGCTCGGTGAATCTGTCGTCCCCTCAAGGAGATCTCGGATTGTTCTTGCCAAAGTTGAAGGTAGCGATCGGGAATAAAGGTAAAGAGTAAACTTCCGGCTAAAGCACTGAAATCAACAAAGCCGATCATGGCGATAAAGGCATGCATTAACCACGAGAGCAGCAGAATCGGAGCCTGCAATCTGGGAACAAACAGTAAAATGCTACCCAGCAATTCCCAAGCGAGAACAAAGTAGATATTTGTAAGCAAGATTAGGTCGGGTAGCAGGACATAATCTCGATAGGCAAAGCCAAAATAGTACAGCAGAATGCCGCCACAGGTGAGTAAGGTGAGCAGCAGGATTTTTGGAAGTTTTGAGAATTTGAGTCTGTTGTGAATCAGTCCTTGCCAAAGTCTAAACAAGGCCAGGGCAATCACGATGACCATAACTGGAATGCCCAGGAGGTTGGATTGGACCATATCCAAAATCCGATACAGCATCATGCTGGAGCAGGAGACTTGGGGGTTGAGAAAGTCGGTGTTGAGTTTATGGAATCCGGCCCAGAAGTAGACGCCAAGTAAGGAGGCCCTAAGGAGAGGACGCATCATGGCGTAGTAATGGTCAGCGCTGGCCTGTTTGATCCAGGCGTAGACCATACCCACCATCAGAGCGAGGTTGAGGTAAATCAGGAAGTTGACGTGGTTGGCAACGTCGGGGAAGCGAAAAATCAGGAAATAGGCGGTGGAGAGGACCAGGAAGGCAAAAAACTTGATCCGGGTTATGCGGGTGAAAATGAAGACGGTGATTAGTCCCAAAAAGGCGAGGGCAAAGCCTGGAGCTTTCCACTTTTCCTGCATTTCTAGCAGGAAGGCGGTCATGTAGAGGAGGGTGAAGATGGAGAACGAACTCATCGGTTAGTTTATCGACAACTGTGTTCCCCCGTAATGGTGCTTCTGCGCTTGCGGCTGAAAACGCCATCTTTCCAAAATAAACTTGAATGGCCTAAATACGTGGTGGTTTCAGGACTCAGTTTATAGATGGTTGCAATTCTTTCTGATTGCCGAGGTAAAGCAATTGTTTCTAAATAGACCCGTCCGAAATATAAAGGATGGAGAAATAAAGATGGTAGAACGGAGTTTTACCACTTTACCAATGTTTAAAAATCTCCTTGATCATATTCACTCGCAGCAAGCAAGTGTTGGGACATTGAGTACCCCCAACTGCAGGGCTGTTTTAAGTTAGCAGCGAAAAAATAATATCGACCCGATTAGCCAGCTTAGTCATCGCGGTTTTGAGGGATTGATAGTCGTTTAGCCGCAGGATATTAATCCCAATAGTTCTAAGCACTGACCAATTGAGCAGTGCTTGTTCATCTTCGAGTCGATAATCATCTTCGCCAAAAACAACATCCTTCGGCCAATGCAACCGATTTTCAATGCCCCAATGTTCTCGGACCAGAGATTGCCAATGCTGGGGTGAGGTGGCAGCTGAACTGATGTAATAGGCCGTATTGTGATACTCCTTTCCTTTGCGAGTACCCCATCGTTGGACACAAAGTACAGAGCGAATTGCCTCCCATTCTTGTAGGGCTATGCCGACAGGCTCATAAACCTGTATACACCGATGTTCATCTCGTCCTCTACTTTGGGCGGAGTGGATGTGCTCAGCCATGGGTTTAAGACACTCAAAGTAAGTCTGGAGGTGGTCGTAAAGTCTTCCCTGATTGGATTTGACCGCCACAAGATAGTCGTTACCCGAGGCCACAATCTTCTCAAGTGTTTTTTTGGGCGTGTAAGGCATCCATGGTAATCAGCAAGCCATCGAGTTGAAGGGTTTCCAACAGTGCCTGGACGACTTTGATTTCGCTATTATCCTCCTGAGTGAGGGCTTCGAGCTTGAGGGTGATGCCTGCTTCCACCGCAAATAAACTCACCAACCCTACAAAACGCTGCTTCCCCTTGGCATCTGTCAGCCCCTGACGAATCCGTTTGCCATCAATGGAGGCTGCATAATTATCGGGAGAGTGAGTCTGGGCTTTCGAGAGCATCCATGCTTCAAATTGGTGGCTCAACGCTTGGAAGTCAAGACCCTTCATCACTCGACGAAAGGTACAGTGAGACGGAACTTCGAGGCTCTCAAGCCCCAATAGCTCACTTAAAGGCTGGCGATAATCGCTCACAAAGGTTTCTAACGGACGGTACCCTTGATATCCAGCAAGCATGCCCATCACCATCAATAGCAACAGCAGCCATAACGGATGAATACGGCCATGGGCACTGCGGAAATCCGGGACTTGCTTCAAAGTATCGATTAGATGGCTCATCGGTCTCTCTACTGTTGGTCAGTAGAACCATCCTATTTTTTCTAGGAGTAACGTAAAACAACCCTGCCCCCAACTGTTGAAACAAGCCGAGTTGAAGTACAACAAGCAAAAAGCTGAGATAGAACGACATAAAAAGCCGGGTCAATGCCAAAGGAGGAGGACGAGAACCTCTATTATCGGCTGCAGAAGAGGTTTGCCTGTGCCTGCTCTACTTGCGACACTATCCCACCTTTGAAGTGATGGGACTCCATTTTCGGGGGCCAAGAGTGAGGTAAAAGATATCGTTCACTACTGGCTAGTGATTCTACAACTACTGCGCATTGCAAGTTTGCTTGGCACTGTTCATTTCAGGGTTACAGATCTAGTCCACAGTTGAATGAAATCAAGACATTTTGAGATCTCGGGTATGGCGATCAGGGATACTCTTTCAATGTCGTAAACTTCTGCCCAACAAATCCTAAAGATGAATTCCTCTTCCTGTGTCGCCTCTACTCTTTCTCCATGCCAGCGCCAGGAGTTAGCCCTTCAGGTTTTGACCAAGACTGAACCCGTCACCAACCTCGCTAAAGAACACCAAGTCAGTCGCAAGTTTCTCTATCAACAATCCAACAAGGCAAATGACGCTTTGGAAGCAGCTTTCTCGCCATCTAATAATAATGACGATGATGTGCTTTTCCATTTACCCATCACGAAAGCTTGGTTGTTCCAACTGATTCTAGCCTTGGTGCTAATCTGCCATAGTTCTTTTCGCGGTGTCGTCGAATTGCTGCGCGATCTTTTGATTTTCCAACATGTGTCGGCACGATCCACAACCGGCTTGCCGTTGCCTCACAATCCGCTATAAAGGTCAATCAATCCCAAGACCTATCTGCGATAGAGGTGGGTTTGCACGATGAGATCTTCCATGGCTCAAAACCAGTTTTAGTCGGCATTGATGCTGCTTCCACCTATTGCTATCTCCTGGAAGCCGCAGAACATCGAGATGCGGATACCTGGGGCTATCACCTACTCAATGCTGCAGAGCAAGGACTCGACCCGACACACACTATTGCTGACGCTGGCTCAGGCTTGCGGGCTGGACAGAAGGAAGCCTTTGGAGACAAGCCTTGCCATGGGGATGTATTCCACATCCAGCATCAGTGTCAGACCCTGGCTAACAGTCTCAATCGAAAAGCAATGGGCGCTAAATCTCGACGCCAAGAGCTAGAAGCTAAGATGGCAGAGGCCAAGCAGCAAGGACAATGGCATCCCCTCTGTGTCCGTTTAGGAAAAGCGAGAACCCAGGAGAAACAATCGGTGCAACTGGCCAGAGACATTAAGACCCTGATAGAGTGGCTCAATCATGATGTCCTCCAACTCGCGGGTCCCTGTCATTCAGAACGGCTGGAACTCTATGACTTTATCGTTGCAGAATTTCAGCAGCGTGAGCATCTAGGAGGTAAGCAGATTCGAGTCTTGCGCAAAGCATTAAAGAATCAACGCGATGATCTGTTGGCCTTTGCCAAGGTATTTGATGGCAAGCTGGCTGAGATTGCCCAGCAATTCGAGACACCGCTGTTTCTCGTCAGACAGATGGTGCGCTTTTTCCGGAAACAGGCTACCTCCGAAGCCTACTGGAGGAGCTGGGGCGATCTGCATCAGAGGCTGAGTTGGAAGTTCTTTCAACTCCATGAAGCGATCCTAAATGCGATGAAACAGACACCAAGAGCCAGTTCTTTGGTAGAGAATCTCAACTCCAGGCTGCGCAATTATTTCACGCTTCGCAAACATCTTGGAACACCCTATTTAGGACTGCTTCAATTCTTTCTCAATCACCGACAATTCATGAGTAGTGGTTGTGAAGATAGGAAGGGAAAAAGTCCTAGAGAAGTGATGACAGGACAGAGCCATCCTCACTGGCTAGAGCTGCTAGGATTCAAACTCTTCAAAAGGGCTTAGCAAAAGGAATAAATTCTGGACTGGTCATTTCTGGAGATGGCCTGGTTTGTCGTGCGAGTGTTACCCATTTTGGGCCATTTCTGAACAAAGCCACTATCCGCCGCCATTTCTGATGAGGAAGTCTTTGATGCGATCGCAAAGGCCATCAAACAAATTATTCCGGTGGATCGCGTTAGCTATGCTGAACCGGCCCCAGAATTAAAGGGATTTCGCATTTTTCGATTTACTGGAGATGCCTATTTACCCACGGACATTGTTTTACCCAAAGAGAAATCAGGCTTGGGGTTTATTTATGAGCTAGGCCAACCCTATTTCTTTGCTCAGTTGGGTGAAAGCGATTTTATCGAACATGCCATGCTTATGGAAGCAGGATTGCACTGTGGCTGGAGCGTTCCTGTTCATGTAATGGGTGAGATTACGGGTATTCTCAATGCTGCCTCGTCCAAACGGATCAAAGATGGCAATCAGCTACTGTCAATTCTAACGACCTTGGCCGAACTAATGGGCTCAACCTTTGAGCGTATTCGCTTACAAGATCAAGCCGCCGCCGTTCTTCGAGATAGTGAAGAGCAAGTACGCCTCTTTATCGACGGCAGTCCTCTACTGCTGCTGGCCCTTGATTCACAGGGCTTGATTCACCATGTCAGCCATTTTGGGGCGAGTCAACTGGGATATTTAGTGGATCACCTGATTGGTTCCCCGTTTAGTATCCTCCACCCGGATGACCAGACTGCAGAAATTCAGACTTACTTACAAACCCTCTCTAACTTAGAAATTGGCGAGATTCATAGCCGCGAAGCGCAAATGTTCCAAGCTGATGGCACCCTGATCTGGGCTCGTCAAAATGCCCGTAGAGTCCATGACCATCGAGGAATTCCTCAACTTTTGTTGGCCTGTGAAGATATTTCCAAGGTGCGTTCCCTCACGGATCAGCTTCACTTTATGGCCCATCATGATGCCTTGACAGCTCTTCCCAATCACACCTTATTTCGCCATACCTTAGAAGCCCTCATTGCTAAGACGGCGGTTCAACCCACGCCCTTTGCCATGCTCTTCATCGATCTAGATGGCTTTAAAAAGGTGAATGACAGCTTGAGTCATGCGATTGGGAATGAATTGCTCTGTCAAGTGGCTCATCGGCTCCAGGGGGCTGTGACTTCATCCGATACCGTGGCTCGCCTGGGCGGAGATGAATTTGTGGTCTTACTTCCCCAGGCCACATCCCCAGATGCAGCGGCCAAAATGGCTCAGACCATTCTTCAGCAATTACGAACCCCGTTTCAAGTTCAAAACCACGATATCTTTATTGGTGGCAGTATTGGCATTAGCCTTTATCCAGCTCAAGGAAAAACCTCCAGTGAACTTATGAAGCAGGCAGACCTGGCCATGTATCGGGCGAAGGCGCAAGGGCGCAATAATTATCAGTTCTATAGTGCTCAGCTCTCTGCAACCCTACAGCGCAAGTTGGCCATTGAGCATGCTTTAAGGACTGCTATTGAGAAGGATGAACTACACCTAGTGTTTCAACCCCAGGTCGGACCTGAAGGGCAAATTTTGGGTTTAGAAGCATTAGTCCGATGGCATCATCCAACCTTAGGTATTGTTCCCCCCTCGACCTTTATTCCCATTGCTGAAGAAAGTCACCTGATTGCTGCCCTCACGGATTGGGTTCTGGACCATAGCCTAGCCATCCTTGCTCCCCTTAACAGTGCCTATCCCCATCTCTACGTGGCGGTGAATATCTCTGCTCAGGAATTTTTAGCGCCCTGTACGTTAGCTAAGCGGGTGAGGAGAGCCGGCACTGGTCTGTTAGCAGGATCTAGCTATAATGCTTCCGACGCAACCTAATGTAGATCAATGGAATGCCCATATTGTCTAAGCGAGAAGATCCTAAAGCGCGGCTTTGATAGCCTGCAAGATGGGACATTAGTCCAGCGATATCAGTGTAAGGATTGCAATCGGCGTTTCAACGAACGCACGGGTACCCCAATGGCTCGCTTACGCACCGCTAGTTCAGTAGTGAGCTATGCCATCAAAGCTCGCACCGAAGGGATGGGTATTCGTGCTGCAGGTCGAACTTTCGGTAAATCTCATACCACCATTATGCGTTGGGAAAACGCCTAGCAGACCAAGCACAGAACTGGTCACCTCCCGCACCAGCAGCCTCTGATGTGACGGTAGAAGGGGATGAAGTTTACACGCGTGTAGGCAAAATCTTCCCCCCAGCCAATCCCAGGGCTGGACCATCCATTTCCTTGAACGCGAAAGCCGCTATTGGTTGACAGCACAAGCTGGCCTCAAGGATGCACAACTTTTTGCAAATGGCGTTTACTCAGCTTGGGAGTGGGTCAAAGCCTGTGATGGGATTCGATGGTTTACCGATGGTGAGAGGCGTTATGGACAAGAACTTTGGAAGCTCGCCAATGTCTATCTCAATGGTGAGGAGTGTCATCCTGACTATGGGCATCGCAAGGTTTGGCGAGAGGGGTTAGAAGTCGCGATGAAAGTTAAAGGGTCTCAGGGGAATCGGCGAGTAGAGTGGGTGAAAGCAGAGCATCCCTTTACCGCTATCAGTCTAGGGTCTGAGGTCCATGCCAATCATAATGAGGCTCACAATGCTGCCTTGAGGAGACGATGTAGTGCTTATCGAAGACGGCAGAATCTCTACGCTAAGAAGCGGTCGGGGTTACAGCGAGTGCTAGATGTACAACGCCTGATTCATAACTGGGTTAGACCCCATTGGGGGCTCAGTAAGCAGACCACACCAGCAATGGAGATGGGATTTTGTTCTCGTCCGTTGAGCACACTAGAACTCCTCACCAATAAAGGGTTTAGGTATGTGCCCTGTTAGTAGACCAGTGCCGGAGAGCCTTAGCCGCCGCCAAACTACCCGGCTCTGCATTAGAACTAGAAATTACAGAAAGTGTGTTTCTACATCCAGGGGAAGTCCCAAGTCAATTGTTGACTGCCCTAAAAAATGAGGGAGTTCGAATTGCCATCGATGATTTTGGAACAGGTTTCTCGTCCTTGGCTTACTTATTGAATTTATCCTTCGATACCCTTAAGATAGACCGCACTTTTGTCAGTGATATTGACAATGATCCAGCCAAGGAAGGCATCATGAAAGGTATTCTGACGATCGCGAATAGCTTAGGGGTAACCTGTGTAGCTGAGGGGATTGAGTCCTCGTCTCAGTTGCACTGCCTGCAAAGATTAGGATGTTCTCACTATCAGGGATACTACTTTCAAGCTGCTACGGCAATGGATCAGCTTCTGCCTTTGATAGATAAAAAATTTCGCGTTTAATCTTGATAGCGTCCTAGATTTATTCCCAAAGTTTCATAAACTAATGAAGTTTATGGAAAGTCGGGATGTACAAATAAATAATACTCGTTTAAATTCGTTCCATAATTTCGTTGACTTAGTAATCACCAATACATGACTATTCAGGTCTATGGCATCCCCACTTGCGGCACCTGCAAGAAGGCATTGAAATGGCTGCAAGAGAATCAGCTAGAGTTTGAGTTTATTAATACGAAGGAAGAACCCCCCAGCATTCAACAAATTTCTGCTTGGGTCGATACGTTTGGCTCTAAGCCCATGCGGAATACGTCCGGTGGAGCCTATCGGGCGTTAGGAGAACAAAAGAAAACCTGGAGCGAAGACCAGTGGATTGCCGCATTTGCTGAAGATGCCATGCTCCTGAAGCGTCCCTTAATTCTGAAAGATGGCGCCCCTGTTTTGGTTGGGTTCCGGGCTTCCGATGAGGTACTCAAGGAGCGCTTGAGTCTCTAATGTTAGGAGATATCTGGGGTCAAGATAACGGCAATGACGATGGCTGCAAGGGCAATCACAATGGCAGCCTGCAAAATGCCGGAGGCTAGGTTGCCTTTGCGGATTTCGGCGCGGTGATCAATCGGGTCTAAAATGTCATACAGTCTTAATCCCACATAGAACAGCACGACACTTAAGAAGGTCCAACCAATGGATTCAAGGACTCGAATAAGAAGAGGCATGGGTACACACTTAACTTAGATCATCCCTATCAAATCATGCTGGCTGGGACCAGACAACCTCTCTTAACCCTGAATATTAGGCAGATGGGCTAGACCCACACTTTTCCTTCTTGGAGGGAATTACAGCCAACGCCTTGGCCCTTTATGAGGGGCTTAATGGAAGGATCTGGACTTGGATGTGCGGGAACAGCAGCGATCACAATGGCCGCATCGAAAGTGATACGCTTCTTGGTCAAAACCAAACTGTTGCAAGATGAATTGCCAACGGCATTGGCGGGTGTAGAGATAATCCGTGATATCCAGCTTGGTGGGAATGGGGGGAGGAATGAACCCCTGAGCAGCCACAATTCGAAAGTGAAATGGATCCTCCCAGACGAGAAGGCCTGATTGATGTAGGAGGGCTAGGGCGAGGTCGGCCCCTGGGAAGGCTTTTGTGATGGTGTCAATATGACCTTGGCGGGGAAGTTGATGGACCAACCGCTGGGCGGATTCTTGTTGTCCCTTCAACTGTTTGAGGAAATATTGTCGCATTTGCCGATCTTGAGGATCCAGCCAACCGGTGGGTTCACTAGCTAGCAGCAGGGTTTGCGATCGCAAGTTGTCTCGACCAGCCCGACCGATTTCTTGTAGATAAGCACTTAAGCTCAAAGGGGGATGATAATGCGCGATCCACCGGACATCAGGTTTATCAATTCCCATGCCAAATGCACTCGTACAAATCACAAACGGCAGTTCCCCCTGAAGCCACTGGGCTTCGATGCAGCGACGTTCAGGCGCACTGAGGCCTGCATGGTAGGCCACCGTGGGTTGATGTTGCTGACAGAACCAAGCGGCTAAACTCTCACATAATCGTCGGTTAGAGGTATATACCAGTCCTGCCGAATGGGCCTGACGGCCAATAAATCTCAAAAGCTTTTGTCGACGACAGGTGGGGGTCCAGGCCACTTCAACCGTCAAATCTAGATTCTGCCGATAGGGACTACAGCTTAGAACCTGAGGCTGATGCAGTTGAAGTACGGCCTGAATCGTGGATTGCGTTGAGGGTTTAGCGGTCGCTGTATAGGCCGCCACGGTAATGGGTGAGGCAGCGTTCGTTGGCAATAGTGCATCCCGAATCGCCCCTAAGCGGCGATAGACGGGGCGAAAACTGCTCCCCCATTGCTCAATGCAGTGGGCTTCATCCACAATTAAACATCGAATCTGCAAGTGCGGATCCCCTAACCGCTGCCAAATGGGTGGGCTCAACAAGGATTCGGGAGATAGATATAATAGGCGTAATTGCTGCTGTTCTATTTGTCGCAATGTCTGCCGACGTTTCTGAGAAGAGAGCTGGCTGTGGATCATCCCAGCAGGTAGCTTTTTTGCCTGGAGTGCTTGCACTTGATCCTCCATCAGAGCAATCAAAGGAGAGATCACAATCGTTAGGCCAGACTGTAACAGTGCTGGAAGCTGAAAGCAGACTGATTTACCCGAGCCAGTTGGCAGCATCACCAAGGCATCTTGGTGTCTCAGTAAACTGGTGACGGCCTCTCCCTGTAAAGGGCGAAACTCGCTGTATCCCCAAAACTTCTGTAGCCCAGCAATGGCTTTATCCCAAGCCTGTGAATGGTCAAGCCTCATCTTCAGGAAACATTCTTAGAAGTAACAAAGTCCAAGAAGCTAATGTCATTGCCAAGGTAAGCCTGTTCAACCGGAGCACTCTCTCCCTTAAAGGCTAAGTTTTTATTCCCCACCCGATCCATTCTGTTCCCTTAAGTCACTGCTATCCCATAGTCCTTTAGTTATCGTTCGATATGCCAGCGAAATTTTCAGTCCAAAGGTCCGCGACCTATCTATCTTTATTACTAGTCGGTTCCTTAGGTACGCTCCTGGGAACACAGGTTATTCCGAGTAACAGTCTTTTACCTCAACCGAGCGTTGCCCAATTGCCGAAGCCACTCCCGGGGCAAACGGATACCAACTTTATCGCCCGTGCGGTGGAAAAGGTGGGACCAGCTGTAGTCCGGATTGACTCTGCTCGCACTGTGAGCCGTCGTCGATCAAGGCTTTTTGACGATCCCTTCTTCCGTGAATTCTTTGGTCGAGATATTCCTAGTCAACAACCTCGCACACGGGTTCAACGGGGAACAGGGTCTGGATTTATCATCAGTGATGATGGCTTGGTCCTCACCAATGCCCACGTGGTGAACGGGGCGGATAAAGTTACAGTCGTTCTCAAAGATGGCCGTAGCTTTGAAGGCACCGTGATGGGAGAAGATTCCTTGACGGATGTTGCAGTCATTAAAATTAAAGCCAAAGATCTGCCCGCGGTAAAAATGGGCAAGTCGGATGAGCTGCAGCCGGGTGAATGGGCGATCGCCATTGGTAACCCCCTCGGATTAGATAACACCGTGACCGCCGGCATTATCAGCGCAACGGGGCGTACCAGCAATGATGTGGGTGTTCCAGATAAGCGGGTTGGCTTTATTCAAACGGACGCGGCCATTAATCCGGGTAATTCAGGGGGACCCTTGCTTAACCAGGCTGGCGAAGTCATTGGCATGAACACCGCCATTATTGGCGGGGCTCAGGGCCTCGGATTTGCCATTCCCATCAAAACAGCCCAGCGAATTGCCGATCAACTGATAGCCAAAGGTAAAGTCGATCATCCCTTCCTGGGTATTCGGATGGCTGGTTTGACCCCTGAACTAAAAGAGCGCATTAACAGCAGTCCAGACGTGGATTTTCAAGTCAAAGACGAGAAAGGTGTCTTAATCTTTGAAGTGATTCCTAAGTCTCCAGCAGCAACGGCGGGCTTGCGTCCTGGGGACATTATTCGTGAAATTGATGGCCAATCCATTAGTAAGGCTAGCCAAGTTCAGCAGAAGGTCGATGCCACATCCTTGGGCAACTCCTTGAAGTTAGGCATTACGCGCAATGGCAAGGAGCAAACCATTGCCGTTAAACCTGGACCTCTACCCGCTCAACTAAGCAAGAATAACTAAAGTCTTCTGGGTGAGTAACCTGATGATTGGACCAGTTAGTTGGGCCAGTTGAGATCTAGCCAGCGGTGATACAGGGATTTATAGCCATTCCCACTGGCTGAACTTGGCTGCTTGTCCACATTTTTGCCCTTGCTCATCCCAGATATCCCATATTTCCGCATTGCTGATTCTAAATCGGCGGCCTGTGGTGGAGATCCGGATCCCTTGATAGTTTTGAATATAATGCTGCTGGGCTGCTTGATTAAGGAGCTGAGCTCGGCTTTGCCACTCATGTGGCTCTGCGGTCAAGCGAGAGGGCATAGCAGTCAGTTCAGGCCAGGTTGTTTCCCAGAGATCAAGGGCAGGCTGGTTTCCGTAATTAAGAACGGGGTCAGTCTCTGTACCGTGGGATAGCAGTACAAAAGAGGCATGAAATAAATCATGGGCGATCTCGGCAGGAGAAGGAGCATCCCCCGTCAGTGGTTTTCCTGTCCAGTTCTGATAACTCTTTATTAGTCTCAAACTATGACGAATTATTTCAGCTTCTAGCCAAGGGAAAGACGCCAAATTCATAACTAATCAACTTTTTGCATGTAATAACGATATTTTGCCTTTTTCTAGAGTGCTGTAAGGCTGGGAGAATCGAGTAGGCTGGTTTTGGCGGCATTTACTGTATTTCGATCAAAGCCAACGTTGATGCTCATTGCTACCTCCCTGATACAGGAGCTTCTGGAGGCACAGCCCCAGCTTAGACCGCAAATGTATTTTAAGTCTTCCCTCACGGCTTTATCGCGGGCCATGGAAGATCAGGTACTTGCAGGGACTGATCACCCTTTAGTGATTATTAGCTGTCAACGGGAACGCTACTATCGAAAAGCTCTCCATCGCTACGCCCGCCTAGCCGCTCGCTCACCACAGGTGTATATTCTGGCGACTCCTGAACAAGAGTTTGGGGATGGGGCCGAGCCCTATGAAACGATTGCCTTTGACGAAGCCGATCCCTTGACTCAGGAATGGCACGTGATTGTTGTGGGCCAACAATATGCTGCTTGCCTTGCTTGTCGTGAACACCCTAAACTCCAGACTTCAGATGCCTTAAATGCCCCACGGATGGATCAAGCCCGTCGTTACGAAGGCATCTGGACCTTTGATCGGCGGGTGAGTTGTCAAGCGGCTCATTTGTTTTTGCAGAGAATCAGCCAATATTGTCCCCACCTCACCCCCAAGGTGACTCAGGCCCTCGCTCAGATTGTTCCTTATGTGGCTTCGACCGTTCGGCAAACGGAGCCCGGTCCGTTTACGGACAGATTGGTCACTTATCTGCAGGCCAGCCAGTATCGCCAGCAAAAAGCTTACCGCCAGATTGCCACTCAAGCCCGTAAAGAACACTTAGTCAACTCCATTACGGCTGCAATCCGCCGATCCCTGGACCCAGATCATGTGTTAGGGGTCGCGGTACAAGAGCTTGGACAAATCCTTGGGACAACCCGCTGTTTAATCTACCGATGCTTGGCCAAGGATCAGGTCACGCAACTTCAATATGAGTTTGTCCAACCTGGGCAGCCTGTTCTGAAAGGACAAACCTGGCCCTTGCACGATAACCCCTGGTTTCAGGATGTGCTTCACACTCAGCAGTGGGTATATGTTAGGGATGCAACGGCAGATGTCCGCTTACAGCAGTCAGCGCTGCTTCAGGATTGGGTAAAGACGGTTCAAATTGAGTCTCTTCTGCTGGTTCCCATGTGGTACCAAGGGCAATTACTGGGCATGGTTGAACTCCACCAGTCGGATCCACAAAAAGAGATGGTGTGGAAGGACGATGAAATTTCGTTGGTGGATGCGATCGCATCTCAAATCAGCATTGCTCTTATTCAAGCCCAATCCTTTGCTGACTTAGGCATTCTGAACCAGCAGTTGGCAGATCTAGAACAAGCTCGAAGTAACTTAATTGCGATCACAGGCCATGAATTGCGAACCCCCCTATCAACCATTCAGATCTGTCTAGAAAGTCTGACCAATGAGCCAGATATGGCCCCTGAGCTACAGCAAATCATGTTGAGCACAGCGCTTGCCGACGCTGAACGCATGCGCAAACTCATCCAAGACTTTTTAACCTTATCTCGCTTAGAAAGCGGCAGAATTGAGTGGAACTCTGAACCCTTAGCCCTGAAAGAATGTGTAAATTTAGCCCTCAGTAATATCAAGGCGCAGCATTTGAATCAGCCCCTTCCTAAAATCGAGACTCATATTCCTGAAAATTTACCCCTGGCTCAAGTGGATGGTGAGTGGCTAGTTGAGGTGTTGGCCAAATTATTGGACAATGCCTGCAAATTCACCGAGGCTGATGGCCACATCAAAATTGATGCGAAAGTTGCCTCTAAACAGATGTTAGAAGTGACCATCGCTGATACGGGTCGGGGTATCGATCCAGATTGTTTAGGTTCAATCTTTGAGCGGTTTTATCAAGAGGAAGGAGCCCTCAGGCGAACCACCGGGGGAACTGGCTTAGGGTTGGCCATCTGTCGCCAAATTATTCATAACCTAGGAGGAAGAATTTGGGCCTCATCCCAAGGACGTAATCAGGGGACTACGATGCACTTTACGATTCATAGTGTACAGACGCCTCCCCAGTCTCACATGCCCTTTTCTTCGCCTCAGATTTCTTTACCGAATCATCGGTCTGTAGATTCCTCCCGCCCTTGATCCCTGAAGAACTGTAACAGATCCAGCTGAACTTGATTAAAGGGGACGGACGCGATGATAGGATGCCCTCTAGAAGAGATTTAGGTACCTCAATCAGTACCGTATTGGGAGAAAAGTTAATGGCAGAAACACTGACTGGACAAACTCCATTGTTCGGCGGCAGCACTGGCGGATTGCTCTCGAGCGCTGAAACAGAAGAAAAATATGCCATCACCTGGACAAGTCCGAAGCAACAGGTCTTCGAAATGCCTACGGGTGGCGCAGCGGTGATGAACGAGGGAGAAAATCTCTTGTATCTTGCTCGCAAAGAACAATGTCTTGCTCTGGGGCTTCGACAACTGCGTACCAAGAAGATCATGGACTATAAGATCTACCGGGTGTTACCGGATGGATCGAATACTCTCCTGCATCCAAAAGATGGGGTCTTTCCTGAAAAATCCAATGAAGGCCGTACGGCAGTCAATAGCGTCGCTCGCTCCATTGGTGAAAACCCCAACCCTGGTGCCATCAAATACACAGGCAAGAAAGCCTACGATTAGGCTGATTAGTCACCCAGACAACGCCGTCAACTTAGATTGATGATGGCGTTACGCTTTTTTTCTTCTATTTATGAACCCCTCCATTGGTGGGGTTCAAATTTTTTTTTAATATTGTCTAGCCATTAACGTGTTTTTGGCCATTTCTCTCAGTGGATAGGTTGTTGCAGTGACGATTTTGCCTGACTTTAGTCAATTTGAAGCATTGGCCCAATCGGGCAATTTTGTTCCTGTTTATCGAGAGTGGATTGCGGATTTAGATACGCCAGTCTCAGCTTGGTATCGGGTCTGTGCCGATCAACCCTACAGTTTCTTACTGGAATCCGTTGAGGGGGGAGAACATTTGGCTCGATATAGTCTTTTGGGATGTGATCCAGTCTGGATTTTGGAAACTCGCGGTCAGCAAACAACCCAGACCCATCGAGATGGATCGGTGGTGCCTTTTACCGGTAACCCCTTTCAAATTTTGCAAGATTGTTTAGCGCCCTATCACCCCGTCACCCTTCCTCAGCTTCCTGCTGGGATTGGTGGCCTGGTTGGTTTCTGGGGATACGAACTCATTAATTGGATTGAACCTCGGGTACCGATCTATCCCGCTTCTAGCTCAGACTTACCGGATGGGCTATGGATGCAGGTGGATAATTTAATGATTTTTGATCAGGTCCAGCGCAAAATATGGGTTATTGCCTATGCTGATCTGCAACAAACGCCTGATTTAAAGGCCGCTTATCAGCAAGCTTGCGATCGCGTTGAGTATCTGGTCCAAAAACTACAGCAGCCCCTTGATCGACAAAGCTTGGAGCTGACGGGGATGACGCCCACCCAGGCCGTTACGGCGGACTTTACTAGCAATACGACCCAAGCCGGATTTTGTCACAATGTTCAGCAGGCTAAGGACTATATCAAGGCTGGCGATATTTTCCAGGTGGTTTTATCTCAACGGCTATCTACAGCCTATCAGGGGGACCCGTTTGAGCTATACCGCTCCTTGCGTTTGATCAATCCATCGCCCTATATGTCCTACCTGCACTTTAAAGATTGGCAAATTATTGGTTCCAGTCCTGAAGTGATGGTGAAAGCGGAACATAGCACCCAGGAGAAGGGAGGATTAGCTGCAACCGTGCGACCCATCGCTGGGACTCGTCCCCGTGGGCAAACCTCCCAAGAGGATATAGCTTTAGCGACAGAACTCCTCCAAGATCCAAAAGAAATTGCAGAGCATGTCATGCTCGTCGATCTAGGACGGAATGACTTAGGACGGGTCTGTAGTAAAGGATCGGTTCAGGTGAAATCAGCGGATCTGATGGTGATCGAACGCTACTCCCATGTCATGCATATTGTGAGCAATGTTGTAGGAGAACTTGAAGACGAGAAAACCGCCTGGGATTTGCTCAAAGCCTGCTTTCCGGCAGGTACCGTCAGTGGTGCACCTAAGATCCGAGCCATGGAAATTATCCATGAATTAGAAGGATGTCGGCGGGGGCCTTATTCAGGAGTATATGGCTACTACGATTTTGAAGGGCAGCTGAATACAGCCATTTCGATCCGTACCATGGTCGTCCAACAACAAACCAAGGGTCAACATCTTGTAACCGTGCAGGCAGGAGCAGGAATTGTGGCGGATTCTGAACCTATTCGAGAATATGAAGAGACCCTCAATAAGGCTAGGGGACTGTTACAAGCCATTCATTGCGTACAGGGTGCTGCCACCTGATCATGACAACCTACCAAGTCCGATTTATCAACCCTGATCTGAGGCTGGATCAAACGATCACCATTCCAGAGGATGAATACATTCTCGATATTGCCGAAGAGAATAACGTACCTATCCCTGCTGCCTGCAGACAGGGGGATTGTTCAACGTGTGTTGCCCGACTCGTGAGTGGAACTGTCGATCAGGCAGAACAGAAATTTTTAAACTCAACGGAGATGGGCCAAGGTTATACCGTTACCTGTGTGGCCTATCCCCGTTCAGATTGCGTGTTAGAGACTCATCAAGAGCAAACACTGTATCAAGGGTCTTTATATCAAAAATCCGAAGATATGAAGACGACTTAAGACTGAGTTTGAGCAAATAACATTTCCTTGAGCTTTTCTAACTCGTCAGCCCATCTTGGATCAGGTTGAGCTGCTTCTGCTTGAGTGTAAGAGCGGGATTTATTCTTGTTGCCACGACGGGGGGTGTTATTGCCTGCCCCTTGGTTATTCGCTTCCTTGCTCTTCGGTAAGGCTTTCTCAATTTTCAAGGCATTGTCTTTGAACACATGCCCATTTAACTTGGCAATCACTTGGTCTGCTTGCTCATCTGTTTCCACTGTGACAAAACCAAACCCACGACATTTACCGGTCTTCCGATCGGTAACTACTTTCGTGGACGTGAGTTCACCCACCTCTGCAGTGAATAACGCAGCTAGTTCGTCCCGGTCCAACTCTTTGGGTAAATTACCGATGTATAGGCGGATGGACATTGAGAATACCTCCAGAAGATTGATATATGAGCTAAAAAAAATAAAAGGACACTAGATTTGAACAGGAGGTGACTTGGCATAAACCAAGTGCCCACCGCCACGCTACTCTGCCGTATGATTACCACTGAATTCTCTATTGATAAGCCTAGTAAATATGAGAACCGTTCTGAATCTTGCAGCCCACTTGCCGCAAAAAACTTAGGTGAATATTCAGGAAAGTAGATTTCACAGGGGTTGAATCTAGTCACAGCCTTATGTAAAAAGCTTTTGAAAAAAGTCTCTATTACAAAGCGCACCAGCTTTTAAGGTATCACGGTCTAAGACCGCAAAGTAATGAAATCTAAACAACTGTTATCTGCTTAGGGAATATTCATGAACTGGGAAGAACCAGCCGGAAGAAATCGACTGGTTCAATAAGCTGTGTTGGGAAGAGGAAGGCCTGATATGTAGAGGGAGAAGATAGCTCATCAATCAAGAAAACCTTCAATATTAAGAAATGTAACACACAATGTTAGGGTCTGCAACTTTCCTTCAAGATTTCCTCAAGGAGGGAAGTTTGTTTGTTATGGTTGCTTCAAGCCAGTAATTGTGCTTCACTCCTTTTGATACCGTCTCATTTCTCCCCCCTAAAACGTCTATGGATGATCGGCACAGTTCCCGTGACGACAAACTAGAAACTCAGCTTCGTTCAACGCCCTTTTTTGCTGGTCTACCGGATTCAGTAGTTGATCAAGCGGTTGCTCAAGTTGTGACCCGCGAACATCCCGCAAATAGGGTGATTCTCCTAGAAAATGATTGGGGAAGTTCCGTTTACTTCATTCTAAATGGGTGGGTCAAAATCCGAACCTACAACATTGATGGCAAAGAAGTCACCTTAAATATTGTTGGCAAGGGTGAGATTTTTGGCGAAATGGCTCCCTTAGACGAGGTTCCCCGTTCTACAGATGTGATTACCCTTACTCCCACAACTGTAGCGAATATGCCTTCTACGGATTTTGTGAACTTAATGCAGACGCAGCCTCAAGCTGGTATCCGTTTGGCCAAGCTAATGGCACGTCGTTTGCGGCAGCTTAATCGGCGGTTACGATTGAGAGAGGCAGATGCTCAATCCCGCGTGGCCGATATCCTTCTGTTCTTAGCAGAAGGTCAAGGCATAGAAGGGAAAGGGGGCATAGAGATTCCCAACTTACCCCATCGAGAGTTGAGCAGTCTTAGCGGCATGGCCCGAGAGACGGTAACCCGCCAATTAGGTAAACTGGAAAACAAAGGCCTTATTCAACGCAATCAGGATGTGCTGTGCATCATCGATACTGATGCCCTAGAAGATTTGATTCTATAGCTGTTGGGTTATCCATCTGTGGACTGGCTTATTCCAGTCGGATCGAAAAGTTGATGCTTGCGTAAACGTATATGGGTGAGCATACTCTTGGGGGTTTGATCCACCAGCGAATTAGCCAGATTAATTTCAGTCTTCAGCGTCGGAAGAATAACGTCCTCAGTTTACGCCGGTAATGTCCAAGGTCCCTCCCAATCCAGTCGATAAGCCACTACCCATGGTAGAAACGGCTTTTTTGGCTAGTGCAACAGCATTAATTTGGTATATCAATACCTATTTCCCCTTGGGACCGTTACTACGGATTTTTTTCCCTATTCCCACCGCTTTGATCTATCTGCGATGGGGCAATCGTTCTGCCTGGATGAGCGCTTGGGTGACCACCCTTCTCATTACCGTTTTGATGGGGCCTCCTCGGAGTATTCAGTTTCTAATGCCTTACGGCGTGGTGGGGGTCATGCTGGGTGGGTTGTGGAAACGGCAGGTCAGCTGGGCCATTTCGATGGGTTGGAGCATCCTGATTATGGCCATTGGATTTTTCTTCCAGCTCAACTTACTGTCGCTATTGGTCGGGACCAATCTTTGGATCTACATCAACCGTCAAATTACGGGCTTTTTAGATTGGGTGGTGATTAAGTTAGGTCTGCTTCTTCAGCCCGATGTGATTGTCATACAGCTATTTGCTGTTGGTTTGATCCTGTTGAATGCCTTTTTATATATATTGTTGGTCCACTTAGTAGCTTGGCTTGTTTTTGATCGCATCGGTGTATCTATCCCTGATCCGCCCCTATGGCTGCAAACCTTTCTTGAATATCAGGATGAGTAACCTATGCTGCGGGTGTATACCCAGCTAGAACGGGGGAATCAGTGGCTGAAGCAACACGAAGGACGTTCACCGATTTTTGCCTGTGTTTTGGGATTTACGGAGACAGGATTGATTCCTAATATTTCGACGGCGGGGGCAACACCAGCGGCTCGATGTTTAACGGCCCTTGCAGACGCCGAATTTCTGTTCAATGGCCCTCAGGCTCGACCCATGTATCCTTTACCTGATTTGGCTTATGGCGTGTCTCCAGCCATGATTTCATGGGCCATTTATACCACTCAACGTTTTCCTCTCCAGCTTTTCAATGCAGGTTTAAAGCAGTCGCCCTCGGTACCTACAGTAGATTTGGGGGGACAAGCGGCCTGTTGTCTTAGTTCAGGTATGGCTCTGCCCCTGCCAATTGTTGAGCTGTTATTCCAACAAGGGCTGGAGTGGGGGGAAACCCTGGCGAAGCAAGCGGCAGATGGATATCTCATCTTGGCTGAATGCGTAGTGGGAGGGACGACAACAGCCCAAGGGATATTGACAGGGTTAGGCTTTTCGGTAGCAGGCCAAGTGAACAGCAGTCATCCAGTCTGCAATCATCAGCAAAAGCATCAGTTGGTCGAGGCAGGTTTAGCTCAAGCAGGGCTGCAGGACTGGCTGGCTCATCCGTTGGCGCTAGTGGCTGCAGTGGGCGATCCGATGCAGATTGTGGTGGCCGGGATGATGATTACGGCCAGTCGAGCCTGTGGGGTGATGTTGGCGGGGGGACGCAAATGCTGGCGGTGTATGCCTTGGCGAGGCAGATTTCCCAGGCGTTTCGACTGCCTTGGACCCCTGACAATATGCTGGTGGGGACCACCCGTTGGGTTGTTGAGGATCCCTCTGGGGATACGGTTGCCCTCGCGAATCAGGTGGGGGAGGTGCCCTTGGTAGCGACTCAGCTCAGTTTCGCCACCTCACGCTATCCACAGTTACAGATATTTGAGCAGGGGTTTGTGAAAGAAGGAGTTGGTGCGGGGGGATGTGCGATCGCAGCTCACCTCTACCAGGGGTGGCAGCAAAACGATATTGTGAACGCTGTGGAGCAAACCGTAGAAGACTACTACCGTTTGCGGAACTCAGGCTAAACCCAGGCGAATTCGGATGAGAGGGTATCCCAACCCAGACCCTCGCGCACCACTGCGGGTTGGTCTTGGCAGAGATCTAATATCGTTGAGACTTTGGTGCTCAGGTCTTGACCATTTTCGATAATTAGATCCACTTGCTTATCAAAATGATCAAAGAGTTCAGCTGGGGAGAGGGGCTCTTGTTTTTTTGACCAACCGTGAACACTTTCCTGATCTGAGAAATGCGCAGATGTAGAGATAATCGGAGTGGCTAGGGAGTCCAATAGGGATAGGCAGACTGGATGATCCGGCACTCGAATGCCAGTGGTTTTTCGCTTGGGATTTTGGACCAATTTAGGGACGAGCTTGGTGGCCGGTAACAAAAAGGTATAGGGACCTGGAATCAGCTTCCGCATGATTCTGTAGGCTGGATCGCTCACTCGGGCATACTGAGCGATATTCGAGAGAGATGAACATAAGAACGTCAACGGTTTGTCATTGGACATCTGTTTGATTTGCCGAACCCGTTGAACCGCAGCCTTGGCGTTGATATCACAGCCAATGGCATAAACCGTGTCTGTAGGATAGAGCATGACCGCTCCATTCAGTAGATCAGCCCGAATAGCGTCAATCGTTCGCTGTTGGGGATCTTGGGGATGAACAGTATAAATTTGGGCCATGATCTTCTCCTTTGTCATCTGGCCTTGTTCCATGAGCAAAACCAGTTGGCTTTCCAGCCATGAGGACAGGTACACTAAAATTCGATGCTCCCGCGCGGGGACTGCCCTCTATGACCAAACTAGCTTATTTCGAGTGCCCTACAGGCATTGCCGGGGATATGTGCTTGGGAGCGCTCTTAGATTTGGGGGTGCCCCTTTCCTTACTCCAAGACTATTTCAGGCGTTTGGACATTGAGCAAGAATTTGAATTACAGGTCAGTTCCGTTCACCGACAAAGCCAACAAGCCACCTATGTTCGAGTTGAGCTGGGAGCTGAGCCTGGGCCGTCAGGGGAACATCAGCATTCCCACCACCGACATTTGCCGGAAATTGAACGTCTGATTCTGGGAGCGGGATTGCCCAAGCAGGTAGAAATCTGGAGTTTAGATATTTTCCGAAATTTAGCCCTTGCTGAGGGGAAGGTACATGGAATTGAGCCCAATCGGGTGCATTTCCATGAAGTGGGGGCCACGGATGCCATTGTGGATATTGTTGGCACTTGCATAGGTCTACATTGGTTGGGGGTTGAAGAGATATTCTGTTCGGCCCTCCCCACAGGAGGCGGGACAGTCAAAGCAGCTCATGGAAAATTATCGGTTCCAGTCCCAGCGGTTTTACAGCTTTGGCAAACGCGACAAGTACCGGTTTATGACAATGGTATTCATAAGGAATTGGTGACGCCAACGGGAGCTGCGATCGCAACCACCCTGGCTCAAACTTTTGGTCCTCCTCCCCCCCTGTCTCTCCACCAGATCGGTTTGGGGGCAGGCACCCTGGACTTGTCTTTACCGAATATCCTCCGCATTTGGCTGGGGGAATCGGCAGCATCTCCAGCTTCAGCGACTCACCCTGAAACCGTAGCTGTACTGGAGACGCAAATCGATGACCTCAACCCCCAAGTCTTTGGCTATGTTTTTGATGCCCTGTTTCAAGCTGGGGCCTTAGATGTGTTTACCCAGGCAGTGGGTATGAAGAAATCCCGCCCCGGCATTCTATTGACGGTAATTTGCCCCCCTGAAACCGTCTCAGCTTGTGAAACGGTGATATTTAAAGAAACGAGTACCCTGGGTATTCGGCGATCGCAACAGCAACGCACCGCCCTCCAACGAGCCATTAAAACGATTGACACGACCTATGGTCCAGTCCAGATTAAGCTGGCCTATCATGATCACCAGCTGGTCAACGTTCAGCCCGAATATGAAGACTGTGCTCAGATAGCCCAAACGCATCATTTATCTTGGCAACGGGTTCATCAGGCTGCTTTAGTAGCTTGGTATCAGCAGTCAGAAATTATAGGTGCAAAGTAAACCGCAATTAATAGGTGTAATGTCTTGAAAAAGGTGGACGGTGAGAGCGGTTCACCTCAGCTAGACTCAGTTAAATGAATCAGTCTTTCAAACTGATAGTCCTTGACGAGTTGGTAGAGGCTTGCGGCAATTTCTTGATGGTTCGGTTCAATTTCTGAGATAAGGTCAACCACTTTACCTTCATCCAAAAATAGGGCAGCCTGATTGAGCTGCTCTCGCCAAGTGAGCGGCAGTCGGTTGAGATGTTCAGGGTCAAGGGCTCGTAAGGGAATGGTCTGAGGCTGAACAGGGGTCGACTCTTCATAAATCCAGCTGAGATTGAGTTTCTCAGCCATTAAATCCAATATCTCCATCAAAATATAAGGCTTGCTGACAAATCCGTCACAACCATTGGCCAGGGCTTGAATACGAACATCATCAAATGCATTAGCGGTAAGGGCGATGATGATGGGCGGAGGGCTGTTACTAGCGGCGGCTAAGTCCTTGATCTTTTTGGCAACTTCTAGCCCATTCATCCCAGGTAGCTGTATGTCCATCCAGATTAAATCAGGGCGCCAAGACTGCCAACTTTCAATGGCTGATGGACCGTCATTGACGGCAGCCACCATAAAACCGAGGGGGGATAAATGATCGATCAAGAGGCGTTGGTTATCGGCTTGGTCTTCCACCACTAAAATGCGGTAAATCGGCTGATCCTCAGCTAACCGGAGAATTTTCTGCTGGGACGGTTTATGGATGACTGGGGTGGTCGTGACCAACACTGGCAAGTTGAAAAAGAAGCAAGTTCCAATGCCCTCTTCACTGCGGACCTGGAGTTGGCCTCCCATCAGCTCCACAAAGCTTTGGCTTATGGGGAGCCCTAGGCCAGTACCCTGTCGGGATTTGACCCCTGATTGGGTTTGGACAAAGGCTTCAAAAACGCTATCGAGTTCATCCTTGGCAATTCCAGCTCCTGTGTCTTCTACTTCAAATTGGAGGACATAAATATCTGGGGGAGTCAATTCCTCTGATTCTGAGTGGGCGTTTGTGACTCGCAATGTCACCCGCCCTTGTTCCGTAAATTTAATGGCGTTCCCTAACAAATTAATCAGAATTTGGCGCAGTTTGCGCTCATCCGCTTGAATGACTTCAGGAACATCAGGGGATTGTTCGAATTGAAAGTCTAGGTTCTTAGATTTAGCCCTAAGCTGCAACATGCCATGAATGGCCTGTAAAAATTCATGGAAGTTAAAGGTATCGAGTTGAAGGGTGGTTTTTCCAGCTTCAATTTTGGAGAGGGCCAATACATCGTTAATCAGATCGAGTAAATGCTCACCACTACGATTGATAATGGCGAGAGATTCATCCAGATGCTGCGGTAATCTCGCATCTTGGGCCATTAACTGGCTAAATCCCAAAATTGCATTCAAGGGAGTGCGCAATTCATGACTCATGCTAGCCAGAAAGTCACTTTTAGCTTGATTGGCATGTTCGGCTTCGAGCTGGGCTGTATGGAGTTGCTGGGTCCGTTGGGCGACTTTTTTCTCAACTGAGGCATAGAGTTGGGCATTATCGATGGAAATAGCGGCTTGGGCGGCTAGCAGGTGGAGTACTTCTAAGTGATTGGAGGTGAACGCTCCAGGGGTTAAATTATTCTCTAGATAGAGTAATCCAACTAGATCCCCTTGCCGCAGAATCGGCATGCACAGTTGAGACAAAGGGGCTCGATCACTTTGGTAAGGGTCACCGGCAAATTTGGTTTCTGTGCGACCATCCTGAATAACCAGGGTTTCTCGGGTTCGTTCACTATAGTGAATCAAGGATAGAGGCAAATGACCATTAATCCCCACATGGTTCAAAGAAATGGGCAACTGGGTTGCCTGCTCCGGATATTGAGCCATTAGACAGAGCTGGTGGTCTTGGTATAACAACAGACAGCCCCGCTCTGCACCCGCATTCTCGATGACCACCTGCATTGTGGTGGCCAGGAGTCGCTCGATTTCAATTTCTTCAGATAGGGCTTGGCAGGCTTTCATGACTGCAGCCCAGTCCAGGCCTTTAAATCCACCTTGGTGGCTGGAGTGGGTGGGCTGGGTTCGGGCTAAGCTAAAGGACTCTAACGCCTGAATGCGCAAGCCACTATTCAGGAATGGGGCGAGTAACTGGGCATGGTTACGTTCCAGGTCTGCTAACTTGGCGATTGCCCCCCAACGCTCGTAGGCGTAATAGGCATTCACCATATAGGTCTGGGCAATGGTGGTTTTGCCCCATTGCAAATAAAACCGAGCGGCAAGTTCTTGGGCTAGGGCGGCTTCTTGGGTGAAATGATGCTCTGTTGCTAAGGCAATAGCGAGATCGTAAGCATCAATCGCCTCAAGATGGGCACCTAAAACTCGATAGCGCTCCGCCTCCACTAAATGATACTTATGCTGGACATTCATGGGGCCATATTGAGCGTGTCGCAGCAGGTACGCCTGGTTCTGCTCAATTCTGTCTTGCCACGATTCGGAAATACGCGATCCGGTGGGCACGAGGGCCAATAAGGCTAAGGAGTCATAAAAGTGATAAATCGTTCCCGTAAAATAGCCGGGACCGCCGTCTAGATAGAAACGAGCCTGATCTGCCAGAGCCTGAAGCTGATCGCGATCTTGGAATAAATAGCCCAGAACAAGTTTATGCACACTGTAAAAGTGCAGCCCCGCAACATTGCTGTTACTGATCATCTGAGGCAAGACATCAGTTTCGTTATAGGCTTTGCCCACTAACGCTGTAGGATTTTGGTTTTGGCCTTGCAGATTGAGGACCACTTGCAAAAACAGGCGGGTAAAAGAGGAAGTGGTGGCGATTTGAAATTTGTCTAGAATCTTGACATAGGCTTGGATGTCCGAGGTTAAGGAAGCTAAGTCTTGACCACAGAAATAGGAATATTGGCAAATGTCTTTGGCACAGTAGCCGACAAATTCCAGATTGCCTGTGTCCAATGCAATTTGATAGCCCTCGCGCAGGAGTGCGATCGCATTTTGGAGATGCACTGAATCATGAGTAACAAACGCGCCCAAGCTATATAGGACAGCGGGCTGAACGGGTTTGGCATCAAACTTCTCCATCACCTGGAGTGCCAAGTGACTGTACTCTGTTGCCAGGTCAATATCCTGCAACACCCCTGTGAGTAAAATACTGTAGGTGGCATAAAAGAAAGCCCCCAGCGGGGAGTTGCCATGGCGAATGCTGGTTTTAACCCCCAATACCGTCACTAAGGGAAATAAATCAGGTGCAGCAATGTAGGCTGCTGGGATCATACTGGCCGCAATTCCCATCACCGCAAGCTGCTGTTGTTCAAACATCACTGGCAAGTTGCCAAACTCTGCAACGTTGAATAGTGCCGTTTCTTGGGCAAGATCTTGAAAGGCAGCTTGGATATCTTCTGGCTGAGGTGATTCTGGGAAATGGATACCAAAGCGAGCCAGGGCTTGTCGGGCTGTAGAGAGAGCGTCTAAGAGTCGGTTATGGGAGGTGTAGGCTTGGATTTGGATTTCATACGCCCTCACCTGATCGAGGGGGTGAGCGGCATGGGCAAGAATTGACTCGACCAATGATTCCATGGTCCCAATCGCACTGTGCAAGTAAGCCGCTTCCGCGGCCAGCTCAGATAAGGCCAGCATCAGATCATAGTGCTGCTGCCATCCGTCTTTCCCCAAAAGGGTCAAGCCCATTGAGGCATATTCAGCAGCGAGATCATAGGCAGTAGAGGTCCGTGCCTTTTTGGCTGCAACTCGGTTGAGTTCAGCCAGGTTCACCTGTTCTTCTGATGTTTGCAGCAGAGTCGCCCCGCGGTTGAGCTGATTGACTAGCTCAAAGATCTGCTCATCCCGCTCCATCTCCGGAACTAGCTTGAGTAACTGTTGACCAATCATTAAGTGAGTGGCTCGTTTTTGTCCCGATGGAATTAAGGAATAAGCCGCTTGCTGAATCCGGTCATGGAGGAATGTATAGGTGCTGATGGATGGGGCTAATCCTGATGTTCGAGACTCTCTTGATAGAGGTTGATTCTCGTCTACAGCCGCTTGGATTTGTTCTGTCAGATTGACATTTTTAATACCTTCAAGTAAACCAGCCTGCAAAGCTTCCCATAAAGTTTGGGCAGTTTTCTCCTCGCTAGTGCCAGAGACAATGGCCAAAGTCTTCAAGGTAAAACGATTACCAATGCATGCCGCGAGTTTGAGACTTTCTTGCGTTTCTGGCGAGAGTTTGAGTAACTGACGTCGCATAAATTCAACGACATCCCCTGTCAGAGCCAAGGCCTGAATTTCAGTAATATCCCATTCCCAAGATCGCAGGGTTTGGTTAAACCGAATCAGCTGTTCTTTCTCCAGCGTTTGCAAGAATTGTCGACTAAAGAAGGGGTTCCCCTGAGTCTTCTGAAACAAGTATTGGGAGAGGGTACAGGTTTGCTCTGGTGAGCAGGCCAAGGTGTCTGAGATCAGTGCATTCAAGTCCTTGGCTTGTAAAGCTGTTAGATGGAGCCGACTGATGGTGAGTTCTGATTGTTCGAGCCGTCTTAGGGTCTGCATCAACGGATGAGCGTCCAAAACTTCGTTGTCTCGATACGTCCCGATCAGCAATAGATACCCTCGTTCTGACTCTTCTAACAGAGATTGCAAGAACTTTAAGGAGGCAGAATCAATCCATTGCAAATCGTCTAGGAAGAGAACCAGAGGATGATCGACCCCCGGAAAGATCTGGAAAAACTGCTGAAAAACAAGGTTAAATCGATTTAAAGTAGGTCCAGGCTCGAGTTCAGCCACAGGGGTTTGGGGACCAATGAGCAGCTCTACTTCAGGGATTACATCAATAATGACTTGGCCATTGTCACCCACTGCAGTCAGGATTTTGGTTTGCCACTGCTTGACGCTCTCAGGGCTTTCCATCAATAACTGCTGACATAGATCTTGGAAGGCTTGTAGCAGAGCCGCGAAGGGCATGCTCTGCTGCAGTTGATCAAACTTGCCCTGAATAAAATAGCCCCGTCGCCGAACAATGGGCTTATGAATTTCGCTAATTACGGCTGTTTTGCCAACACCAGAATGCCCTGAGACCAGCATCAGTTCGCTGGCCCCTTGAGCAACCCGCTCAAAGGTATTGAGTAATATCTCAACCTCTTGGGTTCGGCCATACAATTTTTCAGGAATGACAAAATCCGTCGGTTGATCTCCTTGAGCAAGGGCAAAAGAACTCACTTGCCCTTGCTCCTGCAGTAAATGACGGCAGTAGGCTAGGTCGTAATGGAGCCCATAGGCGGTCTGATACCGATCCTCAGCCATTTTAGCGATCAGCTTCAGGACAATCTGGTTGAGGACTTCGGGAATATTAGGATTGATAACGATCGGCGCAACAGGGACCTGAGCAATATGGCAATGTACCAATTCCATTGGATCTTGGGCCTGAAAAGGGAGTTGGCCCGTTAGCAACTCATAAAACGTAATGCCTAAAGAGTAAAAGTCTGTTCGATAGTCCACCTTCCGGTTCATGCGTCCCGTTTGCTCTGGAGAAAGATAGAGTAGCGTTCCTTCTAGCAATTTAGGACTCA
Source organism: Acaryochloris sp. CCMEE 5410 (assembly GCF_000238775.2). NCBI lineage: Bacteria > Bacillati > Cyanobacteriota > Cyanophyceae > Acaryochloridales > Acaryochloridaceae > Acaryochloris > Acaryochloris sp. CCMEE 5410. The sequence continues at coordinate 1,385,432 of NZ_AFEJ02000001.1, read as the reverse complement.
GTAAAGCGGTGCTTTCTCGAGGCAATAGAGATGCCAGGCTGAAATCAATTAGTTTTGTTTCTAATGTTTGAGGGTGGACAACAATATTGTGAGGCTTAATATCCTTATGAATAATCTGATACTGACTTAGATTCTCTAACGCTTTCGCTAACTGAAGAGCAATATCTAAAAATATATGGACAGCCATGGGAGAACGGGGCTTCCCATGCTCGGTCGAAGGGGTTGCAAAATCGGAGAGGGAGATCCCGCCGAAGTCAGGCATCTCAATCGCCAAGCCGTTGTTATAAGGTAAAAGCGCAGTCGGCTGAACGACTCCAGGGACATCAAGCTTGCGGGCTATCTCATATTCATGTCGGAATTCAGCTAATTCTTGAGCGGTGGGGTAAGGCGTCTTAAGTATCTTAAGGACAACATCCGTCTGAGTGACCTGATTGTGGGCGCGATAAACCAATGTCCTAGAGCTTTCATATAGTTGCTCTAGAATTTGGTATCGACTTAGGGTGATGGGGTCAACCGTCATGGTCAGGCCATCGTTAAACGCATGGATAGTATCTTCACAGATGCTAGAGCTGTCGTTAGCTTTGAAGGAATGTAATATATTGAATATGCCCATTAATAATGGTATCTAGATCAAGAAAATATTTTCATTTCCAGAAAAAAACTGTATCATTTTCGGTCCCCTTGTTTGAATATTTTTAAGAAAATAAAATTCGACTACCAAAAATAGTTTCCACTGGGCTGGAGGCCAATCTCCAAAAGGGATAATTGGACCTTCTGGTCAGTTAAACTTACTCTTTTGTAGGGGGAAAACTGCTAGTTTTGCCGAAGGGTAATAGAGGTAGACTTATGCATATTTGTGATTATTACTCTTTGGCGATTAAAATATTTCTGTATTCGTTTCTGCTTCCCTATTTTGTATCCTGCTAGTTAAAAAGCAGCTTCCTTGTATCAGGGACTGATATTTTTTGTTTCTTGTAATGGTGGCTATGAGTGGATTGCACCCGGTTCTTGATCGCATCACATATCTGGCTAATTTCTAAATGCTTTAGTCTATTTGAAGGATTGACTAAAGTATTTAGATGGATTGCATTGACTTTTTAAGCCTTAACTGGCCACTATTGATCACAAGCGTCTTTAGCCTAGTTGGCTGTTGTTTTATGGCGATATTTCGGGATTGGAAGTGCATTCAACCCTACTATCCCAAGAGTTGAGGTAATGTCAAGATTATTCCTCCTACTGAAAGGTCGGCTAGCTACCGTCCGCCAGGCATCCCGTAAGCTTCAGCTTGGGACCCCACGACTGGGCCTGAGGGCTGGCATGATGGGATGCTGCTGGGGAGGGATGGTCTGTTTGACTCACTTGATCAGCGACATTGCCATAGCTCAACCCCGTCGCCAACCGGTCTCGGATGCCCTACCAATGGAATTACAAACCTTGATCGAAAATCGTCCGGATGGGCCGATTATTTCTGCAGATACCCCATCCCAAAAAGGGTTTACAGTGCCCAGTCTTTGGTGGACCAATGAGCAATTCGGAGAAAAGTTAGTCTCGGACTGGAAAGCCTATGGGGTTGGGCAGGTGGGCAACCAACAAATTAATGTGAGGGTTCGACCCGAATTATGGACTCGATATACTTACTTTGAACGGTATGCATTTGTGCTCAAGTTTGGGGCCGATGCTAGCAATTTTGGCTATCAGCTGATGGTGCTAGATTCCCAAGATTTTGTCTTAGGGGCCTATACCTGTGACTTTGCTCAAAGCGATCCACATTTCATTCCCAACATGCTGGATGAACGATCTCAACCGATTCCGGACTATGCAGATCCTAAGTCCACCCAGGCTTTACCTTGTCAGCTTTGGTTAAATCCAAATTATCCTCGAAGTGTGTTTTAGACTAGTATTCGCATAGCTTGCCACAGACGTTCGTATTGTTGCAGGGTGGAGGGCGAGAGGGGTAACAAGAACTCACTCCTTTCGAACTGCTTAGGAGCGGCAATGAGTCGATGGCTTTGCGACTTGACCGGAAGTGTGGTGGATAACAGCGGGGAGATGGTATCTGTAAATTTGGATAAATTATTGGCAACGGTGTCTTCCCACCAGTAATTAATCCATTGATTAATCGTTTCACTTGGTTGGACCTGGACCCATAGATCCGCCCACAAGGCTGAGCCAGATGCAGGTAAGACTGCGTCCAAATCAGGTTCTCGGGCTAGAGCGGGTAATATGTCAGATGACCATCCCACTGCAGCCCAGGTATCTCCCAAGATTAGGGGCTCTAAATATTGGCTAGAGGCATAAAAGAGGGTTTGCTCATTCAGTTCCTTAAGGGTTTGGGGGAGTTCTGAAATGGTGTCTAAATCCTCTAAGTTGTAGGACTGGCCCAGTTTTTTGAGGGTAAGACCAATGACCTCTCGGGGTTGATCGGGGAGGCTAATGTGCCCCTTCAGTTCAGAGCGCCATAAGTCTGACCAATCTTGAGGTTGCCATCCTAAATCTCTGAATTTGTCCTTTCGAAAGGCAATCATGGTGGCCCCCCACCGATAGGGAGCCCCCCAAATTTTGCCTTCGGTGCTGGGATTGCCCTGGAGATCGCGACGAACGAGCTGCTGCCATTGAGGTGCTAAGGCAGACCATCGATTCAGATCATCGACGGATAGGGGTTGGATTAGGTTTTGCTGGATCGCTTGGGGTAACCAATAATCTCCGAGGCTGGCTAATCGGGATGGGAGTTTGGGCTTATCCTCTGGAGGCAATTTCTCAGCCTCTTGTTTATGCTCTTCTTTGTGCCATTTTTGAAGCTGAGTAAAAATTTCCTGGGTAGAGGATTTAAGGGAAATTTGTAAAGGAATATTTGAGTTTGAGCGGAATTTATCTACCAATTGAGGGGGTAGGGTCTTCTGCAACAAATTTACTTGTAATCCGGTGCGGTTGTTCTGTTGACAGGCCCCTAATAATTGACTCAAGGTTACTGCACCTAAGGTCTGTAAAAAAGAACGTCGATCCATCACTTTTTATTCATCACCTCTATTAGGATAACGCTGCTGGATTAGAAACCTATATTAGAGGACTCAAACGGTCGATAATGCATGCCATCAGGGAAGTGGCTCTTATTTTCTAACGAATTATGACTATTCGAGTCCCGGTTCAACAAACATGGAATGATGTTTTCTGTAAGTTTTTTGAAAATAGAAGTACTCAACTTTCAATCCCAGTAGATGTTCTAAGGATTTAGTGATGTCGAATAGGTAAAAATGCGGATCTAATACCCAATTTATGGCGACGAGACTTTAGATTTAATTCCGTTTTGTGCCTTCATAAAGACTCCTTTTACCTCCAAAAATCCTTAACATGGAATAAAGTCAAATCAGTAGGGAAAGACCATGGATCCAATGCAAGAACAACTCACCCTGGTGAGTAATAAGGTTGATGCCCTGCACCAGGTGATCGAGCAGCTTGATCATAAACTGACGTCAACCCTTTCTCAGCAAGAATCGCACCAACGTCCGCTCCCTGGGGCCATCATTAATGAATCTTCGCTACATACCAGCCCAAGTTTGAGCCATAAGGATGTGCTGGCAGAAGATAACTCCTTTGATTCGAGAGAGCAGCATGGTGAGAGACCCATCACGCCTGAAATTCAGATTCAGCGATTGACGGCTCAACTGACCGCTGCTTACAACCGTATTGCAGCGTTAGAGGAGCAGCTTATTGCTCAACGTGTTCACTAATTTGATCCTCTCAGCAGGATAACTTTCTGGCATTTCATACGATTTGTTTGACAAATGCCGTTTCTGTAAGCACAATAAAGATTGCTCAACGCAAGGGACTGTAGTTCAACTGGTTAGAGCACCGCCCTGTCACGGCGGAAGTTGCGGGTTCGAATCCCGTCAGTCCCGTTCTCGTCCCATATTTCTGTATGAAGCCACCTGGGAGATTTTCGGATCTCTATTCGGGTGGCTTTATCGGTAGGATGGAATCTGTAATGTAACCGAGAGATTTAGTGACCGTTCGAGTTCGTATCGCCCCTAGTCCAACGGGGAACCTCCATATTGGCACTGCTAGAACTGCAGTCTTTAATTGGCTATATGCTCGCCATCACCAGGGCACCTTCATCCTGCGGGTTGAAGATACGGATGAGGAGCGATCGCAACCGGAATACACCGAGAATATTCTGGAAGGGTTGCGCTGGCTAGGAATGGAGTGGGATGAGGGTCCTTATTTCCAGTCCGAACGCTTGGACTTATATCGGGATGCGATTCAAAAGCTGCTCGATCAAGGACTTGCCTATCGCTGCTACTGCACACCTGAAGAGCTGGATGAGATGCGAACGGCTCAAAAAGAACGGAATGAAGCCCCTCGCTACGACAATCGCCATCGCAATTTAACGGCAGAGCAAGAAGCAGCCTTCCAAGCTGAGGGTCGTCAGCCGGTGATCCGCTTCAAGATTGAAGATGACCAGACCATTACCTGGAAGGACTTGGTTCGTGGCCCTATGCACTGGCAAGGAAGGGATTTGGGCGGCGATATGGTGGTTGCCAGAGCCACGGCCTCTGGGGAAGTGGGCCAACCCCTCTACAATTTGGCAGTGGTGGTAGACGATATGGATTTAAACATCTCCCATGTGATCCGAGGGGAAGACCATATTGCTAATACGGCCAAACAAATTCTGCTTTATCAAGCCTTTGGCGGTACGGTGCCTGAATTTGCTCATACTCCCTTAATCCTGAATAAGGAGGGACGGAAGCTGTCGAAACGGGATGGCGTGACGTCTATTTCTGATTTTCAGGAGATGGGATTTACGGCCCCGGCCTTGGCGAACTATATGACCTTATTGGGCTGGTCTCCGCCTGATGCGACCCAAGAGATTTTTAGTCTCAGTGATGCGGCGGCTCAGTTTGATTTTGAACGGGTGAATAAGGCGGGGGCTAAGTTTGATTGGGATAAATTGGATTGGATCAGTAGTCAATATCTGCATGAGCTGCCTTTGGCGGAGTTAGCTGAGGCGTTGATGCCCTATTGGCAAGCTGCGAAATATGACTTTGACCCGGTGGCCGATCGGCCTTGGCTCGACCAAGTGACGGCCTTGATTCAGCCGAGTTTGGTCAGACTCAAGGATGCGGCGGAGATGACGCAATTCCTCTTTACTCGTGAATTGACCTGGAGTGAGGATGCCCAGAAGCAGTTGAGTCAAGATGGGGTTGCTGTGGCTTTACAAGGGGTGATTGACCCACTGGCGGCGGCAGGATTTGAGTTGTCGGCAGAGACCGCGAAATCCTTTATTAATTCGACGGTGAAGGCCAACAAGCTGAAGAAGGGATTGGTGATGCGATCGCTTCGTGCTGCACTCACTGGCGATATGAAGGGTCCCGATTTGATGGAGTCTTGGTTACTGCTCCATCAGCGGGGAGAAGATCTCAAGCGCCTCCAACAAGCGCTAGAAATCGCGAGTGCATAAGCTACTGGCTTAAAGCCGCAACAATTCGATCTTCTATGTCTGGATCTAGCAGGACCATTGCACTGGCAGATTGTTGAACATCTGCGGGTGGGTTTTGGCGTTCCCAATCGAGGGTTCTCGCTAGTGCGGTCGTAATGGAGACTGGCTCTTGATATCCCAATTCCTGGCGAATAAGGGAAGAGTCAGTTGTCCAATCTTGGTGAAAATTGAAGGGAATAAACCGATCGGCAGGGAGCTGATCAGGCGTTGTAGCTAGGATCTGACCTGGCCAGTTTGCTGCTTGGGCAAGCAAGTTCAGTCGCTCCTTCTCATTCAGTGGATGCAGTTCAGACAGATTATAGATACGATGACTAGCCGTTGATTCTGACTCAGGGTTCTGTATAACTGCTAAGGCAATGCCCCAGGCGATGTTCTCAACATAGCCATAGCTGCTCTGCCACTGAGCCAGTCGAGCATCGAGCACAATTACAGGACGTTTTGAGTCCATGCGGTGAAGATAAGCGTAAAAGCGATGAAGGGGATCGCCAGGACCATAGACCATAGGCAATCTGAGGAGGGTTACTGCCATATCAGCTGTATTCAAGTAGGTCCGCTCTACCAAAATTTTGTCGTAATTGGAAGGGATGCCCAGTGGTCGCTGAGGCGCATTTTGGTAGGGATAGAGCTGTGACCGGAGGGGCGAAGATTCAGTTAGGGGTGTTGCGTCCACCATGCCTGTTTCTAATCCCCAAATAATATCCCTCGCCCGGTAGACATCTTGACTGCTGATGGCAACGATGCGCGGACAAATTCCGGTGATGGTGTTGAGCAGGGTGTGGGCATCTACTATTGTGTAGGGAATCATGTCCAGGACGACATCTGGAGCAAAGGTTTGGATCTGGGACTGATACTGGTATAAGTCTTGGCGATTGCCTTGAAGGTAGGTGACACTCGAAGGCAAATCCGCCTTGGTTTGACCTCGATGAAACACTTTAACGGTGTGTCCCGTAGAGACCAAATATCGAATCACATAAGGCCCAATAAAATGGGTGCCACCAATCACTAGTACGCGCATAATCCTTTTCCTGACTGAAACTGGCTTTCAGTTTAGAAGGGACATATTGTGGTGAATGTGCAATTTTTCTGGAAAACTGTGCAGAACTTCAGATATGGTTTGCCAAATTGTTTAATTGTCAATGATGTTACCTTCACTGTCATACATGGGGGCAGACTCTATAAGCTGATCATAAAGTTCTTGTTCCCCATTTTTATGCCGCCAGTCATCACCACGGATCTCCCACATAGCAATGAGACCTAGAAGTTCTTCAAGGGACGTTGCACTGAATCTTCGACCATTCTTTTCTGCATCCCATTGTGGAGCTTTCCATTCACCAGGTGTATTGTTCAGGTAGTAGTGCGAGAGAATATATCCTTTAGAGTAGATTACTTGTAAGCATGGAACCTGCGTGTTGCCAGCGCTCCGAATTGAGAGCTTGTATTCCTTATCATCATCCATTTGTTTAGTCAGATCTGAGCTTGTTTTTTCTGTGCCTTCATAGCATATATACGCTGAGATTAGTTAGATCTTGACAACTAAAGAAAGCCTGTATTTATATTTCGACGAGAAGTTTTTAGGTAGAAGATTTGATGGTTTTAATGAGTATTTTTGCGACAACTTCAGGTGCCTTATCGGTAGTATCTATTTTCTTGAATGGTAATGCATGAATTAGCCTGAGTTTTTCTAGAGCATAGTGTTCTTGAGTTGCAGTACCTCGATTTTTGAGACGCGAAACCAAAGTTTTTGAATCACACACTAAGTAAATCGATTGAAGTGAGGTTAGGTCCGTAAAATAGTCGTAGAAAGGAGTGTAAAGTTCTGATCTAGCGAAGGCCCAAGATAAGATGACTGTTTGGGATGAGCTGAGATCTATTTTGACGGCCCTAATGACTTCACGGATTGCTTCCTGTCTCGGACGGGCGTAGCTAATGGATCGGGGATGCCTTAGACTTCGGAATGGTTACCCCTGGGAATAGGGAGTCAAACCGTTGATTGACCCAGGCAAGCCGCAGCATGAGTAGATGATTGAAACCATCCTCACTCCAGCGCATACCAACCCCCTTAAAGCGCTGTTGAATCAGCCACTTACAAGCACTTTCGACCATTCCTGACCCCAGCGGTATCTGTAGTTGTTCAAAGTGGCGATATTGGATGTGTCGCAGATGGCGCTGGAAATAAGCCTGTACCTGGAGCAACGTCGTAAAAGATTTGCCCGTAAACAATTGTGAGTGAATCAACATCGTCAAGGACCGCAATACTAATAGGTGTTGCCCATGTCGCAATTGGTGTCGCCAGCGCCGAAACCAGGCTTGGGCTTGAGCAGAGCGAACATCCCCAAACATCACTTTTGTTGCTCGTGCAAGATGGCCTGCTGCATGAAAAAATCGAGAACTGCCACAGCACAGTGAGAGAACAAGGTGCGGTAGACTCGCCAGAAGCCTCGCCCCCCATCACTCAACCAGATGACGCTTGGGGCCGATTCAAAGTCTTGTTTGCGGGCTTCGAGTTGCAGTAAGGGGATGAACTGGTCGATATCGCCCAATACTGCTACCAGTCTTCGACGCAGTAGTTGGGGGACACTCTTTTTAGCTCGGGTGAGCCGTGTTCCCAGGCGGGCTAAGATAGCGACTTTAACTTCTCGCCACTGGATTTTTCCCTTGGGGGTTTTCGGAGTGGGGCGAAAGGGCACCATCACACCGTCAGCAGCAATGGCCAAAGGCAGAGCAGACAACACCTCTGAAATCGCTTCACTAGGAGCCTGTTCACCTGATGCTTGAGCTTTGAGTTGAGCCTCTAGCTCCTGATAAGCTTTGTTGCCCATGACTTGCACCCAATTCCACAAGCTTGATGAACTGACGGATAAACCACTCCACTGACTCAGCATCCAACTGGCCAGTTCATAGGGCATAAATAGACTTAACAAGCAGCCTAGACGCACCAGTTCTTTACTGCTGTGCTGGTAAGAGGTAATCCCAATGGATTGGTCCAGAGGAGCTGATAGACTACCTGGACACCCTTTTGGACAACGACCCACCCGTCGCTTTCAGTAAATATTTCCCACCAGTGTCTGCATCTGACGAGATTCCCATCCCTTCGAGTGCAAGCGGGTTCCGCAGGTGCTACACCTAGGCCATTCAAATACTGTTTTTGCTCGCCGTGAGAGTTCATCCTCCAGAAGCCATCGAGCCAAATACAAACCCATTTGCAGAACGATATAAACCATCTGACTCAGGCTGGGTGATTCTTTGAGTGCTTCGACCTGTTCTAGAAATTCGTGATGCTCTAGTACGGTTGGCAATTGCGATGTTAGGCTCATGACAAGTTTTTGATTCGGGTACAGGATCTATTGTCCTTGACCCGTTTTTCTTTGAGCCATACATCCCCGATTCTGTGCTTACGCCCGTCTCGGACCTATTTTATTGGGCGCCCAGATATCATCTGCTTCCAAACATCTAAAATCGTTTAAAGGTGGGGTTTTTAGGACCGTAGATTTTCCTACCCCTGGAGGACCGCCGAGAAGAACTAATTGTGTCAACTGAATAACCTAAAAAATAGACTGCACTGGCTTGATGACGAAAAACATGATTCTGGTTACAAATCTCCTCTGCAATCGTCCCAAAATTGGGCAACTGACCTATTTTCTTTCCGGTCGATCTGTTTGGATTTGCGAGCAAGTGCAGCAGACCGGATCTTGAGGCACGCTTTTGCTCAACATAAGCTTGATTTCTCTACGCGGGCTTGAGGAAAAGAAGTCTGCATTTGATCGGAGACTTGAGCTTCTAAATCTTGGAAACCTTCATATCTTAAGGCTAAGCCTAAGTTGTAATACATAGAAGCTGTGAGGTTGGGCAAATTATGTTGAAACAGACTCAGCACTTGATCAAGGCGATGCTGATGGTCTAGCAACGTTACCAAGCGGTCATAGGCTGTTGCTTTCACAACATGACAACGCCGATCACTGGGACTATGGCCAGGAAAGGCTTGAATAGCTTTAAAGTAGACTTGAACAGCCTCATCAGGCCGTTTTGTTCGCTCCAAGAAGCTTCCTAACGCCAAATAAACGTAGGGTTCGGTTTGTTTTTGCTGTAGCAATTGGTCAAAAATTTGGCGCGCTTCTTCCAAGCGTCCCGCCGCTTCCAGATTATGAGTGAGTGCCTGCCAATAGTTCCAAATCAACTCTGGGTTACGCCGAATTCTGTTCTGGTAAGCTGAGATCACCTCTGCGGGTGCTCCATATAAAGCCAAGAAATCGAGATATTCCGATTGGGCGGCTTGGCTATCTGGAAAACGCTGCACAAGCTCTTGATAAAGCTCCATCGATAAGTCAAACCGCTGGTTGTGAATGTGATTTGACACGTATTTCCAATGCAAAGACTTAGCAGCCCTAGCCAGCTCTAAGAGTTGATTGGGGGAAAGCGGATAGCCAAGCTGCTGCTCTAGAAATGAGATAGATTGGAGCGCTTGCCCCTGAGCTGCTAGACCTGTCATTAAGTCCTTATAACCCTTTATTGAATTGGGATCAGCCTTAATGTCTCGCAATCCATCTTGAACATTGGTTTGCGCCTCCTGTAACTGCTTCTGCACATGTTCTAGGAGATGGTTAGCACTCGCAACATGGTGAGAATTAACATCATCCAGGGATACAAGCTGTTGTAACACTTTAATCGCCTCTGTGAGCTGCCCCTGCTCAGAAAGGTTTAACCCCAGGTTCAACCAAATGTATTGATGCATATAGTTGTTCATGGAGCTGGGTTGTGGTTGACCAAGCAGTTGACGGTAGATCTTTTCTGCACTGCGATAGTCATGGGATGCCTCGTATTGACGAGCTTGGTCTAGCAACTTCACCCAACCTGGTGGTTCTCGTGGTTTTGTTGGAGTTGATGTAGGACGTTGTGACTGAGTTCGTCCTGGCAAGCTGTATAAGTTCAGTAGTAGTGCAGAGACTAATATGCAGCTTAGCCAGCGCGTCAAAAACAACATCCAATCATCTCCAGTAAACAAGCCAGCACTACAACTTTTGCAAGGGTAAGGACAGCAAAGAGCTTTCATAGATACGGTAGTTGCATTGCATCTCTGAGTTCAAGCTGGTAGTGGTGAGAGATATCAAGGCGTTGTACTGGGAACGGCATACTTTAGCCACTCGGTTGATCATGAAAGTGGGCCTGTCTACCGGAGGTCTGTGGAGTCTTCCCATTTGCTGAAAGTGATGAAGAATCCCTACATCCCGAGTACGAAGGGAGGAAGGAATGGATTGGTAGCGATTTTGGCCCAAAAGTATTTGATATTGAGGAGGTGAATGAGGAAAATTGCCAAGGAAGCGGGTCTCAATAAGGTGATGTCTCCTTATCGAGACCCGCTTCCTCGATTACGGCGGCGCTAAATACTACGAATGGGAATGTCCGGGCAGGGCAGCATCTCTCTCGCCATGCGAATCCAGAAATGATGATGCAGTACGACGATAATCGCAAGGATTTCCAGGGAGAGGTCATGGGGGTGTTGTCGGGGTAGGGAGTGGAATAGCCCACGGTCACCCTCTTAACATGATTCAATGAATCCTATTTTGGAGATGGGTCAATGGCTGTATGTTGGCAAGTCTGACAGGAATCACAGATTTAACCTTTCGGGATCACTGCATTTTGGTTAAGTGTCTTGGAAACTTAAGCCAAGACGAATAACAGGGAGGAAGCCAAACATGATGCTTCCTAGAGCATCATGCCGATTTTTGGCCTTAGTGTTGACCACTTATACTCAATCTAACCTTTAGCTCATCAGGAGGACACCATGACAACGCTTACCGCAACTCCCCAACCTTTTGATGAGACTAAAGCCGAAGTCTTTGCAAATCGGCTTTTAGATACACTTAATAGTGGCGCGCTCACACTTATGATCTCGGTCGGTCACCGAACTGGCTTATTCGATACCCTTAAAAACCTACCGCCAGCAACCAGTCAACGGATTGCTGATACTGCTGGCTTACAAGAGCGTTATGTGCGGGAATGGTTGGGTTCTATGGCCACGGCCCGATATGTAGACTACGATGCGACCCACAAGACCTATCATTTACCCCCAGAACATGCAGCCTTTCTGACCCGAGATGCCTCCCCCGATAATATCGCAGTGATTGCTCAGTTCATCCCTGTGCTAGGTAATGTTGAAGATCAGATCGTAGACTGCTTTCGTCATGGTGGCGGGGTACCTTACTCCGAGTACAAACGCTTCCATCAGGTAATGGCCGAAGACAGTGGTCAAACTGTAGTGGCGGCATTAACCGAGCATATCCTACCATTGGTCCCTGATCTAATTCCCAATCTAAAGCGTGGAATTCAGGTGATGGATATGGGCTGCGGTAGTGGTCGGGCTATCAACAAGATGGCGACGCTGTTTCCCCAGAGTCAGTTTGTAGGCTATGACCTATCGGAAGATGCGATTGCAACTGCCAATATCGAGGCTCAGTCTTTGGGACTAGAGAACGTTCAGTTCAAAATTCAGGATGCAGCAGTTCTCGATTTGTGTGAGGAATACGATTTCATTACCACCTTCGACGCTGTGCATGACCAGGCGAAACCTGATGTCGTTCTGCAAAACATCTACCGTGCCTTGCGTGCTGATGGCATCTATCTAATGCAAGACATCCGCGCCTCTAGTGACGTGGGTGGAAATCTTGAGCATCCGATTGGACCGCTGCTTTACACCATCTCCTGTCTGCACTGCATGACTGTTTCGTTAGCGGCTGGAGGAATGGGTCTCGGTGCGGTCTGGGGTGAAGAAAAAGCGCTACAGATGCTTGAAGAAGCTGGATTTAAGCGCGTGGAGATCAAGCAGCTTGAGCATGACTTCCAAAACAACTTCTACATTGTCAGGAAGTACTAGATCATGTGCCAAATTTGTCGCTTGGGACAGCACCAACTAAAATCTCGCCCCCCTACCTTGCTACTAGATACAAGTCAGTTTTCAACCTTGGTTGTTATCGATCATCGTCGGAATTCGACACCGGGTATTTTGACCGCTCAGCCCTCTGGACAAGGAGAGCCAGTCCCCAACTATTCCACCCATAACAGTATTGACACTGAAGGGAAAGCTTAGGTGGGCGTCGGGTAACGGCCTCAGGTCGGTCACAGACCATCTCAAACAGGAAACACTATGAGTCAACAAGAACTGAACCAAATTATCACTCAGCTTCAAGGTCTTTCTTGGGGAAACACTCCCACTGAGATGAGGGCTAACTTTACCATGGGGTTGTCGATGCCACCTCATCCTACTGCCCAGGTTGAGAGGGTGGATGTCGATGGCATGGCGGCTGAACTCATCACCCACCCAAATAGCCGATCAGATCGCATCGTTTTGTATCTCCATGGTGGCGGATTTATCATGGGGTCTTTGCCTGCCTATCGTCGTCTAGCCAGCGATCTAGCAGAAGCGGCAGGCGTAAGTATTTTAGTTATTGACTATCGTCTGGCTCCTGAACACCCTTATCCAGCAGGATTAGAGGATGCCCTAACTGCTTACCATTGGTTAATTCACACCCGTGGATTCCAGCCTGGTCAGATCGCCGTTACTGGAGATTCGGCAGGAGGCAATCTTGTCCTAGGCTTGCTGCTATCGCTCAAAGATCTGGGAGAGTTACAACCTGCCTGCGTGTCTTTGATTTCACCCTACTGCGATCAAATGAGAACTGGTGCAACGATGGTTAGCCATGCTAAGAAAGATCTGATGGTCACGGCCCCGCTGTTAGATACCATTGCGGATTGGTACGCTCCAGGGAAAGACTTACGATCTCCTCTTCTCTCACCTCTGTATGCTGACTTGTCAGGGTTACCGCCACTCTTGATACATGTTGGAGCCGTTGAGGTACTGCTTGATGATGCGTTGCGGTTGGCGCGTCAGGCTGGATTAGCCGATATCCCGGTCACGCTCAAGGTTTGGTCAGATATGATTCACTGCTTCCACCTCTTTGCACCTGTGCTGGAAGAGGGGCGTGTTGCGATCTCAGAAATAGGGGCTTTTCTCACAACTGGTTTTGAGTTCAATTCCATGGATACGCTTGCCTAACCTTTATTGTGGCAGGTGGGGTAGGCCGTCTCCCTCTTGATGCTCTTTCACAAATTCTTTTGCTCTGCAAACTACAACTTATTCGCCCGCTCTAGCCAGTCTTGGGCACTGGACGAATCGCCCTGCTGTTGGTAAAGCTTCGCCACCTGACGATAATCAGCCTTTGCTCCTGCACGCTGCCCTGCCTTTTCTCTGGCGCTACCGCGCATAATAAACCAAGATGTTTGAAAGGGCTGTAACTCAATCAACTTGGTATAGTCCGCAATCGCCTCATCGTAGCGTTCTTGTTTTTCATACAGTTGTCCCCGACTGAGATAGACCGACGTATCATTCGGTTTAAGAGATTGAAGCTGACCATAGGCCGCAATCGCCCCCTCAATATCATTCTGATCTTCACTCAGGGACGCAATTTGCTCATAGGCGCGGGAATTGCGAGGATTGATCTTCGTGATCATCCGATAGTCCTGTAGCGCCCCTTGGGGGTTCCCACTGTAGCGGCGCACATGGGCACGACGATCATAGGCTTCGACATTCTTTGGATTGAGCCTGATCATCTGGTCACAATCTTTGAGAGCGCCCTGCTGATTCCCTTGAATCAAGAGTGATCAAGCAAGAACTTCAAAGGTTGGCTCTATAGGTTCTGGGGCTTATTCCTGTCCACTGTCGAAATAGGCGAGAAAATTGGCTGGGATTGGCAATGCCGACTTGATGAGCAACTTCTGAGATAGCTAAGTGTTGATTACGTAGAAGTCTTTGGGCTGTTTGAATACGGCATTGGGTCACGTATCGGTAGGGAGAAATCCCCATTGCCTGCTTGAACTGTTCCGCAAAATAGTTGGGACTCATATGTACCACCTTCGCCAGATCCGCTAAGCGAATTGGGTCTTGGAGATGGTCGTGAATATATGCGATCGCATCCTGAAACTCTCCCTTGGAATATTGCAAGGGCAGATCGGGTGAGCAGGACGCATAACGCCGTAACAGATGCCGTCCCAAGGTATGACTTAAACTCTCCACATACAAAAAATCAGGTTGGGTAGAGCCAGTCAGTTCAGTCTTCAGGGCCAAGGCAATTTGAAACAGCAGTGGATCGAGGACTTGTAGCTGTAAATCTAGTGCGTATTGCTGAACCCCCGTCTCATCATGGGCCAACTCCCTTAACCACTGGGGACAAATCAACAAGCGAAAATAGTCTAAATTTCCATCCCATTGACTTTGGGTGATCTGCTGGGCGGGTAACAGCCAAACTTCTCCCGGTCGGGCCACCTGGCGTTGCTGCTGGTGATTAACGGTAATTCGCGTTTGGCCAGGATGAGATTGAACGATACAGAGGGCATGATCGGCATTGGCACATTCTGGTAATTGGGTTCGGGGCTGTTGACAATGCTCAAAGACAAACCCTAAACCAGGGCTGGCAAATATAGGTGCATTAAGGGTGCGTTGAAGTGTATCAGGTGAAGAAGACATGGCATCGCTAACGTCGTGGAGCAGGATCAAGACTGACTAATTGCGCCGAGGAATGCGAGCATTTCTTGTTGGGGAGGCGTTAAGTTTTGGCAGTTAGTAAGGTTTAAGCCTTCACAGAGGCGAGCGGCCCGCCAAGTCTCCCGGCAAGTTCCAGTCTGCACATCCCAAAATCTGAGTTCCAAATCGCTACTCCCCGTCACTAAAGTTTGACCGTCGGGACTATACTCAACCGCCGTGACCCAACTCGGATGTCCAGATAGCTTAGCCAGACATTGCCCCGTTTCCACCGACCATAATCGGGCCGTTTCATCTTTGCTACAGCTGGCCACGGTTTGGCCATCGGGACTAAAGGCGACCCCCATCACCCAGTCCGTATGGTCTGTGAGGACATGGAGACATTCTCCAGAGTCTACATCCCAGATGCGGAGGGTCTGATCGGCTCCACCTGTGGCTATGCGATCGCCCAGGGGACTCCAGGTCACATACCAAGCCCAAAACGGGTGCCCAACCAAGGTTTGGGATAAGGTGGCAGACGGCACATCATAAATTTGCACATGGGCATCAAAGGAACCAATAGCGATCTGTTGACTATTGGGGCTCCAGCTTAAGCCGCTGACAAAGTGTCCGGGGATGGCCTGAACCATCTGCCCCTTGGCAACGTCCCAGAGTCGCCAGGTGCCATCCCAACTGCCACTCGCTAGCCACTGACCATCGGGGCTAAAGGCGAGGGAAGCGATGGTGGCTCCATGGCCGGGCAAGACCTGTAGGACTTCTTTGGTGGCGACATCCCAAAGCCGAATTTGCTGATCATTGCCTGCGCTCGCCAGTAGATGCCCCTGGGGATGGAAGGTGAGTCCATAGACCCAGCCCTGATGTTGCCAGTAGGTTTGATAGGTGCCGGTTGCCACCTGCCAGAAGCGAATCGCCCCATCTGTACTCCCACTTACTATCGTCTGGCCATCCGGGCTATGGCGAATGCTCAAGGTGCTATTGACTTGTGCCCGCCAGGATTGCAGGGCTTGTCCTGTGGTTAAGTCATATAACCGAATCATGGGTTCATCGCCCCCACTGGCTAACAGGTTGCCCTGGGGGTGGCAGGTGACACTATTGATACAGCTATGGTGTCCGAGCAGGCGGCGCTGGCAAATGCCCGTTTCTAGATCAGTGATGCAAATGGTGCTGTCGAGTCCCGCACTCGCGACAACAGAGCGATGAGGCAAAAACGATGCGGAAAAGATAGCCTGGGTATGGGGAGTAAGGATTTGGACGCATTGACCAGAGCTAACTTTCCAGATACGGAGGGTGCGATCGCATCCTCCACTCACCAACCACTGACCATCGTCACTAAAGGCCACCGTCCGCAGCCAATCCGTATGACCCTTTAGGGTGCGCAGACAGCGCCCTGTTTCTAAGTCCCAGAGTTTGACCGTGGCATCATGACTAGCACTGGCGAGGGTATGGCCATCGGGGCTAAGGGCGATTTCCCAGATTCCTTGCTCGTGACCTGGGGTGGATTGTAAACAGTCTCCCGTTTGCAAATCCCAAATACGCCAGGTCCGATCTTCCCCAGCGCTGATTAACCGCTGGCCATCGGGATGCATGACTACCGAACGGACGCAGTCGGTATGGCCAGTGAAGATGCTTAAGCATTGTCCTGTGTCCACCTGCCAGAGCCGAATCGTTTGATCCTCGCTGGCGCTGGCCAGAATGGAGCCATCGACACTAAAGGCCACGGACCATACATTATTCTGATGACCTTTAAAGATGCCGATGGCTTGGCTGCCTTGCTTGGGATTCTGTACATCCCACAGCATAATCACGTTGGCAAAATGGCCCGTTGCCAATCGTTTGCCCTGCGGATCAAAGGCGGTGGCGGCAACATGGGGAAAGGCGGTAGCAAAGACCGTATCTTTGAGGTCGGCTCCGGCCATATTTACTTTCATCAGGGCCGTGTCCCGGAGATCGGCTTGCCAGAGAGAGAGGTGTGACAAATCAATGCCCGTTAAGTCCACCTGTAGCCGCACCAGTAGATTCAGGCAATTTCCAGCGGCATAGTCTTTGCAATGGGCAAGCTCCTGTAATCGATCTCGTAATTGGGCTGCGATGGCTGCTGTAGAGTGTAGCTCCGATAAGAGCATATCGATCACAGGTTGCAGGATCACCTGGCGCTGGCTGTGGCGGATACTATCTTTGGCCTGGGCTTTCAGCAGAGCATGACTCTGTAAACGGGAGGGCTCTGCCCCCTGCGGCTGCAAAAAACTCTGGCCAATATCTTCAATCAGTCGCTGGGTCACATATTCCATCAACACGGGCTGCAGGGTGAATTGAGGCAACTCCGTGCCAGACTTAATCACCACGCATAATGATCGCCGCCGTAGAGCCTCCATGGCTTCCAGTAATTTGGGCATCGCTACAGGAAACACCAGGTCATGGCGCAGGTCCGCCAAGGTCAAGGGGGCGCGATTAATCGCTAGCCAATACATGACGTCCTGCTCTAGAGGAGACAGGCGCTGAAACTGCTGATCGAGGAGGATGCGTAGGCCGTTAAAGATGGTGATGCCTTCTGCTAAAAAAGCTTGAACGTCTCCAGCAAAAATATCTTGAATGGCGGTGGCGACAATCTTGAGGCCCAAAGGGTGGCCTTCGTAAAACTGGATCAATTGTTGAAAGGCATCTATATCCCCCGTTAGCCCTTTTTGGGTGAGCAAGGGCAAGGCCTTTTCCGGTTCCAGTCCGGCCATGGCTAAGGCCCGCACGGTGGGGCCTTCTAATTCAGCGAGGGTGGCGGGCTTCTCGCGGCTGGTGATCACCAGGCAACTTTGATGAGGGGTTTCCCCGAGCGATCGCAACAACGTTTCATAGCCTTGATAGTTCGGTTTATGTTGGCCCGCTTGGGGGTGAGTATTGTCAGCGCCACTCTCCAGTAGCGTCTCCCAGTTATCCAACACCAATAAACAGCGATGCTGCCGCAGGTAGGCCATTAATTGCGAAAGCAGGGTTTGGGGTGGGCTAATGCGGGTCAGCTCTGGATCGAGGGATTGCAAAATATCCACCAGCAAGTCTTCGGTTTTGGGGCCATGGCGCACCGAGCGCCATACGACTGCTTCAAACTCAGGGTGCAGATGTTTAACCAGCTTTACTGACAGGGAGGTTTTGCCGATGCCGCCGATGCCTAGCAGAGCCACGAGCTGACAACGTTCATTGCTCAGCCACTGACTAAGAGTGGCGAGTTCTTGAATGCGGCCATAGAAGTTGGAAATATCGACCGCTTCCCCTAAATCTAGTCGGTGATCAGTGGATACTGAATTTGCCAGGGCTTTGTCTGGCCTAGGCTTTGCTCCAGGACGGCGAAAGTCTTCGTCTTGTAGGGGTAACTCAAAAGCAGTAAAGAATAACGACAGGGTGCGTTTATCTAGCCCCACTTCTCCGTCGAGGACTTTGGCAACGGTTTTGGCATCGAGCTGGGTGCGGTCGCTGAGGTCTTGCAGGGTATAGCGAACTTCCTGATTGTCCTGGGCTTCGCTGTCCTGGATGGCGGCTTGTAACCGCTCTAAGCCAATGCTGGTTAGAACAACGCCTCGTCTTCGCCTTTGTGGTGATTGCGGCATTTGCGATCGCACAACAATTCCCTTCAAACACCAGGGTATACCCATTCACTGGGGCGTGGCTTCCACTATTTCCAAGTCAACCGGATTGCCCATTTCATAAGCAGCTCTACTACCTATACCTATGAATTCAGCGGCTGAACCATGGTTTGGAAGAGGGGCGAATGCTGGTAAATTTGCTGGACTGCATTCGCAGGCAAATTATAGAAAGTACCCACAGAAGTTGAATGCTTCTAAGAAATCCCTTAAATGGAAGGGGAAAGGTGGTTTAATCAGGCAGCATCTGAAATGTTAAAGTCCATTGTCCCTAGCGGTGGCCCCTTGACAGTTGGCAGAAATGGTCTCGCATCACAAAATAGTCGAATTACGGTAGGTAATGGTTGACCTGAAAAAATCTCATATCTCATTCGAACTCAGTGTTGAAGGAAAACCTAAAAGTAACGTCAGTGCAGCATATATTGACATCGGGAATGGCCCAGCCATTTTATTCCTTCATGGTTTTTTCTCAGATGCAATGGTCTGGGAAGGTATCATCACGAACCTTAAAGATAAATATCGCTGTATCAGCCTGGATCTGTTAGGTTTTGGCCGTTCTTCTAAGTTAGAGATTGAATATAAAGTTGATTCACAGGTCGCTTTTGCTAAGAAATTTATGGAAACGCTGGGGATTGAGCGTTTCTTTGTTGTTGGCCATTCTTTAGGGAGTTGGACCGCATCCCGTTTAGAACTTGCTGCCTCTGAGTCAGTGTTAGGTCTTGTTCTGTTAGCTCCTGCAGGCGTTGGAGAATATCTGGAACCGTATCGTATACTCGTCCCTTTCTCTTGGGAAACACCAGTTGTTGATTGGTTAATTAGCTTAGTCTCCCCTGTGTTGAAATTGACAGGGGCTGGAAATCTAGTACAGGAGATCAAGTTTATTAGAGAGAGGTTTTTGCATGATCCTGTCTTTCAAGCCTGGATACAAAGAGCATTTCGCCTAGAAATTAGCGATGAACTGATTCATGAGGTTGCAAAAAACATTCATTCTCCAACGTTCATTATTTGCGGCGAGTCAGACGAAACAATTCCAGTTGAATTTGGGAAACACCTTGAAGCGAACATTTCTAACGCAACATTGCATGTTATTCCAGGTGCAGATCATCAACTCCCCACGAAATGTTGTCAGGTATTATCTGACTTAACTTTAGATTTTGTTAGCGGTGTTGCAGTATGAATGGATTGATGGAGTTGTCACTATTATATGCATCAATATACTTATGCGTGGGCATTCATCTGCAATCGCTTAAATTATTCCAGACCAGCTCTTTGAATAGGTCGATAATAGATGTCGAGTAGCAGTTTTATTAAAGCAGGTAAAAAGCTAAATCCCTTTCTACACTCAATGTGGTTTCGTGCATTTCCCAAAAGCTCAAGTTTCTGGACCACTTCATCGACTTATGTTTGTTTTATCCTATCCGATAGGCTAGGGAGCATGTCACCTTTGCATTCCAATTAAGCCATTGAGGTAAGCACACCGATGTGCCAGCACTTGCGGGACATTACTTTCATTCCACTGCGCCCCTGAAATTTTGACTCTGCGACTAATCTGCTTGATAGCAGATTCAACAGCCCCAGACCCAATAGAGCAGATTTGCTCACTCTGGTAATAGTCATAATTGACGATCCGATGCCGATGTTTGCGAACATAGTTGCAAAAGACTTGGGCCTGCTTTTCTTCAATGACTCAAATAGAGCCAAGGTTTCATCAACCTTCCCCTGCCATAAGAGCTGCTCAGCCTGGTGCAGACGTTTGAGGGACCCACCGACCTTATGAAGATTTTCCACCAGATGGTACCAGTCCAGAATCTCTCGCCGTTGCTCAGGTATGCTCAGCTGACGAATGATATTCCAAATGCCATCATGACCATCCCCTAAACAAGTCAGTGGAGAGGCTAACGGTTGCTGGTGAGTCCAGTCAATGAGCCGGGCATTATTGTGATAATCCGCGATGAGTCCCACATGCGTTGCCAGGGTTTTATAGTCTTTCCACTGACAAGGGTGTCCTAAAGGGGTGCGGATGCGCACTTTGCCACCATCTACACTCACTTCGGTTAAAGCTTCATGAGCCTGGGGGGTAGGAAACCGTTGTTGATGCACCAATCGCTGCTGGGTTTTGGCTGGTACCTGAATCCCAGTTAAATAAGCCACATCTTTAGCAGTTGAGCATAGGAGACATTGGCACTGATGCGCAAGCAACAATTCTCTAAATGAGGACTGATTTGACGATAGGGGGAAACGGCTAGATGCTGTGCCTGTTGAGTTGTAATGCTTAGAACGCCCAAGGTGCTTTTCAGGCGTCGGTTGCGGCCTGCTGCTGTGCCAGTAGCTGTGCGGATAAAAATGACCGAGTTCGGGACTGACATGGGTCTGAATTGCTGACGCACCGTCATCTCAATACCTTCTAGCGTCTTCAGGTTCTCTGGATCGCTTTCTTCGTACAGTAATTGGGCTATCGCATCAAGATGGACTTTGAGTTGAGCTGCTTTTTCGGAGTTCATTGATGAAGACTTCTGGGCAACACTTGTATCCTGAACGATTTCAAAACAATCTGCAAAGGTGACATGCTCCCGATAGGCTAACTGTCTGCCCAAGTCATTTAGCTTTAGCGAGCTTGGAGTATTGGGTAATTCGTGGAACCTCTTTTGATCGCATGATTATAGAGTCTGAAGTCGACAGCATATGAAAAGGAAATCTATCCCATCAGGTTATGTCATTCGGCCCTATAAGCAAGAGGAATATCAGGCAGATTATTGCAAAGCCAAAAAAAGAATTGGTATATTTCTGATCATTTCAGGACTATTCTTTGTGCGAGAAGTATGGCTGATATTGCGCTCTTTGGAATTATCATCATGGGCGTCTCAGACGCAAAGTATTGGGGTTCTCTCCGTTAGTGGCACTTGTGTAATATTGTTCGCCAGCATGTTTTGGACAGTAAAAAATGACTTGAGAAATAAAGTCTGGGTAATCGATTGGCGCGATCAAAGTGTTGGATACCTACAACTCAGACCAAAAGTGAGAGCATACGTCTTAACCATTATTTTTATTGATCCTCAACATCGTCGCCAGGGTTTGGGACGTGCTCTGATTCAACAGGCAGCTCAAGATGTTCAACAGAAAATTTATGTTCGTTGTGCAAAAGGTTTGATCCCTTTCTACACTCGATGTGGTTTCGTGCGTTTCTCAAAGACTCAAGTGCCTAAGCCACTCCGTCCATATATGTTTGTTTTATCTCATCTGGTGAGCTAACTGTTTGTCCGAGTTAGGCAACGTTTTATGGCCTGAAGTGTTGGACAGCTTCAGGATATTGTGGAGGCAGAAATGGATTACCTCAGTGTTAACCGGGAATCTTGGAATCGGCGGGCGGAGGTGCATTTTGTCTCTCAGTTTTATGACGTTGATGGGTTCTTGGCTGGCAAGTCATCCCTGACAGAAATTGAGCTAGCCGAACTCCCCAACTTAGCTGGACAAAGACTATTGCACCTACAGTGTCACTTTGGGTTAGATACACTCTCCTTGGCCAGAATGGGGGCCTTCTGCACAGGAGTCGATCTCTCTCCAGTTGCCATCGATAAAGCATTGGAACTTAAGCGAAAAGCTAATCTGGATGCAACCTTTATCTGCTCGGATATTTATCACTTTGATCGAGGAGCAGAACCGCTCTATGACATTGTATTTACGTCTTATGGGGTGGTTTGCTGGCTTCCTGACCTGAGTCAATGGGCTGAAGTTATTTCAGCTAACTTGGCCCTGGGAGGCACTTTTTATATGGCGGAATTTCATCCTGTTTACGATCTCATCGCGGGTTACTCCTACTTTGAACAACCTGACCCAGATATTGAAGAAGAAGGCACCTATACAGAAAATAGCGGCAACTTAAAATCAACGCTTATCACTTGGGCACACCCCCTCAGCTCAGTGTTCAATGCTCTCACCAATGCCGGAATTGAAATTCGTTGCATCAATGAGTATCCTTTTAGCCCCTATCCCTGTTTCGAGGGGGTTGAAGAGCGTGGACCCGGCAAATTTTACCTACCTCATTTAGGACAAGACGTTCCCCTGATTTACACAATCCAAGGGAGAAAGGCTGCATAAGCTCCTGAGGACTGGATTATTTCTAGGATTTAGGAGGGCTTTTTGGCCACAATAAATACAGCTTTGCCTTTGTTGGGCTGCCATTGGTGGTCAATCTTAAAACGAGCATTCGTCAAACTGGTTGTAAGTTCATTTACCGTAAAGACCTTCACCAATGGAAAAAATCCCAAAAATTTGCCGATGGGGGCAATCCATTTAAACCAGGCCATCTGATCTCCTAAGCAGACTGTACTGGTAACGAAAATGCCACCGGGTTTGAGCATGTCAAACACCTTAGCAATGGCTGCTTCCTTATCTTCCAATAAATGCAGAATACTGAGACCTAAAATGGCATCAAGGCTCTGATCGGGGATATCCAACTCATCAATGCTGGATTGTTCAAAGGTGAGGTTAGAGATATTTTGAGCAGCGGCTCTAGTTTGAGCGATGTCAATCATATTGGCAGAGAAATCAATGGCTCGAATATGTTTGACATAAGGTGCATGCACGATTGCTGTTGATCCAGTGCCACAACCAATCTCCAAGACTTCCATGTCTGGCTGAAAGTATTCTTGGGTCACTTGTAACTTTTTCTCGTAGGCGGCTACATCGGCAATGGGTTGTTTCAAATATCGGTCAGCAATTTTGTCCCAAAACTTCGTAGATTGGCCCATACCCGTTCTCCTTTGATTGATGGAAGATCGTTGCAACCGACAGCGATTCGCTGCTGTTTCTATTCTAAATCCCCCCAACTTCTGACAGACGGTATCGATTTCAGTGACGATGGGTTGGTATTGCAGAAGAGGACCGTTCAGAATCCATCATTCATTTCCCTAGTTTGATCCGGATCACCTAGGTTCCTTAAGTTCCAGATTAGGCTTCCAATCTTCCCTGGAGGAACCGCCTTAGAATCGCGATAGTGCAGGTATGAAATCCATGGAAGGAATCGATCATGTTTGCACCGCTTGTTGTCAGATTAGACCATGCCCTTGGCCATCAGCGCTTTATTCGAATACGGGGAAAAGCCATTGCGACTCATACCCAAATCATCAATCAGTTTTGCGATTCAGTTGGACTAGAGCGGCCTTGTCGCCAACATCTGATCAAAGTTGCCCATCACAACGGCAAAAAGCTGGGGTTACTCGCCTAACCCTTGTGATGCCCATCACCCGGTCAACCTATAGATATCACCACCTGATTGGCATCGGATCACGGCTATTTCCCTTTATCTAAATCAGCATAGATAGCATCCATTTCAATCCTGATCCAAACCCGATATTCTGTCATGAATCGGCAAACGCGACTTATCCAATACCTACAAGATGAACTAGCCCTCCCCCAGGATGCGCTCTCTTTAGCCACTCGGTTTCAAGATCGCACGGCTACCCAAATTCCGATCATCCTGTGGCAGTATGGTCTCGTCAACATCGATCAATTGGGCCAGATTTACGATTGGTTAGCTTCTGTCTAAAAAACGCTACTCTTTTGTCACATTTCAGACGTATCTTAATGGCTCTATAAACCTTATTTTCAACCTAAATCGTTCTTCAGTTTTTCATCCCATTCTTCTCACACCAACCCTCAATAGTCAGTATTATTACGGTCGTGATAATACTGATTTTTTTATTTATTCCCTCAACAATCCCTTTTCGAAGTTCTCCATAAAATCACTCCGTAAATTCACGATTGTTCTCTCCAGCAAAGACTTGCGACAATAAGCACATATCTGAATCACTCCCCAGTTTTTCCTTCTGTGTTCCCCCTCTCATTATCTTGCGATCAACCATTCGACTTCGATATTTGTCGTTTTATCCTCTAAAAAAATTAAATATTGATAACCGGCACAATTTTTCCCGCAATTTATCTGCTCGCATACGCTTTTGACCATGGATGCCGAAAATTTGATCCGGTTCAGCCCGCTGAATGTTTTGCCCCGCAATCAACGCCTACTAAGTGGGCTGGTGTGTGGATTAGATTTATGCGTCATCCTCGGTCTTCTTTGGATGATGACTTTTGCGTTTGGCCCAGCTAGCTCCGATGAGCTAATGGCCCTGAGTGCGCTTCTGATGTTGATCGTGCCCACTATCTTTCAGAGCGTTGGGCGCTATACCTTTCAGCCTGCCAATCCTCCTAAGCTAGACTACTCAAGAATTTGGCTGGGATGGGGAGTTGTCATAGCCGCCTTGCTGTTCTTGGAATATATGAGCCACACCGCTTATCTTTCCAGCCTAGGGACTCACCTTTGGCTGTTCCTAACCCCTTTGGGGCTGTCTCTTCTAAACCCCATCATCCGTGGCCCTTTACAGCAGCGTGTATCAGGAGACTACAACCGTACCGCCATCATCGCGGGCACGGGAGAGATGGGCCAGCAAGTGGCCGATCAGCTTTGCCAAAGCACAAAGTCAGGTATCAAGTTCTGTGGTTACTTTGCTGATAAAGGTACTAAACTCGAAGCCGAAAGCTGCCGACCGATGATTGGCTACCTGGACGAACTGCCTGATTTTGTCCGACGCTCTCGTATTGATGTGGTTTACATCACCCTGCCCCTAAGTGAAGAAGCAGCCATCTCCGATCTGATTTTAGCTTTACAAGATACGACGGCCTGTGTGTATTTTGTCCCCAATTTGATGATGCTGAATTTGATGCAGGCTCGGGTTCACGACCTCAATGGACTGCCTATGATCGCGGTAATGGAAGTGCCTTTCTCTAAGGTGCAGGCCTGGATCAAGCGCTGTATTGATTTTGCGATCGCAGCCCTCATCTCCACTGCCATTTCCCCCCTGATGATCCTGATTGCGATCGCAATCAAGCTGTCTTCTCCTGGTCCGGTCCTCTTCAAACAGCAGCGCTATGGTCTCAATGGCGGCAATATCGTCGTCTATAAGTTCCGCTCCATGCGGGTGATGGAAGACGGAGCAAAAGTCACCCAAGCCACCCAAGGCGATCCGCGCATTACCAAAGTAGGGGCTTTTCTGCGTCGCACCTCCTTAGATGAACTGCCCCAATTTATTAACGTCTTGCAGGGCCGCATGAGCCTAGTGGGTCCTCGTCCCCATGCCGTTGCCCACAATGAGCACTACCGCAAACTGATTCAGGGCTATATGCTTCGCCATAAGGTCAAGCCTGGGATAACGGGTTGGGCTCAGGTAAATGGCTATCGAGGCGAAACCGAAACCCTAGACAAAATGGAAAAGCGGGTGGAATACGATATTCACTATTTGAATCACTGGTCCTTGTGGCTCGATATCAAAATTATTTTGCGCACCGCCCTCGTGTTTTTTAACCACCAAAACGCTTACTAGCTCTGTTAAGTTTTTCTGAAAAACGTCCCGGCAGACAGGCACCTGCGTTAAGCTTGCACCCAAAAATGCCCTCGACTCAAAGGCTTTATCGTAAAGCAATATTTGAGATAGAGTGTATCGGGCCAGTGACCGTTAACTGCCCAGTCCGGTTTCGTAAGCACCCATCCAATAGGCAGAGTGATGAGCACGTTAGCCAATCGCTACAAAATTATCAAGAACCTCGGCGCAGGAGGATTTAGCCAAGTCTATTTGGCAAAGGATTTACAGCGGGATGATCACCGCCGATGTGTGATCAAAAAGCTGCAGCCCAAGTCCGATGATCCCTTCACGGTCAGGACCTCTAGACGCCTCTTCAAAACGGAGGTCAATGTCCTCCAAAAGCTGGGTAACCATGACCGTATCCCCCAACTTTTTCTCTCCTTTGAAGAAGATCGGCAGTTTTATTTAGTTGAGCAATATATAACAGGCCAGAGTCTCAGTCGCGAGCTGACCTGGTGGCACTGGACCGAAGCCAAAACAGTGGCTTTTTTGCAGGACATTCTGGAAACCCTGGCGTTTGTCCATCGCAAGCAGGTGATCCATCGGGATATTAAACCTGAAAATTTAATCAGACGTGATCACGACCAGCGGATTGTCTTGATTGATTTTGGGTCCGTCAAGAAACGTCAGCAGTCAGAGCATACTGCCATTGTGGGGACCAAAGGTTACATGCCCCTTGAGCAACTTTTGGGCAAACCTCGCCTCAATAGTGATGTTTATGCTGTCGGTATGATTGCCCTCCGAGGTCTCACAGGCATCAATCCGGCCAAAACTGCTTTTCCGACAGACCCAGATACAGGTGAGTTGCTTTGGCAACATAAAACCGATATCAGCCCTGAACTGGCCCAAGTTCTCAACACCATGGTCCGCCAGGATCATCGGCATCGTTACCCCTCGGCTCAGGAAGCTCTAAAAGCAGTCAGTCAACTGGGTGAAATCCCAGCTCCGAGTCGGCGTCGTCTACTGCAAGCCGCAGGCTTAAGCGTCATGGGCTTGTTGGGGACTGGCATGGCTTATCCGGCCTTTAGCCAGGAACTCCCCAACCGCAAGCCTCCCTCACCGTTCTCTGGTCATTCACCCATTGCCGACAAACCCGCAATCCCTGAACAAGAGGTATCGGTAGAGAAATCCCCCATTACTGAGGGGAAAGGCACTGCCGCCAAGGAGAAAGAACCTTCTCCGGCATCCCCCCCTCTAGCTTCGGCCCCCCAACGCCTGGATAAGCAAGAACTCTTGCGTCGATATGGCTCCTATAACGAGTGTCGCAAGGTTGCGAAAGCCAACGGCATTAAATTCTCGACGACTCCCACTTGGGATAAGTTAGTCTATGCCTTTAGCTATTCCGAAGCCCTGCAGCAAATGAGTCAGGTTTATCTTAATGCCTATCCCAATCCGGCCTTAGCGGGCATCACCCTGGAGCTGACCCTATAGAGCAGAGCAAACCACTCGAAATCCCACATCATAGGTGAGAAATCCAGAGGTGTTGTAGGTACGAGACGCAGATCGACAAAGTGTGGGGTTGGACGACATGGAGCCACCCCGCATGACTCGATGGGCGGTCCCTTCTTGCTCCCAGGCCTGACCATTAGTTGGTGCGCCCTGATAGGTCTCATGCCAAGTGTCTTGGCACCACTCGCTCACATTGCCATGCATATCGTGGAGGCCAAAGGCATTGGCGGGGAAACTGCCTACCCCTACGGTCTTTTTACGGTATTGTCCCCTGGGACCGTCGCCATAGGCATGGACTCCCCAATAATTGGCCAACTCCGGTGTAATGGTTTGTCCCATATGAAAGGGGGTGGTGGTGCCTGCTCGACAGGCATATTCCCACTCGGCCTCGCTGGGTAAGCGATAATCCTGCCCTGTTTTCTGAGATAGTCTTTTGCAAAAAGCAACGGCGTCTTCCCAGGACACATTATCCACGGGGCGACTTAAGGCTTTTGCCTTTGAAGGGTTGGAACCCATAATGGCCCGCCATTGGGCCTGAGTCACTTCAAATTTCCCCATCGAAAAAGCCGGAACCGTCACCTGACGTTGGGGGCCTTCGTGACTCTCCCGATCAGACTCTTGATCAGGAGAACCCATAGTGAAGGTCCCACCCGGGATGCTAACCATTTCTAGGGTGACGCTATCGCTCAAATTCTCTTGAAATACCGGGACTTTCCCCTCCGTCCGTTTGACAATTTTGCCTTGGGGATTGACTTGTACATAGGCAAAGGCGCTATCCAAAGCGGAGACGGCTGCCGTCTGGTCCGTTGACAGTTGCTCTAGAGAAAATAGAGACACGGCTGTGTCAATGGGAACGGCTAAATTAAAGCCTGACTTGACGGCAACATTTCCCACAGTTTGGCCTTCTGCGCGACCATGAATGCCTGCGACTTGGCCTGAGCGGTTGAGAACGGGACCGCCACTCATACCCGGTTGGGTAACGGCAGTATAGGTAATGCCATAGCCTCCATCCTGCTTACCAAGTGAGGTCACTTGTCCGGGGGAAATCGTATACTTGGGCTGAGTAATCGCCAGCCCCGGCAACGGAAAGCCAGCCACAAAGACTTCATCTAGCTCACTGAGGTCATCCTTTCCTGCTAACGTTGCCACTGCATAATTGATGTTGCTTTTGATTGTGAACAGGGCTAGATCCACGGATCCTCCCGACTGGATGGCTGAGGTGTCGATGGGATGCTGCTGACCATCAAAGGTTTCAATATAGGCTTCTTCCCCAGGATTCGTGTCTTGGAGAACATGGCCTGCCGTTAGGACGTAGTAGGTATTTCCATTCTTACTAACCAATACCCCAGATCCAGCCGTGCCTTGGGTAACAATCCGTACGGTGACTTTCTTCGCCAGGGTTTTCAGGGTGCGACGATCCTGAGCTAGGGATCGTTGCCAAAATCCAACAGACAATAAAGTGCCACCAAACAGCAAAAATTCCCTTCTTTTGATTCCCATATCCCTGAATGTGTAATGGTGATTGACGATAAGCTTGCTAGCACTGCCTTCGACGGCCTTTGGCTCCACTATTCTATGCCAACAATCTATCCACCTCCCAGCAGCAGACTGGGGTTAAAGAAAGGTTAGCCTTTAGCTAAAGAGTCCGGGCTAATCGCTCTAAATGCTGTTGAGCTTGGCTGAAATATTTAAATTGCCGCTCATCCCGGTGAAATTCTGGCGTATGGACCCAGCGACGGCCATTCTGAGTTCGCCCGCCATGAACTTTATGTAACAGCTCATGATACATCACAAACTCAATGACATAGCGGGGGAGCTTGGCCGAGTCTAAGCTAAGGCTGATCACCACTCGATCCCGACTGGGCTCATAATGACCAAACTTCCGATGGCTGTAGACTTTGCTCCAGCACAGGCGAGGCTGGGTTACTTCCTGGTTAAAGTAAGTTTGATTGACGCTGGCAAACACTGCCGCCAGATCGTAGACATTGCCTTGAGAGGTTTCTCGTAGATCATCCACCATCAGTTCTAGGGCTAACAGCAGCTCCGTAAATGTTTCCGATAGGGAGTATTCCGTCATCAAGGTCGATGTTTCAGGTGTCTTGTCCAGCAGCATGGAGTGGATCACCGCTTGGATAATATCTTGATCCGCCAAAATAAATCCTTCATTAATCTTGATTTTGAGGTGAGAATGCTTAAATTGACAGCGATATAACGCACTCATCGGCGTAAATTCTAGACTAAGATGTTTCAGATCTTTGAATGGACGAGTTTTTGCATTAGAAGAAGACTTCGGAGTAGCCAGGGTCTGCTGAACAATCGTTGTGGCTTGACGAACGGCAGCAGCATGCAAATGGAGATGGTCATCACTCTGTAGAAATTTCATCCAGCCGTAAAGCTGTTGAGATTGCGGGGTCAAATTTCCAGGGGTTGCCCCCTGCTCTGCACAGAGTTGTTCAATTTGAGCTGTTCTTTGGCTAAGTTTTTGAATCAACCTATTTTCAGCCTTGGCATCGGAGGGAGGCAGCTCCGCAATTCGCTCCTGAAAATATTGATATTGACGCCGAATCCCTTGAATGGAAATTTCTTTTTGCCCCATTGGCGAGCCGGGAGCCGCAGGGGCTTCAACAATGGGGAGACGGTTGAGATTGACCCCTTTCAAAAACTGGTAGGCATTGCGGGATGGTACGGGGAGTTGACTGGGTTTGATCTGGGCCTGGGCACAAATTTGTTCAGTGGCTTGAATCGTCCCTGTCACATATTGCTGGAAAGCAGAAACTTCCTGACTGGGGATGCCAACTTTGAGTTGGTCTCTGACGCGATTAGAGGCTTTTACTAATCCCCGTATTCTCATAACTGGCTGACCTGCAAGGACATGAGCAGAATAACAGAATTTTCCAATCCCACTGTTGCCCCCCATTCTTTAGGTGTCGCTCTGCCATCAGAGGGAGTAAAGTTGCTAAAAACAGCAGTTTTTTTTAAGAAATACGAAGAAAACTTCCTATCGATTCAGTTTTGGGGTACTACCACTACAACAGCTATTCGTGGGGAAAAGAAATTGGCGACTCAACATGACAGTCTTCATTACTATCTTAAGGAGATAGGGCGGTTTCCGCTGCTTACCCATGAGGAGGAGATTACCCTGGCTCGGCAAGTCCAGGCAGGTAACCCTCGCGCAAAAAGAAAAATGATCGAGGCGAATCTCCGATTGGTGGTCTCGATTGCTAAGAAACATCAGAACCGAGGTTTGCCGCTACTCGATTTGATTCAAGAGGGTAACTTGGGCTTAAGTATTGCCGTTGATAAATTTGAGCCGGAGCAAGGGAATCGGTTTAGTACCTATGCTTACTGGTGGATTTTGCAGGGGGTGACCCGTTCCTTGCAAAACAAAGGTCGCGTCGTCCGGTTGCCTGTGAAACATTGGCAAGTGGGTAATCAGATCAAACGCACTCGCCATCAGTTGAGCCAAGAGCTGGGCCGAGAACCCACTGTCGTTGAAATAGCTGACGCCATGGAGATGGATCTAACCCGCTTGAAAAAGTACCTCCATAGCTTGCAAGAGACGGTGTCTTTAGACAAGTTTGTGGGCAGTGAGCAGGATACAACCCTAGGGGATCTGATTGAGGGGAACGACTCCACTCAGTCCTACCTCGATCTGCTGCTGCAGGATGAGGAATTGTCTGGGTACTTGGCGTTGCTGGATGATCGCCAGCGATTTGTGATTTCTGAGCGATATGGGTTGGAAGATGGCAAACCCAAGTCTATGGAGAAAATCGGCCAAAAGTTGGGGATTAGCCGTGAACGGGTCCGGCAGATTATCAAAAAGGCGATGCAAACCCTAGAGAAATGTGCATTATCGGCTTAGATGAAAAAAAGGGCATGGAAGCCCCATACCCTGATTGGTCTCTGTTGTGAAAATTAGACTTCTGCGTCTACCTCTACTGCCGTAACGGAATTGGCAGAAACTTCAGCTCCCAACTCTAATCGCTGACGGACCTGTTGCTCCACGCTATCGGTAAACTCAGGATTATCAGCAAAATATTGAATCGTATTGTCTCGACCTTGACCAATATTATTGCCGTCAAAGCTATACCAGGCCCCTTTGCGGACAATGATATTGGTTTCCTCGGCCATATCCACTAAGCAGCCCAAGGTGGAGATACCCTGGCCAAACAGAATATCGAACTCGGCAATCCGAAATGGGGGCGCAACTTTATTCTTGGCTACTTTGACCTTGGCGCGGATGCCATACATATCTGTCCCTTTTTTCAGGGTTTGAATGCGGCGGATATCCAAACGAACGGAGGCATAGAACTTGAGGGCATTGCCGCCCGTGGTAACTTCGGGGCTACCGTAGGTGACGCCTATTTTCTGCCGAAGCTGATTCAAAAAGATCACGGTGCTGCCAGATTTGCAGATATTGCTGGTGATTTTGCGCAGAGCTTGGCTCATCAGTCGAGCCTGCAGCCCCATATGGGAGTCACCCATATCTCCTTCGATTTCAGCGCGAGGGGTGAGAGCAGCAACGGAATCTACGACGACGAGATCGACGGCACTGGAGCGGACCAGCTGATCGACAATTTCTAGAGCCATTTCACCGGAGTCGGGCTGACTGACCAGGAGTTCAGAAACATCCACCCCTAAGGCAGCAGCATAAACTGGGTCAAGGGCATGTTCGGCATCCACGAAGGCAGCGACGCCCCCGTTTTTTTGGATTTGTGCGATCGCATGTAACGCTACGGTGGTTTTACCCGAACTTTCTGGGCCGTAGATTTCAATCACACGCCCGCGGGGTAGTCCGCCTCCCAAAGCCAGATCCAAGGTTAAGGCACCACTAGAGATGGTTTCGACCTGCATGCGAGCAGCATCACCCAAGCGCATAATCGACCCTTTACCAAAGGAGCGCTCCACATTTTTCAAAACTAAGTCTAGGGCTTTTTGCTTTTCTGATGCTTCAGTGATAGCGGCCATACATCTCTCCAAAGAAAGGTAGGTGATTGAATTTATATAGTATACTTGTACTACTAATGTGTCAACCCGGCACAAAGATATAAATTTACCGCCAGTGTGGATGGTTGAGATGGATACCCTTGCTGAACTGATCGGATTTACAGGTAATTGGCTAGTGGGGGTGTCCTTTACCTTGGATCAGGGATATCAATGTTGGGTGATTACCCCGGAACGGCAAGTTTATACAGATGGTGAGTATTATGAAAGTCATCTGATGGCATTGGCTGCCGGTCGTTACTTGGTTGAACAGTCCCTGGAGGTGGAGTAATTATGTGTGGTCGCTTTGCCCTGACGGCAACCCCAGATGAGATTGCCACTGCCTTTGGTCTCCAGAATGTCCCGCCGTTTCCACCCCGCTACAATATTGCCCCCAGCCAACCCGTGGCCGTGATTCGGCAGCTACAGCATCAGCCCCGAGAATTTCGGTTGATGCAATGGGGGCTGATTCCCAGTTGGGCTAAAGATCCCAGTATTGGTAACAAGCTAATTAATGCTCGCTGTGAAACGGCCCATGAAAAGCCTTCCTTTCGCTCAGCAATCAAATATCGTCGCTGTCTGATTCCGGCGAGCGGTTTTTATGAATGGCAAAAGGTCGATAAAAGCACGAAGCAACCCTATTATTTCCACAAGCCTCAGCCTTTTGCCCTGGCAGGGCTGTGGGAGTCTTGGAACGATATTGAAACCTGCATTATCCTCACCACCCAGCCCAATGATGTGGTGGCCCCCGTTCACCAACGGATGCCCGTGATCATCTCTCCTGAAAACTATAAGGTATGGCTCAACTTTGATACACAAACCCCGAGTCACCTATTTCATCTGTTTGACCCGGATTTAGTCCAAGATTTATCGGCTTTGCCGGTGACCACTTTAGTCAACAGTCCGACAGTGGATCGGCCTGAATGTATTGAGCCGATGCTGTAGCCCCTGTCAAAAAACGATGCGTAAGATCCTGCATATCGATATGGATGCCTTCTTCGCTTCCGTGGAGCAGCGAGATAATCCTCGCCTACGAGGCAAGCCCGTTGTGGTGGGTGGACGTCCAGAGCAGCGAGGGGCAGTCGCCGCCGCCAGTTATGAAGCCCGCAAATATGGGATTTTCTCCGCCACACCATCGCGGGTAGCCGCCACTAAATGCAAGGACTTGATCTTTGTCGCGCCTCGGTTTGAGGTCTATCGCCAGGTCTCTCAGCAGATTCGAGCTATTTTTCACCAATTTACGGATCGGGTGGAACCAGTCTCTCTAGATGAAGCTTATTTAGATGTGACGGAAAACAAGGCGCAAGTAGACTCAGCAATGGCGATTGCCCGAGAGATAAAACGTCTGATTGTTCAAGAGACTCACTTAACGGCATCAGCAGGGGTATCGATCAATAAATTCTTGGCCAAAATGGCCTCAGGATTGGAAAAACCTAACGGCCTCTCCCTGGTGGCTCCCGATCAAGCTGAAACCTTCGTCCAGCAGCTCCCCATTGAGAAGTTTCACGGCATCGGTAAGGTCACCGCCGCCAAAATGCATCAGCTCGGGATTCAAACGGGCACAGAGTTGCGTCAGTGGTCTGAACCTTCATTAGTGCGCCAGTTTGGCAAGGTAGGCCACTACTACTACGGCATTGCTAGGGGAATCGATCAGCGTCCAGTGGTGGCCAATCGCATTCGCAAGTCCATTGGTGCAGAGCGGAGCTTTTTTCCGGATATTTCGGGATTGCCTGTTTTGATGGAAGAACTGGATGCGATCGCAACCCAAGTTCACCTGCGGTTGGCCGAAAATCAACGGTCTGGCTATACCCTGACCCTGAAAGTAAAGTATGCCAACTATCAACAAATCACCCGCAGTCGCACGGTCGATCATCCCTTGTTTGAAGTGGATGAAATTTTGGCATTAGGGAAGGAGTTATTACAAGTCCATATCGATGCACAGCAGGCGGTGCGGCTTTTGGGACTAACCCTCGCCAATCTTGTAGACAAAGACCATAGTCCCAAACAGTTATCGATTGGGTTTGTCTAAAACCGTTTGGGCAACCCCCACAAAAAGCAAAGGAAGGTGATTCTAAGTGACTAATCCACCCAAATTTGAAGCAGCGTTCCCCTTTCAAGAGGATGTGTTAGCCCTACCAGTCGTCGATCTGGATGCCACGTCTAGCTGGTATGCCCAAGCCTTCGGCATGGCTGAAGTAGAGCGCAAGGAGCAGCCCCATCCCACCGTTGTTTTAGCAAGAGATGATGTGAAAATCGGTTTCGCCATCAATGGCAGAGATGCGTCTCAAGACGGTGCTGCCATACGGGTCTCCAATATTCAGGGCATCAAATCAGAATTGGAAGCAAAGGGGGTGGAGATCGGGAATTGGCGAGTGGACGAGCGGGATGGAAGAAGATTCCAAGTCTTCTTTGTCGTAGCACCAGATGGACTCTGCTATTGCTTCAATGAGCCTATTTGACACATGGATAACATATAGAGAAAATCTTCAGTCGAACGTTTAGCAAGTATTCTTTAAGTCTTTATATCAACAAATTTCTCGATAGTCGATTTTCAATGCTGATATCGATAGAACAGTATCAAAATATTTCTGATGACATTAATCGATTTGGAGCGTGGGGAGTAGTGAGGTGAGTTTATCTCAGCCCCATATTCTTTAGAAGCCATATAAACGGATGTTCTGAGGACCTGAGCTATTCACTCCAAACGTAATTGCGTCGCTTCAAATTTCATTTATCTGATGTGACAAAAGAGGGGTATGGTCAATTAACAATTTCTCGACGTTTTAATCGATTTACCCTTGCACCTACTTGTTTCTCTAACTTTTATATAGGGGAGGGAGCCTTTGCAGATTTTTCTAGTAAGTTCTAAATAGCATTCGATTACTGAATTTAAATTTCAGTAAATTTTCTGCCGATGACTAATATAGGTATTAAAATATATTCAATATTAAATTTTTCCCGTACAAAATGTACTTAGCACATTTGAGCTGTTACTTGAAATGAATAGAAAATCTTTAATACTAGCAGCAATTGCTTCTATTCTTGTAGTCACAACATTTCTGTTGTTAACTTATAAAGGCCCTAATAAATACAGGGTTGTTTTACGTTACTCCTAGAAAAAATAGGATGGTTCTACTGACCAACAGTAGAGAGACCGATGAGCCATCTAATCGATACTTTGAAGCAAGTCCCGGATTTCCGCAGTGCCCATGGCCGTATTCATCCGTTATGGCTGCTGTTGCTATTGATGGTGATGGGCATGCTTGCTGGATATCAAGGGTACCGTCCGTTAGAAACCTTTGTGAGCGATTATCGCCAGCCTTTAAGTGAGCTATTGGGGCTTGAGAGCCTCGAAGTTCCGTCTCACTGTACCTTTCGTCGAGTGATGAAGGGGCTTGACTTCCAAGCGTTGAGCCACCAATTTGAAGCATGGATGCTCTCGAAAGCCCAGACTCACTCTCCCGATAATTATGCAGCCTCCATTGATGGCAAACGGATTCGTCAGGGGCTTACAGATGCCAAGGGGAAGCAGCGTTTTGTGGGCTTGGTGAGTTTATTTGCGGTGGAAGCAGGCATCACCCTCAAGCTCGAAGCCCTCACTCAGGAGGATAATAGCGAAATCAAAGTCGTGCAGGCACTGTTGGAAACCCTTCAACTCGATGGCTTACTGATTACCATGGATGCCTTACACGCCCAAAAAACACTTGAGAAGATTGTGGCCTCGGGTAATGACTATCTCGTGGCGGTCAAATCCAACCAGGGAAGACTTTACGACCACCTCCAGACTTACTTTGAGTGTCTTAAACCCATGGCTGAGCACATCCACTCCGCCCAAAGTAGAGGACGAGATGAACATCGGTGTATACAGGTTTATGAGCCTGTCGGCATAGCCCTACAAGAATGGACAGCAATTCGCTCTGTACTTTGTGTCCAACGATGGGGTACTCGCAAAGGAAAGGAGTATCACAATACCGCCTATTACATCAGTTCAGCTGCCACCTCACCCCAGCATTGGCAATCTCTGGTCCGAGAACATTGGGGCATTGAAAATCGGTTGCATTGGCCGAAGGATGTTGTTTTTGGCGAAGATGATTATCGACTCGAAGATGAACAAGCACTGCTCAATTGGTCAGTGCTTAGAACTATTGGGATTAATATCCTGCGGCTAAACGACTATCAATCCCTCAAAACCGCGATGACTAAGCTGGCTAATCGGGTCGATATTATTTTTTCGCTGCTAACTTAAAACAGCCCTGCTAATAAATATACGATACTTGTCGTTGGTGATTACAGTGGCAACTATTCAGGTATTGGGAACTCGGTTGCTCTAGGAGCTGATTTTGTAGCTGATAAGATAAAGCTAGGTAGAGGAAA
This sequence comes from Acaryochloris sp. CCMEE 5410, assembly GCF_000238775.2. Taxonomy (NCBI): domain Bacteria; kingdom Bacillati; phylum Cyanobacteriota; class Cyanophyceae; order Acaryochloridales; family Acaryochloridaceae; genus Acaryochloris; species Acaryochloris sp. CCMEE 5410. The sequence goes on along the minus strand of NZ_AFEJ02000001.1, from coordinate 1,348,562 downwards.
AGAACTAATTATTCACAGAGAAGATGATAAAGGAGATGACATAAAGGCAAGAAAAATTGCCTTGAAATTTTCTCTCCAATCATCAGTTATTGCAGTTATTGGCCACTCTTCATCAGGAAATACGTTATCCACTCTTGATATTTATGGTACTTTTAAAGTTCCACTTTTCCTTCCAGTTGCAACTAACCCACAAATAACTCAAGTTTCAAGTGAGAAGAAGTGGGATAATATATACAGGTTAGTCCCTATAGACAATTTTCAAGCAGCAAAAATTGCTGAATTTACTAAGAAAAAAATATCTAATCAAAATAAACAATCTAAAAAGTCAGCGTTAATCATTCATGATGAAACAACCTATGGCATTAATCTTGGTGAATCTTTAGAGAAAGCTCTCTCTAATCAAGAGGTTGTTTTTAGCAGTATAAGTAACAGTGATTATTCTCAAATCAACAAGAGCCTAGAAGAAATAGATTCTGATGTTATTATTTTTGCAGGTTATTATGAAGAAGGAGGGAAGCTTGTATCAGATATTCGCAAACGGGAAATCAAAAAGCCTATCATCTTGACAGATGGTTGCTTTGTTTCAAAAATTTTTGATTACTTAGGTCCTGATTCTGGTGAGTTATATATTTCCTTCTTGGCCCCTGACATTAGTAAAATTGAAAAAGTAACTCCCTTGATTTCGAAGATTCGACTTTCTGAGCCTGATGCAAAATTTAGTGATCTTGCGTATGCTCCATTTGGAGCAGATAGTATTCGTATCATTCATGAGTTGTCAAAAAAAATACTTTCTGAGAAGTCAAGCATAACAAGGAAAGAGCTTTTGAAGTGTATGAATAATGAAAAGAATAGAAATTTCGATAAAAACATGATGATTGGACCTTACAACTTTAATTTAGATGGAGATAATATAATGGGTAGAAACTATATATATAAGCTCAATACTAATAATTTTAATGAGTGGATTTTTGAGGAGTAGACTAATTGGTGAAAATATTTAACTTTTCTATCTCTGTTAGTGAGGTGGATGGGTGAAAGAAGCCTCAAAGCTTACAGAGTTTCTGTTTGACCAAAGTTCATATTTCTGAAGAAAAAAATATTGCCCGCAAGGATTTGAAGTTTTTCAGGAGCAGGCTAATAACTCCCTGAAATGTGGATTAAACCTCATTTAATATTAATTGACATACATTGATGCTTTTAAGTCCAAACAATAGGTAGGATCTGATTCAGAAAATGTCAACTTATAATACATTTACCTTAGGGAAGTATAGAGGATTTATTTTCGAAAACAGAAATATATTTAGAAATATTTTGCTAGTTTTTTTAGCGATTTTAGTAGTTCTTACCTTTTTTTTTCGATATTATTTGCACAGTGGCTTGTCAACTGCTGATTATATTTCTCTACATTTACTTGCAATGTCCATAGAGAGTTATACAGTTCCTGTAACTAGCTTTGTAATTATTCTATTGATAACAATATGGTTGTGCGTTCCATTATATGTATTACATTTTAGTAAAAGCTACAAATATAGAAGTGCTTACATTATTCGAAAGAGAGGTTCCCTCTTTAGAGAGAACCTTATAATTATTTTAACCAATGTTCTATTGTGCCTTTCATTCTATTTCATATTCTTAGACATCTTTACGCTTTTTGCTTATTGGGGAATAGACACAAAAAATACATCTCTAATTAGCATTTTGTTTAGCGTCTTTGCTTCTTTCTGTAGTATTTATTCTGCATTGCCACAGACAAATCTATTTTTTAATCAGGATCATTCATACCCTGAGTTAGTTGATTTCCCTGAGATTTTTTCTCAGAGAACTAAAGTTATCTATCTAAATGTTGGCTCTTTAGCTCCAAGACTAGCCATAGTTTTTGATACTCTGAATATTTGGAATAAGTATGTAGAAAAATATACTCCAACTTCTGAAGTTATTTCCTCAGTTATACAACCTTGTGAAAATCAGTTATATGGAAGTATTGTAAGGAAAATTCAAAATGATACTTGGGAAGGATCCGAATACTTAAGAAATAGTATATCGAACTATATTGGGATACAAAAGCCTGAAAATATAGTATTTCTTACCAATACTTCAAGAGCCATTGAAATTGTACTTGAAGCAATACGACCTACGTATGTTGTTACTACTGATCATGAGCATGAATCACAAAAACAATTTTTCTCTATAATTAAAAATCGCCATAATACACAGATAATGCCAGTCGAAGTTGTAAAAGAAAAATGGAAAGATGATATCAATGAATCTAAAGAATCTTTTACTAGAAGATTCATCCAAGAAGTTATAGAAGATTATTCAGGAAGACTTGAAAAAGAAGTATTTGTTGTATTTCTTAGTCACGTTTGTTCATCAACTGGATGGGTTTTGCCCGTCGAAGATATCTGCCGTAAGATAAAGGATCATAATCCAAATATTACAATTGTCATTGATGGTGCTCATGCAGTTGGAAATATTGAAGTTAATATATCTAATCTAGCATGCGATTATTATATTTTTTGCGGCCATAAGTGGCTTTTTGGATCACCTAGTTTGGGTATATTGGTTTTTAATAATAAAAATTTTAAGAAGAACTTAATTATTGCTGAAGAAGTTCATGAGTTTCTAGCGTTAAGTCCTCAATTCCTTGATTCAGCTATGAAGTGTCACTCTATAGGCTCTAGGGAAATAAGCTACTTTAAGAACTTTAAATCAACCATTTGTCTTTCCCCACTAATCTCTCTTACTATTACTTTAGATGAATTTCATACAGATATAAGCCGTGAACATATAAGAAATAATATGCGTAGTATCAACGAATATTTATGTAGAAAGATATCTGAAATCCCTGAATACATAGTATATGAAAATGTGTATTTCCCTAGCTCTCCTGGGATATTTATCCTACAATATAAAACCTGTAGAGACCAAGATACTGCCCTAAGCAGTTTAGTTACTGATCTTGAAAGTAAAAATATTATCGTTAAAAAAGTTCTATCACCTTCACTAGGTTACTGTATTCGTATATGTATACCTTTTTATATTAGATTTAATGATTTAAAACGAATTTATGATGCTTTTTACGAGTGTAGAATTCCAAAAACGACTATCTCTTAAATTTAAAAGTGCTGAAAACTTTCTTATTATATAAAGTATATAGCAATCTAAAATCATTTATGAGAGTTCGTGAGACTAAAATCCTTGCCAGTGCTAATCCAGGTTGAATGCGATTCTCACAACTCACTTCAGATTGCTATAAAGTACCTACGAGGATCAATATACACAAGTATATGTGTACTAAATTCTCTGTCAGAAATTTGAAAAAGCCTTAAGTACTAATCTACCTTGGCATAAACATCTTCATCAGCCTTCTGCAAAGCAGGGCGTTCCATTAGTCTAGCGAGGTAGCTTTTAACTGGACTTTCTTGCTTGAGCATTCCTAGTTTTAATGCCCATAACAACACACCACCAGTCACAATATCTGCAGCCGTAAAATCGTCTCCTGCTAAATAATCATTCGTTGTTAATTGCTCATTTAGAGGCTCACATACTTTAGCAAACCATTGCTTAGCTTCTTCAGGGGAAACGGTTTGTCGCGCTTGCTTAGGGAGTATCTTGTCTGGCAAGCCCGGTAATACATGGAACATATACTGTTCCACGGGTGCTTCTAAGGTTAGAGAAGCATAAAACAACCATTGATAGTAATAGGCTCGTGCGGGTGCATCTAGTTTTGGTGCAAAACCATGATCGATATATTTATCGGCCAGATAAGCACATATTGCTGCTGACTCGAAAATAGTGACAGTCTCATCAATCAATACCGGCACTTTGCCGTGAGGGTGGAGATGGCCATATTCTTTAGAACGAGACATGTCCATCGTCACACGAATTAATTCATAGGAAATATTAAGTTCTTCAAGCAGCCAGCGGGGACGGACTGCCCGTGTAGTCGGCATAAAATATAGCTTCATATCTTAAATCGTGCCAAGCTCTATAAAAACTATTTTCTCATGGTGGTGAATTATCGGATTTTAATCAATTTGAAACTTAATTTAACCGCCAGATAATTACACCGGAAATTAAAATAATTTAATTTCACTAATTTTTTTGGAATATAGTTTTCAGCTACTGAATATTGATATATATTAAGCTGGACAATAATTGTTTTCTGGATGAACAGATTAAATTACCCTTTCAAAAACATGAGAGCTTATCTACTGAAGTAGAGTAATCTCCAAGTGTTCCTAAGCCCATTTTTTTAAGGTACTTCTATTGAAGAATGTAAATCTGAGTCTATGCAAAAATTGGGGTTTTAGCTTATCCCAAACTCAGGTTAATTAGGTCATAACTGAGGTTCAGCTTAAAGGCAGAAGTGAATGGGGAAAATACAGTATCCGCCCTCTCCCCGTGGTCAACAAGTCGATAACTATCATGGAGAAATCGTTTCTGATCCCTATCGATGGCTTGAAGATCCTCAAAGTGCTGACACTCACGCTTGGATTCAGGCCCAAAATGCTTTGACGTTTGAGTTCTTAGAATCCATACCGGAGCGATCGCAAATCCAATCCCGTCTTACCCAGTTGTGGAACTATGAAAAGCTGAGTGTTCCCTTTAAAAAAGGCGATCGCTATTTTTTCTCCAAAAACAATGGCCTCCAGAATCAAAGCGTCCTCTATTCCCAAAAGAGTTTGACTTCAGAGCTCGAAATGATTCTCGACCCGAATCTCCTTTCTGATGATGGCACGGTTGCCCTATCGGGATTAGCCCTGAGCGATAATGCCCAATATTTAGCCTATGGTTTATCGGAATCCGGTTCCGATTGGCAAACCTGGCACATTCGAGATTTATCCACAGGCGAAGATTTTTCGGAGCAACTGCAATGGATTAAGTTCTCAGGGGCAGCGTGGACCCCGGATCATCAGGGGTTCTTCTATGGGCGATACGATGAACCGGATGAAAATAATAAACTTGAAGGCGTTAACTATTATCAAAAGCTTTTTTACCATCGTTTAGGAACGCCCCAGTCGGCAGATCTGCTGATTTATGAACGGCCTGACCAAAAAGAATGGGGATTCCAAGCCGTCGTATCAGAAGATGGAGATTACCTCCTGATCCATGTGTGGCTGGGGACAGATGCCCGTAATTTGTTGTTTTACAAAGATCTTAAATCGCCTGAAGCTCCCGTTACTGAGTTAATTTCCACCTTTGAAGCGAACTACAGTTTTATTGGCAATCAAAAGTCCCTGTTCTGGGTCAAAACGGATTTAAATGCACCTCGGGGGCGGGTGATTGCCATCGATCTTCATCACCCTGACCAAGAGCACTGGCAAACGATCATCCCTGAATCCACCGATACCCTGGAAGGGATTGATGTTCTTAATCATCAATTTGTCGCAACTTACCTCAAGGATGCACGATCGCAAGTCAAATGCTTTGCTTTAGATGGGCAAGAGCTGGGAGAGATTTCACTGCCTGGGATCGGTAGTGTCAGCGGGTTCTATGGCAAGACAACCGAAACGGAAACCTTCTACAGTTTCACGAGCTTTACGACACCGACCTCGATCTATCGTTTTGATCAGGACTAACGCATTGACAGAAATTACCCCCAATGTTCAAGAGAGCCATCCCAGCAGTGGTTGTTCAAGAATGAATTGTCGAGCAACCTCTTGATATAACTTGCGTTGTAGGGCATACCAGTTGTCTATCTGTTGGTGCCAAACTTGTAATTCCAGCTCCACAAAAGCCCTAAGAGCACAAAACACATGGGTATGAACAGCCTCAGTTAAACGCACACGAAACCGCTGAAGTCCACACAATTGTTTGCCTGCACGATGAAAGCATTCAATGCCCCAATGGAGTGTGTGTAAATGCTCAAACTCAGCTTTACCTGCAATAGCAAGCTCCTTCGGGTCTGGCGCATACAGAAGGTAATAGCGACACGATTCGTTTTTGAATCGCTGGCAAAAAACCTTCACGATGCCCACCCCTTTGAGGTAAACATGTAATCCTTGTTCAGGGATGACAAGGGTATCCACGCGTTGATACTGGCTCTGGCCCAATCGCACCTGTCGATTTTTGGCAACACCAACCAGGAATCCCAATTGCACGTCTTTGAGTAAATTGAGATTGGCCTTGGATGCATACCAAGCATCGCTGGTGAAGGTCGTCGGTCGAAGCCCCCAAGCTAAAACCTCTTGGAGCATTTCCTGGAGATATTGATTCTTGGTTTTGCCCTCCTGTTTGTCATAAATACGATAGTTAATGGGGACTCTCAAGCCATTGGGACTGGTGTAGTACAGGGTGATTAAGGGGATTCCCAAAATCGGTTTGCTATGTTTGCTACTCCAGTAATATCCCAACAGGTCCATTTTCTTGGGGTTGCTGTAGAGTTTCTCAAGAACAGTATCATCAGCACTCAAAACGCCTCCGGTCAGCTCAATCCATTCATTGTCTGCAAGTAAATCAAATAGATCTTTGGGCTCATAGCGTTCTCGAAGCAAAAAGCGGTTGATGCTGTCGTGAGAAACATCTTTGAGGATTTCTGCCATATGGCTGCATCCATCTCCTTGGGGTTGAGCTAGGAGATAGCGGACATAAAGGTCTTGGGTGCACTGAGCAGTTGAAGGCTTGCTGGGTATTCGCAACAGAGGGAGAACATTAACGGCCTTTATCTTTCAACCCACAAAATAAAACCCGTGTCAATGCGTAAGTCCTGTTGATCTAGAGTCCGGTGAATCAACCCTCTACTGGCAACCTCAGGTTGACTTTAATCCCACGGAGTATGAAACTCAGCAGGTCTTCTTTACCAGTAAAGATGGTACTCAAATTCCCTTATTTCTCAGCCATAAGAAAGGCTTGATCAAAGATGGGAAAACTCCTGTCTATCTCTATGGATATGGGGGGTTTAACGTGTCCCTGACGCCGTCCTTCTCCCCGGTTCAGCTCGCCTGGATGGAAATGGGCGGTATCTTTGCCCTACCCACTTTACGGGGTGGAGGCGAATACGGTGAAGCGTGGCATCAAGCTGGGATGAAGCACCATAAACAAACGGTTTTTGATGATTTTATTGCGGCTGCCGAGTATCTGATCACAGCAGGATATACCTGTACAGACAAATTAGCGATCGCAGGGGGAAGCAATGGAGGATTGTTGGTTGGAGCCTGTATGACACAACGGCCCGATTTATTTGGTGCCGCTTTGCCAGCGGTTGGCGTTATGGATATGTTGCGATTCCATCAGTTTACGATTGGCTGGGCTTGGTGTGCTGAGTATGGTAGCTCCGAAAATGCCGAGGATTTCCCTGTTCTATATGCCTATTCCCCCTTACATAATCTCCAAGCGGACACCTCTTACCCAGCCACTTTGATTACTACCGCAGACCACGATGATCGCGTTGTACCAGCGCATAGTTTCAAGTTTGCGGCTGCGCTCCAAGCCGCGCATTCAGGGATGGCTCCAACTTTAATTCGAATTGAAACGAAAGCAGGGCATGGTGCTGGCAAGCCAACTCAAAAACAGATAGAAGAAGCCAGCGATCGGCTTGCTTTTGTCAGGCATGTTTTAGCTTGAATTAGGGGATTGGTACTAGGCTTGATTGGTGCCACACCTTGTAAAATCGCATTGTCCGGCACTAGTTTATGAACAGGATCTACAAGGTCGAACTGGGTTTTTGAGTAGACCTTTGGCAATCTTCATTTCACGATGGGCTATTCACTCAACCTATGCCGCGATCTGACTTGAATTTTTAGTCCTCTACCCTGTCCTTAGCTGAATTATGCAAGAATTCTAATCGTCATCAGAACCATAGTGAGCGATAAAATCCATTGAAATATAATTTATGAAATTAACCTGATGGGTTCAAAGCAGATCTGAAGATTATGGCGTACCCTTGAAATAATCTAAAGAGATTTATCGTTCCTATGTCAGAACCTGCAAGAACCGTCAGTATCTTTCATAAAGCCGATGCTCCCCTGTTTAAGAAAGCAGGAGAAACTATTTTTGCAGAAGGTGAAGCCGGCGAAGTCATGTACGGGCTATTAACGGGAAAGGTCGATTTAGTCGTCAAGGGCAAAGTCGTCGAAACCATTCAATCAGGAGATGTCTTTGGAGAAGGGGCTTTAGTTCAACCCTCTGGGACGCGAGCCTCAACAGCCATTGCCCGGAGTGACTGTAGCTTGGTGTACTTGAATCAGGAGCGATTTTTATTTGCGATCCAAAACACCCCAATGTTTGCCATTGAAGTGATGCGAAGTTACTCCGATCGACTTCGTCGACTGAAGCATTTGATCTAACTCCCCTTCCTGAGTTAATCCTGATACAGATAATTAATCACCGCTGTTGCTAGGGTATGGGTGCCATCTTTGGGCAAGGAGGTGTCTTTTCGTGGGGGCAGTAAAGGCTGAAAGAGGAATTCCCACTGGCTTTCGGTAAATTCGTTTTCTGCCAGCAAATAATGATGGTTATAGTCTTGTAGCCCGGTGAGTAGAAATTTCGCTTCGGCAAAATCATCCCTAGGGATGGAAATAATGGGAATATCCAGAAGACAGGCTTCGGCAAAGGTGCCATATCCCGGTTTGCTAATGATACGACCACACAAAGGCATCATATCTACGGGTCGATATTTGCTATCTGTCACCTTGATCAGGTTGTTATAGATATCTGGGGCAAGGCGATCAAAGGTAATAAATTGCCAATCGGGAAATTGCTGGAGGTTGCGGTAGGGAATCTTTGCCAGCCCCAAACCACCAAAGCTTAGCAGTACGGTTTTCTCGGGATCCGCCGTAATCCCAAACACGCGGCGTAATTCGAGGGTTGTATAGCGGGGTGAAGCGCCCGTCAGGCCAATATCAGTCACGTTTGAAAAAGCTGACATGGGTTCGTGAAAGGGGAGACGAAATAAGCGATCGCATTTGCTGAAACACTCCCGCACCCAGTCCACAATCTCTGCAAAATCCTCTTCCCACTGTTCATAGATCAAATCCCAGCCAAAGTTGCTGGCCATCCAGCAGGGTATTCCTGCTTTTTCAGCAATCACGCTCGCTAAGGGGGGAATATCTGCTAAAACGAGCTGAGCCCCCGTCTGCTTGATATAGTCCACCTCCGCATCGACCAACCGTTGTTGATAGGTTCGAATCTCCTGCAGTTGCGTTAGGGTAGCCGGAATATTCATATTCAGGCCATCCTTCTGAATCACGCCAACATCGAAGACCCGAGAACGGTAAATAAAATCTCCAGGCAGGTAGGACTCAATCAGCCAGCGAGGGGCACTCGTCACCACAATCAACAGCACATCGGGGACCAACCGCTGAATTTCTGCTAAGACCGCTGCAGTACGAGTGGCATGACCGAAGCCATGGTTAGTGATCGCTGCATATAACGTGGGTCGGGCCATCCTCAACCTTTAGACTCTTGTCAACACAAAGAGGCTATCATTATTGCCTCGACCAATGCGTAAGTCCTCATCTAGATAGGTGGTTTCTAACCAACCCGCCGAACGATCGGTATCCAAGGGAACGGAGAGGGCTGCAACTGGACTCTGGGTTTCCAAGCGAGAGATCAGAGTATCCAGGGACGGATAATTCATAAGCCCCTTCACCCCCACAATCGTCCGCTCAAAATTGACCTGGACTCGTCGCTCCGATACGGGGGTCAGCCGAGCTGCCACACACAGAACTCCTTCTAAGAATGGGATGCCCTGTAGCTCCAAAACGTTATAGAGCTTCAGCTCTTGTCCTCGGATGCATTGATGAATGGGTCCGGCAGGCACCACGGGCAAACGCGCCAAGCCCAAAAGGTCAGGGCTCGTGGTATAAATTAATCGCCAAACCCCACTGAGGCGTTCTCGTTCATTTAAGGGCTGGGGGGTGGGATTTTGAACTTCGAGCTGAACGACTTTATCCAGCACTAGGCTACGATTGGCTTCGGTGGTGATCACGCCTCGATTTGTTCCTGAGATCGCAGCCAGTAACTCTGCCTTGGCAATCATGTCTCAGCTCCCCAGTATCAACACGATAATCATCCATTCCCAACATATCGCTCCCCGTCATTGTAACCAACCTCACGAGAGCGCTGTTTGACCAGTTGTGCCGCTCCATTAATCGCAGCAGCAGTCCTGTAATTGTTGCAATAGCTGGTTTGTCCTACGGATGATCGCTGGCCAATCCTCAGCTTGGAGCGCTGCTTTGGGAAATAAGTAACTCGAAAGCCCCACACCCACCGCTCCTGCTTTAATCAGGGCCACCGCGTTCTCTAGGGTTACGCCCCCCGTGGGAATCACAGGGATATGTCCCAAAGGCCCCTGCAAACTCTGGATATATTGGCTGCCTCCCATCATTTCCACCGGAAAAATCTTGACACTACTGGCCCCTGCTTGCCAGGCCGTAACGATCTCAGTGGGAGATAAGGCTCCAGGGATAATGGGGATATCTTGAGCCACTGCTGCCTGAATAATGTCCAGGTTGACATGGGGGCAGAAACAAAACTGTGCGCCCGCTGCGATCGCAACCCGTAGCTGATCAACCGTCAGAATCGTGCCCACACCAATATGACAGTTGGGTAGAGCTTCCCGGAGCTGAGTCACCAGGGTCGCGGCTTGATCGCTATTCCAGGCAATTTCGATTAGCGTCATCCCGGCTTGGGCAATCGCCTCCGCCATGCGAACACCCAGGGTTAACTCGGGAGCCCGAACTACACCAATTGCACGATGATGTCTCACCGTCTTTAACCAAAGATTTTGCGTCAAAGTGAAAAAGCTATCGTCACCTACCGCTGAGCATAGGCTGCCATCGGTTCTTTAATCCAGCGGATGTAGAGATGTTTAAAGGTCGACCGCAACACTCGTGGTGCACCAAAATCAATGGGCATTAAATTATCCGGTAATCGCCAATCTTTGACCTGCAAATCATGGGGATGACACAAAGGAAACTGAATATCTTGCCAGTCTGGACAATATTCCAGGCGAAGCGCTGCCGCCATTGTGGGTACCTGTTCAGGTGCCACCTGCAACATTTCTAGAATCGCTCGGTCTAATGCAAAAACATCAGCAGAAGCTGCCAATATTCCTAGAGGTCTCGGATCACCGTTACTAGGACCATTCCCCTCATGGGCGATGATGCCATCCACAATGGTCAGATGAGGAGAGAGGGTTCGGGCGGTTTCCACCAACATTTCTCCAAACCGATCCACATCCTTACCGGCTTCCATATGCCACCAGGCCTTCATTTTGCCGGGGACGCAACCGAATAAATTTTTAACCCCCAACGTCATCGTTAGCTGAACATGGGATTTTACCTTCGGTAGGTTAATGATCACATCGGCTTCCATCGCTTCCTTCGACAGCCTCAGATGATCAAACGTCTGACTTTCCGTGGGATAACGGCTCCCATGTAATTCCACAATAGGAATACTGAGGGCCGTTAACATCGGCTCATAACCATTGGCCTCTGCTACCCCCCGAGCACTCCCAAAAGCCGGACTATCCCCAATAAAAGGATGCCCCCCGGCTGCGATGACCATCTCTGCCACCCTCGCAACCACTTCCGATCGAGTCGTACATTCGTTCTGGGGACGCCCCCCTGTCAATAAATTGGGTTTGAGCAAAACCCGATCCCCTGGGGTAACAAATTTTGCCATCCCTCCCAACGGTGCCAGCACCGATTCCAGGGATTCCTTTAGGGAAGGTTGCTCATAGCTATGAGCCGGAGTAAGGCTGACAGATGAGGTCATGGCATGACTCCTTTACACAGCAAACTAACTAGAGACTTCAGAGGTGGGTTCAGAATCTGGGGTACTCGCCTCGGTAGTAGGCGTATCATCAGAGCCCTCTTTTTTAGCCTGGTCTGCTTCTCTACGCTTCTTCTGGGCTTCCAAAATATCATCCATGGCCTGACGAACTTGGGCAATTTTATCCAAGTTACCTCGATAGATTTCTAGATCCTTTTGCAGCTTACTCTCAGAGATATTGAGCACTGTACAAATATTAGGTAAAAACTCTGCCAAAGATTCTTCGTCTTGGGTGATGTTCCCCTCACTGAGTTCTAAAAGGGTAAACAACCCAATCGCAAATAGACGACTGTATTTAAACTTAGGGTTTTGAGCAATATTTCGTAGCTGCCATTGCAGCTCATCGCCCCCGGAGTTTGCCGCTTGGGTAATCCAATCCAGCATTTCCTGGGCAGATTTCGACTGGGCCAATTCAGTTAAGCGCTGGCCGTCCTTCTGCATTTGGACGGGATCGGCTTCCTGGGCCTTACAGATGGCGCTAAAGATTGCATCTTTATCATTCTCAGGCTGATACCCATCCATAAACCGGTCAAAGGATGTCGTCACGCCCAATGCAAAAATAGGATCGTAGCGAAAATCTTCATTCACCCGCAGTAGATGCATCTCTACCATGAGCTCCTCTACCACCCTTCGATACACTGAATTTACGGGACGGGTATGAATAGAGTAAAAAGCTCGTTTTGTGTCAGAAACAGTACGCAGGTTATTCACAATAAGGGAAAAAAGAAAAACTACAAATATTAACTCAGCGAAATCGGTGGGTCACTAGGTGAGAAGAAAACCATGAGGTCTTAGAATAATAAAACTTCAGTCTTTCTACATCAGTGTGGTCAATAACCTAGATTGGTTTTAGAATCTGGACAGACAGAGGACTAAACGTCCATTTATTGTTGTTGGCTATCGTCTGTTAGGTTAACAGATACTTGCGATTGAATGTTTAACCTCTCAAGGGAAACTAATCCAAGGCTAAATTCAGTCACCATAACCCACCATATTGATGATATTTCAAGAACTAGGATATTTCACACCCTGTAATGGGTAGGATAACTATAGGTGAGAACAGCAAATCTAGGGTAGAAATTTGTAGTGGACGTTGATCAAACAAAAATTCTGAAACTCGCTCAACAAGGAAATCAACAAGCTATTGCTGTGGTACTCAATCGTCACCTGATGCCCAAAGGTGCTCATATCAAAGTGAAGCATAAAGACGATTGCTTACAGATTCTTCTGCATACCCCTCAAAAAGCGCAGCAATCTACATTGATTCAAATGCTCCGGGATCAGCTTTTGATGCTCCACCCTGCTGGGTTTAGTGCAGTCAAGATCTATAACCCGCACCCTGGGAAAAAGACAGCCAGCCTTATTCACGAGTTTGGACTCAATACGGCAGCTTCCGCCCGCCAGGCTGCACCTACCCCTAGTCCGCCTCAACCTGTTTCTTCCCACCGTCAGGCTGCACCAACCCCTCAGCGATCGTCTGTCGCTGAAGTCCTGCTCCACATGAGTAGTTTGGAGGATCTTAAAGTTCTCAAGGATCATCCATTCTTTACAGGTAAGTGTCCTCGGTGTGGTAGCCCTTACATTCAACAAGATCCACCGCCCGTTTATTGGGATTGTCAAGAATGTGGTTGGGAAGATAATTTAAGCCAGCTCGTCCCGCAAACGAATTCAGATAATACCAACCAAAAGAACTTTGCCGATAGCAAGAAACTCGGCAATTATCTAATGGAAGCTGGGTTATTAACCTCAGCACAGATCGAAGTAGCCCTGGCCGATCAGCAAATCACTGGTATGCGCTTGGGAGAAGTACTGGTCCGTAGAGGCTGGGTCAAAGAAGAGACCATTGAGTACCTGATGCAGAAGGTCATCTTACCTGAAAGAACCTCCTCCCAAGACCAATCGACGTCCTACATGGAACTCAGTCGGAAGCTCTTAAAAACGTTGATGAGCCAAGCAGGACCTACTTCTAGCGACGATCCAGAACCAGACACGCCCTCCACACCTACCCCTGATAAGCCCAAAGCACCCATTGCCAGTGAACGGGCGACTTTAGTGCTACCAGATGCAGATGTCAGTGACTATCTGGATGATTTCCCATCCATGAGCTAAGTCATTTTAATGGCTGAAAAGCCCGTAACTGGAACATCATGAGGACATGAGTTACGAAGCTAGGGCAACCTCGACCAACTGCTGCAACTCACCCTGCTGGTACAGTTCGATCAAGACATCGGAACCTCCTACAAATTCCCCATTGATATAGACTTGGGGAATAGTCGGCCAGTTGGAATACTCTTTAATCCCTTGACGAATATCGTAGTCTTCTAAAACATCTACTGTTTCGTAAGGAACGCCAAGGCTATTGAGGATCTGAACCGCGTTATTGGAAAATCCACATTGAGGCATCAGCTTAGAGCCTTTCATAAACACAAGGATTTTGTTGGTTTGAACTAAGCTATCCAGGCGTTCTTTCAATTCAGGTGTCATAACAGGATCCAAATAATACGTCTAATCAGGAGGTTAATCATTGGGGTGGGGCACCTTTAGGAAGGCTGCACCACATCGGCTTGTTGGGCCTGCCACTTTTCAGGCGTGAATGTTTTCAGCGCTAGGGCATGCAGCTGCTCACTGGCCATCACTTGGTTGACTGAGCGATAGACCAACTGATGTTGTTGGACTAGGGTTTTGCCTTCAAATTCGGCAGAAATGATCGTCGCTTGATAATGATCACCCCCCCCGTTAGATCCTGAACGAACACTTCAGCCCCAGGCAAACCAGCTTGAATCATTGCAGTAAGGTCATCCGGGTTAATCATCTAGATGCTTGAGGAAAATAAGAACGTCACTAGTCTAGCTTTAAACTATGAGTCCATTATGCAGCCTCAATAGGCCAAGAAGCGGATGAGAAGAGGATTTACTTGGGTTGTTCAGGTGTTTCAGAAGATGTTTCAGGGGAAGTAGAGGTTTTGGCACCTGGAGTCCGAGGATAGGGAATGTCAGAAAAGCCGAGTTCCACCAACTGCTGATAAGATTTTTTACCCAAATCACGAGACGGGTTTTGGCTACGGATAATCTCAATTAATAGGGGAATCGCTTTCTCGGGCTTATTCTGGGCGCGATAGACCAAAGCCAGCTGATAGGTGGATTTGTCTCTAAGCTGTGCCGTTTCTAGTGCTTTTTTCCGATGGCTTTCGGAAACACGGCGGTCAACGCCTAAAAAACTGGAGGTCAGGGTTGAGTAGAAATTAGAAAGCTGGTTCATGATTTGACGAGCATCTTGAAGCTTGTTTGCCGCCAAATCGAAATTCTGAGAATCGTAGGCCCCTTCGGCCTCCGTCATCAAGCGTTTTCCCGCTGGAATACTGAACAACCCCCCTGTAATCCTGGGACTCAATACTTCAACATTATCTAAATCAGAGGATGGGGGCGCACCAGATCCATCTAGATCTCCTGCACGTTGGGCTTGAACTGATACAGGCAAGAAGGAGACAAAAGAGACAGACGCAACCAATAGGGCTAAATATCGGTTACCGGGGATGAATGAACGGGAAGGTTGCATAAACACTGTTCGATAAACTCTGTAAGGACGCTGACGTAATCAGTTCAGGTTTTGGTCATCTTATCATTTGCTGTCATAGCAAAGATCCCTTGAATCCTTGACCCTGCACTTGAACAATCTGCTTGACGATCCAGGTCCCTAAAATTGTTCCGTTAGGGTAAATCAGGCTATAGAGATTATCTGACTAATATTCAAGGCTCTTTGCATTTATGGTAGTTTTTACTATAATTAAGACAAGCGCTGCTTAATCAATTAAAAATTGTTTTTTTGATCAGCGCTGATTCCTGGCTGTACAGGAATTTCATGGATATTTACGAGGAGTCCAGTGATGTTAGAACTGGTTAAGCCCCCTGAGGTAGCTGATCAATCTTTAAACCTCTCTGCCAGTGACTATAATCTCTTGACTGATTTATATCAAGCCACCATGTCTGCTTGCTATTTAAATGAGAATCTGGCGGAAATACCGGCAAGCTTCGAGTTAACGGTTCGGCGCTTACCTGACAAGTTCGGCTATTTAGTCGCCATGGGTTTAGCACAGGTTTTAGATTACCTACAAAACCTAAAATTTACGGCTCGGCAAATTCAGTATCTTCAAGGAACCGATTTATTTAGTCATGCCCCTACTCAGTTTTGGCGCATGTTAGAAGAAGGAAAATTTACTGGTGACGTGTGGGCGGTCCCGGAAGGAACAACCATCTTTGCCAACGAACCCTTTTTGAGGATTGAAGCGCCCTTGTGGCAAGCCCAGTGGGTAGAAACGTTTATCCTCAATACCATCAACTATCAAACCTTAATCGCCACTCGTGCGGCTCGGTTGCGAGATGTGGCCGGTCCTGATGCCACAGTTTTAGAATTTGGAACCCGCCGAGCATTTGGACCGCAGGCGTCTGTATGGGCGGCCCGAGCTGCCTTGGCTGCCGGATTAAATGCCACCTCGAATGTCTTAGCGGCCCAACTTTTGGGCCGACAGCCCAGTGGAACGATGGCCCATGCGTTAGTCATGGCCATGACGGCCACTCAAGGGACTGAACTTCAGGCTTTTACCGCTTTTCACCGCACCTTTCCTCAGGCGGCGCTGTTGATTGATACCTATGACACCCTCGCAGCAGCCCAAACTCTGGCGGAGAAGGTTAATGCGGGGGAACTGGAGGTACCGGCGATTCGCCTAGATTCAGGGGATTTAGTGGAATTATCCCAACAGATTCATCAGCTCTTGCCGGAAGCCAAAATTGTGGTGAGTGGAGATTTGGATGAACCAGAAATTCTTCGACTTCGCCAAGCGGGAGCCCATATCCACGGCTATGGCGTCGGGACGAAGCTGGTGACGGGCAGTCCTGTCAACGGGGTATATAAGCTCGTCGATATCGATGGCAATCCCGTGATGAAGGAGGCCAATGGCAAAATCACTTATCCGGGGCGCAAACAAATTTTTCGCCAGTTTCATCAGGGGCAGGTTAGTCAAGATCACCTGGGATTAGTCAACGATTCGGCTCCAGAGGGTCAACCTCTCTTGCAGCTGATGATGAAAGCAGGACAACGACTCAAAACCCCAGAATCTCTAGAAACCATTGCCCAGCGCACCTTAGACTCTGTGCAGAGCTTGCCAGCAGACGTCCGTTCTGTGGTTAATCCAGTTTCTTTACCCATGCAGTTATCGACCGATTTACAAGCCCTAACGGCGGCGACTCGCCGGACATCAAAGACTGCTTAGCCCTTAACTTCTTGCCCAGTTCGCTCAGATGATTCGATCTATGACAAAAATTGCACTTTTTGGCACCAGTGCTGATCCGCCCACCGTGGGACATCAATCCATTATTGAATGGTTAGCTGGGCTCTACGATTATGTGGCCGTCTGGGCCTCAGATAACCCCTTTAAACAGCATCAGTCTCTTTTGTCTGAACGCCAACGCATGTTGTCGCTGCTCGTTCAGGATTCACAGCAGCGACATCAACAGGTAGGCTTACGGCCAGAGTTAAGTCATTCCAAGACCCTGTTCACGGTGCAGCAGGCCCAACAGCTTTGGCCCCAGGCTGAGCTTACCCTGGTAGTCGGTTCAGATGTGGTGACAACCTTGCCCCATTGGTACGGGGTTGAAACTTTATTCCAGCAGGTCCAGCTCCTGATTTTGCACCGTCCCGATGCACAGCTCGATCCGAATGCCTTAACAGCCTTGCAACGGTTGGGGGCTCGGTTTGCAATCGCAAATTTCCAAGGCCCACCCGTCTCCTCCAGCCATTACCGCCATACGGGGGATATTAACGATGTCCCGCCTGCTATTGCCGCCTATATTCAACAACATCATCTGTACTCATGGAACGTGCCCCATCCTCATCTCGACGAGAGTCCACAACCTCTACTCTTGACTACCCCACCCCTGCCCTAGCGGAGTTTAAGGTTGGCGTCGATAATGTCATCTTTTCTGTGGACACGGCTCAAAATCGCCTGCTGGCTCTCCTCGTCAAGCGCAATAGCGATCCCTATGCTGGGGATTGGGCCTTACCCGGAACCTTAGTGCAGGAGGGCGAATCCCTGGAGGCTGCCGCCTATCGGATTCTGGCGGAAAAGCTACGGGTAGAAAACCTGTATTTAGAACAGCTCTATAGTTTTGGTGGTCCCCACCGAGATCCCCGAGAAGCACCAGACAGTTATGGGGTCCGCTATCTATCCGTTAGCTATTTTGCCCTTGTCCGCTTTGAAGATGCCATGCTGATCGTGGATGAAGGCTGTGAAATCGATTGGCATCCGGTGGAGACTTTACCCACTCTCGCCTTTGATCACCCCGACATCCTTGCCTATGGCCATCGGCGGCTCTGTAACAAATTGGAGTACAGCCCCGTGGCCTTTGAAGTATTGCCCGATCGCTTTACCCTAGCGGATCTCTATCAGCTATACAGCACGGTTTTGGGGGAGAACTTTACGGATTACTCTAATTTCCGATCGCGACTGTTGAAATTAGGATTTTTGGCCGATACGGGGGAGAAAATCT
The DNA here is from genome assembly GCF_000238775.2 of Acaryochloris sp. CCMEE 5410. Lineage (NCBI taxonomy): Bacteria > Bacillati > Cyanobacteriota > Cyanophyceae > Acaryochloridales > Acaryochloridaceae > Acaryochloris > Acaryochloris sp. CCMEE 5410. The sequence goes on along the minus strand of NZ_AFEJ02000001.1, from coordinate 1,330,242 downwards.
GCCGGGGAGCAGGCCGTCCGGCCACGTTATATCGCTTTGATGTGGAAGCCTTTGCCCCTTTTCGAGATAAACCGCTAGTGTTTGTGTAGGAACGAAACATGAAGATTGCGATCGCACAATTGAATCCCACTATTGGTGATCTGGTGGGAAATGCTGAAGCTATTGCAGCGGCGGCCACGGCAGCCGAACAGCAGGGGACTACCTTACTCTTGACCCCAGAGCTGTCCCTATGTGGCTATCCCCCTAGAGACTTGTTGCTCGACCCCAGTTTTGTGGCAGCGGCTCAAACTGCCTTAGAACAGCTGGCCACTCAGTTACCAGCCAAGCTCCATGTGCTGGTGGGCAGCGTGCAGGAGAACGCGGCTCAGGGGGGCAAACCCCTATTCAATAGCATTGTTCATTTGCATAACGGCGAGATTCAGCAGTGCTTTCATAAGCATTTGCTACCCACCTACGATGTGTTTGATGAAGATCGCTATTTTGAACCCGGCCACCAGCCCAATGTCCTGGACTTGAAAGAAGGCAAAATTGGGGTCACTATCTGTGAAGATCTGTGGAATAATTCAGAGTTCTGGGAGAAACAAGCCTACGCCGTGGATCCAGTTGCTGAACTGATGAGCTACAACGTGGATTTGATCATCAACTTATCTGCCTCTCCCTTCTGCGTCGGCAAACAAGAACTGCGAGAAGCGATGTTACGGCACCATGCTCAGCAGTACCACTGTCCCCTGATCTATGCCAATCAGGTGGGTGGCAATGACGACTTGATTTTTGATGGCCGCAGTGTCGCCGTCAACCGCCAGGGAGATGTGGTGGGACGGGCCAAGGGCTTTGCACCTGACTTGTTGCTCTTCGATTACGAGGCTCATGATCTGCTGCCCAGTCGAATCGAGTCTGCGGTATCGGATATCAATGCTGAAATTTGGTCAGCCTTGGTATTGGGATTGCGAGACTATGCCCAAAAATGTGGATTTAGCCAAGCCGTTCTGGGATTGAGTGGCGGTATTGACTCTTCCCTAGTGGCTGCCATTGCCACTGCCGCTCTGGGTCAAGAGAATGTATTGGGTGTGCTGATGCCTTCCCCCTATAGCTCTGATCATTCCATCAAGGATGCGGAAGATCTGGCTCAGAACTTGGGAATGCCGACGACACAGTTAGCGATCGCACCAGCAATGCAAACCTATGACCAGATCCTAGATCCCGTTTTTGCCGGGACCGAGCCCGGTGTAGCAGAAGAGAATATTCAAGCCCGAATTCGGGGCAATTTGCTGATGGCCATTGCTAATAAATTTGGCCGTTTGCTGATCTCCACTGGTAATAAATCGGAGATGGCGGTTGGTTACTGCACCCTCTATGGGGATATGAACGGGGGCTTAGCAGCCATTGCAGATGTGCCTAAAACCCGGGTTTACGAGCTATGCCGTTGGCTGAATACCCACACGCCACCTGAACTGGGAGAAAAGGGTATCATCATTCCTGACTCTGTGATCACCAAACCCCCTAGCGCTGAACTTAAGCCCGGCCAGGTGGATCAAGACTCTTTGCCTGATTATGACGTTCTTGATGATATTCTCTATCGCTATGTCGATCACCACCAATCGGGCCAACAAATAATCGCGGCAGGTCACCCCGCCGCGATCGTGGACCGAATTATTCAAATGGTCAAAAGGGCTGAGTTCAAACGCCGCCAAGCCCCTCCTGGACTCAAGATTACGGACCGAGCGTTTGGCACAGGTTGGCGTATGCCCATTGCGGCTCGAACCACTTGGCCACCTACAGCAGCTCAGCCTGTATCCGTTGAGACCTAATGGCTAGCCAGTGGAACGATTAACCGATTCCAGCCACCACCAATGCGGCTTTTGCCGTTCCACCAAAAGGGAGGAGGTGGTTAATCACTGTATTCAGTATGGTGAGTAGGATGGAGCCCACAATGGGATCTAAAATCTTATTTTTCAGGCTAAATCCAGGGACCAGTGCGGCGGCCAGCGCAAAAATAATGATATTCAAGACAAAGTGAATGGGGCCAGCAATCACAATATCGGTCAACTTCGGTCCTAACTCCAATAAAGCGAATAACGGTACGACCAAAGCATTCAGGATACCGAAGATAAAGGCAGAAAAGACAGCCTTACCGGGGCTATCAATCTCAACCCCCACAAATGGCAATTTGGAAATAATGAAGAGACTAATGGCGGTCACAATCAGCTTCAGGATGAGTCCTAGGATTGTGTTGACGCCCCATGCTAATGGAATCACTTGTCTATCCTCCTCGGGTAGAGTATTGGTTGATGACTAACAGAGTAGAGTCACTCGTAATAAGTCCCCCCGTGGATTACTCCACACTTAGTGACTACCGTTTTTGATTCAGATTCCTAATACTCCTACCGTATTATTTGCTACTAAACCCCAGAATATTTAGATTTGTTTATAAAAAAGGAAATACTTATTCATACGCTTGAGCTGGAAGCGTATCGTTGAGTAACTCAACTTATCCCAATGGCACTCTAAAATACACCAATCTAGACATACTATTTAGAGGCGAATATCTTGGTTTCAAGATGTTCAAGTCACTATTGTCGACGGACGATTGCCGTGTACTCGATTTTGGAGAAAAAATATCAGCAGATTCAACGAGAGTTATTTTTAGGAATCGGGGCATTCGGGGGCGTCATTGTCCTAGGAACCCTTTGGTACTGGGTCGTCGAACATTGGCCGCTCATCGATGCTCTCTATATGACGGTGATTACCCTCTCCACCGTGGGCTTTATGGAGGTGAATCCTCTTAGTGATCGCGGTCGGGTCTTCACAATTGTCCTGATTATCGTGGGGGTGATCTGGCTCGGCTACATTGCCAATCGCTTTACGGAAGCAGTCATTCAAGGGTATTTCCGAGACGGCGTCCGTTTACAGCAACAGCGAAGGCTCCTAGAAGATGTCTCCGAACACTTTGTGCTCTGTGGGTTTGGCCGCACCGGCCAACAGATTGCCCAGGAGTTCGCCTCAGAGAATATTCCCTTTGTGATTATTGATCAGGATGAAGAAGGGGTTGAAATGGCCCAGAACTTGGGCTATGTCACTGTTCAAGGTGGTGCGACCCAAGATCCAACCCTATTACAAGCCGGTATCAAACGAGCTAGCGGTATCGTCACCACCCTTGCATCTGATGCCGACAATCTATATGCGGTGTTGTCTGCAAAGAACATCAATCCCTCCATCAGAGCCATTGTCCGGGCAAATAGCGAAGATGCCCTCGCCAAAATGCAGCAAGTGGGAGCAGATGCGGTTGTTTCTCCTTATATGACCGTTGGCAAACGGATGGTTGCCGCGGCTTTACGGCCCCAAGTCGTCAATTTTATGGATGTGGCGTTAACGGGCAGTGAACCCGGCTTTTATATTGAAGAACTGCTGATTGATGCAGATAACTGCCCTTATGTGGGCCAGACTTTGGGCGTTGCGGATGTGCGATCGCAAACCGGTGCCTCCATCCTCGCCATCCGTCGAGCTAACGGTGAACTGATAGGGGCGCCATCAGCGCAAACCGAATTTCGCAGCCAAGATCTATTGATTTGCATGGGAACTACCCAGCAACTGCAAGCCCTCAACCAAGCCTTATCGCCTCAGAGCTAACGGCAATCTCTTAGGGTGCAGCTGGACTAGGTTGGGGTTGAGACCCCGGCAAAGGAGCAAGGGGTTGTCCTGGCAAAGGCGTCGTCGTAGATGGCTGATTGGGCACCGTAGGAAATGATCCTGGATTCGGACCATCCACAGACGGCACGGGTAACACATCATTTTGACCGGGTGGTTGACCAGGGATCTGACCGGGAGGGGTGACTGGATCACTTTTCACTGTCTCTAAGGCAACCCGCTCTCCGCCCACAGACCGCAGCATATCCAAAACCGTAATCACCTGGTCGTAAGTAGCACCCCCATCCGCCTTCAAAATCACAACCCCTTGAGGGGTCGTTTGCAAATAGCGGCTCACCAACTGCTTCAACTGAGTTTGATTCACCGGTTGATTATTAGCCAACAGCTCCCCGAGGATGCCAACTTGCACCCTAAACTTACTGCTAAATTGGGGCGTTCCTGTTTCTGCCTTGGGAAGATTAAGGTTAATCCCTTCGGGGCGACTCAAACCTACCGTCCCCAAAATAAACACCGCCAGGAGACAAAAAACAACATCCAACAGCGGAATTAGCTCAACTTGAATATCTGCATCTTCATTGTCTAAAAATGTTTTCATAGGAATTCAAACTGGCACTCAACAGGCAACGTATTATTCTTGAGAATCGTTTTGAGGGGGCAGGGCAGGCCGTGTTTCGGAGGGCTGCAGCCAAAACTGTCGATAGACCAGCTCTAGTTCATTCCCCGTCCGTCGAAAAATGCGCGCCTGATTAAAGACCAATCCTTGAAATAGCCGATAAAAGGTCAGGGAAACAATCGCAATGGCCAATCCTACCAATGTACTGGTTAAAGCCTGGTCAATTCCTAAAGCTGGATTACCAACAATTTGACCAAATTCCTCAAAATTTAATTTACCTAGGGAATTTTGCAAGCCTAAAATAGTACCAAATAGTCCCAGTAATGGAGATAAAGCAATCACAGCTTCTAGAACTTTGCTGCCCTTGCGCATAGCTGTCAGCTCTTCATCAGCAGAGGCTTCTAGAGCTAATCGAAAAATTTCCGGTTCTTGATTCGCTAACCGTAACGGAGTAAACAGAAATCGACCGATAGGTTGATTGCTAAATTGTCGAGCTAGGTGAGTCGCTTCATCCCAATCTCGGCGGGCAGCATCCAGAATTTGCTTCGCTGTTTTTCGTTCTCCTTTGAGAAGATTGCTCCAGAACCATAACCGCTCAAAAACAGTTCCAATCGCTAATATAGAGAGTCCAAGCAATGGCCATATTGTGGGCCCTCCCTTCTCAAATAGCTCGATAATATTCACGATACTTCCTTTGCCCAATCCGACGATGAGATCAATGATGTTCGACGTTTTCTGTCTAGTTCTGTCTCATCATGAAGTATAAGATATAGCATGACTTATTCATTTATGAAATAAATCTAGTCGGCCATCAATTCCCCGATATTGCTCTATTAGAAGAACAAATATAAGTATTACCGATTTAAAGAACCATATTAAGCCAATTTTGTCCCATCACATGTAGAGAGCACTCTGACGGGAATCCACACCAGATCTGTTATCTAATTTCTGACAAGATAGTAGGGCAAAGGAGATATAAGCTAATGAATTTTTCGATCAAAGCACTTTATAACTGGTATCGAAACAGTCTGCGTAATCCGAAGTATCGGGGATGGATTATTGCCGGTACCTTGGCATACCTCTTAAGTCCCTTCGATATTTCTCCGGATGTCTTTCCCCTCATCGGTCAAATTGATGATCTTGCCTTACTAACGCTCTTTATCTCTGAACTCTCTCAGTTGTTTATTGAAGACTATAAAAAGCGCCAAGTAAACACACAGCCGAAGAGCAATGAGGCCGATAGCCAAGAAACCGTTGATGTTGATGCAGTGCCCATTCAGGACTGATGTATCTTAGGTGGGGCAAGCCGTTATTTGCCGCGATTTTTCATGAATGCTTCCCCTCAAGGTTCCAGTCCATGGTTTGAATATCCCGTTTGGGTTCAGCCTTGTCATACGGATTATGCCGGAGTGGTCTGGCATGGCTCCTATCTAGAATGGATGGAAGCTGCTCGCATTGCTGCTTTTCGCTCCGTGGGGCTGGAATATTCAGCATTAGTCCAATTAGGCTGTGATCTCCCCGTCATTGACTTATCCCTTCGATATCAAAAAGCCATCCAGATGGGAAATGAGGTCATCGTTAAAACTAGAATTAGCAAATTGGACAAGGTTAGACTTTTCTGGGATCAAGATATTTTCTGCATCAATACTGAAAAACCTTGTGTGTTGGGGCGCGTTACCCTTGTACCTGTTAATTCTGAAAATGGACGGATTCTGCGGACCCCTCCTCAGGTCTTACAGGATGCCATTCACCAGCTCATAAGTTAAAGAAACGCAATCTTACACCACCATTAAGAGAAAAAAAATAAGTCTTTTTGACTTTTTTTGAATTTTGATCAGCTAAAAATCAAGAAAGTCATCACTTTTGTAAGTGTTAAGCCCATTTTAGGAAATGTCTAACTTACGTACATCTTATATATAAGATCTAGTTTTTTAGTCTTTTTTGATAGTCAAAATGCCTCTTTCTTATACAGATAAATTAATCGCTAATTATGATTAGCAGATTAGTCTTTCTAGGCTTGTCATCCCCAGAGCGTTTCAGTGACCTGGATCACTTATTAACGTGCGTTTGATCACACCTAAATTAGAAATATATTTTGTAATTTGATTACAAGTTTGGGCATACTAATCACACGCTACATAATTCAGGAAGTTGGGGAGCACCTTGAATTAGGAAGCAGTTAACTCAAGCACCCGTGTTTGTTGTCCTGATCACTTAACTGTAAGCCCTATTCTCCAGAAATCCAGTGAACACCCAGTTGCCTTATCATCATCATTCCCGGTCTGTTTCTAATGAGCAGAGAGTTTATGATCATCTTCTTGCTTGTGTCCGCTCTGAATCTCCACAAGATGTTTTACACCGATTTCAGTCTCTATTTCTAGGCACATCAGGATACCAAGAACCTGAGATTAGGCAAGCAATCAATGCCATTGTCAAATCTACGACCAAACAAGATGAGTTTTGTTTATTTCTCAATCGATGTTGCTATATTTTAGTCAACCGTTGGCAAACCCAATTTGATTGTCGTTATGCCATTTCACAACTGATTGATCTTCTAGGCCAGGCAAGCGGTATGCCAGCTAGCTTAGGTCGAACTCAGACAAAGACTCGGCTACGGTTGCTCGTCAAGCACTTTACTAAAAGCCAGCACTTTCAGAGATTACGTCGATTTGCAGATTTTATGAATCCAGGGGGAGCCGCATCTGGGCAGCAACCCCTAGTCACTCTATTACAGCGATATCCTTACCTGTACAAGCATTGCTTGGTTTCACAAGGGGATACCCAAGAACATCAGCAAGTGATTCATCAAGCTCAGGTTCAAGCCCAGCAAAAATTTGAGGTGGATCTATCTCTGTACATGACGGATCTCTTAAAGCGACAAACCCGAGATCCTCAACCGTTAATTCAAACAGTTGGACAACCCCATCCACAGCAGGGAAAAATTATTCAGCCCGTTCATAACCCCACTCTGTTAAGTGATTCAGATCTACGCGGCTCCCTCAAACATTTTGTCGGCAAAGTGGATGCACGCAATACTCATCAGGACTTAGCCAAACAGTTTCTGATGCAGCAGCATGCCGCTACTTCAACCTATAAACATTTTAAAAATGACTTTTATGAGTATCTAGTCTCATCCATCGATACCAAGTTTGGCCAATGTCGGTTTAATAACCAGCTGTATCAATCCTTGCAGAACATGTTCCCTGAAAGCAACGATCGCACCATGAACGACTTTTTGATGGTGAGAACCTGCCAGCAGGTCTTAAATTTCCTAGTTATTGAGAGTCGTCAAAAACCCAAGCATTGGATTTTCATGGATTTGATTAACAATGTCGGGTCTACTTCTACCGTTAGCTTAGTGCTCAAGGTGGTCTTAATTTGTAAGAAAATTAAGCCCTACTTAGAAAAACGGTTTGCACTGCTGTTTAATCACTATGAATCCCAGAAACAAGCTTCTGTACAATGGTTAGTGCACTGTTTTGAGAAGTTGAATTTAGCTTGGTGTGGTATTTTCGGTAAGTTTGATTATTCTTACGTATCCGTTCTTTAACCACCATCACTGCGGAATGGCTCTTCGGCCCATGCAAATAGGGGATCGACTGTCCAACCTGAGTAAATCAGGAGACTAGCATATACTGCCCCCCTTCTTACCGAGAAGGGGTAGCCAAACATTGATGGGATTGATGGGGGCTACGGTTTAAGCCGCAATGTCAGCGTCTTCTTCATCGGGTAAACCAAAGACTTGACGGAAGACCTTGCTGACTTTGTAACCAGAGTCGATCGACTCGAGGGGATCTTTTCTGAGGCGGTGACGTAGGCAAAGGGTGATCACTCGACGAATATCATCAACCGTGACTTCTGTCCGTCCTTCAAAGGCCGCAATAGCCTTAGCTGCACGGTTAGAAACAATATCACCTCGCAGACCATCGACGTCTAGTTCGGAACATACCTGCGAAATATTTACCCGTAGCTCATGATCAATATTGACGTTCGCAAGATTGTTTTGAGCATTAACAATCTTCTCCTGGAGTGCCTTTTGGTTATCCGTATGATTGTCCAAATAAGCGTTGGGCTCTTGATCAAACTGAGAGCGCTCTTCCACAATTTGCACTCGCAGAGTTGGATCTTTCACCGTATGAATTTCGGCATGCATTCCAAAGCGGTCAAGAAGCTGGGGACGCAACTCTCCTTCCTCGGGGTTACCAGACCCCACCAACACAAAGCGAGCTGGATGGCGAATCGAAATCCCTTCTCGTTCAACGGTATTCCACCCAGAGGCAGCTGAATCGAGCAATACGTCAACCAAGTGATCGTCCAGAAGATTGACCTCATCCACGTAAAGGATGCCACGGTTGGCCTTTGCCAATAATCCGGGTTCAAAGGCTTTAACCCCTTCTGCCAGGGCCTTTTCAATATCAATGGTGCCGCAAACCCGATCTTCCGTCGCCCCTAAAGGCAAATCCACCATGGGCACCTGCATTTGAGCGATGACTGGGGTTTGGCCACTGGCAGTTAAGGCTTTAACCTCATCGCTCATCAGTTCTGGATCTGTGGGATCACTGTTGAAGGGATCATCCGCCACCACATTAATCTCGGGCAGCAAGTTGGCCAAAGCTCGAATGGTTGTGGTTTTGCCGGTACCACGATCACCCATAATCATCACGCCACCAATTCGAGGATCAATGGTGTTGAGGATCAGCGCCAGCTTCATTTCTTCTTGGCCGACGATCGCCGTGAATGGGAAAACAGCGCGTGTAGGCGCTTTGGTCGCAGTAGAACTCACAGAAATACCTGATTTAGTAGCTTATATATCCAGTGTTTTCCATTGTGCCATATGGTTGTTCAGGGGCGTTAATCCGTTCAAGGCAATGGACTACGAAGCCAGTTGATATGCTCCAGAGGCCAAAATCGCAGATTGGCCCGACCAATTAAATTCGATAAGGGTAAAAACCCCCAAATATGGGAGTCATTGCTATTGTTGCGGTTGTCCCCCATCACAAAAAGGTGGCCTTCAGGTACTCGAACGGGGGCTAATTCATACTGAGGGGCTTCTGCAATGTAATTTTCAGAGAGGGGTTGACCATCCACATAGACTTGGCCATTTTGAACAGCAACAGTTTGCCCCCCTAGACCAATCACTCGTTTAATAAATGCCTGTTCAGGTGCATAACCCACGGCTTGCAAGGGTAATGGCGTATGGAAGACGACAATATCACCGGCTTCAGGTTGGCGGAGTCGATAGGAAAGCTTTTCAACCACGATTCGATCACCAGGCGTTAAGGTGGGCTCCATGGAGACGGAAGGAATGTAGCGAGACTCCGCCACAAATCCCCGAATCAGTAGGGCGAGGATTAGTGCGATCGCAAGGGTGAGGATATTGTCTTTCTGGGATTGCCACAGTTTACGCCACGGGGGAATGGGGGCTGCCTCAGGTGTGGGCCGATCCTCTGAGGTCATAGGGGTTCTCTCGTAAAATGGACAATCTTCTAGATCACTAGGGTACTCCTCAGTAGAGTCGTTTGAGGATATATTCCGTTAAATCAATTAGAGCTTGTCGGGAATCAGAAGCGGGAAGGAAGTCCAAATGATGAACGGCCTGATGGGCAAATTGTTCAGCCAGGGCCCGAGATTTAGGAATTCCTTGACTATCATTCACAAGGGCAATGGCTTCGTCTAGGTCTTCTTCCTCTTCCAAATGCCTATCAATCAAGACTTTGAGATAGGGCTTTTCTGCAATTGCAAACAGGACCGGGGCTGTTAGATTCCCGCTGCGTAGATCCGAACAAGCGGGTTTGCCCAGGGCATTTGTCGACCCGGTAAAGTCCAAAATATCATCGACAATTTGGAAGGCTAAGCCGACACAGCGACCATAGGCATATAAATCTTGGTTGACCTGCAAGGAGGTGCCGCTCAAGACTCCCGCAGCCTTGGCGCTGTTTGCCATTAAGGAAGCGGTCTTATAGTAGGACTTCTCCAGATAGGCTTCTAGGGTCAAGGATGTGTCAAAGCAGTTGATACCCTGCTGGATTTCTCCTTCCGCGAAATCTTTAATCACTTCAGACAGGAGCTTGACCACCTCTAGGTTATCTAAGTTCGCCAAATACCAAGATGCTTGGGCAAACAGAAAATCCCCTGCTTGAATAGCTATGCGGTTGCCAAACAGGCTGTGGACCGACGGTACTCCACGACGAACCCCTGAATCGTCTACCACATCATCATGGAGAAGGCTGGCAGTATGAATCATCTCGGTGATCTCTGCCAACCGTCGATGTCGAGGGGTGAGGTCTTGATCCGGGAGTAACGCTCTAGAGAGGAGGAGCACAATGGCTGGGCGCATCCGCTTCCCTCCAGCTTGAAACAGATGTTCAGCCGCAGCGAAAAGAACTGGATGTTGGGCGCGTACCAGGTCTTTGAGGTTATCCACCAATATGGCTAAATCGGCTTCAACTGGATCAAAAAGGGATGTTACTGAGGTCATTGATTTGCTTATCTCAGACGGTTATGAAATAAAGATTACAAAATTTTACATATGCTTATCACATTGTAACTCTCTTCGTTTACAAGAGGGTTTATAACCCATCAGGAATTCAAATCTCTATGAAGTTGCCGCCAGCAGTTCGTTGATCGCGTCCCTGTACGCTTGCTTTGCTTTAATCCCTTTGAACTCCTGTAATAAGGATTTATCCTGGAATACCTGCACTGTTGGGGTTCCTGTTATGGAGGCAGATTCGGCAATATCTGGATCTTCGGCAATGTCAATCTCCACGTAGTGCACCTGTCCTTCAAATTCATCAATGACGCGACTCAAGATCGGCTGGAGGATATGGCAGGGGCCACAGGTGGGAGAGGCATATTTGACTACGATGATGCGATCGCTCTCATGAAACAGCTTCCGCAAGGCAAATGCCCCTTGATGGCGAGTGGTGTTGGGATCAAACGCTGCCGACAGCTTGTACTCCGGCGGATGGGTCCCATCTTCCGTTTGTTCAGAGGCTTCCGATTGGTGAAACTCGTTTATCAAATCCTGAGACGATAACCAGCGCTCTGCTAATAAAGCCGCCATACACCCCGTTCCAGCAGCAGTAATGGCTTGTCTAAACTCATGATCTTGAACATCTCCAGCCGCAAACACACCGGGAATATTGGTGCTGACCGAATCGGGCTGAGTCAGGATGTAGCCCATCCCATCCAAATCCAGCTGCTGGGTAAAGAGTTGGGTATTGGGCTGGTGGCCGATGGCATAGAATAGCCCCCGCACCTGCAGCTCTTGGATCTCTGAAGTCTGGCGATTCCTGATTTTGAGTCCTTGCAGCTGTGTATCGCCAAAGACATCCACCACCTCGGTTTGCCAATGGACAGTAACTTTAGGATTTCGCATCACCCGGTCTTGCATGGCTTTGCTCGCTCGCATCTGCTCTGAGCGAACCAGTAGATGCACATGGGAACCATATTTCGTCAGATAAACCGCTTCTTCAGCCGCAGAATCTCCTCCCCCAACTACGGCAAGCTCCTCATTCTTGAAAATAGGTGTTGCCCCATCACAAATGGCGCAGGCCGAAATTCCTCGACTCCAAAACTCTTTTTCTGACGGCAAGCCCAATCGTTTGGCCGTTGCCCCGGTCGCAATAACTACACTATGGGCCTTCACCGTTCTTTCTTCAGACTGGATTACAAACGGGAACTGTTGGAAGTCAACGGATATGACATCTTCTGTGACAATCTCGCTTCCCCAACGTAAGGCTTGTAGCTTCATCTGATCCATCAATTGTGGTCCGGTAATCCCATCCGGGAAACCTGGGAAATTTTCCACTTCTGTGGTCGTCATTAGTTGCCCACCCGGTAGTCCCCCAGCCTGATATCCGGCAAACATAAAGGGCTTTAAGTTTGCTCGGGCAGCGTAAATAGCCGCCGTATAGCCAGCGGGCCCTGATCCAATGACCACCAAGTTTTCAATCGCTTCACTCATAAGAACAGTAAGGTAACGGCTGCGGATGGAGCATTGGCTTTTTGAGCCGTTTTGCAATTGTTCTAAAGCCTTTGACTCAAAAAATCTCCAACGCTTTACTATAGTGAAATTATTCCGCTGCCATCATCCGCTTAAAAAGTTTGCCCATGTCTGAGTCCCCCTCTACAAATAAACCTACTCCTCCCAGCATTTGGCGAACCCTGTCTGGCGCTGTTGTAGCTGGCACCATTGCGTTTCCTCTGGCCAAGCTGTCTTCTAAGATTGCCCAGTCTTTTGCGGAACATCCCTTCACCTCAGATAATCAAACAGCCGTCAAAATCGCCATCGCCCTTAAGACCTTAGTGGTGGGGTTAAGCACCTTAGCCACCGGAATTTTCTGCATGGCAGCCCTGGGCTTAGGCGCTCTATCCATCCAGATCTTCTGGCAAAATCTCACATCGTCCCCTACACCTTCTGAACCTGACCCCGTCGATCAGTCTGAACAATCATCGTGAGTTAACCGCTCTAATCTTGGTAGCATAGGAATTACTAAAAATATTTGCGCTATCCCCAGTCTCTGAATGGACGGCCATACGATTGGGGTCTCTTCTAGGTTTGGCTATCCAGAGGGTACAAACGCCTAGTAATATCAGAAAGGAGCAATTTAATGCTCTATCTGTGCAAACCCCCTCTCATACGGGTTGGTGCCTGGGGTTAGTTGCTGTTGAGATAGGATTTATAAAGGAAATCGTAGTTATGACCACTAAACCAGACCGTGTTGTTCTAATCGGCGTTGCCGGTGACTCTGGATGCGGTAAATCTACTTTCCTGCGTCGACTGGAGGATCTGTTTGGGGAGCAATTCATCACGGTTATTTGCCTTGATGATTACCACAGCTTGGATCGTTATCAACGGAAGGAAACGGGGATTACTGCTCTAGACCCTAGAGCGAATAACTTTGATTTGATGTACGAACAAATCAAAACCCTCAAAGGTGGTCAATCAATCGATAAGCCCATTTACAACCACGAAACAGGTCTCATTGATCCCCCTGAACGCATCGACCCCAACCACGTAATCGTGATTGAAGGTCTGCACCCTCTCTATGATGAGCGGGTTCGGGAATTGATTGATTTCAGCGTTTATTTAGACATCAGCGATGAAGTCAAAATTGCCTGGAAGATTCAGCGAGACATGGCAGAGCGGGGTCATACCTACGAAGATGTTCTGGCCTCTATCAATGCTCGTCGCCCTGACTTTGAGGCTTATATTGACCCACAAAAACAACATGCCGATGTTGTGATTCAGATCTTGCCAACTCAACTTCTGAAGGAAGAGAAGCCTGGCAGCATTCTGCGGGTCCGACTGATTCAAAAAGACGGTGTGCCTGATTTTGCCCCGGTCTATCTCTTTGATGAAGGATCTACGATCAACTGGGTGCCTTGTGGCCGTAAGTTAACCTGTTCTTATCCTGGTATTCGGATGGCCTATGGTCCCGATGATTACTACGGTAACGCTGTATCTGTTCTAGAAGTAGACGGTCAATTCGAGAAGCTGGATGAGGTCATCTACATTGAAGGCCATCTCAGCAACACTTCAACCAAGTTTGAAGGTGAGATGACGGAGCTGCTGCTCAAGCATCGGGATTATCCCGGATCTAACAATGGTTCTGGCTTGTTCCAGGTTATTGCTGGATTAAAGATGCGGGCGACCTATGAGAAATTGACTGCAACCAAGACGTCGGAAACAGTTGGCGTGTAGCCCATTCCTATCTATAGACTTCTAGATTCAGGTGTTGGGGCTGCTCTCAACGCCTGATTTTTTTGGGTTAACTGGGCATTGGCATTGATAGTGTGTCCTGACCATGGGGCAAAGACACCAACACATCTGCCAGGGGCTTGACCCGAGAGACATTGCTATGGACATTGATCTGATACACGGTGGACGAGGAAAGTTCCAGGGCTGTTAACCAACCACTGCCTGGATGGTAAGCGCCTGTATCAATCCCGAGCCAGCCTGCTCCTTGAACGATCTGGCCAGGTTCAACCCCTGAGAATGTGAAGGTCATGGTATGGCCGGTAATAATCATTCTGTCTGGGAAATAGGGCTGTGGCATATTGTGGAATTCCCGTCGAATCCAGCAGAATTCCTGGGCCGTCTGACGTTCTAACGGCAGATCTGGGTTAATCCCAGCATGGACGAGCCAATAATCTCCTAAATCGAGATGATTTGGCAGGGTTTTAATCCAACTCAAATGCTCCCAAAGATGCTGTTTGGAGCTGTAGCTTTGCAGGGTTTCTCGCCCCCCTGCCTGTAACCACATTTGCAACACGGATGAATTTGGGGAAAGATTCGCCAAAGCCGCTACCATCAGCTGCTCATGATTTCCTAACAAACAGGTGTAAGACTGTTCTCGGACAAAATCGACGACTTTAGAGCTATCAGGGCCTCGATCAATAAGGTCACCTAAAAAGTAGATTTGATCAGATTCGCCAATCTCAAGTAGGGATACTAGATCAAGTAACCCTTGATAGTGACCATGAATATCCCCGATGACAAATCGACGCAGTTGTTGTGCACTCATCCACAAATGCTATGCAAGGTCAAGGAGTAACAATAGCCATGCTATACGTTGAAAAGACTAAAATCTAAAGACAAAATCGCTAAAACTACAGTTACCACTACTCACAAGTATGACTGATTTGAGGTTAATTCGAGTAGTTATTTCTTAAGTTGATTATTCATCTATCAACTTTATGTCTATGAGGGACTATAATCCACAACTTTAGAGGTATCCGGATGGATTGTATACACTTGAACGGCATCCGCAGCTACGGATACACAGGGTTTTTACCAGAAGAACAAGTTTTGGGGCAGTGGTTTGAAGTTGATTTAGTCTTGTGGGTAGATTTAGCCGCGGCGGGTCGGAGCGATCGCATTGAAGATACGGTGGATTATCGCCAAACTATTGAGCAGGTAAAACAGCTGATTCACCAGTCCAAATATGCGTTAATCGAGCGCCTAGCAACTGCCATCGCTGAACAGCTACTGCACCACTCCAGCCTTGAAAAGGTCAGCGTCAAACTGACGAAAGTTGCTGCTCCTATTCCTGACTTTTCGGGTCGTATCACCATCGAAATAACGCGAAACCGGTCTTGAATAAAACTTTTCACCCTGTTCATTTTTCTAGAAGAGGCACCTCAAATCTAAGGGTGGCGAGCTATCTTTACCTTGAAGAAATTGATACTATTGGCTACGAGTGCAAATGTTCAAAGACGTATGTACTCAACCCACAAAAATCACACGTAATATCATATACTTAATATAAAGTTACATTAAGGTACTTACGGAGCCTTGATCCTATGAACCCATCAGATCCAGAACCAATGTGGGGCTTCACTGATTTTGCTGAAAACTTCAGCGGTCGCCTTGCAATGCTTGGTTTTTTCCTAGGCTTTGTTACTGAAGTCATTTCTGGCGAAGGAATGCTTGCACAAATTCTTTCCCTATTTAGTTACTAAAGTTTAGTAGCACAACTGTGTGACTCTTCTCATTGAGAAGCAGCATTGCTGCCATTCTCTAGCTGATTAGCCAATTTCTATCAAATTTCCAATATCTTTGCTCGCTTTGAGTAAGGATATTTTTTTTGCCAGCGATTATCCAGACATGGGGGGCAATCCTCGGCCCATATTCAACACCAGCATCATTACTTAGAGATCGGAACTTCGACTCTAGATAGAAACGGTTAACGCCCTAATCGTCTTCATGTTTAGGGTGTATTGCCCATAAATCGACGATTGTGATCCCAATATATGAACTGTCAACCCCTGTCCTAATCCATATAAACAGGAATTCGATTGACGGTTTGTAACAAAAACGTTAATATAGTTTACATAACGTTACAAAAGTCATTTCGTTGTGGTCAGTATTGATGTTCACCCACTATTCAACTTTAGAAAAGGCGTCTTTACACTCTGCCTCTAGTGTTTCTGCCATTGAATAAGCCGCAATGCTAGCCAAGTTTGAGTCAAGCCCCATCTAAGCACTATTAGTAACCTCATCTTTTAGTAGAAACATTTCAAAACTCTATCCCCAAAGGAAAGCCACAATGCCAGTCAATGAAAAGCCTCAACGTCCACGACCGAATCCCATCACCAGTATTTTGCTGTTTGTCCCTGCAATTCTGCTGATAGTGAACCTAGTTGTTCCTTTTATTACAGGACCACGCATTCCCAAAGTGCCCTACAGCTTCTTCCTTGAGCAAGTTCAAGATGAAGAAGTCGCCAGAGTTTCGGTTGGCCAGGACATTATTCGGTATCAAATCAAAAATGCGGATGATCAAGCAGGGCAACTCTTAGAAACCACCCCGATCTTCGACCTAGAACTGCCCAAGCTTCTCGAATCCAAAGGCGTCGAATTCGCCGCCACCCCTCCACCCAGCAACCGCTGGTTTACCACCCTCCTCAGCTGGGTCATCCCCCCCGTCATCTTCGTGGCCATCTTCCAATTCTTTAGCCGAGGCGGCATCGGTGGCGGTGGTCCCCAAGGTGCCCTCTCCGTCACCAAAAACAAAGCCAAAGTCTACGTCGAAGGCGACGACAACAAAGTCACCTTTGATGACGTTGCAGGCGTCGAAGAATCTAAAACCGAACTCGAAGAAATCGTCGAATTCCTCAAATCCCCTCAACGCTTCACCGAAATTGGAGCCAAGATTCCCAAAGGCGTCCTTCTCGTAGGTCCTCCCGGAACCGGTAAAACCCTCATGGCCAAAGCCGTCGCTGGTGAAGCAGGCGTCCCCTTCTTCAGTATCTCTGGTTCAGAATTTGTTGAACTGTTTGTCGGTACCGGTGCAGCCCGAGTCCGTGACCTGTTCGAACAAGCCAAAAAGAAAGCTCCTTGCATCATCTTTATTGACGAACTCGATGCCATCGGTAAATCTCGAGCAGGTGGAAATGGTTTTGTCGGCGGTAACGATGAACGAGAGCAAACCCTCAACCAGCTCTTAACAGAAATGGATGGCTTTGGGGCTGGAGATGCTACCGTTATCGTCCTGGCTGCTACCAACCGCCCTGAAACCCTAGACCCCGCCCTCCTGCGTCCCGGTCGATTTGATCGCCAAGTCCTCGTCGACCGTCCTGACCTCACCGGTCGTCTAGCCATCTTGGAAATCTACGCCAAGAAAGTCAAGCTCGGTGAAAACGTTGACCTCAAAGCCATGGCCACCCGTACCCCAGGCTTTGCTGGCGCAGACCTCGCCAACTTGGTCAATGAAGCCGCCCTATTAGCCGCCCGTCGAGGCAGCAAGGTGGTTGAAACCCAAGACTTTGCCGAAGCCATTGAGCGCGTCGTCGCCGGACTAGAGAAAAAGAGCCGAGTCCTCAACGACAAAGAGAAGAAGATTGTCGCCTATCACGAAGTCGGTCATGCCCTCGTTGGTGCCAAGATGTCCGGCACGGATCAAGTGGAGAAGATATCCATTGTTCCTAGAGGTATGGCAGCCTTAGGCTACACCCTCCAGGTCCCCACAGAAGACCGCTTCTTGTTAAACGAAGCTGAACTCAGAGGTCAGATTGCTACTCTACTCGGTGGACGAGCTGCAGAAGAAGTCATCTTTGGCAGCATTACCACGGGAGCCTCCAACGACTTACAGCGAGCCACGGACCTAGCCGAGCAAATGGTCACCTCCTATGGCATGAGTGAAGTATTAGGACCCCTGGCTTATGACAAGGGTCAGCAGAACAACTTCCTCGGTGGCGGCATGAATGCGAGACGAATGGTCAGTGATGAAACAGCCAAGGCCATTGATAAGGAAGTCAAGGGCATTGTCGAAACGGCTCATCAGGAAGCTCTGAGTATTCTCAAGGAGAATAAGGAATTGCTGGAGACGATTTCGGAGCAGCTACTGGAGTCAGAGGTGATTGAAGGCGAGGGTCTGCGACAGATGCTGGCTAAGGTTCATCCTGAATCCCATGTCCAGCAGACAGAAGAGCCTGTAGCGGTCTAGGTTGATATAGAAAAAATATTCCTTTGGGTGGCCCCATGTTAAGCATGGGGCCTTTTTCGATCGAGATGTGATTCAGAAAACTTTTTCTGTTGTCAGTATTTGCGGACAATTAGGTAGATCTAGATGAACGCTTTACAGTTGATTCCACAAAGTGGTAACCCATAAATAGGCGCGTGCATTACTTATAAACAAGGAAGGTTAATATGACTGCGAACGAAACCATGGCTCCAGATTTTCTGTTCCTCGCTTTCATAGGGGCTATTATTCTCATCATTTTTTTACAATCTCGTTCAATTGTTAAACAGCAAGTTACGGAGAAAGAACTAGAAGAAACCCAAGATCAAATTTCGTCATTAACCAATCAGATTGACAATATGACGGAAAATCGAGAACAACTCGCGGAGGCAGTGCAAAAAACCCAAGAAAAACTGGTCGTTATGTTTATGGCCTTGGAAGAGTCGAAACAGATGGCTGGCCTTTTGCCACAGGTTGAAGGCGACCAGCCCAATCTATTGGAAGGTGTGAAAGAGCAATTTGCAGGTATTCTTGAGCAACAAGACGATTGATCAAAATACCCATTTCAGTCTTGTTTCGCAATTGTGCTGGCAGGGTGACGGGTACAACTTATTGGAATTCAAGCAATCCATGGGGCTGGAAAGTAGATGCTTTCCAGCCTTCATGTTAGAAGCGATTAAAAGCGTAAGGCTCGTTGATGAATTGCTTGGGTCGCATGAGCCAGAGATTGATCTTTATTCAGGGCTGATGCTAATTGGTCAGCATGAATATACGAAATATCAGTCAGCCCCATGACCTTAAAAATGGCACTGAGATACGGTTCTAGAAAATCTCGATCTTCTCGTCCTGAACCTACCCGGTAATTATATTTTCGAGTGGTGATTACCAATAGCTTTTTGTCGGTTAGTTGTCCTTTGGGGATGCCATTGACGATTTGCAAGGTGCGATCGCGTCTAAATACCTGATCCAGATACGCCTTAAACGTAGACGGCACCGTTAGGTTGTACATGGGCATCCCCATCACATAGCAGTCGGCTGCAAACAGCTCATCGATCAGGGTATCGGAAAGTGCGATCGCAGCCTGCATCTCAGCTGTACGGTCCTCTGGTTCAGATTCATAAGCTGCAACCCAAGTCTCATCAATATGGGGAATGGGGAAACGGCCAATATCGCGATAAATGATCTGGTGATGGGGGTTGGCCTGTTGCCATTGAGAGACAAATTTTTGGGTAAGCTGGCGGGAGTAAGAGCCTTGGACGCGGGCACTGACATCCATATGAAGTAAGCAACGGGGCTTGGAGTCTGGAGAAAGCATACCTAACAGTCTACTTCTCTTGCCAAAATTAAGAATTGTAGTTAATAGAACCTGAAGATGTCGAGACAGTGCAAGTCTATTGGGTGGGATAACTAATCTCAGAGTAAGAGTCGTTGGTTCAACAGGAGTGACGTTGAGTGTTCAATACCATCCTGGTCGCCTTAGATAGCCCTGAAATTTCTGAACGGGTCATGCTGGCTCTCAAAAGTTTTCAATTGGATACTGTGGGGAAAGTGATTCTTACTCACGTCATTTCTACTAACGAAACAGGAGAAGAGCAGCCTGCAGATCGTCCTTACTCCGATCCACAAGGCGTATTTCGGCATATCGAAGAAGAACTACAAACCTATAAAGCATCGCTACCCTGTGACAGTAGCTTAGAAATCGTAACGGGTGATCCAGCCGAAGAAATTATCCGGGTCGCCAATATCTATGACGCTGATTTAATCCTCATTGGTAGTCGAGGGCTTACGGGAGTCACGCGAATTCTCCAACGTTCTGTCAGTAGCCAAGTCGTCAGTGATGCCTCCTGCTCAGTAATGGTGGTGCGTTAGAGGTTAGATTGCCGCCATTCTAAGAAAGCTTTTAGCCGCAAAAGCGTCAAACTCTGACCAGCATTGAGGGGTAGCAAGGAAACACCCTCTAGACGAGACTGCACCCATCTTTCGCCCCAAGACCATTCTTGAAAGCCATCCACCCCTTTGCTCAAGATGAAACGTAGGGTGTTGCTATCCACCACATCAATATGGTGCTGAATTTCGACGGGACCCAGCCAACTGGTAAAGACGGCTCCTGGTTTTAAGGTTGTGGGCAAATCATCTGAAAAGGTCTGGGGCCATAGCCACTGTTTAATTTGTGATCCTTTGGTTAAGGCATCTTGCAAGGCTGCTTCAGAAGCATTTATTTCAATTCTGAGCTTACTGGTTTGAAAACTGCCAAACATAGGGTTATGTCAAAAATAGATACGGTGGGTTGATCTAACTTGAATTATGGATAAAGAAAGGACAAACGATAGACTACAAAGTAATTAGTCTTCTCAATATAGGTTAACTCTATGTATCCTTTGGAAGCTCTGCTCTGGCCAGTCGATGTTACTGTTATGCCATTGTGGACTCTGTAACTTGCCCAAGATTAGGATAAAGCTAGAGGTACTAGTGTAGTGACAGCAAGGCTTCAAGAAGTAGACAAGCTATTTGCTTATTTCATGTTGGAAGGAAATTTTTCTTCTACTTATTTAGGATTGTTAGGCACCCAGTAATGGATACCTCCCGTCTTGAGTACACAGCGGAGGACCTGATCTCCCATAAATTGCAGCAGTCTGGAATTCTGGTAGCCAAGCCCAAATTCGACCGGGAAGGAACTGATCTTCTCGCTTTCTTAGACATGGGTGATAACGTCAAATTTTGCCGAATTCAATGTAAAGGGCGATCGCTTGCAAATTCTAATTCCAATGTGAAACTTCCGAAGTCTTATGTTACCGCAGGATTTGTCTTATTTCTCTACGTTGAAGAATCAGCTGCTGACTCTGGTCTATATTGTTTCTTTCAGTCCGACTTGGAGAGTTTGTCCGAGAATGCACGCGATGAATATATTCTCAGCCTTTTGAGGAATAACTACAAAGCTAAGCTAGAGAGATATAAATTCGACGATACAAAGATAAAACTAATACGCATCTTAATCAAACAAGCCGAATCCTCGGGAGAATTTAGACGCCTCGTCGGCTTAAACATAGCAGCGCAAGCGCAGCCCGCAACAGCAGAAATTTATTTAACTGTTGAGAATCCCGATGCTGGTGCCTGACGCCTCGTTGGAACTAATGTGCTAACTGCCACCTCGTTTGCACTCGTGGCAAACTCGTGCCGCCCTTAACGCACGATATGTTAAGCAGCACCGTATCATATGACTTATTTTGCCAGACAATACCTCATGTATTGCATCTGATGTATTGCTTGTCGGTTCTTGCAACACAGACTTGCTATGACTATTGAGCTCCACCACTTCTTTCCCAGACGCTTCTGGTGCTGGGAGCTTGCCCTGAGTTGGACCAGTTGAGGAGAATCCAAAAATTCATGTCGGACAGGGCAGGAAAACCGTAGATTCTTTGTCAAAAATTCAGTGTTGGAGCTGCTGTACGTGTGTGATGCATCTGAGGCAAAGAACGAATCAGCATATTTCTGTTACAGAAGCGCAAATGGGAATTCCGGTAGCTTAGAGGCAGTTGAAAAATGTGAAGGGGCTTCGTTGCGACTAATTGAATCTCACAACATAGTGCTTACGTTCAATGAAGGAAAGGAAAGACAACAACATGCCTGACACCCAATTTGCCGCTGGTTGTTCGTTGATAATGAGAAGTGGCGTATGATTAAATTTCGGATAGGCTGCAACTCCGAACATGCCTCTAAATTCAAGCGTTAGGGTTATTACAGCACTCAGGAATATCCGTTGGAGAATCTAGAACTTTTAATCGATCTGCATCAGCATAATGACCGTCAAGGGCCGGGTGGCAGGCCCGAAACAGAACGTGCCATCACTCTGGCAGCTCTCGACAAGTCACAGCATCTGAAAATTGCGGATTTGGGTTGTGGGACTGGGGCATCTACATTGTGTTTAGCAAACAAGCTAGATGCAGACATCACTGCAGTGGACTTTATACCTGAGTTTATTGAGATATTGCGACGGAACGCGGAAGCTAACAATCTGAGCCAGCATATTCACCCCAAAGTCGGCTCCATAGATGATCTGACATTTGCAGACAATGAGCTAGACGTTATCTGGTCTGAAGGGGCTATCTACAATATTGGTTTTGAAAAAGGGATTCACTATTGGCGAAAATTCCTGAAACCCAAAGGGGTACTAGCCGTATCGGAAATTACTTGGCTGACAGACCACCGACCCGATGAAATTCAATCTTATTGGGACACTCAGTACCCTGAGATAGATACTGCTTCGGCGAAAATGAAACTTCTGGAAAAAGCGGGCTACGCTCCATTGGGTTACTTTATGCTGCCAGAACACTGTTGGTTAGACAATTACTACCATCCGCTGCAAAGCAGATTTGATGAGTTTCTCAGTTGCCATGCCGATAGCGATGACGCGCAAGCCCTAGTAGAGGCTGAAAAGCAGGAAATCAAAGTGTTCGAAACGTTCAAAGCATACTTTAGCTACGGCTTTTATATTGCTAGAAAGCTTGCCTAGGATAACCCTAGTGGATTGATACTCGTACTTTGGGGTATGCAGGCTCTTAGAATTGGAAAAGTAGTATTCACAAATCCTCCCTGCCTTGGCTAAACAGCGACTGGATACCTTACTGGTTTCATTAGAGTTATGCACCTCTCGGCAGCAAGCCCAACGGGTCATCCGGGCTGGAGAAGTGAAGGTCAATGACCAAATTATTGATAAGCCAGGCACAGAAGTTCAACTAACGGCAGAGATTCAGGTTAAACAAAAATCTCCCTTTGTCTCTCGCGGTGGCCATAAGCTAGAAAAGGCTTTGGCTGAGTTTGCCATTCAGATACAGGATCGGATTTGTTTGGATGGCGGCATCTCCACTGGGGGGTTTACGGACTGTCTGCTGCAGGCCGGAGCCAAACAGGTCTATGGCATTGATGTGGGCTATGGGCAGGTGGCCTGGAAGCTCCGCAATGATCCTCGGGTCATCCTCAAGGAGCGCACCAATCTCCGCTATCTTCAGCCTGCTGATTTATATCCAGAAGAAGCCTCTATACCTGATTTAGGCGTGATTGATGTCTCGTTTATCTCTCTAACGAAAGTGTTGCCTGCCCTCTGGCAGCTTTTACAACCACCACGGGAAATGGTTTTGCTCGTGAAACCCCAATTTGAAGTGGGGAAGGACCGAGTGGGAAAACATGGTGTTGTGCGAGATTCACACGCGCATCGAGATGCGATCGCACAAGTCTACCAAGCTGCATCAGCGTTGGGCTGGCACTATGCAGGTGTAACCTGGTCCCCCTTACCTGGCCCGAAGGGCAACATCGAGTTCTTGTTATGGCTACAGCAAGAAGGCAGTGGTCCTTCGCCGCAAACATTTTTAGAGATTGCTGTAGATGCTCAGAAAAACCTTTCCCAATAGCCAAAGTGATGCTTCTTCAATAGATTTGGTATGAATGACAATTTCCTCACTATGGCATTGGTGGGATAGGACTAATCGTTTTCTATCCAGAATTTTTAGCCCGGTACAAGGCCATATCAGTACGCTAAACAAGAGTGCGTGTCTTCAAACCACCATTCGGAGAGGACTGGTCTTCGCCATATCTTTCGGACCTGACTGCCTGACAGAAGTATCTCAAAGCCTTTATTTTCATAGTCTTTGAGAAAAGAGTGGAGCGACATGTGAAGCTAGATTTAAGCACAAATCAGCGTTACTCAAATGTCAGGCTCCACCCAAATTTATCGTCAACTGTTCTCCTTTTTACGTCAACACAGCCATTATCGAGATTTGCGTCATCTCATGACCCTGGGATGGATGGTGAGCGCCTTAATCTGCAGTGAACGATTATGCTTATCTGCTTGGGAATCCTATGTCCCCTGCCGAGCAAAAAAAGCCCAAAGTGTCGAGCGTCGCTGGCAACGCTTTCTGTGCAATCCGCTCATTGATGTCCACAAACTGTATGTCCCTTTGGTCCTTCTAGCGCTTAAGAACTGGCGAACCCATCGCCTTTACCTAGCGATGGATACCACGGTTTTATGGAATGAATACTGCATGATTCATGTATCCGTTGTCTGCTGTGGCAGAGCAGTACCGTTGTTATGGAAAGTATTAGAGCACAAGAGTGCGGCGGTTGCTTTTGAGGAATATCAACCGCTATTGCGTCAGGCCCGTTGGTTATTACGGCAGCATCCAGATGTCATGTTGTTAGCAGATCGTGGGTTCGCGAACCATCAACTGATGAGCTGGTTACAGCAGAGCCGTTGGCATTACTGTCTGCGTATCCCATGTGATGTCCTTCTCCATGGCCCCCGTCAATGTCCAAGAGAAGTCCGTAGGTTATGGCCATCCAAAGGAGAAGCTCTCCTCTACCGTAATGTCGGGCTTTGGGATGATGGCCTCTATCGGTGCAATTTGGTACTGGCGAATATCCGAGGCGTAAAAGAACCATGGGCAGTGATTACAGATGAATCACCCTCGTTACAAACCTTGTGGCAATACGCCTTGAGGTTTCGGGTGGAAGAATTATTCCTCGATAGTAAATCTGGTGTGTTTGAGCTTGAAGAGTCGAAAATTCGCTGTGCTGATGCTCTGGAGAGGCTGTACCTGATTGCTGCTGTGGCACTGCTATACAGCACGGCTCAGGGGATGGCTGTTCATATTAAAGGGCTACGCCAACAGGTTGATCCCCATTGGCACAGAGGCATTAGCTATCTCAAGATTGGATTGCGGTGGCTCAAGGGGGTGGTCCATAAAGGACGGGAGTTGTTGATGCCAGTCCCCTTATTCACCAAGGATCCGCAACCGTGTTTTGCCTCTAAAAAAGCTCAAAAGAAACACTACAACAAAATCTGGTTCTCTCGTATCCGCTCTCTACAGTGCAAAGCTTTATGAGCTATGGAATACAAAGATCTGTCAGGCAGTCAGCTTTCGGACTTTGCTAGTGGCACAATCCTCTTCTGCACTATGTGTGATCTCCAGAATTTAAACCTATACCTCGTCCAGCCAGATATCAATAGAAAATTAGCCTGTTTTTGCCATTTTTGTTCATTTATGCCAGCAAAAATTATCCCAGCTTACTCGGATCAGGTCTTAGATAAAAATTTATTTTGAGGGCGTTTATATCCGTTATTTCTCTGTAGTTTAGAATGGAGATTAGATCAACTGCTAGATATTTCCTTGACACGATCCCGTAATCTCAAGTAGCTTGCAGACGATGCTATACCAACGTCTAGAGTTATTAAGGTTTGGGCTATGGGTTGTATCAAGTTTTACAAGATAATCAAAACAAATCGATTTTGGCTCTTTTCATTGATGCTGAACAGAAAAGAATAGAAATGATTGAGTTATCAACTATTCTCTGTTTAGAATGTAATTGTGTTGTTACACCCATTCACTCCATATGTCTGAGCAAGCAGTCTTTCCTCATCAAGATCTAACTAAGGAAATCGCTGTGCTGAAAAAGCAGCTAGCCATTGCTCTCAAATTCCATCACAGCAAGACCATCGAGAAATTGCCCAAAGAGGTTGCAATGCAAGTGATGGGAGAGGTTTGGGCATCTTGTCATCCAGAGGCAGAACAAGCGACTCTTAACCCCAAAACGACCTACACTCCGTCTGAGCCTGTTATTTGTGATGATGTTCCCCTCACAAATAGTAAAACGATATATCTGTAGGTATTAACGTTAATATACCTACCCTGCTCTGCAAGAATGTGCTATGGGTTAAGTGAATTTGTAGAAAAAGGCTTCAGCCATCCTCGATTTAGAGCTTGATCGAGGATGATGCGATCGCAACTAAACACCACCCAACTCTCTACAGCCATCAGCACAAACGGCAATACCGCATCAGTGATACCAAATCCCGTATCAATCTGAGCCAGCCCTCGAACCAGACTAAAAGCCAAGACAACACCAGATTTAAGTTGGGGGTTCTTATCTTGGCGAATGGCATAGCGATACGTCACCCCAAATAGCAGCCCAGAAATCGCTACACTCGCAAGAGAGCCACTCAGGGTAATCCAGCTTTCTGGCAATATTGAGACTGCGATGGGCCATTTTGCCAGCCCCTTATTCATGACTAGCAAAATCGTAAAAACCAATATTGCCCCACTGGCGCACAATCCCCCAGCTTTGAGGGACTCAACCCGTTCTTGCGGCGTAAAAGGGGGTTGTTCCACGGGGATGATGAACCGTTTGGGTAGGGGTACTAGGGCGTGTCAGACTCACTCGCTTCTTGTAAGGCTGTGCGACGAATCAGGTTGTGGAGACGAGGCCAGAGTAGCCAGGCCGCAATTGCCAGCAATACAAATAGTCCAAACTGAGACACGCTGCTAACCAAGCGGGATAGGGGAATGATTTCACCGGCAAAGTAAGCCAGGGTTACCATCACCAAGGCCCACAAGCAGGCCCCTAAGGTATTGAAAAACGCAAAGCGGGGAAAGGGCATCTCAGCAATACCCGCGAGAGGGCTGGCAAAAATCCGCAGTAGCGCCACAAATCGCCCGATTAAGACGGTCCGAGCGGCATTCGTGCTGAACCCGTCTTTAATTTCTAAAAGACGCTCTTCAGACATATTGACGAGGCGACCCGCCCTCGATAACAAAGACCAACCGCCAAAATGTCCCACCCAATAGCCACAGGTGCCGCCGATGGTTGAACCTGCGATCGCACTGCCCAATACGCCAAAGTAATTCAGATCCCCTTCACCTGCAAGAAAGCCGCCTACCAGAACAATTGCTTCACCTGGTAAAGGAATTCCCAAATTTTCGAGCATTATTCCGAAGCAGACAACCCAATAGCCATACTGGTGGGCTAATGTTTGCAAAGTGTCTAACGAAATCCAGTCCATAGACCTTTATACAAACTGTTAACAATGTTACGTTTCTCAATCTTGGCTTGTGGACTCTAACTTTGTCAATCCAAGTCCATGTAAGCCTTAAAGCCACGTTAACTAATTTTACGAGATCCGGCGATAGATCGCACAAAGGCGACTGGGAGAAAATACTTTGGCCTGGAACATAAAGTTGGGGGGCACGTTGATGATCACGTAATCTTCTGACTCGTGATACTGCTCAAACAGCTGGGGCATCCCTTTGGGGGTATTTTCGCTGTAGGGAACGGGCTGAAAAATTAATTCGGTAAACTCAACGGCTTCTGACTGAGATTCACGGGCGACTTGCTGGAGGAATCCTTCATTGTTGAGCAGATTGAACAAAGCTGCTTTGATCTCAGGATCAAGGGTGAAACTGCCATCAAAGTTATCAATGATTTTAAGGTTGGCCATGGGGAGTGAATAGCAAATATTTTGTGGCTCACTTTCCAGCGTAGAAGATTCTTGGATCCCTGTCAGCTGGATATTGCAGACAACTGTAAGCTAGTCAAAATAATTCGAGCATCTATAGTTGTCTTACATGTCGTACAAGCAGCCATGTTAACTGTCAGATTAGATCCTGAAACAGAGCAGCAACTAGCGGATCTCCTTGCCCATGCACCTGATAGCAATCGGAGTGAGTTAATTAAGCGATTGCTCAAAGAGCGCTGGCTCACGCTTTATTTAGACCGTCCTTTTGTCGAACGTCGAGGAGGGCATCCCAAGTATCTGTTGCAAGATGCGCCACCTGATTTATCAGAACGATCGGTTCGCAAGCAAGCTATTGCCAGCTATCTCAAAAAGCGGCATTCATGACTTATATGAATCAGAATGGATGGAGACAGAGTATCAAAACGAATGCTGATTACGAAACACACTAATAAAATTTTAAAGGTCGATTTACAGGAATGGTATGACCATTGTCGGGGCATATTTGTAATCAGAGCTTTTCCTGTTATTGGTGTGTTAATTATCCTTTGCGGAAATATCTTCTCTCCCAGGGTACATTTAAGTTGTAATCATACACCCGTTGATTCATTTTTTTCTGAGCGTACTCAAGTCGTTTGTAGACTTACCGAATCAAACATACTGAACGAGAAAATCACACAGATTGAGCATCTTCAGAGAGCTAAAGCTGGCCATCACGGGCGTAAGCACAGAATCGGGGATGTATGGCTCAAAGAAAAACGGGTCAAGGACAATAGATCCTGTACCCGAATCAAAAACTTGTCATGAGCCTAACATCGCAATTGCCAACCGTACTAGAGCATCACGAATTTCTAGAACAGGTCGAAGCACTCAAAGAAGCACCCAGCCTGAGTCAGATGGTTTATATCGTTCTGCAAATGGGTTTGTTTTTGGCTCGCTGGCTTCTGGAGGATGAACTCTCACGGCGAGCAAAAACAGTATTGGAATGGCCGAGGTGTCCCACTTGCGGAACCCGCTTGCACTCGAAGGGATGGGAATCTCGTCAGATGCAGACACTGGTGGGAAATATTGCCTGAAAGCGACGGGTGGGTCGTTGTCCCCACAGGTGTCCAGGTAGTCTATCCGCTCCTTTGGATCAATCCATTGGGATTACCTCCTATCAGCACAGCAGTGAAGAATTGGTTCGTCTAGGCTGCTTGTTAAGTCTATTTATGCCCTATGAACTGGCCAGTTGGATGCTGAGTCAGTGGAGTGGTTTATCCGTCAGCTCATCAAGCTTGTGGAGTTGGGTGCAAGTCATGGGCAACAAAGCTTATCAGGAGCTAGAGACTCAACTCAAAGCTCAAGCCTCAGGTGACCAGACTCCTTGTGAAGCGATTTCAGAGGTGTTGTCTGTTCTACCTTTGGCCATTGCTGCTGACGGTGTGATGGTGCCCTTTCGCCCCACCCCGAAAACCCCCAAGGGAAAAATCCAGTGGCGAGAAGTCAAAGTTGCTATCTTAGCCCGCCTAGGAACACGGGCACCCGAGCACAAAAGCGTGTCCCCCAACTACTACGTCGAAGACTGGTGGCAGTATTGGGCGATATCGACCAGTTCATCCCCTTACTGCACCTCGAAGCCCGCAAACAAGACTTTGAATCGGCCCCAAGCGTCATCTGGTTGAGTGATGGGGGGCGAGGCTTCTGGCGAGTCTACCGCACCTTGTTCTCTCACTGTGCTGTGGCAGTTCTCGATTTCTTTCATGCAGCAGGCCATCTTGCACGAGCAACAAAAGCGATGTTTGGGGATGCTCGCTCTGCTCAAGCCCAAGCCTGGTTTCGGCGCTGGCGACACCAATTGCGACATGGGCAACACCTATTAGTATTGCGGTCCTTGACGATGTTGATTCACTCACAATTGTTTACGGGCAAATCTTTTACGACGTTGCTCCAGGTACAGGCTTATTTCCAGCGCCATCTGCGACACATCCAATATCGCCACTTTGAACAACTACAGATACCGCTGGGGTCAGGAATGGTCGAAAGTGCTTGTAAGTGGCTGATTCAACAGCGCTTTAAGGGGGTTGGTATGCGCTGGAGTGAGGATGGTTTCAATCATCTACTCATGCTGCGGCTTGCCTGGGTCAATCAACGGTTTGACTCCCTATTCCCAGGGGTAACCATTCCGAAGTCTAAGGCATCCCCGATCCATTAGCTACGCCCCTGGCCATCACAGATATCGTGATAATTATGGAATTCGTCGTGTTGTTCTTATTACTAATCGCAAAAAAATACCTCTCACTCCAGATTATTACAGGAAATCAGTAGTTTCTCAACAGGTTGCTGAGATTAAAGAATTTATCAATAATCCTGGAGATGCCACTCTCAATATTTATGAGGAACATCGCTGGGGTTATTACCTAGCAGGATTTGCTACTATTATTTTAGGGATTTACTTTGTTTTTTATAAATCATTAAAATCCTGTACTTTTGACAAAAACTCCGATCGATTATATCTGGAATACCAGAATAGTCTGCTCCAAACAGCTGTTCGCGAAGAAAGTCTGGATGACATCAAAAAGATCAGCTTTACGGAATCCACTGATGGTGAGGGCAGGGAGGTTTACCATACAAATATTGTGCTCAGTTCAGGTGAACTTATCTCTTGTAGCTCAGTCAAAGATGACTGTGAAATTACCCAAACTATCAACCAGTTTTTGGGAATAGGTAATTCCGTAGATAGCTGATTCAAAATTTAATACTTAGACCTAACTGGTGTTTTTTTGGTTTAAGAGTGATCGCTATTTTTGATTGTTTATAAATTGGTGATAGTGTGACCTCTGATCGTGATTCTGATATCTAAAAAATATTAAAAACTGTCTTTTGAGCGTACTTCTAGGTCGAGCTAAGGGTTATCTAAACTGATTGACAATCTCTTCATAAGTTAATCGCCAGAAATTAATGTTCTTTCTACAATATCCGTATTGTCATAAAGTACGCATCACTCAGTGGCATTCATGACTTCTATGAACCAGAATGGATGGAGACTAGAGTATCAAAACGCATGCTGATTACGAAACACACTAATCAAATTTTACAGGTCGATTTACAGGAATGGTATGACCGTTTTCGGGGCATATTGATAATCAGAGCTTTTCCTGTTATTGGTGTGTTAATTATCCTTTGCGGAAATATTTTCTCCCCAAGGATACATCTAAGTTGTAATCATGCAACCATTGATTCTCTTTTTTCTAAGCATACTCAAGTTGTTTGTAGTCTTACCACATCAAACATACTGCATGAGAAAATCACGCAGATTGAGCATGTGAAGAACGCTAAATTGGACTATTGCAGATTTTGTGACAGCGGTGGAGTATTTAGAGTTGTCCTTGTCGCTAATCGCGAAAAAATACCTCTCACTCCAGATTATATTTATAGAAAGTCAGTGGTCTCTCAACAAGTTGCTGAGATTAAAGCGTTTATCAATAATCCTGGAGAAGCAACTCTCAATATCTGTGAGGAACATCGCTGGCTTTATTATCTAGTAGGATTTGCGACTACTATTTTGGGTGTCTATATTGCTTTTTATAAATCATTAAAATCCTGTACCTTTGACAAAAGCTCTGGTCAATTGCATTTGGAATACCAGAATAGTCTGTTTCAATCTGCTGTCCGAGAAGAAAGTCTGAATGACATCCATAAGATCAACTTCAAGGAATCAACTGGTGATGAGGGCAAGGATTATTACCATACAGAAATCATGTTCAAATCAGATGAAATCATCTCTTTCCGTTCAGTAAAAGATGATAGTGAAATTGTCCAAACTATCAACCAGTTTTTGGGTGTAAGTGATTCTATAGATAGCTGAAGTAGAAGTTCAATTAGCAGACCTATCAGGTAGTTTTGTGAATTTAAGCTTAATCACTATCGCAGTCTCCTGAGATATCAGTGCGATTGCCACCCTCAACAGCAATTATGATATCTCCCCTGTGGAGTATGCTGTTAAGGCTCAATGATTAACCAACCCAAAAGATAATCCCACTACAGGTTAATCTGATTGGGTATGAATATGATGGATTGATGAGCCTGCTGCACCGTCCCTATTTTTGGTTTTTCTCGTTTACGATTCTGTTTTTGTTGTCCCTCGATTTTTGGCGATGGGATCAGGGGATATCCCTTTCTTTGTTCCAGTTACCGAGCTGGCTGTTTTACTTTGTGATTTTGCAAGGGGGACTAGTTCTGGCCGTCGCAGGGGCCTCTTCCACCCTTTGGCAAAAGACGGAGAGGGACCAGTAGGCCATGGAAACACTGATTCCCTATATTGCCATTGCAACCTACTTACTCGTTACCCTAGGCATCGGCCTGATCGGGTATCGCCAACAAAAGAATACCGTCGAAGATTTCTTTTTGGCCAACCGCAACATCGGCCCTATCCTCCTCTTTTTTACCCTGGCCTCCACCAACTTCAGCGCCTTCTTTTTCCTGGGATTTGCTGGAGCAGGCTATCGCATTGGCATTAGCTACTATCCAATGATGGCCTTTGGCACAGGGTTTGCCGCCCTCAGCTTCTATTACATTGGCTACAAAGCCTGGTTGCTCGGCAAGCAGAAAGGCTTGATTACCCCCTCGGAACTAATCCAAGATCGCCTGCCTAGCCAGCCTCTCAAGCTCCTGTTTATGGCCGTAATGGTCATTTTTACCTTGCCCTATCTCACCCTTCAGCCCATTGGAGCCGGATATCTCCTCGAAAGCTTAACGGGCGGAGCGATTCCCTATCTGTGGGGAGCGTCCCTATTGACTGTGGCCATTGTCTTCTACGTGTTTTTGGGCGGGATGAAAAGTGTGGCCCTGACGGATGTACTGCAAGGGGTGCTGATGTGCGTGCTGATGCTAGTGGCCGTGTTTGCTATTGCTCAAGGGTTAGGGGGCTTCTCGGTCGCCAACCAAACCGTCTACGACCTCAAACCCGCGCTATTTTCCCGGAGCGGTTTAGATCAGTCCTTTACCCCCAAGACTTGGTTTAGCTACATGTGCCTGTGGTCTTTTACCTTGCCCATGTTTCCCCAGATGTTTATGCGGTTTTACAGTGCCAAAAGCCCTCAGCCCTTAAAGATCTCGGTCTTGCTCTATCCGATAGTGGCTGGGGTGCTGTTTATTTGCCCGGTACTGATTGGGGTTTGGGGACATATTGCTTTCCCGGATTTAGTGGGCAAAGCTGCAGATCAGATTTTTCCGATGATGCTGACGAAATATACTTCTACTGGGCTATCTTCCCTGGTGATGGTAGGAGCATTGGCAGCCTTTATGTCCACCATGGACTCCCAGCTTCTGGCCTTAAGTTCCATGCTGACCCGTGATGTCTATACCGCCTACTTCCGCAAAGATGCCTCTTTAACTGAACAGACGCTTGTCGGTCGAATTTGGGTGATTGTTTTAGCTGGTATCGGCTTAGGAATTGCGGCCAACCCCCCAGAGACCATTTTGGCCTTTGCCACCCAAGCCTTTACTGGATTATCGGTGTTGTTCCCCACCGTGATCGCAGCGTTGTATGGCCGCAATGTCAGGGCTTCGAGTTGTCTCGTCTCCATTGTCGTGGGTGAATTGGCGGTATTAGGAGTGCAGATCAAAGTGATTCCCTCTAGCTGGATGCTGGGCTTTTTACCCGTTGTCCCCATCGTGGCCCTATCGGCCTTGATCATCATCTTGGGGTCTGTCTTTTCCCCAACCCCGGCGCATCAACCGAGCGACAATCACTACAGACCATCAGACAAAACCTATTGAGAAAGAGGCAGGGCCATGCAGGTTGGATTTATCGGTACAGGATTGATGGGGGCTCCGATGGCAGCCCGGCTAGTGGAAGTGGGGCATTCCGTTACGGCCTACAATCGCACGGCTTCTAAATTAGAGCCACTAAGAGAATTAGGCGTTGAGATCGCATCCTCCCCCACCCAAGTCATTCAAGCTGCTGATGTCATCATTCTGATGCTCACCAATGCTGCTGCCATTCAGGAACTGCTAACGCCCACGGCATCCGCTCTATCAGGACGAACCCTGATTCAAATGGGCACTATTGCCCCTGCTGAAAGCAAAGCCATTCACGGACAGGTCCAAACAGCCAGTGGCACCTATTTAGAAGCCCCGGTATTAGGCAGCATCCCTGAATCTAAGGCCGGAACGTTGCTGGTGATGGCGGGAGCTGCCCCTCAAGATTTTGAGACCCAGCTTCCCCTCCTCAAAGTCTTTGGACCCGATCCTTTATTGGTCGGTCCGGTGGGCACCGCCGCTGCTCTTAAACTTGCTCTTAACCAGCTGATTGGTGGACTGACCACGGCTTTTGCCACTAGCCTATCCTTCTGCCAAACCTATGGCGTCGAAGTTGAGACCTTTATGCAGATCCTTAGAAACAGCGCCCTCTATGCTCCCACCTTCGATAAAAAACTGACTCGAATGCTAGATCAAAACTTTGAGAATCCTAATTTCCCCACCAAACACCTGCTCAAAGACATGACCTTATTTCAACAGGCAGCCCAAGCCGAAGGACTGCCTACCGAAAACACCGAAGCAATCCAAACCATTATCCAAAGAGCAATGGTTCAATTCGCAGAGGCAGATTATTCAGCCCTCTACACAGCAGTGCAGAAGGCTGAGCCCAATGGGTGATTCGCTACTAGAGAAATTAGCCAAACCGATAATGCTTGCGCACGGCACTTTGAATGGTCCAGGTACAAGACATGCCAGCCGGAAACGTCACCAAGTCCCCTTTGCCCATGGTCGCGGGTTCTCCACCATCAGGGGTGACTACCACTTCGCCTTGCAAGAAATAGCAGGTTTCAGACTCATCATAGGTCCAAGGAAATTCTGATTCTTCTTTGGACCAAATCGGCCAGTTTAGGACCCGCAACTCTTGTAGGCGATCCACACTAGGCTGATGTTCGACCTGAATTTGAGTCTGTTGCTCCGTATTCATTTGGAATTCCCTTTAAACTTCTCACTAGAGCAGCTTAGCATTCTGATTTAGTCAGATAGGCTAGTCCCTTCCCTAAATCAACCCAAGCGTAGTCTGGGGAGAATATCCAGGGAAAATTTGCTTGAGATGCTTCGATTCAATGCCCATGCCTTTGGTGAGCAACGGTGCGATCGCATCTCTAAAATCCGTCGTAATTTCCAAGTCTCGACTTTGATATCGCTGGGATTCAGCTAACCCTGGCCACTCCCCATAGACCTTGCCCCCTTGAATCTGCCCTCCCAGCACCCACAGAACATTGCCATGGCCATGATCCGTCCCGCCGTTGCCATTTTCAGCCACCGTACGGCCAAACTCAGACATCACCACAATTGTCGTGTCATCAAAGGTTTTGCCCAGATCTGCTTTGATTTGATTCAATCCTTCTCCCAAGGGCTTTAGCAACTGTGCGAGACGACCTTGGGTGGACCCTTGATTGACATGGGTATCCCAGCCCCCCAGAGAGACAAAGGCGATTTGGGTCTCAGCATTCCCACTCAACAGTTGAGCAATCCGGCGACCATTCGTCTTCAGACTAGAAGGACCCGGTGCTCCCCTGGACGCTTTCATCATTTCTGTATTGAGTTCAGCTTTGAGGATCTCCCTCGCTTCTAAGCCTTCCTGATAGGCACGCCCCAGATTGGTATCGCCTTCATACAGGCGATCAAACGCAGATTGAATCGGCAGTCGATCCAAAGGCAGAGGTCGGATGGCCTGCCGTCCAAAGGCTAGGTTCGCCACCGACTTAGACCCCGACAAAATCAAGGGCGTCTGATTGCCCAGATTCAGGGCTTGGGTAGGTCGGCCTGCGGGTAGATGGGCTAATACTCGATTTAACCAGCCATCACCCTGTTTTTTATTCCCAGGGGTTCCCAGCTCCATATAATCCTGAGCATCAAAGTGGGAACGGGTTGGATCCGGCGATCCACAAGCATGGACAAAGGCCAACTGCTTCGACTTCCACAAAGGCATCAGATCTGCTAAAGCTGGATGCAAGCCAAACTGTCCATCTAAATCAATGGCCCCTTTCGCTTCATCGGGTTTGGCGATGGCTAAGGTTGGTCGGGCATCGTAATAGCCCAACTCTCGGTAGGGAACGACCACATTCAGACCATCTACAGCCCCCCGCAAGAGAATCACAATCAGTTTAGGTTGTCGCCCAGAGAAGCCTTGGGAATAAACGGGTTGCTTCCCTAACCAACTCAACCCCATCGCGGTCACACCTGAGGCAGCTGCATACTGTAAAAATTGTCGGCGTCTCATCATTATTCCTATTCTCAGAGTTGTCAATTCGTTCAGGAATCGATTTAGCGATACATCATTTCAGGGCTGCCCAGCATCAATGCCGCCCGTAAATTTCGTGGACTGTTATCAATCACAGATTTCGTTTGGGTAGAAAAACGGTCCCCTAGTGTCTGCTCTAATTGATCTGGTGGTACAGGTGTCTTTTGTCGGCCATAGCCCCGGGCAAACGCGGTCGCTAAACTGATTCGGCGAATCGTGGTATCCGGACTGAGCCAAGCCGATTCAGTATTGGCATACCCATTAGGGGTTTGGCATTCATACAGCGGCATACTGAACTGCCGTAGTGCTCCAGCCACCAAGCGAGGTTTCACCGTGAGATATCCCGTGGCTCTCGCCATTGAAATTACATATTCATAGGGGGTTTTAAATTTCTGTCCATAATACTGAGGCTCTCTAAATTCAGGACTGTCAAATAAAGTTTCTAATACCCCTCGAATATTGCCATCCGTCGCGAGGAATCGTTGAGTCAGGCGATCCACTAAAGCTGGGGGAGGCGTATCCGCCACAAAATACTGGGCTAACTTATAGCTAATATGTTGGGCAGTGGCTGGATGGGTTGCCAATATATCTAGCAGTTCTTCCCCTTCTGCCATTCCTTGACCCTGAATGGGCTGCCCTAAGAATGTTTTACGGCTATTGTCATGGCGTCTAGCATCAAAGACAAAGGCCTGTTTAGCTTGTAATCGCTGGCGGCCTCGGGGTAACCCCCACCCGGTTAAAACTTTCGCGGCTGACACCACATCAGCCTGAGAATAGCCACCCTTAACCCCCATGGTGTGGAGTTCCAGCAACTCCCGAGCATAATTTTCGTTTAATCCCTTAAACCGACCGCGGGCTCCAGGGCTATTGGGGGCTGTATTTTGCCAATTATCCAGATAAAACAACATGGCCGGATGTTTGGCTGTTGCCCCCAATAAATCTCGAAAAGAACCGAAGACATAGGGGCGAATCGCCTCTTGCTCATAGGCACCGACCCATAACCGGGTTCTCCCTTTTTTGGCGGATACATTGAAGTGGTTGAACCAGAAGTTCACCATCACTTCTTCCAGTTGGTTCGGACTAGAAATCGCCCGAATCAACCGAGCTTCAGATGCCTCGCGAAAAGGGATACGAGATCGACGTCGGCGTTGTTTGCGTTCTTGGGGGCTGAGCTTGGGCTTCCCCTTGCCGGGTCGCCTAAATCCATATTGCCGCTCTAGCTGCATCGGTGTGAGGGGCAAGGTTTTATACTGCCGCAGTTGACGCTTCAGTCTGGGTGAATCTTGACTAGGTGAAAGCTGTTCTTGAATATAATCATCAATTCCTACCGCCTTGACATGCTGCAGATCCCCTGGACTGGGGCCAAAGCTCAGGCGATTGATGACATGAACCGCATCCGCCTCCATCGAGGCAGCCAGTACGGGGTCTCCGTTGGCACTCCCCGTCCAAATTCCCAATGCCAACATGAGACACAGGGAAACTTTAAGAATTTTGTCTGAAAATTTTGCCATATTCTGTGGTGTAGCCTAATTCTTAGACAGCCGGTGTCCGAATTAGGTTCAATGACAAAACCATCAATATTTTGTTTCTGGCAACAACCAGCCCATCAATATCAGCCAGAACAGTAATCGGCCAAGACTACCAGATCTTTCGGTTGGACCTTGG
Organism: Acaryochloris sp. CCMEE 5410; assembly: GCF_000238775.2. Classification (NCBI taxonomy): domain Bacteria; kingdom Bacillati; phylum Cyanobacteriota; class Cyanophyceae; order Acaryochloridales; family Acaryochloridaceae; genus Acaryochloris; species Acaryochloris sp. CCMEE 5410. The sequence continues at coordinate 1,292,809 of NZ_AFEJ02000001.1, read as the reverse complement.
GCTAAAACCTTTTAATAATCTCCAGTTAAACTTGAACAGCGTCGAATAGAGAAGCAAAATTTTGATAGAGCACTTTTTCCACATCTACCGGCTCCATCGGTTTAGCAAATAAGTAGCCTTGCGCATATTCACATCCCAAGTTTTTCAGCCGGTTGGCCTGCTCTAAAGTCTCTACCCCTTCAGCTACCACATCGATGTTCAAACTATGGGCAAGCTGAACTACAGCTTGAATAATCTCTGACTCAGTTCCAGAAGTATCAATGGTTTCCACAAAGGATCGATCGATCTTAAGATTATCGACGGGGAGTTGATGGAGATAGCTTAAAGAGGCATACCCCGTTCCAAAGTCATCCATACTGAGTTGAATCCCCAAGCCTTTAATTTGCCGCAGCATTGCCGCCGCATATTCCAAATTGTTGAACACCATCGTCTCGGTGATTTCGAGCTTTAATCCCCTCGGGTCAAGCTCCGTTTCGGCTAAGATGCCTCGGATTGAATCCAGCAAATCCAGCTGATCAAGCTGCCGAGCCGATAAGTTGACATGCATACTCAACGGCAAATGGGTTTGATTACGCCATTTGTGGATCTGCTCACAGGCTTCTCTCAAGATCCAGGCACCAATGGGAATAATTAGGCCGCTATCCTCTGCGATCGCAATAAACTGATCCGGTGACAACAACCCTAATGTGGGATGTTGCCATCGCACTAACGCTTCAAAGGCCTGCAGAGAACCATCTGCTAAGGAGATGATGGGTTGATAGCAAACCCGTAACTCATTTTGCCAAACCGCCCGGGACAAATCATGTTCCAACTGCATGCGAGTCAGGGATTGCAAATGCATCATCTGGTGAAAAATCGCATAATTCTCTGCCCCATGACTTTTGGCATATTCCAGTGCCGTACAAGCATCACGGATCAAATCTTCCGGTTGTTGATACAGAGCCGAGCCCATGGCAATCCCCATATCAAACTGGATATGAATATCTTGGGAGTGGATCGCGTAAGGGACCAAGAGATGGCGCTGAATTTTTTCGGTAATTTTTCGAGTCTCTTGTTCACCATCAACAGGCCGAAGGAGAACAACAAAATCATCTCCACCGAAACGAGCTGCGATATCATCGGGCCTTAAAAGCTCAGATAATCGCTGGGCAACCATCATCAACAGTTGGTCACCCGCCCATAATCCTAAGCGGGTGTTAATGGCCTTAAAGTGCTTAATATCGATGTAGAGAAGGGCAAAAGAGCCATCTGGCCCAGTTTTGGTCTGGGACAGAGCATCCACCAACCGCAGTCGAATAAAGGACTGGTTGGGTAACTCCGTTAGCCAATCATAAAAAATACTGTGGCGTAGCTGCTCAGCGGCTCGTTTTCGTTCAGCACTCTGGGCCAGGGCATTTTCTCGACCTTGCTGAATCAAAACAGACTTTTCTGTATAGGTCGTCTGGGATAGAGCAATCAGTATGATTCTTTGGTCATCCAGGCTTAGGGCTGATGCTTCCAGAGGGATTTCAGATCCATCTTGATTCACTTCAACCCACAAACCAGACTTGAGGACTTGTTCTTGCTTCGTTTGCCAAAACTGCAACGCATCTTCCAAGAAATAGGTCAGAAAAGGAAACGACTCTGCAAGATCAATCACAGGTGAGGGTTCTTGATCCGCCCCCATTAAAGACTGATACCAGGGCGGTAGATGACCCATCACCTGAAAAGATTGGTCATCTTGGTATTCCAAAACTAAAATTTCTAGAGCCGATAATACCTGTGCTAAAGCAGCCTTTGACATCGTTCAACTATCCGCATGTCTTCTGGCACCATTCTGCCTGGAAGCACTATTACGATTACAGGCATCCCATACTTCTGCCATGACCTGGACGGCAACCTCAATAGGAAGCCTTTCTAAGGTACTGCTATGGTGAAATTTAAGGCTGATTGCCAGTTGTTTACGCAAGACTGACACTTCATCAGGAACATCAGGTTGGAAATCAGACTGGAAAACAGTTTCATTTTCCATAGGTTTTAAAGATACTCTATTCAGGTTTTCCCTAGTGTTCCCCAGTTGTCCCCTCTTTTTTGCGAGGGAGGCCAAATTCAACGTTCTATTAAATTTAGTCAAAGCAAAATTTGAGGCTTTTTGTTATCAATAGCTAATCTATATTTTGGCTCAGGGTATAGGGCCAAACCCTACAAATTGTCTCCAATTAGAGATTAAGCACTCGACAGAGTTCTATAATTGACGGCGGTCAATCTGCTGAGGTTTGGCATACTCCCCCGGATTATAGAGGTCTATAAATGTTAAAAGCTGTTGTAAAACTTGCAGTCTTAGTGGCTGTATTGTGGTTTGGGGCCATTCCCCCTGATCTTGCCCATGCCCAAATGAGAATGGGGCCCCTATCCAAGGAAGCCATTAAAAATGTGCCGGCTCTCCGTCAAACCAAAATCTGTGAAGGCTGTGATTTAGCCGGAGCAAACTTACGGAGTTTCGAGTTACAAAATGGCAATTTGAAGAATGCGGACTTAACAAATTCCACGATCCAATTTAGCGATCTAACGAATGCCACTTTAGAGGGGGCAAATCTCTCCAGTTCTCGTATCGAAGACACGATTGTAACGGGAGCAAATTTCTCTAAAGCCGATTTATCTGTGTCTAACTTAAACGGTTGTGACTTTAGTGGTGTCAACCTACAAGGCGCAATTCTCCGTGCTGCAACCTTGAACAAGACCAATTTTGCCAATGCAGATCTACGAGGTGCAATGCTACGAGCTGCAAATTTGAATGGCGCCAACCTTGAGGGAGCGAATCTTGAGGGAGCAAACCTCTGTAATACGGTCATGCCTGATGGGACCTTAAGCTTTCGCAATTGTCGACCCCCAGAATAATGTCATTGGAGATGTGCCTTCTCTTATCCTTTGCTGTTGAACGGGTATCCCCTTAACGATTTAAAAATTGCACTGAACTTATGACACTCCAGGAGTTACATTCTGGAGTGTTTTTTACGGTTTCTAGCAAATTAAGAGTGGAGGATATAAAAAACTTGGCGAGTTTATTGGAACAAATAAGACTTTATAGATAGTATTTTCTAGAGGGGGATTTAAATCATCAACATCTTCATCAACGCATTCGGCCTAATTTTGATTAAGATGATGATCATTTAATCTGGTGGTCCATAATATGTGGACCAGGCCAGTGAAAGTAGCCTACTCTTTTTATTAGATAGTCCCCAACAATGATCCGCATTCTTCTAGTTGATGATCAGAAAGTGATTCGCCAAGGACTCAAAGCCTTGTTGGAATCGGAATCTGACTTGCAGATTGTAGGACTGGCCGAAAACGGCAAAATGGGTGTGTCAATGGCAGAACAACTTCAGCCTGATGTTGTTTTGGTTGATATGTATATGCCCATCATGGATGGCGCTGCAGCCACAGAGATTATTTGCCAGCGCTGTCCCGATACCAAAGTCTTACTATTGAGCAGTGCAGATGATGACAAATGCATTGCGGATGCTTTACGAGCAGGGGCAATGGGATATCTTCTTAAGAACGCATCTTCCGAAGAAGTTGCCAATGCAATTCGCTCTGTTTATAAGGGGTATACCCAACTGAGTCCGGGCCTCTTAAAGAAAGTAATGAATCGCAACCCTCCCACCACAGAGGCAGAGACTTCTTCTGCGGACCTTACCGCCCTGGAAAAGCGGTTGCTGCTCATCCTTAAGGACTCGGACACATTAGACAGTTCCAGCATCGACGCTTTTACAGGCTTGATCTCTTCTCCATCTGAAGCGAAGAAACTGTTGCCGCACTTGAAGCAAAAACTGGAGCGACAACCAGATCATGTTCTGGCTTATTATATTCTGGGCATTTTATTATTCGAGTATCAACATCAGGCCAAAGTCGCTTTAAACTGTTGGCGCAAAGGATTTAAACAAGCTCTGTCACAAGGGATATCTCTAGAAGGCTTATTTCTCTTTTGTCAGTCCATTTCTTTAATCAGTCCTGATGAAGCTTATATCGGCATCAAGCAAGTTCTAGACACCCATGGAAAGCTTGTTCCTGCGTCCACACTGGGAGCAATGGCAGAACGAGTGTTTGGCCCTGAATCTGAGTGTACTCAAGTTCTAACCATTGCATGGCAAATTAGACAGATGAACACTTTACTTGATGAACATTACCCCTTAAAGTCTAAGCTTGACGACTTAAATATTAGGTTTGCAATGCCTGGAATAAAAAAACAAGTTTATAGCCTTTGAGGAGATGGGTTTTGAGTGCAATTGATCAACTGGAGAAAGAATTAGAAGATCTGCGAAGTCGGTTTAGTCAAGCTTTTCAGGTGTTGGATGGCTTTTCTCAACTGCAGACTCATTTTGAGCAACTCACCCAAACCCAGCAAGAGCTAGAACAATCTCTAAGCCAAGCTAAAAACTCATTAGAGGACGCTTCGGCCCCCTCAGAACTACAAGAGCAATATACGGAGCTTGAGTCACAATTCGAAGCTAAATATGCCCAATTACAATCGGATATTTTAGATTTAAGGCATAGTTTTGAAGCTACAACCTATGATCTCCAAGAGCAGCTTCACCACGATCGCAATCAACTCAAACAGCTAGAACAAACAGCATCTCCCGCTCCTGGTGCAGATACCAACAAGTTGGACTGGCTAGAAAATTCCATGCAGGACTTGAGCAACCTAATTTATGCCGACCGCTCTGCTTTGCAACATTTGGATCGACGCCTCAACCACGTCAAACGAGTCACCGACATCATCACGATTGTGGGTGCAAGTGGCTTTTTTGTGATGACGATTATTATGGTGGTGACTCGCTAGTCTGGGTGTTATCGAAGGATTATCTAACCCCCACCACTTCGGCAGAAGCACTCTTAATCGAGAAGATCTTTTCCACGATATCAGACACTACTTTATCTGGAGTTGAGGCCCCTGACGTCACCCCAATGGCAAGGGGCCCCTTCGGCAGCCAATTGTCTGTAACTGTCAGATCTGCGTTAAGAGGCTTATGCTCAACTCGATTGCCTGGACCAATGCGATCGACACTATCAATGTGATAGGAAGGAATATTTTTATCAATTGAGATCTCTTGAAGATGGGTCGTATTGGATGAATTAAAGCCACCAATCACGACCATTAAATCCAGGGGTTCATCGACCAATTGAAAAATCGCATCCTGCCGCTCTTGGGTGGCATCGCAAATGGTGTTGAAACTGAGGAAATGCTCGTTGACCTGGGCAGGGCCATACTTACGCATAACGGTGCGTTCAAAAAGTTTACCTATTTGCTCGGTTTCACCTTTAAGCATCGTCGTTTGGTTGGCAATTCCAACTCGCTCTAAATCTGTTTCAGGGTCAAATCCAGGGGAGTGGGCATTGGCAAACTTAGCCATAAAATCGGCTCGACGCTGCTCCCGTTCTGAGGGGGTGTCTCCTGGATTCAGAATATAGTCTGCGACATATTCTGCTTCTTCCAGGTTGAGTAAGATGAGATAAGTCCCCGCAAAGGAACTTGTGGCAATAGTCTCTTCATGCTTGTACTTGCCATGAATAATCGACGTATAGGCCCCTTTCTTATGTTTTTCGACGGAGGTCCAAACCTTGGACACCCAGGGACAGGTGGTATCCATAATGGTGCAGCCTTTGTCGTGGAGTAACTGCATTTCCTGAACACTGGCACCAAAGGCTGGCAGGATGACGACATCATTTTGGCCCACCACGGTGAAATCTTTCTGACCATCGGGTTGCACCGGAATAAACTCTACTTTCATATCCCGCAGGTTCTTGTTGACTGAAGGATTGTGAATAATTTCGTTGGTTATCCAAATGCGCTCTTGGGGAAACTGACGACGCGTTTCATAGGCCAAGGCAATGGCCCGCTCAACCCCCCAGCAAAAGCCAAAAGCTTCTGCTAAGTGAATGGTGACATCTCCCTGTTGAAGGCGATACCCATTATTGCGAATTTGTTGGATGAGCTTGCTATTGTACTCAGACTGCAGCAAGTTGGTCACTTCTTCTTCGTGACCAAATCCCTTCCGATGATACTGCTCTGATTTATGCAGCGACCGCTTAAAGGCTTTTGTATCCATGAATATATTCCTGCATCTAGGGGGAAACGCCCTTCAGATGAGTCCCTAAAAGAACTTTTAAGACACTGAAAGAGGCCAATTCAATCTTGCTGCAACAAGGGCAACTCTTTCATCATACTGGGAACAGATCACCTATACACGGTTGGCCTAGGGGAACGGACTGAATATCTCATTCCGTTTTTGCTAGGGATTGGGTGAGTAATCCTTGAGTGGGGCTAAATAGAAACGCCAATAAAAAGAAGCTGAAGGCCACTAAAACAATGGCAGGGCCTGAGGGTAAGTTGAAGTGAAAGCTTAGATACATGCCGGTGATACTGGAGATCACCCCGATGGTAGCCCCAACGATCATCATCATATGCAGCCGATAGACCAGGAGGTAAGCCGTTGCTCCTGGGGTAATCAACATCGCTAACACCAAAATCACCCCCACGGACTTGAGACTCGCCACAATGGTGAGGGCAATCAACACCATCAGCCCGAAATTGAGCAGATTAGTGGGTAATCCTGCGGCCTGAGCACCAACGGGGTCGAAGGTGTAAAGCATCAACTCTTTAAAAAGCAGTACGATCACCACTAGGACAATCAGCGTAATCACCAAGGTATTAATCACTTCAGATTGGGTAACGCTGAGGATATTGCCAAATAGAAAGTGATTGAGATCGATTTTGTTTTCTTTCTGAACAACAGTGATCAGGGTAATGCCTAGGGCAAAGAAGGCCGAGAACACAATTCCCATGGCGGCGTCTTCTTTAATTTGTGATTGGGTATGAATCCAGGCAATCACAACGGTACTAAATACCCCCGCAATAAATGCCCCTAGGAAAATATCTATGCCAATGATGTAGGCAATAACAAGGCCAGGTAATACGGAGTGACTAATGGCATCTCCTAATAGGGCCAAACGCTGCACCATCAGGTAGCAGCCAACAGTGGCGCAAACGATTCCCACTAGAACTGCTGTGAGTAAAGAACGCTGCATAAATTCTGCTTGCAGTGGCTCAATTAAGAGGTCATACATTCTGATTTGTCGTGAATGGGGTTAGGCCGCGTTAGATTCAAAGAAAGGCACATGTCCGCCAAACGCCCGTTGAATATTGTTCTTGGTCAATACATCTTCGCGAGAACCGCTAGCAATCAGTTCACGGTTAAGCAAAATTAAATCATCAAAGTTGGTAATGGCCTGTCCTAGGTCATGGTGAACCACCAGCACAGTATGTCCTGTGTGAGCTAATTCATGCAGGATATTAAACACGATGGCTTCGGTTTTTTTATCAATGCCAGCGAGGGGTTCGTCTAGACAAAAAATGTCGGCTTCTTCGGTTAACGCCTTTGCTAAAAAGACGCGCTGTTGCTGTCCTCCCGAAAGCTGACCAATGGGGCGATGCTTTAAGTTGGCAATCCCTACTCGCTCTAATGCGTCTGCAGCCAAACGCCGAGACACAGTGGAGTAGCGCTTTAGCCAGCCGGTCTTGCGAATCCGACCCATAAGGACGACATCCCAAACCGTGGCGGGGTAGGTCCAATCAATTTGCGATCGCTGCGGGATATACGCGACTCTATCCAACTGCTGCTTGAGGGGCTTATCCCCCCACATCACCTGTCCACTCGTGGGCAAAACCAAACCCAGCATTGCTTTCAGCAGCGTACTTTTCCCAGCTCCATTCGGGCCAATAATACCGGTTAATCGTCCCGAGCTGACGGAGCAAGTCACGTTGGTGAGGGCTTTTACCATACGGTATTGCACACCTAAATGGTCCACAGCCAGACTGCTAGCACTGTTCATGCACAAATTCTCATCGTTTTTAAGGAAGGACAAAGCGTTTGCACCTATAAATTGCGTTGAATTTTTAGGTGTAAACACCTGAGAAATGAAAGGAATGCAATTAAAGATGAAACGATTATGAAAATACTGTAGCATCAAAAAGTGAAAGCATTATGAAAAATTGATGGAAACGCCATGACAACTTCCTTCCTAAAGCGCCAATTTGACTCCTGGGCATGGGTGATCGGCGGATTATTTCTGGGGTTGAGTTTGGTTGGATGTACCGGAAATCAGGACACTGACCAATCAGGGAAGCCCAAGGTTGTCGCGACCAACACGATTTTGCAAGACTGGACGGCAGAAGTCGCCGGGGATGAAGTTGAATTGGTGGGTATCCTACAGCCAGGGGCAGACCCCCACGTTTATGAGCCCGTCCCGGCGGATAATTTAAGAATTGAACAAGCCGATCTGATTTTCTACAATGGCTACAACTTGGAACCAGGCTTGATTAAGCTAATTGAATCGACCCAGAAATCTAAAGTGTTTGCTGTGGGGGAAGTGGTGACGCCCCTGGATTTCGATTATGAGGGTAAGCGAGAGCCCGATCCTCATGTTTGGGGCGATGCCAAAAATGCCATCAAAATGGTGAACGCCATTCGCGACCAGCTAATTGAGCTATCCCCGGAGGATAAAGAAGAATTTACTCAAAATGCAGCTGAATTCACGAAAGAACTGGCAGCGGTGGATCAATGGATTGGCCAACAGATGCAAACTATTCCCCCGCAACAACGACAGTTAGTCACGACCCATGATGCCTTTCAATACTATGCCAAAGCCTATGACCTCACGGTCGCTGGGACCCTGATTGGCATGAGTACGGAAGAGCAGCCCAGTGCTCAAACCGTCAAACGGCTTTCGGATGATATTAAAGAAGCCAAGGTACCGGCTATTTTTGCGGAAACCACCATTAACCCAGCCTTGATCAAAACCGTGGCGGCGGAAGCCAAGGTAAAGCTAGCGGAGCAAGAGCTGTACTCAGATTCCATTGGTGCCCCGGGAACTGAAGCCGATACTTATATCAAGATGCTTCAGGTGAATACTCGCACAATTGTGGAAGCGTTAGGGGGCAACTACACCGAATTTCAGGCAGCATTATCCGAAAAAAAGGAATAAACACTTCACCCAGTTGATGCAAGCCAGCAGGCCATACCCTACCAAGGCAACAGACTACCATCCCAGGAAAAGAACTGGCCACTGTCTTCTTTTCCCAGTCCGTCCAGAACAGCCAAGAGCTGAGTGACGGTCCGATCAATCGAAAACAGCTTTTCCGGTGGGACATTTCGCTGAAAAGGTTTGGAGAGTTTGGTATCCGTCGTGCCTGGGTGTAGTGTGACCACAATGGTTTGAGGACTGCGACGACGATACTCAATCGAAGCAGTTCGCATCAGCATATTCAAGGCGGCTTTGGAGGCTCGATACCCATACCATCCCCCTAAATGGTTATCGCCAATACTGCCAATCTTGGCCGAGATAGTCGCAAAGAGACTGGGATGATCATGTTTCAACAACGGCAATAGATGTTTAGCCCATAGAGCTGCCCCAATACTATTGACTTGGAAATATCGCGTTAACTGTTCAGCATTGAGCTGCCGCAATCCTTTCTCAGGCTGTAGATCCCCTTCATGGAGAATGCCCACGCAGTTAATCACCCAGTGGAGCAGAACACCCTCAGATTGAATCTGGTCACAGCAAGCTGCTATTTGTGCTTCTTCAGTAATATCTACGGCAATGCAGGACACCCGTTCTGGATATTGGGCCGCCAGCGTGAGCAATCCTACAGCTGAGTCTTGGGAGCGGTAGGTGGCATAAATGGTTTGAATGTGGGGCCGTTGGAGCAGATGCTGAACAAACCCTAAGCCAATGCCTTGACTGGCCCCAATCACCAGGGCATTGGACTCACTCATACCAACGGTGGACTAACCATAGGAAGCTGGCTACTAACATCGGGACAGGTTTGATTGGCAAAATCACAGCGATAGAGATGGGGCTTTTGCCAGCTTAACGGAATTTCCAAGAGATCGCGGGTGCCGGTGATACCTTGTCCCAGAAAGAGTAGAGTGGCCACACAGTTGAGGAGAATATGGATCCGTCGCCATACTTGGGTGCGATCGCGATAAATGTCTTGCACCATGGCCAAAGACAGAATCATCAGTACCGTGGCAATCATGCCATAGTAAAAATGAGACACAAACCACTCATCATCCCGGCGGAATACTCCATCTTGCAACCCCAGGACAATCACCCCCAGACTGGTTAATCCAGCGAAGGTTGCTCGCCAATACCAGGGCTTAGCCCGATAGAGCAGGACGAGGGAACCAATCGTCGCCAGGAACATGCAGACGATAAATACCACCTGAAACGGGTTCGTGGTCCACAGCTGTGTTTCCATAATCTTGCGGCTAATGGGAGCAGCCAAGCCCAACAGGGCCAAGCCCACCACCGATCCGGTTAGCCAACGCCCCATCTGCACATGTTCGGGGCCTACCTGAGGAGGAATTTTACTTTTTCCCGGAGATGTCTGGAGCCGTCGGCGACGAGTCAAAATCGAACGGTTTAATACCATACCAATCAGTGGGAAGACCACAACCACGGCAAAAACAGGGTGCAGTAATAGAATGACATCATTGAGGGTCATGATTTGCTCCAATGCGCTCGGCCTGGGATCAGACCGATGGTCAACATAAGGTTTGAGGGCGTTAGGTTTTGGCAACTTCCACCGGGTTGATCTTCCTTTGTCGATCAAATAGGATCCGGGGAGTGAAGAAGCTCTTGACGAGTAAGTAGAGGGACTGTAACTCCCCAGGGGCCTGAGGGCTTTTCCACTGACCAGGTCGACAGAACAGCATTTCGACTAACCTGCGGTATTGGGGCGTCGTTACCTCGGCAAATTTCAGCTGGACAATCGGGTAATCATCTTCCCGCTGCTGAATCTGAGTAATAACCGCCTGGAGACATAAGTTCTCTTCTTGAATCTCAACCTGGACGGATTCTCCAAAATAATGTCTGGGTAATCCAGCTTGGGTCAGGGCAATTTCGGCACCGCCTTCCGAAATCATGGTGGTGATTCCCCATAACTTCAGGTCTCCCAAAGTGAGTCGAACCGTACGTCGTAAATCGAACCACTCGTAAAGATCGGGCTTAGGAGCATCCAGCAAAATTAGTAGGGCCACCCCTAACACAATCAGATTGTAAGAACTCCAGAGCCAGCCCAGTTCGATCCCTTTAATTTGTAGGGCCACTTCTGGTTCAACGGTGGTTGACCAGGCTCCCTTCACCATGCACATGCCGAGATTACGCCAGAGGCTAACCGCCGTGAAGATAAACAGCACCACTAACGGAGAGGCCAATTTCCAGTTGAAGGTGTAGCGATCACTAGAGACTCCTTTGGGAGTCACCTTAAAGCCTTTGGAAAAGGGATTAAATAGAGTCTGTAAAACCGTGAGCGCCACCGGAAAGCATTGGGATACCGCATAAATATCGGAGATGAGGGCAGAGCGACTGCGCTGATTTAGCCAAGAGAAGGTGAACAGCTGCACCAAATAGTAGGGCATAAAGAAATACAGCATTTCTTGAGTGGTCGCCCGCCAAGGAATAACGCCAAAGAAGGCATAGGCCAGGGGCATCAGCAGAAACCCCACCCTAGACACACTGGTAAACCACTGCAGTAAGCCGTCTAAATGGGCAAGGCGCTGAATCAACTTCAGCCCCCTAATTCTGAGGGGGTTGGCTTCGATAAAGAAGGCTTGTAAGGTGCCCCTCGCCCAGCGAAGTCGTTGAGTAATATGGGCCGACATATTCTCTGCGGATAATCCTGCGCTCAGACTTTCCCCTAAGAAGATCACTCGCTTGCCTTTCGCGGAGAGACGAACCCCCGTAAAGTAGTCTTCACTCAGGGTCCCTGTGGCAAAGCCGCCCGCCTCGGCTAAAGCGCTACGGCGAGCCACAAAGGAGCTGCCATAGCATAGGGCAGTTTCCACCCCATCCCGTAGGGGCTGGTAATAGCGAGAGAAAATCTCAACTTCTTGGGGCAAAATATTCTCTAAGCCAATATTGCGGGCAACGGGATCGGGATTAAAAAAGCTTTGGTGGGTTTGCAGTAGGGCAATACTGTCGTTCTGAAAGAAACCCACGGTGCGTCGGAGAAAGTTTTTGGTCGGTACAAAGTCTGCATCAAAGACCGTGAGCAATTCCCCGGACGTGAAATTCAGGGCATGATTCAAATTACCAGCTTTGGCATGGAGATTATCGGGACGGATAATATACTCACACCCTAGTTCGGTCGCTAAAGCTTTGATTTCAGGTCGCCGCGTATCATCCAGCAGGTAAACGGTTTTACGAGGATAATCCATCGCCTGACAGCCAATAATGGTGCGCTTCAAAATAAAGCTGGGCTCGTCATAGGTCGGAATCATCACATCGACCGTGGGCAGATAGTCTCCATCGAGGACAGCCATTTCATTGATGTCCGCTTCCCCCAGCCGATTGGTCGAACGAGACACCAGAATAAGCTGAATAACATTGGTGACGATGGTAATGATCTCTAAGGTCAGTAGACCAATACTAAAAATGCTGTTGAAGGTATCTGAGAGATTGAGGGTCCAGAACAACCGCCACACCACATACTGCACAATCAGCAGCAGCAGGGATGTTCCCACGATCAAACGAGACCACGGTCGCGGCGAAGACGATACCTGCATAACAATCAGGACAGCCACCAGCAAGAGAACCGATGGCACAGCCAAATAATTTCCTGCGGCGACGGGGACCGCTAGCCAGAGAGGTGGATTGGCAAACAGCAGTTCCACCTGCTTAAAAATGGCCGTGACTCGATTTTCTCGGATAAACCATAGGCCCACCCCCAGTCCAGTGGCTAGAAAAATTCCCACCATGGAGAATAGGGTGAGCCGAATTCGTCGAATAAATAAATTGGGTGATAGTGCAGATTTCTGCAGACTTTTGGGCAGATCGGGGAGGTGTGGCTTCGTAGCGGTCATATCAGCTTCCTTAACGGCCATAGCTTCAGCAGATAGCCTTGCGATGGACGTGTCCTATCCAGTGGGGGGACTATTTAGGACCCTTCGCAAGGCTGTCAGTACTGTATCAAGGGTCAATCACCAACATGATGACCCAGAAACCAAGGATTGGTGAGCGTTACACCCCCTTGAGGTGATTTCCATCACACCTATTTTGCCGTGAAACGGGATAGGCTCTTCAAATCAACTAAGGCAAACCAGGACATGGCTTTAGAAAGGACATCATGACTGTCCTCATGGTTGCTGACCTTAATGAAAACTAAAAACCGTGTTTATCTCAGAAATGGGTTCTTCTGATCAAGGGGTTAGGTTTTTGGGGCCGCACCGGGGGCAGCGTCAGGTTTTTGTCTTATCCATCTCCCATGCAGATTCGATCATGGGTGCTTTGCATGACCGGTATCGGCATTTACTAGTCGTCAAGTGGGTTGCTGTGATTCAAGACTGGGCAGATATGGCTGGATGGTGGGAGTCAGAGGGGGATTGTGCGATCGCACCCCACGATACCGAAAGACTCATTGAAGGACTGGCCAGTCTGCGAGCAGAAGTTTTTGCAGGCGACTATCCCCTAGCATCAGACCTGATGGACTCTGTTCATGGTCTATATTCCTTCCTCCATCAGCATTGGATTAAAGGAGAGATAGTTTACATCGAGAATCTCTAGAGTTGCCTAAATGGACCGTATTGATCCCCTGTTGACCACCCAGGCAATACCGTTCGCAATGGGGAGAACATAAGGGGTATAACCGCTCAACGCGAAAAGGCGATTAGCTGACTAGAGCCATATCACGAATCAAAGTTAGACGGCTCTGAATATAAGCTTTAACCGTTTCTAATTCATCATCCGTTAGCTCTTGTCGTTCTGCCAATCGCTGGCTGAGCGAATCAACCAGAGCATGATCACTGGCTCCTAGAAGCTGATGGTGGGGAATCGTATCAACCAACTTCCAGACTTGATTTAGAAGAACTGGGGGCATTGCTCTTAATCTTGGGGTGTTAAAGAATGAATTGAAAACTGTTATGTACATTGATTAAAGGCTGGTGTTCTCTTCTGCAATGAAGCTATCACCCCATCACGGGATACTAGCCAACCCTCTTTATCCAGCCTAATGGGTTTGCGATCGCACTCAAGCAGTTGTCATATTTATTCCCAAACACAACAGCCATATTTAATATTTCTAGATAGGGGGACCCTCGTTAGCAAAATTAAACGATACCCAAAACTCTTGGTGTACATGCAGTTAAGCAAACTCAATTCAATCGATTCAGGAAGGAAGGGTTAACGTCCTCTTCTCATAAATGCAACACAAGTTGTCAAGATAGATAACGCCCAAACAAGCTTCCCCCCATACCTCTATGCCAACGAAATTTCATCCCATGGGGAAGCCATCCCCTTATCAACTCATTACACGGTCGACTCTACAGAGTTTGAACGGGGCAACATCTCGCCAAGGGCCACCTTTGTCATACAGCAAGAGCGCAATATTGGTTGGCTTCAGCCATCTCTCGAATCAGCAATAGATGGGAGTCGAGGTATTGCTCAAGGCTGGCGCGGTCTTCTTCTTTTAAACAGGACCGATGCTCGAACTGCTCTAGCAACCATGACACTAACCGAGTATCATCCCATCCAAGCAGGGAATAGGTCGGCAGTTCTTCAATCAATTGCCAAAGGTCATGGAGCAGGGAAGGAGACAACACAATAAAACACCGGATGATCTACGTCTGCATAAATTCGTTCATTGGATAATAGCTTAATTTTTTCTTTAGATTTATGCTGACCTGATCCTAACTCTGGCATTTAATGTCGACAGTATAAAGACATACATCTTTACAAGGTCATCAAAAGACTAATGGAGGAGCGGTGATGTCTTCTTTGGCAGAGCAATTTTATGTCTCTTTGATGGCTATTAGCCTTGTATGCAGGACTGTACTCATTGCATATCCAGAGAAATGGGCATCCTCTTGTATAAGCCTCAAGGTTTAACGCTCCAAGCTTCAAATAACGATTTATGCCATTTGTTGCCATTGCTCTAAATGTTGGTTTGCTACTGGCTTTCTTTGCCATTCACCAAGGGGTTGTTCGCCTAATAGCCAGGAGAGATGGTTTTAGGCCAATCAAGCATGATCTAAAACGTCTGGGGCCAGTACTTGCGGCTTACCGTTGGGGAAGTGTGCGGATTGGACCATCATCTCGCTGGGGCCGCACTGTGAATGTGACGCTGTTTAAAAACCATATCCACTTGAGGTTGATCAAGTTTTTTGGCGGTGGGGAAATCTTGATCCCGCTAGACTATGCCAGTTATTCCTTCTCCCATTGGATGCATGGTGAGGTTGTTGATATCACTGTCAATGGCAAAACCTATGCCTTTGGTCGAGATATAGCCAGAATTGCCAAACAATACTATTGCTGAGTTAGCTATTTAGCATTCCCATTCAGCTATCCACAGTAGCTCGAAAATATCATCAATTTTTTAGGTGAATAGGTCTCAAATGGTTGATTCGGAAGCATCCCCATCTCCAGCAATGTAGAAATAGGTCCAATAGTCTCGCCAATATTGAAGGACGACCAACCGTTGATTAGGGCGGTACAATTTTGAGGGTCTCTTTGCCTTTGAGTGACCCAGGTGATAGGTGTCCCATGTGTAAGTTTTAAGGTTTGCTTTTTGACTCTAGTTCGTCGCCTAAAGTTTTTTATGATAAGCCTTTGAGCTGTTTCGCCATTCATCGGATATGGCGCTGAATAAGAAGAACATCAGGCTCAACACCATATCGCCAATCCAATATGCAAGAGGTCTATTGAGTCGTGGAAAATGAGCTTGTCCTGCCTATCGTCTGATGGTGATGGCCTAAGCTCGTACAATTCCAGGCAAGACCTGGTATGTGCTTCCCGCAACATTAACGATCCAGGCTTTAGGGCTGAGTGCTGAGATGAATTTTCAATTTACCCGAATGCTTAGTCATGCTGTGATTGGGGGCATACTCTAAAGGTCCGCTTTTTTGTCCCTATTGATGGTACTAATAGAGCCAAATTCTCTTTAAAAAGCGGGTGAGATAGTGGCTGCTTTTTTGCCTATCCCAGTTTTCAGTTTGTTGGATTGTTTCTGCTGACGAAATCCTTATCAACCCATGCAATACCCATTAACCCTTAAATTCAAGCTTTGGGCCCTCGCCCCTCAGATTTTTGTGACAGATAGTACCGGCAGTCTAGTACTTTATGTCAAACAGAAACTGTTTAAGCTCAAAGAGCAGATTACTGTCTGTGCTGATGAGGCTCAAACCCAACAGCTCTATAGTATTAGTGCTGATCGCATTATCGACTTTTCGGCTCGGTATCATTTTCGCGATCGCTCGGGCCAAGAACTGGGCTCCGTCAAGCGCAAAGGCATGAAATCTCTCTGGAAAGCCCATTACGATATTGCTGCAGGACAGTCGGAAGCCCCTGTTATGTCGATTCATGAGGAGAACCCTTGGGTGAAAATCATGGATGCCCTATTTGCGGAAATTCCGATTTTGGGTATGTTTACGGGCTATCTTTTTAATCCCACTTATTTGGTGACCCGCTCTGATGGCACCGTAGTCATGCGCTTTAGTAAAGTCCCCGCTTTCTTGTCTCGAATTTTTACGATCAAGCAGGTGGATCAGATGACGGAAGATGAGCAGCAAATGGCCGTCTTAAGCTTGCTAATGATGATTTTGCTTGAGCGGCATCGGGGCTAAACTTCTAATGAAAATCGGCTTCCCACACCCCGATATAGATCCGATCTTTATCATTGCGCTGAATAATTCCCTTTAGCCCATTAACTTGAAACTCGTATTCCTGGACCTGTCTTTGGTAGATCAAAGTTAGTTGCTCCATCACTTCTGATGGGGGACGGTCTTTGAGCATGCCTTGTAAGGCCAATCGGAGAGTGTTGAGTCCGGCTGATTGGGCAAAGGCGGCTTCCGTTTGTCGTAATCGTTGGGTATCTGCATCCAATATGAAACCAAAGTCCGTTTGATAAGGCTGGAGGTTTTTGTACAACAGTCCATAACTATTCGGCCAGTAACCTGGACTTTTCAAAGTTGGAGGACCTAAGGCAGTCTGGATATCTGAATCAGTTACCCCGACGCTAAAAACCGGTACGCGGCTATTCTCAGCAACCAACACAACGCTACCAGCCGCATTTTGGGGTGTTGTGTTGGTTGGAGCCGAGGTTGCTTTAGGCGAGGCAGATGGTTGCTCCTCAGTCTGGGCTGAGGGTGCAGGAGATTGAGGGGATGTGGAGGGTTGGCTAACTGGGATCTGTACGTCTTGTTCTGGCGATGGAGCTAGCTCAGTTTGGGGTTGGCGATACCTGGAAAGTACCCAGATAGCGCTACTGATGCCTAATCCACCGAGGAGAAGGATACCGATGAGTTTCCAAGATCGACTGGTTGATCCTGCAGAGTGTTGAACGACTGAAGGAGCTTCAGAACGCAGAGGTTCCTCTTCAGGGATTGTTGAGACAGAATTCTCGTTGTCTAGGGGATTAAGGATGTGGGAGATCTGTTGCTCTAGCCAAGTCTGGTTAAATACCAATCGATAGATTTGGTTGGCCACTTTAATGTGTTGGCCGTCCTGGGTGAGTAACCCTAAACGTAACAATTCGGTTTCTTCTTCTGCTTGGGTCGATTGGGCTTGTAACTGATGCCAAACGACTTGATAGTAGGTCAATAGGTCAATGGAATCACAGTTGGGATTCTGGAGAATTTGTTCTTCGAGGCTGCTGAGATGTTTGGTGGCAAATCCAGATCGCCAATTATGAATAATTTGATTTTGGACAAGCTGTTCTACAACAGCGGATTCCTCACCAGCCTCAACAAAGGAACCGGTGCGGACGAGGTGGGCGACTTTTTGGTTGAGGACAGAGTGATTGTTGGTCCAGGTGAGGATGGCTTCTAACAATCGATAGGGATAGGCCCCTGCTTTACTGAGATTGAGAAATTGCAGTCTAATTTTGTCGTAGGGATGGAGTCTGTTGCGTTCTCTCTGAATCCACTCGGCGTTAAAAACAGACCGAAACAGGGGATGGGCAATGATAAGGCGGTTATTGCGAAGGGTGACCAGGCCCAGGTTAAGCAGTGCTGTTTGTTCTAGGTCTCCGGTGAAGGGAATGTCGTAATGGTTAAGAATTTGTTCGTAAATCTGGAGGAGGGAGTAGGGGTTGGCAAGTTCATTTTCTAATAGATACTCCCGCAAATGCTGCCAATACTCTGGGGTATCGAAGTTGATGGCCTGATCGCTTTCGGATTGTAGGGGTTGGGGGGTGTCCTGGTGATAGAGATGGGTTAGGAAGAAGTTAAGGGTTTTGAGTTTGATCCAACCATTGGCTATGGCTAAGACACCAAACTTAAGCTGG
This sequence comes from Acaryochloris sp. CCMEE 5410, assembly GCF_000238775.2. Classification (NCBI taxonomy): domain Bacteria; kingdom Bacillati; phylum Cyanobacteriota; class Cyanophyceae; order Acaryochloridales; family Acaryochloridaceae; genus Acaryochloris; species Acaryochloris sp. CCMEE 5410. The sequence goes on along the minus strand of NZ_AFEJ02000001.1, from coordinate 1,274,493 downwards.
GTTAGGTTTTGTTGTTCTAGAAGGTAGTCAATGTGGGGGTCGGTAAGGAGGTGGGCTTGGCGGAGATATTGCCCGAGGGGTAGCGGATCAGGATCCTGATAGAGGGTGGGCCATTGTTCGGCGAAGAAGTGGGCTGTTGGTTTGTGGAGCCAGCCATGTTCGCAGAGGAGGTCGCCGAGACGATGTTGATTAATGGTTTGTTCTTGGAGGGCAAGATTGACTTGAGCGGCTGAGACTAATCCAGCTTGTTGGAGTAAGGTTCCAAGAGGCTGAGTGGGAAGAGCTGAAGGCATAGTGATGATCAGCGTAGGGGCTGTCTCAGGGTGCTTGATACTATGACTCTAGTCTATGGAATAAGTTCTAGCTATAAAATTATTTCAAAAGATTAAATTAGATGGCCAATTGAACACATTATTGGCAGAAGAGAACCTATTGGATTTGTTGGATGAGGAAGGTTAATAGCTTTGTAAAGAAACGATTGAATACGAGAGTGTACGGTCGTTCCTCTCATCGATGGCTGATTAGCAATTAACTAATGAAGTACAAACCTTTGCATCTAATCTGATTTTCTGTAAGACGGCAACTAGGCAGGGGCAGCGCAAGAAAAATAAAGCTGTAATATGCTATGGAACTCCATTCTGTTAAAAGGGTTTCCCCATGGCTACAGGATTCAGCAAGCCTCCTTCCTCACCAGCTTCCACTGACTCATCCTCGTCACTACTGCCAACCACGGATTGCGATCAGGCTTATCAACAACTGACCGAGTGTTTTGAGGAGTTGACTGATCCACGGGGAGGCCAAGGTGTCCAGCATCCGTTTGTCAGCATCGTCGTGATTGGACTATTGGCAAGTTTAGGTGGCGCACAGGGGTGGGAAGATATTGAAACCTATGGTCTGAGCCATCAGGATTGGTTGTCGAGTTTTCTGAGCCTACCGTCCGGAATACCGACAGCAGACACCTATCGACGGGTGTTTGAGCGTATTTGCCCCACCGCCTTTGAGCAGAGTTTCAATCACTGGTTGGATCAGGTCGTGACGACCCTCGGTGCTCAAGTGATCCCGATTGATGGCAAACAACTCAGGGGCTCCTATGACCGCAATCAAGACCAATCCGCCTTGCATCTGGTCAGTGCTTGGGCCAGTGAATATCGGTTATTTCTGGGACAAGTCAAAGTCGAGGACAAGAGCAATGAAATTACGGCGATCCCAGCCCTCTTAGAGCTGTTAGACATTGCCGGGTGCATTATCACCATTGATGCGATGGGGACTCAGCACGAGATTGCCTGTCGCATTCAGGCCAAAGGCGCAGACTATGTACTGGCCCTCAAAGAGAATCATCCCACGCTGTTTGAGCAGGTTGAGCAATGGTTTGAAACGGCGGAAGCGAATGAGTTTAAGGGCATTGAGTACAGCTATGATGTGCGGGTGGAAGCCGGACACCATCGTCGCGAGAAACGACAAGTTTGGGCGGTGTCCCTTCAACAAATGGGTCCTCTGTACAAGCAGGCGCAGTGGAAGGGCTTGCAAAGCATCGTCAAGGTCGCTCGGACCCGCCACTTGTGGAACAAAACCACCTATGAGGTGATGTTTTACATCAGTTCTCTACCGCCCATTGCTCAGCAGTTGGGCAAAGCCATCCGCCAGCATTGGTCGATTGAGAACCAACTCCACTGGGTCTTAGATGTGACCTTTGGCGAAGATGCCAGCCGTATCCGCACAGGACATGCGCCGGAAAACATGGCCATCCTGAAGCGCTGGAGCATCAACCTCCTGAATCAAGAAACGTCCTTTAAGAAAAGTACCCGTCAAAACTAAAACGGGCGAGCATGGATGAAGCGTATATGCTCAAAGTTCTAGGCGCTTCTATTCCTTTACAGTCTAGCCTTTCAGAGACATAATTTTCTTGCGCTTACCCTGGGCAACTAGGGAGTTGATCGTTCCCCCTAGAGAAACGGTTAATCAAAATTAGATCATTATTCTTTTGTCAATATTGCGTAATTCTTTCTATTGACTCTGAAGAAAGAGTAGCACTTCAAATAGGGGGTTAAAGCTGGGATAAGCTGGTGTTGGCTGTTTCAATGGTTTCTAGAATCAAGAAATAACTTGAAACAACTAACATCTGCCCTCACTTTACTAATCCAACCCCTGAAAGAAATGCTGATTAATTGTATAAACACTGAATTAAGGATGAAATATGGCTGACAGACCAGTAACTGAATTAACTGATGGCGAGAAGAAAGAACTCTCTGCCCTACTTGGTAAATTTTTTAAGGATAAATCGATATCAACAAAAGCATTAGTTGTTGATGTTTCAACTAAAGCAGATCCAGATGAGAAACTTTCTAGAACAACGAAAACAAGTTTGTTTTGTAGATGGGGGTGTTGGGCTTGCCAAAATCCACCCCCAAATCCTTTAGATCCTTGTTCTCCTTGGGGTTTGTGTTGGGACTGTAGATAGCTAAAGGCTTGTTGCCAAGGCTTACTCAGAACTGTCTAAGAAAAGTTCATATCTGTTTAAGCCCTAATAAACTATTATCTTGACGTAATGAATCTTGTTATTCATTGCGTCATTTTATTGGGGGAGTCTAGTACTCTGGCATGGTAAACAATATTTGTAAGCAATATTTCCAACTGAGCAGTACTCTACTTATCCTTAGCGGGGTTATTTTTACAACTAATATCAAAGAAACCAAGGCCGAAGCTATTCCAGATCGTTCCTTAGGCATAGAAGCTTCGATTGTTATACCTAATCAGAATATAAATGGCCGACCAGCAAACTTGATCCAAGGCGGTGCAGTTCGCAATGCTGCTACGGTTTTTCATAGCTTTGAAAAATTTAGTATATCTGAGAACCAATCCATATATTTTGACAATCCCTCAACGATCAAGACTATTGTCAGTAGAGTTACTGGTAATAGTCCATCTGATATCAATGGAACGTTAGGGCTGTGGAATAGTATAGCGAGAACTTTGGGTAATGCTGATCTGTTTTTCATCAACTCTCGTGGAATTTCATTTGGTCCCAAAGCAGCTATAGATCTCAACGGTTCATTCCTCGCTTCTACTGCAACATCAATAAATTTTGGAGATGACTATCAATTCAGTACAGTTAATCCTACTGCTCCTCCTTTATTGACAATCAATTTACCGACGGGGTTACAGATTTTTTCCCCTAAATCTACTATTTCTAGTCAAGCTACTTTCAATATCTTCCCCTTGCCAACCTTTGGATTAAATGTCATGCCTGGAAAGACGTTGGCATTGGTTGGTGGCGATATCCTTATTCAAGGAGGGAGTGTAGGAGCACCAGAAGGTCGCATTGAACTGGGTGGTGTGTTGAATGGAGAGGTGGGTTTACAACCTGACTTCAGAGGATGGAAGCTGGACTACTCTCAAATCCAAAACTATAGAGATATCTTTGTAGACACGCAATCAATAGTGGCTGCTAATGGAGTTGGAGGTGGCGAGGTTCGTTTGCAGGGTAGAAATATTGTTATTGACGATAATTCAAGGATTTTTGCGACGGTAAATTTTGGATCAGAACCAGGGAGCAGCATAGAAATTGATGCTGCCAAAATTTTAAAGATTAGCAATGGAAGCGGTATTTTTACCTCTACTTTGGCAGATGGTGATGCAGGAGATATTTTGATCAAGGCTGACAAAGTGTCTTTACAGAATGATGCAGCTATTGCTACAGATTCTACTTTAATTAATCTTGGTTTTTTTCAAATACGAGCTAATGGGAATAGCGGTAATATTTATATTAATGCACCAGAATCAGTTGAAATTATCAATAATAGTCAAATCTCAACAACAACGAATACTCCTGGTGACGCTGGTCTAATCACTATTAATACAGGCAGGCTGATTGCCAGTGAGTCTTCATTATTTCCTGCAATAAACTCTGTAGCAGATATTGGTAGTGAGGGCGATGCAGGTGATATTAACCTGTTTGCAACTCAGTTTATTCAAATAGACAATAGCTCTGTTTTTACTGTTACTGCTGGTCTTGGAGATGCTGGAGATATAACAATCAATACACCAGAGCTTCTTTTGGTAAATGGAGGCAGACTTGAGGCTTCAACATTCGGTTCGGGAAAGGGAGGGGACATTTCTGCTTTCGTCTCTGATCAGATTAATATTTCAGGAAATACTCCAAATGCAGACCAACCTAGTGGCATCTTCTCCATAGTTGAGGTGGGAGCATTTGGTTCAGGTGGTCAACTTCTCTTACATACAGGCCAATTAAGCATTGAAAAAGGTGGCCAAGTTTCAACCTCTACTGCGGGTCCAGGAGTTGCTGGCAAGATCGATATTAGGGCATTACAAGGTGTTAGCTTAGCTCATCCTGGAAGTGGGGTGTTTGCAAACACGACTGCTACCGGACAAGGGGGAACAATTTCATTTTTTACCCCAAATTTTCTGATTGAGAAGGGGGCTGTCGTCAATGCCAGTACTTCTGGAAATGGTCGAGGGGGTAGCATTTTTGCCCAAGCCAATCGTTTCACGGCTCGTCAAGGTGGCCAGCTTCTATCTACTGCATCTGGTCAGGGGCCAGCAGGAGACATCACTTTACAAGTGCGCGACAACATCACCTTAACTGGGTCCAATAGTGGTTTGTTTGCTAGTACTACACCAGATTCGACTGGGGCTGCGGGCAATATTGTTATCGATCCGATACAAGTGTTGATCGCTGATGGTGCAGTGGTATCAGCGAATAGCCTGGGAACGGGAGAAGGGGGAGATATTCAATTGCGGGCGCGCAATTTAACCCTAGACCAGGGACAGATTACGGCTGAAGCGGCAGTGGCCCCAGCAGGGGATATTCAGTTGAATATTGACAATTTTTTACTGTTACGAAATGGCAGTTTGATTTCGACGACTGCTGGAGGGGATGCTACGGGGGGCAATATCGATATCAATGCTCAACTCGTTACTGCTTTTCCATCAGAGAATAGTGATATTACAGCGAATGCTCTTAATGGTCCCGGTGGCAATATCACCATTACGACTCAAGGTGTTTTTGGCCTTGAGGTCCGAGACGCCCTTACGAATTCCAGTGATATTACGGCGTTTTCTCAAACTAACCCCCAACTCAACGGCATAGTTGAAATTATCACTCCTGAGGTGGACCCTAGCGAAAATCTGTCTGAACAACCCGAAACTGTTGAAAAACTGACTGAGATTGCTAGGGGGTGTAAAACCCAAACGGCTAGCAGTAGTTTTATTAGTAAGGGGCGAGGTGGTTTGCCCCAAAATCCAGCAACTGCCTTGAGTAGCGAGGCTATCTGGCAAGATCTACGTGTTCAGGAAATCCAGCCCACTGAGCAACCCGTCAGTCAAACTACGCCCAAATCAACATCACAGGCATCTGTTTCTGATCCATCCCAATGGGTGGAAGCTAAAACTTGGCAAAGGTTACCTAATGGGAAAGTGAAGCTTGTGGGCAATTCAATCAGTCAAAACATGGTGCATCCTGCACCCTCTTGCTAGTTTATGCTCTTTGCCAGTGAAAGGTTGTAGTGCTCTGTAAGGGAAAATCACAAGCCGCTGTGATCTGAATTACAAACTTATGTAAATCTCTGAATAATTATTCAAACTTATTCTGATGAGTAATTATGCATCTATGTAAATAGAATCCTTTCAGAATTCAGCTAACGATATGGTAGAGAACTAAAAAATCAAGTCGGATTGCGGTATTTATTGAGTCAATAGCACATCATGGAATCAATATTGCAACAGGTCTATTGTGGCAGCTTTTATCTTGATTGACACTAATTAGTTTTAATTTCTCTTTGCCAACTTATGTATTTAAATATAAAATAATATGCTGAAGCTGTCAGAAAGAATAATCGAGGAGCCAGAATTTCTTATAACAAAAAAATTAATTAAGGTTATTGAGAATCTTATTGGCTCTAAGATTCCTCTAAACGAAATTGATGAGATTAATTCTGGCGTTATTGATTTAGTTAGTGGAATAGTTGAAGCCACAAATATCGATAAAAACAATATTGTACAAGAAATATATATTCTCAATTCACCTGATAAGTTATACCGTCTAACTACAAATAAAGATGTTGCACTAAATGCAATAACTTATAGTGTTATTGATAATACTTACTTGTTGAATAGAACTCATGAGATATGGATTGAAAATTTTAGAGATTTTAATAGATTTTTCCTTGAGTCAGCTCTATGTCGTCAATATATATATTGTATATATAATCGGAAAATCGGAAAAATTAAGTACTTAAAATTATTATGTAAGCATCCTTCCAAGAGGAATAGATATAATTCACTAGAACATAGAAGAAAATCGCAAAATAAGTCTCAACATATACCGCTATCTATAGATATTCGATTTTTAGGGCGATTTTCTGAAAATCAAAAAGCAGCATTTCAATCTGCCGCATTGAGATGGAGTGAAATTATTAAAGGTGATTTATCTACAGAGCGTTTAGATGGTGAAGATATAAATGGAATTGTAATTTATGCAGTAGGATCCATCCTAGATGGCAAAGGAAAACAGCTCGCTCAATCAGTTCCATTACGCTTACGAAGAAATTCATTATTACCATTAACTGGTTTGATGGAATTTGATTTACATGATTTGGAAATATATGAGCAGAGTGGGCATCTTATAAATCTTATAATCCATGAGATTGGTCATGTATTAGGCTTCGGTAGTCTTTGGTCACTGAAGCATCTAATTCAAGGTGCTGGTACAGCTTATCCAATATATACAGGGGGCAATGCAATGAGAGAGTATGCTAGTTTACTTAACCTCAATCATGACATCCCAGTACCAGTTGAAAATGAAGGAGGTATTGGTATTCAAGATGGCCACTGGAAGGATTCTGTATTTGGGAATGAAATCATGTCGGGCTTTATTAGTGACTATCCAAATCCTATAAGCCGAGTTACCATAGCTGCATTTGAAGATTTAGGCTACTCAGTTAACTATGCCCTAGCTGATCCATTCACTTTGCCTAATCTAGATAATCAAGAAAAAGTTAATTCCAATAGATTGCATTATAATCTATGTCGCTGTAAGAAATGTCGGATTAAATTATGATTTTTACAGCCATTAGTTTTATGAAATTTCTTTTTTTACTAGCATGTCTTTGTTGATTAGTTAAGGATATTTGAATGATGACAGAAATTACAATTACTTCAAAGTTTATTGAGCTAGCTAAACTCTTTGAAGGTAGAAAGATTCAGGTGCAGTTAGTTGAAGATATCAATAGAGGAATCAAAAATCTACTATTAGGATATGTTGTTGAGTTGAACTATTCTCAAGATCAGGATTCCCTTGAACAAGTTAAAATAGCAACAGATAGTGGTGAATTCTTTACTTTGACTATCGAGGAATCTGTATCTTTATTGCGAAGGAAATTTATTTTTTTAGATGGTTCTGAACCACCAGAAAAATGTGAATTCAATATCTTCGATATACTTAATGTTGCTGATCTAATTAACACTCCTAGAGAAGAATGGACCAAAAATCTAGATGATTTTAAAGATACGTTTAAGATGGCTTCTCAATTCAGACAGCAAATAGCATGTATTTATGATCGAATTACAGGTGATATAACCCTTGTTAGGGTCATATCTAAAGACAAGATTCCTGGGTCAAATACTAACGTTATCTTTCATGGTGATGGGCGACCACCAAATTGGTGATTACTATTATCCAATAATTTTAGATTGAGAGTCCCTATAATAATTTCAGTTTAAAAATTATTATAGGGATCCGCTTCAAGGTGTGAGCTTTAAAAAAGCTAAATTTTTTCCAAAAAACTAATTTAAACTTGAAGTAATTTTCCCATGATTTATGGTTAGATATCTTAAAGAATCATCATTTTTTAGGAAGGGTTGAGAAGTTTAAAATCGCTAGTCATTGTGAATTATTTCTGGAGATTCTAAAGTAGTCATATCTAATAATTCTTGTAGTGAACAATATTTTCTTCAAAGAAAATTTATGTGATTTATATCATAATACTTAATTTCTTTTGATCTTTCTTATGGCTTGTTAGTGCTTTTTAAGCATAGATAAATATCTATGCTTGCTTAATATAGCTTTAATTCTACTTGAAATATTCAGAGCTGGACTCAACAGTAATTTTTATTAGCTTTAATTTTTTCATTATTTGCATGTTTAATAGTCTGCTTGCTTAGATAAAGGATGTTCTTATGAGAATTACGAAAAAAGCATCTAAGTCATTAAGTACTTTTATAGAAATAACTTTTCTTGTACTTACTTTATGCTCTAAAGCTTATTGTCAACAACTTATAGTTGATGGGACAACCCAAACTACCCTTGAGAACTGTAATGGAAGCTGTATTGTTGGTGGAGGTCTGAGACAAGGCATTAACTTGTTTCATAGCTTCAGAGAGTTTAATGTCAATTCTGGAGCTGTCGTTACATTTATAGATCCGGGAGTTAAAAATATAATTAATCGAATTACTGGTAATAAGCAGTCAAGAATATTTGGTGAAATTGGCGTAAACAAGGTAAATTCTTCCTTAAGTGGAGACTCGAATTTATTCCTAATTAATCCGAATGGATTTATATTTGGACCTAACTCAAGCTTAGATATTGGTGGCTCGTTGGTAGTAACAACTGCTGATTTGGTTGAGTTTAAAAATGGAGAGAATCTAAAGACTACTCCCACTGAAATTCCAATTTTGACAGTAGATCCAACAGCTCTAGCTTTTGAATCTCCAACAGGGAGGATAACCAACCTCTCTCAAACAACAGTAAATAAATCATCAAATATTGCATCATCAGGCTTACAAGTTCCTACAGGAAAAAATATACTATTAGTTGGTGGTGATATTAAATTAGACAAGAGTGGTCTAAATGCTTTTGGAGGAAGAATAGAACTTGGCGGCTTATCTGAAAAGGGAGTTGTTAGTTTAGACTTTAGTAAAGGAAATCCTTCACTTATCTTTCCTGAGCAAACAAAACGCTCAAATATATATATAAATAATTCAGTTATTGATGTTTCATTAGATAAAAATGGAGATATATCTTTGCATGGGAATAATATTAATATTTTTAATAATAGTGTTCTTCGTGCTGGAATTGAAAGCGGTTTAGGAATGCCTGGCAATCAAGCTGGTGATATTCAATTAAGTGCACTAGAAGGAATTGATGTGCGTGAAAGTGAAATATTTAATCGTATATGGGAAAAGGGTATTGGCAATTCAGGAAATATTATCATAAATACAAAATCTCTTAGTTTATTGGGTAGTAAATCTAAACGAACTAGAATAGATTCAAGTAATTTATTTGGAAATGGTCAAACAGGAAATATTTCTATTTTTGCATCTGATAAAATCTTACTTAATCAAAATAGTTTTATATTTAATAATTTAGTTTTTGCTAATGGCAAATCTGGATTAATAGATATTCAAACCGGTGAACTGTACTTAAATAATTTTGATGGAATTGAAGAAACTAGCGGAATTGAGACTAATAATATTGGTTCAACTGGTATTACTGGTGGCATCCGAATTAATGCGATAAAAAAAATTGATCTTCAAAGTAATTCTTTAGTAGGTAGTCAAATAGCTGCAGGTGGTTCAGGTGAACTTGGGAATATTGAGATAGTCTCACCATATATATTTTTGTCGGAGGGAGCCCAAATCAATACTCAACTTTTTGAAGGTACAGGTATAGGAGGTGACATCAAATTAGTAGCACCTTCAGCAGTATTTATTTCAGGCTTTGGTACTGACGGTTTCTCAAGTGGTTTAGTATCATCAACTCAAGAGAATACAAAAGGTTCTGCAGGTAATATTACTGTCAATACGGGCATCTTTCAGGTTGGTGATGGTGGTCTAGTAAGTGCTCGTTCTTTTAGTGCTGCATCAGCAGGGGAAATCAATATAAATACTTTGAGTTTTCGAGCATTAAATGGTGGTCAAATTCTAAATAATGCTTTTAGTGAAGGTGATGCGGGAAATATAAAAATATTTTCAAGGGATAGTATAGTGCTCATGGGAAGTGACCCAAACTTTTCTAAGCGCCTTCGGCTGAGAGCTAAAAATAATCCTAATGATATTCCTTTCTTAAATTTAATTGGAGCTAATAGTGGCCTTTTTGCTGGATCTAGTGGTAGTGGAAAAGGTGGAAGTATTAATTTAAAGGCGAAAAATATCGAACTATCTAATGGAGCAGTGATTGATGTTCGTACAACCTCCAATGGAGTAGGAGGAGTAATTTTAATTAAATCAAATACTTTAAGTGCCAGAAATGGAGGTAAAATTTTATCAACAACTGGTGGTAGTAAAGCATCTGGTGACATTACCATCGAAGTTGTTGATTCTATTGAACTTGATGGAAGAAATACAGGTATTTTTGCTAATACCTTATCAACATCCACAGGTTCTGGAGGTAGTGTGAGTATCGATCCAAGAATAGTCTCAGTACTGAATGGTGCTGAGATTTCTGTTAGTAGTGAAGGCTCTGGTTCAGCTGGAAATATTTTTCTTCAATCGGGTAACTTGACGCTTGATCAAGGTAATATTTCTGCTACATCAACTAGTGATAAAGGTGGCAATATTGTTCTGGACATTGATAATTTGTTACTCCTAAAAAATAATAGTAGTATCTCCGCTTCTGCCGGTAAATTAAAAGCTGGTGGTAATGGGGGGAATATTACTATAGATACCGATCTATTAGTTGCTCGTCAGAATAGTGATATCACTGCTACTGCTTTCACAGGAGATGGCGGAAATATTAGTATCAGAACTCTTGGTGAATACCGATCACTTGATAGTGACATTACCGCAAGTTCAGAATTTGGTATTGACGGTGAAGTCGAAATTAGTAATCCAGAAGTAGATCCAAGTGAGAATCTGTCAGAACAACCTGAAACAGTAGAATCCCCGCAAGAAATTGTAAAAGGCTGTCGAGCTGGGCAATCCCTCGGTAGTAGCACTTTTACCCATGTGGGTCGAGGTGGTTTACCCCTCAGTCCACACCAAACTCAAACCCCCACCACCGTCTGGCAAGACCTACGTTCCCACAACCTTCAACCCACCTCCATCAGCACCACAGATCCTTCGCCCAGATCCCTCATCCCCACCCCACCCCCCAGCATCACCGAAGCCCAAGGCTGGACCAAAGACTCTCAAGGCCGTATTTACCTAACCGCCAACGTTCCCCAACCAACCCAGAGTCCCCAACCCATCGCAACTTGCTAGACACCCCAGATTGACCGAAAATAAATGTCTACATCGAGAAACTGGGCATTTTTCATTCGTTTGTGAGCATGGGCAAAAAGATCTGGAAAAGCATCACACCATCAACATCCGAGAGGAAGGGAACATTAATGGTTCGAAGAAAGACTCGAAGACTGCTACCCCTTAGCCGTAGACGATTACGCTTATTTGGAGTAGCCCTTTGCAGTGCCTGCCTAGTCCTAGGCCTAAGTCTTGGACAACGTCCCGCCCACTCAACCCTCCCGCCCGCAAACCAACTTACTATCAACGCTCCCACAGCCCCTCGCCAGCGCCTTGCCAACAACCCCGCCCAACTAGTGGAACAAGGGAAAGCCTTTTACCAAGGAGGACAGTATGCTGCAGCCGCAGATGCCTGGTCTCAAGCTGCCCAAAGTTATAAAGACCAGCCCCTTAATCAAGCCATCGTCCTCAATCAGCTGAGCCTTGCCCAGCAAGAACTCGGCCAATGGCTGAAAGCCCAAGATAGTATTCGCCAAAGTCTAGAGATTGTTGGCGATCCACCAGCCCCTCAGAATCTGTCCATCTATGCTCAAGCACTAAATACCCAAGGCAGTTTAAATCTGTTCCAAGGCGACCCCAAAAGCGCCTTGGATACCTGGGGTAAAACAGCAGAAATTTATGCTCAACTTGGGGATGAAATTGGTCGTATTGGTAGCCTGATTAACCAGGCCCAGGCCCAGCAGGTTATGGGACTCTACCTTCAGTCTCGTAAGAATCTGGAAAAAGTCACCGCTGAATTGGATCAACAGACTGATCCAGCAATTCGGGCCACTGGCTACCGCAGTTTAGGGAATGTTTTACGCTTAGTTGGTGATCTAGAAGAAGCCGAGAAATCTTTACTCCTGAGCTTACAGAACGCCGAAGCAACCGATGCGCCTCAAGAAGTGGGCATGACCCAACTCAGTTTAGGAAATACCGCTCGCGCCCAGAAATCCTATGACCTTGCCATTGACTATTACCAAAAAGCAGCCCAGTCTCCCATTCCATCGACTCAACAACAGGCTCGACTCAATCTACTCAGCGTTTTAATTGAGAAAAAGGATTGGTCTCAGGCTCAGCAACTCTGGCCACAGATTGAAACGGAATTGAGTGGACAACCCCCCAGTCGTCGCAATATTTATAGCAAGGTGAACCTTGTTAAAAGTCTGGTCAACCTCAATCAAGACTCCCCCAGCCAGACACCGACTATTCCTGATATTGCTGAAATTACGGCAAAGGCAGTTCAGCAATCCTATGACATTGATGATCCGCGGGCACAAGCCTATGCGTTAGGTAATTTGGGGCATCTCTACGAACTAGATGAACAGTGGTCAGAAGCCCGCAAGCTAACCGAGCAAGCTTTATTTATTGCCCAGGCGAACAATGCCAGCGAGATCAGCTATCAGTGGCAATGGCAATTAGGGCGAATTATGGATGCCCAAATGGAAATTGACCAAGCCACCTCAGCGTATCAAGGGGCTTATCAGACCTTAGAATATCTCCGCAAAGACCTAGTTGCTACTAATCCAGAAGCCCAATTCTCCTTCCGTGAAAGTGTTGAGCCTGTCTATCGGGAACTAGTGGATCTACTCCTCCGAGACAAGGACCCGAGTCAGGACAACATCAAACAGGCTCGTGCGGTGATGGAGTCCCTGCAATTAACAGAATTAGACAACTTCTTTCGGTCTGCCTGTTTGGATGGTCAAATTATCAGTATTGAAGATATTGACCAACAGTCAGCAGCCGTGGTTTACCCGATTCTGCTCAAGGATCGCATTGAGCTGATTACCAGTTTGCCTCAGCAGGAAGACTTGCAGCATCAATCAATACCCATTCCCCAAGCTGAGGTAGAAAAGACCATCCAGCTATTCCGTGAGGAAATCGAAAAACCCTACACCTTTATTGAAAGCAAGGAGTTAGGCCAAGTTGTCTATAACTGGCTGATTCAACCCCTTCAAGCCGGAATAGAGGAAAGCCAAGCCGATACTTTAGTGTTTGTGCTGGATGGGGCCCTCCGTAACCTTCCCCTTGCTGCCTTATACGATGGCGAGAATTATTTAATCGAGAAATATGCCCTTGCCTTGGCTCCAGGTATGCAGTTGATCAATACTGAACCTCTGCAAGGGCGAGAAATCCAGGTGATTGCAGCGGGGATAAGTGATGAACGATTTCCTTATCCAGCCCTGAAGTTTGTCAAAACAGAATTAGACAAGATTAGCCGATTGGTTACTAGTGAAGTGCTGCTGAACCGTGATTTTACCAGTACTGCACTGCGAGAACAGATTCAGTCCTTGCCCTATCCCATTGTGCATCTTGCCACCCATGGTAAATTTAGCTCAGAAGCAGAGAAACCCTTTTTGCTGGCGTGGGACAAAGAAATCAATGTCAATCAGCTTAATGAGCTACTACGTAGCAGTGAACAAGTCCGACCAGAACCGATTGAACTCCTGGTTCTCAGTGCCTGTGAAACGGCAGCAGGCGATGACCGAGCTGCTTTAGGTCTTGCGGGGGTTTCTGTTCAGGCTGGAGCCCGGAGCACCCTGGCATCCCTTTGGAGCCTAGATGATCAATCCACAGCCTCGATTATTGGAGAATTTTACGATCAGCTTGTCAAAGCTGATACATCGAAGGCAAAAGCGCTGCAAAAAGCTCAGGTCGCTATGATCCAGGATCCTGACTTCCGTCATCCAGCCCACTGGTCAGCATTTGTGCTGGTGGGGAACTGGCTGTAGTTTAGCCTTCATAAATAAAAATGCCAGGAGCCAGAATTGAACTGGCGACACGAGGATTTTCAGTCCTCTGCTCTACCGACTGAGCTATCCCGGCGCGGTTAGTAACTTTTGACCTTTGTCATCGTAGCGAACTTGTTACCACTTGGCAACCACAAACTTCTCTTAACTTTGAATTCGGTCCAGTCAGTTCCCAGTATGGGTTGCCCCTGACCTTTCATTTGACTGGCCTCATTAGCACCAAAACACCCCCATAGGAGAGATTCAGTACCTCTTATGGGGGATAGCGAAGGAATGCCCGCAATAAGGTTATTGGGAAGAGGATGATTGCAGATTGCCGTTACTATTGGCCAGGATTTTCTCGTTGAGCACAGACAGGGCCTTGGCATATTGAGGATCGGCTAGGGTGCCAATTTTGTCTCGATCCTGAGAGAGGGCTTCCCGCTGATCATCCGTGAGTTTAACCTCGATATCCGGTTCAATCCCTTTCTTGTTGATATCTCGACCATTAGGGGTAAAGTATTTGGCAACGGTCACCGCTAGACCTGAACCATCTTCTAGAGGATGTACGGATTGCACCAACCCTTTCCCAAAGGTCTTCGTGCCAATCAGAACGGCACGTTTGTTGTCCTGCAGGGCACCCGCTAAAATTTCGCTGGCGCTGGCTGATCCACCATCTACGAGAATGACGAGGGGTTTATCGGTGAGAGTGTTTTTACCAGAGGTAAGCTTGTCTTCACCACCTTTCCGGTCAACAGTGGAAACAATGGTACCTTTCCCCATCCACATGCGGGCGATTTCTGCACTGGAGTAGAGCAGCCCCCCTGGATTAGAACGTAGGTCAAGGATAAAGCCTGCCACCTTTTGTTTCTTCAACTCTTGAATCGCTTCCCGCATTTCCGAGGAGGCGTTGTTGCTGAACTGATTGAGGCGAATATAGCCCACATTACCAGCTGAGTTCTTTTTGTTAGAAAAGCGAACGGGGTGTATTTCAATCCGGGCTCGCTTAATCTTGAAACTGAGCTGCTCTTTATCCCGCAGAACGGTGAGGGTAACGTCGCTGTTGACAGGACCTCGAATTAAACTGACAACACCATTAATATCCATGCCTTTGGTGCTTTTGTTGTCAACTTTGATGATGACATCCTTAGATAAAAGTCCAGCGTCAGCGGCTGGACTCCCTTCAATGGGTGAAATAACGGTGATCTCTTTGGTCTCTTCGTCCTGAGTGATTTGAATTCCGACCCCCGTTAGCTCACCGGAGGTATCAATTTGCATACTCTTAAATTGCTCTGGATCCATGAAGCGAGTGTAAGGATCTTCCAGCTTGTCTAGCATTTCCCGGACGGCTTTATAGGCTTCGTCTCGAGAGGTGTAGTTGCGGTTTAAATACTGATTGCGAATATCACGCCAGTCATTGCCATTAAAAGTGGCGTCAACATAGTCATGATTGATGACTTGCCAAACCTCGTCCACCACTTCTTTCGGACTTTCTTTGAACACTGCCCAGCTGGACTGCCAAAGGTTTGCACCAATGACTACAACGCCAGCTCCAACAAGGGCTGTTGTTCCTAATACTAATCCGTCTTTTGAATTCGCCATAAGCCTAACCCAATTGGTTTCGTGAGGCACTATCCCTCTTTTTAATACAACAAAGAGACAGTGAGGTACGCCCACTCTAGCACAAGCATCTAGAAGGCTACATGAGTTTGAAATGAGTTTTGGATGATGCCACTTATTCTTGCTGTTGCCAGGTCTGAATTTGGAGTTGGGCAGATTCATAGACACGACTATTACTCGGGATTTTTTGTGCGATCGCAATCGCTGCATCCCGATCCGCTAACGCCTGTCC
The DNA here is from genome assembly GCF_000238775.2 of Acaryochloris sp. CCMEE 5410. Classification (NCBI taxonomy): domain Bacteria; kingdom Bacillati; phylum Cyanobacteriota; class Cyanophyceae; order Acaryochloridales; family Acaryochloridaceae; genus Acaryochloris; species Acaryochloris sp. CCMEE 5410. The sequence goes on along the minus strand of NZ_AFEJ02000001.1, from coordinate 1,258,680 downwards.
CCGAGCCATATCTAGCAATTGCTCAGACCAGCTATCAATGGAAACTTTGGCCTGAAATTGGGCGGGGGACTCCGGGGCAATCTGATTGGCTTGTTCAATCGCGGCGGCTAAGGCTTTGGGGGTCCCTTGGCTGGCAATGGTTTCTGCGCTCTTCAGCAATTGATCGGGACCGGTTGTGGGCACCGTCTGTAGAGGCTTATTTAAAGGCGTACTTTCTGGGGGTTGCAGCTGATATTGCCAGTCCGAAATCCGAAGTTGAGCTTCATCGTATAACACTCGCCCAGGTCGTATCCTTTGGGCTTCCGCAATAGCGGCTTGCAGAGCTGTCGGTCCGCCTTGTAGAGCCAATTGATCGGCTCGGTCAAGGATGGGTTGATCTTCCCGGAACTGAATTTGCGATTGCCACTGATCAATCTCTTGTTGGGCTTCTTGCCAACGATCACTCTGGGATGAGATTTGCTGGGCTTGAGCAACTGCGGAGGTTAAATCACCGATGTCTCCCGTTTGGGCTTGCATCTGAGCCGTTTGTAAAAGCTGGATATTGGTAATTTCTTGCTGCCAATGAGCGATTAAGGTTTGGGCCTTGCCATAAAGAGGACTGTTGATATCTAGCTTACTCGCCTGGTTAATGGCTTCTTCTAGATTCACAATGGTGCCATTCCAGGCAGAGGCGCTGGCCTGGGCAATCTTCATAAAGTCTTGGGCTTGCGTCCAGACCGTCGTATCCTGTGGAATCAACTGCAAGGCATCCATGCTGGCATGGTAGTTGCGGCGCTCTAGGGAATATTCCGCAATGGTTATTAGCTTGCGGGCTATGGTGTTTTGGGTCTTGCGAGCAGAGCGACGATAGACGCTATCTGAGATCAGCTCCTGTACGAGTCCTAGGGATTCCGATAGATTCTCCAGTCCCCCTCGTCGCATTAAGCGCTTGGCTTTGACCAATTTACGCTCATCTTTCTGGGCGACGATGATTTTCTCAGTCATAGAATCAAACTGGGTGCCAGACCAGTAGCGATTATCCACCTGCACCAGCTTGATCATAATGCCGTAGGCTTTGCGCCATTCCTCATTATTAAGGGCAGCCTCAGCTCTGTTATAGATGTCTTCTCCCTCTGCCCAAATCTGCTGCCATTCTTCTACCCGCTCTTTAACCACTTTATAGGCAGTCGTTTGGGCAGGGATACGCTGGGCATATTCAATGGCGCGGTCTAACTTACCCGCATGAAAGGCTTTTTCGGCCAAATCCAACGCTTGAGTGGACCATTGCTCAATGAGAGGATTGATGGCTGGACGCAGGGGATGGTTGGCATCGAGGGCATCCACTAATGCGATCGCAGCAAACAAATCTTCTAGGGTCTGCTTACTCGCTTTTTCCTGGGCGCAATAAACTCGTAGCGAACCGGAGGCAAAGGGCCAAAAGACTTGAGCACAGTTGGGCTTTGCAGGTTGGTGTAAAAGCAGTCGGTAGGAGCCAAAGCTAACCCCACCGGATAGTGCGATCGCCACCATGCCCCAAATAGGCCAATATTTTAAAAACTTAAATCGGCTGGCACCTCGATGGGGCACAGCTTCAGAGCTGATAGAAGAGGCAATAAGATTGGCTTTAGAATCAGTCGTCATCCTGGATTTACAAGACTAAGGTCTGCAATACCCAACAACACAGATCACCCAGTGATCCTACAACTTTGTTAAGGAGGATGTCCAAATGAACCTCGCTGATGAATTCACTAATTAATAATGTGCCCTGGTGAGGAAAAAAAGAAGTTGATTCTTCCTTAACCCTGTAATTAGTTCTCCCATGTTAACCAATGTAAACATAATCTAGGGTGATCTTGGCAACATAACGCTCTAATGCATCTACTTTCCAAGGCTTCACTTGGAGTTCATTGCAGTACAATTAAAAAGATTTATTAAGAACCTGTAGGGATTCTATGGCCGACCAACTTATTCGAGCCACAGCCGCTGATGATGGCATCCGAGCAGTTGGTGTGATCACCACCCGTTTAACCGAAGATGCAAGACAACGTCATGGTCTCTCCTATGTCGCAACTGCTGCCTTAGGCCGGACTATGTCTGCGGGTTTATTGTTGGCGTCCAGCATGAAACAAGCAGAAGCAAGGATTAATCTCCGTATTCGTGGGGATGGGCCATTGCAAGGCATCTTAGTGGATGCTGGCTTGGACGGTACGGTCCGCGGATATGTCACCAATCCTGGAGTGGAACTCCCCCCCAATGCGAAGGGTAAGTTAGATGTGGGAGGGGCTGTCGGTAAAGGTTTTCTCTATGTGGTGCGGGATATGGGATATGGATACCCCTATTCCAGTACGGTGGAATTAGTCTCCGGTGAGATAGGCGAAGATGTTACTCACTACCTAGTCACTTCAGAGCAAACCCCATCTGCTCTTGCTTTGGGGGTTTTTGTCGGGGCTCAAGGCGTCACTGCGGCTGGGGGACTGTTGATTCAAGTTTTACCAAAAGCGGCTGAAGATCCGGCCCTGGTGGAATTACTAGAGTCTCGCCTTGCCCATTTACAAGGCTTTACTCCCTTACTGCAAGCAGGCAAAACGCTTCCCGATATCTTTACGGACTTGCTAGGGGATATGGGACTTAAGATCTTTCCCCAAACTCAAATGGTGCAATTCCAGTGCCGCTGCTCAATTGAGCGAGTGCTCGGGGCCTTGAAAATGCTGGGGCAAGATGAACTGCTAGACATGATTGAAAAGGATGATGGGGCTGAAGCAACTTGTGATTTTTGTGGTGAGGTCTATCAGGTTACCAGCGATCAGCTAGGAAAACTGATTGATGATTTAAAAACTGAAGCAGGGGTCTAGAACTAGACCCCTGTCTTATTTCAAGCTAGAGACAGAGTAGAATCCCGTCTCTATTCTCTAGATTTGAATGCTGCCCCCATCATAGAGGGGAACGGTCATTGTAAAGTTCTCTCCGTAGGTCAGCTTTTGCTCTTCTAAAATGCCAATCGCAATCTTTTCGCCTAATCGTAAGGATTCGATGTAATCGGTGAAGTAATGCACGCCAGCCCAATCCCGTCCGATGGAGATGTTAGCTGCAATCTTATTTAACTCACCTTCTACCGTGAGAGGGCAATCTAAAAGAACTTGTTGAAGACCACTCCCATCTTGATTAGGTTCGTAGGATACGTATTTCCCATTCGCCATACCCAAGTTCAGTTGCCAACCATGATCAAAGAAAGCTTTGATCATGGTGACGCAAGCACCAGCCACGGTTGCGTGACCAGCACCATAACTGGGGTGCATAGGAGATCCTTCTGGGAAGGCCATCGGTAGGAAGTAATTATCCCCTGCGCTGGAAGGATCGCCACTGCGGTCAAGATTCTGATTTTGGAGTTGATTATGGGCTACAACTTTGCTGAGGAGACCAACATTCTCTAGTGCTTCAACTAGGGCTGCAACGGGTTTAAGTTCATCACCCGCACCTTTACCATGCTTATAGCGATCAACTAAACCACCTAGAGCTTCAGGGCGTAAACGACGATGAACATTGAACTTTTGGAAACGAACTGCTTTTAGCCCTCTGGTTGCGGCTTCACAGACTAGGGTTAAGATTTGCGGTCCGCCAAAGTGAGCAAACCCCTGCTGTTTATCTTCCACATCAGGTTTTTGGAACGGAATACCGGGGTCGAAAGGAGCTCCCATACCCAGCAAAATCAAACAAGCGTTTAAATAAGCTTCATATAGTGCATCGTAATGAACATAGGTTGCTAAGTCTCGAGGTGTAGTGATGACTCGATAGGCTGGGAATTCACGACATTTTCCCGGATCAGCGTCAACGTAGGTTTCTAGACCTCGCAAATCTGCACCATTTTGCACATCTAACCAAGTTTCGAAGTTAGTCATGAAGTCTTTGCAGGGGGTAGCCTTTCTGACTCGCTGATCAATTCGTATTGCACCATATCCGATATGGCCGGCTTCTTGCCCAAATACCCCACCTCCCAGCGCATTATTACCAATCAGCAGAAACTGGGATAGATAGGGACCGACATCATCTCCAGGTGCGGTGCCACGAAAGATATTTTGTCGAGTTACGAGTGGTCGCTGACGAGCCTGCTCATCATCTGTGAGGTCGCAACAATTGGCAGAGAACCAATTTTGGCCTTCAATCTGGACAGTATTTAGAATATCTATTGCTTCATAAATAGAAAGTTGGGTTGGACAAGAATCACAGGCATTCACTTGATCTCCCAAGCCAGGATCTCGTAATTGAGAGAAATGAATATCACGAAGCAATGCTTGTGAATAAACTTCTGCGATTTCTGAAGTAAGCTCTGAACTTTCTAATCTCGGAGCAGGGGGCATTGTTACTGCCTGGGCATCGGGACCTTCTAAGTCAAAAACTAAACCAGCACCCGCACTTTCCCAAGCCCTAAGCTTGGCTCCATCACCACCCGCAGCTCCTTGAGCAATTTGAGACTTCCAGAATCCAGAGCGGTGGTCATCATCACAATCAATCTTTTGTTTACTCAAACAACCATGGACTTTGGGTAATTCGGCAGGACCTAAAGGTGTTCGGGCAAAATCAGTTGTGTCTCCAGATTGAATGCCTAAGACGAACTGGTCATAGTCGGCGGAATTGAGTAATAAGCCTGTATGTTCGTCGTGAGGCAACCCCTTGGTGAAATTAGCAATGTGGCTAGGCTCGTTGCCATCTTTTTTAGGACGGCGATACTCGTATTCCTCTTTATTATTAATATGCTGAGGATGGGGTCGATTAGCAGCTAATTCAGCGGCATTATTGCGAATATATTGGGCTTGTTGTCGCCTAGTATTCATAGTTGAATGCTCCGTTAATTCAGGTAACGATGGGTTTGAGGCAACACACGAAAAAAAGAAATAATTTTCTCTAATTAGTGAGAAATAATTAATTTTTGCTAGATTTAAGCATCAAGACAGTCATAGATCTATCGGTAGCTAGTAATACTTTTACGCAAAGAATAATTTGCACTATTTCTGCTTGAATTAAGTTTCATCCTCTAGCCATTTGTTCAGTTTTGCTGTGACATTAGTTGGACATAACGGTGAGCCACCAGACTGCAAAGCTGTGATCGGTAGCACAGGTATAGCTTGGTTGGGGAATACTAACGCCAGCATTTATTCAGGCAACTATGTCCTCTACTGATAGTTTTCAGTCTTCCGAGTCCCTCGCAAATTTAAGAGAATCGGCTGCCAGTGGGTCTGTAGAAGCAATGACCCAGCTTTTAAATCAAACTTTGGCTCACAAGCAGATTGAAACTGAAGTTTGGTCGGAAGAAGATGAACTACATGTTTATCTCCAGGGGGAACGAGCACCGGATGAAAAGAGTTCAGTGATGCTGTGCTGTCGTGAGATGACTCAGTGGCATTTACCAGGTGCACGGTTTCTGTTGATATCTGGTCAAGAGAAGGGAGCTAGAGAATCATCCTGGTGTTGGCAGTTAAGCTTTTTAGAAAGTGATGGTCAAATGCCAACACTGCATCAAGCTGCGAATGGAGAGCTTTGGCGACGGCCTAAGTTGGAGAAAACAAGTTGGGAACCCAACAGCCCACCAGATGATCTCTGGGAGCCACAATCTATTGAGCCAGAAGGATGGAAAGCGATCGCAGTGGGTATCGCTTTAGCCCTGCTGATTTTGGCATCTCAACAAGTGACTTTCCTTCTGAGCCCGGTCATCACCCTCGTCCATGAGTTGGGCCATACCTTAACCAACTGGATCTTTGGATATCCGGCGATTCCTGCTTTCGATTTTATGCATGGGGGTGGTTTTACGTTCAATGTTGAGCGGATGCCCTTTTTAATGGGTTTGATGTACTGCGGATTTGGGTATCTGTTTTATGTGTATTGGCAGAATTATTTGACGGCGCGAGTGTTGTTGGGGGTTGCGATCTCATATACATTTTGTGCTTTTACAGGTATCCATGAGTTCTTTGTAATCGCTATGGGTCATGGATTTGAACTGGTTTTTGGCGGAATTTTCTTAGCACGGGCAATGAGTGGATATGCCTGCCGCTATTCAGTGGAGCGCCCGCTGTATGCCATGTTGGCAGCTTATGTTATCTCCTATGACATTCAATTCAGCTGGCGACTCATTTTTGACCAAACCACCCGTGCTATCTATAACCAAGGTAAAGCGGGGATTGATCACGATCTTGTTCGAATTGCTCAGGATGTATGGAATGTTGATTTGAGCTTAGTGGCAAGTGTAATGTTGTTGGCAACATTGTTGACTCCCTTCGTGGTGTGGGGAATGCATCGATATTGGCGATGGATTGTTTACGGTATCAATCGGCTGTTTAGTCTGAGAGTGGCCCGTTCCTGACTTCATACCGATTCATTCCCTTATCTGTGGTAAACAAAGGTTTGCCATCTTTGACATGCTTGGGAGAGGGATCTGCAAGTTTCTATTGATTTTTATGGCGGTGAAGACGTCCTTCTCGATCTGACTGGGATAATCAGGTCAGAGTTATTACTCGCGCGGATTCAAGGCCAAATTACTCCCTAGACATGTGTTATTTAATCTCTGGAGGCTGCTATGAGTTGGGTTAAGGTTTTATCAGAAAGTGAACTCGACCAAGGGGATCGTCAAATCGTTAAGGTCGAGAAAGAAAAGATTCTTCTGGTTAATCATGGTGGAAACATTTGTGCAGTCAAGAATGCTTGCCCACATTTAAAAGCACCACTCAGCAAAGGAAAAATTACGACAGATGGGGCAATTGTCTGCCCTTTGCATCGAAGTGCTTTTGACCTCGCTACAGGGGTACCCAAATCTTGGATTCCCTGGCCACCAGGGCTTGGTAAGCTCCTAGGGGCGATCTCAAAGGAAAGGCCATTACAGGTATATCCAACCCGTGTGGAAGAGGGGGATATTTGGGTAGAAATCGCTGAATAATTTGCTGGGCTGGATTCTAGTTTTTCAGTAACCCACATGGTAACAGGAGCGTTTCATTTTTTAGGAATGAAATTAAATTCGCTAGAGTTTTATATGTTTAAACCACTACCAAATCAATGGGTTTGAGCATAGCCTAAATATCCTCTCAAAAAGGTGACGCACTCCCGAAATTAGTATTAGTAATACTAGATGATTTTGATTTTTTAATCATATGATTAGTTGTCTAATCCAAAGTGGTCCTGAATCAAAAATTTTAGTCTGGATTTTGATAAATAGCTAGAACGATCATTGCGCCAGCACTGTTTGAGTCTTAAAGTGAAAGGAATGGTGAGTAGATAGTTCCTGTTGGGAAATCACCTAGCTATATATGTGTCATTTTTATTAAAGGGGGGAAGATGGTGCAGATTAGTGATATCCGGATTTTGATGATTGAAGATGATGAACAGGACGTAGAAATCATTAGAGAATTACTAGTGGGCCGTCAGAGTTTCCCTGCAGCTTTTGAGCATCGAAGTTCACTCGCAGAAGGTATAACCCGACTCCATCACGAACCTGCCATTGACCTTGTGCTTCTTGATCTATCTTTAACGGATGCTAGTAATCTAGAAGCGTTTCAACACATTCAACTTGTGTTCCCAGAAATGCCCCTCATTATTTTGAGTGGCAATTTAGATCCATCTAGAGCATTATATCTATTGCAGAAAGGTGCACAGGATTGTCTATTTAAAGGGCATTTTGATGCTACTATCTTACGCTGCTCGATTCAATTTGCACTAGAAAGACAGAATCTTTGGTTGGAGTTAAGAGAGAAGAATAAAACTTTAGAGAAACTTTCTAAAGAGCTCAAAGTGGCTAACCATAAACTCGAAAAAATTTCAGCTATAGATAGCTTGACCCACATTAATAATCGACGTCGATTTGATTCGATATTTCTAGCAGAATGGATTCGAATGATGCGAGAAAGGCAGCCCCTGTCTCTGATCCTCTGCGATGTCGATCACTTTAAGGCCTATAACGATACCTATGGACACCCTTCGGGAGATAAATGTCTACAGCAGGTCGCTCGAGCCATCTCTACTGTTGCCAAGCGCTCTGCGGATTGTGTGGCTCGTTATGGAGGCGAAGAATTTGTCGTTGTGTTACCGAACACCGATCAATCCGGAGCAGTTCATGTTGCCGAAGCCATTAGAACGGAAATTGAAGCGCTCAGTATTCCCCATTGTTCTTCCGCTGTAAGTCATTATGTCAGCCTTAGCTTAGGGGTAGCCAGTATCGTTCCCAGCAAAGCAATAGCTCCATCTCAGTTGATTGAGCTGACAGACCAAGCTCTATATATGGCTAAAAAGCAAGGTCGCAATCGCACTCACACTATGGAACTGATTCAAACGTGATTTTTGACTTCGATTCAGGATTATAGGAGGCTATTGCTGGCTGCTGTATTCATACTTCTAGGGTAAAAAGCATTAATTTAAATTAGTAAGCCATCGGTGAGGGTTGCATACTGATGTACTGCTTAAGGGGAAGGGACTGTTCAAAATGATTCCCTTGGGCATAGTTAATTCCTAAGTTATCTAGCGAGTTAAGGGTCACTTCTGATTTAACTTGCTTGGCAATAATTTTTGAATTCATAACATCAGCCACACGCTTTATTGACCCTACAATTCCATGCAATATGGGATCTGTAGTAATGCTTTCAACCAATTCTCCGTTGATTTTTACGTAATCTGCTTTCATCGGTCTAAGCCGTCTAAGCGTTTTGAAATCTACACCAAAATCATCTATGGCAATCTGACAGCCTAGTGCTTTAAGGGATTGTGCCAGCTGCACTGCTGAGGATAAATTCTTCAAGGCGACTGATTCTGAGATTGCAAAGCAGAGGTGATTCGCTGGGAAATTATATAAATTGAGCTGTTGTTGTACCAGCGCTGAGAAATTACCGGCTTTGCAGGTTGCTGCAGACAGCTTGATAAAATAGGTGGCTTCAAACTTCTTATGTAGATGCACTTGTGTGTGTCCTAACAAGTTCTCAATCACCCACTGGTCAATCTGAGCCATAAAATCGTACTGTTCAATCATGGGCAGAAACATTTCGGGCGCACAAGCTCTGCCTGATTGATCACAGAGTCGGAGTAAGATATCGAGACGCTCTATGCTACATGTTCTATTTAATGGGTGAATGGGTTGAACATAGAGCTGAAACAGATCGTTTTGTAATGCCTGATGCAACTTGCCCACCCAATGTAATGTTTGGCGAGTGTATAACTCCGATTTGATGTCCCGAATGGTTTGCCAATTGACCTGATGCCTTCCACGCGCTTTAGCGCCTATCAATGCTTGGTGTGCAGCTTCAATCAATAAAGAGGGGGCTTCTAGAGGCCTTGGGATATGGCCTGTGATCCCAAAACTGAGAGTGATGGGTTGATGGTATGGGCTAGAAAGATAATCTATGCCAAGTTTTTGAACTTGAATGCGGATGGCTTCTGCAATGAAGGTTGCTCCCAACATATCGGTATTGGGTAACAAGATCACAAATTGATTTTCACTATATCGAGCGACACAATCTGCTGGACGCTTAATGGTGTGGAACATGATCTCAGCGATTTGATGCAACGTATGATCTTCCCAGGTTGTAGAAACTGGATCAATCTCAGTCGCTATCGGGTCTAGCTCACAAAGAATGAGAGCTAAGGGTTGTTCTTCTCTCTGTAGCCTTTTCCATTCAGATAGGAAAACGTCGTCAAACTGAGTTCGATTATAAAACTTAGTAAGAGAGTCAATTGTTTTAAGTTTTTTGATTTCAGCTTGAGCTATTTCTAGTTGCTTTGATAATGATTGAAGAGTACTATTCTGAAGTTCTAGCTCTAGTTTTTGTTGCTGTAGCTCTAAAGCATGTTGAATGGAGTAACACAAAGAGGGGCTATCGAAAGTTCCTTTAATTAAGAAGTCTACTGCTCCCTCATGCAGGGTTTTTTGAATGATTTCCGGGTTTGAATTGCCACTCAGAATAATAAGAGGTTTCTGTGGAAAAGCCTGATGAACCTGATGAAATGTATCTAAACCTTTAGCATCAGATAAAGTGAGATCTAGTAGGATTAGAGCAATAGATTCATTGTTTTGTAAAACATGGATGCCTTCCCGTAAAGTGTGCTTATGTTGGAGTGTTAACGGTAGTTGAGGCATATTATCTAAATAACGGCGAACGATATTGGCATCCTGTTCGTCATCTTCAATGATTAATACATGTGTTTTTCTTGATCGCATTTGCTCCCCCTTAAATGCAAATCTATATTCAAGTTAAAAAGACCTAGATTCTCTTTTCTTTTTTATTCAGTTTTTGATGCATTTGGAAGTAAGGTACTTCTCGTTTCGGATGGAACGATTAACTTTCTGCTCCTTGACGAAATGGAATAGATTGATAAGTCACTAAGGTTTCAATGAGGGGTTGGGCTTGGGCATAATAATGACCTTGAGCAAAATCGATCCCAAAACTGGATATTGTGTCGAGGATAAGCTCAGATTCCACATATTCCGCTATTGTTTGCATACCCATACTTTTAGCAAGTCGATGGATGGCTCCGACAATTTCTGTAGCTACTGGATCAGAGCCTATATCTTTGACAAAGGAGCCATCAATTTTGAGATAGTCCGCAGGAATAGACTTAAGATGCATGAAAGAAGATAAGCCATTACCAAAATCATCTAGGGCAACTTGACAGCCGAGTGCGGTTAACTCTTTACTGAGTTTGGCTGCATTGGATATGTTCTTCAGGGCAACACTTTCACTAATTTCAAAACAAAATTCTTCTGGATATAAGTTGAAACGAGTGAGCTGTTGTTGCAAAAATTCTATAAGTTGGCCATTATTACAGCTTCTGGCCGATAAATTAATGAAAAATTGAGTATTTTGCTCCATGGTGGCTTTAATTTCCTGGAGATCTGCAAATAGATGCTCAATAACCCAATAATCGATGCGATTCATATAGCCCTTTTGTTCTGCGATGGGTAAGAAAAAACCTGGGCTTATGACTGTGTGGGGTTGATCACATAGGCGCAGTAAAATCTCAAAACATTGTTTCTCTCGATCTTGGCTGAGGGGGTGGATAGGTTGAGCATAGAGCTGGAAATAATCTTTTTCCAAGGCTTGCTCTATCCTCTGGGTCCACAATAATGTTTGGTTGGCTAGTTGTCTGGGATTTGTAGAATCAGATGTGTCTGCAGTGACCTGGTTTCGACCAAGATCCTTAGCTGTATACAAGGCTTGATCTGCAGATTGAATCAGACTTGAAGCGGGGATATCTTCGTTTGGTATGAGACTGGCAACTCCCAAACTAAGGCTGATGTGCTTACTCGCGGATGAATTGCGGTGGGGAATGTTGAGTTCCTCAACTTCTTCCCGAATTGCTTCTGCAACGTGTAATGCTCCGGAAAGATCCGTGTTAGGGAGCAACACCACAAATTCTTCGCCCCCGTAGCGGGCTACACAGTCTGCGGGACGTTGGGCAATTCTAGCAATGGCTTGAGCAACTTGCTGTAAACATTGGTCTCCTGCTTGATGGCCGTAAGTATCGTTATAGGCTTTGAAATGATCGACATCGCCCAGAATTACTGATAGCGGTTGCTCTTCACGACATAAGCGATGCCACTCTCGTTGAAAGACAGAATCGAACTGACGTCGATTATAAACTCGTGTTAACCCATCCATGGTAGCCAACCGTTCTAGTTCACGATTGGCAATTTCTAGTTGTTCTGAAAGGGCTAATAATGTTGTGTTTTTATACTGCAGCTCTAATTGCTGTTTTTGTCTCTCTAATGCATATTGAATGGTACGAGATAGAAGGGTGCTGTTGAAGCGTCCTTTGACTAAAAAGTCTTGAGCCCCATCCTGCATCGCTTCTATAGCTATCGTTTCGTCTGTATTTCCAGAAAGGATAACCAGTGGCAGGCTGGGGAACATTTCGTGAATCTTATGAAAGGTTTCTAGACCCTGGGTATCTGATAGACAAAGATCCAATAAGACTAAGTCAATGGACTTAGTTTCATGCAGAAAGGTAATTCCTGTGGAGAGTGTCCGGCGGTGTTTGAGCGTAATTGAGCTTTTGTTGAAACTCAGCAATTCTCTAACAATTTCTACATCTTGATCATCATCCTCAATCATCAAAATTTGAGTTCCACCTGCATGCATTGGAATAAACCTGAATTTCGTAATAATGTCTTAAGGTATAACGCAATATCATGAGGAAAATAACCGCAGGAGTACGCAACTCTGTTGATGCTTCCCCCTCTATCTCCTCCGTAAAATCAACTATTCCAGATTCTTGATCTCATATAAATAGTTGACTGACCTCAGTGATAGTACTTATTTTTTAGCCTGATTTATTGAAAAAACAGTAGTCAGAGCATGAATCAATTTCAATGGCGGAAAAATATCTATTAGCTAAGCTCCATTTGTTATTAAATTCTTATGGATAGAGAATTTTAATTACTGATGAATAAAGAAAAAATAGTAAGTTTTATAGTTTATATTGCGTGAATTTTATTCTTTTAATCTCTGAAATGAAAATATTATCTTGAGATTTTTTTGCTGTGTGAAGATGTAATATTTAGTCGATCAGAAAAGAGTATATTGGCATTTTATTAAAAAATAAAATGACTTAAATTTGCGCCATGTATTGAACCTTTATTGTATGCTGTTGGTCTTAGGTTTTCTCTATAAAATAGGTTTGATAAAGCTCATCGAAATCACCTGCTGCTTTACGAATCAAGCTTGATTTTCTGTCCGAGAATGACTTGACTACATTCCACTTTGGATGGCCTGCACCAAGCCAATGTAGATGGACTCTAGGAACTCTAGGTTGAGGGTGGCAATGGTATCACTGGGTTTGTGGTAATGGGGATTCCTGGAGTCGGCTGTATCCGTCACCATCACTGCAGAATATCCATAATCCCAGAATGAGGCATGATCGCTACGGCGGGTATCGGGAATGAGAGTGCCGCGTAAGGGCACAGGAAGCCACTCGCAAGGTGCACCATTACGCTTGAAGTGAGTGGACATTTTGAACAGGGTGGGAATGGAGCGAAGATTGCCGAGTAGGGCAATAAAATTGCCAGTGGAAGGATATAAATACTTAAGTCCCGCAGGATATCGTTGAGTATGCTTTCTTGCGTCAATGTAGCCCAGCATCTCTAGGCTAATCATGGTGGTGATGTGGGTTTGGGTTTGCCTTAGTTCTTGGGCATAGGCTTGGCTTCCTAATCGTCCATATTCTTCTAGATCAAAACCAATTATTTGGATGGGATGACGAGCGGGATGGTGATGGAAGTGCTGAGCGAGTTCTAGGAGGACAGCGACTCCGGTGGCATTATCATCTGCTCCAGGCGATCCGGGGACGCCATCAAAATGAGCACCAATCAGTATGGGGGGCAGAGACTGGCGGCCCGGTAAGGACAAGATCAGATTTTCATGAACACTTTTGGCAACTTTTTTGAGGGTTCTAAAGGAATGGCGACGCACGGTTCCCCATTGACTGAGTTCTTGGTAGATGTACTCTTTGACAAAAAAATGTCCAGCTGTTGCCAGATAGGGATCGCGTTCTCGCGCTAGGTGAGATAAATGTTGTAAGAGGCGTTTTTGTAAGGGACTGCCCATAGACCGTCACCCGATTTACCAAGGACTACTGATCATCGTAAAGCCTGACCAATAGAAGGGGTGGGTGAAATCGATATTGGAAATATCTGAAACTTCACTGGGTAAAGATAAAGGCGTATTGGAAAGGGTGAGTTGTCCGTTTTGGGCTTGGATTTGACCTCGAAGCATCCGTAATTGGGCTTGACGCAGAGCTTCTGATTTGGTCTTGTGGCGGGGCAACTGTTGATAAAACTCGCTCATAATGGCTAGGGTGCCGACATCACTGACGTACCAGAGACTCCCTAAAGCTGTTTTAACCCCTGCTTTGAGGGCGATACCAGCAAACCCTAACTCAGCAGTTTGATCCCCCAGGGCTGTTTTACACGCACTTAGAACCAAGAGATCGAGACTGGGTTTGGACCAGTCTAGGGTATTCATTTGGTCTAATCGGAGTTGGGTATCTCGGAACTGGATAAATGACTGGTGGGGTTGGCCAGGGTTAAATTCGGCATGGGTGGCGAGGTGAATAATATTGTAGGTTTGCTTGCTTAACTGAGTTTTGAGGTTCTTGAGGGTGAAATTGCGATTGAGTAAGGCCTGGCCCTGCCACTGGGATTGGTTTGGAAGACGGGCCTGGAGAAAGGTCAAAATAGCTGCAATTTCTGTGGGAACGGATGGTAAAGACTCTAGTTGCAAAAATTCTGAGGCTCCACCGGCTAAGATTTTTCCCTGGTTGCGAGGGGTATATTCGGTCTGAATTAAGTTGAATGCCGGAATATTGGTGAGGCTATACCGTTCGACGAGGTATTGCTCGCCGTCATGTAAGGCAGCTAAGGGGATGCCTCGGAGTCCACTGCCTAAGCAAAACAATAAGGTATCAATATTGGCTGCTTGAAGATGCTCTTTTTCAAAGGGGGCAATCAGCCACTCATGAAGCTGTTGAGCAGGTGCTAGGTCCCACTGACCAGGATCTTTGGCTTGTTCTCGGAAGGTCGCGACGGTTTTAAGGAGTTTTGCGCGTGGGACATCGTAGAGATCTCGAATAATGGGCTGGCCGCCGGGTAATAGCAAGACTAGATGTAAATGATCTTCACGAGGCATGATCCACAAGACCCCTGGATGGGTTCCAGTGGTTTGACTGATACGGCTCAGGGTTTGGGCAACTTCTGTCGGATCTTGGGTAACATCTGCGAGATCTTCGCCAAAGTAAGTTTCAAATTCTTTTTCGAAGCTCCGCTCCATGGCCAAGAAATTTTGGGTGACTTTGGGAGGGATAACTGGGCGGTTATATTCAGCTGAACTTGGCAGAGCATAGGTCCAGAGACTGCAGAGGCTAATCAGGCCAATAAGGCGGGGGAGATGAACTTGAAATTGGAGGAATCGTTGGTGAGATCGCATCTCCCTTCGTCTGGCTTGATTAAGGGTCGGATTCTGGCTCGGCATATCTAAACCCCGTCTAAAGTCTTACTTCTCAGTTTAAGGGTAAAGGCATGGTTAGACGATCCCAAATGACGTCGTGAAGGATGAACGTTTGTAGATGAGGAACAAAAGAAATTCCCTGTAGGCTTTAAGCCTACAGGGAAGATGCATGTCCTATGTTTAGAGAGGAAGTGTTTAGTGTTCCGTTTGCAGAGCGTTAGGCTGTTGCTGTTGGAGTAAATCGATTAGCTTGTCGATGCCCTTCTTCATGTTGCGAGTAACGGTGACGGAGCTGACGCCGATGCGCTTGGCCACTTCTTGGCGAGAGAGCTGTTGGAAAAAGACGGACTCAATCATGATTCGGGTCCGATCTTCGAGCTGGTTTAAGGCTTGCTGGAGTTCGATGCGATCTTCTTGGTTGGCCTGCAGGATTTGGCTATGAACATCCATCAAGGTGTCACCTAGGGTCATAGCAGAGTCAGACTGAGAGTGACCGGAGGAGACCCGAGCGTTGAGGCTAAGGGGAACTCGATTGGTGGTGGCGAGTTTGACCGAACGCCATTCTTGCATGGAGAGGCTCAGGGCATCAGCAATTTCCTGATCGTTGGGCTGACGACCCAATTCCATGGTGAGGGCTTGTCTGGCTTTGGCCGCATCCCGGCTGAGCTGTTGCCAGCGGCGGGGGATGCGAACGGTGTTAGCGCGGTCGCGAAGGAAGTGGAGGATTTCGCCGCGAATGTAAGGCACTGCGAAGGAACTGAAGGCATATCCTTGGGAGGGGTCAAAGCGCTCGATGGCAGTAATCAAACCTAGAAATCCGCATTGCTCTAGATCTTCGTAGGGCTCAGCGCACTGGTGGGTCAGACGGTGAGCAACCTTGCGAACGAGACCCATATTCAATCGTACGAGGCGATTTCTGAGCTGAACGGAAGGCTTTTGGCGATAAGCGACCAGAAGTTCCATGGTTTGCGATTGAAGAGAAGTTTGATAAGCCATCGTTTTTTAAAGTCCTGTTTTCCTGTATCTGAAAATCATTATGAAGATCCCGAACTCGGAAAACCATCGTTAAAACACGGGAATATCAAACTTTTTGGGTTGTGATTTTTCCGCATTTCTACGGAGCTTTGCATGAATATGAATCATGAGCTGAAAATAAGAAGTTCCTGAAAAGCCTGTGAGAACTGGTGTTGAAGGATCGGTAAATAATTTTATTTGGATAGAATAAAGGAAATGCAAGGAAAAAAAATTTTTAATGAAGTTTAGGTTTCGCTGGTTAATCCTGGCTATTTTATGGCCCATTGTGATTGTTTTGAGTCAGGCTAATCCGGCATGGCCGTTTTATTTAGGGGGAACTCAGGTGAATGAACCCGATGCATCCGTTTGGGTCAAGGAACTGAAATCAGCGGATATGAATACGGTGGAGGTGACGGTCTACGCCACCCAAGCCGAATGGGATTCACCTAACCTCAGATATGACGCTGAAGATGAGGGGGTGCTGCAAGAGATGCGGGCGGCTAAAGCGGCGGGACTGAATGTCGTATTGATTTTGCGGTTGGCTTTGGATCATGCCTATCCCCAAAATAATTTCATCTGGCATGGACTAACGATGCCGGAGACGGATGCCCAACTGGCCGATTGGTTTGAGACCTACACCAAGTTTGTCGCCCAATGGGCTGAAATTGCAGAAGCAGAAGGGGTGGATATGGTGGGAATTGGCAGTGAAATGAATGCCTTGACTTCCACGTTGCCGGTAAAGGATGTGCCGGATTTAGAGCGCTACTACCTCGACCCGATTGAGCAGCGGGCGCTGATTCATAATCTGCTGAAGTATAAGGATCGAATTCCCTTTGCCGAACTGCAGCTGAAAGGGGGATATCAATTTCCCACTTTAGAAGCGTTTTTGGAGGAGCGACTGAAGGCTTGGCAGGTCTGGGCGAAACAGGTGAGTTATCCAGGGGAAGCGGATCAGATTGCTGCGATTAACCATCGTCGGCAACGCCTGGATCGGCACTGGCGGCAACTGATTCAGCACACTCGCCAGATCTATTCTGGCAAACTCACCTATGCGGCGAATTTTGATCAATATCAGTCGGTGGGGTTTTGGGATGCTTTGGATGTGATTGGGGTGAATGCGTATTTCCCGTTGCGATCGCAACCTCAATTCCGAAATCAACACCAGTTGAAGCAGCAGCTCTTGTCAGGATGGCGGAAAATTCTGGGGGATATGGATGCCTTTCGCCGGGACCAGTCGATTCGAAATAAGCCTGTGATCTTTACGGAGTTAGGCTATACTCGCTGGGACCAAAATACTCTGGCCCCCTGGAGCTATCGTGGCTTTTCCTTTGTCGGGAAGCCAGGACAACAAGAGGTGATTTTATGGACGATGCAGCCCACGAATGATCAGGAACGGGTGTTGGCGGTGCAAGCCCTCTATCAAACCGTCAAAAAGCACTATCCCAATTTGTTACAGGGCATTCTGTACTGGAAAATATCTACCCAACCCGATCACCAATCCTTGGAGCCATTTGTGCTGATATTGAATGATTCGCCTGTCGATCCGTTGCAAAAGATTTTGCAGAAGTTTTTGAAGAAGTAGATCACCCAGCAAGACAGGGGCTGCAGGAGGCAGAAAAAATTCTTCTAGCTAAACGGCCCAGATTGAGGTGCTTTTAGTCCTTTCTTGAGTTCCCATCTTCGAGAGGGCTTAGTCAACACGAATCCTGAGATTACTCAGCTCAGAACTGGAGACAATGGACTGAACTGTGAAATTAAACCGTCCAAGGCGGGCGCCCTGTAAATTTGCTTGTAGTGGAGCAACGTTAATGGAAATATCGCTGTCATAGACAATTGCGGTACAGGATTGTCCCACTAAATCATTGAGTTGGGCATTGCCTAAGGGCTGAACATCCAGGACTTCATCGAGATCGGCTTGGGGTAAATTCCCAGCTAAAAAATCATTGAGGGATAAGGGGCCGTTTTTCCCATTCAAGGTCTGGGGAAGAGAAAAGACTCCTTCATCGCCTGTTTGCCCAGTGGGGATAGTTACGATGTCTCCGGCATAGCTGGTATTCCAAAGAAAAGTAGGATTCCCTAGCTGGGTCGGATTATTTTTATTAATCAAGGCATTAACGCTAATGCCTTTGCTTAGGGCGGCATCTTGAATGGCAGGAATATCGCTGTCTATGCTGTCTTCATCCATAACTAGAAGACATGCCGTTGAATTGGTTGTCCTCGATGGAGTTCCGGAAGTTTGGGCCAGTTCTAGAGTACGGATAGCGGTTGTGGAGCTATATCGGTAAGTATCCGTTTGCGCCAAGACTTTGTTAATTCTGCCCGTTTGATAGACTTTGGCGATTTCGCCCGTGGCATTAACGCAGGCATAGAATCCAGGGGTGCCCGAACCTACCCAGTTGGTTTCGCAGGTGGGCAGGGAGCCTTCACTTTCAATCAGATCAATGAGGGGCTCATGGGTCCATTGGGTTGGGGTATCAGGATTGATATAGGCCCCCTGATCGTCATAGGCAGGCCCCCACCGATAGATTGCTTTGGGTCCCTGCCAAATGCCGTTGGGGGGTGTAGCGAGATAGTAGACGATGGGGACGAGGTTGGTCTGAGCCATTCTTAGCATCAGGACGGGCTGAATTTGAGATATGTCTGGACTGATACCTGACAAGAATTCGATGGGCTGTTCAGAGCGAACTGAGGCATCCTGGACAATTTTGGCGGCTGTTCTGATTTCCTGGGCAATAAAGTCTCCAGCTCGATTCAGTTCTACGCGACGTTCGTTTTGAGCGTTGGTGGTGGTACTGGTGGTGATGATGGAAACCAAACCATAGCCACTCAAGGTGACGAGAAAAAAGCTGATGACACAGGGCTGTTTTAAGTTAGCAGCGAAAAAATAATATCGACCCGATTAGCCAGCTTAGTCATCGCGGTTTTGAGGGATTGATAGTCGTTTAGCCGCAGGATATTAATCCCAATAGTTCTAAGCACTGACCAATTGAGCAGTGCTTGTTCATCTTCGAGTCGATAATCATCTTCGCCAAAAACAACATCCTTCGGCCAATGCAACCGATTTCAATGCCCCAATGTTCTCGGACCAGAGATTGCCAATGCTGGGGTGAGGTGGCAGCTGAACTGATGTAATAGGCGGTATTGTGATACTCCTTTCCTTTGCGAGTACCCCATCGTTGGACACAAAGTACAGAGCGAATTGCTGTCCATTCTTGTAGGGCTATGCCGACAGGCTCATAAACCTGTATACACCGATGTTCATCTCGTCCTCTACTTTGGGCGGAGTGGATGTGCTCAGCCATGGGTTTAAGACACTCAAAGTAAGTCTGGAGGTGGTCGTAAAGTCTTCCCTGGTTGGATTGACCGCCACGAGATAGTCATTACCCGAGGCCACAATCTTCTCAAGTGTTTTTTTGGGCGTGTAAGGCATCCATGGTAATCAGTAAGCCATCGAGTTGAAGGGTTTCCAACAGTGCCTGCACGACTTTGATTTCGCTATTATCCTCCTGAGTGAGGGCTTCGAGCTTGAGGGTGATGCCTGCTTCCACCGCAAATAAACTCACCAAGCCCACAAAACGCTGCTTCCCCTTGGCATCTGTAAGCCCCTGACGAATCCGTTTGCCATCAATGGAGGCTGCATAATTATCGGGAGAGTGAGTCTGGGCTTTCGAGAGCATCCATGCTTCAAATTGGTGGCTCAACGCTTGGAAGTCAAGCCCTTCATCACTCGACGAAAGGTACAGTGAGACGGAACTTCGAGGCTCTCAAGCCCCAATAGCTCACTTAAAGGCTGGCGATAATCGCTCACAAAGGTTTCTAACGGACGGTACCCTTGATATCCAGCAAGCATGCCCATCACCATCAATAGCAACAGCAGCCATAACGGATGAATACGGCCATGGGCACTGCGGAAATCCGGGACTTGCTTCAAAGTATCGATTAGATGGCTCATCGGTCTCTCTACTGTTGGTCAGTAGAACCATCCTATTTTTTCTAGGAGGAACGTAAAACAACCCTGGCTGATGACACCCCCCACCAGCAATTCCGTTAGGGTAAATCCTGCTATCGATGGAAGGTCGATGTGCCTTTTATGCACGGGCTTGATCGCCATAAATTATATTGCTAAGAGAGGATGAAAATGGATTTATTAAGGAGCGAATCGTTGTTGCTGATCTTTCTAGCTTTCTTAGAATAGCTAGATTTATTTTTTTGTGCCTTGAGAATAGCTAGATTTATTTTTTTGTGCCTTGAGAATAGCTAGATTTATTTTTTATGTCCTTTGCGATTGAGAAATGTCTTTTGAATATTAAGTCTTGCAGTTCGTCGTGAAGTATAGAAGACGCTAACTTAAATGCTGGCTGCTATCCCTTGTGAGTAGGTTGATTGGGTAAATGAATGTGTGGTGTCGGGATGAATAAGTTTTGGGATTCGATGGGGATTGAGGGCTGAATTCTACTGGGAGTTTGCTATCAATATCCATGCAAATGAATGAGTGCTGTGACGCTGATTCGCTGAAGACTTTAAACGGTCTAGATTTGCATATATTCTGGGAAAAAGACTGATAAGTCCTTGGTGATGTGACGGAACTGGAGATTGTGGGGACTCGGTGCGAAAAATCCTGATTTTGGCGGCCAATCCTAAGAACACCAATCAACTCAGATTGGATGAAGAGGTGCGGGAAATTCAGGAAGGATTGCAGCGATCGCGCAGTCGAGACCAGTTTGAAATTGTTTCCCAGTGGGCAGTTCGGCCAAGAGATTTGCAACGAGCCTTGTTGGACCATGAGCCTCAAATTGTTCATTTCAGTGGTCATGGGGTTGGAGCTGAGGGGTTAGCCCTAGAGAATAATACCGGGCAGGTAAAGTTGGTAAGTGGAAAGGCATTGGCTGGTTTGTTCAAGCTGGTGCAGAAAAATGTCGACTGTGTTTTGCTGAATGCTTGTTATTCAGAGGTTCAAGCCGAAGCAATTCACAAATACATTGACTATGTGATTGGCATGAATGATGCCATAGGTGACCGGACGGCCATTGAGTTCGCAGTGGGATTTTACGATGGCTTGGGAGCAGATCGTTCCTATGAAGATGCCTTTGAATTTGGTTTGTCGGCAATTGCCTTGGAAGGGATTGATGAAACAACAACACCAAAGTTGAAAAAGCCAGGATCAGGCTTATCTTCAGACACTGCCCAACAGTCTATCCCGTCATCGACGAAGAAACCTAACCTTCAGGGCAAGACTGCCCACACATCTCTATCTCAAGGGAAAAAAGCCCGGATCTTTATTAGCTACAAACGAAATGCTGAACCTGATGACCAATTGGCGTTGTCCATTTATCACCATTTGAGCCAAAGCCATGAGGTATTTATCGATCAAAGTATGGCGGTGGGAACAAAGTGGGCAGAAAAGATTGAGCAGGAACTCCGACAGTCGGATTTTTTTATTACGTTGCTGTCGGCTCAATCCGTGGGAAGTGAGATGGTTCAGGGGGAAGTGGAAACGGCTAGTCGACTGGCGAGTGAATTTGGTCAACCTGCCATTCTGCCTGTCCGGGTAAACTATCGAGAACTATTTACCTATCCTTTGAGTGCCTACCTCAATCCAATTAACTGGGCGTTTTGGGAACAGCAGGAAGATACGCCTCAACTATTGGCAGAACTGGAGAGGGCCATAGCGGGTGAATCCTTGTCAATTGATTCGGATAGGGCCAAGCAAGATCTGCTTCAACTACCGACGGCAGATAAGTCTGAGATTCCGCAACCTTTACCCTCGGCCCAACCCCCAACTCTGGAAATGCCGGAAGGGTCGATGGACCCAGAGTCGCAGTTTTATGTGGAGCGCCAGGGCGACGAGATTGCTCTGGGAGCGATTCAACGGCGAGGGGTGACGGTGACGATTAAGGGACCGCGCCAGATGGGCAAGAGTTCTCTGCTACTAAAGACTGTGGATCAGGCAATTCGGGCTGATAAGCGGGTAGCCTATATTGATTTTCAGTTGTTTGATGATGCAGCTCTAGGGGATGCGGATCAGTTTTATCAGCAGTTTTGCTTGACAATTACGGAGCAGTTGGAGCTGCCCAACCGAATTGAGGACTTTTGGCAGGACGAGTTGGGGAATAACCAGCGCTGTACCCGGTATATGCAGACCTATGTGCTGCGGGAACTAAAGCACCCGTTTGTGCTGGCGATGGATGAGGTTGATCGGATCTTTGACCGCAAGTTTCGGTCGGATTTCTTTGCTATGTTGCGAAACTGGCACAATAATCGGGGCTTGCCTTTGCCCGCAATGAAGGTGTGGAAACAGTTTGATCTGGTGTTGGTAACGGCAACGGAACCCTATCATCTAATCGCGGATTTACACCAGTCGCCGTTTAATGTGGGGGAAGTGGTCTCTCTGAAAGACTTTTCGGCGGAGCAGGTGGCGGATTTAAATCAACGGCATGGTTTGCCTTTAACTACCGAACAGGAGCGAGCGTTATTTGCCTTGTTGAATGGCCATCCCTACCTCGTTCGCAAGGCACTGTATCTGGTAGCCAGTGGTCAAAAGTCGATTGATCAGGTGTTGGCGAAAGCTGATCGGGATGAGGGTCCCTTTGGTGATCATCTGCGCTATCACTTGTTTCGGATTTATGACCGGCCTGAACTAGTGCAGGGGATGCTGGGGGCAGTTCAGAAGAATCGATGCGAGGATGAGCGGATTGTGCGGCTCCTCTGTGCCACTGGCCTGATCCGCCAGGAGGGGAAAGCAGAGTTGCCCCGCTGTCAGCTGTATGGGGACTACTTTAAGGCACATCTGGAATAGGTAAGGTATGGGGACTGAGATTTACACCGTTGGCGGTACCGTGCAGGCGAATGCTCAGGGGCTGTATATCCCTCGGCAGGCGGACCAAGACCTGTTACAGCTTTGCCGGGACTCGACCTTTGCCTATGTGTTGACGCCTCGGCAGATGGGGAAGTCCAGTCTGATGATGCGGACGGCTGAGACCCTGTATGAAGAGGGGACTCAAGCGGTTGTTATCGATTTGACCCAGATTGGCACTAACTTGTCAGCGGAACAATGGTATTTGGGGTTGCTGACGACGATTGTTGATCAGTTGATGCTGTCGGTGAATATCTACCAATGGTGGCAAGAACGCCACTATTTGGGGGTGACCCAGCGGTTGAGTCAGTTCTTTGAGCAAGTATTGATCGCAGAAATGGCTGATCCAGTGGTGATCTTCATTGATGAGATTGATACAACTCTGACTTTAGGATTTGCCGATGACTTTTATGCGGCAATTCGGGGTTTGTCTGTAGCCAGGGCTAGACAGTCGGAGTTGCGGCGGTTGTCCTTTGTGTTGATTGGGGTGGCAACGCCAAGCGATTTGATTCAGGATGCCAAGCGGACGCCTTTTAATGTGGGGGAACGGGTGGAACTTTCGGATTTTACCCAGTCTGAAGCGTTGCCGATGGCGACGGGTTTGGGGTTAGACAGTCCGCAGGCAGAGCAAGTGTTGGGGTGGGTGTTGAAGTGGACGGGGGGACATCCCTATCTCACCCAACGACTTTGCAAGGCACTTGTGGATGAGGGGAAGCTGAACTGGCGAGAACCGGATGTGGATTGGATGGTTCACCGCACGTTTTTGGGAGAAGAGAGCAAGAAAGACAACAACTTACAGTTTGTACGAGATATGTTGACGAAGCGTGCTCCCAATGGCGAAAAAGATGAAGTCTTGAAGACTTACCGGCAGGTGCGGCGATATCAGGTTGTCAAGGATGAAGAGCAGTCTCTGGTGAAATCCCACCTGAAGTTAGCGGGGGTGGTGAGAAGGGAAGGGCAGGCCCTGAAAAACCGAAATCTGCTGTATCAGACGGTTTTTGATGGGAAATGGATACGACAACAGCTACCGGAGAGTCTTTGGCAACGGCTAAAGCCTGCAATGCCCATTATCGTCACCCTATCGTTTTTTTCGATGGCGGTCACGGGTTTGGCAGTTTATGCAGTTGACCAGAGTGGTAGAGCTTTCCAAGCGGAGAAGATTGCTGAGAAGAAAGCTAATGACGAGGCTAAGGCTAAGGAACAGACTGAGTTTGCTCTACAAAAATCCCGTCAGAACGAAAATGTTGCAGAAGCTGCGGCACGAGAAGCACAACGGCAAAAGAAACTAGCCCAAAAATCAGCATTGCTAGCAAGACGTCGATTGCAGGAGGTTAATCAGGCCCGTAAGGCTGAAGTCGTAGAGAGGCAAAAAGCGCAAGCGGCCCAAACCCTGGCAGAACGCCGACAAACTGAAGCAGAAACCCAAAAAAGTATTGCAGTTAAACAGCAGACATTAGCAGAACAGCGCAGGGAAGATGCTGAAATCGCAACTGCGAGGGAAAAAGAACAAACGTCAATTGCTCAACAAGCAACACAACTGGCAGAAAAACAAGCCATAATGGCTGGTTTGCGAGAACAGACTGCTTCCGCTTTGTATTGGCTGGCGGCGGCAAGTCCGACATTTGGCTTTGCCCTGGCTATTGACACTATGGACCAGGGCAAAGCAAATCCTGATGTTGAGGTGGTTACCCAAGCCGCGCTACTGAAATCGATCCAACGGGTTCAGGAAGTAAATCTTCTTCAAGGCCACCAGTCTTATGTCTATTCGGTGGCCTTTAGCCCGGATGGCAAGCGGATCGTCAGTGGGAGTAGGGACACGACCATTCGCCTTTGGGATGCCGAAACGGGGCAACCGCTGGGAGAGCCGCTGCAAGGCCACCAGTCTCCTGTCTCTTCAGTGGCCTTTAGCCCGGATGGCAAGCGGATTGTCAGTGGGAGTTGGGACACGACCGTGCGCCTTTGGGATGCTGAGACGGGTCAACCGCTAGGGGAGCCGCTGCAAGGCCACCAGTCTGAGGTCTATTCGGTAGCCTTTAGTCCAGATGGCAAGCGGATTGTCAGTGGGAGTTGGGACACGACCGTGCGCCTTTGGGATGCTGAGACGGGTCAACCGCTAGGGGAGCCACTGCAGGGCCACCAGTCTTCGGTCTATTCGGTAGCCTTTAGCCCGGATGGCAAGCGGATTGTCAGTGGGAGTTGGGACACGACCGTGCGCCTTTGGGATGTTGAGACGGGTCAACCGCTAGGAGAGCCGCTGCAAGGCCACCAGTCTTATGTATATTCGGTAGCCTTTAGCCCGGATGGCAAGCGGATTGTCAGTGGGAGTTGGGACAATACCGTGCGCCTTTGGGATGTTGAGACGGGGCAACCGCTAGGGGATCCGCTACAAGGCCACCAGTCTTCGGTCTATTCGGTAGCCTTTAGCCCGGATGGTAAGCAGATCGTCAGTGGGAGTAGGGATAAGACCGTGCGCCTTTGGGATGCTGAGACGGGGCAACCGCTGGGAGGGCTGCTGCAAGGCCACCAGTCTTCTGCCTCTTCAGTTGCCTTTAGCCCGGATGGTAAGCAGATCGTCAGTGGGAGTTTGGACACAACCATTCGCCTTTGGGATACCGAGACGGGGCAACCGCCGGGGAAGTCGCTGCAAGGCCACCAGTCTTCGGTCTATTCGGTAGCCTTTAGCCCGGATAGCAAGCAGATCGTCAGTGGGAGTAGGGACACGACCGTGCGCCTTTGGGATGCTGAGACGGGGCAATCGCTGGGAGAGCCGCTGCAAGGCCACCAGTCTTCAGTCTATTCGGTAGCCTTTAGCCCTGATGGTAAGCGGATCGTCAGCGGGAGTGGGGACAAGACCGTGCGCCTTTGGGATGCTGAGACGGGGCAATCGCTGGGAGAGCCGCTGCAAGGCCACCAGTCTTATGTCTGGTCGGTGGCCTTTAGCCCAGATGGCAAATGGATCGTCAGTGGGAGTTTGGACAAGACTGTGCGTCTTTGGGATGCCGAGACGGGGAAACCTCTGGGAGAGCCGCTGCAAGGCCACCAGTCTTATGTCTCTTCGGTGGCCTTTAGCCCAGATGGCAAGTGGATCGTCAGTGGGAGTTGGGACAAGACCGTGCGTCTTTGGGATGCCGAGACGGGGAAACCTCTGGGAGAGCCGCTGCAAGGCCACCAGTCTGAGGTCTATTCGGTGGCCTTTAGCCCGGATGGCAAGCGGATTGTCAGTGGGAGTTTGGATACGACCGTGCGCCTTTGGGATGCCGAGACAGGGCAACCGCTAGGAGAGCCGCTGCAAGGCCACCAGTCTTCTGTCTCTTCGGTGGCCTCTGGCCCGGATGGTAAGCGGATCGTCAGTGGGAGTAGGGACAAGACCGTGCGTCTTTGGGATACCGAGACAGGGCAACCGCTAGGAGAGCCGCTGCAAGGCCACCAGTCTGAGGTCTATTCGGTGGTCTTGAGTCCGGATGGCAAGCGGATCGCTAGTGGGAGTAGGGATACGACCGTGCACCTTTGGGAAATTGGTCCCCAATCGCTGACCCAATTCGCATGTCACAAATTTCGGTATCATCCCTTGCTCCACCACCCTGAAGACATCACCTCTGCCCCATCAATTGTTGAAGCGGCCCAACGGTCTCAACAGGTTTGTCAGCGATATTCTCTATCCTGGAGAGGACCACAGGCTGTTCACTTCAATCAATGGCTAGAGAGCAGCATTCAGTGGATGTTGGGGCAGATTGGCAATCATCAGGGCTAGCGAAATATAGCCATTGCTATTCTGCATTGCAAACTAAGTCTGATGGCCCTCACCCTCAATCCCTCTCCCAATATTGGGAGAGGGACTGGTTAAGACCAGCCGAATAGCTATGTTCGATGCCAAGAGCAGGCGATGCAATTGGAGCAAGAAACGGGTGGTTTATACTGCTCGCGATCGATACCTTAGGGGAGAGTGCCATACAGTTCAGCAATAACATGTCTCCTCCAGAAACAACGGCTAGCGAAGTAGAAACCTACGATCGCATCTCCGATGCCATAACTTTTATCCGCCAACATCACCTAGAGCAACCCAACCTCTCAACCATCGCCCAGCACGTAAACCTCAGCGACTATCACTTTCAGCGATTATTCACCCAATGGGCAGGGATTAGTCCCAAACGCTTTCTCCAATATCTGACCCTAGACTATGCAAAATCAAAAATCACCACATCCCAGAACCTACTGGACCTAACCGTCGAAACAGGACTATCCAGCCCAGGACGACTCCACGACTTATTCGTCACCCTAGAAGCCATGTCCCCCGGCGAATATCGAGCAGGAGGGGCTGGGCTAAATATCCGCTACGGTATCCACGAAACCCCCTTTGGATATTGCCTAATTGCCCTTACCCCCCGTGGCATTTGCAACATTCATTTTTTGCCCAATGCCGACGAACAAGCGAGCCAACAGCAGCTCCAAACAGACTGGCCCCAAGCCAAAATCACCCGTGATCAAACCACAACGAGTAAGGTGTGTAATCAAATCTTCAGCGCCTCTCCTTCCTCACCGTTAACCCTCCATCTCAAAGGCACCAACTTTCAAATTCAAGTTTGGCAAGCCCTACTAAGAATTCCCCTAGGGGAACTGACCACCTATCAAAGCTTAGCCACCGCCATTGGCAAACCCACCGCCGCTCGCGCCATTGGCAATGCCGTAGGTCGTAATCCCATCGCCTACCTGATTCCCTGCCATCGAGTGATTCGAGGAACAGGAGAACTGGGAGGCTATCGTTGGGGATGCGAGCGAAAAGCAGTCATGCTGGGTTGGGAAGCCAGCCAAATCCAGGGGTAACTCCGCAAAATCTTGACCTAGAGAGCAGCGCTGATCATGCCAAAATTTATGGTGATCGAAACCTTCAAACCCAATTGCCGGGACCTCGCCTACGAGAGATTCCATCAGCAGGGACGTCTGTTGCCGCCCGGTCTCCACTATTTAGATAGCTGGTTGGAAGCAAACGGCAATCGCTGCTTCCAACTGATGGAGACTTCAAATGCTGCCTTATTTGATCAGTGGATCGCCCATTGGGAAGACCTTGTATCCTTTGAAGTGATCGAGCTGGGCGAAAAGCCACAATAGTGGGCCGATCGTAGAGTTTAGGACCATGCCATGATTCGACCGACCCAACCAGAAGATAAAACGGCCATCCTAGCTATTGCTGAAGCCATCGGGTTTCAGCCAGAGGAACTGGAGACCCTGGGGGAAATGCTGGCCGACTATTTCAATGGCAACGGTGAACTGTGGTTTACGGACGATGAGCAGGGTCCCGTCGGGGTCGCCTACTGTGCCCCCGAACGCATGACCACCGGAACCTGGAATCTGTTGTTTATCGCCATTCACCCAGAGCGGCAGGGACAAGGACGAGGCACCGCCCTAATTCACCATGTCGAGCAAACTCTGACCGCCCAAGGTGTGCGTTTGCTCCTAGTCGAAACCTCCGGTGTCCCTGATTTTGAACCCACCCGCCAGTTTTATCGCCACTGCGGTTACGAGGAAGAAGCCAGAATTCGTGAATTCTATGACGCGGGGGATGACAAGATCGTGTTTCGTAAGGCCCTCAAGAGCATGGACTAGGGGAACAGCGCCTCAATTTAGGCCACATCAACCACAACCTTGCCGATAAGTTGGCCGCTATCTAACGCATCATGGGCTTGAGCCGTTTCAGTTAAGGGATAGTGGGCGGCAATCTTTGCCTGCAGGGCACCATCAGCAATCGCCCGGTTAATATCCCTGGCCGCTGTGGCATGGGCTTCCTCACTCATGGCATACACCAACACCGTTCGCAGAGCTGCATTCTTGTAAAGCAGATCGTAGAACGGAATCGTAACCTGCGGTGCATTTCCCGATTCGTAGGTTGCAATCACCCCATTGCGAGCCACAAGCTTGGCGTTGATCGCCATATTGGCCGCCAGAGCCACATCGACAATGCGATCGCAACCCCGTTTACCCACGAATTCCCGCACCCTGGCGACGATATCCTCCTGGCGATAGTTGAGGACAAGATCGGCCCCGTAGTGGGCTGCTATCTCAGCCTTTTCTTCATTACTCACCGTGGCGATTGCTCGGGCACCGCCCCATTTGGCCAGCTGAATGGCATACATCCCCACTGCCCCCGCACCACCATGAACCAGAATGGTTTTGTCCTCGACGGGACCGTCACTAAAGACCGAAAAGTGGGCCGTCATCGCTGGAACACCCAAGCTGGCCCCTGCTGCAAAATCGAACGACTCAGGTAGTGGCACTGCTTTATAAGCTGGTATAACCACATAGTCCGCCGCCGTTCCCCAGGCGGAGCCCCGCTGGGCTTCATAAATCCAGACCCGTTCTCCCACCCGTGAGGTTGGAACCCCCTCTCCCACTGCCTCAATCATGCCTGCCCCATCATTATGGGGAATGGTTCGAGGATAGGGTTGCTTTAACCCCATCCAACCGCTACGAAATTTAGTATCTGAAGGATTAACCCCAGACCCATGGACGCGAACCAGGACTTCCCCAGGGCCGGGTGAGGGCTGTTCCAGGTCGCCATATTGCAAAACAGCGGCTGCTTCTCCCGGTTCCTCGTACCAAATCGCCTTCATATCATCTTTTTCCGTTGCGTTTGAGGGTCTCTTGAGGCTGGCTTTAATGGGTAAAGACTCGATCAATCGGAATGAATATGAAATTTTGTGGAAAAATTTCCATTTCCTTAGTGTTATGAATTGGGAAAAATTATATCGTCACTCTGACAATATCACTTCAGCTTTATGCCCCTAGGGATGGAGTCTTTATTGTGTTACTCAATGTTACCAATTGGTCCTAGAAGATAAAGAATTATCAGGTACTTTCTCAGAGACTGAAGGGTTTGGATGGAGAATTTTAACTAGCGCTTCGCCAATACCATGAACTCCGATTCTCAAGTCCCTCCCTCTCCGTCCCCAGGCCGATCACATCCCGGCCAGAATAGCGCTCAAACTCAGCCCGTCCAGCCCCAGAAAATCCTAGATGCTTTGCCGGTTGTGGTCTGGCAAGCAGATAGCCAAGGAAGCATTATTTCCTTGAGTGCTCGGTGGCAGACTTTGACCGGATACTCCCCCCAACTCTCCCTGGGAGAGGCATTTTGGGACAGGTTGGCAGAACAAGAAGGGGCGTCAAGTCGGCAACAGTGGCATACATTCTGCCAACAACAGCAGCCTTTTACCCTTTATCTGAATGTGGTTCAAACAGGGGGGACATTTAGTCGGGTTCTCGTCATGGGGGAACCCCTGCGCGATGAACAAGCACAGCCGATGGGTTGGGTGGGGACAATGCAGTCAGTCGATGAGGGGGGACCAGTGCCACCTGAGTTGGATTATGGTCAACATTTCTTGGCGGCCGTTTTAGATAACCTCTCCAATGGCATTGTGGCTTGTGATTCCCAAGGCGTCTTGACTCTTACTAATCGGGCCACCCAGGAAATCCACCAAAAACCCTTTCGTCAAATTCCGGCGGAACAATGGGCGAATTACTACAATCTGTACCGATCGGATGGCCTCACTCCTTTGGATCGGGATGAAAACCCTTTGTATCAAGCGCTGTTAGGGGAGTCGGTGCAAAATGCTGAGGTGGTGATTAAGCCTGATCAGGGACCACCCCATACAGTGCTGGCGAGTGGCGATCCGATTGTTGCGCCAGATGGTCAGACTTTAGGAGCCGTGGTGGTTCTGCAAGATATTACCGAACGCAAACAAGCTGAACAAGAATTGCAAGAAAGTGAACAACGCTGGCAATTAGCATTGGAAGGGGCTGGAGACGGCATCTTTGATTGGAATCTTATGACCAATAAGGCGTTCCTGTCCCTGCCTTGGAAGCAGACCTTAGGGTATGAAGAATATGAGGTCGAGAATAGCTTTGAAGGTTGGCGATCACTCGTGCATCCAGATGACTTAGAGGATGCTGCGGCTGCGTTGGATGCGCACTTTAAACACGAAGAGCCTCTGTACCAAGCAGAGTTTCGGATGCGGTGCAAGGATGGCAGCTATAAGTGGATTCTCGCCCGGGCTCAGACTCAAAAAGATGAGAATGGACAACCGATCCGCATGTTGGGATTGCACCAGGACATTACCCCTCAGAAATTGGCCGAACAAAAGCTGGCCGAGATGAACCGGGCGTTAGAGTCTCGCGTCAACACCCAAGACTCCCAGTTAGCGGAGGCCAATCACCAAAATGAAGCATTGGCGGCCCAAGAACAGACGGCTCGCCAACAGGCCAAAGTTGCCAAAGCAGAAACGCAACTCTACGAAAAAATTGTCAAAAATATTCAAGTGGGTTTCCTGGTTTGGCATTCGACCGATTTAACCTCGATTGAGGCCTTTGAGCTGCTCGTGGCTAACCCAGCAGCAGAACGGTTATTAGACATGGAACTGCAGGACAAAATAGGGGATCGGATTGATGCTGTTTTCCCCGAGTATGTCAAAAATCATCCCAATAACTTGTTGGCACTCTTGCAAGTGATTCGGAGTCAGCACCCCCGCACCATGGGCAATGCCAGTATTTTGCTACCAACCGGAGCAACACGAGTCTTGTGCTTGCGGGCTTTTCCTTTACCAGATGCGTGTGTTGGTATTGCATTTGAACCCACGGCTGATGCTTCGGATTGAAGGGTGAGAGGGTAGCCTGCAATGTCTACTTCTTTCGGTAGATGCCGTGCAGAAGCAAACTCCTTCTCTGGCCGGATGGAATGCTAGGCAGAATTCCCTAGCCTGGAAGGGCAGCAGTATAAAGGGAGTTAAATCTAGGTGTTGGCAGGAATCCAACCTATTTTTGGAATGACTGATATTCGGTGGAAGAGACTATTGCTCTCCATCATCATTTGGGTGATTTCAGAGGTTGGATTGACTTGGCTGGGGTTAGATGACTTAGCAGATTGTGGTGAATACATCTATAAGCATCGAAACATTGCCGTTGAGATTGCGCCCGCCGCCCAAGCATTCCCCACTCCTAGCCTCGTTATTCCCACTATCTGCAGTTGTAACGGATTAGAGATATAGCGTTTCATGCATTTTGAACAGGTAACTTATCCATTTATCGGCATTGAACAACAGCCTTCAACCTGTATTTTGACGATTTATCGTCGGCCCAATTTTGATGTTGTGATGATTCAGAATTCGACCCAGGAAGACGAGACGTTAGCGATTAAGCGATTGGATGCGATCGCAACCGGCGTTACCCGAGATTATCACCTTGACCCGGATCGCACCTGTTGGTTGATTCAGACCCCTGAACCGTTAAATCTTCTGGGAGAATACCGCAAAATCCCCATTCAAATCAAGCCAGAGGGGATGGTGCTAGAAAATCCTGAGCAACGATGGACCTATCTTTCTGAATCAGAAGTGGAAGCCATGATAGGAGCCCAGATTGCCGCTTAATTTTGTATCCCACCCACTAAATTGATTTGACTACTCCCATAAATTTGGGAGAAGAACCCACTGTCATCTATTAGGAGAACTTTTATGTCAGCCTCATCCCCCTTAACAGGTATTGAATTGATTGACTGTGCCAAGGCCAACGCCAAGAAAGGCGCTGAATTTGCAGCGCAACAATGTGGATATGGCAGTCAGACCGATAAATTTCTCAACGCTGTGCAAGCGGCTTGCCAAAGCATTGGGGTTGATGTCGAAGAATTGCAAGACTTAATTTCTGACCCCCATCGGCCTACAGTGCCCCGTGGCATTGAGATTGCCCCAGAAACGCCAACTAAGCTGTAGTCGCTTGTTTTACCCAGTTTTCGTTTCAGAAAGCCGTTTGATAACGGCATCGTGTTTTACATCCATTTTTCCAACCCATTTTTATGAATTTTATACAATCCTTACACCAGAAACGCTCAGCCATGTTACTCGCCTTAGGTTTGGGCCTTAGTCTGCAAGCTATGCCCGGTCTGGCTGTACAACCCAATCAAACAGGGCAAGAGGAGACCTATCTGTACGGACAATCCCGGAAGCCAAATCAGGTGCAACAGGGGTACGTGGTGTTCGAGCAGTTTGGGAGCACTGTTGTCGGAGCCTCCTACTATCCTCGTTCAGAATTTCGATGTTTTATCGGTAACCTCAATTCCCAATCAGAGAGGGTAACTGGGGTGATGTTGGCTTCAATGCGGATGGAACAGGCTCCTATCAACATTGACTTATCTCCCTTATATCCCCTTGAGCAGCTTAGTCAAAATGATCAGCGCATGCTGACGGCCTGCAAGCAAACCGCGATCAAGCGGCAAGAGCAACTCCCTGATCAATGGCAGCCGATTCCTGCGGCATGGTTGCAGTAAGGCTATCGCAATCCCCTGACGGCCAAGTAGCCGGATAGGGCGGAGGTCATGCCAGAGGTTAGGGTAATGGCAAACAGCCACCAAGCTGCGATCGCAGCAGACTGACGAACTTTATCGGCCTGACGTTGGGTGTCTTGTTTCAGTTCTTGGGCCTGCTGTTGCAGCTCGGTTTGTAGTTGATCGACTTGGTCTAAGAGTTGCTGCTGGAGCGCTTCAGCCTGTTGAGACAGCTGGTGTTTGACGGTATCTTCTAGGTCATCGCGGGTGTGGATTAGCTGTTGGTAGGTGGATTGGGTCAGTACGGAGATGCGATCGCGAATCTGTTGCCAAGAGGATTCCTTCAGTAGCTCAGTCGGTGCTTTTTGAGCCAAGGACTGCAGAATCTGTGCTAACTCGACATCGGGTAGAGCGTCACTTAGGGTTTCTTGGAGTTCAGCAGGATCAGGGGCAGAGTTGGAAAGTGAGTTCAATACTTCTCGAACCTTTGACGCTAATTTGTCTAGAGAAGATTGAGTTCGCCCCGGCAACGCCTGAGTTTCATCGACTAGCTTGTCCCATGTGGCAACCAGTTGCGACGATACCTGTTCGATTTCATGGGCCGCTAAATCCTTCCGTTCCTGGAGTAAGGCTATGATCTCGGGCTGTTTTGGCAGGTTGAGAGACCCAGACTGTTTATGTTCTCCCTGAGGAATAGGAAGTCCATCTCTAGCCTCAGCTAGGAGATGGCGCAAGTCTTTTTCCAAGGACTTAATGCCGATTAAAGCTGATCGGTCTTGATATTTGAGGTAGCGTTGCAGTTGATGTTGCCAATCTTGGGCAGTTCGTCGAGTTCGGCGAGCCCAACGACGAGGAACTTTGGCAACTTGCTGCCACTCTTCACGCAGCTTAGTCAAGACTGATTCCAGATGCTGGGGATTGAGATCAGGCTCCCCCTGCAACTCTTGGGCCAGCGACAGCCAGTCCAGTTGTCCAAAATATTGATTCAGGACGGTTAAACCCGATGCAGGTTGTTCAATCAGTTGAATTAGATGAGGTTTAAGGTCTTCTAAGGTGACCAAGTCACCGTCCTTCCCCCGCACTTGTTCGGCAAGGATAGCCTTAAGCCGTTTCTGAATAGCAGGCGCTGCGGGCAGCAGCTGTATTGGTTTGGGCAAGCGGCCTTGCCAGGATTCAGTAACTGCGGTTAAGAGGGCTTTTTGCTGCTTGGGTTTTAAACCTTTGCGCCGTTTCAAAATTTCTTGCAAAGGTTTAAGGTCCAAGTCTAGGCTCTGCTCACCCTCTGAAAATGGGATCTGGGTCTCCTCAAGTAGGGTTTGCAATTTCTGCTCAATCCCCTCTGGACTCAGCCGACTCAGGGTTGTATAGCGACAGTAGGACTCCAGTTTTTGCTGGAGCTGATTGAGTTGCTCCTGTTGGGTGCCATCCAGTGCGGAAGTTGGCTGTACTTGCTCCAAGACATTCAGGCGCACCCGATCGAGGGCATCCGCAATGTCGGCCTGGTGGTCCAAAGACATATCTCCTCGTTCCTGGAGGAGGGTCCGCATTTGTTCAGGCGTCAGGAGCGTTAGTTGCTGGTGAACAAGGGCGGGGTCGGCTTCAGGGTCATAAATAATTTCTTTAAAATCAACGTCAATCATTTCTGACTTCAGATCCCATGCTGGCGTATTTAATAGATAATCCTCAACGTCTAATCGGATGACATTGACGGGCTGTTCTGGCTGCGAAGACCCCGACAGTTTCTTTTGGGTGGATTGCAGCAGTTGCCAGATGCGTTGAACATCCCAGTCCGACAAATCGACTCGCCGAAGAGCCGTGCGGAGTAGCCCCTTAAAGTCTAGATTTTCGACGATAGGCCAGGTCTGGGAAGACTGTGAGGTTTCGAATGGGGCAAGTTTGGCCGATAAGGATTCGGGCTGTAAATCAGCGGGATCAGCCGTTTTCAGGAAGTTTTTCAGGTCTGAGGTTTGGTCCGATTGTAAGGTTTGAGGTTCTGCAACTGACTTTAGGCTATCACTCCCCTCCGGTTCAAACGCTTGAATCTGCTGCTGAATCTGCTCCAGTAGGGGTTGAGGGAGCTGAAGTTGGTCTTGTAACTCATCGATCACTTGACCTAAATCCAATTCACTCTGTTTAGCATTGGCAATCACCTGCTCTGCAATTTGTGAGAAATCGCTTTGGCCACTCGGTTTAGGTTTCAACCTAGCTTGGGCGTGCTCAAGCACAGGGGTAAAATCTATTTCCTCCACCATTTGCAGTAACTGCTGCTTTGTTATTTCGGTTGAGCGAGAATCTTCCTCAATGGGGTTCGCTTCCGAGGAATCGGAACTAAATAATTGTCCTACAGCCCCAAATAGCTGACGCAATCCGGTCCGAGTAAACCCCAAAACCGTATCGGCGACCGTGCCCACCGCCGATGTACTGAGCCAAGTCAGCAAAATTAGATAAACAGCCCAAATTAAGCCGCCTAAAATTGCCCCAAGCCCCGGGCCGTTGACCTGACTGAGCTTGACGGCTAAGAAGCAAGCCACAAACAAAACCCCATCAATGGAGACCATAATTGCCAAGCCCGCCGCAACGCCGATTAAAGCGATAGGGTCAAAGCCAGGGTCTCCGTTTTCGGACTGCTCATCCGAATTTTGGGGGTTGGGTTTTAGGTTAAATACCGATAGCCCAATGGCAATACCAAAATTAGCCAGCAATAGCTGGAAGGCGAGTCCGAATAAAAGCCCCGCTAAAACGACAACGATAATTTGTCCTCCGGAAAGGGAAGTGGCCGTTTCTAGAGGAGGGGTAGATGGAACGATATTGCCTTTGAACATCAAAACCTGTCCCAATCTTGGTTGTGCTTTTCTGGATCAATCCAAACGGTTGGCGAGATCTTTAGCTTAGCCTCTCGAACCATTCCGAAATGATGACGGTCGCTAAAAACGCAATAGCGCTGGCATATCTCGGAAGAGCCGTATACAGCCGATAAAGATAGTGAAAAATTCTAACCGTCCTAGAAACATCCCCGCTGTTTGGGTCCACAGTAAGCCTGTAGGAGCATCGGCAGCGGTGACGCCCACGGATAGGCCGACGGTGCTGAGGGTACTGGCAAACTCAAATAAACTATCGGGCAACGGATAGCCGTAGGCAACGGTCACGCAACTGCCTACCCCAAATATCAGCAAATAGAAAAATACCAGGACGCTAACTTGGCGGATTAAGGCATCACTGAGAAAGTGTTGGTTTTCGCCCTGCCAAGCTCGGGGTTCGGTGACTGCCCGTTGGGGAAGCATCATCCGTTTAACCTCCCACAGCAGCGCGCGATAGAGGATATAGATGCGATATTGCTTAATTCCCCCTGCCGTGGACCCTGCCCCACCCCCAATGAGCATTAAAGCGATCATCAACAGCCAGCCTAGGCTGCTCCAATCGGCATACCCTACCGTAGAAAATCCTGTGGTGGATAAGGCCGATACCATCTCAAATAGGGCCACCCGAAACGCTTTGCTTGCAGCAGGATACAAGGGAGTCGTGACGCCGAAAAAGAGCAGGGCCGTTGAAGCCGGAATCAGGAGGGCCTGTAATCGAATTTCACCGTTCTTGCGGACGGCCTGGAACCGCCCTGTCAATAGGAGGTAACTGGTGACGAAATTCAAGGTGCCCCCTAGCATCAGCACAATGGTTACCGCTTCAATAGCAGGGCTATTCCAATAGCCAATTGAATCCGCCCGAGTCGAAAAGCCCCCAGTAGATAAGGCGGCAAAAGAATGATTCACTGCATCAAACCAGCCCATCCCCGCTAGACGTAGAGCTACAACGCCAACCGCGACATAGCCGGAGTAAATCGTTAATACCAATTTGGCAGAGCGACGCACATTGGGGGCCAGTTGCTCGGTCCGACCTTCGGCAGCGGGGAGGCTGGCACCTACGGGTCCGGCAAGGGCACTGAGGGTGACAATGGCTAGGCCCGCTCCTCCCACTAGTTCAATCACACTGCGAAACAGCAAGGTGAGGTGGGTAGCTTGTTCCACATCCACCACGGATAAGCCCGTGGTCGTCCATCCACTAGTAGCCTCAAACACCGCTTGGGTAAAGGTCAGTCCTGCCGTGGCCATCAGAGGAAAAGTACTGGTGAGGATGGAAATCACCCAAGCTAAAACCACAATCACCGCACCTTCTGGCAGGGTTAAACTGAAGGCAGATTTTGGTGCTAAGCTCCTCCACCCCAAAGCCCCCACGAGGGTTAAAGTTAGGCCAGGTAATAGATAGCCCCAGGCAAAGAGCATCTCTTCAGGGTATACGGGCAGGACCAATAGGGGGGCCAAAATCGTCAGACCGGAGATCAAACAAATCAGCCCGGTATAGCCGAGAATAGCTCGATAACGCTGAACAAGGTATTTTTGCATTTTGGATTAGGCTTCTTTACCCGTTAACACTCTCAGAAACTGCCCAGCATATTCGGGGCGACTCACCACAATCAGGTGATCCGCGGTTTGTAATCGCGTCCATCGCTTGGGCATAGTGATGTATTGGTTACGGACAATACAGGTAATCTGGGCTTGGCTGGAAACTTCCAGCTCTTGCAGAGTTTTGCCCACCGCAGGGCTATCGTTCGTAAGGGTCACTTCCATAACGTTGATGTCTCCTGCCGCGACAGGCGTAATATTTTTAATATTTTCAAATTCCAAATGCTGTTCTAGCAGATGGGCAATGATCTCGGTGGCGGAGAAGGCAATGGTGACCCCTAGCTTTTCAAAGATATCCAGGTTGTCTGGATCGTTGACAATGGCTAGCGTTTCGGTGATGCCGAATTGCTGTTGGGCGATTTGGCAAGCCACCAAATTATCCTGGTCTTGAGAGGTCAAAGCCAGCAAAATATCAGCCCTGTAAGCTTCTGCATCCTGGAGAACGGCTGGATCGCTTCCATCTCCGAGAATGACGGTGGCTTTAAACTGGCGGGAAAGGTTGAGGGCATCCTCTCTATCCGAGCAAATTAAAGTAAGTTCGTAGCCTTTACTGGCAAATTGTCGGGTTAAAAAGTAGGCGAGTTTGCCGCTACCGATTAGGATTAGCTTCATACCTGCACCCCTTGCTTGAGGTTGTCCAAAAATGCCTGGGCGGATAGTTGGGTAGGGCTAATCGTTGTGATGCCCAGGTCCCGGTAACTTTGCTCCCGAGCGGGGTCATACACCCGAGCCAGCACTGTCGGAACTTGAAAAATCTCTTTAGCGATTTGAGCCACCATTAAGTTGATATTATCTTGGTCGGTGACGGCAAAAAAACAGTCGGCTTGGTCGGTTTTGGCGCGCTTTAGGATCGCTGACTCCACCGCATCACCGACCACCCGAAAGCCACTAAAAGCCGTGGATAGTTTGGAAAAATGCTGTTCGTCTTGGTCGATCACTACGATGCTATTTCCGTCACTACTTAAGCGATTGGCAAGGATAGAGCCAAGACGGCCACAGCCAACGATGACAATGTATTGAGAATTTGTCATGGGGAGATTGAATCAACAGAAATGAAAGATCTAGGGTTTAACTGAGGGAAGGTCTGAAGGTGGATGTGGTAGCCCGATCCAGATTTTTTTGCGCGTCCTGGTGGGTGGGATCGAGGTCCAAGGCAACTCGGTAGTTTTTGATGCCTTCTAAGCGATCGCCGAGGGATTCCTGGAGTTGTCCGAGTAAGACAAAGGCGGAGGGCTGAGATGGGTCAACCCCGATGGCTTCTTTTACGGTTGCGATCGCATCCTCTAATTGGCGTTGACTGGCTTGGTATTTAGCAGACTCCATCAGGCTGTCGAAGCTAGAAGCATCTTCCGCTCTGGTTTTACGGTCTAGCACCTGCTTTACGAGTTCGCGAATTTCATTAGGGGTGAAGGGTTTTTGAATAAAGTCAACTGCACCGAGCTTCATCACCTCTACAGCATTGTCCACCGTGCCATGGGCGGAGATGACGATAATTTGCAGGTCGGCCTGGAGCTGGATAGCCTCTTCGATTAACGTTGTGCCCTCCATTCCTGGCATCTTTAAATCCGTGAGGAGCAAATCAAAGGTCTCTTTTTGCAGTTGATCTAGGGCATCATGGCCATTGACTGCTGTGTCAACGCTATATCCTTGGGGTTCTAGGGACTGAGCAATGGTTAGCCGGATACTCTTCTCGTCATCCACCACCAATATTTTGGGTTTAGACATCCAGTTACACTCCTATTGAAGATGAAGAACGATGGGCGATGGGTAAGGTAAAGGTGAATGTGCTGCCTTGTCCTGGCGTTGACTCCACCCAAATCGATCCGTCATTGGCTTTAACGATCTCTTTGCAAATGGCAAGTCCCAAGCCGCTGCCTCCTATATCTTTTTCGGTTTCTACTTGGACAAATTTGTCGAAAATTTTGGCTTGATACCCTAAGGGGATGCCAGCTCCATCATCTCGAACAGAGAGATGGAGGACATCTATCCGAGGAGAGACTATGACCTCAATCTTTCCCCCTCTTTCGGTATAGCGGAGAGCATTGGCAATCAGATTGGTAAGCACCCAAGTGATTTTATTGGCATCAGCTCTAACGAGGGGAAGGCCATCAGGCAGGATAGGCATCAGCTCCACCCCTTGCTTTTGGGCTTGGATTTTGAAGGCTGAGAGGGCTTTCTCAATCAATAGAGATACTTCGACTGGTGCAATGTCTAACCTGATTTTGCCAGACTCAATTTTCGATAAATCCAAGAGGTCATTGACTAGGGCTCGGAGTCGCTGAACATCACTTTCAGCGGTCTGCAGCAGTTCTAGTTCTGACTCAGATAGTTTCTCTTGAGCGGTTTCCAACAATAACCCCATACTCATACTCATGCCTGTCAGGGGTGTTCGTAATTCGTGGGAGGCGGTCGCCACAAACTCGCTTTTCAGGCGATCCACTTCTTTCAGTCGAGTAATATCCTGTAGCAGTAAAATGACCCCCAACTTTTCGTTACCCTCTGTGGTGACCGGGGTAATCGCAAATTGATAATACTGGTCTTGTTGATTTTGATGGCGCTCCAAAATCGCTTGAGATGGATCTAATTCGGGCGGATGACCGGTCGATAATGTCGTCTGCATGTATTCGCATAGGTCCTCATTTTGGACAAGGGCGCGGAAAGAGCTTCCCCGCGCTTGTTCTGGCACAACGTTCAGGATACGAGCCGCGATGGGATTAATCGCAATCACCTGAAATGCGTCGTCTATAACCACTAGTCCATCGGCAATACTGTGAATAATGGCGTCATTGCGTCGCCGTTCAGCAATCACCTTGCCAACGTTCAGTCGGTGAAAGGCTTTGAGCTTGCGACCCATAACTGTGATTTCTTGAGCCAGTTGGCCCACTTCATCTCGGGTTTGAACCGGAATGGTAATGTCATAGTCTCCCTCTGCAATCTGGTGGGTGGCTCCTATCATCAGTCGCAAGGGATGGGTAATGCGATCGGAGAGAATAAGACTGAAGCCTAGTCCTAAAGCAGCCGCGATAGTTCCCACAAGGATCATCGACCCAGTGGCTTGGGTGGCAATGGATTGCGCTTGCTGAGACGCTGCCACCATGGTGTTTTGGTTTAAACTTTTGAGGTCATTACTCTTGGTATAGACTCTACGAAACTGGGGGAGTAACGTCTGGTAATAGTAGCGGGTGTTGTCTGCGGGAGAGGGTTCAGAGGCGTCTGGCAGGTTGGCAAAAGCCACTAAATAGTTTTGATATTCCGTTTCAATGGCCGTCAGAAGTTGCTGTTCACTAGAAATCGTAATGTTATCTTTGGCCCGCCCCAGCCACTGTAAAAATTGGATTTCATATTGACGAAATTGCTGCTGTCCTGCCTTTTCATTGCGGAGGATGACTAATAGGCTGGCGCTGTCTTGTCGTTCTAATGCAGCGATCATCTCCCCCGCTGCTACAATGCTGCGGTAGTTTTCTTGCAAGATCGCATCACTGGCTAGACCCAAACGACGGAGGTTAATGATGCCCCAGGTGCCGACAAATATCACTAAGGTGAGCACCGCACCATATCCCAACAAGATCTTGGTCTTAAGTTTCATTCATTCAGTGCGTAAGAAGCCTACATCCCAACAACCAAACCTCCGGTTGTTAGAGAGATTCAGATGGGCTTCTAGCATCTTCGGCAAGGAGGCAATGGCTTGTCATCTGTCCTTGGGCAGAAAGAGTGTTTCTTGATAGGGATATCTGGATTCAGAGATCGTCTACTTGGCGCCCAATTGAGGCTGTTTGAGGAGAGTCATACCAAATCCGACTCATTAACCCCCGAAATATCTTATCTGTCAAGCTGGCCACCAATGGTAGTGAGTGAGAGCTTGAATGTCTGATTGCATTGTCATTAAAGTTCGACAGCGCTGCTCGAGCACATCTTCCAACTCATCCAGGGTCTCAAAGCATCGATTGGCCAGTGGTTCATCCGCTAGCCGCCACAACCGTTCAGCGGGCTGTAGCTCTGGAGAATAGGGGGGTAAAACCTTCAGATGAATGCCTTTAGGTACCACCAGATTTTTACAGGTATGCCATCCGGCTCCATCGAGAACGAGAAGAATCTGTTTGTGCTTTCCCGCTCCAACTTGCTGAGCAAAGCTTTGTAGGGCTTGATTAAACCATTCTCCATTGACCCGAGGCAGAATGAACCATTCGGTATTGCCAGTTGCGGGATGAACGAATCCATACAGATAGGTCCATTCATAGCGATGGTCCACCTCAGCAATTGGACGCTGACCCACAGGCGCCCAAATCTTTCGAATAATGGGTTTAAGGCCTAAACGATGTTCATCCAAGGACCAAACTTCGACCTGAGCATTAGGGTAGCGTCGCTCCAATTCTGCTTTGTACTTAGGCAGTTTTTTAAAAGCGGCTTGGGCCTCTGGTTCACCTTTACGGTGGTGAGGACGTGGGCATTGCAGGGACTGCTCCAATCGCTTGAGATAGTCCCAACCGCGTTGGGGCCAAACCTTATCGACTCCTGTCATCTGAGCGATGACCTGGGCTACTTTGGGGCCGTTCCATAGACCACCGTCGGCGGGTGGGGTTTGTAGACGAGTCAACAATTGTGCACATTGGTCTTGAGTCAGAAGACTGCGAGATTGATGAGGTCGCTTATCTTTGCGTCGGTTGCGTAACCCATGGGCGCCATTGTGGTTATACTCCCTGACGATTTCTCGAGCGTAATCGTAGTTGAGACCGACCACTTGGGCTGCTTGAGTTAGCGTTGTTTGCTCACTGACGAGCCACAGCAGATGCCAGCGGCGCGATTCTACTGGGTCTTGGCTGGCTCGATAATGAGACTTCAGCTCGTCAGGCGAAAAATGGGGTTCGAGATATAGTTTTCTTGGCATTCTCTAATTATGCATTATATCGGAGTTATATAAATCGGATTTGGTATCAATCCTTCTTCGGATAGATGTCTGGCCGACTGGCCCATAGTAGGTTGGTCGAGGCAACTGCAGAACTAGGTGCAGACGGGTGATCACAGATAAAGGATTGAGATTGATGCAAAGTACTCGAAAATACCAGGCCGACCGGGCAACAACGGACTTGGTTCGTAACTATCTTCATGAAATCGGTCGAATTCCGCTGCTCACCCATGAGCAAGAGGTGCTGTATGGTAAGCAGGTGCAGCAGATGAAGATGCTGTTGGCTCGTAAAGTTGAGCTGGAAGAAATTAACCCAACGTCCATCTCTCAAGCAGATTGGGCGCA
Organism: Acaryochloris sp. CCMEE 5410; assembly: GCF_000238775.2. Lineage (NCBI taxonomy): Bacteria > Bacillati > Cyanobacteriota > Cyanophyceae > Acaryochloridales > Acaryochloridaceae > Acaryochloris > Acaryochloris sp. CCMEE 5410. Next base: position 1,215,866 of record NZ_AFEJ02000001.1, on the reverse strand, counting down.
GGCCGTTGAGCTAACCGAATCTGAATTGGAGCAGGCTTTGGTCCAAGGTCAACGCGCTAAGAACAAGATGATTCAGGCAAATTTACGGCTGGTTGTTTCCGTTGCTAAACAATACCTGCGACGCAATATGGAACTGCTCGATTTAATTCAAGAGGGCAGCTTGGGATTAGAACGCGGCGTGGATAAGTTTGACCCGTCTAAAGGCTATCGATTTTCTACCTATGCGTATTGGTGGATCCGTCAAGCCATGACTCGTGCGATCGCACAGCAGTCTCGTACCATTCGTCTTCCTGTTCATATTGTTGAACAGCTCAACAAGATCAAAAAACATCAACGGATTCTTGCCCAACAGTTGGGACGGCAAGCCACTCCCCATGAACTTGCGGTTCAGTTAAAGATGGAAACTGAGAAAGTCAAAAGATATCTCAAGCTTTCTCGCCGAACCCTGTCTTTGGACATACGGATGGGTGATCAGCAGGACACAGCGCTTATGGATCTGCTGGAGGATGAAACATCGATTTCACCTGATGATTACGTCACTCAGAATGCTTTAATTCAGGATATTCAAGCTGTCTTTGCAGAGTTGTCTCCGTTGCAGCAGGATGTGCTAACGTTGCGCTTTGGTCTAGGGGATGGGGAGCCATTATCTTTTGCAAAAATTGGCGATCGACTCAATTTAAGTCGTGAGCGGATTAGACGGCTCATCAATCAAGCCTTAGATCATATTCGTCAACATCACAGCGAAGATTTTCAGGAATACTTAGCTAGCTAGACTGATGACTTAAGCCTCCTTCGCGGCTGCTTCTCAGCATATAGATTCAGTGTAGAGATAATTCTTCAAAAATTTCGGTAGGAACGACCCGTACTTTTAATTGAATGGGCTGTCCTAACTGTTCTGTCAAAAATTGTCTCACCAGTCGGACTTGGTATTGGGAAATGGAGTCTGCCTTAGCTGCTACTTCTAATTCCACCCGCAAACCATTTAGCTGAGGCTGCACATCAATATTTTTGATTTCCGTATCGGCAAAGGTCAGGGTCTGTCGACGCAGAAGGGCAGCTACCTGTCGGTGTACATGCTCTTCCACCAGGATATTGCGGAGCGACAAACCCAACGGTATGCCGAGTAGAAACAGGGCTAGAAACCCGGCAAATAAGCCCTTCTTTGCTCGTTCAAGGGAACCGTACTGCTGCCAGAGAAAGACCAGTGCCCCACTGAAGATAATGCCCGTTAAGTTGGTAGCAAACAGAATACTGGCCCCTAATGCTACGCGAACATTCCACCAAGCAATGCCAATCCCAATCACGCTTAAGGGGGGAACCAGAGCCACAGAAATAGCCACGCCTGATAAGGCATTTTCGACTTGACGGCGAGAAATCGCGAAAGCGCCTGCCGCTCCAGCCGCTAGGGCGACGCCTAAATCAATCAGGGTGGGCCGCACCCGAGCCAAAATTTCCATATTGGTCTGGGTCAAGCCAAATAGTAGCGTAATCAGCGTTGCCGCTAGGATGGCAAGGATAATCCCTTTAAAGGTTGTTAGGGCAGACCGCTTGAGGAGACGACGGTTGCCCACCACAATGGCATAGGCCATACCAATAATGGAGCCCATCAAAGGGGCAATAATCATGGCCCCAATAATGACGGCGGTGCTACCTGCAAGGAGTCCTAGGGTGGCAATGACGCTGGACAAACCCAACATGGCATAGAAGCTAAGGGAAGGGACGGAGCTTTTCCATAAACTTCGATTTACCGCTGCAATGGGTCTAGGTTTCTCAGCAGCCCAACTCCAATCGCCACTATTTTGATTCCAAAACTCAGAGACTTCTTTTTGCGCTGAGTGCAAGCTTCGGCGGCTTTTACTGAGATAACTTTGCAGCTTAGACATGAATTTGATCATGGATCGAGGAGCCATTAGAGGCTTAATGTTGAGCATGACTCTACCCGCTTGCAAGCATCATGAACGGGGGGCATTACGGCGAAATACTTTGCTCAACCAATGCTTCCCCACTTTAGACCACCGATGGTTTGAAGTGGGGGAAGAGAAGGGGGGGGCGGCTAAGTTACTCGGGGCTGGCTGTTCGAGTTCCATCGGATCTTGGAGAGCGGTGGCATAACGGGCAGGACGAATCTGGGAACCAAAGCGGTTGGTATACACTTTGGTCAACTCTGCACCGAAAAAGAAAATTTGAGCGGTGTAATTAACCCACAACAGGATAACCGCTAAGGAGCCTGCCGCTCCGTAGGTAGAGCTAAGGCTATTTTTACTCAGATACAGGCTGATGAAGAATTTGCCTAAGGCAAATAACAAAGAGGTCAGGAACGCACCAATCCAGACATCGCTCCATTGGATATTGACATCAGGCAAGATCTTGTAGATTAAGGCCACGATTAAGGTGATGACGCTCAAGGAAAATACAGCATCTAGGATGCGTCCCACGTAGATCCAATGGCTAATATAAGTGCTGGCGCTATTGCCAACTGCCGTCAACCCCGTGCTAATCCCCAAGGTCAGGATCAAGACCAAGCCGACCCCCAATACCATTACAAATGCCAAGATGCGATCGCGCACAAATCCCTGCCATCCCCGATCTGGTTTAGGCTGAATTTTCCAGATTGTATTGAGTGCGTCTTTGAGGTTGGTAAACAATCCTGTTGCCCCGACAAACAGCAATACTAGGCTAGTCAAGGTTGCGCGTATCCCCGAGCCTGATAACTGAGTGCCGCGAACCATCACTCGAATAATGGCAGCCCCATCTGCCCCCAGCCAGTCCTGGAACTGTTCCATGACTTCTCCTTGGACAGTCCGTTGGCCGAAGGCTAAACTTGCGATCGCAATCACAATTACTAAAACAGGGGCGAGGGAAAAAGCCGTATAGTAGGCCAACGCCGCTGCTAACCGGGATGCTTTATCTCGTTGCCACTCTAGCCCGGTCACCTTGAGCAACCAAAATACGCTATCAATGGACATGATTAATTTCCTACGATTCAAATTTCCAGCCGGATGGATGGGTGGGGGCAATATTTAGGAGCAATGGCGCTAGTGAACCTTACGCAATACCTGATCTAGATAGCCTGGGCAAAAGTACGCCAGAGATCAGAATGCCGCCAAGTGACCACACCCATAATGCCCAAAACCAAGATTACTCCAATACCCATAACCCACTGGGTATAATGCTGAGCCTGCCATTGCTGCCCCTGTAGTGGCGGTTCAAGATTTTGAACCAGAAGGGTGGCCGTCGCTGCCAGGTTTAGACCGATGATATTGGTCACCACTAACAGCAATGCCCCCTGGGCGAAGGCCCATTCACCAGCCCCTAACAACAACCCCAGAACCACCAGCGGTGGTAGTAAGGCAACCGCAACCATCACACCGACAATCGCATTTTGATTATCGCTCGTGAGTGACAGGGCACTGGCAATACCGGCTGCGATCGCTAGCCCGATATCCATCGGCTCAACGTCCACCCTCGCCATCAGTGCGGGCAAGTCTGTAGAAATCGGCAACCCTATCCCCAGCAAAATCGAGAGCCCTAGTGCCAGCCCCATATTGATGGTCCCCATTTTGACAGACCGTTGGGCCAAAGCAGTATCCCCTAAGACTGCCGCCACTGCTAATCCTAGGATGGGTTGGAGTAACGGCGCTAAAACCATCGCTCCAATCAAAATGGCTTCACTCCCTTTGAGCAAGCCAATGGCCACAATCAGTGTAGACAACACCACCATGCTGATCTGGGTCCAAGTCCATTGAACCTGTTGGGCCACTTTGGTATAGATTTCCTCTCGACTGAGTCGGGCAGAAGCTGGGTTGTAGGAAGAATCTAGATCAGGCACGGGCCAAATGGCTTCCATAGGCAGAATAAGGACTTTGGGATGGTCTACCATGGCTAGGTCCGTTTGTAATCGAGACAAAACCTGTTCGACTTGGGAGAGGGGCACGGTCACTCGAAGGCAGGCTGGTCCTTCTCCCGACTGTTGCCAAACATCTACACCAGGAATTGCTTTGAGCAAGGTTAAAACAGCATCCTCCTGCGTAGACGAGGTATCAATTTCCAGCAAGCGAAAGTTCATGTCCAAAAAACTGAGATAAACAGGGGAGATCTGTAACTCGATCATCTAATCCAATCAGCACTTTGTTCATTAAAATGCTGATATAAAAAAACTAGGTAACACCAGGCTACCTAGGATACAGAGACACAGACGTGAAAACTGTTGTATAAAACCAGTCAATGGGACTAGTCAATGGCTTGTTTAATATCATCCTTGATATTTTCAACGGCATGCTGGGTCTCGGCTTCAGCCTGCTTGGCTCGACCTTCTTCGCGATCTTGAGGGTTGCCCGTGAGTTCTCCCATCATTTCCTGACCTTTGCCCTCAAGGTTTTTGACCGTGGCGTCAATTCTATCTTCAATACTCATGGCTAAACTCCTTTATTGTCAGTGGTTTTGGAGACATCTATAATCTATCAATCGGTCCACTGGTCCAGGCTCTACCGCAAGATAGTTTGATGGGTCTATCAAAAGATAGAGATCCATCACGTATGGCTTAAAGCTCCTGTTTGATCGCTAGGCGATGGGGGTTCGGATTAACGCTTGATGTAGTGACATTGGTTCCCCTTGTTGCCCAAAAGCTCTGGTTGGTTTCAGGCCATTGAGAAAATTTTGTAGTTGGAGTGAGTAGCCCATTTTCAAAGGGTTTGAGGCTTGATACCACTGTGATCAAAGCCATTAAGAAATGGTTGAGCTAAAGAAAAGTGCGAGAAGGGTTGACAAAACTTTACATTATGTTACATTAATTTATACAAGCATTTTTTACGGAGTCAAACACATGAGTACTAAGAATCCAGTTTGGGGTTTTACCAGCTACGCAGAGACTTTCAGCGGTCGCCTAGCAATGTATGGATTTTTCATTGCCTTAGTCACTGAAGTTTTAACCGGAAAAGGAATCCTAGGCCAGCTTTCTGCTTGGTTCTTCGTTAATTAATTTTATTGGCGGCAAACGGTCGTTAATAGTCCTTAATTTCTTCTTCCTTGTTATAGGACCCCGGTTTTGAGCTGGGGTCTTTTTTTTGTAACTGTGCTTGTATTGTGGGTGCGATCGCATCATCCACACCCTAAATCATATGGGAGCACCAATAATGTCCTCACAACAACGTTGCCGTAAACCTGTTGGATCCGTCGCTGCTGACTGCCCCGCCTGACTAGGACACTCATAACCTATGACCCAACTGAATTTGGCCACCTGGGATAGCCTGCTGCAGAAGTATGTCAATGACCAAGGCCAGGTCGCCTATGGCTCCTGGCAAAGGGACTCCCTCGCAGAACTCGAACAGTGGCTAACGAATGTGAGTGACGTAGATCTGCAGAGGTTAGATAGACAACAGGCCATCGCCTTTCTCCTAAATTTATACAACGCCCTAACCATCCGGCAGGTGCTCCACCAGTACCCTATCGACTCCATTCGGCCTCAGGTTTTAGGGATTCCCAACTGGCTTACCTTTCTGCGATTCTTCACCCGAACAATCTATACCCTAAACGGTCAGTCCCTGAGCCTCAATACCATTGAGCACAAGATTCTCCGCCAGCAATATCCCGAGCCACGCATACACTTTGCCTTAGTTTGTGCCTCGGTTGGCTGTCCGTTGTTACGAGCAGAAGCCTATATTCCAGACAGACTGACCGCTCAACTGGAAGACGACTGTGAACGGTTTATCAACAACCCAGACAAAGTTCGCTACGATGCCGCCAGTCAAACCCTTCACTGTAGCAAGATTTTCAAATGGTACAAAACGGATTTCCTTACCGTGGCGGACTCTATTCCAACTTATGTTGGCCGCTATTTCAAAGACCCGCTTCCCCCTGATGTGACCATAGTTTATTTACCCTATAGTTGGGATCTCAATCAATGCCTGTCTTCGTAACGGTATCCGGCTGGGTTCAAGATCGAATACGATGAAGGACCTGAGCGACAGAGAGTATGGAGCGCAACAACCTCGCCTTTTACGACCAACAGGCTGACGAGTGGTGGAACGAGACCGCAACCATCTTCCCCCTGAGTAAGCTGAATCCCTTGCGGTTTCAGTATTTCGATCGCTTTATCCCCCATTGGCCGGGACTTAAAGTCTTAGATGTGGGCTGCGGAGGTGGATATACCTGTGAATTTTTGGCTCAGCGAGAAGCAACGGTAACCGGAATAGATCCGTCTGCCGCCTGTATTGAAGCGGCGAAAAGCCATGCAGAGGAGATGGGGCTGACCATTGACTACCACGTTGGCATGGGAGAAAACCTGCCATTCGGAAATGATTGCTTTGACGTTGTCGTTTGTGTGGATGTGTTGGAACATGTCCAGAGTGTTGCCGATACCGTGGCGGAGATTAGCCGATTAATCGGTCCAGGCGGGCTATTCTGCTTTGATACCATCAACCGTACTTGGCAATCTCGCTGGCTGATGATTTGGCTGCTGGAAGATGTGCTGCGACAAATTCCTCGGGGGATTCATGATTGGCATCAGTTTGTCCCCCCAGAAGAACTACAGCAACAATTGGAGCAGGTTGGATTTTCGCAAGTCACCCTCCAGGGATTTGATCTATTTGGCCGAACGCCTCTAGCCCAGATATCCAACTTGATTCACTTTCTAAAGACGGGGGAGTTTCGGGTTCAATTTGATAACAACACTGGAGTCATGTACATCGGTACGGCTCAGATGAGTTAGAGGTGATATGTTCATTGGGCGATGCTGGCTGGAATGTTCAAGAGAAGTTGAAGGCTGGGGTAGGGTCGTTAGTTATTCCCCACTTTATTCACAGTTCTGGGCAGCTAAAATCGCGACTCTAATCGCACTCTCAATTGCTAAGTCCTTAAGGTGGAGATCTATCTGTTCATGCCGTGTTCTCTGAGCTAAGACACCGCAGATACAAGCCGCCGCGAATTGATAGACCCCTGCCATTTTGAATAAGGTACCTGCTTCCATTTCGTAGTTGAGAATGTTTAATGCTCGGTATTCCTCGGTGATGTTTTTCAGGGAGCGCAGCAAGGTTGGATTGGCAGAATCGGTTCGTTCTTGGCCTTCATAAAACGTATCCACTGATGCCGTAATCCCCAGATGATGGGTGAGTCCTAGTTCTTTGGCAGCTTGAACTAAGGCAACAGTCAGAAATGGATCAGCGGATGCTGGATATTCGATGGGTGCAATATCGTTGGCAGCTCCTTGGCGACAGAGTGCGGCCTGAGAAATAACGATACTGCCTATTTTGACATGGTCTTGGATGGAACCACAGGTGCCGATGCGAATAATTTTCTTGATGCCAATTTGGACTAATTCATTAACGACAATACTCAAGGAAGGGGCACCCATTCCGCTCGTTGCAGATAATATGGGACATCCGTTGGGTAAGACTCCCCAATAGCTATGCAGACCACGATTTTCTGATAGTCGCTGCACATTTTCTAAATATTGGTTGGCAATCTGATAGGCGCGTTCAGGATCGCCCGATAATAAAGCCAATGTTGGGGGATTGCTACCAAGGTCATCCCGGCTAAAACCAATATGGTAAAGTGTTGAGCCCATTTCGTATGATGAGTTGGGGGAATAAATCCAAAGGACCTGGGGGTATTCAATTCATACCTAATGGACTTTAGCAGAGATAACGAATTTTGGAGATAGTTCTGGAGTGATGCACCTCTCTGGAAGTAACGTCTTATTCGAGGTGGTATCACTAGAGATGCGGGGGGCTAGCTCAAGATCCAATCTCAGGTATTCACAACCTACTCCCTAGCAATTAAGAAGACATCCATGTTGAGTATCGGCATCAAAGTTCTTCCGCTAACGTCGGCTACATTGATTTTGCTGTCTCAATACACCCCTGCGATCGCAACGTCGACCTGGATGCCGGAATTTGATCCGGGCAAATCAGTCTATGTCGATCCAGCATTGTCGGATCATCCTATTGCCCCCTTCCAGTTCTCTCCCAAATTGGAGACTCAGCTTGCCCAGGAATCCAAAGAAGGTCTGCGCTATTTTGTGGTGGCAGCCCAACAAGGTAATGAGCTTATCCCTTCAGGTAAGCCTTTGGGAGTGGCAAAAGTCGATGAGCTGTTGTCAATCTGGACCAATCGCCCAGGCTTTCCTCGAGAGAACTATGTTGTCATCTTCTGGGTACGTAAGCGTGTGAGTGTCTATAAAGGCTCAGTAGGAGTCAACGCAGGTAAAGTGGGCCGAGAAGCAGGTGTGCTACCAGCATTGCTCTCCAGTCCCACTGGACTGGTCATTCCGGCCTTAAAAGCCAATATGCCTGCCGATCCTGAAGGGGCAATGATAGATATCGTCACCAATATTGAAAATCAAGTTACGTCCTACCGAGAAACACAGGTCCGGCGACAAAAAGCTGCTAAAGCCCGGCAAGAGCAGGAGCGAGTTGCTGCCCAAGAACGGGAGCAGTATAACCAAAATCTTCAGTCCTGGTGGCAAGCATTCGTCAATGCGCTTCCATTTGTGGGAGGTATGGGTGGAATTGGCTTCATCCTGATGACTGGACGGCGGCGGAAAGCCAAGGCTCAAAAGCTAATTAATGAATGGTCAACCCTCTGCCAAAATACCTCAAATCTTTACTTGGAGGTAGAAAATAATGAGCTACCAAAACTCCAGGCACTCCCCTTAGACATTGATGAGAAGCTCAAGATCAAGTTTGACCTAATCGTGAATCGCTTGGCAGAATTTATGGCCTGGTCATCTGTTGCCAGCGAATTAGTCACCCAAGCTCAAGCCTTGTTAAACAAAGGGAAGTCTCGTCAAGCGATCTACACTCTAACGAAAGACAGTGTGATCGTTGAAAACAACAAAGTCCCAGTGGTTCTCGCCAGTTTGCGTGAAGGGATCGATGTCTCCCAAACGTTGATGGCTGATGAGCTTAAAAGTGGCCTAAACGATCAATGGCAATCCATACAATCGGCTTTGAGCGAACTGCTCTCTATTCAACAAAGCTACTTAGAACTATCCCAGAAAGATATATTCACAGCCTTACTGAAGTGTCCGGGGAAAATTTTAAACGAGCATATTCCAGAATTTAATCGTTATGGACTCCATCAAGGGGCCTTTGTAAATTCATCTCATGGGTTTGAGAACTGGGTAAGCGAATATGAACAACTGATTCAACAGACTGAACTAGAATTCACATCCTCGCAAATCGTGAATTCAGTAGAGACCCAAAAAAAAGCAACTGAAATGCTAGACCGGCTGGCATCACGGATTCAACAAGCCGTCATGGATAAGAGAAAATGCGAGAAGGTGACCCCCCAGCGTTTTTCCGGCAAGAAACTGGCAGACAAAATTGCACAAGCTTCGACAGCCCTTGAGCAAGTAAAGACCCACTTCCCCCACGAGCCATACCTGCGATATGAAACAAATGTGGAAAAAGCCTTAGCCGTGAAGAACGAGCAGTTTCCCCACAACCACGCTCAATTTATTCAGGCTTATCAACAGAAGCATTTTGGTGATGCCCTCAAGCGACTAGAGCAGACACGAACTCTAGAAAAAGATTGGATGATGACCCTTACCCGAATTGTTGACTATCCGGTGAGGCTTCAGGAAAAGAAACGAATGCTGGAGAGACAGCTAGAAAGCATTCAGCGTCGGAACCAAGTATTGCAAAGTCGGCATCAGGTAGAGCTTGGCTCCCTAGCTTGGAATTCATCATCTCTGGACAGTCTGGAGAGCAGAATCGACGCACTTGAATATTCTGTCTCACGAGCAGAGGACGAACAACAGCGTGAATCATCTTCAAGCAGCTCTCTCTGGTCTGACGATAGCTCTTGGAACTCAAGTAGTGGATCGGATTTTAGTAGCTTTAGTGGTAGTGACTACGGTAGTAGCGGTAGCGATTATGGTAGTGGCAGTGGGGGTGGAGATTATTAACCGGGGATTGCTAGAGGCATTCAATGTCCCACCTCAATCTTTTGTTCTAAAGCTGAAAAATAGTTTTGATCAACAGCAATGTCAAGAACGCGCATCCGAGAACGATAAGCACAGTCAGCAGGGTAATTCCAACGACAAAGAGAGGATTACCTTTCTTAGGAGTGGATGATACCGTTAGGTGATGATCCACTAAAGCCATATTTCGGGTATTGGCTTTCCAGGTAAAGTCAAGGAAGTCACCTATCCCCGGCACAATCCCCACCAAAGAGTCGAGCAGAATATTCACCACCATTTGCCAAACTACATCCTTGGGGAGTCCCATCTGAGCGGCTTGGTAGACAATATAGGCTCCAACCGCACCGCCAACGACATCACCACTCCCCCCTGCAATTCCTAGGAGGCCCAAGATCGGGTCTAGTCCAAAACGGAGTTTGGTACCCGGAATAGAGATGGAGTTGTCTAGCAAAAAGGCTAGACGATGAAGCCGCTGGATCTTATCTGCCATTGGCTGTGATGTGGAATTTAGGGATTTAGATTCGGACATGCTGCTCGCTTGCTATGCTGCTTTATCACTGAATTGGCTGCATTGCCATATTCCTGCTTGGAGACCGTATTTCTTTCCCCAATTTATACTTTTTCTAGTAAAATAGTACATATATACCATTAAAGGAGTTGAATCGGCATGGTCCAATACACCCTGAAAGAAGACCCAGAAGCAGTGATCAAGATTCCAGGCAAAGATTCCAAAAAGGCTCGTGAAAAAGCCATGAATCAACTGATGGATTTGATGGATAGTGGAAAACTTAAAACCTCCCTCAATCAAGGCTTTAGCCCCAATGATTTTATCGAAGTGCAAGCGACGATTCCGACTCAGCCCTCTCCCCAAGAAGATGAAGTTGCCCAAGCGGTGCAAATCTTAAATCTCCTTGCCACTCTCAAGTTGAAGATGCAGGAGTTGCAACAACAGGCATTGAAAACTCGGGCAATTGTCGATTTACTGTTCTCCGATGAACCCATCTCCGAAGAAGACGTATTGCAGCTAAAAGAAGGGTTTAAGGTGCTGAAAAAATTTGCTCAAGCCAATATTCAATATCGCGAAACCCGGATGCAAGCTGAATCGGCAAGAGCGATTTTAGATCGGGCATTGCAAGCGAAGTAACGGCAAGATAAGCAGATGGACAAAATTAATTACATAGAATTTCCAGGTTGTAAACTACCTGAGTCCTCTTTTTTACATCCATTGATTTGATGTCATTAGTCCGTCCTATCTCCACCGAAAGCTTACGCTTATTGCATCGGATTTATCACTGTAGTCGCCATCATCAGGTCAGACAACGCGCCCATTGCCTCATTTTGTCTGCCCAGGGTTGGAGTCCCTACACCTTAGCCTCCCTTTTTAGTGTGAGTCCTAAAACCGTGTACAACTGGCTTAAGGCTTGGAATAACCGTGGTTTTGCAGGACTCTATAATCGCCCAGGCCGAGGTCGAAAACCGATGTTTAATCCCGACCAACAACAGCAGATTTATGAGTGGACTCAGGCATCTCCCATCCAACTCAATCGGGTGCTAGCTCAGATTGAACAGCAGTGGTCAGTACGCGTGTCAAAGGCCACCGTTAAACGCGTCTTGAAGCAGATGGACATGAGCTGGCATCGCTTTCGCCAAGGGACATCAGGCCAGCCTTTATATGCCGACTACCTCGAAAAAAACAGCAGTTAGAACATCTCAAGAAACAAGAAGAGAAGGGAGACATCCACCTATTCTTTATGGATGAGAGTGGTTTTCGTTAGTCCCCTGTATTCCCTATGGATGGCAACCCATAGGGACTTATCTGGAAATCCCGACTCGTTCAAGTAAACGCTTGAATGTTCTGGGGTTTTGAGTCGACGACAAGGGCTATATGCTTATACATCAGAACAGACCATCACCAGTGAGGTTGTCAGTCATTGCATTGATACCTTCTTTGCTGACGTGGAGTTGCCCACCGTCATTGTGATGGATCAAGCCCCTATCCATACGAGCCAAGCAATCTATGAGATGAAGGCAGAGTGGGCCGAACGGGGAATTACCTTGTTTGAGTTGCCAAGCTATTCTCCCCATCTAAATTTGATTGAGCGTCTGTGGCAATTCATGAAATATCAGTGGATTGAAATGAGTGCCTACTGGGGGTGGTCATCTTTGGTCGAATATGTGGAAAGAGTTTTGAAAACCTACAGCGATGATTATGTAATTAATTTTAGCTAAGTGCTTATCTATCTTTGGATGAAAAAATCTAAAAACGTCATGTGAATCTTGTAATTTTCCACTAACTCTATTTCCCTTGTCGAGATTACAAGAACGACAGGCTAAGGCCAAATTTTCAAGGTCATTTGTTCCATTGCGAGACAAAGGAACGATGTGCTCAACCTCAAACGGAAAATTAAAAACTAGCTCTGGTGCTTGACAGTATTCACAGCGATGATGCGCACGTTCGGCAACAGTCGAATAAAACGGATGCATGCAATTTAAGGCTGCACTATTGCCCGTGTACGAGCCGTTGCTGCCAATAATTCTGCTTCAACTAAGCTGTCTAGCTCAAGCTGTAGTTCTTGCGACAACGGTTGTCCTTGGTCTCTTGCCGTTCGCCACATTTCCATCAGTTCAGATAATCGTGCCTGTTGATCGGCATTAAATAAAGCATCAGGCTCAAATTTTTGAACGACCAGCAAGGCGCTAAAGTGCTGTTCGCCAAGTCTTTCTGTCAATGCGTCTAAAGCCTGACCTGCGGTTTTTCCTTCAGAAAGTTTATCCCCTGCGATCGCACGATAGGATTACCCCCCAGCGTCATTGGCAATAGGCAAAATCGCAACCGTTTTCATATCAGTGAGGGCGTATTGACTAGGACTATTATAGCCTTGTGAAAAGGTTGAATTATCGCTATTTTTTACGTGTTTGTATCGCCCAGAAGCACCGAATTCAGATCCATATCAAACGTTTGAGTAACAGACATGCGATCGCAGCTTGTCGTAAGAGAACGACTGAAATGGCCGCTAAAATAGCAATAGTCAAGGCCATAACTGAGAATACCCATGGTTCTTCAATACGACCCCAGACAATGCCTCCCCTCCTCAGCTGAGTTACCGGACTCAGACGATACGCCCGTGGATAATGAACTGCAAAATCTCATCCCCAATTTGCTCGACAGCATTTTGGCAATGGCATGGCCCCAACGAGTCGATTGGTTCTTTGGCGTCGATATGGGCATCTACTACGACCCCGACCAGCCAGCCATCGTGCCAGATGGCTTTCTTAGCCTTGGGGTTGAACGGTTTATTGGTGAAGATGGCCGTTTAAGCTATGTGTTTTGGGAGGAGGATAATATTCCTCCGGTTTTAGCCCTAGAGGTTGTATCCAAGACCTATGGCGGCGAATACGAACGGAAAAAGACAATCTACGCAAATTTAGGGATTCGCTATTACGCTGTTTACCTTCCGAATCAACGGTCTCGTCGGAAGCGACAGCCCCTGGAAGTGTATGCCTTGGAGAATGGCACTTACCAACAATTAGATGGAAATCCAGTTTGGCTACCTGAAATTGGCTTAGGGCTTGGGCGAGAGCGCGGAACCTATCTGGGGCGGGAACGAGAATGGCTTTACTGGTTTAATCAGGATGGCGATCGTTTACTCATACCAGAAGAGAGAGTGGAGCAAGAGAAAGATCGCGCTGAGCAGGAAAAGGCTCGGGCTGAGCGATTAGCTGAAAAGTTAAAGGCACTTGGTGTGGACCCTAATTCTATTTAAGACAACAGTCAACATACGGATTTGATTATTTTTATCGTGGGGTGATTAACCAGATTGACGGTGTTTTCGGCTTCAATTAACTCACTTTTGATATGCAAATAGAGGGATAGACGAGGTGAGCCCCCTATTTATCCCTATCGATATCGAATCAGTGATATAGATCTTTAGACAAAGCTAAACTGATCGCCATTGAGATTGAGACCGACGATATTTTCGATAACTGCGATCGCATCATCTGGCCCCGCTTCACGCCTAAAGATAATTGAGTTGCCACCCCTGGTTGCGATTCGATAGTCACCGCTAGAGCCGCTGAGAACAATGGTGTCTAAGCTCTCAAAATCACGGATTTGGGCAAGACTGTTGGCCCCATTAATAAATCTTCGATCTAGATAATAGGCTCCGGAACGGTCGCCCAACACAAACTGATCCGCTCTGCCTCGAGCCCCCACTAAGATATCCTGCTCATTCACGCCTCTGTGAGTGGCATCGGTTCCATTCAACACATTTGAACCTGTGCTGCCAACGAGGAGGTCGTTTCCACCCCCACCATTGAGAACATCATCTCCACCATTACCAATTAAGTGGTCATTCCCACTGGAACCAAAGAGGGTATCACTGCCAATGCCACCATTGAGGGTGTCATGTCCACTACTACCGACTAAGCGGTCATTCCCATTCCCACCCAGGAGAAGGTCATCTCCACTTCCACCCAGGAGGGTGTCATTTCCACCATTGCCGACTAGGCGGTCATTCCCATTCCTACCCAGGAGGAGGTCATCTCCACCGCCTCCGTTAATAGAGTCATCACCCCTACCGCCGCGGACTGTATCCTCACCGTTTCCAGCATTCACAGATATGGCTAGAGTTATATCAGCAATAATCGAGTCATCCCCGGCTAAGGTATTAATCTCAATCGGTTCTTGAATGGGAGCCAGAGGGATTTCGGCGCTATTGAAGCTATTGAGAGCGACACCATCGCTCACTTGAAAGGCTTGATTCGGATCTTCGATTTGGAGTGTGCTTTCTGTTTCAGTCAGGGTGAGCGTATCGGCAGAGTTGCCGCCATTGACGTCGGTGATGGTTAAGCTCGAATCCACGAAATTGATTTCTGTTTCACTCGGACCAGTATTTTCAAAGAAGTTTGGGTTGCCGTTGTCCGCGCCGACCAGGAAATCAAGGTCGCCATCACCATCAATATCTGCGAGGGTTGGTTGAGAGCCTGTCCCTACATCAATGCCATTAAAGGGATTATCAAGGCCGGTTTGTTCGACAAATACGGGATTATTGACATCACCTGTGTTCTCGAAGAAGTGGAGAGTCCCATCACTGCTTCCCACGATGGCATCAAGATCGCCATCACCATCAATATCGCTAAAGGCCGGATTGGCGTTATCTCTTACCTTTATGTTGCCGAAGGGGTTATCTGCTCCATTTTGCCGGGTAAAAACTGGGTTGCTTTCATCGCCTGCATTCTCAAAAAATATGAGCGTGCCATTCCCTGCTCCTAAAACCAGATCAAGATCCCGATCGCCATCAATATCGATCAAACTCGGAGCAGTTTGGCCCACTAAACCAACAGGAACAATACCATTGTCAATAGCCTCAAAAAAACTTACGCCATTAAAAGGATCATTTGCTCCAGTTTGCTGGGTAAAAACTGGATTGTTGACACTACCCGTATTCTCAAAAAATGTGAGGGTGCCAAAAACATTTCCTGCGATGGCATCGAGATCTCCGTCTCCATCAATATCGGCAAAGCTTAGATTATCGTTAACTCTAATATCTAAGCTATCAAAGGGATTATCGCTACCCACTTGCTCCATAAAACGAGGATTCTTGTCATCGCCTATGTTCTCAAAGAAATTGAGTGTGCCTACCAGATCAAGATCTCCATCTCCATCAATATCAACAAGAGTAAAATTAGAGCCGTCACTTACATCAATGTCATCAAAGGGATTGTTGTCATCGATTAACTGATTAGAAGTAGCCATGTTGGTCATTTCTTATGAAGGTTGCTGGGAAAATGTTCCTAGCGCATACAAGATTCAACTTAGAGGTAAAGCCAAAGTCAACTGGCATGAAAAAGCATGAAAAAGCATGGCACCTAAGTATGATATTGATCACACCTTGCTTGAACCCAGTCTCAATCGGTGTTTCAGCACATCTAAAGCAGTGTGGTGTGA